>NZ_QCYK01000001.1:0-1214166 GCF_003071345.1 Chitinophaga parva | reverse complement strand
GCACATGAAATATGTGCACAACGAACGGCATGTGCCCTATAACGGTCACGAGGGTACGCTGAAACGGCACGACGGTTATACCCGCGACATTTACTAGCGTAAAAAGCCAACTTCCGGCGGCGCACATTGCCGCCCATAACAAACGGGTGTTGCACATTTCGTGCAGCGCCCGTTTTCTTTTTACTTTTGTGGCATGACACACCCATCCGGGCTGCTACCGGCCACCTTTATTGATACCATACGCACTCATGCCGCCGCGGCAGAGGCCCTGCGGCAACTGCACCCTGCACAACTGGACCTGCTTTACCAGCAGCAGTGGCTGAAAGCTGCCGTACCGGCTGCATACGGCGGCCTGGAATATTCCCTGCCACAGCTGGTAGCACTGGAAGAGGCCATGGGCTGGGCTGATGGCAGTATGGGCTGGGTATTTACCCTTTGTGCGGGTGCAGGCTGGTTTGGTGGTTTTATGGACCCGGCCTTTGCCATGGAAATATTTGCAGACCCGCAGGTATGCCTGGCCGGTAGTGGCGCTATAACTGGAACGGCTATACGGGAAAACAACGGCTACCGGGTGCAGGGCAGCTGGCAGTACGCCAGCGGGGTAAAACATGCTACGGTATTCACCGCAAACTGCCAGCTGGCGGGCACAGAGGAGGTGCTTACCTTTGCCTTCCTGCGCAGTGAAGTAACCCTGCAACCCACCTGGCATACCATGGGCATGGTGGCCACCGGCAGCGATTCGTTTGCTGTGGATGATGTATGGACCCCGGAAAGCCGGCTTTTTAAAATAGATGCAGGCGCCGCACGGATAAGCAGCCCACTCTATCACTTTCCCTTTTTACAACTGGCAGAAGCCACGCTGGCAGCCAATATTGCCGGCATGGCCATTCATTTCCTGGACGTCGCGGCGGAGCACCTGCAAGCCAAGGCCCGCGCCACCCGGGTACAGCACCAGCTTATGCAGCAGGTGCGGCACCAGGCCACTACCCTGCTGGATCAGGAGCGCCAAGCACTGCACCACAGTGTAGCCGCTGCCTGGGAAGCTTGTGTGGCAGCGCGGATAGTACCGGAAGCTTTGCGGACTGCCATCAGCCGGCATAGTCGCTCCCTGGCGCGGGTAGCGCTGCACCAGGTGGATATGGTGTATCCCTATTGTGGCATGGCAGCGGCCAACCCGGAAACGGAGATCAACCGCGTGTGGCGCGACCTGCATACGGCCAGCCAGCATGCCCTGCTCACCTTTGATGCATGAAGTAAAATTGCACTACCTTTAATCCATTCAACCCTTTATTTCAAAACCTTTGTTCTGACTGAAATGAACACCACTATCCGCCCCCGGCTCCACCCAACGCGCCCCTGGCTGGCCGCCTGCGTGCCGCTCCTGGCCTGTATCCTGCTGCTGGGCAGCTGCATCAATCTTCAGCATGTAAGTGACTATGCCACGGCCTCCGGCACCCAGCTGGAAAACTATAACAGCCTTGGCTACAGCTTTTCTCAGGCCTGTACAGACGCCTGTAACATTAATTCCCTGCGCGACGGGAAACTGGACACACCGCCCTGCGCATGCGCCGCAGACGCTACGGCAGACAGTGTAACCACCGTGCTTTATAAAACCCTGCATACTTATTTCGACGCCCTGGCCAAACTGTCTGACAAGAGCACCGCCCATTACAAAATGACGGGCCTTTCCAAAGGCCTGCAGGCCGGCAGTTTCGGGAGTGTGACCATCAGCGCGGAGCAGGCAGACGCCTCCACTAAACTGGCAGGACTACTGACCGATCTTATTGCCGGGTCTAAAAAACAAAAGAAAGTAAAGGAATACATCGGCCGTGCTGATTCTTCTGTACAGGTACTGCTCCAAGCACTGGCAGCCAACCTCCGGGATAACCTGGGCGGTAAGTTACGGGTACAGCAGGCTTACCTTCAGGGCCTGTATACAGACCTCGCCAATGATCCCAAAGCCACGCAATGGGAACGTGTACGCGCCGTACAGGATTACCGTGCCGCCGTGCAGGCTGCAAAAACAAAGAATGCAGCACTGGACCTTTATGCAAAAGGGCTGGACAAGCTGGCCCAGGGCCACCATAAGCTATACCTGGACAGGGAAAAATTAACCCTGGATGAGTGCAAAGCCGCGCTGGACACCTATTCCGGCCAGCTGAGCGACCTGGGAGAGGCATTCAAAAAACTTAAAAACAGCAACTGATCATGGCTACGCTTACCGCAAAACAGATCACAGAACTGGCCAATGATTTCCTGGGAATGGCCCAGGCAGTGGGCGATTACCGCTACCAGAATTACGGCAAACTGACCAAGGCCCAGAACAAACAACTCAGTGACCTGCACTGGACGCTGCTGAATTATTCGGAAGACCTGTTCACCCAATCGGCCATCTTCGTATTGGACGATGTGGATGGCTCACTGGACCAGATCAAGGATATTTCCAGGCAAATGACGGAGACTTACAAGCAGTTGGCCAAGGTGCAGCAGGTGATAGACATCAGCGCCGCGGCGGCTACCCTGGGCGCGGCTATTTTCAGCAAGAACCCTGTGGCCATAGCCGGCGCTGTGCAGGCATTGGTGAAGAGCATTAAAGGTTAACCAGTACCAGTTTTATAAGCCCCACAAATATCACTGCTGCTACAACGGATGCGATGATCATGATCCTGCCATGGCGGCGGGTGCGTTCATCAAACATATACGCACTGCTACCATCTGGCAGGGTTCTGCGCCCTTTCAGGAACGCAATACCGCTTGCTGCCGGCGTAGCCATCATCAGCCCTGCAAAGAGAGCAATGGGTGTGAGCCCATGCAACAACTGGTAGAAGCCGAGGAATGAAATGAGAAAACCGGCTGCGCCCACGCAATAGATGCCTGCCAGTGTTGTATTGGTCAATGGGCGCGGCCTGGCCAGTTCAGCTATCCGGGCTTCTTCCGCCGCCTCCACCTGTTCTTCCGTGATGGCTATCCCATGCTCCCGCAGCAAAGCTACGGCCAGGGCCTGGTCATACTCACCCCATTCATCCGGGCGGTGCACAATGTCCAGCAATTCCTTGTCCGAAAAGCTGAACAGGTAATAATCGGGTTCTATATCGTCCAGTGTTATTTGCACGCTGTTCCGCAGCAGGCGCTGCGCAGCCATAAACTGGTAACCCTGCACTTTTACCTCTACCCTGGCACCCGGCGCTTCCCCCACGAGGGTGCGGTCCAGGATGGGCGGTACCGTTTCCATGGTGGCCGGAATACCGTTGGCCATCAGGAACTGTACAAAGGTAGCGGCTTCCGATTCAGACTCAAAACGGCGGAAAGTGCGGTAGGGATGCATAAAAAGGGTTTCAATGATGCGGTGTAAAAGTAGCCGAAAATTTGTAACCGGGATTTCGAAAAATGTTGTTAAATTCATCTTGCGCACAACCCTACCATATCGCCGTTGTTGCCCGACTGGTTCTCACTTGCAGCCCACTACCACCTGTAAAGAAGAAAGTGAAGAAGATTCAACCAATTTCCGCAATTGTAATTTTTAGCAAGTATCTGTTTGCCCGGTAACCAAATGCCGGCCTCCTGTGACTGTAACACACAGGCCCTGGAACTTTAACGCGCTACCACCTGCGGGTACTGTACCGCTGCGCCTCCATTTTATTTTGACACGTGGCTACTGCCGGCTTACGGGCCGGGGATGCCCTTGTATTACCCTTTAGTTCCGTTCCATATTCCACGCATTTGTTCTTCATTTCTTAACCATCAACTTTTACCCGCATGAAAAAAATGACACCCGCAGGCTGGCTTGTTGCGCTCTGCACCCTGCTCTTCTTTGCTTCCTGTAAGAAAGACCTCGTTACTGATCCCAGAACCGCCACTGCCGCAAGAGCCGTATCTGCAGCAGATTTCAAGGTGATAGGCTACCTGCCTACCTGGTCTGGCACTGTAAGCGCCATCCAGTTTTCCAAGCTTACGCATATCAACTATGCTTTCCTCATTCCCACCACCAGTGGCGGGTACCAGGCCGTGGAAGATGCAGCCAAGCTGACCAGCCTTGTATCTTCCGCTCACGCCAATGGCGTGAAGGTGCTGATCTCCGTAGGTGGCGGTGGCGGCGGAGATGCCTTTCATACCATTGTGGCCAGTGCTTCGCTGCGCACCGCGTTTGTAAACAACATGGTGACCTTCTGTAACCAGTACAACCTGGATGGAGTGGACATTGACTGGGAATATCCCAGCGATGGCACGGAGGCGAATAATTTTGCCACGATGATGGCAGCGCTTTACACGGCCATGCACAATGGAGGCCGCCTCTGCTCTGCAGCGGTGATCGCCTACGGAGGCACCTCTATTACCAATGCGGTATTCAGTGCGGTAGACTACCTGCAGATCATGGCCTATGACGAGAACAATTTTCAGCATTCCACGTACGACCTGGCCGTGCAAAGCCTCAACTACTGGATAGGCCGCGGCCTGCCGGCTTCCAAAGCCATCCTGGGCGTGCCTTTCTACGCACGTGACAACCGGTATGACTATGCCACCAAGAACTACAACGAATTGCTGGCCATGGGCGCCAGTCCCAATGCAGACGTGTTCCAGACCTACGGTTACAATGGCATTCCCACTATTAAATCAAAAACATCACTGGCCATGTCTACCGCCGGCGGCATTATGGCCTGGGAACTGAGCGGGGATGAAGGCACCGGCGCTAACTCCCTGGTATCGGCCATCCATGATGTGGTAACCGGGGGCACTACCCATCCCACTAACCCGCCCATCGGCCAGACCATTACGCTCAAAGGCAGCAATGGATTGTATGTGAGCAGCAAGAATGGCACCGCGCCCATGATCTGTAATGTAAGTACCCTGGGTAGCTGGGAAAACTTTACCGTGGTAGATGCCGGCGGCGGTAAGATAGCCCTGCGCGGTAGCAACGGCCTGTATGTGAGCAGCGAGAACGGCACGGCCCCGATCAATTGCAACCGCACCACGGTGCAGGATTGGGAAAAATTTGACTGGGTGGTGAATAGTGCCGGCCGCGTAGCATTCCGTGGTAACAACGGCAAATTCATTTCCTCTGAAAATGGTACACAGAGCATGACCTGCACCCGTGACACTGCACAGGACTGGGAGTATTTCGGTATTAATCAATAAAGTACTGCGCGCCGCCACACACAGCGGCCGCCAGTGTACACAAAGCAGCGCCACTCAGCCGGCGCTGCTTTTTTAACTTTAGTTTTAGAAATGGGGACCTAATTTCAGGAAACATTGTTTCCCGATGAAATCTTTCCTGCTACTGCTTATCCTCCTGCTTCCCGCTGCCGCTGTGGCCCAGCAGCTTACCGGTATTGTGCTGGATGCACAGACCAATGTACCGGTAAAAGATGCCCTCGTTTCGCAGGGCATCAGCGTTTCCCGCACGGATAGCCGCGGCGTGTTCCACCTGGTGCTGAGTGTAGTGGTGGATTCCATTACGGTGTATGCCATTGGCTACCAGCACCGCCGCCTCCGTATGCAGGCGCTCCACTTTACAGATACCTTACCGGTATACCTGTACCCGCTGCAGTCCAGCCTCCGGGAGTTTGTGGTGAAGGGGCGCAATTACCACAAAGATTCCCTGGCCCTGCGCGATGAATTTGCCAAACAATTTAACTACCGCGGGCCCGGCATTTCAGATGTGCTGTGGCAATACAAAAGCCCCTATGATGCGCCTTCCGTATCCATCGGGCTCACCACGCTGGCATCTATGATCGGTAAAAAATGGACCAAGGAGTATAAGTTGCAGCAGAAGATGCTGGCCTATGAAAAAGAACGCTACATTGACAACCGTTTTACAGAAGAGATGGTGGAACACGTGACCCACCTGCAGGGCGACTCCCTGGCCCGCTTCATGCGGGAATACCGGCCCACCCAGCACTTCCTGCAAACCTGTACCGATTATGACCTGCTGCTGTACATCAAACACAATTGTGAAACGTTCCGTGGAATAACGGCGCCAGCTTCAGATACCACCCATGCTTCTTAACCGTGACAATAATGATGCCCGCTCAGTCATGCGCAATAAAACCATGCAGGCATTCACGGTACCTTACAACACATTTTGCCCCGTAAATTACGAATGATGCAGGCGTCGGGATCACCATATGCTAACTATTAATTATCTGATTTTAACCTGTACCGGTATAACCCGCTGCTGCCCCCTTTCCCTTAATATTCCATTTTAATGTCATCAGGACATGTTAAAAAATGGTAAAGATCAGTCAGAATCTGTGCACTGGAAATAGTTCTCTCCAAGTAATTTAACGTCACCAAAAAACGCCGGCTAAAGAATGATGAAAAAAATCAGCATCCCGGTTGTTTGTGCCAGGTGTAGCAGGTGTATGTAGAAAACAACCTTTAAAAAAACCAGATACTTCAGGGTTTGTAGCACAAACCCTTTTGAAGGCTTACTCGCAGGCCACGGGGCAACCTGTATGATGGCCGGTCCAACATTATGAAATTTCCTGCGAAAAGGCTTTCGCAGGAGCAGGATTCCCTTTGCCGTATGCGTTCCTCAAACAGATTATCATCACCCTTCCTTAATAACTACCATGAATAAACGCTTATCTAAACTGCCTCCCTTATTGCTATTGCTGCTGATGTGCTGTTTTGCACACGCGCAGCATGCCCGGCAAGCTGCCATCGACACGTCTGCCTACGTAAGTGGCAAAGTTGTTACAGACAAATACCTGCCCATCCCAGGGGCTACTATCCAGTTGCTGGGTAGTAAACATGCGATCAACACCAATAACAGCGGGGAGTTCCGCCTGCGCCGCAGCAAAGAGGACACTGCCATGCAGGTCAGCTTCATTGGCTTCCAGACGCAGGTACTTCCTTTAGGCAGTAATGTTACCGTGGTCCTTAAAGACGCGGCCAGTGACATGAACGAAGTGGTAGTGGTTGCCTACGGTAAGCAAAAAAAGATCTCCGTAACGGGGGCTATTGCCACGGTAGGCACCAAGGAGCTGAAACAAAGTCCTGTAGCCAATTTGAGCAATGCCCTTGCCGGCCGCCTGCCCGGCCTGGTCACAGTGCAAACCAGCGGGGAACCGGGCTACGATGGTGCCGCGCTTTGGATACGTGGCATGGCCACCTTCACCGGCAGCCAGTCCCCGCTCATCCTGGTAGATGGCGTGGAACGCTCCTTTTCCGGTATTGATGCCAACGAAGTGGAAAGCATTTCCATCCTCAAAGACGCCTCCTCCACCGCCGTGTACGGGGTGCGTGGCGCCAACGGTGTGATACTGGTAACCACTAAACGGGGCACCAATTCAAAGCCCCAGATCAATTTCACCCTGCAGGATGGTATCCAGGAGCCCACACGGCTGCCCCAATACCTGGATTCTTATGATGCACTTTCGCTGTATAAACAGGCACTCATTAATGATGGGCAGAACTATGCCATGTACACAGATGAATACCTGAACAAGTTCCGCGACCGCAGCCACCCGGCCTACCAGTACCTGTACCCGAACGTAGACTGGCTGCATACCCTGCTGAAGCCAACATCCCCCATGTATTCCGGCAACCTGAATGTGAGTGGCGGCAATAACTTTGTACGTTATTTCACCTCCATTTCCTATCTGCGCCAGAGCGGCTTATACCGGTATGCTAACTTGTCTGACTACGATATCCAGGCGCTGAATAACAAGTATAACTTCCGCACCAATATTGACCTGAACATCACCAAAGATCTTTCCATGGAACTGAACCTGGGAGAGATCATTTATGATAACAACTATCCCAACGTATCTGCCTCCGCATTGTTTGCAGACATGCAGTCCATTCCGCCTTACCTGTATCCCATGCAGAACCCCGATGGTAGTGTGGCTTACCAGTCGTCCAAGCCGTACAACCCCTTTGGGAGGCTTACCCAGGGCGGCTACCAGCGCAATTTTGAAAATACCCTGCAGGCTACTACCGGCGCAAAACTGGATATGCCCTGGATCACCAAAGGCCTGAGCACCCGTGTGCGCCTGTCTTTTGACTCTTATAATTACCGCAACGTAACCAGGGCCAAGTCTTACTACACCTACCAATGGTCCATTGCCGACGACCAGGCTACAGACCTTTCACAAGGCACCTACACCAAGATCACAGACGGTTCCAATAACCTGAGCTACGATGTGGCAGCCAACAGTAACCGCAGGACCCAGGTGGAAGCCTACCTGAACTACGAGCGCACCTTTGGTAAACACGCGATCACCGCGATGGCCCTGTACCAGCAACAAAGCTTCTTTGATGCCATTGGTTCCGGCGACGCCATTAACGGGCTGCCCTACAAATACAATGGCGTTGTAGGCCGCCTCACGTACAATTACGCGGCAAAGCTGTTTGGCGAGATCAATTTTGGTTACAACGGTTCTGAGAATTTCCCCGCCGGCCGCCGCTACGACCTGTTCCCCGCTTTCTCGGCCAGCTACGTGATCAGCGAGGAGCCTTATTTCAAAGAGCATGTGCGTAATATCAACCTGCTGAAGCTGCGCGCTTCGGCGGGCACTGTGGGCAATGATAAAATTGGCGGACAACGTTTCCTGTACCAGAGTACCTGGAGCCTGGCGGGAACTGGCTACCAGTTTGGCCGCAATCATGACGGTTCTTATTTTGGCGGCACCGTGGAAGACCGCACCGGCAACCCCGCGGTAACCTGGGAAAAGGCCAACAAATACAACCTGGGCCTGGACGCTGAATTTTTTGGAAGCGCCCTGTCATTCACCGGCGACGTGTTTTACGAAGACCGGAAAAACATCCTGGCCACCCCGGGCACCATCCCCAGCATGATCGGTATTGTGAACCTGCCTTATGTTAATCTTGGTGAGGTAAAGAACAAGGGCTTTGAAGTATCGCTGGAATACCGGAAACACTTTGCCAGGTTCGGCTATTTCGTGAAGGGAAACTATTCCTTCAATATCAACAAGATCATCCGGATGGATGAACCTTCTTACGAGGGTCATACCTACCAGCGCCACACCGGCCGCGCCATAGACGACCAGTATGGTTATAAGGCACTGGGCTTTTTCAGTTCACAGGATGACATCAACAAAAGCCCTGACCAGTCTTCCTTTGGGCAGATACAGCCGGGCGATATCAAGTATGAAGACATTAACAAAGATGGAGTGGTTAATTCCATGGACCAGACTTACCTGGGCAAGCGGGCAACGCCCAACCAGATCATGGGCCTGGCCCTGGGTGGTGATTTCAAAGGGTTTGACGTCAGTGTACTGTTCCAGGGAGGCTTTGGCGGCAATACCTGGTTCACCGGGCCGCGCATGTGGCCCTTCTCCGGCGACGCCGGCGTACTGTCTGACATCAAGGGCAACTACTGGACACCGGAACACCTGGATGCAAAATACCCCCGCCTTTCTTACGCCGCTAACCAGAACAATGACCAGAACTCCACCCTCTGGCTGTATAACTCAAACTATGTGCGCTTAAAAAACCTGGAAGTGGGCTATACGCTGCCCAACAGGCTTTCGGGGCATTACGGCATCCGCAGCCTGCGTGTGTTTGCCAATGCGTTGAACCTCTACACCTGGGATAAGATCAAAATCTTTGACCCCGAAACACCCAACGATTCCGGCAACTACCCGCAGATGCGCGTATTCAACTTCGGCCTCACCCTTGGTTTATAAACTGTGATCCATCCAAACAACAACGATGAAAAAAATAAAACTATATACCATCACACTGGCGCTTGGAGCAGGCTTGTTACTGCCCGCCTGTAAAAAGTTTTTGAACGTAGTGCCCTCTGAACTCGTCACCTCTGACCAGGTATGGGGCAACATCAACAATGCCAACGGTGTGCTGGCCAATATGTATTCTAAAATGCCTGGCTGCCTTGCCAGTGGCTGGACAGACGAGATCACCGCCGCCACCGATGAAAGTTTTCACCATTGGGGAGCCGGCTTTTATCCCATCTATTATAACAATGGCGCGTGGAATGCCGCTAACAATCCATACGATATCTGGGCCTCCAGCTACCAGAATATCCGCCAGTGTAACCTGTTCCTGGAAAACATTGATAAAGTGCCGGTACCTCAGAACCAACAGGACTACTATTCTAAAGTGATCCCCCGCTACAAAGCGGAGGCGCGTGTGCTGCGCGCGATGTTCTATTTTGATATGTTCCGCCGCTATGGTGCCATCCCGGTGGTGACCCGCTCTTATGACGTGTCCGAGTCCGGTGAAATGCAGATGGCACGTGCCCCGCTGGACTCCGTGGTTGATTTTATTGTTGGAGAATGCGAATCAGCCGCACAGACATTGCCCACGTCTTATTCAGACGGAGACCTGGGCCGTATTACACAAGGAGGAGCCCTGGCGGTGGCTGCACGCACCCTCGTTTATGCGGCCAGCCCGCTTTTCAATGGGAACACACTGTACAAGGATATCAAGAACAGTGACGGCACATCCCTTTTCCCACAGGCTTATGATAAAGGGAAATGGAAAAGAGCGGCCGATGAGGCGCAAAAAGTAATAGGCCTCAACCTCTATAAACTCAACACCATTCCCGGCGACCCTATCAACAGCTATGCCCGGGTATTCAACACCCGTAACTGGGATGAGGTGATCGTTGCCAAACAGCAGGCTAACAGCAAGAATATCGAAAACGAACTGCTGCCCTACGGCGGATGGTTCTCCGGCTGGGGCAAATACAGCATCCTGCAGGAATTTGTAGATGCTTACGAAATGAACAATGGTTATCCCATCAAAGCGCCTGGTTCCGGTTATGATGCCACGCATTTTTGGACCGGCGATATTTTCGGTGCGGACGGTTACAGCGAAACGGTGCATTTTGACAACATTTCCACCATGTATAAAAACCGTGATCCGCGGTTTTATGCCACGGTAACCTTCCAGGGAAGCAAGTGGGCCATAGGGCATACGGCCAATACGCCGGTGTGGATGTCGTGGTGGGGCAACAACGGGGGGCAATCCCAGGGCTGGCCCAAATCCACCGGCACCTACCCGGTTTCCGGGTACAATCCGCGCAAGTGGATCGCACCGGACGTGGATATGCTTAATTACTGGACCTCTCCGGATGCCCAGCGCAATGATCCGGTGATCCGTCTTTCAG
Organism: Chitinophaga parva; assembly: GCF_003071345.1. NCBI lineage: Bacteria > Pseudomonadati > Bacteroidota > Chitinophagia > Chitinophagales > Chitinophagaceae > Chitinophaga > Chitinophaga parva. The sequence goes on along the minus strand of NZ_QCYK01000001.1, from coordinate 1,203,071 downwards.
AAATGTACCTGATCTATGCAGAGGCCATTAATGAATATAACGGGGGCCCTACCGCAGATGCGTTTGCGGCTATCAACAAGGTAAGGGAGCGGGTGAATATGCCGGACCTCCCGGTGCTTGCAGACGACAATTCATTAATCGGCTTCCGGGCACGTGTGCAAAATGAGAACCGGGTAGAATTTGCCTTTGAGTCCCACCGCTTCTGGGATGTGCGCCGCTGGCTCATTGGCACCACCGTGGATAACGGACCGGTACATGGCCTGAACGCCCGCCCCACCACGGAAGAGCTCAAAGCCACCGGCTACGACGTTAACAGTAAAGAGGCCGGCCTGGCAGTGTTCTACAAAGTGGTCACCATCCAGACCCGCGTATTCCAGCCAAAGCATTACCTGTTTCCCATTCCTCAAACGGAATTAGAGACCAACCATAAACTTGTTCAAAATTACGGTTGGTAATAGCTCCCCAAAAACCACCGTACTACTTACCTGTGGCTGGTGGTGAGCGGGGTGCCCACCGGGCATTGGGAACACCTTACGGATGGCAATGATGCCAAGACGGGCAGTGGCCATACCACTGGCACCACCGTTAATAGCCTGTTCATTCATTGATTCGAGCCCCAATATAAAACGGCCGCCATAGTTTGCTATTGGCGGTCTTTTTTTTGCCGGGGAGTGCAGCCTGCAAACTCTTTAAACGCGCGGATAAACTGGGATTGATCAGCGTATTCATTACAGGTAGTTGAAGCTGCGGATAACAGAGCGTCAGACGTGTACTTATGCAGGCAGCTGGCGCTGCGGGTGGTAGCCTGCGTTAAATGCATTTACAATGGAGCGGGGCGTAAGCACCGTCACCATGTGCCCTGCGGGCAATGGTACTGCCGTGCCATAGCCGGTTGCGTGCCAGGGATATAATTGACCACCGGCTATCACATGCGGATGATCATTGTACACGATAAATGTACCATCGGGCAATGTACCTGCTGCGGCATCATACGTTACCTTTTCCCCTTTTTTATTGATGCGTTCTGCGTGCAGTAAGTTGTCGATATGATTGATGGAGGTTTGCTCATTGAAACCCGCATCAGGATTGCCCTGCAGCCAGGCGGCCTTAAAGCGTTGGGCATCGGCGCGCCGGCATTCAAAACAGGGGCGGTGGCCGGCGGAGAAGGCGGTGGCTTCATCCGGGAAGAATAATTCTGTGTAGCGGTGGGGCGCCATCACGGTGCGTTTACGGCCTTTAAACTCCAGTACGCAGGTGATCCATGCTTTGAGTTTGAAGGTGCGTTGTATTTGCTGGTGCTCATTGTGCAGGAGGCCGCGGTTGCCCATCCACGCGCCACGGGCGGGCGTGCGGATCAGGTGGCCGTATGGATCTACGCGGTTTTGGAGCATGGGGAGGGTTTATTTACCATGCAAAATAAGCCAATATGCGCACAAACGGCTAAGGCCGCAAAGGCATCTTTTCAGCGGGGTGAGCCGTTGAGAAACCATTTGATCAGTGTGATATTACCTCGTGCAATCGGATCATATCCTTACAGGATGCCGCGCTTACTTGCCTTGCTGATTAATGCAGCGGTATTTTTTGCCCCAAACTTTTCCAGCAGGCTTTTGCGATGAGTATTTACCGTAGCGATGCTGATAAAAAGTTTTTCGCCAACTTCAGCATTGGTAAGTCCTTCAGCGATGAGTTGCAATATTTCCTTTTCGCGCCGGGTGATCAGGGGAAGCTTATCGTTTGAATCTTTCATGGAAAGCGCGGCATCAAAGCTCAAAAAACTCCTTCCCTTCATCACTGCATCTATTGCTTCCAGCAGCTCCTCTTTTGTCGCGTTTTTCAATATATAACCGGAAGCCCCGTTGTCTATCATATTCTGAATAACAGGCCGCTGGTTAAATGTGCTGAGGCCAAGTACAAAAACAGATGGGAAAAGATGCCTGACCTCTTTGCAGAGCTCAATGCCACTCACGTCCGGCAGGTTCACATCCATCAGTATAACGTCTGGTTGCTGTTGCTTTAAAAAGGCATGGCAGGATGCGGCATTCATAGCATGCCCCATCCACTCGATATCCTTCTCATTTTGCAGTAAGGAACGGATGCCCTCTATTACCATGTAATGATCATCTACTATAAACACCCTTGTTTTCATGCGTATAAGTTAAACAGCGATCTCAATTAAAGCAGATGTGCCATTCCCCGGCGAAGACCGGATGTCTAATTTTCCCTTTAGAAAGTCTACCCGGCTTTGAATATTTTTCCAGCCCATGCCGGCCGCTTGTTGCAGGACCGCTGTATCAAACCCTTTGCCATCATCTTCCACTGTAATGGTCAACAATTTTTCTGCTGCGGATTGATGCACTTGTACCAAAATATTTTTAGCTGCAGCATGTTTAATGGCGTTATTCACCAATTCCTGTACAATGCGGTACACTGTAACAGCTGTTGTTTGATCGAACAGGCTATTAGTCAAACCCAGTGATTGATAATGCGCATGGACGGCTCCGCTGCGGGTAACGTCATTACAAAATTCCTTTAAGGCGGTATCCAATCCATATTTCAACAGCATTTCAGGCATCATATTATGCGCCACACGCCGCATCTCTTTAATGCTGCTGTCAAGCATATCTATGCTTCTTTCGAACGCCTGTGCATTATCAGGTGTCATGATCAGATTTTCTTTCATATTACCCAATGAATGTTTTATACCACTGAGCATTCCGCCCAGTCCATCATGCAGGTCTTTGGCCAGGCGGGTGCGTTCCTGCGCTTCGCCTTTCAGCACAGCTTCTGTAGCAGTGAGTTGCTTCTCCGCCTCCAGCTCATCAATTTTTGCCTGCTGCAATTTTTTACGATGGTAGTAATTCCGGTAAGATAAAAGAAGGATCACCAGCAACGCTACTGCACCTGCTATTAAAAAATAAATAACGGCTGTCCTTCGTTTTAGCTGTATTTGTTGCAGTTTGATCCGGGCTTCCTTTTTCTCGGTTTCAAATCTCTTCTCAATGCTTAACGTTTTCTTTTGGATCTCATCGCCTCTAAATTTGTCTTCGATCACCTGGGCGCTGTCCAAACAACGCTCGGCTCCTGCGATATCATGCGTCGCATACAACACACTGGATAAGCTTTTCAGGTTCTCGTACTTTTCAGAGAGCAATTCAAGGCTGTCCGAAATTACCAGGGCCTTTTCGATATTGTTTCTCGCGGCTACAAAATCCTTTTTCAGCAAGTAAGAATGAGCTATACCCCTCAGCGCATTGGATTCTCCTTCAAAGTCGCCCAATTGCTCAAAGATCCCAAGAGATTTTTGATAGTACAGCTTCATACTATCGGCATTATACTGATGAAAATGAATATTGCCAATATCCAGCAAACTGAGTGCTTCCAGTCTTTTATAATTTATTTTACGGGAAATAGCCAACGCTTCATCGTAATAGGTCAATGCAGAATCAGTTTGCCCCACGGACTGAAAACTATTTGCCGTATTTAACAATGCCTGCCCCAATGAGGGTAGATCATCAGTAGTGCGTAAGATACTAACCGCAGCCTTTCCAAATTTCAATGCCTTGTCGCTTTGGCCCAGCTTCATGTAAGCATTTTGAAGCACATCCTGTATCCTGGCCATCTTTACTACATCGCCTGATGATTCAAAAAGCTTAATGGAAACTTCGTAACAATACACGGCACTATCATATTCATCCATGTATTGAAAGGTATTCCCGGTATTGGCCCATGATTTGGCAAGGGCTACATTATCGTTCAACGATTTGGCTATCTGAATAGCCTGTTTATTGAGCAGCAGCGAACTATCAAATTGCCCATTGACATTTAAAAGATAAGTGTAGTTCGAAATAAATTTCAACTCCCCACCTTTGTAGTTCAACTTCTTACTAAGCTGATAGGCTTTCCAATAGTAGGATCCGGCCGCATGAAAATCATCCAATTCATAAAGGTTCCCAATTTCAAGGTATGCAGACACCTTCATGGTGTCCTCCTTTGCAGTAGCTAACACTTTCAGCAAGCTGTCCTTTTTATCTACATCCTGAGAATTTGCCGGGGTGGCTATGCCGGCCAGGCAAATCAATAGTATAAATAATCTTTTAGGCATTGGGGGAATTGGGAATTTAACAGTTGCAAAATACTATTGAAGGTATATTTTTCCTCTCATTCTTTTTAATGATTTTTTATAGCCTGGTAAAGAGCCACAGCATGCATCGGGCACTGGAAAATGGCATACTCCATTCGCGTCCCCGACAAAAAATCATCTTTTTTAACGATAAGAACCGCCCGTCCACCGGGCTATTTTTATTGAAAAATCCCAAAATGAAAAAAACGTTGTTCCTGGTAGTAGCCATCATTATTCCGGCATTTACAGTGGCACAAAAGCCTTCTAAAGAGCAATATGAAGCCGACAGGAAAAAAATGGTGGCGGCCCAAAAGGAATTAGATTCCATAAAGGCTGCCATGAGCCCCGAGGCGCGGAAAAATTTCGAGGATATGATGGGAAAAATGGGCGGCACCAAAGCGATGCAAAATGCCCAGCAGGGGATGGACTACAATGCAAGAGGAAACACGGGTATTATGCAACGCAGTACCGACCCCGAAATTATTCCTGATAAAGTTGCTGCCTTTAAGATTGCAGCCGCTCCCCAAAGCAAGGCACAACTTACGGCTTACCTGTCTCCCATCTTTGCAGAAGCAGATAAACTCATAAAACCCGAAAGTAAAAACGCGGTAAAAAACCTGTTGAACAAAGGCGAAACTACCGGTAAATATGCCATGGTATTCTGGGCACACAATGAACTGGATAAAGCCCTTTATCTTTTATTGAACGCCTGCATTACCAATAGCGACGATATGGTTTCCCTCAATAACCTGGGCAGCCTGCTCACTATTTCCGGCTACGCGCACAAGTCGCTGCCCATACTGCTGTATGCGCAAAAATTATTGCCTAACAGCGGTACTATCGCCAATAATACAGGCCAGGCCTGGCTCAGCCTGGGCAATGTAGAGAAAGCAAAACCATTTTTAACTGCCGCAATAGCAAAAGATTCTGCCAATGCAGAAGCATACCGCTCATTGGCGCTTATCGCGCAGCAACACGGCAATAGCGCCGCCTGTGCAGGCTACCTGGAAAAAGCCATTGCTCACGGAGGTGCCACCGCCGAAAATATAAACCTGTTGCAGCAGGCATTGCCCAATGCAGACAAGTCCGGCATGTACCTATCCATCCATAACAATTTTAAACAATTCTATAAGGACCATAGCATCACCAAACGCTTTATAGTACCTGAAATCCCAGACAGTTATGAGGCTGCGGTGGCCACATATGCCGATATCAACAAGTTCTTTCTAGACCTGGACGCTACCATAAATGCTGCCGGGAAAGCCCGTAAGGAATTTGAGAAGGACGGTGAAAAGCAAATGATGGAAAACATGAATAAACGGATGGCACAGGTAAAGCAGATCTCCGAGAACGCAGGTAAACCAGGCGCTGCCAAAATGGTGCGGGATATGAAAGCCGGGCTTACTATTCCGTTTACGGCACATGCAGCTTTTATGCTCAACGCTATTGACAACCCGCAGTACAGTGTTTCCTACATCAGCCGCATGAACAAAGAAATCGCGGGCAGATTGCAAAGGGTAACTGAGCTGAAGCAATCATTGAAAACGGATTATGACAATAAAATAGCCGCTCTTGTAAATGAAAAAAGCAAACTGGATGACGGGGAAGGGAAGGGCGCTGCCAATATACGGACCATGCAAATTGACAAAGAGCTCTGCCAGTTAAAAACCGAAAGGCAAAATGCCTGGCTGAAAAAATCGGCTGAAATCAACAATCAGTATGTCCGTAACATGGAAGACCTGATGAACCAGCGTTTACAGGAATATCTTTTCTGGAATACCATAGCCTTGCAGCCCATACAAGACCCGACGGCCGTAAATTATGCAGCCTATATCAGCTACCTCAACAACTTAAATAGTTTCCGTTCTCTTTTTCCGGTGTATGTGGACGGCGGCTTATCCCAGCCCTGCGGTGACTATTTAAAACAGGACTTCAAAACAAAAGGGAAAATCCAGGAATGGGAAAGAGAACATTGCGAAGTGGATTTTGGGTTTGATGCCAAAGTAGTTGCAGGTAAAATGAATTGTGAGGGATTCACCATCTATGCAGATCTAAAGGCGGGTGAATTTACTTATAACCGGAGCATTGATCCGGTAACCTGGGAAACCACAGGGCATAGCCTGTCTGCCAAAGCCGGTAAAGACAAAGAATTTGAGATCACCAAAAACCTGGGTGGTAAAATCGGCGCTTCCGTAGAAACTACGATCAAATTTGATGGCAATATGACGCCTGTTGACCTCACCGTGCAAGGGGCGGCTGGGGCTGGCATCAGCGGCCCTTATGGCGGGGGCGCTTCTGTGGATTTAGGTTCAGTGACGGTAAGTGTAAGCGGCGGATTCAACGCCGCAGGCCCTGGCTTCACAAGTTTCGGCAGTGGTTTCCTGAAATAGTCTCGAAGCTACCGAAGCGCTAAAAAATATCCCCCTGCCCTTGTAATAAATAAGAAAATAGAAATGAAAAAATAGCTACCGTATTCTTTGCATGTATAGCCTTGCAAAACAGCCACGCTCAAACTGTTGTTATTGACAAAACGCCCGAGCGCGGTTTCAAAATATTTTACAACGCAAACCGTGTTGCAGGGACGTCCCGATAATTATAAAGACGACCATACCGATTTCCTTACACTCAACAACGGAAATGGCTACGTGGAAAACTGATTAAGCGGGGCAGATATGATTCGCATCCGGAAAGATCCTACCAGTGGATTGACAGGCATTACCTCATTACCCAACAGGGCATTCCATTATTGACAGCCGTTTCCCGCAAACAATATTTGCAAGACATGCCGGAGTATCTTGAATTAGAAAAAGCCAATTTTAGTTTTACCATAGAAGACCCGATAAATAAAATTGCCACAGATAAAAGCGATTTCGCAAACCAGAAAAGACAAACCCGGCAAGCCCATACAGCGATGTATGCTGAAATATACGAAGCAAGAAAAGCGAAGCTAAAAGCACTCCTCGCAACAAAAAGTGAAGATTGGCTACAACAGCAGGCCATAGAGGCGGGTGGCAACAAAACCAAAGATGCAAACGACCGGTTAAAAGAAACCGGAAAATTTTACGACAACGAAGAAGAAAACATTTACGCACTGTATGTTTTGAATCCCGCTTATTGGAGTAGAGATACCAGCGACCCCATAAAGCCAATATTATTCGAGATACAATTCAGGTATGAAATTGCAAAAGAAAATCAATGGGGTAAAAACCTTTTGAAAACCTTTGAAAAGAATTTTGATTTTGAGGCGCTGAGAAAAATGTTGAAATAATAAATCATCCTTTTTAACGATTGCGCCACCTGTATTCCCAAGCTACTTTTAATTTAAGTTATTACCCAGTAAAAAAATCAGCAATGAAAACAACTTTGATAATTGCGTTGATGGCAATATCCACTACGCTGTTTGCCCAGTCCATAACCATTTATGGCAAGGCGGTCAAAGGCGATGGAAGCCGCCTTAAAGGCACCTCTACAATGAAGCGATACGAGGACCAACTGATCATTACCAACTATACCGGGGGATCTGATCATACCGCGACCATAGAAATTGAAGTGCCTACGGCTGCTTATGTGGCTGACTTCAGGAATATGATGACCACCGCCACACAGCCCAAACCATCCATTGCTGCAAAGCCCATTATAAAAAACATCGCAAACCCCGGAAGTGCTCCTATCGCGGCTGCCACGGGAAAAATAACCACCCAATCGCTGCAAACATTTCCTTTGTCCAGGTTGGATATTTCCGTAACGAGCAGGGTTGGTAATAATTTACCCGTCGTATCCCGCCAGGTAATACTGGAAAACCTGATCGTAGAAAGCTGCACAGACATCCCTGCAAGCAATACCACCAAGATAAAACTGAAAGCAATCCGCATTGGCTGGATCTATTATAGTACAGATGCAAAAGGCAACACAACGGTTACCGGCAAGTCTGGATGGGATACAGCTGTGGGAGCTGCATGGACCAGTTTCTGACCTCAGCCCACTGCCGTTGCTAAATGACAAGTGACGGCTTTTACAGGGAATTACTGTAATAACAAATTACGCGATGAAGATGGTGCTATTCTATAACTATTAATACATTTTATAAATGAAAAAAGCAGTTTTCGTGTTATGTATGATACTCTTTACGGGTAGCATGGCGCATGCACAGTTGTTGCCTAAAATCAAAACAAAAGCCACTACAGCCGTCAATAGCTCAACTGACAGGGCTGCCGATAAAGTGGTGAACGAAGCGGTGAACAAAACTTCGGACAATGTAACGGACAAGGCAATAGGGGCAACCGGGGAAAAGATAAAAACCCTTTTCAAAAAGAAGAAGAAAAAGCCTGCTGATCCTGAACCTGCGGTGGCTCCTGCTACGGACAGTGTTGCCGTGAAGCCTAATGAGCCGGTTTCAGCAAATTAAATGCAACAAAAAACAACCGTACTGCACCTGGCAGGATAAACATTTTTAGCCGCCACGACATAGCAGCCACCTGGAAAATCATCTTTTTAACGATTGCCCGGGCTCCGGCACCGCTCTATTTTTACTATATAAAATCACATAAAATGAAAAAAATATGCTTCTTCATACTATTCATTGCCGGGGTAATGACCGTACATGCACAGAGAAAAAGTGATATGCAAACCAAAGGTCAAATCGCTCCTACAGTGATAACAGGCCCGAAGGTATCACAAACAGATCCAAAGGTTATATCGATAAAGCCAATAAAACTAAACGTAGCCACCATTGTGGCTAACCAGCCTTTCACAAAAGACCTGGCGATTGATCAGTTTCAGATATCGTATGACCCCTTGCTTAAGCGCTACACACTTAAATGCAGAATAGTTAATGCAGGAACCACCGATATTGACCTGAATCTCCTGTCTTATTACGCACACGGTTCTCCCAATGCTTTGAGCACTTCGGTGTCTGCATCTGATCCTGGTTTCGGAGAAAATTCTTACCCGATGAACATTCCCTTTGACCTGGAAACAGAACTCCCCTCCGGGTGGCAGGAAAATGGAAGGAACCTGAAGTTGCTCAATAGTTACCTGTCGGGTAAAACTTTTGTACTTGCTGTTACCAGCAGAGATCCTAATGCCGGTTGGGTTTTTACTATCAATACCAATCCTGTCCTTAAACCCGGTGAGGCCGCCTATGCCATGGCATTTGATAATGTGGTTTGGCAACCCGGTATTGTAGGGCTTGGGCCGCATAGAATTTACACCATTAAGATAGATCCACTCAATAAAACCGGCGATCAGAATTTAAGCAACAATACCATTTCTGTAACAGTAGATAATTATTATTGAAACCGCAAAAGAGATGAGATCAATAAAAAATAGGCTCCTGTTTATCCTGGTAATAACAATGAGCTGCCCGGGATTTGCCCAAAAGCAGTCCTTTGATATTGTTACCTATACCGCTCCTCAAAACTGGACAGGGAAAGCCGGAGATGGCAATATCTCTTATTCCCGCATTGATGGTGGCAACTGGGCACAGATAGCTATTTACCAGCACCGCAGCAGTGAGGGTGATATACAAAGCGATTTTGACAAGGACTGGAATGAACTGGTTGCAAACGGCAGAGCCATTTCAGCGCCCGATAAAACGGAACCAACGTCTGAAAGCGGCTGGACGGCAATGAGCGGCAACGGCGTATGGCAGTACAATGGCGCCAACGTAGCAAGTATGCTTACGGTGTATAGCAACAAGAAGGTTTGCGTGGCGATACTGTGCAATGCAACCGCCATGCCCTATTTGAAAGCGTATCAAACCATGCTTGGTTCATTGGATATAGCGGCTGCTGATCATCCCGGATCTTCCAATACTAACCATACTTCCCTGGCAGCTAAGGGCAATGGAAATGCTGTCGTTGGATTATGGTCATACAATTTGCTGGAAACGAGCGGGTATTCCAATGGCTTTCCTCAATATACCGCCGGCTATTCAAGAAGCGAATATCTTTTAAAAGAAGATGGAACTTATATTTATCGTGCCAAGAGCTGGATGGTTTACGGAGCGAAAAATATCTTATTCATTTATGAAGTAGGGACTTACTCCATAAATGGCAGCCAGATCAGTTTTACGCCGAAACAAGCTAAAGGCGGATGGTGGAAAAAGACAAGCAGCACCAAAGAATGGGGCCCTTTTGTAAGCGGCTTAACCGACTATAAGCAGGAAAGGAAGGTCTATAATTTTGAGATGAAATATTACTCAGGTACCAATAACACGGCGCTGATCTTGAAAACAGGAAACGCGACGGGAGTGCAGGAGATCAGCTTTACGAAACGGGCTGCCAATGAACCATTGATTGATAACCCGCCAGGCTTTGAGACCGGTTTTGAAAAATAAACCACTTAAAGCGCTAACACCAAAATAACTCCGGGCCATCTTAATGACCTAAAGACTACGCTTAAAAAGGAATGGGAAGGGAAATTCGATGCGTTAAAACCGGAATGCCCTTAGATCAATCATTACTGTTCGCAATGCCTGAAGATTTACGTGGAATGTCTATAGCATAATAATTCCACAATTCTTTAAATGCAAAAAACGCCTTCGAGTCCAAGACTCAAAGGCGTTTTTGTTCAGCGGAGACGGCGAGATTCGAACTCGCGATACGGTTTCCCGTATACACACTTTCCAGGCGTGCTCCTTCAACCACTCGGACACGTCTCCAGGTTGAAAGTTTCTTAATGGGCTGCAAAGATAGCGATTTGCCCCTATTCTCCAAATATTATTGCAGAAATTACTCCTCGTTTATTTCTATCGGCGTCAATTCACCGCACAGTGGCCGTTCTATCATTTCCCGCACCTGGTCCTGCGTCAGGTTTTCCTGGCCCAGAACGAACATGAGTTTGGTGATAGCCGCCTCAAAGGTCATATCATGGCCGCTCACGACCCCCATCCGTTTCAGTTCCCGGCTGGTCTCATACTTGCCCAACTCCACGGAGCCACCATCGCATTGGGTAATGTCCACCACCGTGGCACCCCGCTCTATGGCCTTGCGGATGCACTCAATGAACCAGGGCTGTGTATTGGCATTGCCACTGCCAAAGGTCTCCATGATCACGCCTTTCAGGCCGGGCACACTCAATATGGCCTCCACAGACTTGCGGGTGATACCGGGAAACAGTTTCAGCACCGTGATGTTCGTTTCCAGGTTCTTATGTACTACCAGCGGCTCCGTGGGCACGGGCTGCATGAAGGCGGATTTGTATTTGATGTCAATGCCCGCTTCGGCCAGGGGCGGGTAGTTCATGGAGTAAAAGGCTTCAAACTTCTCTGCATTATACTTCTTGGAGCGGTTGCCGCGGAAGAGGGAGAAGTCGAAATAGATGCACACTTCTGGCACCATGGCGTGGCCATTGTGCCGGGTGGCGGCAATCTCCATGGCCGTGATGATATTTTCCTTGGCATCCGTGCGGATCTTGCCAATGGGCAGCTGGGAGCCGGTAAGTATTACAGGTTTGGAAAGATGTTGCAGCATAAAGCTGAGCGCGGAAGCGGTAAACGCCATGGTGTCTGACCCGTGGAGGATCACAAATCCATCATAGCGGTCGTAGCGGTCTTCGATAATGCTGGCCAGTTCCACCCAGATCTCCGGCTGCATGTCCGATGAATCAATGGGCGGGTTAAAGGTGTACACATAAAAATCTATTCCCATCCGGTACAGTTCCGGCAAATTGTTCCTTATCTCGTTAAACCCTATCGGGCGGAGCGATTTGGTCTTGTCATCGTAGATCATACCAACCGTTCCTCCCGTGTAAATGATCAAAATCTTAGTCATCCTTAGCGGTGGAAATTGTACGCAAAGGTACCCCCTAAATGATTAGTGCATTTTGAATAATTTGCAGGCATTACTGCTCGTTATTTCCGCTACCTCTTCAATTTTTAGATTTTTTATATCTGCAAGGCATTGGCCTATCAAGGGAATATAGGCACTTTCATTGCGCTTGCCACGGTAAGGCACCGGCGCCAGGTAGGGCGCATCTGTTTCCAGCACCAGGTGTTCTATGCCTACCTGCTCCACGATCTTATCCAACCCGGATTTCTTAAATGTGAGCACACCGCCTATTCCCAGGTAAAAGCCCAGGTCAATGATTTCCTTTGCTTCTTCCAGTGTGCCGGAAAAACAGTGGAACACGCCGCTCAGCGTGCCATCCTGCAGCGCCTTTACATCGGCAATCGCCTCCGGTGTAGCACTGCGGCTGTGGATAGATACCGGTACCCGGTACTGTTTGGCCAGTTTCAGTTGCTCCCGGAATGCGTGGTGCTGCTGCTCCCGGAAGGTAGTGTCCCAGTAAAAATCCAGCCCTATTTCCCCCACGCCCACGAACGTGCGGCGGGAAAACCAGTCACGGATCAGCGCCAGCACATTTTCCACGTTCCCGTTCACATGGCAGGGATGCACGCCCATCATCGGGAAGCAGTGCCCGGGAAACTGCGTTTCCAGCGCCAGCATGCCGTCAATGGTGGTTTCATCCACATTGGGCAGCAACAAGGTGCCCACTCCTGCATCTATAGCCCTGGTAATCATAGCCTCCCGGTCAGTGTTAAAGCTGTCACTATACAGGTGCGTATGGGTATCGGTCCAATTCATAAAATATTTCTGAATAAGATTAAACTTATTTTATATATATTTGTCTACTATATCCTACAAAGGTAACCTTATTGAAAACAACCTAACATCTTCAACTATTTCTATGAAAACTTATTTCAGCACCAATCGCGTTGTGGCTACTGCTGCCCTGAGCCTGGCCACCATAACTGTTTTCTTCGCCTGTAAGAAAAATAACAACGACGCCAACTCCACTTCCAACGTGGTAGCAACCAACAACGCCATTGCTTCCATCAGTAATGAATCTGCTGCATCAGCCGGCTTCAGCGATGTGTTTGAAGTAAGTTTCAATGGTACCAAAGATATGACGGAAGCCCGGACCAGCACCGCCAGCCAGGAGCCCAGCGTGCAATATGGCTTTGAAATCAGCTATACACCGGTAGACAATACCTGGCCTAAAACCGTAACCCTGGATTTCAAAAATGGCAGCATTGGCCTGGATGGTAAAAAACGCTCCGGCCAGCTGATCATCACTTTGCCGCATCCCTTCCTGGTGGCTAATAATACGGTGACCATCACCTCCACTAACTATACCGTGGACGGCGTTAAACTGGTGGGTACAGAAACCCTGACCAGCGGCAACCTCACCAGTGCACTTAAATACACCCAGGTGATCAGCGGCACGGTAACCGTAGGTGACACCACCACTTATACCTACAACAGCAACAAGACCCTCATCGTTGATACAGACGGCTTCAAAGGCATTGGCTTTGCGGCCCTGAAATATCCCACCGGCGATAGCGCCGCTATCACTGTAACAGACACCCTGGTGAAAGCCTGGGATTGCCGCTGGATCGGTAAAGGCAAAGCTACCGTGGTACGCGGCAAGCTCACCGGCACCATTGATTACGGCAATGGAATCTGCGATGACAGTGCCACGGTAGTGGTGGGTAATTATACGAAGATGATCAAGCTCTAAGCAGCGATTGGTTTAAACATATGCAAAGGGGGCCGGCTCACATTTAGCGCCGGCCCCCTTTCCTTTTTATCACTGAACAATGGAACAGCGGGCTCATATCGCGCTATTACCGGCTATGCATCGCCTTTGGTTCAACTTGTAGCAGGGATGGCTTTCATCTCCCATTTTTGTTTTTCGCAGAATGCCAGCACCCGCGGCAGGGCATAAGACATGCGGTCCCAGGCCTTGGTACTGTCGTGGAATACGATGATGGAGCCTGGCTTTGCCTTGAACACTACATTCTCCACGCAGGCATCCCCGCCTATTTCCGTATCAAAATCCCCGCTCAGCACGTCCCACATAATGATCTGGGCCCCTGGTATACGTTCTTTGATCTGCTTTACCTGGAAAGGCGTAATGCGCCCATACGGTGGCCGGAAGAGGGGCCCCTGGATGTACCGGCGTGCTTCCATTACGTCTTCTAAATACTTGCCTGTGCCGGTTTTCCAGCCATTGAGGTGGTTATGCGTATGGTTGCCCACCGCATGGCCTTCTTCCAGGATGCGCTGGTAGATCTCCGGGTAGGCCTGCACATTTTTTCCAATGCAAAAGAAAGTACCCTTGGCCCCGTGGGCCTTCAGCTGGTCCAGCACAAAAGGGGTGGCCGTAGGATGGGGGCCGTCGTCAAACGTGAGGTACACGGCATTGGCGGCCGGGGAAAGGCTCCAGGTGCAGCTTTTGTAAAGGGCCTTCACGAGGGCCGGCGTCTTGGTCAGGTAGAACATAATGGACAATTATCTTCAAAAGTATACCTTTGTTACCTATGGAACAGAGAAAAGTTAGGGTGCGTTTTGCACCCAGTCCTACCGGTGGTTTACACCTGGGTGGCGTTCGCACGGTATTGTTCAACTACCTGTTTGCCCGCCACCACCATGGCACTTTTGTGCTGCGTATTGAAGATACTGATCAAACCCGCTACGTGCCCGGCGCGGAAGAATATATCCTGGAATGCCTGCGCTGGTGCGGCCTTTTGCCCGATGAAGGTAGCGAAGCCGGTGGTGAATACGGCCCCTACCGCCAGAGTGAGCGCAAGCCCCTGTACCGCCAGTATGCAGAACAGCTGGTAGCACAGGGCCATGCCTACTACGCTTTTGATACCCCGCAGGAGCTGGAGGCCATGCGCGAACGTTTTAAAACACCGGAAAATCCATCCCCCCAATACAATATCAAAATGCGCCATCACATGCGCAATTCCCACAGCCTTTCCCAGGATGAAGTAACCGCCCTGCTGGCTGCCGGTACCCCGCACGTGATCCGCATTAACATGCCGGCAGATGAAGACCTGCGTTTCACTGATATGATCCGTGGGGAGGTTACTTTCAATACCAGCAGCGTAGATGATAAGGTGCTGCTCAAGGCAGACGGTATGCCCACCTATCACCTGGCCGTGGTGGTGGATGATTACCTGATGAAGATCAGCCACGCCTTCCGCGGGGAAGAATGGCTGCCCTCCGCCCCGGTGCACATCCTGCTCTGGAAATACCTGGGCTGGGAAGCGCATATGCCACAATGGGCCCACCTGCCCCTGATCCTGAAGCCCGATGGCAATGGTAAACTGAGCAAGCGTGACGGAGACCGCCTGGGCTTCCCCGTGTTTGCCATGAACTGGACCGATCCCAAGACCGGCGAACTGACCACCGGCTTCCGCGAACGCGGCTTCCTGCCGGAGGCTTTTGTAAACATGCTGGCCATGCTGGGCTGGAATGATGGCAGCGGCCAGGAGATCTTCAGTATGGAAGAACTCATTGCCCGCTTTTCCATGGACCGTGTGCACAAGGGCGGTGCTAAGTTTGATTTTGATAAAGCCAAATGGTTCAACCATGAATACATTGTCCGCACGGATAATGAAAAACTGGCCGGCCTTTTTGCCCCCGTACTGGAAGCAAAAGGCATCGTGGCAGATCCTTCATACGTAGCCACAGTGGCGGGTTTGGTAAAAGAGCGCTGCCAGTTTATCAACGAGATCTGGGACCATGGCTTCTTCTTCTTTGAAGCACCCGCCAGCTATGATGAAGGTGCGGTGAAGCCCAAATGGAATGCAGACAAACAACAGTTCTTCGACGCCTGGAACCTGCAACTGGCCTCCCAGCATGATTTCAGCGCCTCTGCACTGGAAGAAAGCTTTAAGGCCCTGGCCGCGGAAAAGAACCTCAAAATGGGTGACCTGCAACTGCCCTTCCGCATCATGCTCACCAGTGGCAAATTTGGCCCGCCGGTGTTCGTGATCGCTGCTACCATTGGCCGCGAGCAAACCATTGCCCGCATTGCCAAAGCGCTGGAAGTGTTTGGTGCATAAGCAGGAAAAACAAGTATAAAAAAAACGGCTGCAGCTTCCGCGGAAGGTGCAGCCGTTCTGCATTTACAACCGGCACTAAAAAATACCCCGCCGGTGAAGACCAGCGGGGATTCAAAGTTAGTTACGATCAACATTTAAAATACCAGGGTTACACAGGATAGCCTTTAACAACTATTTGATCGCAAACCCGCGGGTGATCTTGTCATCCAGGTCACGCAGGTGCGCTTTGGTCATTTTATCCAGGGCAGGATTTTTCAACTGCTGGCGGAACATGGCCTGCTCTGCTTTCAGCTCATCACGGATCATGATCTGGAAGTCTGAAAATGCAGGATGGTACGCGATAGGGCCCAGGATCTGGTACTGGTCATCCTTGGCAAAGGCCTGTTCCAACATGCGGAACACGAAGAACTTCTGCAGGTTGCGGCGGTATACGTCCACGTTCTTACCGGCATGTTCTTCCGCAAAGATCATCTTGTTCAGGTCTGCCAGGTATTCTGTAGCGCCATAGTTAGCCCGGTCCGCATATTCCGCTTCCATGAGGAGGCTGATCCTGTTGCGGCCCACCAGTGCATTGATCATCCCGGTCTGCATCTCTGTAAATTCAATCATGAAATTGAAGTTGGCAAAACGGGTGGCCATGCTCTTCTCATTCAGCCACAGCGGGGTGTTGAAGAATTGTTTGTTGATGAAGTCCAACGCTGCTTTCTGTTTGGCCCTGGGCACATATACATCCACGGGGCCCGGTTCTGCACCGATCTTCGGCGTGGAGTACACCCCCCCAACAATCTTCAGCACATGTCCCATGTACAACTGGTACTGTGACAGTACTGCGCTGTAGGGTTCTTTCACCTGTTCCGCATCGTCGGTAGAATCAACATCCCATGCGGCTATCTGCGTGATAATGCGCTGGAGGTTTTTAATACCGTAGCCGCTGGCCTTCACGGCATCATCGCCCAGGTCTTCATTCTGGTTACGGGGATCAAAGGGCGACAGCTCACTGCCAAAACGCAGGCGGGGGTTCTTCAGGCTATCCGTAACGATCTTCGTCAGCGTCCGCTGCTCATCTGCAGAAGACTTATACTCCGGGCGCCAGGTGTAGCCCCACTGGACGGCCCAGGTGTCATAATCATTGATGCGGGGGAAAAGGCCGGCCTCGCCGATATTGTCTTCCGGCTGCGCCACGTAGTTAAAGCGTGCATAGTCCATGATAGACGGCGTGTGGCCGTGGGCTTCCACCCATTTCTTATTACGCAGGCTGTCTACCGGCACGCTGGAAGATGCGCCAAAGTTGTGCATGAGGCCCAGCGTATGGCCTACTTCGTGGGATGATACAAAGCGGATCAGTTGCCCCATCAGTTCATCATCAAATTCTCTTTTACGGGCGCGGGAATCGGTGGTGCCGCATTGTACCTGGTACCAGTCGTGCAGCAATTTCATTACGTTGTGATACCAGAAGATGTGGCTCTCAATGATCTCACCGCTGCGGGGATCGGCCACATTGGGGCCCATTGCATTGGCAATCACAGACGGGCGGTACACGATGGCTGAGTGAGTGGCGTCATCAATGCTCCAGGTGCTGTCTTCCTGCGGGGATGGAGCTTCGCGGGCATAGATCGCGTTTTTGAAGCCTGCTTTTTCAAACGCCTTCTGCCAGTCATTCACACCCGCAATCAGGTAAGGTACCCACTTCTTGGGCGTGGTAGGATCGATATAAAATATAATGGGTTTCTGGGGCTCCACCAGCTCACCGCGCTTGTATTTTTCCACGTCTTCCGGCTTGGGCTCCAGCCGCCAGCGCACTGCATATACGATCTCTTTTACGCCTTGCGGGTTAGCATCAAAATCTTTGAAGCCCGTGGCAAAGTAACCTACGCGGTCGTCTCGCAGGCGGCCCTGCATGGGCTTTTCCGGCAGGAGCACAAAGGAGGCATTCAGCTCCAGGGAGTAGTAAGGATAAGCAGGATTGAGACCGGCGGAATATGTTTTCAGCGCACGCACTTCCAGGTTTTTGGAGAACGTGTGCACATATTTGATATAGCTGCGGTCTGCCAGCTGGCCGGCCACACCGGCGCGCTGCTTCAGTTTTTCATTGTGGAAGTACAGCACATCGTTATCGGCATTCAGCCAGTCTGTTACTTCAATTACGGCAGCGGAAGAATCTTTGTTGTACGCCACGATGGGGAATGCAGCCGCCAGGGGTTGCACATTGTTCTTCTGTACACCGGCAAACATGGCCTTGGTGCTGTCCCCACTGTATTCTGAAAACGACATGCGCTTCAGGTACAGTTTATTGCCCGGGCCTTTTTCAAAGCTGTACACGGCTTCGCCGATTTCATCGCCGGCCATGCCAAAGGAGCCGTTGCGCATATCCACGGAGGCTTTGGCAATACGGCTTACATTCAGCAGATCGCGGCCCATGATGGAGAAGGGTATCTCAAACCAGTACTTGTCTTCCTTTTTGTGCACGGTGATAAAACCTTTGGAAGTCTCTACGTCTTTGGTGATCACCTCTTCGTACTTCTTTAACTTGGTTTTATCATCCTTCTCCTTCTTGGCGGTGGTGGAGTCGGTAGCGCTCTTCTCGGCGGAAGGAGTGGCTTTGGCGTCGTGTTTTTTCTTACGCTGGGCTACTGAGGAACTGCCTGCGCCAATGGTGGCGCACAGCAGTACTACAGCAAAAAATGACATCTGTCGTTTCATGTTGTTGTTGTTGTTAAACGATAAGCGTTGTGGTGGTTACCGTGGGTTTTGCACGATTTCCGGGTTTTGTTGAATGACTTTGTTTGCGATGGGAAACACATAAGCATTGCTGTTCGGTTCCAGCGTGATGACCTGTCCTTTATAATGATGGGACACCGTAGTGGCCAGGCCGGCCTCCTTATTCAGGCGTTTCAGGTCATACCAGCGGAAATCACGGGCCATCAGTTCGCGGCGCCGCTCATTCAACACCGTTACCAGGACATTGCTGGTGGTAGCGGTGAGGGGCTGGTAATCTGCGGCTTTAAACCGGTGCTTACGCAGGGCGTTCAGTTGATCCAGCGCGGTATTCACGTCACCGGCACGGGCGGCTGTTTCCGCCTTGATCAGCATCATCTCCGCTACACTCGGGCCATTCGTAAAATAGTTGTCCAGCGCAACAAACGGGAAATAATAAAAGCGGCCGGTGAACTGGTAGCTACTTTTCGTATAATCCGCTGTAAACAGTTGGTAACGCAGATCCGTGGTATCAAAAAGTTGCAGCAGGGAGTTGCTCAAAGGTACTGTTGCCGTGCCACCGCTCTGCACCTTACTGAAGATCACTTCCGGGTTATAAAGGCGGTAAGGATAGGCAGCCAGGCTGGTCACGTAGTCTTCAAGGTTCAGCAGGGTGTTCTGGCGGGCCAGGGTGCTGTCTGCATATTTCGCGGCATCGGCGTACAAGCCTTGCTGCAGGCTGGCGCGGGCCAGGATGGCATATGCCGCAGCCTGTGAAGCCTGGTTGGTATAGGCGCCCTTGTTATCCAGGTCCGGTATGGCGGCCAGCAGGTCTTTCTTTACCTGGTCATACACCGCCTGCACGGGGAAACGCTGCAGGCTTTCATCCAGGTTTGGCGTAAATACCATCGGGATGCCGGGGTCCGTACCGGCCGTGCCGGCATCATACTGTTTGGCGTAAATGTTCACCAGGGTATAAAATGCGTATGCGCGGTGCACCAGGGCTTGTGCATAGATATTGTTTTTCTGCGCATCGGTGCCCCCATCGCTGGTTTTCACACCGGCAAGCAACAGGTTGCTGATGTATACCTGCTTGTACATTTTGTTCCAGTCCTGGTCATCCGCATCCACTACAATGCTTGGCGCCCAGGTATAGGCATTGGCCACATAGATGTTCAGGGTATTCTGGTAGCCGCCATCGGATACATCCACATCGTCGGTGCCCCACATGGGATAGCTCACCGTAAGGTCAATATCCGTATAGTTAGCCAGCATGGCCTGGTAATCACTGGTATTGTGCAGGGTCTTCAGGCCCACCTGTGGAATTTCCACGTATTTGCGGCAGCCTGCACCGACAGTGAGTAACAATGCAGCCGCACTTATATTGAGTAAGATCCTCTTCATGATCAGAAAGTAAGATTAATGTTAAGCGCATAATTTTTTACAGGAGGCCAGCCAGTGTAATTGCCGGAGTACATATAATCCGGGTCTACCCCAACTTTATTCTTCCTCCAGATAATACCCAGGTTGTCTGCAGAAGCACGGATGCTGGCGTTCTTGATCACGCGCAAGCGTTCCAGTACTTTGGAAGGCAGGCTGTAACCCAGGGAGACCAGTTGCAAGCGGATATGGCTGCCATCGATCACGTTCGCATCGGAATACTGGTAGCGTGAAATGCTTGTAAAATTGGAATACAGTATTCCCGGAATATTCGTGGTGGCTTCATCACCGGGCTTACGCCAGCGGTCCACCAGTTGTTTGCTGGTTTGCAGGAACCCGGATGCGTAACCGGGGCTGGGGTACAGTTGCGGGTTAATGCCCGTGCGGAGTACCTTGTAATCCAGGTTGTACATCACAGACGCCTGCAGCGTCCACAGCTTATAACGCAGGCTATTGGTAAACCCGCCGAAATAAGCAGGAGAAGTACGGCCCACATACTTAAGATCTTCCGGCTTCAGGGAGGTATTATCCTGGTAAGAAAGCACATTGTGCTGCGCGTCATAGATCTGGGTCTGCCCCTGGTCATCCAGGCCAGCAAAGCGGTACAGGAACAGGTTGTCCACCGGGTAACCCGTGATCACCACAGGGATGCCGCTGGAAGAAGTGATGGTCTTGGGAAAGCGGGTGTCCGTGATCTTGGTCGTGTTGTAGCTAAAGTTCAGGATGGAAGTCCAGGTCCAGTTCGAACTACGTATAGGTGTTACCGTTAATCCCAGCTCCACACCATGGCCCGTCATGTTGGCGGCGTTCACATCCCGTTGTGTGAAACCATAGGTGGGATTGATGGGCAGGGAAGTGATCATGTTATACGTCTTCTTATGGAATATATCTGCATTCACCCCTAAACGGCCCTTGAAGAGTGATGCATCGATACCAAAGTTCAGCGTGCGGGTGGTAGCCCAGGTCAGATCCGGGTTTGCGGGATTTACCAGCAATGCACCGGGAACAGGCTGTGTGGGCGGGTTAGGCGCTGTGATGTTAATGATGGCAAACGGGGAAGCCGTAGCAGGAATTGTACCACCTGTTCCAATAGACCCACGGATATCCAGGTTATCCAGCCAGTTCGCCATGCGCAGGAATTTTTCATCCTTTATGTTCCAGCGCAACCCGGTAGACCACAGTGGCGTAGCACGTTTGCGGCGTTCCACCCCCACCAGGTTATGATCGTCAAAACGCACGCTTCCGGTTACAAAGTACTTACCAAGGAACGCATAGGATGCATTGCTGAAGTAAGACAGGAAACGGTAACGGCCCACAGACAAGGATGTACTGGTAGAACCAATGGAAGTTGGATAGCCATAAATAGTGGTATAAGTGGCTGTAGGATTTACCGGTACGGAAGAATATGTATCCTCATCAAAACCGTAATGCGCCTGGGAATAGCCACTGGAAGTAGTTTGGCGGATCTCTGCGCCGCCTATCATATTCAGGTGATGCTTATTGGCATTCCAGCCCTTGTCCAGGTCAAACTGGCCGCGGATGGAATAATCATTATTTACCTGGTGGCCGGTATACAGCACCCCGCCATAAGGTACACCATAAGTAACACGGCCATTCTTGAAGGAAGTACCGGTGTTCACCAGGTTCAGGGTGTTATAGCTGTTCAGCTTCTGCAGGTTGCTCATGTCTGTCATGTTTCGCTGGTACATGCCCGAAGCAGAAACAGTCAGCCAATTGGTGATCTTGCCGCGGATCTGCTCTGTAAGGCGGGTAGCCGTAGTGCTGAAGTAATTACTGGATTGTAGTTCATTAAAGCTGTTATAATACCAGGGCAGGTAACCGAGCGTGGTAAGGCTGTCTATCACATGCGGTGTGAAAAGGACAGAACGGTTAATGGGATTGCCGTTATCATCCACTAGCATATCATACGGGCGCAAGCCATTCGCAGTGGAACTCAGTGCATCCTGCGCCGCACCATTCACCTGGCGGTCTGTATACTGCATGTTAAATCCGGTGGTAAAAGTAAGGCGGCGGTCCAAGAAATTATTGGTCAGGTTGCCGGCAATATTGTACGCGGTGCTGGTATTCTCTCGAAACACTGGTTTGTTGCTGGTATAGTTGCCGGAGATGTAGAACGTGCTGGCATCTGTGCCACCGGAGAGCGAAAGATTGTACTGCTGGGTGATGGCCTTCTGTAGCAGGTAACGCTGGATCTGGCCCAGGTTATTGCGGTTGGAAAGCTGTTCCAGGGTCTTGTCCAGTTCTGCCTGGGAGATCTTCCCAGACTGCTGTGCAAACATGGCGGTGATCGCGTCACTCACATTGGAGTAGCGGTAGTAAGTGGAGGGATCAGTCACGTAATAGCCGTTGTCCCAAAGCTCCTTTTCATAGTCCACATACTGGCGGCTGTTCATCATATCCACGTTTTTCATGTCCGGATTGCTGGCCACGGTCACCGTAGAATTGAGGTTGATTACTGTACGGCCACGGCGGCCTTTCTTGGTTTCGATCACGATCACACCGTTGGCAGCACGGTTGCCCCAGATAGAGGCTGCGGCAGCATCCTTCAGGAAAGTGATACTCTCAATATCATTCGGATTGAAAATGCTCAGGATGGTGTTATTATTCACCGGGATCTGTGATTTACCGCCTGGCACCGCGCTACCGGTGCTCTGGCTGCCAGGAAAGTTGGCCAGGTTCTGCTCCACCGCCGGAAAACCATCCACTACGATCAGCGGGGTAGCTCCCCCGGCAGAAAAATTGTTATCCCCCCGGATCTGGATCTTGTTGTTGGCCACGTCAAAGCGTACACCTGGCACGCCCCGGGTAGCCAGGATATCCGTGAGGTTCAGCGAAGGATTCTCCGCGATCTCGTTGGCCGTTACCACTGTGAATGCCCCGGTGGCCTTGGTACGGTCCAGCTTCTGGTAACCGGTATTCGGCATTACGTTTATCCCGGACAATTGGTTTTCTGCCAGGTAGACTGTAACGGTCACTTCCAGCGGTTCATTTTCCATTTTCACCCGTTTCTCCACCTTATTATAAGCCACGTGGGTAACGGTAATAATGTACTTGCCCGGCTTTAACTGGGAAAAGGTGAATGCGCCGTCCGTACTGGTCATGGTGGTTTGCCCGGAAGGCTGCAGGGTTACCGTAGCATGAGCAATGCCACGCCCCATATCATCCTGCACCCTGCCAATAATAGGCTGCGGGTATGCAACCGCCTGTTGCACATCATCCATCACCTGCACCATGGATCCCTTGCGGCTGATCACGATGGTCTTATCCTGGATGTCATACACCAGGGAAGTACCCTTCAATGCCTTACGGATAAAGGATTCCAGCGGTTCATTCGTTGCCTTGATGGCAATGGGATGCTGGTCCACAATGTTCTGATCATAGAAAACAACGTAGCCCGTCTGTTGCTTGATCACTTTAAAAATGTTTGGCAGCGATGTGCTCCCGGAGGCATAGGTGATCGTCTGCGAAAAGGACCTGGCGCTGATCTGAAGGCAGCATGCCAGCATGATAATGGTTGATAATTTCATAACACGAAGTGTTAGAATCCTTAACCGGTGGCGGGGGCAGGCAGTGGTGGGCCCTGCATCCCGGCTATGCACCCCTACAGGCATAGCAATAACATTCCGGTTACAAAAAATGTCAAAAAGCATACTTTTGTACTGGTTTTTGGTTGATAATAAATAATTGTCTGAGCAGACGTTGTTTATGCACCGGCCTTTAAACTGATAGCCGTTCTACCTTCCCCGTAGAGCGGTTTTTGTTTTATTGCCGGTGTTCCTTCTTTCTTAATGTGCTAATCTGGTAATACGATCAATTTTCTTCCTTCTATTTTATAGTTGATCCCTACTTTCTCTAACACCACCAGTACCTGCTGCAATTGCAGGCCCCGCTGGACCTCGCCCCCGAAGCGGCGTTGCGGTATTGCACCCGCATACACTACTTCTATATCATACCAGCGGGAGAGCTGGCGCATCACCCCTGGCACATCTACCCCTTCAAAATTGAAGACGCCATTTTTCCAGGCAGTGATCTGCTCTACATCCACGCCAGGCAGCACATCCAGGTGGCCATCCGCCACGCGGGCCTGCTGGCCGGGCTGCAGCACCACGGCACTTGCAGCGCCCAGGTGCACATTTACTTTTCCCTGCACCAGTGTGGTATTGATAGACGGTTCGTCCGTATAGGCATTCACGTTAAACTCCGTACCCAGTACATCTATCGCCAGGCCATTATTTACCCGCACCTGGAAAGGCCGGGCGGCATCTTTGGCCACTGCGAAGTACACTTCGCCCTGTACGGCCACCAGGCGCTGGTTACCTGAAAATGCCGTGGGATAGGTAAGGGATGAATTGGCATTCAGCCACGCTTCTGTGCCATCCGGCAGTGTTACGCGGAACTGGCCGCCACGGGGCGTTGTAAGCGTGTTTTGCTGGGGTGTGCCGGCATTGCCTGCATACAGCAATTGGCCTCCCTGCTGGCTTACACTGGCGCCTATCTGTTGGTGCCCGGTGCTGTCCAGTGCAATGGTTTGTCCATTGCCCAGGGTCAATACCGCCCTGCTCGAACCGGGTTTGATCACCGCGGCCTGTTGTACATAGGGGGGCGTATTGCGCGCAGCGTGCCACCAGAAACCGGCCGCTACGATGCCTGCCACCGTGGCGGCGGCGGCCCAGCGCGCCACCGGTGCCAGGCGGAATGCCTTGCGCTGTGGTGCGCCCAGGATGGCCTTCAGCATGGGCGCGCCGGTAGCGGCGGTGTACTGTACATCCGACACGGACAAGGACTCCCAGTGCTGCTGCAGCAGGCTATCCAGGCTGGCGGTTTCCGGCTGTTGCGCCACATAGTCCATCAACTCCATCTCCTCGGCGGGTGTAGCTTGCTGCTGATAGTAGCGGTCCAGTAAATATTGTAAACGCGTGGTGGTCATAAAGGCGATAGGTAAATGGATGAAGGGTGTTGTGCTTATAAGACAAAGCGCACCTTCAAAAAGTAGATATGGAGGCCCGGAAATTTTTAAAGTTTTTTTACACGGGAAGGCAAGGACCGGAAAAGGCCGGGGATGAAGGTTAGCGGCGCATGCACAGTAGCAGCACCAGGGGAAGGCTTACGAGGTGCTTGTCCCGGATGTAGGCGCTTACAGAGAGCACCGCCAGCTGCATGTATTTTTTTACCGTGGCCACGGTGAGCCCCATGCGCTCCGCTATTTCCGCCTGGCGGAGGCGCTCCTGCCGCCCCAGGCGGTACACCTGCTGCTGCTGTGGGGGCAGCTGGCGGATGGCTTCGTCAATAAGGGAATAGAGCTGCGGAAGGTGGTCGGGGCTTTCTGTTTCTGCAAAGGATTGCGTGTAGGCAGCCCGGTTGCTGCGCTCCCGGGCCATCTTTTGCAAGGCGTTCAGGGCGCGGTTCCTGGCTATCACCCAGAGATAAGGACGGAAGGCAGCAATGCCGGTGAGGCTTTCACGGCTCATCCATATTTTAAAAAATACGTCCTGTACAATTTCTTCTGTATCCTCGGCAGAACGGGTAATGCGGAAAATATGGGTGGAGAGCAGGGGATAATAGTGGTGGAATAATTGCGTGAAGGCAGCTTCGTCTCCTGCCGCTACCCGCGACAGCAGGTCTTGTTCCCCAGACTGGTCCACTGCATGCAAATTCACTATAACGACCGATTTACCCGTTAAAAATAATAAAAAAGGAATGATCGGTTCCGGAAATTATACGGCGGTGCGTGTAAATTTGCGCTGCTTTCGTTATGTTTATCGCGTTCACTCAAAACGGAGACATGGATACATTCGCCCTTCTTACGGCATTAGTGACGCTCAGTGCCATTGCCTCTTTTGTAAATAACCGCGTGCTTAAGCTGCCGGGCACCATCGGCGTAATGGTGGTGGCTATTGTGCTGTCTGTGGTTATTTCCCTCACTGGTAAAATATTCCCGGGCGCATTTGCCTTCATCAAAGCACTCACCGCCAGTATCGATTTTTCACATACCCTGCTGGATATTATGCTGGCCTTCCTGCTGTTTGCCAGCGCCCTGCATTTTGATTACCCTGCACTCAAACAGCAGATAAAACCGGTGATGCTGCTCAGCACCTTTGGGGTGGTGGGCTCTACCCTGCTCTTTGGCTGGTTCCTCCGTTTTGCCACCATTGCACTGGATATTGAGCTGCCCCTCATGTACTGCTTTTTGTTCGGGGCCCTCATTTCCCCTACGGACCCGGTAGCAGTGCTCTCTATCTTAAAGAAATCCAAAGTGCCGGCCAGCCTGGAAACCATCATTGGCGGGGAGTCCCTGCTCAATGACGGCGCAGGCCTTTTGCTCTTCGTGATCCTCAAGGAAATAGCCGATGAATCCGTGGCCAATCCTACCCTACTGGAGGGTTTCACCATCTTTGCACAGGAAGTGTTTGGCGGCGTGGCCCTGGGCGCATTTTCCGCCTTTATGGCCTACAAGACCATGAAAAAGGTGGATGACTTCCAGACAGTGGTGCTGGTAACGCTTTCCATGGTCATGATCATTTCTGTTGCAGGGGGCCTGCTCCATGTATCCATTCCCCTGGCGGCCGTAGCGGCGGGCCTTATCCTGGGCAATACCACCCTGGGTGATAAGCGGGAACAGGAGTTGCAGGGCTACCTGCAGCGCGTCTGGAAGCTGATAGATGAAATGCTGAACACCATCCTCTTTGTGCTGCTTGGACTGCAGATCGTGGTAATGCCTTTTATCCAGAACTACTGGGTGCTGGGCGCGGCAGCCATTGTAGCCATCCTGTTTGCCCGCTGGCTCAGCATCCTGCTGCCTGCCATCGTGTTCAAGAAATTTGTGCACACCAATGTGCGCAACGTGACCATCCTGGCCTGGGCCGGCCTGCGTGGCGGTATCTCCGTGGCGCTGGCGCTCTCCCTGCCGCCGTCACCTTACCGGGAGCTTATTATCTCCGGCAGTTATTGTATCCTCCTGTTCTCCGTGATTGTGCAGGGGCTTACACTGAACCGGGTAGCAAATGCGCTGATGCGGGTGTAAAAGCTCATTCAACTGGCCTTATCTGTTAAAAGCAACATCCCGCCCTGCCATGCAAGACGGGATGTTGCGACCCCAAAATGCCTCCCACCTGGTGTAAAAAAAAATCCCGGCCGCATCCTGCAACCGGGAATATCTTAAACCCTGCCCCTTTCCGGGGACAACGCTGTTATTTTATTTCACTCCTACCTTGGAAGTATGCACTGCATTGGCAATTTCCTTGATCAGGGACGCATCTTTCTCGATCGCATTTCCCACCACGATCACATCCGCACCAGCCTTGCAGTTCAGGTACGCCTTTTCCGGGTCCTTAATACCGCCACCCACGATCACGGGGATGCCCACATGGCTGCTCACCCGCTGTATCATGCTTTCGGGAATGGGCTTCCGCGCACCACTGCCCGCATCCATATAGATCAGCTTCAGCCCCAGCATCTCACCGGCCAAAGCAGTACATAAAGCAATATCATCCTTGTCTGCCGGGATAGGCGCAGTATTACTGATATAGGACACCGTAGTAGGCGCCCCGCCATCAACTACCATGTAACCGGTGGACATTACTTCCAACCCGCTTTTCTTCACCGCGGCAGCACTCACTACGTGCTGGCCAATGAGCAGCTCGGGGTTGCGGCCGGAGATCAGTGATAAATATAAAAGGGCATCCGCGTAGCGTGACACCTGGGAAGGACTGCCGGGAAACAATACCACCGGGATATCGCAGTGGGCCTTCAATTGCTGTATCACCTCGTCCAGGTGCTCGGTAACCACCAGGCTGCCTCCCAGGTACAAATAATCCACTTTCGCGTCCACGCACTTTGTGGCCAGGGCACCCACACTCTGCGGTGTTACCTTGTCCGGGTCTATAAGCACCGCAAAGGCTTTCGCCCCTTTGGCTTTCTTTTCTACGAACGAGTTGTAAACTTTTTGCATTAAAATGGACATTGTTCCGGTTGAGACAAATGTATTGATTTTTTGTTAAATAGCTAGTTGCCTGATAAATACAGCGGTGCAGGCCTGCTTTCCTTCTCCAGATTTAGATTTGATTGCCAGCGGCTTGTATAGCCTGCTGCTACGATATAAACCCACCGGTTTCGTAATTGTTCGGCATCACAGGGCTCCCGCATTTTCCCGTCAAATGTAATGCCGGGCTTTTAAAAATCCTTCTTTCCGCACGTTTTTTGAAGTTTAAACCCAGTCTTATGCACACCCTGTGCTTATGCACAGCCTGTGGATAAGAAAAAGGAATATGCCACTATTTCTAATTTAACTTTAAAATCACCTCAAGTGACCAGTCCTTTAGACACCATACTCTTTAATACACCTCATTATAAATCCTTCGTCATGGGCAGTAAAAGCAATACCAAAGCCGGTTCCGGGCTTACCTTTTCCCGGCACTTTACCAATGACCGTCAAGGTCCGTTTGACCAATTCGAGTACGAGCTACGCACCTCGGTGATCCGCAATCCCAGCGGCGACACCGTTTTTGAAATGAACAATGTGGAAGTGCCCAAAGGATGGTCGCAGATCGCGACGGACATCCTGGCCCAGAAATATTTCCGCCGCGCAGGCGTGCCCCAGCCGGATGGTAGCCTGGGCCGTGAAACCTCGGTAAAACAGGTGGTACACCGCATGGCCAACTGCTGGAAGGTCTGGGGCGAACGCTACCATTACTTTGCTTCCGCCACCGATGCCCAGGTGTTTTACGACGAGCTGGTGTACTGCATGCTGAACCAGGCCTGCGTGCCCAACTCACCGCAGTGGTTCAATACCGGCCTGCATGAAAGCTACGGCATCACCGGCCAGCCGCAGGGCCATTATTATGTAGACCAAAACACCGGCAAGCTGGAAAAATCTACCTCTGCCTACGAACGTCCCCAGCCCCATGCCTGCTTCATCCTCAGCGTAAAGGATGACCTGGTGAACGAAGGCGGTATCATGGACCTCTGGACCCGCGAAGCCCGCATCTTTAAATACGGCTCCGGCGTGGGTACTAACTTCTCCCAGATCCGGGGCGAAGGGGAGAAACTGGCCGGGGGCGGCACTTCCAGCGGGTTAATGAGCTTCCTGAAAATAGGCGACCGCGCCGCAGGCGCCATTAAATCCGGTGGCACTACCCGCCGCGCCGCCAAGATGGTGTGCCTGGACCTGGACCACCCGGAGATCCTGGACTTCATTAACTGGAAAGTAGAAGAAGAAAAAAAAGTAGGCGCCCTTATTGCCGCCGGTTATTCTTCTGATTATGAAGGAGAAGCCTACCGCACCGTATCCGGTCAGAACTCCAATAACTCTGTACGCATTCCCAACAGCTTTTTCCGTAAACTGGAAGCGGGAGACGACTGGGAGCTGAAAGCCCGTACCACCGGCAAAACCATGAAAACAGTGAAGGCGGCGGACATGTGGAACCAGATTGCTTACGCCGCCTGGCGCTGCGCCGATCCGGGTACCCAGTACGATACCACCATCAATGAGTGGCATACCTGCCCGGAAGGAGGGCCCATCCGCGCCTCCAACCCCTGTTCTGAATACATGTTCCTCGACAACACCGCATGCAACCTGGCCTCTGTGAACCTGCGCCGCTTTTACGAGGAAAACAACAACACTTTTGATGTAGGTGGCTTTGAATACACGGTGCGCCTGTGGACCGTAGTGCTGGAAATATCCGTGCTCATGGCCCAGTTTCCCTCGCCGGAAGTAGCCCAGCTGAGCTACGATTACCGCACCCTGGGCCTCGGCTATGCAAACCTGGGCTCCATGCTCATGGTAAGCGGCATCCCGTACGACAGTGAGGCTGCCCGCGGCATAGCCGGCGCCATCACCGCCATCATGACCGGCGTTGCTTACAAAACCTCCGCGGAAATGGCCGCCCACCTGGGCGCTTTCCCGGAATACGAGGCCAACAAAGCCCACATGCTCCGCGTGATGCGCAACCACCGCGCCGCTGCCTATGATGCTGCAGATGCCTATGAAGGCCTGGAGATAAAACCCCTCGGCATCAATGCCCGCTACTGCCCCGATTACCTGCTGAAAGCCGCCACCAAGGCCTGGGACGAGGCCGTGAAGCAAGGAGAACTGCATGGATACCGCAATGCACAAACCACGGTGATTGCACCCACCGGCACCATAGGCCTGGTGATGGATTGTGATACCACTGGCGTAGAGCCGGACTTTGCCCTGGTGAAGTTCAAAAAACTGAGCGGTGGTGGCTATTTTAAGATCATTAACCAAAGCATTCCCACGGCGCTGAACAACCTGGGTTACCGCCCGCATGAGATCCGCGCCATCGTGGATTATGCAAAGGGTACGGGCAATTTTGCCGGCGCGCCTTACATTAACCACCAGACCCTGAGTGAAAAAGGGTTCCTGGGTGAGGAGCTGAAGAAACTGGATGCCGCAGCCGTATCCACGTTTGATATTTCTTTCATCTTCAACGTGTACACCCTGGGTGAAGAATGCCTGCAGCGGCTGGGCTTTACACCGGAACAGTACTTTAATATGGATTTCAGCCTGCTGGAAGCACTGGGCTTTACGGAAGAACAGGTAGAAGCGGCCAACGCTTTTGTATGCGGCACCATGACCGTGGAAGGCGCGCCCTTCCTGCGCGAAGAGCACCTGCCGGTGTTTGACTGCGCTAATAAATGCGGGAAGATAGGCCAGCGTTACATCCACGCCCATGGCCACATCCGCATGATGGCGGCCGCCCAGCCCTTTATTTCCGGGGCTATCTCCAAGACCATCAACCTGCCTCACGAGGCCACCATTGAAGAAATTGCTGATTCCTATATGCTTAGCTGGCAGCTGGGCCTCAAAGCCTGCGCCCTTTACCGCGATGGGTCCAAAATGAGCCAGCCCCTGAGCAATAAGTCTGACAAAAAGAAAAAGGCAGATGCAGCAGCCACCGAAGAGGCCCCTGCGGCAGCCGTAGCCCTGCACGATCTCACCATTGATGACCTGCTGGGCGAAGTGCAAAAACGCCTCATGGCCAGCGAGGACACTACACTGAAACGCCAGTTATCCCGCATCGTGGAGCGCAAATCGCTCCCGGCCAAGCGCCGCGGCTTTACCCAGAAAGCCAAAGTGGGCGGGCAGGCCATCTTCCTGCGCACCGGGGAGTATAATGATGGCACCCTGGGCGAGATCTTCATAGACCTGGCCAAGGAAGGCTCTACCCTGCGCAGCCTCATGAACTGCTTTGCCATAGCGGTCTCCGTAGGCCTGCAATATGGCGTGCCGCTCGAAGAGTTTGTGGACAAGTTCGTTTTCACCCGCTTTGAACCCGCAGGCATGGTAGACCACCCCAATATCCGGTCTGCCACCTCCCTCATTGATTATATCTTCCGCGTGCTGGGCTACGAATACCTGGACCGCCAGGACCTGGTGCATGTGCTCCCGGAAGTGGAAGATGAGGTAGACCCAGAGCTCTCTAACGTGCGGGTGACGATGGTAAACCTTGCCACCGGCGCCATAACGCCAGGCGGTGCCCCCGCCGGCATTAACACAGCCTCCGGCCCCCAGGCTACCCCACATACCGGCACGCACGCCCACAACGCCGCCCAGCCTGCGCTGAAAACCACCACCAGTCATGGCCACACCCATACAGAAACGCATACACAAGACTATCTCCGCAGTATGCAAAGTGATGCCCCGGCCTGCAATACCTGTGGGCACATCACCGTGCGCTCCGGCACCTGTTATAAATGCCTGAACTGTGGCAATAGCATGGGATGTAGTTAAGTTACTACTAAATAAAAAGGCCGTTTTCTACCCAGGAAACGGCCTTTTTTATTTTTGGCATGCTTAAGTAACGCAGTAGTAAACCGGCTACAAACGGGGGTAGAAAACAGGTGATTGGTTGTTAACCGGTTGCCTTCACAGTTTGTTAACAGCATTTACAAGCTTCCACTAACTATTTGACAATAAACAATTTGAGATTGAAATTTGTTAACGATTTGTTATTCGGGACCGAAAATTTCCACCAGACAAAACATGCACTTACATTTGTATTCAAATAGGGTTTTCATAGGATAGTAACAAATTGAGGGCGCCTTTCCAGGTGCCCTTACTCTTTTAGCCCGCACTACACTTTCCCCTTTTTTCATTTCCTACTTTATTGGTGTTCAAAAGCTTCTTCAACGATTGTTAATCGTTTGTTAACAGAACCTTTTGTTTCTTCTCTTCCATATTGCATTTCATCATAAATTTTATTTTTCATCTAATTATTGCACCCTTTCATTGAAGAATGAACATATTATCTATATTTGAACTGTATTAATTTTTATGGTTACTGTCCTATGAAAAACCAAATATCCTACACCGCATGATTCTTCATGCATGTAAATGACTCTCGAAAGCAATGGCTAGTCCATTGCTTTTGTTTTTGGGGGAAGGCTGGCGCCTGGAGGAGATACCGTTGTTTCCGGGAAGGCGTAACCGTCGCTTGAACAGGCTGTTCCTCCTGGAAAAAGTAGCTACCTGAGCAGGCAGTTGTTTTCAGGAAAATACAGCCGCCGGCCAGGCTGCGAACAATTCGTATGTAACAATTGTTTACCTTTCACTAACTCATTCACCCCTAAACCACATCCTTTATGAGAAATTACCTGGCAGAATTCTTTGGTACTTTTTGGCTGGTATTTGGCGGTTGCGGCAGCGCCCTTTTTGCCGCGGGCATCCCGGGCCTTGGCATTGGCTATGCCGGCGTGGCCCTCGCTTTTGGCCTCACGGTGGTCACCATGGCCTACGGTGTAGGACATATCTCCGGCGGGCACTTTAACCCTGCGGTTTCCATCGGGCTGGCGGCAGCAGGCCGTTTTCCGGGCAACCAGGTGCTCCCTTATATTATTTCGCAGCTGGTAGGGGCTGTGCTGGCAGCAGCGGTGCTGTATGTGATCGTTACCCACAATGTCACGCCCTTTGTGATAGACAACACCAAGCCAGGCGCATTTGCAGCCAATGGTTACGGCGACCTGTCGCCCCACGGCTATTCCCTGGTGGCAGCTTTCATTGCAGAATTTGTGCTCACCTGCTTTTTCCTGCTGGTGATCTGCGGCGCGTCAGACAAGTTTGCAAGCAAGGAACTCACAGGACTGGCCATAGGCCTGTGTTTAACCCTCATTCACCTGATCAGCATTCCCATTACCAATACTTCTGTGAACCCCGCACGGTCTACTTCCCAGGCATTGTTTGCCGGGGGCGGCTTCCTTCCGCAGTTATGGCTGTTCTGGGTGGCGCCTATTGCCGGTGCTTTGGTGGGAGGTTTGTTATATAAACATTTGCTCCAGTTGTCGGATAAGGGACAGGCTAATTAAAAACAGCTTACCGCACATCGGATAAAGTAACAACCCACCGGGCAATAACAATATGCCTGGTGGGTTTTCTTTTGCCTGTTAGCCGGAGATCATTCCCCCAGCAGCAACTCCCTGAAAAAGAACCGGTGTTGTTCTCCATAGCTCCGCTCCTCTACCTGGCCCACCCGGTAAGGCACCGGGCTGGAAAACAACGGCCCATCCACTACGAAAGAATGAAACTCCCCATTCTCCCCGCAAGGATCCACTCCCTCCGGAAGATCGGCCAGGAACGCGGCATCTATGACCCGGCCGGTGAAGTGGGCGGGGAGAAGGTCCGCATTCACACACACCACTACCGCCTTAAACCCATCCGCGATCATGGCCTCCACCAGGGCACGGCTATCCCGCTTCCAGAGCGGGAACACGCCTTCCATACCCACCTGCTCCAGCTGGCGCTCCCGGTATTGCTTCAGGTCTTCCAGGAAAATATCGCCAAAGATGGACGTGCTGATGCCCTGGTCCCGCATGAATGCCATCTCCTGCCCCATGATCGCGTTGTAATCTTCCAGGCCGGCCTGCTCCGGCAGCCAGGCCTTGCGCAGGGGAATGCCTACCCGTGCGGCCTGGGCGTCCAGCAGGGCTTCAGACAGGCCGTGCATGGACACCCGCCGGTAGGCAGCGCTCAACGTGGTAAAGAGGAAATCCACCTGGTGGCTGCCCGCCTGCAATACCTGCCAGAGGGCATAGGCGGCATCCTTGCCACTGCTCCAGTTCATCAGGGCTTTTTTCTTCATGTGGGTAATGATAACACTATTTAACATTAAAGCCCGGTTCGCCGGTCAAGAAATTGTTAATTGTAAAATTATATTTTGTAATTTTAGTCGGCAAAATCTAATCTCCCATGAAACATTTGTTGGCCATACTGTTGTTCCTGTCCGCACTCGTGGGCACGGCTGCGGCTAAGGGCATTGCCCCGGGCGACAACAATGAAGATCATGGAAATCCGAAGGCTACCGCCGCCAAGCCCACGCCCCGCGTGGAGGACTTGCTCTGGATACTGCCCACCGCCGGTGTGGTAACCCATGAGGCCCCCCAGACCCGGCTGGACCAGCAGGAGTTTGAACAGGCCGTGGTAGACCTTTATAAATGGTACCTCCAGGCCAATAAGAACGGCACCAATGCCCAAACCCTGAACGCCTGCGGCAAGGAACTGATGTTCCACTTCAAAGTAGATCCTAAAATCCTCCAGCAATACCTCCAGTTCATCAAAAACAACTTCCCCGGCCTTAGCGAGGAAGACCTGATAAACGGTAAGAAAAACACCGCTGCCAACAGTCACAGGAAATTTGCGCCCGTATCCACCCGGGACGACATCGAAAGCCCGATGTCCTTTTCGCTCACCAAATAAGCTGTATTGCGCGTACAGAATGGAGTTGCCATGCATCTGGAGTTTAATTACAAAAAGAATGAGGTGCTGAATGCCTTACGGTATCACTTTTTGCACCGCGGAGAAGTTCGCGTTTTCCAAGTTACCTTACTCATATTCATATTGTTCACCATCGCAGGATACCTGTTCCATGTGGTGAACCGTGGCGCCCTGGCCGGCGTTACGGGCATGACCATCCTCATTGTATGGAGCTTCTGGTACCTGCTGCCTGTATCCACTTACAACAAGGCCGCTACTTTCCAGGACAACATCCGCCTCCGTGTAAACGAGGAAGGCATGACCATCACCACCAGCGAGGGCGGCGACCGCTCCGTAGGCTGGCAGCGCTTTTCCCAGGTGGTGGAAACCCAAAAGTTCATTTACCTCTACCGCGATAAGAAATCCTTTTTCCTCATCCCGCTCAGCGCCTTTCAAACACCGGAGTCCCGGGCGGATTTCATGGACCTGCTGCAGCGTCACTTCCCGGGGAAGTATATCATTGACGGTAAATAAGCTCTTTCCTGTTTCCATCCTGTTAAGTTTGTCATACCGCAGCCATTCACACCGCGGCCGGCAGGCTATTTGTGTGCCAGTGAAATACAGTATCTTTGCGTCTTCATGAATCTACAGGCCGTTTTACAACTGTACCAACGTGATACCCGCCTGCAAACGCTGGTGAAAGGGATACATATGCCCGATCCGCAATATTTCCAGCTCACCGGCTTACATGGCAGCGCCGCATCATTCGTATCCGTAGGTACCTGGGCACAATCTGATGCCAACCATCTTTTTATTCTCAACGACAAAGAGGAAGCCGCCTATTTCCAGAACGACCTGGAACACCTGAGCCAGGCCCTCGATATTTTCTACTTCCCAGACTCTTTCAAGAAAACAGGCATATTCTCGGAGTTTAACAACAGCCATAGTATGTTGCGCACCGAAGCCCTCATGCGCTTCTCCGGTACCCAGGCCCACAAAAAAGTGCTGGTGTCTTACCCGGAAGCGTTGTTTGAGAAAGTAGCCGGCGCCAAGGCTTACAATGCCAACATGGTGCAGCTCAAAGTAGGCGATGTGCTGAAAATAGACCCGCTGCTGGAAAAGCTGGTCCAGTGGGGCTTTGAGCACGCCGACTTTGTGTATGAGCCCGGGCAGTACGCCGTGCGCGGGGGTATCCTGGATATTTATTCCTTTGGCAACGACAAGCCTTACCGCATAGAACTGTTTGGAGATGATATTGACTCCATCCGCCTCTTTGACCCGGAAAGCCAGCTCAGTGAGCGCAAACTCACGCAGGTGACCCTCATTGCCAACATGGACACCCATGCAGCAGATCACCTGAAAACCTCCCTGCTGGAATTTCTGCCGGCCAATACCGTGGTGTGGATGAAGGACCCGCAATACATCCGGGAAGTGCTGCAAACCATGGAGATCCGCCTGGCAGACTGGCTGGCCACCGGCAACTCCACCCGCACTACGGACGAGGAAACCCTGCACCTGAAGGAAAGTGATTTTGTGCCCGCCGGAGAACTGTTCCGCCAGATCCTGGAGCACCACTGCATTATCTTTGGCAGCAAGCCCCTGCCGGAAGATGGCCTGCGCAACGTACAGCCCCTTGCTTTTGATACCAGCGACCAACCGGTGTTTAACCGCCAGTTTGATATGCTGATCAAAGACCTGGCAAAACATAACGCTAACAAATACACGCTGTTCATCTTTGCAGAGAACCCGCGCCAGCTGGAACGCCTGCGCAGCATCTTTGAAGACCTGAAGGCGGACTTTGTTTTCTACCCCATTCCCACGCCCATCAGCGCCGGTTATATTGACCACGCGCAGAAAATACTGGTGTATACGGATCACCAGATCTTCCAGCGCTACCACAAGTTTAAGCTGAAGCAGGCCTACAACAAGAACAAGGCCCTTACGCTGAAAACCCTGCGGGAGCTGCAATCCGGCGATTATGTGACGCATATAGACCATGGAGTGGGTGTGTACAGCGGCTTACAGAAAATAGAAGTGAATGGAAAAATGCAGGAAGCTATCCGCATTGTGTATAAAAACAATGACCTGCTGTATGTGAACATCAACTCCCTGCACAAGATCAGCAAGTACACCGGCAAGGAAGGCCAGGAGCCCCGCGTGAACAAGCTGGGCAGCGATGCCTGGGATAAGCTGAAAGAAAAGGCCAAGACCCAGGTAAAGGATATTGCCAAAGACCTCATTAAACTGTACGCGGCGCGCAAGGCCCAGCAGGGCTTTGCCCACCAGCCGGATACTTACCTGCAAACGGAGCTGGAAGCATCTTTCCTGTACGAGGATACGCCAGACCAGAGTAAAGCCGTGGCAGATGTGAAGCGCGATATGGAATCATCGTCCCCCATGGACCGCCTGGTGTGTGGCGATGTGGGTTTTGGTAAAACAGAAGTAGCCGTGCGCGCGGCCTTCAAAAGCGTGGTGGATGGCAAGCAGGCCGCCGTACTGGTGCCCACTACCATCCTGGCTTTCCAGCATTACAAAACCTTCTCCGACCGCCTGAAGGACTTCCCCTGCACGGTGGATTACCTGAACCGCTTCAAATCTGCCAAGCAGAAAAAAGAAACCCTGCAACGCCTGGCGGAAGGCAAAATAGATATCATTGTAGGCACCCACGCGCTGCTCAGCAAAGACGTGAAGTTCAAAGACCTGGGCGTGCTGGTGGTGGATGAGGAACAGAAATTTGGTGTGAGCGCCAAGGAAAAGCTGAAGCAATGGAAAGTGAACGTGGACACGCTCACCCTAACGGCTACGCCTATCCCAAGAACACTGCAGTTCTCCCTCATGGGTGCACGGGATCTTTCCATCATCAATACACCGCCGCCTAACCGGCAGCCTATTGAAACGGAAGTGCACGTGTTTGACCAGGAGCTGATCCGCGATGCCATTTATTATGAAACGGAGCGTGGCGGCCAGGTATATTTCATTCACAACCGGGTGCAGGGCCTCCGGGAAATGGCAGGCCTCATCCAGGGCCTGTGCCCGGACCTGAGCATCGGTACCGCCCACGGCCAGCTGGAAGGCCATGAACTGGAAACGGTGATCATGGATTTCATAGACCGCAAATATGATGTGCTGGTGTGCACCAACATCGTGGAAAGCGGCGTGGATATTTCCAATGCCAATACCATCATCATCAACAACGCCCACCACTTTGGCCTTAGCGACCTGCACCAGCTCCGTGGGCGCGTGGGCCGCAGTAATAAAAAAGCATTCTGCTACCTGCTGGCGCCTCCCATCAGCAGCCTGCCGGCAGACAGCCGTAAGCGCCTGCAAACCCTGGAACAACACAGTGAGCTGGGCAGCGGTTTCCAGATAGCCATGCGCGACCTGGACATCCGCGGCGCGGGCAACCTGCTGGGGGGTGAGCAAAGCGGCTTCATTGCAGAAATAGGTTTTGATATGTACCAGAAGATCCTGGACGAAGCCATCCGCGAGTTGAAGCATACGGATTTCAAGGAGCTGTTCAAAGACCAGATAGAAGAAAAGAAAGACTTTGTGAGCGACTGTACCATTGATACAGACCTGGAGATCCTCATCCCGGACAGCTACGTAGAAAGCATCCAGGAGCGTTTGAACCTCTACCAGGAACTGGACAATATTGAAACAGAAGAAAAGCTCAAAGCCTTTGAAGCCTCGCTGGCAGACCGCTTTGGCCCCATCCCTGCGCCGGTGTACGACCTGTTCACCACCATCCGCTGCCGCTGGTGTGCCATTAAACTGGGCTTTGAAAAGATGATCCTCAAGGATGAAACCCTGCGTTGTTATTTTATCAACAACCCGGATTCCCCCTACTTTGAATCGCCCACTTTCAATCATATCCTGCACTACATTCAAACCCGCACTAACAATGCGAAGTTGAAGCAGGCAGGCAAAAACTTTTTGCTCACTGCCACCCGCATAAAAAGCATGACAGAACTGTATGACCTGATCAGCGGAATGGCAAAGCGGTAGCAGATAGCAGGCTATACTTATTATCTACTACAGATCTTCAAGGGCTGCGGCGTAATGCCGGCAGCCCTTTTTGTTGTAACTTTTGTGCAGGTATTTCGTTTAGAGAACTGTGCTGTACATTTTTTTTACTGTACTTATGGAATGCAACTATGAACACGCATCCTGTTAGCAAATGATCAAAGCAATCTTTCTGTTAAAAAAATCTTAAACAAACGCATATGAAAAAGGGTTTATTAGCATTACTCGCCATCCTAACAATTAACACTATGAGCTGGGCACAAAGCAATGATAAAACACCGCCGGTAAAAAAAATATCCGTCACCGGCAGCGCTGAATCTGAGATCACGCCAGACATTATCTACTTTGACATTACACTGCATGAGTACAAAAACAGAAATTCAAAGGTAGACATCAGCACCCTGGAAAAACAATTACAGAAAGCCGCACTGGACGCCGGTGTACGGTCATCAGACTTCACCATTGCCAATGTGTATGGCTTCAATGGTGACCAGTGGTGGAAGAAGAAAAAAGACCCGGACTTCATGGCCCGCAAAACCTACCGCCTGAAGCTGTCTAAGCTGGATAAGATCAACGAGATCCTCGCTGCCGTGGATGACGAAGGCATTGAAAGCGTAAGCATTTCTTCCTATGAGTACAGCAAGATGGAAAGCCTGCGTAAAGAAGTAAAAGAAAAGGCTATCCAGGCTGCCAAGACCAAAGCGGCTTACCTGGCCGCCGCTATTGATGAGCAGATAGGTGGCGCCCTGGAGATCCAGGAGCTGAACACTGACAACTACTCTGATGTACGTCCCGTGATGTACAACACCATGGTAAGAGCTGCTGCTGCACCGGCTGCAGACATGCCTTCCATTGATTTCAAGACCATCAAGGTGCGTGCAGAAGTAAATGCAACTTTCTTTATTAAGTAACTACGTACCTTGTACACATAAAGTGGGCGTCTCAAAATGCTGAGGCGCCCACTTTTTATTTAGGTACTTGTTGCTATAACTCCGCGCCGATGCCTGTTTTTGTCACCTGCGCTTTCAGCTGCCCGTTCTCATAGAAATCTGCTTCATCAAATTTAATGCGACTGGGGATCAGTATCACCATCGCCACGCGCGAGCTGGTATCGGTATTATTGAGCAGGGTATCATTATAGGCTACCCGCAGCTTTTGATCTTCCAGGTGGATGCCGGTAATGTGAATGCCGGCATGCGGGGTATGGAAATCACGGATAATGCCCAGCACCTTGTTTTGCTGGAATATGGTGGGCGTAAGGCGGGTACGGGTATTCAACGGGCGGAAGAGGCTTTCAAAACCTGCCTGCTGGTCCAGCACCACGTAGCGGGCATCCTGTTCCAGGTCCACATCGGGACGGGGTGCATAATCCGGCATCAGCTGGTAATGGATAGTGCGGCCACCATCGCCACAGGCGCTGAAAAGGCCCGCCAGTAGTGCGCCGCCCAGGAGGAAGATCATTATTTTCATGGCCGCCGTATTTAGTGAAGGATAGGCGGATACAACGGCCATTTTCATGCCAGCATGTGGCCGGTGGAAAAGCATTAACAAAAAAGCCCTGCCGGGTGATGGCAGGGCCGTGGACAGTAAAATGAGCTGCCTTAGTAGGTTACGTTAAACTTACCCTGGGAAATAGTCTTGCTTCTTTCGTTGTGGAACACCTGGCCACTGAAAGTACCGGCGGCGTGCACACCATCCAGCTGGGTAAGGTTCACTTGCACTGAATCGCCTATCCAGGTGGTGGCAATGTCCGCCTGCAGGATACTGTCTGCAAACACCATGGAACCATAATAAGTGCCGGGGCGGGCATTGGCAGAATCCAGCGGGAGGAACAGGATCACGTTCTGGGCAAAATTGTTTGTAAGGCCCCGCACCTCCAACGCTTTTTTCCCCATGGTGTCCATCATGATGGCGTCACCACCTTTGCAATTGTATTGGGCAGAATCGAGAAAGAACGAAAGGCTCACAACAGGAGCCGTCGTTGCAGCCTTCTGGCAGGCAGTAATGGTAACGATAAATGCCAGCACCAGTAAGGGCAGAAAGCGGAAGAGACGCATAGGTGTATGGTTAGAGTGAGAGTTTAATTTCCTTTTGCTACGGTAGACAGGTTAATGCGGAACTGGCCACCGGTCACCTTCAGTACCTGGTCCTGGTTAGTGGTAGATGCCACCTCACCGGAGAAGGTGCCTTCCAGCACCTTGCCATCAGCCTTGCTGATCTGGATCACGGAGTAGTGTGATGTATTTGATTGGTAGAAATCCTCACCACCCAGTGCCGGGACCCAGTTAATGCCATCCGTGGCATAGGCAGTATCGCCATAATTGCCCGCCACCACCTGGCCTTTGCGGAAGGTAACGGAGAGGGTGATCTGGCCTGCATTGGCAGCTGCACTGGTAAGGCCGGTCAGCACGTACAGGGAGTCTGTCTGGTTCACTTCCTGGTCTGCCACCGCTGCGGTGCTCAGTTCCAGCCTGGTAGTGGTATAAGCTTTCCCGTCCAGGGTAAAGGCCACCGTATTATCTGCCACCGTGGGGGTGGAAGGTTGGTCATTGCTGTCTTTCTTACAAGCAGCAAACAAGGCGGGCAGGGCGCACGCCATCAGCAGATGCCTGGTTTTCATAGGGCTATATTATTAGCATTCCGAAGATATATAAAATAATCAAATACCAATATTAAATAATGTGTTTACAGGCGCTGGTGCACGATATAGGGTGATTTCAGGTCCACCTTAAACTGCCCGCTGGTGAGCTCCACGGTCTTGGTACCGTCTGAGGTGTAGGCCAGTTTGCCGCTGAAGGTGCCTTCGATAAAGCTGCTGTCGGACCGGGTCAGGTTAATGGTGATGCCATATTGGGGTGTGGTGGCGTAAAAGTCGCGCGCATTGAGGGTTTCAGACCAGTACATGGCATTTTCCGCGTCCGTGGTATTGGTATACTCACCGGCGGGCAGCTGGCCATTGACCGTGTTAATGTAGAGGCCTACCTGCTGGCCACCGCTCATAGGGCCGCTGATCTCGTAGGCCAGGTTGGTCACCTGGTCTGTGCTGCGGGCCGTGATGGTGTCAATGAACATTACAAAGTCTTTGGAACTGGAGGTGTAGCTTTTGCCATTTACGCTCACGGTCAGCGTGTTAGCCGATCCGGGCTTGTCTTCGTGATCTTTTTTACAGGCGGAAAGGCCCAGTACACAGAGGGCCACTAATAGCAGTGGGTTTTTCATAGGATACGGTTTTTATCGGGTAGGCCCATCCGGGGCATCCAGACAAATATATGAAATGCATAATATGAATGCAATTTAATTTCCCCTGCGGCCAATGGGCTCCAAAACGAAACGCCCTTCCGCGGCAAGTGGAAGGGCGCTCTTTATAGAAAAACTGTTGTTACCGGTTAGGCATCAATGCGGGCATATTTCGCATGTGATTCGATGAACTCACGGCGGGGCGGCACCTCGTCACCCATCAGCATACCAAATACGCGGTCTGCTTCAGAGAGGCTTTCAATGGTCACCTGTTTCAGGGTGCGCTTGTCCGGGTTCATGGTGGTTTCCCAAAGCTGCTCAGCGTTCATTTCACCCAAACCTTTATAACGCTGTACCACTACGCTGTCTTCCTTACCGCCAGCAGCCAGCTTGGTAATGGCGGCTTTGCGCTGGGGCTCATTCCAGCAATAGATCTGGTCCTTGCCTTTCTTTACCAGGTACAGGGGCGGCTGTGCCAGGTACACATATCCCTGGTCTACCAGTGCGCGCATGTAGCGGAAAATGAAGGTGAGGATCAGGGTGGCAATGTGGCTTCCGTCCACGTCGGCATCTGTCATGATCACCAGCTTGTGATAGCGGAGTTTTGCCAGGTTCAGGGCCTTATCATCTTCTTCTGTGCCAATGGTTACGCCCAGGGCGGTGA
Source organism: Chitinophaga parva (assembly GCF_003071345.1). NCBI lineage: Bacteria > Pseudomonadati > Bacteroidota > Chitinophagia > Chitinophagales > Chitinophagaceae > Chitinophaga > Chitinophaga parva. Next base: position 1,160,311 of record NZ_QCYK01000001.1, on the reverse strand, counting down.
AGATATTCTTGATCTCCTCGTTCTCATAGATCTTATGCTCCATGGCCTTTTCCACGTTCAGGATCTTACCACGGAGGGGCAGAATGGCCTGGTAGTTACGGTTGCGGCCCTGCTTGGCGGTACCACCCGCCGAGTCACCTTCGACGAGGTAGAGCTCACATTTTTCAGGATCGTTATCAGAGCAGTCGGCCAGCTTGCCGGGCAGGCCGGAGCCGGTCATCACGCTCTTACGCTGTACCATCTGGCGGGCCTTGCGGGCCGCCTCGCGGGCCTGTGCTGCCAGCACTACCTTGTTGATGATGGTCTTAGCCTCACGGGGATGCTCTTCCAGGTAGGCGTCCAGCACCTGCGCCACTGCGCTGTCTACCACGCCCATTACGTCGGAGTTACCCAGCTTGGTTTTAGTCTGGCCTTCAAACTGCGGCTCGGGCACCTTTACGCTGATAATAGCGCTCAGGCCTTCGCGGAAGTCATCACCGGTCACCTCTACCTTGCTCTTTTCAAAGAGCTTGTTCTTATCGCCATAAGACTTGAACACACGGGTAATGGCGCGGCGGAAGCCTGCCACGTGTGTACCGCCTTCAATGGTGTTGATATTGTTTACGTAAGAGAAAATGTTTTCGCTGAAGGAATCATTGTACAGCATGGACACCTCGATGGCTACGTTGGTACCGGCATCGTGGGCCTCAATGGTGATAGGCTGGGGTACCAGCGGGTTGCGGCGGGCGTTCTTGTCCACCATGATCACAAATTCCTGCAGGCCACCTTCACTGTAGAAGGTTTCGCTCACGGGGTGGCCGGCATCGTCCAGCTCCCGCTTGTCTGTGAGCACAATGCGGATACCGCGGTTCAGGAAAGCCAGTTCGCGCAGGCGGCCGGCCAGGATCTCCCGGTTATACGTGGTGTCCTTGAAGATCTCCCCATCGGGTTTGAAGTGCACCGTGGTTCCGGTGGTATCAGCCTCCCCGATCACGCGCACGGCGTATTGGGGAATACCGGCGCGGTACTCCTGTTCAAAGATCTGGCCTTCGCGGCGCACGGTTACATGGCAGGGGTCAGACAGCGCATTCACGCAGCTTACACCCACCCCGTGGAGACCACCGGAAACCTTGTAGGTATTCTTGTCAAATTTACCACCGGCGTGGAGCACCGTCATTACCACTTCCAGGGCGGAGCGGCCTTCTTTGGGGTGCATGCCCGTAGGGATACCACGGCCATCATCCACTACCGTGATGGAATTATCTTCGTTGATGAAAACTTCAATGTTTTTGCAATAGCCTGCCAGGGCTTCATCGATAGAGTTGTCCACCACTTCATAAACCAGGTGGTGCAGCCCCTTGACCCCGATATCACCAATGTACATGGCAGGACGCTTGCGCACCGCTTCCAAACCTTCCAATACCTGGATACTTCCAGCATCGTAACCACTATTTCCAGCAGGGGGAGTTTGCACTAATTCTTCGCTCATATTTGGATTTAAAATGCTTAATTGAATAAAACGGTGTGAATTGTGCAAATATAAGCTATATGGGGCTATTAACCATGAACTTTAAGGGGTTTTTCAGCCTGTTTTCACCCCTTTAACAAACCCTTGCAAACCCGCTCCTGCTGCCGGCTGATATCGGGCACTGCCGGGCCGCTAAGTGATACTTTTCAGCAAGCCGCTCCCCGCGGTTTGCTTGATGCCTTTAAAGATGGTCTTCCATACCAGGTTAAAGAAAGATTTATGCGGGTCCCTATCCATTTCCACGATGGCAGCCGCCGGTACAACGCCCTTATCCGGGCTGTTATTTTTGAGGCCAAACGCATTGGCCAGGAAGGTGGCCAGGCCCGACCTCTTTGCATGCTTTGTGTCTTCCTTTTGCTGCAGGAAAGTGACCTTGAGACTGTCGTACTTAAAGTCCACGGTACCGGCTGCACGGTATTGGTTCCCGCTCATATTGAAGGCCAATGAATGCACCTGGAGAGCGGCGATCTCTATCCGGTTCAGCGGGCGCACAATGGGGTTCATGCGCCGCCCGTCCAGGTTTTTCAACACCCCGCTCAGACGGAAGGCGCCTGCGGAGTCATTGATCGGGAAATCAAAACGGGCACTCAGGTCGCCCTGGCCCATCAGGAGGGCGTGTAGCCGGACCACCAGTTGGTTGTCTTTTTTTAGCGAAGTATCTATGTTCGTAATGTTGGTCAGCACGCCACTGGCGTGTTTAAAATCCAGCACCCCGGTTTCGCCGGTTTTGGGACTTACCTCCCGGTATTGTACGTCTATTTCTTTTGCGATCATGGTGTCCAGCTGCAAGGGCACGCCCAGGCGGGCCAGGACCTGGTTGGGATGCTTGCCATACTTGGGCTTCGGGTCTTCCGGCAGGTTGCGGTTGTGGTACACATGCACCATACCGCTGCCCACGTGCATACTGCGGGCCAGCAGGTTACCTTCCATCAGGGAATAAGGATCGCAGCCATGGATGCGCACCTGGTTGAAGCGGATATTGAAACGGTCGTTCTGGAAATGCAGGTGTTTATCAAACTCCGCGTAGTCATACATGGGCTCCAGGTGGAAGCTGTCGATGCGCAGCGTTTGTGCGGCAGCGTTATAGTGCAGCTCATGCACTTTCATCCAGTACATACTGTCCTTGGAGCGGTACTTATAATCTTTGAGGTCAATGGTGAAATTACTGCTGTAGAGGTAGCGCGTAGGATCACGCTGGGCTACAGAGTCCACCAGCAGGTCCTCCACGCGGATGTCCAGCTTATTTACCTGCATGCTCATTTGCTTTGCGCCGGGCCGGTCAAAGGTGTAGAGCATATTGGTATTGAGCAGTTGCAGGCGCCCGATGCGGATCTCTTTCAGTTGCCGGGACATGGCCTGGTAAAAGCTCCGGGGAGCGGAAGTGTCTTTGGTGCGGGTATCTACATGCATCACCAGGGCGGGTGCTGTGAATACGAGGGCGCTGGCCACGATCTTCTTTTCCCGGAAATACTGCCATGCCGAAAAGCCCTGCAGGTCTATCTTATCCGCCGCCACAGCGCAATAGAAAGGCCTGGCGCGCTGCTGCTCCTGCAGGTGATGATAGCGGGCGGTGTCTGGTACAAGGCTAATTTTATGCAGGGTGAGGTCTCCCCCCAGGATATCCAGGTCCATACTGGCATATTGCAGGGAATAAAGACTGTCTGTCATTTGCAGCACGTAACTGTGCAACTGGTGCTGCAGTTCGCGCCGCCAGTGGTAGCCGGTATACCAGGCCGCGCCTATCACTACCAGCAATATGCCTGTAAAACCAACTGCAACTTTTTTCCAGTGTCTTTTAGAAAATTGTACCATATCCATATCACTATTGGGGTACCAATACCATACCACCGGGACACAGCCGTAGTTTCCACGCTAACCGTTGCTTAAATGATACAGGTTGCTGATTATGACAAACCCAAGACCGCCCCCGTTACCTGCCAAACACCCAAATCCTTAATTTTACACTCCAGTCGCACGCACTGTCACTCATTTGTCAAAGCATGCATGCATTTCACAGCATCGCTTATATTTGTGAGGATTTTAATTACAGTTAGGCTTTGAAAGACGTACAGGAAATATTAACGATGGCCATTCCCCAGCCTGCAATGAGTGATCAGTTGCAGCTGGCGGAAAGCAGTGCCGTGGCCGTGCCAGACTGCATGGAATTTGAACTGCAGCGCTTTACCTACGATGTGCCCCTGCCGGTGGAGGACGTGGCCATGGTGGTGTACCAGCCCGCCAAACGCGGGCAGGCCGCTACGATAGAGCTGCGCTACTGCGTGAATGGCAGCAAGTACTGTAAGAACCCTGCCTGCACGGATAGCCTCTGCGCAGAGCACAAGGGTAAGTGCAATGAAAAAGATCCTTCCCTGGACCTGGTAACCCTGCGTTTCCAGCCCACCTTCATACAAACCTTACAAAAAGGCGCCACCAATTTCTCTTTTGAACTGAGCGGCAAAAAGCCCTTTGTGAAGACCCTGCAGCCGTGCAACAAGAGCAAGGCCGTGCTGGAGCAGATGGTGCACCACAATTATGAAGGCATTCTCAAAAATATTTTCCTGCAAAGCAAGGCCCTGGAACTGCTGCTGTTCAGCTCCGACCAGTTCATCAGGAACGATACGGAAGAGCGTTACGGCTGCCGTTTCCTCACCCAGCTGGAAGACCGGGAAAAGATCATCAAGGCCCGCGAGATCCTGCTCCAGCAGCTGGATGCGCCTATCACTATCCGTGACCTGGCCCGTAAGGTAGCGATGAACGAGTGTTACCTGAAAAAAGGCTTTAAGGCCATGTATGGTACCACCATTTACGATTACTTCCAGAAAGAGCGGATGGAGAAGGCCCGTGGCCTGCTGTATGAACAGGGCATTTCCGTATCGGAGGTGGCCATGCAGATGGGGTATTCCTGTATTTCCCACTTCTCTACCGCGTTCAAGAAACACACTGGCCTGAAGCCGTGTGAACTGCTGCTCCGGTAGGTTGCCGGCGCGTTCCCGACAACAATTTCCGGCAGTAACGAAGGCTTTTAGCGTCAACTTTCAAATAGGGATAATTTCCAAACGTAAACTGGTTTTCAACGGTTTGTGTTTGGAAATTGTTGTTTGGGGGATGTTCTATGCGGTGTTTGAAAATGGTGGGTGCCTGAAGCCGGAAATGGCGGGTTGGAAATTCCCTTTTTGATTATTGGTTTTCCCGAATTGAAAAGCGAAAGCGGATAAAGCGGCGTTATTTTGTATCACGAAGTCAAGGATATACATCCCCGCTTCCAATAAGCTTCCTTATTAGATTTGACCATTGGGAATGCGTAGGGCACCAGTAAAGCCATTACAACATTGCCGCGTATCCACACCATGAGTACGTTGCATGCCATACGCTTTCTTCAAAGTAATTGCATAAAAACTGGCCGTCATTTTTTAATGACGGCTTTCCTTTTTTTAGCCTAACAGTGCGAAGGCCACTTGCTGCAAATAGTGCCAGTCAGGCACTGTGAAGATGAACACTATCCCATAGTAGTGCCCAATGCCATTGAAGCCATCAAAATGAAATGGAGGAATGGGCCTTGAGAATAAAGACCCGGTCGGAGAAGTGGCCGGCAAAAATATTTCGCCGGAATCAGGCAGCGCTGCCGAAGTATTGTTATCCTGATTTACTGTACCCCTGCCGTAGAATCTTTCGGGGCCTGGGCCTCATTGCGCTTATACTGCTCAAAGGACTGCTTGATGTATAGCAGCAGGTCATAATCCGTAGCTGTTTTGAGGAAGTCGTACGTGGGGTGGTATTTCTGCATGAAGCTATCCAGTTCCGGGGGCTCCAGCTTGGTCATGCGGGCCACCAGGTCCGGGTTGTAGCGGTAGTCTACAAATTTCTCCTGTTCAAACGTTACCAGGGTGTTCTGGAAATGCTCTTTCTGCTTGCGGGCCTTGCTGGGCACCAGGTAGGAAAGGGCCGTGATCGGGCTGCTGGGCAGTGTTTTCAGCACATCCATGGCGCCGGGCTTATGGTAGTTGAAGTACTTGCCATACTCCTGCCGGTTGGCAATAGAATCCTGGTGATAGTTGCGGGATCTCACGGTAGCCTGGTTCAGGTCGTAGATGCGGCGGTTCATGTAGATGATCATGCTGCCCGCTGCGGGGATCACTTCGTGCTGGGCGGCGTAGCCGAGCATGGTGAACACCAGTGTATCGCCGGGCTCACCCTGGATAAAGAAACGCCCGTTTTCACTGGAAAGGGTGCCTTCTTTGGTGCGGAGATTCTGGATGGTCACTGCAGGCAAGCCGGTCTTGGCCTCCATATCAGCCACCATCCCGGAAACCCTGATCTGTGCATGTGCAACCTGTGTGCCTGCCAGTGAAACAAATATTAGCGCTACGATATAGAAAAACAGGCGACTCATGCTCATAAGTAATCTTGTAAATATAGTGCTCCCATCCTAAATAAAACGTTAAAAGTGCCCGCAGGGCGGGCCTTGGAAGCCTGCGTCTTTCCGGGAAAGCGCAAAATTCGGGTAAATAATTAATTATATTTACGCCCTAGTCAAATCTTATGCCGCAGCCGATCGTATTTGCTTCACAGCGTTATCAATATTTACGGGACGACCTGCTGCTCCACGCGGGGCTGCAGTGGGAACCCGGCCAACTGGCCATCCACAACTTCCCGGACGGGGAACATTACCACCGCATTCTTTCCAACATCCGCAACCAGCCGGTGATCCTGCTGGGCGGCACCATAGACGACCAGGAAACCCTGGAGCTCTTCGACCTGGCCAATGGCGTAGTACAGTGCGGCGCCTCTTCCCTCCACATTGTGATCCCCTTCTTTGGCTACTCCACGATGGAGCGCGCCGCCAAGCAGGGCGAAATCGTAAAGGCCAAGAACCGTGCGATCCTCTTTTCCGCCTTGCCCCAGACATCACAGGGCAATAATATTATTATGCTGGACCTGCATGCAGAAGGCATCTCTTATTACTTTGACGGCAACATCCGCCCCGTGCACCTGTACGGTAAAAGCATCGTGGAGGAGGCAGCCCTGGAGCTTTCCAAAGGGGAAGACTTTGTGCTGGCCAGTACCGATGCAGGCCGCGCCAAGTGGGTAGAGTCGCTGGCCAATGACCTGCATGTGCCCGCAGCATTTGTTTTCAAGCGCCGCATTTCCGGCGAGGAAACGCATGTAACCGCTATCAGCGCGGATGTAAAAGACAAGATGGTGATCATTTATGATGACATGATCCGTACGGGTGGCTCCCTGCTGCATGCCGCCAATGCTTACAAACAAGCGGGCGCAAGAGAAATAAATGTGATCACCACTCATGGCCTTTTCTCCGGCGGCGCCTTTGAAAAGATCAAGAAGAGCAACATCATTAAACGGGTGATCTGCACCAACAGCCATCCTGCCGCACTCGCTATTAAGGACCCCATGCTCCGTATAAAAACAGTGAGCGAGTTGATCATTTCTTACTTCCGCGATATTGGCATGCACGGTTAACAGTAGATAACATTTGTTAACTATCCTGCTGTTTTATTTTACCAATTAATGTTGAGACCCGCCACCACTACCCTCCTTTGGGTAGTGGTAAGGCCGCGTTGGCCTGATCTTTGTACCCCCATCCCAAATTTGTTTTTCAATACTGCTTGTGCCCAATAGGGGTTTGCACCTGTTTTTTGCGTGTTACTGTTTAGCAGTATGTAACCATTTATTAACGTTGTTTGCTGCTTTGTATTTGGTAAGGAATACGAACCGTTTCGTCTGTGAGCAAAGACATGCTATACTGTGCAGATTTTTACGAAAAACCTTTTTTTAATTTTTTCCTGATGTTTAGTTTTCGTGTACTTGTTTATGGAAGTAAAGCATATGAAGACATGGTTTCCCTTCGGGATGCAATACTCCGTAAGCCGCTGGGGCTAAGCTTTTCGCCGGAATACCTGGCCCGTGAGAAAGATGATATACTGATAGGCGGCTTTACTACCACACACCCGGAGCGCATGGTGGGTTGCTGCATCTTATCGCGCGTGGATAACAACACGGTGCAGCTGCGCCAGATGGCCGTAGCCAATGAGTACCAGCAGCAGGGTGTGGGCAGTGACCTTGTTGAATTTGCGGAAGCGCAGGCCATCAGCGCCGGTTACAAAACGCTGATGATGCATGCCAGGAATGTGGCCCAGGGCTTTTACACGAAACTTGGCTACCAAACAGTTGGACCAGAATTTGAAGAAGTAGGCATTCCTCATTACGAGATGCGGAAAAACCTTTAGTGCCAGCACCGGTCCTCATTTGTCCCGGAGAGTAACAACATGCAACCATATCACTTAACGCAAAAACCTTTTGTGTTACCCCTGCATGTGCCTCCCGCACTTACCTCCCGAATAAACACAAATCACATAAACAAGAATTGTAACCAAACCTGATTGACTAATGAGAAAAAATGTACTGATGCTATGCGGCATGTGCGGCATGCTGTTATCGTACACGGCCAGTATTGGCGCGCGGACGAACAGGGTCGGCACATCCACCGCAACGCGATCGATCGGCCAACTGCGAGATACCACACCATCCAACACGGCTTCCCCGGTAGTGATCACGCCCCAAAAGGCGAATGCTGATACTACCAAACCCGCCACTGCAACCCCCGTGGTGATCTCGCCAAATAAAACCGCCGGCGCTGACACGACCAAACCTGCTACAGATACGGCATCCAAAGGCGGTGTGGTCATCACGCCCAAAACTGCGGACAGCAGCAACACCGCGGCCCATAGCGATACCACGCGCCCGAAAAATGATACCGCCCTCATCCTGCCCCCGGACCCCGCCACTGCAGCGGCCACCGCCGGGCAGTTCAACCTCCGCGGCTCCGTGTCGGAAAACAATGCACCCGTACCCGGTGCACTGGTGGTGAACAAAACCACGCACGATACCACTACCACGGACGCTTCCGGCCAGTTTACCATCAAAGCCTCTATCAACGATACCCTGCTGGCCAAAGCCATCGGGTTCAATGAGCAACAGGTGAAAGTGGAAAAACGCACACCACAGGATATTCCCCTTACCACCACGAAGAGCACTGCCAAAACACTGAACACCGTAGTGGTAACGGCTTTGGGCATACAAAAGAATTCCCGTTCCGTAGGCTACGCCATTGCAGAAGTAGGTGGCAATGCCGTGCAGGAAGCCAAGGAAGTGAACTTTGCCAATGCCCTTTCCGGGAAGCTGCCCGGCCTGCAGGTGAATACCAATTCCGGGTCCATGGGTGGCTCTACCAAGGTGAATATGCGCGGTACCAAATCCATCCTGGGTAATAACAATGCCCTGTTTATCGTAGATGGGGTGTACCTGTTTAACAACAATACCAACCAGGCCGGCCAGCAGAATGGCGGTGGTGGTTACGACTATGGCAGCGCCCTGGCAGACATCAACCCGGAAGACATTGCCAACGTTTCTGTACTGAAAGGTGCCGCTGCTACTGCATTGTACGGCAGCCGCGGCGCAAACGGTGTAGTGTTCCTCACCATGAAAAAAGGCCCGGATACGGAAAAAGGCATTGGTGTTACCTACAGTCTCAACGCTCAGATGGATGAGGTGTATGTACTGCCCAAATACCAGAATCAATACGGCGGTGGCGCCAATGGCTTCGATACCCTGTATTACAACGAGCACCCGGAAGCCTTCCTCAGCGAAAGCGCCGCCACTTATGACGATAACAATGGCAAGGGCCGTTATGACCTGCTGCCGCAGTACTCCCAGGATGCCAGCTGGGGCCCCAAACTGAACGGGCAGATCATCCGCCCCTACTGGTCGTGGGACAAGGATAAAGGCAACCCCGATTTTGGTAAAACGGATAAGTGGGTAGCCCATCCCAACAACGTGCGCGACTTTTACCGCAAAGGCTTCACCATCACCAACAACGTAGCGTTTGCGGGTCGCAATGAGAAAGGCAGCTACCGCCTTTCTTACGGCAATATGAACCAGAACTTTATCCTGGCCAATTCCGGCCTGAAGCGCAATAACGTGGCCTTTACGGCTAACTACAACCTGCAGAAAAACCTGCACGCCGTAGCGTCTGTAAATTACTCAGACCTCCGTGCGCTGGGCAGGCCGGGCACCGGCTTTACCGGGCCTAACCCCACCCTGCAGTTTACCATGTACGGGCAGCGCCAACTGGATATCGAGAAAGAAAAAGAATATGCTTACGCGGACGGCTCCCAGCTCACGTGGAACCGTACTTCCTGGGACAATCCCAAGCTCTCCTCCAGTAATGGCCCTTACTGGAACCGCTACCGGGATTACGAGACCGACAGCCGCACCCGCACTTACGGCTATGCAGGCCTGGACTATGAGCCCATGAAATGGCTGCAACTAAGCGCCCGCGTATTCATGGACAGCTATAACACGCTGGAAGAAGAACGCACGGCAAAAGATTACGTGGTGGGCGGCTACATTAAACGCGAGCGCCAATCGAGGGAAATGAACTACCAGCTGACCGCCGCTTTCAAAAAGGACTTCAGCAAATCACTTTCCTTTAACGCGCTGGTAGGTGGCAACATCATGAAGCGCACCTGGAGCGTGCTGGGTGGCAGTACTGTGGGTGGCCTCATCCAGCCAAACGTGTACAACCTGAATAACTCCGCACAGCCCGCACAGATCATTGACAACCCGTACGAAAAGCAGGTGAACTCCGGCTTTGCTACCGCCTCCCTGGGGTTTAAGAACCTGCTGTTCCTGGAAGTATCCGGCCGTGAAGACCGCAGCTCCACCGTACCGGACCCATATTTCTATCCCTCCGCCTCGCTTTCTTTTGTATACAGCGACCTGCTGAAACAATGGAAATGGCTGGACTACGGCAAACTGCGCGTGAGCGCCTCTTCCGTGGGTAGCGATACAGACCCGTACAACATTTTTGATACGTACAACTTCCTGCCGGTGTATGGCACCTTCCCCATCACCAGCCTGAGCACCACCAAGAACAATCCTGATCTGAAACCGGAACGCACCCGTGAAATTGAAGCGGGTACGGAGATCCGCTTCCTGAATGATCATATTGGTATTGACTTCACCTATTATGACCGCCATACCAAGGACCAGATCATCCCGTTCAATATTACGCCCACTACCGGCTTTAACGCCACGTTTGTAAACGCAGGGGAAGTAAGCAACAAAGGTTTTGAGGTGGGGCTGTCGCTCAATCCCATCCGCCTGAAGAACAGCTTCCGCTGGGATATCACGGCAAACATTGCCCGCAATAAGAACCTGCTGCTGAACCTGAACATTCCACAGTACGGCCTTACCGCAGACCAGATCACCGTGGGTACAGACCGCAGGACCAATAAAGTGTCCGTGGTGGCCAAACCTGGCTATGCCCTGGGAACCCTGGTGGGCACGGACTACACGTACCTCAATGGCCAGAAAGTGGTGGATGACAACGGCTTCTACGTTCCCTCTTCCGACCTGAAAGTGCTGGGCAATGCCAATCCCGATTTCTTTGGAGGCATTAACAACGCCTTCTCCTATAAGGGAATTTATCTCTCCGCACTGGTGGACTTCCAGCATGGAGGCGATTTCTTCTCTTACACCAATATGTACGGCGGCGTGTCCGGCCTGCTGGACTTTACCGCGGCCAACGGCATCCGGGAAAATGGCGTAGTGAACCCCGGTGTACATGCGGATGGTACGAAGAACAGCACGGTGATCACGGCCAAAGACCACTTTAACCAGGACTTTGGTAAGTTCATCAGCAAGGCAAACTTCTACGACGCCAGCTACTGGTACCTGCGCGAAGTGAAGCTGGGTTACGACCTCCCGGAGTCTGTGTACAGGCACATTGGCGCACAGCGTGCCCGCATTTCCCTCTACGGCCGCAACCTGTGGTTGATCAAGAGCAATGCACCGAACGTGGACCCGGCAAACCTGATCAACTCTGATTCCAACATCCAGGGCATTGAAGGTGGTGCACTGCCTTCCGTGCGCTCTTACGGGCTTAACCTCAATGTTTCATTCTAATACTAACGGTAATGATTACACGAAAAATACTTTATAGTCTCGGCTTCTTGCTGCTGGTGGGCCTTGCTGCCTGCAACAAGTTTGACGAAATGAACCACGACCCGTCCAAGTCGGGCAGCACACAGCCGGAATACCTCTTCACCTATGGCGAGAAAAATGCCATGGACCTGATCTACGCCGGTACGCAAAACGGGAGCATCGGTATGCTGTATGCACAATACTGGACCGGCGACCAGGCAAACTCCAGCCGCTATGCCCTGGACGAAGGCAGTAACAATGCCTTATGGAGTGGCCTGTACATCACGGTAAACAACCTGCAGGAATCCATCCGCCTGAACCGCCTGCGCCAGGCGGATGTTCCTGCTGCTAAAAACCAGATCGCGTGCGCCTGGGTAATGAAAGCGTGGATCTACCAGATCCTGGCCGATGCCTATGGCAATATTCCTTTCTCGGAAACCAATAACCTCAGCAAGACCATCACGCCGAAATATGATGATGCTGCCACTGTGTACAAACAGCTGACAGACACCCTGCAGGCGCAGATTGCCCTCATGGATGAAACCCTGCCCGGCTTTGAAACCGGCGACGGTATTTTCAACGGTGACATGGCGAAATGGAAAAAGCTGGCCAACTCCCTGCTGCTGCGCATTGCCATGCGGGAAGTGGATGTAAATGCGGATGCGCAAAAGATCATTGAAACAGCGGCACCCAATGCGATGACGAGCAATGCAGACAACGCCGAGTTCAAATACCTGGGCGTGGACCCGAATGCATTCCCGTTCAACAACTCACAGCGTGAGATCATCCAGTACTATGTATCCTCCACGCTCACGGATTATATGCGTAATACCCACGATCCACGCCTGCCGGTATACGCCCGCCCTGCGACCATCCCGGATACCATCAATGGCATGCGCTACGGCTGGTCTGAAAGCGACCCGGACCGCAAGGCCGCCGGCTATTACTCTTACCCCGGCAGCAAAGTATACTCCGCCAGCATGCCCGGCATCCTGATGCAGTATGCAGAAGTGGAGTTTATCCTGGCAGAAGCAGCCGCCCGCGGCTTCGCCACCGGGGATGCAGCCACCCACTACAACAACGGTGTAAAATCGTCCGTCAGCTACTGGGCCGACACCTCCGCCGCTAATAATTTCCTGGCCAATGTGCCTTACACTGCCGGCGACTGGAAAAACGTGATCGGCACCCAGAAATGGCTGGCACTTTATCCACAAGGCCTTCAGGGCTGGTTTGAACGCAATCGCCTGGACCCGAAAAAGCCCAATGGTGACAGCCTTTTCCTTGCTCCTTACAACAGTATTGAAGATGGCTCCGTAAAATTTGTACCCTACCGCCTCAGCTATCCCAAGTCGGAACAAACCCTTAACGCCGCCAGCTACCAGTCAGCAGTGCAGGCCATGGGGGGCACAGACACACAGGGCAGTAAGAAGTTGTGGTGGGATAAGTATTAAAAATTGTACAACGTACAGCGTACAACGTACAACGTACTCTCAGCCGCTTGTTAATACAATGGCCTGAAATGCAGTATCCATCTGCATTTCAGGCCATTTAAATTATATGCATAAAAAAGGCCGTAGCTATGCATTGCATATTTACGGCCTTCGCTATTTTATCCGCTGTACGCTGTACGCTGTACGCTGTACGCTGTACGCTGTACGTTGTACGTTGTACGATCAATTAAAACATCGTAGCCTTCATCACCAGGTCACGCACAGCGGACATGTGGATGCGCTCCTGCTCCATAGAGTCACGGTAGCGGATGGTTACGGTGTGGTCTTCTTTGGTCTGGTGGTCTACCGTTATGCAGAAGGGAGTGCCGATGGCATCCTGGCGGCGGTAGCGCTTACCAATGCTGTCCTTTTCCTCGTAGTAAGTATGGAAGTAAGGTTTGCATTCATCGATCAGTTCCTGGGCCAGTTCCGGCAGGCCGTCTTTTTTAGTGAGCGGGAACACGGCGAGTTTAATGGGGGCCAGCATAGCAGGGATCTTCATCACCACGCGGCTGTCCTGTTTATCTGCAGTGCTCAGGTCCTGTTCTTCGTAAGCAGCGCATACGGTCAGCAGGAACATACGGTCCAGGCCTATGGAAGTTTCAATTACATAGGGGATATAGTTCTGGTTGATCTCGGGATCAAAGTACTGCTGTTTTTTGCGGCTGTATTCCTGGTGTTGTTTCAGGTCAAAATCGGTGCGGGAGTGGATACCTTCCACTTCCTTGAAGCCGATCGGGAATTCAAATTCGATGTCTTCTGCCGCATCCGCATAGTGGGCCAGCTTGATGTGGGGCTTGAAGCGGTATTTTGCTGTATCAAAGCCCAGGCTCTGGTGCCATTTCATACGGGCTTCTTTCCAGTGCTGGAACCACTCCTGCTGTGTGCCAGGCCGTACAAAGAACTGCATTTCCATCTGCTCAAATTCGCGCATGCGGAAAATGAACTGGCGGGCTACGATCTCGTTGCGGAAGGCTTTACCGGTTTGCGCAATACCGAAGGGGATCTTCATGCGGCCGGTCTTCTGTACGTTGAGGAAGTTCACAAAAATACCCTGTGCGGTTTCGGGGCGCAGGTAGATCTCGCTGGCTTCATCGGTAACGCTACCCAGCTGGGTGGAGAACATGAGGTTGAAGTTGCGGATCTCGGTCCAGTTTACCGTGCCGCTCACGGCGCAGGCAATCTTTTTTTCTTCGATGAGGGCTTTCAGACCGGCAAAATCATTTTCCTTCAGCAGGTCATCCATCTGTGCCAGCACCGCGGCTCCTTCTGCTTCCGGCAGTGTATCGGCGTACGCCTCGATCAGGTGGTCTACGCGGTAACGTTTCTTACTGTCTTTATTATCGATCATGGGATCGCTGAAGCTATCCACGTGGCCAGACGCTTTCCAGGTGGTGGGGTGCATGAAGATGGCCGCGTCAATACCCACGATATTGTCGTTCAGCTGGGTCATGCTTTTCCACCAGTAATCACGGATGTTTTTCTTAAGCTGGGCACCGTACTGACCGTAGTCGTACACGGCACTGAGGCCCTCGTAAATTTCACTGGAAGGAAATACGAAGCCATATTCTTTACAATGCGAAATGATCGCCTGGAAATTGTTCTGATCTGTTGCCATAAGGCAGCAAAGATAATGGCAAAAAGCAAAAAAGTCAATTTGCCCCATGGGGTGGCAAAAATGGCCTGAATGCCGCCAGGACAGGGCATTTCACCAGATGCTGCGTAAGGGAATGGAAAAATCATTGACACAGGCAACAAAAATCCACTGAAACCTGCTTCAGGGCCTGGTTTGCTGCTGGTCAGGGCTTTCATGGGGCAGGTGTTCCGGCGGGGCTGGCGGGTGAAAGCCCTTGGACGGATCCGCAGTGACCAGGGTTGCGTCCCCCGGCTTCAGGGGACCGGGCGGCATGGGAATGCGCTCAACCGGCTTAACCGCCGCCAGGCTGTCCAGCGCTTCGGTCGATTCTTCTGCGACCTGTTTTACCCACACGGCGTACTCATTGGGGTAAATGCGGGCCCCGCGGTAAGCCACCCAGCAGCGGGTAAATTCTGCCCCAAAGTACAGGATGGCCGCCGAGTAATATACCCAGAGCAGGATGATCACAATGGAACTGGCGGCCCCGTAAGTGGTACCTACTTTGCTCATACCCAGGTAAAACCCGATGCCAAAGCGCCCCAGCATGAACAGCACCGCGGTGGTCATCGCCCCTACCATTACGTGTTTCCATTGAATACGGGCATCCGGCAGGATCTTAAAAACGCAGGCAAAAAGCGTTGCCACCACCAGCAGGGTAATGGCCATATTCACTACATAAACCAGTACCACGGTGATCTCCGGGAACAGGTAAGTGAGCCGGGTGCTCAGCAACTCGATGAGCCCATTGAGCATCAGCGACACCAGCAGGATAAAGCCCATGCTCACGATCATGGAGAAAGATAACAGGCGGTTGAGGATGATCTTGATGAAACCATTCCTGGGCTTGGCTTTCAGCTGCCAGATCATGTTGATGGAGTCCTGGATCTCGCCAAACACAGTCGTGGCACCAATGAGCAGCGTCACGATTCCCACCATCGCGGCCAGGGTGCCGTGGTTAGAGAGGGCGGCGCTTTTGATCATATCCTGGATCTGGAGGGCGGCCTGGTTGCCTACCAGCCCTTTAATGCGGCCATATACGATGCCGTCCACTGCGGCCCGCCCTACAAATACGCGGAGCAGCGTAGTGATCACGATGATCATGGGCGCAATGGAAAAAATGGTGTAGTAGGCCAGTGAGGCGCTTAATTTCAGCACCTTGTCTGTCATGAAATTAGCACCGGCCTGCCGGAGTACCTGCCAATAGGCTTTTACAGAAAAAGGCTGTTTCATATGCTGGAGGAAAATCAAAAACGAAGCCAGCGCTGCAACGCCGGGCATCCTGCGCCTAGCGCTTTAATTTATCATTCTCGATGTGGCGGTTCGCGTCACGGATATTCTTCTTGTCGAAATTCTTTTCCAGGGCCACCGTCATGTCTATGCCCGTCTGGTTGGCCAGGCAGAGCACCACCCACATTACATCTGCCAGTTCATCGGCCAGCTCTTTCTTCTTATCGGATTCCTTACTGGATTGGTCACCATACTGGCGGGCAATGATGCGGGCCACTTCCCCCACTTCTTCGGTGAGGATGGCCATGTTGGTCAACTCGCTGAAATAGCGCACCCCCGTGGTGCTGATCCAGCTGTCTATTTTTTCCTGGGCTTCCTTGATGGTCATGGATATTATTCTTTTGCTTTGGTATCAATGAGGATGGTTACCGGTCCATCGTTGAGCAGCTGCACTTTCATATCTGCCCCGAAAATGCCGGCCGGCACGGGTTTGCCAAGATCAGCGGCCAGCGTGCTTTTCATTTGCTCGTACAAAGGGATGGCGGTATCCGGTTTGCTGGCGCGGATATAGGAAGGGCGGTTGCCTTTCTTCGTGGCGGCAAACAGGGTAAACTGACTCACAATTAAAATGCCACCGTCTATGTCTTTTACAGACCGGTTCATCACACCGGCATCATCATTAAAGATGCGCAGGTTCACGATCTTGGCGCTCAGCCACTGGATATCTTCCGCCGTGTCACTGTCTTCTATGCCCAGGAGGACCAGCAGCCCCGCTGCTATCTGCCCGGTGATCTGGCCATTCACGGTAACAGAGGCCTGGGTAACTCGCTGAATAACTGCCCGCATAGCGCAATGATAATGAAAAAAGGCATTGAGCCTACGCCCTGCACTGCCCGGTAGTGAATAAATCCGTAAGAAGGTTTTATGATGATGAAATAATGACTAAGGGATTACGCTTATCTTGCCATAAATATAACCCAACAAATTATAAATTTACAAATATGATTCCCTTCATATCGCCCGAGGAAATTACCTTCCGCACCGCGCGCAGTGGCGGCAAGGGCGGGCAGAACGTGAACAAGGTGGAAACCATGGTAGAAGGCTACTTTGACATACAAAACTCCCCCTCGCTCACGGATGCCCAGAAAACCTTACTGCTGGAAAAGCTGCAGAACAAGCTCTCCGCGGACGGGCAACTGCTGGTGAAATCGCAGGAAGAACGCACTCAACTGGGCAACAAGCAGAACGTGGTACGCAAGATCAACGGGCTGGTGCGCCAGGCCCTTACCCCCGTGAAGAAGCGGGTGGCCACCAAACCCAGTAAAGCCGTGAAGGAAAAGCGCCTGGACTTTAAGCGCAGGCTGAGTGAGAAAAAGCAGAACCGCCGGGGCTATCCGGGGGAATAAAGTAACTTTGATCAAAACTTTAGGGAATTGAGCATCAAACAACTGGCGGGTCAGACGGTTTTTTACGGAATAAGCAACATAATCAGCAAGTTTTTAAATCTCTTACTTACCCCATTTTATTTGCTGGTGTTGATGGACACCGTGTCTTTCGGGGCCATGTCCAGCGTATACGCCTACATTACCTTTATCAATGTGATCCTCACTTATGGGATGGAGACCACTTTCTTCCGCTTTGCCAAGCAGGGCCAGGAAAGAGCGGTGCTCAGCACTTCCATGATCTCCCTCATTGCCAGTTCCACCATTGCCTTCATCCTGTTCATGCTGGTGCGCACCCCGGTGATCAATTCTCCCCAGGGCGTGATGGCCGGGCTTACCGGGCATCCCAGCTACTACCTGTACATTGTCCTGGTGCTGTGTTTTGATGCCGTAACGGCCATTCCCTATGCGCAGCTGCGCCTGGACGGGCGCCCGGTGCGCTATGCCATTATCCGCATTGCCAATATCCTTACCAATATTTTCTTCAACGTATTTTTCCTGTGGCTGGGGCCCAAGCTGCACGCCAGCGGGGTGCCTTTCATGCCCCATCCCACCACCGGCGGTGAGCAGATCGGCTACATTTACCTGGCCAATGTAATGGGCAGCGGCATGACCCTTCTGCTCTTCCTGCCCCAGATCCTGAAGATAGACTGGAAGATCAACTGGCCGCTGTGGAAGCAACTACTGCAATACTCCCTGCCCCTGGTGGTGTTTGGCCTGGCCGGTATGGTCAATGAAACCCTGGACCGTGCCTGGTTCCTGCCCACCTACCTGCACATGCCCCTGCATGAAAAGCAGGAGGCGCTGTCTATTTACAGCGCCAATTACAAGATGGCCATCTTCATCACCATGTTCATACAGGCGTTTAAGATGGGGGCAGAGCCTTTCTTCTTTAAACAATCGGAGGGCCAGAACCCACAGAAGGTGTATGCCCGTATCATGAAACTCTTCGTGGTGCTGCTTTGTGTGATGTTCCTCTTTGTGAGCCTCTTCCTGGACATCTGGAAAATATTCCTGGTAAAGAACAAGTTTTACCAGCAGGGGCTTTTCATTGTACCGGTATTATTGCTGGCCAATGTATTCCTGGGCATTTATTATAACCTTACCATCTGGTTCAAGATCACAGACCGTACCCGCACCGGGGCGGCCATCACCATTATTACCGCGCTGCTGGCCTGGGGCTGTAATGCATGGTGGATACCCAGGATGGGCTATTTTGGCGCGGCGCTGGCCACCATGGTGTGCTACCTGGTCCAGATGGTGATCTGCTGGGCCCTGGGGCAAAAATATTACCCCGTGCCTTACCACCTGCCCCGCATCCTCACTTACATCGGGAGCGCCGTGGTGGTGTATTATTTCTTTGCATGGCTTACCAACCACCTGCTTTCACCCGGCGCTCCATACGCCCTTACCCCGGCCACCCTGGGCACCGGCCTGCTGTTCTTCTTTGCTTATCTTTGGTTTGTACTGAAAATGGAGAAAAGAGAATTTGCCAAACTCCCGTTTGTGGGCAAATACATCGGTAAATTGTAGCAAAATGGCGGGTGGTGACACCCGCCATTGCCCTATTCATATTATATAAATTGATATTTAATCCAATGTATACCGCTCATTGTTAATTATACGTTAGATGGCTGAAGGCCCGGAAATACCACTCGCGCATTATCCCTGCAGGAAAGGGTTGTACTTTTTCTCAAACCCGATGGTAGTAGCCGGTCCGTGGCCGGGAAAAACCTTTACATCGTCCGGTAAGGTAAACAGCTGCTCCCGGATGCTGGTGAGTAACGTTTCATGATCGCCGTAAGGCAGATCTGTGCGGCCAATGCTCTGGTAAAACAGCACATCCCCGCCTATCACAAACTTTTCCTTTTCACAATAGAATGATACACTGCCAGGCGAATGTCCGGGGGTGAAAAGCACCTCCAGCTCCGCATCACCAAAGGGTATGCGCTCGCCGGTTTCCAGGTAGCGGCCCGGAGGCACAGAAGGCTCAAACGGGATGTTGTACATCACACCCACTTCCGTGGCCCGGTCAAACACCGGCTGGTCTGCTGCATGAAAGGCAGGCTTCAGTCCAAAGGTCTTCGCTATAAGCGTATTGCCGAAAATGTGGTCAAAGTGTGTATGGGTATTTAAAAGTTGGACAACATGTAACTTTTCGCGTTGTATAAAGTCTAACAGTTCTTTGCGCTCAATTTCATAATAACAACCAGGATCTATGATGATACACGCTTTCCCCTCGCTGATCAGCAGGTAGGTATTTTCCTGCAAAGGGTTGAAAGTGAATTGTTGGATTTGGATCATTGTTTCGCCGATTTTTATATAATTTTATCGATATACAATATTATCAATACTTTCAGTATGAACCGATTTATTACCAGGTTTTTATTCGCCGGAATGCTGATACTTTCCACGTTTGCTGCCCACGCCCAAACCAATACGGTAGAGTATGGGAAAAACCGGGTTCAATTCAAGAAATTCAAATGGCGTTTTTACCAGAGCCGCCACTTTAATACCTACTTCAGCCAGAACGGCCTTGAACAGGGCAAATACGTAGCCCAGATGGCCGAGCTGGAACTCCCCTCCTTGGAACAATTCATGGAATTTACCTTCCGCAACCGCGTCAACATCGTGGTGTATAATAACTATGGTGAATACCTGCAGTCCAATATCGGTATTGGTATTGACTGGCAGAACACCGGTGGCATTGCCAAGCTGGTAGGCAACAAACTGCTGGTGTACTACGACGGGGACCATGAGCACCTGCGTAAACAGATCCGCGAAGGCATAGCCCGCGTGATGCTGGAAAACCTGTTGTTTGGCGAAGACATTGGCGAATTTGCCGGTAACGCCGTGGGGGGAGAGCTGCCCAAATGGTTCACCGACGGTTTCATTGCCTATGCCGCAGAACATTGGAATACTGACCTGGATGAACAACTGAAGAACGTGGTGCAATCTGCCAAATACAGCAACTTTAACCAGTTTGCCTACGACAACCCCTACCTGGCCGGGCATGCCTTCTGGTACTATATTGAAAGCAAGTATGGTAAGGATGCCGTGCCTTACCTCATGTATATTTCCCGCATCAGCCATGGCATGAAAAAGGGCTTTGAGCAGGTGCTGAACAAAGAGCCCAAGGTTATCATGCAGGACTTCTTTGTTTACAACGCCAAGCGCTACCAGCAGGACAACCGCCGCCGCCGCCAGGTGACCAAGGGCCGCGCCATCGTAGCACTGGAAACCACTAAAAAAGATTACTTCCGCTTCCAGCCCAACCCGAAGAACAATACCTACGCAGTAGTGGAATTTAAGAAAGGTATCTGGCACGTGGAGATCCGCCTGGGTGATGAAACCCGCAAGGACCTGCTGCATGGCGGCTGGCGCCAGCAGAAGTCTGAGCTGGACCCTAACTACCCGCTGCTGGCATGGAACCAGAAGGGCAACCGCCTGGCCATCATTTATGAAAAAGAAGGCAAGACGAAGCTGATGGTCTATGATCTCATTACAAAGATCACCATCCGCCAGGACCTGCCCCAGTATGAGCGCGTGCTGGATGTGAAATACCTCTGGGAGTACGACAACTCCCTGCTGCTGAGCGCTGTGAAGAACGGGCACTCCGACATTTACACCTACAGCATCAGCAACCTGAGATCCGAGCAGATCACCAACGACGTGTTTGACGACCTGGACCCCTCTTTCGTGGCCTTCCCCGGCAAGCAGGGTATCATTTATGCCAGTAACCGGCCTTCCGCTACGGCCCGCAGCTCGGATACTACATTGCCCCATGGGCGTTATAACATCTTCCTGGTAGACAACTTCAACAAAACGTCCCAGAAGCAGATCTCCCAGCTGACGAACATGGCCTATGGCGATGCCCGCCTGCCCGTGCAGTATAACACCACCCACTTCACCTTTGTATCAGATGCAAACGGTATCCGTAACCGTTATGCCGGCTTCTTCAAAACAGAGCGTGCCGGTGCAGACACCCTGTACTACGTAGGTGCGGAGATCCTCCACAATCCTGAAAAAGAAGAACTGGACTCTGCCCTGGCAGACTATGGCGCTACCGGGCCGGACTCTGTGCAGGTGGTTACGCTGACCAAAGATTCCACCTACACTTTCCCCATTACCAACTACCAGTATGGTATCAAGGAATCCACTATTGGCGGGGACCAGGGCCAGGTGTCTGAAGTGGTATCGCTCAATGACTATAAACGCCTGTACAAACTGAAAGTGGATACCAACACGCTGCGCCGCCGCAACGTAACCGCAAGGCCTACCCACTACCGCCAGGCACAGATGCATGAAGACAGCCTGCGTTTAGGCATCCCCGTGAGTGTGCCCGCTACCGTGGACACCGCCCGGCATAATGATTTCTTCCAGAACGAATTCGGCAATGAGCCCGATACCACCAAACGCCAACTGGAAGCGGCCGCACCCTCTCCCACGGTGAATATGTACCGTGAAGAACCGGTGCTCAAGAAATCACAATTATTCCCCTACCGGTTAAAGTTTGCCACGGATTACGTGCTGCTGCAACTGGATAACTCTATTCTCATCAACCGTTACCAGACCTTCACCGGTACAAACGCAGGCATGCCTACTGGCCCCATCCAGCTGGCCAATCCCTTCAACGGCATGATACGCCTGGGCGTAAGTGACCTCATGGAAGACCTCAAGTTCAATGGGGGCTTCCGCCTGCCGCTGGACCTGAACGGCACGGAATACTTCTTCACTACGGAATACCTGAAGCGGCGCTTCGATTATAAATTCACCTACTACCGCAAGGCAGAGAAAGACGCCATCGTGGTAAGTACCGGCGGTTCTTCCGGCATCAGCTACCCGGCCAAGCTGAAGACCAACCTGTACCAACTGGAAGTGCGCTATCCGTTCAGCCCTGTGAAGCGCATCGGCCTCACCGGCGCTATCCGCAACGACCGCCTGGTGACCCTGGCATCTGACGCTACCAGCCTGCACGAAAGTGACCACCACAATACCTACGCCATTGGCCGCGTGGAATACGTGTATGACAATACCCTCAATCCCGCTATCAATATCTGGAAAGGCACCCGCTACAAAGCATATGTGGAGGGCGACTTCCGCATGGGCGGCAGTGACCTGTCACAGTTCTTTGGGGCGCCGGTTCCCGGCAAAGGAGGCCTGATGGTGAACTATGGTTTTGACGGCCGCCACTACACCACCATTTTCCGCAACTTCATCTGGGCAACCCGCCTGTCTGCAGACTTCTCCGTCGGTACAGAGAAAATGCTCTACTACCTGGGTGGTACGGACAACTGGATGTTCCCCAAGATTAACAGCTACCCGCTGGTAAGCACCACGGAATCTTACGCGTTCCAGACGCTCACCGCACCGCTGCGTGGTTACAAGCAGAATGCGAAGAATGGTAACAACGCCCTCCTGTTCAACCAGGAACTGCGCCTGCCGGTGTTTGCCACCTTCCTGCAAAAGCCCATCACTTCTGCATTTATCCGCAACTTCCAGGTAGTGTCCTTCATGGATATTGGTACGGCATGGAATAAATCCTTGTCGTTCAAAGACGCTAACTATACATACTATACCAATGGCCAGGTGACTACCAAGATCAAGGAAGGCTTTCTCGGCCCGTTTGTGGGTGGTTATGGTTTCGGTGTACGTTCCACCATTGCCAGCTACTTCCTGCGCCTGGATGCGGGCTGGCCCATGACGGGTTTCTTCCGCGGCTCTCCCATCATTTACTTTGGACTGGGCGTAGATTTCTAAACCGCACTTACTTAACGCATATAAAAAGGAACAGCAGGCTACGAAGGCCTGCTGTTTTTTTTATGCTTACTCATGCTTGCGCTGGCCGGTGCACCATTGGGCGCATCACCCACAACAAGGCGGCCATGCAGGCGGTAAATGCCCAGGCATCCAGGTGATGATGCGGGTGCAGGAACAGGCCTGCTACGCCCTTGCCGATCTGCATGGGCTGGGTAAACACGTACCAGCTGTTCCACCGCCAGTAGCGGCCCATGTACACGCCCATGCCGGTGAGCAGGAATACCACGGCGTTAAAGACCAGCGGCTTTATGCGGGGAAACTTCCGGCTCCAGAAGTGCTGCATTTGCTGCAGGGAGCTGTAAGCCCACACCATGCCAGCCCAGGCAAAGGCCAGCAGCAGGATCAGGTCGTACCAGCGGGGCACGTCCTGGTACTGGAACAGGTGGTAAAGGTCCGTGAGCATGTAAGGTGCATTGGGCAGGAACATCAGCCACACAAAAACCATGGGCGCCCACAATATAACGCGCCGTTGCAGCCGGGGCACCCGGGTAAGGGCGGTGCTGATGATGAGTGGCACCAGGGCCAACACAATGTTCCAGGCCATATTCATCATACCCGGCTGCCTGGTGTGCTGTACCCGCACGCCCAGCATGGCCAGCGGAAACGCGGCAATGAACAGGTGTTGCAGCCAGTCCGGCAGCTGCTCTTTGTATTCGTATATCCGTAAGCGTGATAGTAACTTTTTCATCGTTGTAAATATGGAAAGAAGATCAGCACACCCGCTATCACCGCAATGATGGCACTCACCAGCACAGCCCCCGCGGCTACATCCTTGATCCATTTTATCCGCGGGTGCCGCTCGGGCGCCACGTGGTCCATGATCTTTTCCACCACGGTATTGATCATCTCTGTAACCCACACCATTCCTATGACCAGCAGCAGCAGCACCCATTGCAGGGCGGGCAGTTTTACATAGCAACCCAATGCTACCACCACTACGGTGGCCAGTGCGTGAATGCGGGCATGCGGCTCGCTGCGCAGGAAGGCGGCCATGCCCTGGAAAGCGTAACCAAAGCTAAGAAAGCGGGTGCGCCAGTAGTTAGTGAATTTGTTCATGAGCTTTGTCAATTACCGATGTACGGGCAGCCACCCAGGTCCAGGCGCCGCCTACCACGGTAAAATAAAGGAAAAAATGCGCCATTATGCTCAGCAGGCTGTGACAACCGCGGTCAAAGGTGAAAAGCAGCCACCCGCAAAGCGCTATAGCCAGCACGGTGACCAGGCTGCCGCCTATGGTGAGCGGCACGTAGGTGATACCGTACTTTTTAAACCAGGGATGCAGGATCATCTTGTTTGGATTTTTAAGGTGAATGAATTAAGCCTCGCTGGCCAACAGCCTGCGGGGCACGTCAAAACGTACTTTGCGGCTCACATACATGAGCACTGCCAGGATCACAAACAGGCCCAGGCTGCCCATCAGCAGGGCATTATCTTCCGATTGCAGGATCACGTAAATAAACCCGTAGAGAAAGGAAAGGGAACCTGCCACTGTAAGGGAAGTGCCCAGCTTCCGGAACATGCTGCCGGTAAAACCGGTGATCAACCCGATGGTCATAATGGAAGCAATGAGATAGGCCACATCAAAATTGGTCTGCTCGGAAATAGAGAGCAGCAGGGTGTAAAACACGATAAGCGCGGCACCGATCAGGCTATATTGCAACGGATGCACACTGCGGCCCTGCAGCAGTTCTATGAAATAAAACACCAGGAACGTGAGGCCTATAATGAGGATAGCATATTTGGAAGCACGGCTGGTTTGCTGGTAAGCATCTATGGAGGTCATTAACCGCACACCGAAGTTGCCGTGCTCCATATGGTAGGTATTGCCCACCCATGCATCCGGGTAATTGCGGTTCAGCTGCAGCACCTGCCAGTTTGCCGTAAACCCTTTCCCATGGCTGCTGTGGGTCTTGGGTAAAAAGTCACCTTCATAGCTGGGCTCCATGGTATCGCTTTCCAGGTTTACCTGGGTGAAGCTGCCCACCGGGGAAAAGAACAATTGTTGTGAGCCTTTCAGGTCAAAGTGGATATCAAAATCACCGGCCACCAGCTTGCCCTCCTGTAACTGTACCGGCACGCGGGTAAGGATGCCGCTGGGGTACAGGTCCTGGTTGGCCACACCCGGCGTGAAGCTATAGTCACTGTTGTTGTACACCATCTTTACTTCACTGCTGATGCCCCTCAGGTCAGACACACCTACGGAAAGGCTCACCTGGTCCGGGAGCACCCAGGCAGGGTCTATGCCCAGAGAGTTGAGCGCCAGGCTTTTGAAATCGCCCTTCAGATCCAGGTGGCTATCATAAACAGCCGTTTTATAAATGCCCCGGCTCCGCAGCTCCGGGTGCAACTTGCCGTTGATAGCGAGTTTTTCCGGGAGCACGTATGCATACAGCACCTCACCGGCCGCCTGGGCATCTGTCGTTTTGGGCACGCGGTAAGGCACTACCAGTACGGGCCCTGTCACAGTTTGCGACTTTCCCCATTGATCATTGATAGAGGCGGTAACACTTTGCTGGTACGCGTGTCTTTCCCGGATGAGGTCTTGCAGCATTACCGCGGGGATGAGCAGTATTACCACGAGCAGGAGGATCACCATAGCTTTGATTACCGGGGCGTAGCGCTGGAAGAGGTTGACCTCGGGCGATTGATTTTCCATCGTGTCAGTTTTAGAGTTTAAAAAGCACTTTGTATTTCAAAGTATATAGATAAAAAAAATTACTTTACAGATTTGATCATGGCTTCCAGGGCGGCCAGGTGGTTTTTGAAGGCTTTTTCGCCGGCTTTAGTTACGGCGTAGGTCGTGTTGGTCTTGCGGCCAATGAAGCCCTTATGCACTTTGAGGTAGCCGCTTTCTTCCAGCGTGTTCAGGTGCGAGGCCAGGTTGCCATCTGTGAGCTCCAGCATTTGCTTCAGGTCATTGAAATTCACCTCCTCATTCACCATGAGAATGCTCATCACGCCCAGGCGTATACGGCTTTCAAAAATTTTATTTAAATGCAGGATGGGATTTTCCATTCCAAAAAAGATCAATTGACGTCACAAAGATAAGCAGTCCGCCCAGTAATTGACAGCTTGCAAATATACGCTCCCCACCCAGGCCATGGTAGCAGGTTCTAGCCCTCTGCAGGGTGCCGCTCATACTTCCACCACATGAGCAGTCCGTAGATAATATGGCATACCCCAAAGCCCAGCGCCCAGAAAATAAGGCTGTAACCCACTATATCAAAGAAGAACAAGTTAATGAGGCCCAGTGCTATTTCCGTGAGGCCCAGGTAACGTACATCGCGCACGGTGTACTTGCTCACATTGATCAGTGCCAGCCCGTAAAATACCAGGCAGGCGGGCCCTATGGTAACATCGTAATGGTGATAGATACAACCCAGCAGGAACAATCCTGAACTGCCCAGGGTGACGATCATGTTCATGGCCATTTTGCGCGAAGTGGCATCCCAAAGGGAGGCACCTTCCCGGTTTGCCTTGCGCCAGGTGAAGTAAAAACCGGCACCAAAGGCCAGGATCACAATTACACCTGCCAGGATCAATAATTCCAGGCGGAGCTGGTTCCATATATCGGCATCCGCGCTCAGCACCGCGCGTCCGGCGGTACGTGCATGCTGCACGGCCGCATCGTAGTCCACATCCCCACCGTACGGCTGCACCAGTGCGCGGTAATGATCAATGCGCAGATGCGCCACGTACGCCCCGGCCAGGGCGATGATGCCCGCCGCCACTCCACTCAGTCCGCTGAGGGAGAGAAAGCGCGTGGATTTTTCCATGATACGCTTAATATCATGCAATGCCTGGATGGATTGTTCTTCGGTCATGTGTTAAAGCACTTTGCACTACAAAGCAAATGCATTTATGTGGGATTGCCAAATGGAAAATGTTTAAAAGGGGGGAAGGGGATACCATCGCCCCGCGGGGCCTGTCTCCCCGGCGGCGATGGTCGCCAACCAGGGCATGGCCTTGCTTGTAAAAAAAATTACCCTTGCTTTGTGAGCAAAGTACTTCCTCTCCCAAAGGCAGGCCCCCTTTCTCCGCATCCGGGAGACGGCCCCGAACCGCGGCTTTCCTCTCCCGGGAGAACAGCTGCTCACCGGGCCTCCTTGCCCCGCACCTGGGAGACGGTCCTGAACCGCGGCTTTCCCCTCCCGGGAGATCAGCCGCTCACCGGGCCTCCTTGCCCCGCACCCGGGAGACGGTCCTGAACCGCGGCTTTCCCCTCCCAGGAGAACAGCTGCTCACCGGGCCTCCTTGCCCCGCTCCCGGGAGACGGTCCTGAACCGCGGCTTTCCCCTCCCGGGAGATCAGCCGCTCACCGGGCCTCCCGTCCCGCTCCCGTGCCAATCGCCTCCCACAGGCCCCATCCCGGCATCCACCTACAAAATGATGTACATATCCCACTCCCCGGCCCGGTAATTGTATTACCCGTTCATTACTTCCACCCAGGGTCTTCATTTTTACGGTAACTTCGTTGCCGTATTAAGCGTTGTACCCCCGGTGAAAACTGTAGCGATCCACCTGGATAAGTTGCCTGCTCAAAACGGGCACCGATAATACTTTCCAGGTTTCCCTGCCGTTATTTCACCGGTACAAAAGGAAACTTTGCCGGAACTATCCCCAGAACCACCGGTTTTGGCCCCGAACGCGGCCCAGATCGGACAAAGACATGACTTTCAAGGATAAAAAACCAGTATTTTTACCGCAATTATGACGGGTTGGACGAGAATCATAGCTATAATTTTAGGTCTACAAGTATGGGGTATTAGCCTGTTTGCGCAATACAAGATCACCGGAGTGGTACGCGACGCCCACTCGGAAGAAATCATCCCTTTTGCTACCCTGGTATTCCCCCATACCAATACCGGTATGGTCACAGACGTAAACGGAGCATATACTTTTGACCTGTCATCTATCCCAGGAGATTCCCTGCAGGTAAGGGTAATGGGCTACCGCCTCCTGGCCATGCCCGTAAAGCGCAATGTACCCAATCAAACCATCAACTTCGATATTGAACGCTCCGACGTGTCACTGAAAGTGCACGAGGTAAAGGCCAATGTGAACTTTGCCCTCATCCTCCTGCGCCAGATCGTAAAACACAAACCGGAAAATAATTTCGACCGCATTCCCAACTACAAATACCAGTTGTACAACAAGATCGAGATCGATCTCAAAAATGTGAACAAGAAGAAGTTCTCCCATAACTTCCTCACCAAGCCATTCACCTTCATCCTGGATAATATAGACAGCACGTCGGAAGAACAACCCTTCCTGCCGGTGTACCTCACCGAAACCATGTCTGAATATTACTACCAGAAAGATCCGCATAAGACCAAGGAGATCATCAATGCATCCAAAACATCGGGGATTGACAATGCAAGCCTTATGCGCCTCATGGGCGGCATGTACCAGAATGTGAACGTGTACGACAACTTCATCCCCGTATTTGATAAACAGTTTGCCAGTCCTATCAACAACAACGGACAGCTGTTCTACGACTACAAGATCGCGGATACGGAATACATCAGCAACCAGCGTTTCATTAAACTGGCCTTTACGCCCAAACGCAAGGGAGACAACGCTTTCAGCGGCGACATCTGGGTACACGACACCACCTACGCGGTGATGAAAGTAACGCTCACCACGGATCGCAGTGCCAATATTAACTTCATCAAGAAGATCAGCATGGTGCAGGAATTCCGGCAAATGCCCGACAGCACCTGGTTCCTGGCCAAGGATAAATTTGTGGCGGACTTTTCCCCGCCCGGGCCTAATCCCACTAAAACACTGGATTTCATTGGCCGTAAAACCACTACCTACACGGATGTGGTAATGAATGATACATCCGTCACGAATATTTTTTCAGACAAACGGTATCCGTCCAACATTAACCTGCTGGCCGATGCCCAGCAGCGCCAGGATACGTTCTGGTCGCACAACCGGCCGGATAGTCTTAGCGGCAACGAAGCTGGTATTTACAAGATGGTGGACTCACTCTACCACATGCCCCTGTTCAATAAATATTACAATACCATTAAGTTCATCGCAGGCGGTTACAAGCCGTTTGGGCCTATCAAGTATGGCCCGTGGTATTATGTTTTCACGGCCAATGACCTGGAAGGATTCCGCACGGAGCTGGACCTGGCCACCACTAAGCAATTCCATCCTAACCTGTACCTCACAGGCTACCTGGCATACGGCTTCTCTGATCATGTGTACAAAGGCCAGCTCACGGCACTGTACCTGCTAAGCCGCCACCCGCGCAGCTACGTGTATGGCTCTTACACCAAGGACCTGGATAACGGGATCACCTATACGGACGAAATAGGCACCGGCAACATCTTCAGTGTGGCGATCCGCAAGCCGGGTGTGCCCCAGAAATTCCTGATGACGGAAACTTACCGTGCGGAATATTTCAGGGAATACTGGAGCGGCTTTTCTTATCACCTGAATTTTATCCACTCCGCCTACCACCCGTTTGCGCCCTTACCCACCATTGAAGATTATGCGAAGGAAGGCCAGAAAGGCACGCCTCTCACTAACTTTGAGGCCAAGCTGCAACTGCGCTATGCCTGGCATGAAAACTTCCTGGAGGGCGATTTTTACCGCACCAGCCTGGGTAGCAAATACCCGATCGTGGAAGCGGATTATTCCGTGGGCATACCGGATGTACTGGGCAGCCAGTACTCATACCAGCGCGTGGCACTGCAGGTGTATGACTACGTAAAAGTGCCGCCGGTAGGCAAGTTCTATTACAATGTATTTGCCGGGAAGATCTTTGGTACCCTGCCCTACACACAGCTGGATATTGCAAAAGGCAACGAATTGTATTACTACGATAAGTACGCGTTCAACATGATGAACCGCTTTGAATTCCTGAGCGATGAATATGTGGGCGTGAACCTGGAACACACCATTGGCAATGGTTTGCTGGGATATATCCCCCTTATCAAAAAACTGAAATGGCGCCAGTTCTGGACCGCGAAAGGCCTCATCGGCGATCTCTCACCTGCCAACCGTGAACTGAACCTCACCAAAGGTTATCCCTTCCGTACCCTGAAAGGCAATCCCTACCTGGAAGTAGGTACAGGCATTGAGAACATCTTCAAATTCCTGCGCGTGGATTTCATCTGGCGCGTAACACCGCAGCCCACTGCAGACGATCAGTGGAACAAACGTTTCGGGGTGTTCGGAAGTTTCAAATTATCATTCTAAAGAAAATACAAGGGGAAATCTCATAAGTAAAATGAAGGCCCTGAGAATTGCTTAAACAGAAAGTTTTTCCATCAGGTACCCGAACAAAAGAGGGTTGTCTCGAAGTTTGAGACAGCCCTCTTTTTATTCCCGCGGGTTATCCTGTTACTTTCCTATTCTTCTGTTTTAAACCAGCCTGCATACATCAGGTAATTGTTTGCAATACGCTTGATCTCTCCATTCATAAGGTCCTGGCTCACTTTCTTTACCATCTTTGCAGGCACGCCCGCATAGATGCTGCCGGCTTCAATGATGGTATTTTCCAGTACCACCGCGCCCGCGGCGATGATAGAGTTCTTACCCACCAGTACATTGTCCATTACGATGGCTCCCATCCCGATCAGCACATCATCTTCCACTGTACAGCCGTGCACAATGGCATTGTGCCCGATAGACACGTTGTTGCCGATAATGGTTTTTGTTTTTTCATAGGTGCAGTGGATCACCGCACCATCCTGCACATTCACTTTGTTTCCCATACGGATGCTGTTCACATCACCGCGTACCACGGCATTGAACCATACGCTGCAATCATCGCCCATGATCACATCGCCACAGATGGTGGCATTGGGGGCAATAAAACAATTATTTCCCTGCTGCGGGAGTACTCCTTTTACTGGTAATATGAGGGCCATAACGTAGATTTTCTGTTTGTAGGGAAAGGTAATGAATTTGTCCATTGCTCCCTGCACTGCCTTACCTTTGCTGCAATTATAAAGCGCAATGAATAACCGTCAACTTTTCTTGCGGCATGTGGCCCAGACCTCCGATGCGCCTCTGGCGCTGGAGATCACGCATGCAGCAGGTATGTATATGTACCAGGCCAATGGAAAGCGCCTGCTGGACCTCATTGCAGGCATCAGCGTGTGCAACATGGGCCACTGCCATCCCGCCGTGGTAAAAGCCATCCAGGAGCAAGCCGCCACCTATATGCACCTGCTGGTATATGGAGAACTGGTGCAGTCGCCCCAGGTGGCCTATGCGTATACCCTCACCCAACACCTTCCGGCAACGCTCAACTCCGTATATTTTACCAACTCCGGCGCAGAAGCCACGGAAGGCGCCATGAAACTGGCCAAGCGCTACACGGGCCGCCCGGAGATCATTGGCTTTGAAAACGCTTACCATGGCTCCACCCAGGGGGCGCTCAGCCTTATCGGGGAAGAATCCATGCGGGCCGCTTACCGCCCGCTACTGCCCGAGACACGTCATATCCGCCAGAACAATATGGACGACCTTCTCCAGATCACAGCGCGCACTGCCGCCGTGATGCTGGAAACCGTGATGGGCGAAGCCGGTGTGCGCAAACCGGATGCCGCCTGGCTGCAGGCCCTGCGCGCCCGCTGTACGGAAACAGGGGCCTTGCTCATCTTTGACGAGAACCAATGTGGCCTGGGCCGCACCGGTACCCTCTGGGCCTTTGAACAATACGGCATTGTGCCGGACATCGTTACCCTGGGCAAGGCGCTGGGCGGGGGCATGCCCCTGGGCGCATTTGTGGCAGACCGGGAAGTGATGTGGGTGCTCACCCATAACCCGGTCCTGGGGCATATCACCACTTTTGGCGGGCACCCCGTCAGCTGCGCTGCAGGCCTGGCGGGCTTTGAGGCCCTGCTCTCTTCCGGTGTGATCGGGGAAGTGGCGCAAAAAGAGCGGCTGTTTCATCACCTGCTCCGGCACCCGCGCATTAAAACAGTAAGGTCCGCGGGACTGATGATGGCTGTGCAACTGGATGATTTCCCGGCAAATAAGAAAGTGATCGACTACTGTATTGAGAAAGGCATGCTTACAGACTGGTTCCTGTTTGCCGCTGATTGCCTGCGCATTGCGCCCCCGCTGATCATTAGCGAAGCGGAGGTAAAAACCGCCTGTGCCCTGATCCTGGAGGCACTGGACACACTTTAGGAATTTTCACTATATTTGTAGGCAACGAAAATCCTATCCTATGAAAAGAGTGACGGCGCTCCTGCTGCTGGCCGCCATTGTGGCTACCACGTTTGCATCCTGCGCCTCCAGCAAAACAGGCTGTCCAGGTGTGAACTTTTACTCCAAACAGGACCGTGCGCAAACGCGCAGGGCACAGCATCAGAAAACCCTATTCTAAGTGTTATGCGCAAATCAATTGCTATTGTTTTACTGATCGTGCTGGACATCCTGGCGGCCTGCCGCTCCAATAAAGTAGGATGCCCGCAGCCGCGCAGCCAGTGGGGCGCAGAGAAAGTGCTGGAAGAAATGAGTAAGCCCAAGAAAGGCAGCAAAACATCCTTTGTGCCAATGCCGGCAAAGCATACCGTCACGGTATAACGGAGAAGCCTATATGAAATTTTAAAACGCCCGGAGGTACCCGGGCTTATTGTATTTGAATACTATGGTATAGCTAAGACACCTATACGATATATGAAAACGCCCGGAGGCAATGCGGATGTTCCGTATTTGAAAGAGGACTAACGATAACGAGTATACGTTGACCATCAATATCCCTTATCGTCCAGCGTGGAGAGGATGGTAACATAGCTCACATAGCGCTCGGGGTAGATCTTACCCTCGTCTACTGCCGCTCTCACAGCGCATCCTGGCTCATTGAGATGCAGGCAACTGCTGAACCGGCATTGGGAAATATAGGGTTGCATTTCCAGGAAATAATGGGACAGCTCCGCTTTATCAATATCCACGATGCCCAGCTCCCGGATGCCCGGTGTGTCTATGAGGCTGCCGCCGTCTTCCAGGTCAAACATTTCTGCAAAGGTGGTGGTATGCTGGCCTTTTCCGCTCCAGCCGCTCACGGCATGGGTTTTCAGCTGTGACGCAGGCAGCACGCCATTGATCAGGGTGGACTTCCCTACGCCGGAATGCCCGCTGAGCAGGGTGGTTTTGCCCGCCAGCAGATCCTTTACCATGGCAATATCCACGGCATCCGTAGCGGAGACCAGGCGCACGGTGTAGCCTATCTCGCTGTACATATCTTCGTACAAGGCGTATTGTTCTATCTCTTTTTCCCTGTAAATGTCTTTTTTGTTGAACAGCAGTATCACCGGGATGTGATAGGCGGCGGCCGTAACCAGGAAACGGTCCATAAAGCCCTGGGAGGTGCGGGGCGAGGCTACGGTGGTCACCAGGATGGCCTGGTCCATATTAGACGCAACGATGTGTTTTTTTACACGTCCATGCGGCGATTCCCGTACAATATAGTTGCGCCGGTCGTGGATGCCGGTGATCATGGCATCGCCCTGCTCCATTTCAATTTCCACGTAATCACCCACTGCCACCGGGTTGGTAGAAGTGATGTCCTTGTTCTTGAACACCCCCTTCATGCGTGCCTTGAACGTGGTACCATCCGCGCCCTTGGCCACATACCAGCTGCCGGTAGATTTATAGATCCTTGCCTCCATGGGTGCAAAAATAGGTATTAAGTATGGGTATGGCACTTGCCGGAAAAGAAAAATGCAGCAGGGCCGGCCTGCTGCACTTAAAATGTCTTCGTGTATTTAATACTGCTGTGGCGCTCAAAAATCACGGCAAACTCTTAAACACCGTATACCGCAGCAGCATTTCCAGCAGGAGGCTTACCAGCGCCAGGATGGCAAAGGGAAAGAAATGTTCTGCGTAGCGTTTGTAAGAGGTAACCTCTACCTTGGTCTTTTCCAGCTTGTCAATGTTATTGTAAATATCCTGCAGGGAGCTGTTGTCTGTAGCGCGGTAATAAATGCCGCCGGTCTCTGAAGCAATCTTTTTCATCAGGGCTTCATCAATCTGTACATCCATCATCTGCATCTGCACAGAGCCATCCGGCGCTGTCATGGGGAAGGGTGCTTTGCCAATGGTACCTAACCCGATCGTATATACGCGAATCTTAAACGCCTTGGCTATTTCCAGTGCGGTGAGCGGGTCTACCAGGCCGGTGTTGTTCACGCCGTCTGTGAGCAGGATGATCACTTTGCTTTTGGCCTTGCTGCTGCGCAGGCGGTCTACCGCGGTGGCCAGCCCCATACCAATGGCGGTACCATCCTGCAGCATGCCGCTCTTCACCTGTGCGATCTGGCTTTTCAGCACCGCGTGATCGGTGGTGATAGGGCACTGCGTAAAGCTTTCACCGGAGAAGATCACCAGGCCTATGCGGTCGCTGATACGGCGGTCCACGAAATCCTGCGCCACTTTCTTAGCGGCTTCAATACGGTTGGGCTGCAGGTCCTGGGCCAGCATACTGCCGGAAATATCCAGGCTTAGCACAATATCTATCCCTTCACTGTCAATGTTCTCGGAAGTATTGGAGGTTTGGGGCCGGGCCAGCGCCACTACCAGGGCGGCAAAGGCCAGGATGCGCAGGGCCAGCAACACGGGGCGGAAGCGCACTTTCCAGGACACAGGCAGTCCCCGCAGCCCCTGCACGGAAGACACGGCCATCACGCCCTGCCGGTTGCGCTGCTTCTTCATGTACCAAAAGATCATGAACGGGATGAGCAGCAACCACCAGAAGAACTCCGGGTAAGCAAATTCAATATTTTTCCAGATCGAAAAATCCATATCGTTCTTTATTCCAAAAAATCAATGTAGCGCTGGCAATTATTTTTCACCGTTCTTTTTATCCGCATCCGCTGTAGCAGGAGGTTTGGGCTTGGTCCATTCCACGATGGCAATGGCCTTTTGCAGGCAGTCCTCGTGGTCTTCCGGAGCGGGTTGCAGCTTCGCAAATTTGGCCAGGTCTGCCACGGTGAGGATGGCCTGTAGCTTATCACGCTGCTGGTTCAGGATGGTGACCGGTTTTATATTTTGCAGCAACTCGGCACTGGTTTGTTCCAGGGCCGCGATCTTGAATTGTTGTTCAAAATAATTACGCAGCACATCGGTGAGCGTAGTATAGTAAGCTTTCACATCCTGGTGCCAGGGCTTGTCCTTTTCCAGGGTGTGCAGCTCGCGGATGGCCACCTGGTAGGGCGTTTCCGTGGGTGCGGGCGGCACTACCACGGCGGGTGCTTTTTTCCTGCGGATAAAGAACCACCACACCAGGAAACCGATGATCAGCATAGCGGCAGCACCTATCACAAAATACCAGATGTAGTCCATAAAGTTCCAGGCCACGCCGCGCACGCTTTTGATGGGCTTGAATGCCTTGGTGGTATCCACCTGCACTGTGTTCACATCAATGGTCAATGGCTCCGTAAAGGCGGAATCTACCGTCTGGTCGGGGCGGATGAGCTCATACTTGATGGGCGGGATGACCCAGCGGCCGGAATCAAAACTGGTAATGGTAGTGGTCTGGCGGAAAATACCTGCATATTCGGCTGTAGGCGCCAGGGTATCCAGTTTAGCGCGGTCCACCACTTCAAAGTGCTCAAAAGAATCGGGCAGGATGGCCAGGCTCAATTGGTAGCCTTTGAGCGCAGCCGGTACTTTAATTTCCACCTGCATTTTCACCGGCTCACCCAGGCGGATATGGCTGGTATCTGTGCTGGCCTGTACGGAAAGTTGCTGGGCAGTAACGCGCAAAGACAGCCCCAGGAAGGCTGCCATTGTTATGAAAAAAAATTGGATACGTTGTTTGCTCATGTTGCTGCTGCGGGCTCGTTGGTTTTAACTCCTGTTCATGAAAAAGGTTTGCAACGCCTTCACATAATCCTCATCCGTGCGGATACTCATCAGGTCTGCCCCGCTTTTCAGGAAAGCGTTGCGGCAGTACTGGGCGTGCTGGGTAAACTGGTGCTGGTAGTAATCCCGCACCTGCTTATCGTTTGTGTCAATCCATTGCTGCTGGCCCGTTTCGGCATCCTTCACCTGGATGAGGCCTACGGCGGGCAACTCTTTGTCGCGCTGGTCATACACATGCAGCCCTATCACATCGTGCCGTTTGGCGGCAATATTGAGGGCGTCGTGGTAATTGGGATTGGCCAGGAAATCGCTGAGTACAAAAACGATACTGCGTTTCTTGGCGGCATTGTTAAAAAAGCGCAGGGTTTCGGTGATGTTGGTGCCTTTCTTTTTGGGCTTATAGCTCAGCAGCTCCCGGATAATGAACAGGATATGTGATTTACCTTTCTTAGGCGGGATGTATTTTTCGAGGCCGTCACTAAAAAAGACCACGCCTACTTTATCGTTATTATTGATGGCGGAAAATGCCAATACCGCGCACAACTCCGTGATCAGATCGCGCTTGCGCTGCTGGTGTGTACCAAAGGATGAGCTTTCACTTACATCCACGAGCAGCATCACCGTGAGCTCCCGCTCTTCCTCAAACACCTTGATGAACGGGTGATGGAAACGCGCCGTCACATTCCAGTCAATGGCCCTTACATCGTCCCCAAACTGGTATTCCCGCACTTCACTGAACGACATACCCCGGCCTTTGAAGGCGCTATGGTATTCGCCCGCAAAGATATGATTGGTAAGCCCCTTCGTCTTGATCTCCAGGCGTCTTACTTTTTTAAGTATCTCGGAAGTGTCCATTTCTTAAATCAATTTCCAAAAAACAATTTCCAACCGCAGGGCAGCTGCCGCTTATGGCACTTCTACCGCGTTGAGAATTTCGCTCAGGATGTTTTCGCTGGTTACATTCTCTGCTTCCGCTTCGTAGGTGAGGCCCACGCGGTGGCGCATTACATCAAAGCAGATGTTGC
The DNA here is from genome assembly GCF_003071345.1 of Chitinophaga parva. Classification (NCBI taxonomy): domain Bacteria; kingdom Pseudomonadati; phylum Bacteroidota; class Chitinophagia; order Chitinophagales; family Chitinophagaceae; genus Chitinophaga; species Chitinophaga parva. The sequence continues at coordinate 1,123,325 of NZ_QCYK01000001.1, read as the reverse complement.
GCACATCTTCCGGGATCACGTAGCCACGGCGTTTGGTAAAGGCGTATGCCTTTGCAGCCCAGGCCAGGTTAATGCTGGCACGGGGGGAGCCACCGTAAGCGATGAGCGGCTTCAGTTTATTGAGTTTGTATTCTTCAGGATTGCGGGTGGCAAATACGATGTCGAGGATATAGCGTTCAATCTTTTCATCCATGTACACTTCCCTTACCAGCTTGCGGGCATTGAGGATGTCCTGCGGATCTATCACGGGATTGATCTTGGGCTGGCCTTCGGGATTGAGGTTCTGGCGGATGATGTGGCGCTCCTCTTCCTTGGTGGGATAGCCGATCACCACCTTGAGCATGAAACGGTCTACCTGCGCTTCGGGCAGGGTGTATGTACCTTCCTGCTCAATAGGGTTCTGGGTGGCCAGTACCAGGAAAGGCTCCTCCAGCTTAAAGGTGTTTTCACCAATGGTGATCTGGCGTTCCTGCATGGCTTCCAGCAGGGCGCTTTGCACCTTTGCCGGGGCCCGGTTGATCTCATCCGCCAGGATAAAGTTGGCGAAGATGGGACCGCGGCGTACCACGAATTCATTCTTTTGCTGGTTATAGATCATGGTGCCCACCACGTCTGCCGGCAGCAGGTCCGGGGTGAACTGGATACGGGCAAACTTTGCATTGATAGCAGAAGCAAGCGATTTGATAGAAAGTGTTTTTGCCAGGCCGGGCACCCCTTCCAGCAACACGTGACCCTGGGCCAGCAGGCCTATGAGCAGGCGCTCTACCATGTATTTCTGTCCCACAATTACTTTTCCCAGTTCCATGTTCAGCAGGTCTACAAAAGCGCTGGCCTGATGGATCTTTTCATTTAATTGTTTGATGTCGGTCGATGTATTTTCCATGCAGTTATATTTCGGAGTTGCTAAAATAAGCGATTTGCCCACAAAACGGCCCCGGCCCCAGGAACCTGTGCCGTTAAAATGCTGTTAAATGTAGCACTGTGGCTGGTTTTCACGCTTTTGCCACTGGCCGGCGCCGGACCATACCGCCCTGGCCGCCAACCTGCTGCGCCAATTTAGTAAAGGTGCTCGATATTTAGCCATAAATTTGCAGGAGCAATATTTTTTAAACCACGACATCCCATACATGTTAGATAATTTCATAGAACGCTGGCATAAAGTTGAAAAGCTCATGGTAGAGCGCTTCGGCAAAAAGCCCAATATGGAGGCTATGCTCTTCCTCATTGGGCTGAACGAGATCGGTAAACTCAAAACGAAATATACCAAGGAACAAAAACAGGACCTCATGCACGTGGCCATGTGCACCCTGCTGGCCCAAAGCGGCTATTACGCCCCGGACGGCCTGGACGCAGACGGATGGCCCCACTTTAAAGTACTGCAGCCCGTACCACCCATGAACGGCCTGCTGGAACAGGAGTTTTTTATCAAGGAACACATCATCGCCTACTTTGAGGCCGAAGAAGATATTGAAGGCATTACAGAATGATCACGCTAAAACAAGCCACCCTGGCGGACCTGGACCAGCTGGTAGCCCTGGAGCATGTCACCTGGGCCAGCACCTTCCGCCACCTGTATACGGCGGAAGACTTTGAGACCTATATGCAGGCTTACAAGACACCGGAAGCCATTGCCCGCAAACTGGAACGCCCGGGCACCCTGTGCTGGCTGGCCATGGATGGCAGTTTGCCCGTAGGTTTCCTCACCCTCAACCTGCATAAACAGCCGGACCACGGCGGCCCCCTGCCCGGCCCCGTCATGGAGATAGAGCAGATCTACGTACACCCGGATATTAAAGGCAAAGGCATTGGTACCCTGCTTTTCCAGCAAACCTACGGGATCGCAAAGACTGAAGGCATCAAAACCCTGTGGCTGGGCGTTTTCGAGAACAATGAACCTGCCCAGAAATTTTACATCAAAGAAGGATTTGAAAAATTTGCTACCCACATTTTCCGCGTGGGAGCACAGGACGATACGGACTGGTTGATGAAGAAGGAGTTGTATTAAGTCTTAGGTCTTAGGTCTTAAGTCCTAGGTCTTAAGTACATTCTTTTCAATTACGATACGATGCTGCCAAATTATTCTGTTATCATTCAAAACAAACCAGGACCCAAGACCTAAGACCTAGGACTTAAGACCTAGGACCTAAAACCTGGAACCTGGAACAATCATTTCCCCTCATGAAGCACCTCTACCTCCTCATGGCCTGTATACTGCTGTGCACGGGCCTTTCCGCCAGGCACCGGCGAGTGAAGATCATCACGCCCTATGGCACTATGGTGGTGCGGCTGTACGATGAAACGCCCCTGCACCGTGACAATTTCATTAAGCTTACGCGCCGGCATTTCTTTGACAGTACACTGTTCCACCGGGTGATCCTGCATTTTATGATCCAGGGTGGAGACCCGGATTCAAAGCACGCCAAACCTGGCCAGGAGCTGGGCAATGGAGACCTGGGATATACCATCCCGGCGGAGTTCCGCCCCAACCTCTTTCACCGTAAAGGCGTGCTGGCCGCCGCCCGCGATGACCGGCCAGACAAGGCTTCCTCTGCCTGCCAGTTTTACCTGGTGCAGGGCAAAGTATTTACCGATGCGGGGCTGGACAGCCTGGAAAACGGTCGCCTGCACGGGCGCAAGATCCCGCCGGCACAACGCGCGGTGTACAAGACCATTGGCGGTACGCCCCACCTGGACCAGAACTATACCGTGTTTGGCATCGTGGAAAAAGGCATGTATGTGATAGACAGCATTGCCGGGCAGCCTACGGATAAAAATGACCGCCCGCTCACCGATGTGCCTATGAAAATAAGGTTGAAAAAGAAGTGGTTGTTCTTTTAGTGTTATGCCTTGCTGGCATTGACTTTACGGGGTACATTGGGTTGTAATTACCGGCGCCTTGCGGCAAATGCGTTTTTTATCAGGACAATCCTTTAATTTTACGGCTCAAAATCAATCATTAATTATGAACTTTCCTTCCAACCTCCGTTACACCAAGGACCACGAATGGATCTCTTTAGAAGGTAACACCGCCACTATCGGTATCACTGAATTTGCGCAGCGCGAACTGGGTGACATTGTATTCGTAGACGTTCCTTCCGTTGGTAAAACCCTGGCTGCGGAAGAAGTATTCGGCACTGTAGAAGCAGTGAAAACCGTATCCGACCTGTTCCTGCCGGTGGCCGGCACCATCAATGAATTGAATGGTGGCCTGGAAAGCGAGCCTGAACTGGTAAACTCCGACCCCTATGGCCAAGGCTGGATGGTAAAGATGACCGTTTCCAACCCCGAAGACATTAACGCCCTGCTCACCGCAGACCAGTACAAAGCGCTGGTAGGCGAATAACGGAGGAGGCCTTTACATGAGATCTATCCGCTTTTACCTGCCCGCCATTGCATGGGTGCTGCTCATCCTTTGGGTCTGCACACTTCCCGGTAAAGACATTCCCAACGTAGGCTGGTGGGAAAGATTTCACCCCGATAAGGTGGTGCACTTCATATTGTTTGGGATGACGGTATTCCTCTTTGCCCTGGGTAACTACTGGCGCAAAAAACGGGTTTCCATCACCAACCTGGTTTTATTGGTATTGGCATCCGCCGCTTACGGGCTGGCCATTGAATATATCCAGCGATACTGGGCCCAGGGCCGCAGTTTTGATATGACAGATTTCCTTGCAGACTCCCTGGGTGCACTGGCCGGTGCTGTTATTTTTAGCTGGTTGTTCAACAGGCCGAAGGAGGCGTAGGTAAAAAGCACAGACTGATATTTTAAAAGCGATCGTACATGCAGTGCGGTCGCTTTTTTTTATGCGGTAGGACAAAAAAAATTCCCTCCGAGAAATCGGAGGGATTATCAAAATATACTGCTTATGAGAAATAAAAAGTTTGTTATTGTTGTTTTTGTGCTTCCACTTTAGCGTCGTTCTTCAGCTTATCATTTGCATAGATGGAGAACTCAACGCGCCTGTTCTCTGCACGGTGTGCTTCGGTGAGGTTATCCACCTTCGGCTGGGTAGGACCATACCAGAACGTTTGAATGCGGCTGGCGGAAACGCCCTGTGTAGCCAGGTAATTTGCTACAGACTTTGCGCGGCGCTCAGACAGGCCCATGTTATACGCTAAAGTACCGGTGCTGTCTGTATGACCTTCAACGCGTACGTACGTGTCGGGGTACTTATTCAAAATCTGGGCCAATTGTTGAATATTGGATTGCGCAGTAGAAGTTAAGTCTGCACTGTTAAAGGCAAACAGCACCCCATTGCTGAAAGTAACGTTGATACCTTCGCCCACGCGCTCTACGTTTGCGTTCGGGATCTCTGTTTTAATTTCCTGGGCCTGTTTATCCATCTTTTTACCGATCAGTACACCGGCAGTACCGCCTACCGCTGCACCCAGGATGGCGCCCAGCGCCGTATTGCCTGCCACTTTACCGATGATGGCACCTGCGGCAGCACCGCCACCTACACCGATCGCAGCACCTTTCTGCGTGTTATTTGCATTCTGAACAGTCTTACAGCCTACGCCTGAGATCATCAGTGCAGCCAGTGCCCAGGCCATAAACGTTTTACCGTTTTTCATAGAGTTAAATTTCAACATCGTTTACGAGTTTAAGTTGAGGTCAAAAATAGCGAAATCAAAGAAATCAAATATGTTGCCAAAGTCGGGAAATTGGCTAAGGAGTTACATTTCAGCCCATAACGGAAAAGAAAAAAGCCGCATGTTGCAGCTTTTTTTCTCGTATAGCCGGTAAGGTTAAGTTTACAATAGCTCTTACATGCCGCCCTGGTTCAGCTTTTCCGCGTTTTCAGCAAACTGCAGCGCTTCCAGCATTTCTGTGATCTCACCGTTCAGGAAGGCGTCCATATTATAAATGGTCATGCCAATGCGGTGGTCTGTAACGCGGCCCTGGGGGAAGTTATAAGTACGGATTTTGGCAGACCGGTCGCCGGTGCTCACCAGTGATTTACGCTGGGAGGCAATGGCTTCCTCATGTTTGCGCACGGCGGCTTCGTAAATGCGGGTACGCAGCATCTTCATCGCGATCTCCCGGTTTGAGTGCTGGCTGCGGCCTTCCTGGCATTCTACCACCACGCCGGTGGGAATGTGGGTGAGGCGCACGGCAGACTCGGTTTTGTTTACGTGCTGGCCGCCCGCACCGGAGGAGCGGAAGGTATCCATTTTAATATCGGCATCCCGCACGTCCACTTCCACTTCATCCGGCTCCGGCAGCACGGCTACCGTAGCGGCAGAAGTGTGCACACGGCCGGAGGCTTCCGTGGCTGGCACGCGCTGTACGCGGTGCACGCCGGATTCAAATTTCAGGGTACCATATACATCGTCTCCATTCACTTCCAATGCAATTTCCTTGTAACCACCGGCAGAACCAGCGGTTTCATTGAGCAGGGAGGTGCTCCAGCCCTTCAGCTCACAGTAGCGCAGGTACATGCGGAACAAGTCGCCGGCAAAGAGGGCGGCTTCGTCTCCACCGGTACCGGCCCGTATTTCCAGGATGGCGTTGCGTTCGTCCTGCGGGTCTTTGGGAATAAGGAGGTTGCGGATGGCGGCTTCCTGTTCTACCTTCTGCTCCTGCAGGGCCTCAGTTTCTTCTTTGGCCAGCTCCCGCATTTCATCATCGCCGCTTTCCAGTACTTCTTTATTAAAGGCGATCGCCTCCAGCAACTTCAGGTACTGGTCTCGCGCGCGCACGATCTTTTCCAGCTGGCGGTATTCCTTGCTCAACTTACTGAACTGTTTGTTGTCGCTCACCACATCCGGGTTGGTGAGGGCCATGGATACCTGGTCAAAACGGCCTTTTATATTATCCAGTTTGTCTATCATAATTATCTTTGACGGGGAAAGGGTTTTTCCCCGTGCAAAATTAAGATCATTGTTTTAAATAAACAGGAGTATGTCAGATTGGATCAAATTAAAGGCAGACCGGATCTTTGACGGGCAGCACATGCTGCACGGCAAAGTGCTGGTGCTGGAGGCAGATGGTACCGTGGAAGCCTTGCTGGACGCGGAAGATGCCGGGCTGGGCATTACAGAATGCATCGGGATGCTTACCCCGGGCTTTGTGAACACGCATTGCCACCTGGAGCTTTCCCACATGCAGGGCGTAATACCCGAAGGTACCGGGTTGCCCCTTTTCCTGCAAACCGTGATGGAAAAGCGCAACGGGGGCTCCGACCCGCTGAAAGCCATGACCCTGGCCGCCGCCCGCATGATAGAAGAAGGGGTGGTAGCCGTGGGCGACATCTGCAATTCCCCCGCTACCCTGGCGCTGAAGCAGCACAGCCACCTGTATTTTCACACCTTCGTGGAAACCATGGGCTTTATACCCGCCGGTGCCCCCCAGCGCCTGGAACAGTCGCTGGCCGTGCTGGAACAGTTCCGGGCCATTGACGGCCCCCAACACCGCAGCAGCATTGTGCCCCATGCGCCCTACTCCGTGAGCAAGGCCCTGTTTAACCTGCTGGCCAGCCTGCCAGGCAATGCCCTGCAAACCATCCACAACCAGGAAACCCTGGCCGAAGCCAGTTTGTACCTGGACAAGACCGGCGCCTTCCTGGACTTTTTCCGCCACTTCGGGATGGATATTTCCGGCTTTGCGCCTACCGGCAAGAACAGCCTCCAGAGCTGCCTGCCCTATTTCAATGACAACAGCCAGGTGATCCTGGTGCACAATACATTTACAACAGAAACGGATATACGCTTTGCGCAACAGCAGCCGCAAACCCTTTACTGGTGCGTATGCCCGAATGCAAACCTGTATATTGAAAAACAGGTGGCAGACATTCCCCTGCTGATGCGCACCGGCTGCACCATTACCATGGGTACAGACAGCCTGGCGTCTAATCACCAGCTGTCCATGTGGGCGGAAATAGCCGCCATCCGGGAGGCATACCCCGGCATTCCCCTGGAAGACATCCTGCAATGGGCCACGCTCAATGGCGCCAAAGCCCTGCAGATCGATGACCGCTACGGCAGTTTTGAAAGAGGCAAGCAACCAGGTGTAGTGCTGGTGGCGGAAGACATTTCCCGTAAATTATATTGATCTCCATATGCACGAATTCTTTTCGCGGCAATTCTTTGGTAACAGCCTGCGTGACTACACGATCCTGGTAGCCGTGCTGCTGATCATATGGGCGGTGCGCCGCCCCCTGTCCCGCGCGCTGGCCACGCTTTTTTTCAGCGTTATAAAAAAATGGGCCACGCTCATTCACCGTAAAGACCTGGTAGACCTGCTACTGCGCCCCATCGAGTTCTTCCTGCTGCTCTCCGTGTTCATGCTCACGGTGAACCATTTCCATTTTCCGGCCGAATTTAATTTTGTGCTGTACCGCGGCGAGGGCGAGGCCGGGGAGCAACACGTCTTCACCCTGCAACAGTTCCTCACGCTGGTGTTCAACATCGCCTTTGCATCGGCGGTGATCTGGATCGCCCTGCGCATCGTGGACTTTGTATCCCTGGTGCTGCACACCAAGAGCCGCGCCACGCAGGACAAAACTGACGATCAGTTCATCATCTTTTTCAAAGATTTTTTCAAGGCCATCCTCATGGTGCTGGGCTGCATCTGGATGATACGCCTGCTCTTTGGTCCCTCGCTGGTAGAAAAACTGGTGGCGGGTTTGGGCATAGGCGCGGCTGCGCTGGCACTGGCTGCCAAGGAAAGCATTGAAAACCTTATCGGCTCTTTCATCATCTTTTCTGACAAGCCGTTCCATGTAGGGGACACGGTGAAGGTGAACGGCTACCAGGGCGAGGTGGAAAAGATCGGCCTGCGCAGCACCCGCATCCGCACGGTGGATAAAACTTTTGTAACAGTGCCCAACAAACAGATGGTAGACAGCATTGTAGACAACCTGACCCTGCGCACCCTGCGCCGGGTGGAGCTGCGCCTGGAGCTGGACAGTGATACGCCGGCAGATAAAATACTGGCGGTGATCAAACGCATACGCGGCTTCCTGGTTACAGATGCCCGCGTGAATGAAGGCTTCCAGGTAAACCTGCAGGAGTTTTCAAAAGACACGTACGTGATACAGGTGATCTACCTGACCATGATCCTGGAAGCTGCGCCCTTCCTGGCTTTGCGGGAAGAGGTGAATATCCAGATCATCCGTGCGCTGGAAAAGGAAAGCGTGAAACTGCCCGCTACCAAAACGATCATAATAGATCCTGGCAGCAAGCGGCCTGCATAAAAAACATAACGGCAATAAGAAAGGCGCTCCCGGACAGGAGCGCCTTTCTTAATATAGCCTGCGGTAAAAATCACTGCATGGAAGAAGTAGAATTAGGATCGGGCTTGTCATTGCGCGTAGCGTCAAAAACAATTTTAGACAGCTCGGTCTCATAGTTGGAAGCAGTAGGATCACCTACAATGCGGCCCACTTCCTTGCCATTGCGGCTTACCACCACGGTGGGTATCTTCTTGAATTTGTAAGGTACCGTAACGCCGGCTTCGTCGTGCTGGTCTACGCAGAAAATTTCCATGGTCTCTGCGGGATAGCTGGCCTGCAGCAGTACTTTGGTGAGCTTGGGAAATGCTTCCTGGCTGGTAGCATCCCAGGTGCCAATGATCACGGTGATATTGAATTTCTCACGTTTTGCTTTCAGGAAATCCACGGCAGCGGCGGTATTGGGCTGGTAACGGTTTACACCGGTGTAAAACCAACGGAAGGCAGAATCACTCATGAAGGTCTGGAGTGTGGGCTTGCCTTTCAGCACTTTCACCCCTTCGGCGGTGCGGCTTTCAGTAAAAGGCTGGTTGGTCTGTGCAAAAGATGCAGTAGCTCCGAACAGCAACCCTGCAGCAAGTAATAAATGACTCAGTCGCATAAACATGATTTATATGTTACATTGTTAGATTGATAGATTGCGGGATCAATTCAACAATTTATCAATCTAAAGTTGATCTTTCAATTCTGTAAGGAATCCCCTCACCTTTAGCAAAGCCTGTACCATCTCAAAATTTCGGGCGGCCAGTTTCTTGTCTTCTTTCAATTTTTGCTTGGCCCCCTCAATGGTATATTTACGTTCCCGTAGCAGGTGGTAAATTAATTTCAGGTGGTGGATATCTTCCTGGCGGAACAGCCGGTCTCCCTTGCGGTTCTTTTTTGGCTGGAGGATGTCGAACTCATTTTCCCAGTAGCGCACCAGGGAGGCATTCACTTTGAACATGGCAGCCACCTCGCTGATGGGATAGTACTGCTTATCCAGGTTCACCTTGTCCAGGTCGCGGATCACGTGCGGATCGTCTGCCAGCTCCTTGAGCGACTTGCGCCCACGCTTCTTGGGACTGGCTAAGCCCGGCGTAGCCGCCAGCACAGGGGCATCCTTTCCGTCGGCCGTGGCCACCGGGGCTGGCTTCGGCGGTGGTGGGTCTGTTCCAAAAAGGTCCAATTGGTGCATCATGGCGTTGCGTTTATGGGTGAGTTCCAATAACAAATGTACAGGAAAACGTCCGCAAACCGCTAGTCAAATGACTGGTTGCCGGAGCGGGCTATCTTCAGCATTTCGTCAAACTGGTCTGGCGTAAGGTCGCTGAAGAAGAAATATACCGGGTCTACTTTTTCCCCGTTCTTGATCACTTCGTAATGGCAGTGCGGGCCGGTGCTTTTGCCGGTACTGCCCACCCAGCCTATCACTTCGCCGCGTTTTACCACTTCGCCGTCATGCACTTTTATCTTCAGCATGTGGCCATACATGGTCTTATAACCATAGCCGTGGTTAATAAGCACGTGGTTACCGTAGCCCACGGCCGCCTGGCTGGCATCTTCCACGGTGCCGTCGCCGGTGGCGTAAATGGGTGTGCCGGCGGGGGCGGCAAAATCAAGCCCGCTATGGTATTTTTCTGTTTTGTAGATCGGGTCAATGCGGTAACCAAAGCCGGAGGCAATGCGTTTCAATTCCTTGTTGGATACCGGTTGTATAGCGGGGATGGAAGCCAGCATTTTCTGCTTGTTCTTCACCAGGTCATCTATTTCCTTGTAAGATCTTTCCTGTACGGTAATGCGGTGCAGCAGCTCCTGGAGCAGGATGCCGGTGGATTTTACAATGTCGCTGTTGTTTGCATATTCGTCCTGTACCAGTTGTTCTTCACTCCTGGCACCCGCCCTGGAACTGTCCGGGATGGGAGAGGCCTCAAAGATCACGCGGTAAATATCATTGTCGCGCCGCTGCAATTCCGTAAGCTGCCCCTTCACCTCTTTCATATTGCTCTGCAGGGCCTCGTATCGCTCATTCATGGCGGCCAGGTCGTGGCGGAGGGTTTTTTCACGGGGAGAATCCAGGAATTTGAAAGATACTGCCAGGAAGAGGAAGCCGGTAACAATAGCGGCAGACAGGAAGCCCACCACGCGGAACACTTTCACCCGCACCGAGGTGACGAGCTTTTCATATTTGAGCGTTTGTGTATTATAAAAGTACTTGACTTTCTTCATTAGAGCTAGGGTTGTGCGATAGCCAGGACCAGTTCCTAACGCGTGTTGCGCATATTTATTTTATGTTGCAGTGTACAAAATATGGAGCTGGCAGGGCAAAAGATAGTGGTTTTTGAATAATCTGGCAGCTTTCAATATTTTTGCACCGCCCGGGTACCGCCATCTCTGGATGGCATCAGGTGCAAGGCCTTTCACAGGCAGGCATCAGCCGGGTATAAAACGCAAATTAAAGTCAAATTTCGCTTAAGCGCAAGCCGGGCACGGGGTTTAGGGGCCATGCAACACTATTTAACACTGTTGCATACCCCGCCTGCCGCCGCCTAAATGCTTCATGCTGAGCGCAAAAACGTAAAAACCTGCACCACCGGTGCATTGCATACATCCTTTTTATGACAGGTTCCGAAATCAGACAGCAATTCCTCGACTTCTTTGCTTCAAAAGGCCACGTGATCGTGCCCTCCGCTCCCATCGTACTGAAAAATGATCCCACGCTGAAATTTACCAACGCGGGCATGAACCAGTTCAAAGACTATTTCCTGGGCAATAAAAAAGCGCCCCACCACCGCGTGGCGGACACCCAGAAATGCCTGCGTGTGAGCGGCAAACACAATGACCTGGAAGAAGTAGGCGTAGACACCTACCACCACACCATGTTTGAAATGCTGGGCAACTGGAGCTTTGGCGACTATTTCAAGAAAGAAGCCATCGAATGGAGCTGGGAACTGCTCACGGAAGTGTACAAGATCCCCAAGGACCAGCTGTACGTGACCGTGTTCCAGGGCGATGCCGCCGAAAACCTGGAAAAGGACCAGGAAGCCTACGACCTCTGGAAACAATTTGTGCCGGAAGAACGTATTCTCCTGGGCAATAAAAAAGATAACTTCTGGGAAATGGGGGAAACCGGCCCCTGTGGCCCCTGTACGGAGATCCACGTAGACTGCCGCACCCCGGCCGAACGTGCCGCCGGCGACGGCGCCAGGCTGGTGAACGCAGACCATCCCCAGGTGATCGAGATCTGGAATAACGTGTTCATGCAGTTCAACCGCCTCAAAGACAAATCCCTGGAGCCCCTGCCCGCCAAACATGTAGACACCGGCATGGGCCTGGAACGCCTGGTGCGCGTGCTGCAGGGCAAACAAAGCAACTACGATACCGACCTGTTCATGGATACCATCCATGCCACGGAAAAACTGACCGGCCAGACCTACGGTGGCAGCGACTCCCGCAAGGACGTGGCCTTCCGCGTACTGGCAGATCATATCCGCGCCATCAGCTTTGCCATTGCAGACGGGCAACTGCCTGCCAGCAACGAAGCGGGTTATGTGATCCGCCGCATCCTGCGCCGCGCCGTGCGTTATTACTTCTCTTTCCTGGAAGTACGCAAGCCCCTGCTGCATGAGCTGGTGCCCGGCCTGGCCAAACAATTTGCACACGTATTCCCCGAGCTGGAAAAACAGGTGGACTTTGTAAAGAAAGTGATCTTCGAAGAAGAGAATAACTTCCTCCGTACCCTGGGCCAGGGCCTGGAACGCGTGGAAGCCGCCGTGGCAGACCTGAACGGCAGTAAAGTGATCAGCGGCCAGGTGGCCTTTGAACTGTCTGACACCTACGGCTTCCCGCTGGACCTTACCCAACTGATTGCCCAGGAAAAAGGCCTCACCGTGGATGAAAAAGGCTTTGAAGCAGCACTGAAAATACAGAAAGACCGCTCCCGCGCTGCTACGGCACTGGATGTGGACGACTGGGTAGTGCTGGATGAAAAGGCCGGTGTGAAATTCATTGGCTATACCCATCTCAGTGCAGACACGAAGATCACCAAGTACCGTAAAATAAAGGCCAAGGGCAGGGAACAGTTCCAGCTGGTGCTGGCCACTACACCTTTCTACGCGGAAAGCGGCGGCCAGGCCGGCGATACCGGTGTGCTGGAAATTGATGGTGAAACCATTGCCATCACAGACACTAAAAAAGAGAATGACCTCATCGTACACTTTGCAGACGTGTTGCCCTCCAGCCCTGCAGCCCCCGTGCATGCACAGGTAGATGTGGTGAACCGTAAGAGCACCGCCCGCAATCACTCTGCCACCCACCTGCTGCACGCCGCCCTGCGCCAGGTACTGGGCACCCACGTGGCCCAGAAAGGCTCCCTGGTGAACGGGGACTACCTGCGCTTCGACTTCAGCCACTTTGCCAAAGTGACCGATGAAGAGCTGGCGCAGATTGAAAGCATTGTGAACGATAAAATCCGCGAGAACATTCCCGTAGTGATCAAGGAACTGCCCAAGGAAGAAGCCCTGAAACTGGGCGCCATGGCCCTTTTTGGCGAGAAGTACGGCGATGTGGTGCGCGTGGTGATCATGGATCCCAACTATTCAGTGGAACTGTGCGGCGGTACCCACGTGGCTCATACTGGTGAGCTGGGCCAGTTTAAATTTACAAGTGAAAGCGCCGTGGCCGCGGGAGTGCGCCGCATTGAAGCCCTCACCGGCGTACAGGCAGAAACCTGGGTGAATGAGCAACTCACCGCCCTCAAGGCCCTGAAAGTACAGCTCAAAAATCCGAAAGACCTGATGAAGGCCGTGGAGCAGTTGATGGCTGACAAAGCCGCGCTGGAAAAGCAGGTAGAGGTGTTTGAAAATGAAAAAGTAAAACAACTTTCCACCCAGCTGCAAGGCAAAGCGGAAAATGTGAACGGGGTACAATTCATCGGGGCAGTGCTGGAAGTAAGCAATGCCGAAGCGCTGAAAAACATTGCCCTGGCCCTGAAGCAGCAGTTTGAGGCCAGCTTCGTATTTGCCCTGGCGGCCAACGTAGCCGGCAAAGCCAGCATCACGCTGATGATCGCGGATAACCTGGTAGCAGATAAAAAATGGAACGCCACCAGCATTATCAAGGAGCACATTGCCCCCCTCATCCAGGGTGGCGGCGGCGGCAAGCCTAACCTGGCATCTGCCGGCGGACAGGACGTAAGCCAGCTGGATGCAGTGATCAGCAAGGTGAAAGGCCTGCTCTAAATCTTCAGTCCAAACCTTTTATAAAGGCTGCTTCGCAAGAGGCAGCCTTATTTTTTAACTTTTCCTTGCCGGACGACCCCGTTAAATTTGTAACCATCCAAAAACAACAAAAAATTAAGACGTGATGAGCAAGATGTGGCAAACCCTTTCCCTGGCAGGTTTCAGCTGCCTGGTACTGGCCTCCACTGTGCCGGTACACGCCCAGTCGGCTGAGCAGCGTGACAAGCTGGGCGAATACGATGAGATCATCATCAAACGCAAAAGCGGGCAGGATGGTAAAGTGAACGTGGAAGTGCGCGACGGTAAAGTCTTTATAGATGGCCAGCCCCTGGACCAGTACAACAATCCCGACTTTTCTGTTCGCCAGCGCAGTGTGCGCCCGGTGGATGGCAACCGTATGATGATGCAGCCCCGGGGTGGCCTGCAATGGTTTTCCCAGCCACCGGCAGGGCTCAATACTAACCAGGCTTTACTGGGTGTGATCACTGAAAAGGCGGCAGCCAAGGGCGTAACCGTGCGCCAGGTGGGCAAAGACACCCCCGCGGAAAAAGCAGGCCTGCAGGTAGGCGATGTGATCACCGCCATTGACGATCATGCTATAGACGAGCCACAGTCGCTCTTTGAGACCATTGGCAGTTACAAACCGGGTGATGAAGTGAACGTAACTTACCTGCGCAAAGGCCAGGAAAAAAAGGTCAGCGCCATCCTGGGCAAGCACCAGGCAGACCTGGGTAACCTTTATAACATGGAGCCTGGCAATGATGACGACGGGCCTTTTGCCAACATGATGCCGCCCGGCATGCCGCGCCGCTATTTTGATTACGGCGATAACTTCCGCAATCCCCGTCCCCGCCTGGGCCTCAGCCTGCAGGATGATGATGCCGGCAAAGGCGCCAAGGTAACAGACGTACTGGCCGGCACCAGCGCCGCCAGCGCAGGCTTTGCCATGGACGACCTGGTGATACAGCTCAATGACACGAAGATCACTTCCGCAAAAGATTTTGCAAACGCCTATAAACGTGATAAAGAAAAAGGACAACTAACGGTAACGGTTATACGAAATGGAGAAACAAAAACGCTGACCGTAAAAGCACCGAAGCAGTTGAACAAAGTGGACTTGTAGCGAAATACTGTTTTGATATAGATTTAAGTGTTAGTATTCCTGTGCCCCGGCCTCGTACCGGGGCTTTTTTATGGTCTTACCGGAAAAATCTTTTTATCCACCGCAGCTTATTGCCAAAGGGCGGATACTTCACCGGTACATCCAGCCAGGTACCGGTTTTGATCATACTCTTGCGATGGGTAAAGGTTTCAAAACTATACTGCCCATGGTAGCGCCCTATGCCACTGGGGCCTACACCGCCCACGGGTAGTTCCGTATTGGCAAAATGGATGATGGTATTGTTCACACTTCCCCCGCCAAACCGCACCCGCGTGATCAGTTCCAGCTCCCGTTTCCGCTTGCCGGTAAAAATGTACATGGCCAGCGGGTAAGGATTATGAGCGATGATCTCCATGGCATCCTCCAGGTTTTTGTAAGGCAGCACCGGCAGGATGGGCCCAAAGATCTCTTCCTGCATTACCGTGGCGGTAAGTGGCGGATTGTCCAGCAGGGTGGGGGCAATAAAACGGCTGGCGCGATCTGTGGCCCCGCCGTGCAGGATGGGCGCCTGCTCCAGGTAAGGCAGCAGGGCATTGAAGCGCTTTTCATTGATAAGGCGGGGCAGGTCCGGGCTCTGGCTGGGATCTTCCCCATAAAACTGCACGATGTATTTTTTCATGGCCGTCACCAGCTTGTCCTTCACCTGCTCCTGTACCAGCACATAATCCGGCGCTACGCAGGTTTGACCCGCATTCCAGCATTTGCCCCATACAATGCGGCGGGCGGCTACAGCAATATTGGCCGTTTCATCCACCAGGCACGGGCTTTTGCCACCCAGCTCCAGGGTTACAGACGTGGGATGCCGGGCGGCCATGGCCATGATCTGCCGGCCCACCGGCACGCTGCCAGTAAAGAATACGTGGTCAAACCGGTACTGCATGAGCGCCGGCACTACCTCCTGGCCCTCGCCCTGCACCAGGCCAATGTAAGCCGGGTCAAAGGTTTCCGCGATCATGGCTTCCAGCACGGCGGCGCAGCGGGGCGCCAGCTCCGAAGGTTTGAGGATGGCGCAATTGCCCCCGGCAATGGCCCCGATCAACGGTGACAGCATGAGCAGCACCGGGTAGTTCCAGCTGCCAATGATGAGGGTAAGGCCCAGGGGCACCTTGTATATTTTGCTGTAACTGGGGTAGAACATGAAAGGCGAGGTGACCGCCTCCGGCTTCATCCAGTCCCCCAGGCCTGCCCGCATTTGGCTGATCTCCTTGTACACCACACCAATATCACTGGAAAATGCCTCCAGCGGCGACTTGTGCAGGTCGTCCCGCAAAGCCTGCATGAGGGAGGCCTCCCGCTGCTGCAGAGCTTTATACAGGCGTTTCAGCTGCCGGTCGCGGAAAGCATGGGGCAGGGTGGCGCCGCTCTCGAAGTAGGTCTTTTGCCGGGCATAAAGCGTAGCTATAGGCATAGTGTTTTCCATAATTGCAAACAATTTGGCCGCA
This sequence comes from Chitinophaga parva, assembly GCF_003071345.1. Taxonomy (NCBI): domain Bacteria; kingdom Pseudomonadati; phylum Bacteroidota; class Chitinophagia; order Chitinophagales; family Chitinophagaceae; genus Chitinophaga; species Chitinophaga parva. Next base: position 1,107,271 of record NZ_QCYK01000001.1, on the reverse strand, counting down.
ATACAGGCAATTTAACAAATCTCCCCCGCTTTCGCCTTTCCGCTTATCTTTGTGGGGCACCTCGTATTGCATTCGAAAACAATGGTAGATTATTCAAAATATGAAACGGTGATCGGGCTGGAAGTCCATGCCCAACTGCTCACCGAAAGCAAGCTGTTCTGTGCCGATAGCGCTGCATTTGGCGGTGCTCCTAACACGCATATCAGCCCCATTACCCTGGGCTATCCTGGTACCCTGCCCATGCTCAATAAGAAAGCGGTGGAATACGCCATCAAGCTGGGCCTGGCCTGTCATTGCACCATTGAGCACAATAATTATTTTGCCCGTAAGAACTATTTCTACCCCGACCTGCCCAAAGGCTACCAGGTGTCACAACACACGGCGCCCATTTGCGTAGGCGGGCATTTAACGATACAGACCGAAGCCGGGGAACGCAGGATTGCGTTGAACCGTATCCACATGGAAGAAGATGCCGGCAAATCCATCCACGACCAGGATGACGATTTTACGCTGGTAGACTTTAACCGTGCCGGCGTGCCCCTGGTGGAGATTGTGACGGACCCCACCATCCACAGCGCGGACGAAGCCTACGCGTACCTCACGGAGCTTCGCCGGCTGGTGCGCTACCTGGGTGTGTGCGATGGCAACATGGAAGAAGGCAGCATGCGCTGCGACGCCAACATCTCCGTGCGTCTCCATGGCGATACCACACTGGGCACCAAGGTGGAAGTAAAAAACATGAACTCTATCCGTAACGTGAAGCGGGCCATCGAGTTTGAGGTAAAGCGCCAGATAGATCTCATAGAAGCCGGCGGCACCCTGGTGCAGGAAACCCGTAGTTTTGACGCAGCCACCGGCGGCTCATTTTCCCTGCGCTCCAAGGAGGAGGCCAATGATTACCGTTATTTCCCCGAGCCAGACCTGGCACCTTTCCATTTTACAGAGGCTTATATTGCAGGCATAAGGGCCACCTTGCCCGCATTGCCGGAAGAGCTCATTGCCCGGTATACCACCGTGTACGGCCTGTCTGAGTATGATGCCCGCGTGATCTGTGACGACAAGTCTTTTTCTGATTATTACGAACTGCTCATACAAGCTACCCCGCTTTATAAGGCTGCGGCCAACTGGATGCAGGGCCCGGTAAAATCCTGGCTCAATGACAACGGCGGCGATATTGCCACCTTCCCCGTGCCGGCGCCGGCCCTGGCTGCGCTGATCACCCTGGCGGATGAAGGCAAAGTAAGTTTCTCCGTAGCGGCCAAATCCATTTTCCCGGAATTGCTGCAACAACCAACGGAGACGCCACTGGCCATTGCCACCCGCCTGAACCTGCTGCAGGATAAAGACGAAGGGAGCATTGCCCCCATCGTGGACGAAGTGCTGGCCTCCCTGCCCGCCAAGGTAGCTGAGTTCAAGGCCGGTAAAAAAGGCCTGATGGCCCTTTTTGTGGGAGAGGTAATGAAACGCTCCAAAGGCAAGGCAGACCCGAAGCTGACCAATGCCCTGCTGGCGGAGAAATTAAAATAACCATATTTCAATACAACCATCTTATATGAAAAAAGCTTACCTCGCCCTGGGACTGGGCCTTACGCTGGCGGCTTGCAACCAGCACCCGGAAAAGGGAGATTTCAAGATCGATGTGCAACTGGACAATGCGCCGCTCACCCACATTACCCTGGACCAGCTGGGGATGAACGAGATAAAAGTGGTAGACTCCCTGACGCTGGCAGATGCCTCCGGCAAGTTCACGCTGAAAGGCATTGTGTCTGAAGAGGGCCTGTACCGCATTCACTTTGGCGAAGAAAAAAATAAAGATATCCTCCTGGCCCTGGATGCCGGCGACGTGCAGATCAAGGGTGACTACAATCACCTGGACAAGGTGACCGTAACCGGCTCTGAAGCTACCTCCGAACTGCAGGAATTTATGCGCCAGATGGATACGAAAGGCATGGCCCTGCAAAAGCTGGTGAGCGGCCTGGATACCCTGCAGGGAAAGAAAGGTGCAGACAGCCTGCTGGAAGCACGGTCCAAGGAAGCAGAAGCTGCCCGCCAGGCTTACATCCAGTGGAACATTGATTATGCAAAGAACACCAAATCCCCTGCGGTAGCGGCTTTTGCGCTGGGCACCAGCAGCATGGATGTGCTCCTGGAACACCAGAAGGACGTAGACGAGATCGCGAAAAAATTCCCGGCAAACAGCCTGGTAAAATCACTGGCCAGCGAAGTAGCTGAACAGGCAGACAAATCCAATACCGCCCAAGCTACCGCTGGTAACCAACCCGCCGTGAAGGCAGGTGATGAAGCGCCGGACTTCACGCTGAACACACCGGATGGCAAAACCGTAAGCCTTAAATCACTGAGAGGCAAATACGTACTGGTAGATTTCTGGGCCAGCTGGTGCCCGCCCTGCCGTGCGGAAAACCCCAACGTGGTAGCGGCTTTCAACGAATTTAAAGGCAAGAACTTCACGATACTCGGTGTATCATTGGATAAAGACAAAGCTTCCTGGGAGAAGGCTATTGCGGATGATCATCTTACCTGGACGCATGTGAGTGACCTAAAATTCTGGGATTCTAAAGTAGTAGGACTGTATGGAATTGAAGGTATTCCTTTTAACTTTTTGCTGGATCCGCAGGGTAAGGTAGTGGCTTCTAATCTGAGAGGACCGGCGCTGCAGGAGAAGCTGAAAACGGTGTTGCAGTAAGTAACGGTAGACCTGGCTGGGAAGAGGGCAGTGAAAAAAGTGCGTCCTCTTATTAGCAGTGTCAAAAAAGATCCGGTAAACTTTACGTTTTACCGGATCTTTTTTGTTATTAATAACTTGACGGTTAGATGCTCCTGCTTATTAGATTGTAATACACTAACGAAAAATAATATGCCAATAATCACTTTTTATTAAATTAGCTCTGGATTCATATTCTTGCTGTTTTAATCCCGGAAGTTCTGTATCCATTGGACCAAATCAAAGAACCCCTTATGTGCGTTGATTGCGTGGCCTCATTTTAATATCCCTTTGGTAAATCGAATACTTTGTTTTCCCAATTTTTAACCCGCTATAATCAATTTTATGTTACGATTCAAGAAACAATTGCCTATCCTGATGGCATTATGTGCCCTTCTATTTGTTGCCGGGAGTTGCCGCCGGCATGATCAATTCAATGATCCGGTATCCCCCGCAGCGCCTTCACCCCAGAAGGTATCACTCAAGCACATGCCTAACCCTTTTTCATTGCGCAATGTACAATTGGCCATGCAAACACTGAACAGGAAGACCAATGGGCGGGTAGCAGCAGACTGCCCCAACTGTTATCCAACGTATGTATATTACCGGATCAATCCCGCTAATGTTGACTCTAATGCAGTGAAGTTATTTCGTAATGACACCAGCATGTACCTCAATTCATTCCCTTTTGGTGATGGAGGCGTATACAATGACACCACGCTCACAGAAGATAACATCGCTCAATTGGAAGATGGTAACCTCTATGGCATTGCGCCTTTTGGTGACACGACCATTACGCGGCTAAAGAATATGTCGGCATTGAATTTTACTGCCCTGGATACACTTGTGCTCTTGCCGGATTCCAGCCAGCAACTGGCTGAACAGTCAATGCGACAGGTAGGCATGAATCTTAGTTTAAGGATTTGCCTGCTCAAAAAGCCACATGGATATGTCCGTACGGCGGATGACTATTATGGCTCCTCAGAACCGGTCAGAGGCATTAAGGTCTGGGCGCTTGCCTTTGGTATACCAGTTTCTACCCATACTGATGGAAATGGCTATTATGAGATCGGATTCAGGTTCTCTATTGGCTCTATCATGGGAACAGAGGCCAATTCCAGCCGGGTAAACATCAGACCGCTGGATTTTAGTGGACCGACAGGGTCAATTGACAATGCGCGTATACTGGCCAATCTTCTCATTGGTTCCGTGCACACCTATGGTGGCGTGAGCGCCTGCCGCATGGGTGATGGACTAAATATTACTTTTTCCGGTCATACACAACAACGGTACTGGGCTCATATTTTGAACGCTTACTATTTCCATGACCAATATTGTGCGCAGGAAAACATCCTTCCAGCTCCCAGTGGTATGACGGTATATGCGATTTGGAATAAATCTGCAGAAGTCGGTTCTGCTTCTACAATGATGATGGGGCACGCAAGTTTACCAATTGCTAACGTGGACATTACAAATTGGATAACTGGGTTCGTCAATCCACTTGGTAGTACAGATGCAGTTCCTCCCTTGCTGAGCAACGCCATCCGCGGATGGCTGCCCGATCAATCCTTCCAGGTTGGAGTAAATCCCCCTCCGCATTTCAGCACAGATTTTACGCAAATAGCTTTCCATGAACTTGGGCATGCATCGCAATACAGGCAAGTTGGTGGCTTATGGTACAGTGCAGTGGTAAACCGGGAAATTAACAATGGTGCGTCTAATCCTTACGGTAATGGCACAGAAACAAATGCCATCTATGTCGGTATGAGCGAAAGCTGGGCTGAGTTTATCGGAAATAAGTTTGCAACACGGCGCTATCCCAATGGCACAGATGCTGCGGGGACCGCATTTTCAGATAAACTTGAAACCCGGGAGACCTTTAAAAAGACGTTCATCCCCTCAGGCCTGTATTACGACCTCATGGATGCAACAAATACCAACCCGGTGGGAGAACCTTATGATAACGCTACTGGCCTTACCATCAACAGGATGTACTATGCCTTTGGTCCTTCTGTCACTTCCTGGTGCAGCTACGTTAGTGCTCTGACGGCCAGCGGAAGTATTCCTTATCTTTGGCCGCTGTTAACCCACTACAACATCGCCTGTGGCAACCGTTATTTGAGTACGGCAATCAATACAACACTGCAAAAACAAGGTTGTTCTGCCCCGTCAGTCGGGAGCATGGTGGCAATCAATTTTCCGGAGGGTTATGCCTCAAGTACAATATCCCAAGCAGATGCTAACGCACAAGCTGCGGCAGCCGCACAAGCCTACGCAAACGCACAAGGCACCTGTATTGGAGGCGTGTACGTAAAGTTGACATACCTTCACCAGCGAACGCTGGCGGATGGTACTCAAGAAGCCGATATTACCCTAAACTTCTTTTCTGATCCTGCAGGCACCATTCCGTATAGTGTAAGTGGCCTAACTGTAAATGTGGTAGATAATGTACTTAACTGTCCGGGCGGCAATTGCACCCCTTCGACCAATAATTATCATCCGGTAGCCACTGGCGCAGTTGTTGAAATGCTCCATCAGGCAGAAATTTTCTATAGCAGTACCACTACAGATGACTATCGCTCGCACGATTTTGAGATCCTCCCGGGGGCAGGGTATACCGCAATAAATTAGGTATTGCGATTAATGAGGAACGTGTCTCATTGGTCATTAAAACCGTACCTCCCGCGTGACGGCGATCCGCTACACAAAGCCAATGCGCATGTAGAAGCCCTGCTTTGATATACCGGTATTAAAAAGCCCCGGCCTGCACATGCAGCCGGGGCTTTCAATTTTTAAGTATCGCACCAAATTAGTAACCGTAGTTCTGGAGATTTCCTTTGGAAGCGTTGATAGAGTTCTGATCAATTGGCAGTGCCCACAGATGGCTGTCAACCGGCATAGACAAAGCAGTAGACGGCCAGGATCTTACCTGGTTTACGGAATAACCGCTGGTGGCTGAAGATCTGGCGATAGGCACATCCTGTCTTTTCAGATCAACAAAACGGTCGCCTTCAAATGCCATTTCCAGTCTTCTCTGGAGCTGGATTGCATTCAGCAGGGCAGTACCGGTTTCGGTTCCCGGAACGTAGTCAGAATAACGCTGTGCACGCAGGGTGTTCAAGTCAGCCAGGGCCAGTACAGGCTGGCTGGTTCTGGCATAAGATTCAGCGCGGATCAGCAGCACATCTGCAACGCGCATCAGCTTCACATCGTTCAGGTTCAGCGTACCTGTACCACCTTTTCCGAGGTATTTCACCACTAATTTATTGCTTATACTATTGTACACAGAGTCTTTGAAATAAGTAGGTCTGCGTATGTCTGTAGCAGTATATAGGTTGTAAAAGTCCAGGGTAGGCACCTGCTCTGGCTTGTTAGCCTGACCCAATACTGTACCGATATTGATCTTATCCACGTCCAGGATCTTCAGTTTGAACAACACACCATTGTTGGTAGCATCTGTCCAGATCTTCGGAAAGTCAGCATAAGAGCCTACGTTGGGAGAACCACCCAGCGCCGCGCTGGCAGCAGTGATCGCCTTGTCGTACTCACCACGGTAGAAATATGCTCTTGCCAGGTAACCATTGATACCGGCAAGGCTGATGCGACCATTGGTAGTAGCGCTGGCAGTAGATACAGACGGATCTACCAGGGAAGCAGCCTGCGTCAGGTCGGCTACGATGTTGTCGTACACTGTTTTAATATCATCTCTTTTGGGAGATTCAGTGTAGTTCGGAACGGTTTTCACATAAGGAATACCGAAATCGTTGGCGCCAGGAGTAGCTGTATAACGAACACCAAACAGGCGAACCATGTCAAAATGCACGACTGCTCTCATTGCCAATGCCTGGGCCAGGTAGTCGCTTTTAGCGGTGCTGTTCGGCAGGTTGTCAATGTTGTTAATGATCTCATTCGCAGCGCGGACGATGCCATAACCCTGTTGGAAAAAAGAAGTGGTGGACAGGGGTGTATAAGTCCAGTTAGCGAATGTCTGACCGGTACCGCGGCTTTGGCTGAACGGGATAGCATTATCTGCCAAGATATCATTTGAAACCACAAAGCTGAAGCCATCACCCCCGCCATAATAGCCCGAAGCGTTGGTCATTTGCTTGTATACACCGTTAACGGCATATTGGAACCCGGCTTCATCCTTCAACACAACCTCGGGCGGCAGCGCGTTGTAAGGTGTTTGGGTTAATTCTTTGTTGCAACCTGTTGCCATAAGCGCGAGGCATGCAGTACCATATATAATTAATTTCTTCATCTTGATGTCTTAGTATTAAAAAATTAGAGAGTTACATTGATGCCTACTGTCCAGGACTTGTAGTTCGGGTAAGAATACAAGCTGTACACACCGTTGATGTAAGCACTACCAGTGATCGGGCTGGTTGGATCAGACTCAGTGGAGCCAATGCCCACTTCGGGATCCCCCTTGTAATGCGGGCGGTAAGTAGCCAGGTTATGACCGGTAGCATAGAGGCTCAGGCCTTTGATCACCTTGGTACGGGCCAACACATTGGCAGGTACCGAGTAAGACAGGGTAACATCCCTCAAACGGATATAATCACCTTTCTGCAGCCAACGATCAGAATCGTAGAAATTAGAGTTATAAAGAACAGGCTTAGGCTGTACATTCTTATCGCCTGGCTTTTTCCAGTAGTTAAACGCATCTGTAGACATCCACGAGCTTACATTGTAGCCATCAGCCAGTGCATTCTCATAAATGATGTTGTAAATGTAGTTGCCACCAGCATAGTTCGCAGACGCAGCCAGGAAGAACTGTTTCCATCTAACATCCAGGTTCAAGCCACCGGAGTAAGTCGGATTGGGCGATTTACCATCCAATACCTGAGAATAGCTGGAACTGTAAACGTTGGTCACTTTACCATCGTTGTCATAGTAGAGCGCATCGCCGTTGTTCGGATCAGTACCAGCAGAACGTACCATGTAGAAGTTCAGGTAAGGTTTACCCACTTTCAGGGTGGTATAACCGTCTGGCTGCGGAATTTCTTCATTCGGCTTGCCAGTCAGTTTGGTTACACGGTTTTTGTTAAAGGCGATATTACCACCAAATGTTACGTCCAGATTCTGGGATTTCACAAACTGATATTTGAGTGCCAGTTCCACACCGGTGTTCTTCATGGAACCAAGATTCAGCAGAATATTGGTAAAGCCCACGGTGGAGGGGATGGGAACAAGCTGCAGCAGGTTTTGCCTTTTCTGATCGTAGTAATCAATTGAACCGGTCAGACGGGAGTCAAATGCAGCGAAATCAATACCAAGGCTGGTAGTGGTTTGTTTTTCCCAGGCCAGGTCCGGGCTGGGCAACTGAGAAGGCTTAGCAGCGGAAGAACCGTTGTAGCTGGCGAAGTTGTACAGTGACTGGGAGTTGTAGTTACCGATATTGAAGTTACCGGAAGAACCAATGCTTCCTCTTACTTTTAACGTGTTGACCCATTCAATATTGTGCATGAATTCTTCCTTGGCAACATCCCATGCAAGACCTACAGAATAGAACGTACCATATTTAGTGTTGCTACCGAAGCGGGAAGAACCATCCCTTCTGATAGAACCATCAACAAAATATTTCTCTTTATAATTGTAGCTACCGGTGGCAAACAAGCCCCAGAGCGTCCAGTCATTCTTAGAGGTTGTAGCCGTCTGCGGGGAAGCTCCATTATCCAACGTGGTCAGATCCGGAGAAGCAAAACCCTTCTGACTCATGGAATATGTTTTCTGGTGGTTCTTGGTAAACTCAGAACCAACCAACAGACTTACATTATGATTTTCATTGAATGTATGCCGATAGTTAGCCGTATTGGTCCATACGTAGTTAAACGTCTGGAATCCAGCATCCGTTTTGTTGCCAGTTGGCTTGCCATTAAGTATATTATCCAGGTAAGAACCAGGCTGGGTATACGCTTCAGACTGGTAATCCACATACTGTAAGCCTATCTGGGTTTTTACTTCCAAATCGCGGATGGGATGTACTGCTGCATAATAAGTACCGCCACCGTAATTAGTGATGTTGAAAGACGGATTATGTTTCAGCGCTTCCATAATGGGGAAACCATTAACAGTCAGATTGTAACCCTTGTAATTGTCAACGGTGCTATCCATCACCTGTTCATACGGATTGGTAGTGTATGCAGCCACAAAGGGGTTCTGCGCATTATAACGGTCGCGCAGTGCATTGATCCTGTAGCTGGAGAAAGAGGTATTAGTACCCAATGTCAGCCATTTCTTAGCCTTATAGGTCAGGTTAAGACGGCCACCGGTACGCTTGAAGGATGATTCACGGAGTATACCATCCTGCTGAGAGTGGTCCAGGGATACATAGTAGTTGAATTTGTCATCAGCACCGGCAATAGATATCTGGTTCTTCAACAGGGTAGCGTCCTGCATAACTACATCAAACCAATTGGTGCTGTGTGCTTCCAGGTTTGCCCATTCACCTTTCAGTTTGTCCATCGGTACAGACTGGATATCGGTAGAGTTAGGATCATAGCCATTTTCGGACATCCAGTTGGAGATGTAATAGTTGGTGAAGTCCAGATCATACTCATATTGCAGTTTCTGTGCGGTAGACATCATCTTGTAGTTATCCTTGATACGGGATTGCTGGCCATATTCGGTATTTACCTTTACCACAGGCTCACCACCCTTACCCTTCTTGGTAGTAATCACTATTACGCCATTTGCACCTCTTGCACCGTAGATGGCGGAAGAAGACGCATCCTTCAGGATAGTCAGGTCAGCGATATCATTCGTATTCAGAGCGTTGTAAGCGCGGGTATCCGCTATTACGCCGTCGATCACAAAGATAGGATCAGAACCTGCCGCCAGCGATCCTACTCCACGGATGCGGATGAAAGCGTTTTGTCCGGGAGCACCATTCTGAGCTGTGATCTGTACACCGGCAGCTTTACCCTGCAATGCGTTACCAATATTGAGCACTGGGATATCCTGTACCTTTTTTGCATCCACAGTAGCAATAGCACCAGTAAGGCTGGTACGTTTCACCGTCTGATAACCAGTTACCACCACTTCATCCAGTGCAGCAGTGCTTTTGTTTAAGCGCACCGTAACAGCGCCGTCCTTTATGGCAGCCTTCGCTACGTCGTAACCTACATAGGAAACTTCCACTTCCTCTTTACCAACAGGAACATTCAGCGAAAAGCTACCATCAGCAGCAGCCTGTGTACCTACGTTAGTACCTCTAACGCGTATGGTGGCGAAAGGTACAGGGTTACCTGATTCATCCAGAACTTTACCGGTCACGTGCCGGGATTGGGCGATTACCTGCAGTACGCTGAATACCGCAAGCACGCACAATAGTAGTGCTTTCTTCATAAGCAAATTCAGATTTTGATTTTGATTTTTATTTTCAATTATTATTCGACATACTATCGATCAATGCACGCTGGGTTTGTTGTGGTTAGAAACGTCTGTCCAAAAGAGAATTGATGGAATTCTCCACTAAGGTAATAGTCGAAATTAATCACAGTTGAATACAAGGTTCACAAATGCTGTAAGCGTGTTGATACTGTTTTTTTCAAATGCAGCCTCCAATTATTGGCTACTCTATTTAGATTTTGTTGATCTGTCTCCAAAATGTTGATAAACTAAACTTCAAATCTTCCTCATGCCCCCTCTTTTATGGGGCCATAAATTTGAGCTTGGGCAGCGTTGTAAACGACTTAATTAACGAAAACAAATTAAACGGTGCCGCAACGAACACGGTTCCAAATTAGGGAAAAAAATTTAACAAAATACTAGGGTACATGAAAGTGCTATACCGGAAATAATGTTTAAACCGGGTTTTGACAATCATTGTTTCATCACTGCCCGATATGCTGAATCCTTATCTGTGCTGATTTTTTTAACGTTTTGATAACATTTATCTCCGCTGTTGGGGCTGCAAGGGAAAAGGAGTGATCATTAACAATTCATTAACAAAACAATTCTTCCTCTATAGCATTAAATCCGTCTATTCTTGTCAAGTCAGGCCAATGATGAAAGGTTGTTGCCCATCCCTGGCCCAGCACTCTCTCGAAAATGGCCAGGTCATCAATTAAGGAAGGTAACCGAAAATAATACCTGGTTTAGCAAAACAGTCCAGGCTGCCAACGGACATCGAGCATGTAGCTCTTCCATGTTAAAATAATAAACGGGCAACAGGAATGCCGCCCGTAATTCATCAACCAAAATCTAAATCTCTCGATTTAGAAGAAACTCTTTATTGTTTAGAATTAATTCATCTCCAAGTGCACGGGCGTCCGGTCTCGTTACACACAGTAATACCTGGCTGGCATGCTGCCTTCATTACCCGGATACCTTGATTAGCGTGTTATCCTCATTACACGAGCAGTCATCTTACCCTTCACACAACCTACCTCACCTGCACCTGCAACGCCCTTCCCCAGCATTCACATGCCGTTACGCAGCGATTGCCAGCCCGGAAAAACCCGGTCACCGCTTACTTACGCCGTGAGCAAATGCAGCGGCTGCTCCTTCAGCAGCGTAAGCAGGATCGGAAACAGGTCCTCCTCCCGGTGGTTATAACGGAATTCGCATTCCCGCAGGTGCAGGTACACGGTGCCGGAATTCAGCCCCTTGAACTTTACCAGCCGGTGGCGGGTAAGGCCCCAGAAAGCTTCTATCCCTTCCGATGCCTGTACAGCCGGTGCCGAAGCACCCTTCCGTACATTGTACAACCGGTACTGGCTCAGATCTGCTACACCTTCATACTCCTCTACCAGGGCTGCGTCATCTGGTTGCAACCGTCCCTTGCCCAGTCCCTGCAGCAATGCAGGCCCGGCCTCCGGGATGATCTCCGTGTGCACACGGTCATTTACCTTGAAAATGCCCACAATAACGGGCTTGCGCAGAGGGGGTGGCGGCGTAATATCGCCCGGGGGATCTGGGGTCAATAACAGCGCTGAAGATACCTTGTGAGGCATAGCCGCCTGCAACAGGGATTCATTATGTAGCGCTATCCGCTGACGGATCTTCTTCAGGTAACTATTTACGGTTACCCGGCTCACGGCACTGATGTCCGCGATCTGTGTTGCGGTTAAATCCTCCGCAAACAGGCTCAGCAACTCCCTAAACTTGCGTTCAGAAAGGTGCGCTCCTTTCGAGTACTTATTTTTCATTAATCTGTGGTTAAGAATGGCGTAATAAACATCATACTTTTTTATTACAATCACCCATCCTTTGTTATAAACGGCACTATGTAAGTGACGAATGAAGGCCACTAGATTATTTTGGAGAAAGGGCGCAAACCCTTGCTGCACCAAGGGTTTACCCGTTATAACAAGCAACTTTTGGTTGTAGGAATGTACCTACATTTTCCTGTTAGCCACCTTGCCGTTCGTGGTCTTTTCCAGCCACAAAAGGAAACTGGGCAGGATGGTCAGGTTCGTCACCATGGCCAGCACCAGCGTCAGCGAAGTGAGCCAGCCCAGCGCCCGCGTGCCCCCGAAGTCAGAAAAGCTGAAGATCATAAAACCCGCAAAAAGGATCAGCGAAGTGTAAATGATGCTCAGCCCGGTTTCCCGGATAGTTTGCTGCACCGTTTCCCCGATGTTGCCCTGGTGATGGGGCAGCTCCTGCTTAAAGTTCACCAGGAAACGGATGGTAACATCTATGGCAATCCCCAGCGCTATGCTGAACACCAATACCGTGGAAGGCTTGATGGCAATGCCACACCAGCCCATCACCCCCGCCGTAACCACCAGCGGAATGAGATTGGGTACCAGCGCTATCAACAGCATACGCCAGGAACGGAACAGGTACAGCATACAAAAAATAATGAGCACAAACGCCAGCAGGATACTGTCTACCAGGCCATGTATGATAAACCGGCTGCCTTCCAGGAAAATAATGCTGGTACCGGTAAAGGTCACTTTGTATTGCGCTGTGTCAAACAACTGGTTCACTGCCGGCCGCAGGGAATCCAGGATAAGTGGCAACCGCTGTGAGCCCACATCCGCCATGCTTACACTCACCCGCGCCACCTGCCGGCTGCTGTCCATGAAGGAGGCCAGCAGCTTGCTGAACAGGGCACTGCCACCACCCGCCTCACTGCCCGCATTTTTCATACGCAGGTAGGGCGCCAGGAACGGTACGTCAAACTGGTTGGGAATGCTGTAACTGGCCGTATCCCCGTTGTAATAGGCCTGCTTCACGAACTTGATCCCTTCTGCAATGGACAGCGGCCGGGCAAATTCCGGCAAAACCGCTATCTGCGCAGAAAGACTGTCTATCTTTTGCAACGTGGGCAGGCTGATCACCCCGTTTTTCTTTTTGGTGTCAATGGCAATTTCCAGCGGCATTACGCCCTTGAAATTGCGCTCAAAGAATTTCAGATCGGTGTACAGCTTATCGGTATGCGGAATGTCGTCCACGATAAACCCTACGGATTGCAACCGCCACATGCCCACCACGGCCAGCACCAGCGACACTAACGTGATCGCATACACGATCTTGCGGTATTGGAACACCAGCTTGCTGATGGCAGCCAGCACCCCGTTAAAGAAGCGGCTCTCCAGGTAAGTGGTATGCCTTGTTTTAGGCGGAGGCAACAAGCTCAGTACCACCGGCAGGAAAATGAAAGAGATCACGAAGATCCAGAGAATGTTTAACCCCGCTACCACACCGAACTGCTTCAGCAGGGTGCTCTTCGTAAAATAAAACACGCCGAACCCAATGGCAGCAGTGATATTGGTGAATAACGTAACAATACCCATCCGTGCAATCATGCGCACGATCGCTGTTTGCTTATCCCCCGTCTTCGCATATTCTGTATGGTATTTATTGAGAAAATACACGCAGTTGGGAATGCCTATCACCACGATCAGCGGCGGGATGATACTGGTAAGCAGCGTGATCTTGTAGTGGAAAAGCACAATGGTAGCTACAGACCAGATAACGCCCATGGCTACTACCACCATGGACATCAGCACCGCGCTTACAGACCGGAAAAATGCAAAGAGGATGGCCGCCGTGAGCAGGAATGACAGTACCAGGAAGAACTTCAGCTCGTCTGCCACCCGGGTGGCCATGGCCGTGCGGATAAGCGGCAGCCCGCTCATGTACACCTCCTCCTGCTGCTGCTTGCCAAAAGTAGTGGCCATGGTAGTGATCTGCTTTACCACCACGTTGCGCCGGGCAGAGCTCATCACATCTTTGTTAATGCGTACGGCCATCAGGTAACTACTGGTCCGGGGATTATAAAGTTGTCCCGTGTAAAAAGGTAACCGGTGAAAGAGGCCCACCGCACTATCCAGTTGTGCGACCGTTTGGCCTTCCGGGAAAACCGCCACAGGCACCAGTTTGTGGGTACTGTCGTTCTTCACCAGGTTTACCGCGCCGGCCACGCTGAGGATATTCTCCACACCAGGCACCTGCTTCAGCCCTTTGGTGAGCTTACGGTAAGCGTCAAAACGGTCCGGTGCAAAAAAATGCGGGTCCTGCACGGCCAGTACCAGCAGGTTCCCATCTTCACCAAATTGCTGGCGGAACTGCAGGTATTCGAGATAACGGGGATTATCAGTAGGAATGGCGCCACCAAACTCGTAGGACAACTGTACCTTACTGGCGTAATAGCCCATGAGCGCTGTGCTGCCCAGCAAAAGAAAGAGGAGTAATAAACGGAACCGGAGCACAAAACCAGCGAGGCGTTGCCACATAAAAGATTTTTGGGTTTTGATATTTACTAAAGATAATCAAATATTACTTTTACGATTATGCATCGCCTGCTCGTTTTCCTAAGCCTGTTCTTATACCTCCGCAGTGCTGCACAACCTGTGCCCATCGGACATTGGCGCAGTCACCTGCCCGCGGCGCCCGCCCGCTCCGTGGCCTTGCTGGATGGGCAGCTGTATTGCGCCACGCCCTACACCGTGTTCAGTGTAAGCCCGGATGAACACGCCTTTACCACCTACAGTAAGGTAAACGGCCTGCATGATGCCGGCATTGCCTGCATGGGCGCCGGCGCAGGGGTACTCGTCATTGCATACCATAACAGTAACCTGGACCTGCTCAAAGACGGGGCTTTCATCAACCTGCCGGACATCTTGCAGAAGAACATTGCAGGTGACAAAAGTGTTCGCAACGTCAGCTTCTATAATGAAACCGCCCTGCTGGCCTCCGGTATCGGCATCATCGTGGTGAACACAGACCGGGCGGAGGTTGCAGATACGTATGTGCTGGGCGATGCCGGTGAATACCTGGGCGTAAATGCCTGCGCCATCAGCAACGGCTATCTCTACGCCGCTACAGACCGGGGCATGAAACGCGCCCCCCTGCAAGGCGCAAACCTCGCAGATTATCACAACTGGACCAGCGTAAATAACGGCCTGCAAGCCGCGCCTATAGCAGAATTACAGCTCCTGGGCAATACCCTCATTGCCCGCCAGGGCAATATGCTTTACCAGTGGAACAACGGCCAATGGCTGCCCTGGTACCAGGATGCTACTCACCACATCACCCGCATACGCGCTGCAGGCCAGCAACTCCTGGTGTGTGAACAGCCCGCCCGCATTTCCTTCCTTCAAAATGATGGCAGCCTGCAAGCCGCCATCAGCAACGGCTTCACTGCACCCAATGATGTAACGACACAGGATGGTGAGCTGTGGATAGCCGATAGCACCGGCCTTGTCAATTACACCGCTGGCACAGCGCAAAGCACCACCCCCAACGCGCCCCAAGGCATTGCCACTGGTGATATGATCTTCAACAACAATGACCTCTGGGCCATGGCAGGCCACAACAGCAGCGGGTTCTATGGCTTCGCCAATGAAACCTGGACCACTTACCGCAAAGGACTGGATACCCTGCCTAACCTGGTAAGCACCGCAGTACTGCATGATACCCTGTACGCTGGCTCCCTGGGGGGAGGCCTGCTGCAAATGAGCCCGGACGGGCATTTCACCGTATACAAACAACACTCCTTACTGCCGCCCACGGATGATGCCACCCACGCCTACAACGTGAGCGGCCTTTGCACAGATGCTTACGGCAATCTCTGGATGACGGCCACCGGCGCGGCTACAGACGTAGTGGTAAAAAAAGCCTCCGGCCAGTGGCAAACCTTTGGCATTCCTTTTTACCACACCAGCGTAAGCCAGATCCTGGTGGATGACTACGACCAGAAATGGATCGTATCGCCCGCGCAGGAAGGCCTCTTTGTGCTGAACACGGGCACAGACCTGGAAAACCCGGTGGACGATAAATGGAACCGCTACACCAGCGGCAATAACAATGGCAACCTGCCTGGCAATGATGTACGCTGCCTGGCCAAGGATAAGAACGGCTGGATATGGATAGGCACGGGGCAAGGCATAGCAGTACTGCCCTGCGCCCAGAACGCAACAGGGACGGGCTGCCCAGCCTACTGGCCCATTGTGCAGGAAGGCAGCTTTGCAGGTTATCTTTTTCAAAGTGAGCAGATCAACGCGATTGCCGTGGATGGGGCCAACCGCAAGTGGGTGAGCAGCAATAACGGCGTGTGGCTGGTAGCCGAAAACGGGGACTCCGTGCTCCAGCATTTTGATGTGACCAACAGCCCCTTGCTCAGTGACACGGTGTATAAGATCGCCATCAGCCCCATCACCGGCGAAATATGCTTTGCCACGGCCAATGGTATTATTTCTTACCGCGGTACCGCCACGGCTACCAGCAACGTAGCCGCTACCAGCGTATTGGCCTTCCCCAACCCGGTACCTCCCGGCTATACCGGCACCATTGCAGTACGCGGCCTCTTTGCCAATGCCACCGTAAAGATCACCGACATCAGTGGCAAGCTGGTGTACCAGGCCAAAGCCACCGGCGGCCAGGTAACCTGGAGTGGTACCGACTATACCGGGCACCGTCCTCAAAGCGGTGTCTACCTTGTGTTTGCAAGCAATGCAGATGGCTCGGATAAACTGGTTAGCAAGATTGTATTCATTCATTAGCAATGATAGCATATACACTAAGTGCCCAATAAAAAAAATCCCATCCTGGATCAGGACGGGATTTTTTTTATTGCGTATATACATAAACGTTATTCGGAGCGGAGGCTTTGTACCGGGTTCACCATAGCGGCCCGGATAGCCTGGAAGCTCACCGTGAGCAATGTAAGCATTAGCGCGCCCAGGCTGCTCAGCAGTAATACCGCCCAGGAGATCTGCATATGATATTCATATTTGGACAGCCATTGCTCCATGCAGTAATAAGCCACCGGTATGGCCAGTACGGAGGCCAGCAGCACCAGCATGACAAAGTCTCTGGACAGTAGGCCCCACACCTGTACAATGGTAGCACCCAGCACCTTGCGGATGCCGATCTCCCGCGTGCGCTGCGCCGCTACGAATGACGCCAGCCCGAAAAGCCCCAGGCAGCTTATCAGCACGGCAAACACGGTAAACACCGCTGCCAGCGTGCCGGTACGTTCTTCCACCTGGAACTTGGCCGCATACACATCGTCCACAAATCCATACACGAAAGGCCCCTTGGGATTATGTTGCCGGAAGATCTTTTCGATCACAGGCAGCGCCGCGGCAGGCTGCCTGCCCGGCTGCAGGCGAACGATGGCCATCGCGATGTCCACACCATCCGGTACAAAGATCATAGGGTTTACCTTTGCAAAAGGCGATTCCATCACTACATCCTTTACCACGCCCACCACATGCAACTGGTCATCACCCCAGCGGATCATCTTGCCCACCGGGTCTTTAATGCCGGTGTAACGTACGGCGGCCTCGTTTAAGATAACAGCATGATCATCTGTGCCATAATCCCTGGAAAGATCACGCCCACGGCTGATCTGCCAGCCTACGGCTTTACCATAGTCCACCGTTACCCGTGTCACACCAAATTGTGGCCGCATATCCGCCGGCATTCCCTCCCAGGAAAAACCGCCCAGGTTAGCCCATATCGCGGTAGCTGGGCCGGAAGACTCGGCCATTTCCGCCACCATACCGGATTGCAGCAGGTCGCGGCGCAGCCCCTCATAATTGGTCCTGATCTCCGGTGTGTTCAGGGCCACCTGCAGCAGCCCTTCCCGGTTGTACCCTACGGGCCTGTTTTGAGTATAGCGGATCTGCTGGTAAATGCTCACCGTACCAATGACCAGGACCACTGAAATAAAGAACTGCACTACCACCAGCAGCCTGCGTGGCAGGGCCGCCATCCGGCCGGTCTTGAACGTGCCCTTGAGCACCTTCACCGGCTTAAATGCTGATAAATAAAACGCGGGATAGCTGCCGGCTATGATGCCCGTAAACAGCACGCATACCAGGATCACTGCCCAGAAAACAACACTCCCTACCGGGAGGTGCATTTGCTTATCCGCGAGCTGGTTAAACGCGGGCAGCGCTGCGGCCGTTGCCAGCAAAGCCAGTACCATGGCGGCTGCGGCCATCATCACAGATTCTACCAGGAACTGCGCGATCAATTGCCCGCGCAAGGAACCGGATGATTTGCGGATGCCCACTTCCCGGGCACGCTTTTCAGACCGCGCTGTACTGAGGTTCATAAAATTGATACAAGCCAGCAGCAATACAAAACCACCAATGGCGCCAAACAGCCACACGTACTGGATAAGCCCGCCATCCGGCTTGCCGTTTTTGAAATTGTTGTACAAGTGCCAGTTACGCATGGGCTGCAGCACCGGCTTGGGATCGCCACCCAGGTTGCGGTGGTCAAACACACCGGCAATATGGGCGCTGGCATTTTCAAGGCTTACATGATCCTGCAACTGCGCATAAATGTCGTAGGAATTGTTACTCCACCTGTTATTTTCAATATCATGCCTGGCCCAGTCACGATCCTGTGCAATGTTCATCCAGGGCATCAGGTACTTTACAGGGGCAAAGCTGCAGTTCAATGGAAAATCGGCAAACACACCCGTTATCTTCATGCTGCGCTTATTGTCTACCCGCACTACCTGGTCCAGCGGGTTCTTATCACCAAAAAGCTGGTGGGCCAGGGAGGTGCTGATCAGGAGGGAGCCCACGTCATCCATCGATGCCGCGCTACCCTGCAGCAGCTGCATATTCAGCATGGACACCAGCGGTGTTTCCGCATACAGGCCAAAGGTGGTCAGCTGTGTTTCACCGGCCTCCATCACATGATCCGCACCTTTTCCAAGCGCCACGGCCTTATAGTCGCCCGCGTATTTCACGCGCATTTCGGCGGCCAGGGGGTAGGGCACCGTTTGATAAGTGCTTACAGTTCCATTATCGGTACTGTTATGATACACCTTCAGCAGGCGGTCGTAATGCGCGAAATTCCTGTTGAACGAGCATTCATCCCACATCCACAGCCCGGTAAGCAACGCCATGCAAAGTCCCATGGCAAGCCCCAGTACATTGATCACGGAATACACCTTGCTGTTGCGGAAACTCCGCCAGGCTATCTTGATATAGTTTTTAAACATTGCATGCAGTTTGTTTGTGTGCCACCGAAAAAATGCCATGCCGCACAGGTTATGATTGTCAATAGCAAAACATATAGTTATTTTACACATGTGTTCGTTATCAGTACGCGCCTCGTCCGTTATTGCTACCTTGTGGTTCTATCATGTTACACAAAACAAGGGGTATTGTTTTACGCCAGGTAAAGTATGGCGACACCAGTTTGATCGTGAGCATTTTCACGGAGCTTTTTGGCGTGCAATCTTACATGGTCAATGGCGCCCGCTCTTCCAAACCTAAAAGCGGCGGCAAGGGCAACCTGCTGCAACCCGGCAATATCCTGGAACTGGTGGTGTACCACCATGAGCAAAAGAACATGCAGCGCATTTCCGAGTTCAAACTTGGCTATATCTTTACCAGCCTGCATTTCAACGTGGTGAAGAACACCGTATCCCTGTACATGATAGAACTGTTGCAAAAGTGTCTTAAACAACCCGAGCAACAGCTGGAGCTGTATTATTTTGCAGAGAACATGCTGCAGCTCCTGGACCAGGCACCGCTTTCCGTAGTGGCTAACCTTCCCCTGTATTTTACCCTGCAGCTCAGCAGCCATATGGGTTTCCAGATCAGCGGCCAGTATTCGGAATACACGCATTACCTCGATCTGAAAGAAGGCGTCTTCACAGACCTGCCTCCCCACCACCCTTACCACCTGGATGCGCAGAACAGTGAATTCACTTCGCAGCTGCTCTATGCAAAAGATACCACCACGCTGGGCCACATCATCATGAACAAAGACCAGCGCCGCAAATTGCTGTATGCTTACCTGGATTTCTTTAAACTGCACCTGGCGGAGTTTACGGACCTGCATTCACCACCTATTTTGCATGAGATCCTCGATGCATAAAAGGAAACGCCCAAACTCAGTATCGTATTGAGCTTGGGCGTTTCCTTTATCTATAAAATGATGATCCTTATCTTCCGATCACTGTTCCTTTCGGGCCATTTTCATTCTCAAAATATTTCAGCTCCATATTGTTGCCATCAAACACTGCGTAGGAGTTGTAGTTGAGCCACTCTCCCAGGTTAATATAGCGGCTATGCGGGCCCACGGGCATATCTATGGGCAGGTGGCGGTGGCCGTAGATGAAATAATCGAAGTGTTGTTGTTGCAGGATTTCCTTGGAGTGGATGGCTAGCCATTCATTTTCTTCGCCCAGGAAATGTTCCAGCTCCATGCCGGTGGCGGAGCGGCTTTTGTGGCTGAAGTAGTTGGCAATGGAAATGCCCATGGCCGGGTGCATCCAGGAAAACAGCCAGCGGCACAAGGGGTTGCGGAATACTTTTTTCAGGAACTTATACCCATGATCACCGGGGCCCAGGCCATCGCCATGGGCTACGTAAAACTGCTTACCCCCTATTTCAAAGGTCTGCGGTTCCAGGTACACGGGGATGTTCAGTTCACTTTCAAAATAGCCGTTCATCCACATGTCATGGTTGCCAATGAAGGCGCTTACGCCAATGCCGCGGTCTGTAAGGGAAGCCAGCTTGCCCAGCAGGCGGGTATAGCCTTTCGGGATCACGTGGTTGTATTCAAACCAGAAATCAAACAGGTCGCCCACCAGGAAGATGTGGGCGGCGTCCTGCTCCGCCATGTCCAGGAAGCGCACAATGCGTTGCTCCCGGGCCCTGCTGGTGGCCGGATCCGGCGCACCCAGGTGGAAGTCTGACACAAAATAAACGCGCTTGCCTGCTGGTAATCCGATATGCATGAATTGGTTTTAAATCGTGGCAAAGATAAGGTGGATGAAAATGTATTTCCTGGTAAGGCTATTATAAAAAAACAGCGCAGGATCTTACTCCATGCGCTGTTGTTATCTACAAATAGATCAGACCTTATTTTTCTTCATCCAGCAGGAAAACGTACACCTCACGGGGGCCATGAATGCCCACTACCAGCGTCTTTTCAATATCTGCCGTGCGGCTGGGGCCTGTGGCAAAATTGATCATGGAAGGCAGTTTGGCGCCGTATTTATCCTTCATTTTGGCAATGCCGTCCTTCACATCAAACACCAGCTGGTGCGTGTAAGCGATCACCACGTGCACCGGCGTGTACACCGGTAAGGCACGCCCGGAGGGCTGTGCGGCGCTCATGATGATGCTGCCTGTACGGGCCACCAGGTATTCACAGTCGGTGATGGCCGCCTGGAAACCACTGGCTATATGGGCATTGTCTGCGTTCAGGAAAGAAAGGCCTGCGGGCGCCAGGAACTTCATCAGTGAAGGGGTCTGGCACAGCACCTGGCTCCAGTTCTTATGCTCGGCCAGGGCCTGCAGGTTCTCCAGCAGTTCACTTTTACCGGAGCAAAAGATGAACTTACCCTGCAACTTGCTGAACTCTTCGGCAAACTTCATTTCCAGCCCGTCGTGCGCCGTTTGGAACACGGAGTTGTTACCTTCCGCGTTCGGAAAAGGCAGTTGTACTGACTGGCTGAGGGCATTACGTACCCGCTTGAGGATGTTTTCTTTTGCCGGTGAAACGTTCATATTAATTTTCGTTAGCGATGGATGGAGCGCTGTTATTGATCAGGTCTGACGGGCTTACCGGGTCCACGGTGAGGTCACCAATGGGTTTGTGCTCACGGCGCACATCGTACGGGCGTTTACCGATCAGGCGTTCCAGGTCGTCTTTGTACAATACTTCTTTTTTCAACAGCTCTTCCGCCAGCACTTTCACTTCGTTCATTTTGGAAGTGAGCAGCTCCTTGGTGCGGATGTAGGCGTTATTGATCAGGATGCGTACTTCTTCATCGATCATACGGGCCGTTTCATCAGAGTAAGGCTTGGTGAAAGCCTGGTCGTTGTTCGGATCGTAGAAAGATACGTTGCCCACCTTGTCGTTCATGCCATACACACTCACCATGGCATAGGCCATGCGGGTGATCACCTGCAGGTCGTTCTGTGCGCCGGTAGAGATCTTGCCAAACACCAGCTCTTCCACGGCACGGCCACCCAGGGTCATGCAGATATCGTCCAGCAGCTGCTCGGTGTTATAGAGGTATTGCTCTTTAGGCAGGTATTGGGCGTAGCCCAGTGCAGCCACCCCACGCGGTACGATGGTCACTTTTACCAGCGGGTTTGCGTGTTCCAGGTGCCAGCCGCAGATGGCGTGGCCGGCCTCGTGGTAGGCGATCACTTCTTTCTCTTCGGGAGAGATGATCTTGTTCTTTTTTTCCAGGCCACCGATCACGCGGTCAATGGCATCGTTGAAATCTTCCATTTCCACCTGGTTCTTGCCTTTGCGGGCAGCGATCAGGGCCGCCTCGTTACATACGTTGGCAATGTCTGCGCCGGCAAAACCGGGCGTCATGGAGGCCAGCTTTTTAATATCGAGGTTGGGGGAAGTTTTGATGGGCTTCAGGTGCACTTCAAAGATGGTCTCACGGCCAGCCAGGTCCGGCTTGTCGATAGAGATCTGGCGGTCAAAACGGCCGGGGCGCAGCAGCGCGCTGTCCAGTACATCCGGGCGGTTGGTAGCAGCCAGGATGATGATACCGCTATCGGTACCGAAACCGTCCATTTCCACCAGCAGCTGGTTCAGCGTATTTTCCCGTTCATCGTTGCTCATCATTACGTTCTTGCCACGGGCACGGCCAATAGCGTCAATTTCGTCAATGAAGATGATACAGGGCGCTTTTTCACGGGCCTGTTTAAACAGGTCGCGCACACGGCTGGCACCTACGCCCACAAACAGTTCTACGAAGTCGGAACCGCTCATGGAGAAGAAAGGTACCTGCGCCTCACCTGCCATGGCCTTTGCCAGCAGGGTTTTACCCGTACCGGGAGGGCCTACCAGCAGGGCGCCTTTCGGAATTTTACCACCCAGGGCGGTGTATTTTTTAGGATTACGCAGGAAGTCCACGATCTCCATTACTTCTACCTTGGCTTCGTCCAGGCCGGCTACGTCACTGAAGGTGATGTTCACACGGGTGCCTTTATCAAACAGGGTGGCCTTGGACTTACCGATGTTGAAGATACCGCCAGGGCCGCCACTGCCGCCTCCGGGGCCTCCGCCCACCTTACGCATGAGCAATACCCACAGCCCTATCAACAGGAGAATGGGCAGCACGATCGAGACAAAGGGCTCCAGCATACCTTTCCGGTCTATGAAGTGAAGCTCCACCCGGTCCTTTGCGGGCACATTTGCCTGCGCGGCGTTGATATCGTCTTTGAAGGTGAGAATACTACCGATGCCGAAGGTGTAATGAGGGCCATTGTTAGTACCACTGATGCGGCTTTTGGCGATCTTGTTGTATTTCGGCTCGTTGAGTTTGTCTTTCTTAATGAAAACCTCTGCGGTTTCTTTGTTGATCACATTTACGTGATCGATGTCGCCGGAGTTGAGCAGCTCAGTCATGAACTGTTTGTAGCTGATCTCCTCGGTGGGGCCTTCCCACGGCCACAGGTTCATTGACAAAAGGGCTATACCAATAAAGGCATAAACCCAGTATATATTGAACTTAGGTCCTTTCTTTGGCGATTTGTCTGGGCTTTTGATGAAGTTATTGCCTCCTTTTTCCATAATATTCCTTTCGCTCCTTTTACGGATGTTTTTTGCAATGCTGATTAAATATCTGCGCGGTGTATTGAAGTTAAATAGTCACAGAATCTGGGCTGAAGTGTTGAGGGAGGGAGGTCAATGGCCTTACGCGCTTACATAGGTGGCCAGGGATGGCGCGCCGTATGCGGGCACTAGCCGGCATGTTCCATGCGATCTGCGTCGCTCCACATTTCTTCCAGACTGTAAAATTTGCGTGTTTCCGGCTGGAAAATATGAACGACCACATTCACATAGTCAACCAATATCCATTGTTGTGCAGTAAAACCTTCGTGTTTGTACGGCTCTTCGCCGATCTTGCTCATTTCTTCCTCTACATAGTCCGCAATGGCGCGTACTTGCGTACTGGAGTTGGCTTCACAGATGATAAAAAAGTCGGCCACCGCTTCCGGAATGTTACCCAGGTCCAGGGACACGATATTTTCTCCTTTTTTATCCTGGATGGCCCTGATGATGGTAGTAAAAATCTCACTATCTCTGCTCAGGCGGGTTTCCGCTCTTTTTCTCTTACTCAAAACGGTTATAGGTGCCAATAAATCACGTTTTCGTTAAAAATAATCTTTAATATTCAAAGTTACTAAATCAGGCATGAAATATTAACAATTATTAATGCCTTGGACAACAGCCGCTTCACACCGGTGAACCACCACCAAAAACAATAAAAAGCACTACTTTTCGTGCTGAAAAATAACGCTTTAAACATCTACTGTGATCGGACAGCCTTTTATTGTATTGAACACCACTGACAGCACCAATAACTATGCCATGGCACAGCTTAATGAAGGCCTGGTGACACCCGGAACTACCTGGTTTGCCATGGAGCAAACCGCCGGGAAAGGCCAGCGTGGCAAGCAATGGCACTCACCTCCCGGCGAAAACCTGATGATGACCACCCTGCTGGAACCCAAGGTGCTGGCCCTTTCCCACCAGTTCATGCTCAGCGCCTCCATAGCCCTGGCCGCTTATGATTTCTTTCTCCAGTACGCCGGCGATGAGACCGGGATCAAATGGAGCAATGACCTGTACTGGCGTGACAGAAAGGCAGGAGGCATTCTCATTGAAAACGTGCTGCGCGGCGGAAGCTGGCAATATGCCATCGTGGGCATTGGCATTAATATCAACCAGGCCCGCTTCCCGGACCACCTGCCCAATCCCGTATCGCTGAAGCAGATCACCGGCAAGGACTGGGATGCCGTAGCCCTGGCCCAAACGCTGTGCGCCTGCATCCAGCGCAGGTTTGAGCAGCTCCACCCCACTCGGTTCGAGGCCATCCTGGAAGCATATAAGAGCAAGCTGTTCCGCTGGCAACAGCCGGGACTTTACAAGCAGGGTGATACCTACTTTACTGCCACCATCCGTGATGTGCAGCCGGACGGGCGCCTGGTACTGGATAAAGACGGGGAAATATTTTCAGTGGGGTTTGGGGAGATCGAGTTTGTCATCACGAAATAAGGGCGGATTGTTCAGTTACGGACAAACATAGACCGGCGGCGGACAAGTGGGTTAAAGGGGAACCGCCCCCCGTTATTCATTCGCCGCCGGCTGCGATCCTGTTGCAGTAGGATGGAAGTGCTCATACACCAACTTGCCTTTGGCCTGGCCTACCTCATTCACCAGCTCATCCAGTGTAAGGCCCCTGATCTTGTTTACGGAGCGGAAGGTTTTCAGTAACTGGGTAGCGGTATTCTCCCCTATGCCTTTAATGGCTTCCAGCTCATTTTTAAAGGTGCCCTTGCTGCGCTTCTGCCGGTGGAAAGTGATGCCAAAGCGGTGCACCTCATCGCGTACGCGGCGGATCAGTTTCAGGCTTTCACTGCCGTAGGGAAGTTTTATACTGTCCTTATCCCCCGGGAAAAAGATCTCTTCCTCGTTCTTGGCCAGCCCTACCACCGTCATGCTGCCTATCAGGTCCAGGGCGCGGATGCTCTCCATGGCGGCGCCCAGCTGACCTTTACCACCATCAATGATCACCAGCTGAGGCAGGGGTTGCTGCTCCGCCAGCAGGCGGCTGTAGCGGCGGTGTACTACTTCCTTCATAGACGCAAAGTCGTTGATGCCTACCACCGTTTTAATATTGAAATGCCGGTAGTCCTTCTTGGAGGCCACCCCGTCTTTAAACACCACGCAGGCTGACACCGGGTAGCTGCCCTGGAAGTTGGAGTTATCAAAACACTCAATGTGCTCCGGCAGCAACGGCAGCTCCAGGTCCGCCTGCAACTGGTAAAGCACTTTCTTGCGCTCCATATCGCTCTTACCTTCCAGGTGGAGGATCTTTTTGCGGTATAACTCGTCCTTGAAATAGTTCACATTCTTCTCACTCAGCTCCAGCAGCTTTTTCTTATCGCCACCTTTGGGCACGGTTACC
The DNA here is from genome assembly GCF_003071345.1 of Chitinophaga parva. Lineage (NCBI taxonomy): Bacteria > Pseudomonadati > Bacteroidota > Chitinophagia > Chitinophagales > Chitinophagaceae > Chitinophaga > Chitinophaga parva. The sequence goes on along the minus strand of NZ_QCYK01000001.1, from coordinate 1,081,163 downwards.
GTTACCTGGCTTTCCGGGTACTCAATTTCCATGGGCACCACGATCTCGCGGGCCAGGCTTTTAAAGGTATCCCGCAGGTAGCCAATGGCATAGGTGAGCACCTCTTCATCCCCTTCCTCCAGCTGTTTTTCCAGGGTTACCGTTTTGGTGTCGGAAATGGTGCCGTTCAGCACGCGCAGGTAGTTCACGTAAGCGGCGTTGCCTTCACTGAGAATGGTGAACACATCTACGTTGCCCACACGGGTATTGACCACGGTGGATCTTACCTGGTAGGCATTGAGGCTGTCTATCTTCTTGCGCAGGATCTCCGCTTTCTCAAACTCCATATTCATGGCATATTCCTGCATCTGCTCTTTAAACAGGTTTACCACCGGTGAGAGATTGCCCTTGAGGATGTTCTTTACCTGCGACAGGTTCTCGTTATAGTCTTCCTCTGTTTGCAGGCCTTCGCACGGGCCTTTGCAGTTGCCCAGGTGGTATTCCAGGCATACTTTGAACTTGCCCTTCTGGATGTTATTAGGCGTAAGCAGCAGGTTACAGGTGCGCAGGGGAATGTTGTAGCGGATCACTTCCAGCAGCTCCCGTACACGGCCCACGGAAGTAAAGGGGCCCAGGTATTCAGAGCCATCCTTGATCACGTTGCGGGTCAGGAACACACGGGGGTAGTTCTCATGCCGGATCACCATGTAAGGATAGGTCTTATCGTCTTTCAGGTTAATGTTGTACCGCGGCTGGAACTGCTTGATCAGCGAGTTCTCCAGCAGGAATGCATCCTGCTCTGAGTTTACGATGGTGAACTCAATATGGTGGATGTTCTCTACCAGCCGGCGGGTCTTAAAGCTGTCGTGGTTCTTCACAAAATAAGAGCTCACGCGCTTGCGCAGGCTCTTGGCCTTGCCCACGTAAATGATCTCGTTATTTTCGTCGAAGTACTTGTAAATGCCCGGCTGTAGCGGGATGGTGTGTGATATTTTTGAAAACTCCGCTGCTGTCATTTCCTTGTTATTTTGGGTACATGCGTACCTGCACAGACAAGTGGGTAGGCGCCAGTAGCACCACTTGCTGGTCTGTGGTAACACTCACTGTTTTCAGGTGCTGGTACACCAGCGTTGATGATGTTTTGTACAATAAATTGCTGGTGCGGGAACTTAGTTGCACTGATTGGATGTTGCCGGCGCTGTCTGTTTCCAGGAGCACCTGCTGGGGGTTTACGGCCGGCGTTTTGGCAGTATAGCTCAGGGAGCGCGCCCCGCTGAATTCGTCCGTCACGGAATCTATTGTGTATTGATCGCGCAGGGAAGGCTTGTTCAGGTCAATGCCGGCAAAGGGTTTCAGCAGGTGAGCAATGGTGGCCGTATCACTGGTGATGAGGGAATCCCGCACCCCGTCCTGTTCTGCTACTTTATGAAAAATGAGGCCCGCCTGTTTCAGCTGGTGCTGCTCTCCCGCAAAGTAAGCCGGCAGATCACGGAAACGCGCGCTGGCAGCAGCGGATGGGCCTTCTACCTGCATGCAGGCGGCAAATAAAAAAGCAATGCTGATCCCTGAAATTCCTGTCAAGCGGGCAAAACGACGGTCCATGTTTCAAAAGTACGCAGAAAAAAAATATGCGCCGTGAACACGGCGCATCTAAGCATGAGCAAATCTGTCGAGAGCACTAAAAAAATCGTTTAAACCAATTGACTCAATATGTTAACCTAGTGAAAAACCAATACTCAGATGCAGTACCCGGGGGCATTTCCATATCCTCCGCTCAAATTCCCCCCCTTTTGCCGGGAACCTGCCATTAAAACGCAGGCTATTCTTCAAAAGTTACACGCCCCATAAAAAAACCGCGGAAATTTTCTTCCGCGGTTTTTGTCCGTATGACACAATAAACTTACTGATGTTAAACGAGCACGGTGCCGGTCATTTCCTTCGGAATGGGCAGGCCCATGAAATGCAGGATGGTGGGAGCAATGTCGCCCAGTTTGCCGGCTTTCACTGCACCGCGGAAGTCCTTGTTGATGATGAAGAAGGGTACCGGGTTCAGGGTGTGGGCCGTGTTGGGGGAGCCGTCGTCATTTTTCATGAAATCGGCGTTGCCATGGTCTGCCGTCAGGAACACGGTATAGCCATGGTTCAGGGAGGCAGTTACCACTTCCTTTACACAGGCGTCTACGGTTTCTACCGCTTTGATGGCGGCTTCCCAGATACCGGTGTGGCCTACCATGTCCGCATTGGCAAAGTTAAGGGCAATGAAATCAGCGCTTTCGGCATTGATCTCGGCCACGATCTTTTCTGTTACTTCATGCGCGCTCATTTCCGGCTGCAGGTCGTAGGTGGCTACTTTGGGCGATGCGGCCATGAGGCGGCGTTCCCCTTCAAACTCCTTTTCACGGCCACCGCTGAAGAAGAAAGATACGTGCGGGTATTTCTCGGTCTCGGCAATGCGGATCTGGCTGCGGCCCGCCTGCGCTACCACTTCACCCAGGGTGTTGTTCAGGTTATCGTTCTCAAAGATCACATGCACGCCCTTGTATGTTTTATCATACTGGGTCATGGTGGTGTAGAACAGGGGAATGGTGTGCATGTCAAAATCCGGGAAGTCCTGCTGGGTAAGGGCCTGCGTGATTTCGCGGCAACGGTCTGTGCGGAAGTTGAAGCACAGCACCGCATCCCCTTCCTGGATGGTGGCCACGGGCGCGCCGTCTGCACCGGTGATGATAATGGGTTTGATGAATTCATCCGTCACGTCTGCCGCGTAGCTAGCCTTCACGGCAGCCACAGCATCTGCAGCTTTAGTGCCAATGCCCTTGGTGAGCGCATCGTAGGCCAGTTTCACCCGTTCCCAGCGCTTGTCGCGGTCCATGGCGTAGTAGCGGCCGGTTACGCTGGCAATCTTGCCCCCGTTTGCGTCCAGGTGCTGCTGCAGGTCTGTGAGATAGCCCAGGCCGCTTTTGGGGTCGGTATCGCGGCCGTCTGTGAAGGCGTGAATGTATAACTTAGTGATACCCATTTCTTTGGCAATATTCACCAGGGCTTTCAGGTGGCTGAGGTGGGAGTGTACACCGCCATCGCTCACCAGGCCCATGAGGTGGAGGGCTTTACCGTTGGATTTGGCGTACTGGAAAGTTTCCTGCAATACCGGGTTCTGGGCCAGTTCTCCTTCACGGATGGCTACGTTGATGCGCTGCAGTTCCTGGTATACAATGCGGCCCGCGCCAATGTTGAGGTGACCTACTTCGGAGTTGCCCATTTGCCCCTCGGGCAGGCCTACTTCCTCACCCCAGGTTACCAGGGTGGTGTGCGGGTATTGTTTGTACAAGCTGTCTACGAAAGGGGTATTGGCAGCGGCCACAGCGTCGGCGGCGGCTACTTTACCCTGCGCCCAACCATCCATGATGATCAAAATGGCTTTATTCTTTTCCATCCGGTTTCTGTTTTTAAAAATTCGGTCACAAAGATAATAGAAGCATTGGGCTTAAAAAGAGAAATCGCGGCGGGCTAAGCGCTGAGCGGGCAGACGCATCTGTGCTGAAAAAAGATAAAAAATACCTGATTTTTATATATTTCAAACCCTTTTTATAAATTAGCGCCTCAAAACTAGCGATCCGCGTAAAGCCGCGCCAGACCTCGCTTTTTGGCATAGTTTTGGAACATTAGAGATTAAAGGCATATGATGCCATTAAAATACAACATGATGAAAAATTTAATGTATGTGCTGGGGGCGCTGGGTGCAGTACTTGTGTTCACTGCATTTACGGTGTCCGCACATCCAAAACCCACCACTGAAGTAGTTGTAAGTGAGGCCGCTGGCCCGTTTGAACAAGTGGTGAGCGCTATCAAGGCGGGTAGCGTAAGTGGCCTGACCCCTTACATGGATAACACCATAGAGATCAACATTTCCGGTAAGTCTAATTCTTACAGCAAAACCCAGGCAGAAGTGATATTGAAAGATTTTTTTGCCAAAAACCAGGTAAAATCCTTCGAGATCGTGCACCAGGGTGAAGGCGGCGGCGGCTCCCGTTTTGGTATCGGGAACATGAGCACAGCCGGCGGCACTTACCGTACTTACTTCCTGCTCCAGAAAAAAGGAGCCAGCATGGTATTAAACGAGCTGCGCTTTGAGACCAAGTAACCATACCTTGTAGACATAAATCATTTGAAAACCTGGATAGCCCCGCCGCCGCGGGGCTTTTTTATCCGGCATATCCGGCAAACAGCCCCAACCCCTGGGGGCTGCCACCGCGCGGGACTCCTTTATCCGGCATATCCTGGCCAACAGCCCACCCCCTGGAGCCCCGCCGCCGCGGGGCAACCTTGTGCAGCGCCGTTGATTTCCCTGCCCCGGGGCTCCGCATTGAAAAGGGAGCGGGAGGCCGGAAGTCAAACAAGGGGATTAATCCCACAAAGTGTAATTTTGCTCCGGAAGTAAGAACGTCCTGTTTTAAACACATCATTATGGCATTAGACCCAACGGCTCTTTCGGCATTCATTACCAGCGCCCTGGCAGAAGATATTGGCAGCGGCGACCATTCCACCCTGGCCTGCATACCGGCCAGCGCCCGGGGCAAGGCCCAGCTCAAGATCAAGGAAGACGGCATCCTGGCCGGCATGGAAGTGGCGGAAGCCATTTTCAGGCACCTGGACGCTTCGGCCATTTTCACGCCCCTCAAAAAAGACGGGGACACCATGCAAAAGGGCGAGGTAGCCTTCACCATTGAAGCCAGCGTGCACACACTGCTCACCGGAGAACGCCTGGTGCTCAATTGTATGCAGCGAATGAGCGGCATTGCCACCCTCACCCATCAATATGTACAAGTATTAAAGCCTTATCATACCCGCATCCTGGACACCCGCAAGACCACGCCCAATTTCCGCCTCCTGGAAAAGGAAGCCGTGCGTATAGGTGGCGGTACCAACCACCGCATGGGCCTGTACGATATGATCATGCTCAAGGATAACCACGTGGACTTTGCCGGTGGCATCCCCCAGGCCGTGGCCCGTACCGTGGAATACCTGCAGGCGCACCACCTGGACCTGAAAATTGAAGTGGAAACGCGCACCCTGGAAGATGTGAAACAATGCCTGGCCACCGGCAAGGTAGACCGCATCATGCTGGACAATTATACGCCAGACCAGCTCCGCGAAGCCCTGCAGCTCATAAAAGGACAGGCGGAAACGGAGGCTTCCGGCGGTATTACCCTGGAAAATATTGTGACCTATGCCCAAACCGGCGTAGATTACATCTCAGCGGGCGCCATCATCCATCATGCGGTGAGCCTGGACCTGAGCCTGAAAGCGATGTAACAATGCGGCATCCATTATATACCTGAATGCAATTACCTTGAAGAAGATCCTCATCATCATTAACCGGAAAGCCGGCACCAACCGTCAAAAGCTGTTGGACGCCCACATAGCCCGCCACTTCCCGGAAAATGCCTTCCACGTAGAAACGGTGTACCTGGCTTACATGGGCCATGGGGAAGACCTTGCCAAAGATGCAGTGACCCGCCACTTTGATATTGTAGTGGCCGTGGGCGGCGATGGCTCTATTAACGAAATAGCCCGTGGCCTGCGGGGCAGCAAAACCGCCCTGGGCATCATTCCCCTGGGCAGCGGCAATGGCCTGGCCCGTGCCCTGAAAATACCGCTGAACATAGACAAGGCCATGGAACTGATCGTAACCGGCAGGCCCCGCCCCATGGACGTGGGCTTTGCCAACGAGCACCTTTTCCTCAGCAATGCCGGTCTTGGTTTTGACGCCAAAGTGGCGGAAGAATTCCGCCATACCAAGCACCGCGGCCTGTATGGCTACGCCAGCCAGGTGATCAAAAGTTTCAGGAATTACCGCTACCTTCCTTACCATATAGAAATAGACGGCAAAACGATCGAGGAGCCCGCGTTCCTGCTCACGATTGCCAACAGCAACCAGTTTGGTTTTGAATTTAAGCTGGCCGCGGATGCCACCGTATTTGACGGCCAGTTCGACCTTTGCCTAGTGCGCCCCATCTCCTTCTGGCAGTTGGCGCCACTCAGTTTCCACTCCCTGATGGGCAACCTGGAGAAAACTGATTTCATGCAGCACTACACCGGCCGCACCGTTACCATCAACAGCGAACAACTGGAATGCCTGCAGGTGGATGGAGACGCCGTGCCCCTGAGCAATGACCAGCAGGTTACCTTCCGCCTGGAACCCGGTGCCCTGCAGGTGATCGTGGCTGAATAATTCATGCTTCAAAACGTATTTCCCATGTCCAAGAACAAACGCACTACAAACGGTATCGTATTCTCCACCAACCCTGATTTCAAGCCCCAGCACGAGGAACCTGAAATACAGGATACCCTGCCGCCGGCCCAGCAGCAACTCCGTGTAAAACTGGACAACAAACAACGGGGCGGCAAAACGGTAACCCTCATTGATGGCTTCATTGGCACACCGGACGACCTGGAAAAGCTGGGTAAAGCGCTCAAGACAAAATGCGGCACCGGCGGCAGTGTAAAAGATGGCCAGATCCTGATCCAGGGCGATTATAAGGCCAAGGTGATCCAGTGGTTGACAGGATGGGGCTATACCAAAACGAAATAATTTCCAACTGCAGGAGAACTTATAAGGCCAGGTCCCGGCGGATCACTGGTGGAAAAGCCCGGGCGCATCATCGCATTGCGCCCGGGCTTTTCATTTCCCCGGAACATTGAAGTTGCTATTGGGAAATTTCTTCTGCCGGCTTTTTGTATTTTGTTCCAAAGTCTGCTTATGCCCCCACGCAAAAATACCTGGGTATTGCTCCTGCTGTTAGCTTCGAAAATAGCGTTGCAATACTGTGTTGTTTCCCCGCAATATGATCCTCACCGCGATGAATTCCTGCACCTGGACCTGGGGCACCACCTGGCCTGGGGCTACCTGAGCGTACCACCCCTATCTGCGGTGGAAGCCTTTTGCATACAGTGGCTGGGCAACGGGGAGTGGGCCGTGCGCCTGTTCCCGGCCGTATTTGGCGCACTCACCATCCTGCTGGTCTGGCAACTGGTGGCGGCCGCAGGCGGGCACTTGTATGCGCAACTGCTGGCATGTTTTGCCATGCTGTTCTCTTCCTACCTGCGCCTTAATATGCTGTTCCAGCCCAATTCGTTTGACGTGCTGGCCTGGACCTGGATCTACTATTGTCTGGTGCGTTATATCCAGACAGAAAAACCTCGATGGATGATCTGGCTGGGCGTGGCCCTGGGGCTGGGTTTCCTGAATAAGTACAACGTGATGTTCCTCGTAGTAGCGCTGCTACCTGCGTTGCTACTTACACCGCAACGCAGGTTGATGGCTACCCGGCCTTTCTGGTACGGAGCCGGCGTGGCGTTACTGATCGCATTGCCCAATATTATCTGGCAATGGCAACATAACTTCCCGCTGGTACATCACATGAAAGAGCTCAACACTACCCAGTTGGTAAATGTAACCGCATCAGGCTATCTTCTCTCCCAGGCTTTATTCCTGTTTGGTTCCATCTATCTCTGGATAGGCGGAGTGGTGGCGCTTTTCGTGTATCCCCCTTTCCGGTCTTACCGTGCATTGGGCTGGTCTTTTCTTTTTGTAACAGGCCTTTATTTGCTGGCGCATGGTAAATCTTATTATGCCTTTGGCCTGTATCCCATGCTGCTGGCCTTTGGCAGCGTATATTTTGAGCATTTGTTTGAGCATGGCTGGAAACGTTACCTGCGCCCGCTTTGGGTGCTGGTACCCGTGGGATTGCTGGCCTGGGTGTTTGACATTGTATACCCGGTGGCCAGTCCTGCGCGGCTGCAGTTGCAACACCACCGCATGCAGCGGCTTGGATTATTGCATTGGGAAGATGGTAAGGATCACTTACTACCGCAGGACTTTGCAGACATGCTGGGCTGGCACCAGATGGCAGACCTGGCGCTGAGCGCTTATCACAAACTGCCGGATAGCGTGAAGCCGCATACCCTGGTCATTTGCGGCAACTATGGCGAAGCCGGTGCCCTGAACTTCTACAACCATGGTAAAATGCCGGATGCCATTGCTTACAATGCAGACTACGCGTATTGGTTCCCGAAGATGGATACGCTTTCCGCCATCATTCTGCTGGATGACGAACCGGACGAACTGGCAAAGCGGGTAGCGGGCAGTATTGTAAAAGAAGGGCAGGTGACCAATGGGTATGCACGCGAGAATGGCACTGCCGTATTTACCCTCCGTGAGCTGCAACCGGGGCTGCTGGCCCTTTTGCGGGACAAGGCAACGGCAACGATCAACGAATATGAAGCCCGGAAATAAAGCAGGCATTCCGAAAAGCAAAAGCGGCAACCCGTTTACCGGATTGCCGCTTTTTGTATTCAATGCATTCAACTATCAATACTGCCAGAGGTCTTGTTCCTTGTTAAAGATCTTGTCATGGATGGCTTGTCCTTCCATGAGGCGCATTACGCCGTCTTTAATGTAGTCCTTGATCTCACGGTTGTAGTTATTGTTCTCCTTGATGATGTAGCTGGAGAAAAAGCGCATTTCAAATACGTCTTCCCAACTCATGCTGGCTGCGTCGTTGTTCTGGTTGTAAACATCAAATTTAGCCAGTACAGGGCGCAGGTCAGGATAGTATACCCAGAACAGGGGGATGGAGGCGCGCAGGCTGCCGTCTTCGTTCATACGGGCCACCATGGGGGCTATACCCAGGATGCGCACTTTGAGCGCGGAGGCTTCCTTGTCTATCACCCACACTTCCTTGATCTTGAATTGCTTGATCGTTTCGGGGTTGAAATCATCCCGGGTTTCCACCATTTTTTCCTCACCGGTCACGGGGTCAATGCTGCGCACTTGTTTTACCTCGCCCTGCAGCTTGCCCATGATCTCTTCGTAAGGCATCACGGTGGTGAAACGGTCATCAATCGGGTTGAAGGCCTCTACTTCCTTGTTCTTGATCGCGTTCAGCAGGATGTTGATGAACAGCTGGTTCGTACCGTTTTCATCCTCTACGTTATACTGGAAGGGCAGGTTCATTTTTTCGCGGATGTCAATGATCTGCCATACGCGTTTTTCCCAGAACTTGTCGTCTTCACGGATATAATCGTAGGTGAGAGGTGTACGGTCACGGATAAGGCTCTTGGCGGTTACACCATCCACACGCTTGGACGTACGGGGTGTATCTACCATGGGGCCTGCGCTGATGCCATCCGGGCGCAGGGAAGGCTGCGTACCAGTGGTGGCTGGCGCCGCGGGGGGAGGAGCCACTGTGTTACCGGTTGCCGGGTTGGTCACGCCTGCGTTGGGATCGGTCTGCTGGGTTGCATCAGCAGCCGGTTTACGCCGGGTGGCGCCGCCGCGACGTTGTGCATCAGCGCCGGTGCTGATCAGGGCAGTCAGTAAAACGCACCATGCTATCCGGTTGATCATTGTTGAACGCATAGAATTCAAGTTGTAAAGGACCGTTTTAGTTTAATTTGAAGGAAATGTTACCCATGTCGCGTACGCGGCCATCGGGACCTTTCACTTTTACATTGTCGAAGTATACCTGGTCGCCGGGTTTCAGGGAACGTACAGAAGCCTGGATGCTGCTGGGGAAGTAAGCGCTGTTAGCGTCGCCTTCCGCATAGTCCCTGCCTTTTGCATCGATACCGATACGGTAACCAACTACATCATATTTCACACCTTCAAATTCAAAGTTCTCCAGGTCAGCACGCAGGCCGCCCTGTACTTTAAATTCAGAGGCTTTCATATAACCGGATTTGTTCATACCCACTTTCAATACAGGGTCGGGGATGAATTTCACACGGAATTCTTTGGAAGAAAGGTTCTTGCCATCAGCAGATACCACGATGTTTGCTTTGCCAGGCTGGCTGCACGTTACCAGGAACTTGCCGGCTGCTTGTTTGGCAATGCTACCACCGGTGATAGAAGCGGCTACTTTTTCAGCAGGTACGCCGGCAGCGGTGATAGAGATCGGGTTCTGTACACCGATATAAAGAACGTTCATCTTGTCTGCAGAGATAGAAGTAGCAGAAGCGCCTACGGTGTAAGGTTCGTTGATCGCAGATTCTACTATTTCACCATTGGGCTTTTTCAGCTTGATGGTACCGGTCAGCGTCTTATCACCCAGGCCGGATACGGGGAGGGTGTAAGTAGCAAGACCGTTCTCCACTTTCAGGGTCTGGCCATTCACTACGATCTCAGGGCTCACGGTAGTGCTGTAAGCGCCGATCGCGATCTGGGCAGTGAGGGTCTGGCCTTCCTGCAGGTTCTTGGAGTTCATGGATACGAACGCCTGCATTTTATCGAACACGATGTCATTGGCGTGAATCTGCTTCAGCAGGTCTTCCACTACCATGGACTCAGAGTTTTTCACGTCGTTCTGCAGTTTAGACAGGATGGTGAAAGCAGCTACTGCGGGCACCATGTTAAAGTGGTAGGTGGTCCAGGTCTTAGCCTTGCCATCTTCCCCCTTATAGCTGTCCTGGATCTGCAGGGGCAGCGCTTTATCAAAAGTAGCGCGGTCTTTAGGATCTACACTGCTCAGCAGGCTGGTGCGGAACTTTTTGAGCATAGCCTGCAGCTCGGGGCCCTTCTTTTGGTTTTCCATGATGCGGGTGGCCACATCCAGGTTACCTTTTTCTTTCAGTGTTTTTTCACCGCTTGCTTCGGTTTCGTAACCACCGGTTTCTTTGGCGATCTGGTCTTTCAGCGCTTCCAGCTGGTCGTAAGCTGTTTTAGCTTCCGCTTTTACGGCATCAGCCTTTGCTTTCAGCGGGCCTACTTTTTCAGGATCGTCCGCCATTTGCTTTACAAAAGCTGCGTATGCGTTATTGTTCTTTCCGGTGATGGAAACGTTAGAGTTATCGATTGAATTGTTTACGATGGTAAACGCATTCAGGATCTCCGCAGACACGTTCAGTGCCAGCATGGAGGTAAGCACCAGGTACATGATGTTGATCATCTTTTGCCTGGGGTCTTTTGGTAATGCCATAGTTCTTTTCTTTTTGGATTAAAGCCTTTGTTTCAACTATAGTATTTCCAATTATCCTTTCATTGCGGACAGCATGTTGCCGTAAACAGTGTTCAGGTTACCGAGGTTCTTAGCCAGCAGTGTGATCTGTTCCTGTGTTTTCTTAGCATCTTCCACGCTATTGTTCATGGCTGCAGAAGCATTCACCAGGTTGCCGTAGAACTTGTTCATGGCTTTCAGGTGGTTGTTGGTATCCTGCAGTTCCAGTTCATAGATAGCGTTCAGGGAAGCCAGGTTCTTGCTCATCACCTGCATCTGCTCGTGGAAGGATTTAGTAGCATCAGAAGCGCTGTTGAAAGAAGATACAGCAGCAGCAGCATTGGTATATGCAGTAGCTACGTTACCTACGGCCACAGCAGCTTCCTTGGTTTTTGCTGTATAGTCACCGGTAGCAGCTACCACGTCGGAAATGTCGCGCATTTTGTCAACGGTAGTACCCAGTTTCTGGAAGTTCTCGCTCAGGCGTTGCAGGCTTACCGGCGTGATGTTGGCATCACCCAGCATTTTGTCCAAACCAGCCACATTAGGGCTGCCAGCGGCTACCACAGTTGTATGTGCAGGTGCATCATGACCACCGGTGTCCGGAACGAAGGCATACACCAGGAAGATGAGGGCCTCCACGCTCAAACCCATGATCAAAGCGATATCAGCGCCTTTCCAGTGCTCAATTTTGAACAGGGCCCCGATAATTACCACAGATGCAGCAGTACAAACGAAAAAGTTGAGCCATTTTGCTTTGTTAGGATTCATAGCCATAGGTTAAAATTTACTTTTTTAGTTAAATTTTGTTAAGGTTAAAGTGTTGAAGTTTATGGAATAGTTGTTTGCGCTAACGACTTGTGCTTGTTTTTCAGGATGTATTCCAAACTATTTGTGTTTGCTAAAATCGTTACGGGAACGGCTCAGGAACGCGATCGTACAACGGAAGCCGATGTAGGACTTGGCGCTGTCCTGGTATTCGTAAGAGCGGGTACCGGTTTGCAGGAAATAACCGATGTCTTTCCAGGAACCACCTCTTACAGCCTTACGTTTCATCTTCGGAGCCGCCGTATCCGGTACGTCCATGCGCAGGTAGGGGTTCATATCTGAAGTGAAAGAGTAAGCATTTTCATAATAAACGTCCTGTGTCCATTCTGCTACGTTACCAGCCATGTTGTACAGGCCGTAATCGTTGGGCCAGTAAGCATCTGCACGTACGGTGTAGAAGCCACCATCTTCCGGATAATCACCACGGCCTGGCTTGAAGTTGGCCAGCAAACATCCTTTCTTGTTGCGGATGTAAAGACCACCCCAGGGATAAGGCGCCTGCTCACGGCCACCGCGGGCAGCGTATTCCCACTGGGCTTCTGAAGGCAACTGGAACTTATCTTCTGTGAAGAGCTTCTTGGAGGTGCGGTAGTCTTCCCAGTAGCGGCTGCGCCATTCGTTGAAGGCGTTGGCCTGGTGCCAGGTAACACCCACTACAGGATAATTGTCAAAAGCCGGGTGCCAGAAATACATACGGGTCATCGGCTCGTTATATGCGTAAGAGAAGTCGCGGATCCAGCAGAGGGTGTCCGGGTAGATCGCCACATCTTTCTTTACGATGAACTGGGAGCGGGGCTTGCCGGCATTGGTACGCAGCTTAGCCTGGTCCCAGTTGAAAGTTTCGGAGTGATAAATGAGTTTATAAATATCGATCTCTTTCTTGCCGTACAGGCGGTTTTCCTGGGAGTAGTACAGCGGCTCCATCTTGTCGATGGTGGCCTTATCGGCATAGTTGATCTTCTGTTTCCAGTCAATGTAATCCTGCCCGTCATCCTGTTTTACATGACCCAGTAAAATGTGTGCGATGGAATCACGCACCCAGTTAACAAACTGGCGGTATTCATTGTTCGTGATCTCGGTAGCGTCCATGTAGAAGCCGGAAATGGAAATCGCTTTGTTGCGTGCTGTGAAAGAATAGTTCACGTCCTCATCACTGGGGCCCATGTGAAAAGTGCCGGACGGCACATACACCATTCCATAAGGTACAGGGGGAAAGTACTTCGGCCGGGGACTTACGCCGATTAATTGCCCTTGCGCATTGCCGGGAGTTTTTTTACTACCGCCACAGCTGGCCAGCAGGCTAACCAGCACGATCGCAAACAGACCACTGAAAAAATTAAGCTTCATAAGGGTAGCTTTCATTAGAATATGTGTTTTACGCTGAAAACCGCCAGGTGCTTCTAGCCTGTTGTAAGGACACACGCCTCTTACTTACGACCGGGCAAAGTTTTATCAAAGATAGCAAATGTAACAATATTTTTTAATCCGTAGTTACTTTTCCCACAAACTTTTCTCACCGGTTTCGGCCCTCGCGGGATATATAAACGCAAATTTTAACATTTTATTTTACGGGGTTAGCCCGATTTTTCGTTACGAGACGGCTCGTATCAAATATAAAACAAATATTAAATTAGTTTAATAATTTCTTCTATGTGTTTCACCGGTTTAATGCAATGGTAATGTTCGCACACGTAGATCAGCGTCTCCCCCTCCTGCTCCCGGCTGCTCAGCAGCGGGTAGTCCGGCCGGTCCTTTTCCGCGCCCAGTAAGACTTTGAAGGGAATATACACCTTCCCGATCTCATCCATCCTGGCCCGGAAATCCTTGCCTACCACGGCTATCTCCCGGGTGCCTGCCACCAGCTGTAACACGAAATTACACCATACCCCGAACGAGGTGGGATAGCGGCTCAGGGTTTGGGCCAGCTGGCCTGCCATCTTCACTGCACGGTCTGCCCACTCCTGGCGGTCATATGCAAGGGCCAGGTACCAAAGGTTGCCTGCCATCACGGAATTGCCGCTGGGTACTGCCCCGTCATAGATCTCTTTTTTGCGTACAATCACGTCTGCCTGGCCGGCTGCCGTGTAGTAAAAGTATAGCTGTTGCTCATCGGAAAACGCTTTACTCACATGCTCCGCCAGCAGTTGGGCTTTCTCCAGGTAGTGCAGGTGGCCGGTGGTCTCCTGCAGGGTTATCATAGCGCGGATGAACCAGGCGTAATCATCCAGGAACGCGGGATATTTAGCCTGCCCCGCTTTGCAGGTGTGGAAAAACGCAGGGGTTTCCCCGGGTTGTTTTAGTTGCGTCCAGCAAAATGCTGCATTCTTTTCCGCAGCATCCAGGTATGGCTGGTGCCCCAATGCCGCATAGGCTTTGCAATGGGCGTGTATCAATAACGCATTCCACCCTAATAAAATTTTGTCATCCAGCCCGGGGCGCACTCTTTTTTCCCGCGCTGCCAGCAACGCGGCCCTGCATGCTGCCAGTACGGTGGCCAGCCATTCCTTATCCAACTGGTTTTTAACGGCATAGTCTTCCAGGGTTTCCGGCATCCAGAGGATGTTCGTATGCTCCCAGTTCCCCTCATCTTTTACGCCGTAAAAATCACAGAACAAATTAGCCTGCTCTGTCAGGATAGACCCGATCTCCTCCCGGCTCCAGGTGTAGAATTTACCTTCCACCCCTTCAGAATCCGCATCCAGCGCGGCATACCAGCCACCGCCGGCATCCAGCATCTCGTTCTCAATGAAGGCCAGCGTGTGCCGGATCGTATCTGCATAGCGCTCGTCCTTTGTAAGTGTGTAAGCTTCCGCCAGCGTATCTACCAACAGGGCATTGTCATACAACATTTTTTCAAAGTGCGGCGCCAGCCACTGATCGTCTGTGGAGTAGCGGGCAAAGCCGCCCCCCAGCTGGTCATAAATGCCGCCCTGGATCATCTTGTCCAGCGAAAGTGTGGCCTGTGCAATGGCTTCCGGCTCCCGGAACAAATGCCCGTAGCGCAGCAGGAAATTGATATTGAACGTGCCGGGGAATTTCGGTGCACGCCCAAACCCGCCCCAGGTCTTATCCGCCTGCCCCATGATATTCTTATACATGGTATGACACTGATCCTGTGAAAACAGTTCATGACGGGGAATGTTCAGGTCAATGGGATTACTGAGGCCAAAATCGTTACTGCGGGTCATGTGCTCTGTGAGCTGGGCCGCCTGGGCCTCCAGGTCGGGCCGCTTTTCCAGGTAGGCATTGTGGATGGAGCGCAGCACGTCTGTCCATGAAGCCCGGTTGTACATGGCCTTTGGAGGGAAATAGGTACCCCCGTAAAAAGGCCGGGCGTCCGGCAGCAGGAACACATTGAGCGGCCAGCCACCCTGGCCGGTCATGGCCTGCACGGCATCCATGTAAATATGGTCCAGGTCCGGGCGCTCTTCCCGGTCTATCTTAATGTTGATGAAATACGCATTCATAAGGGCCGCGGTAGCCTCGTTCTCAAAACTTTCCCGCTCCATCACGTGGCACCAGTGGCAGGCGGCATAGCCGATGCTTACCAGGATGGGCTTATCCTCCCGGCGGGCCCGTTCCAGGGCCTCTTCGCCCCAGGGATACCACTCCACCGGGTTATGGGCATGTTGCAATAAGTACGGACTGGTCTCCTGTGCTAATCTGTTCATACGGAAAGTTGAAAGCGCAGCAGCTTCCCACAGCGGGATCTGTCCACAAGTTGTGCGCCAGTTTTGTTGGATAAGTATATGTTGTTCAACGAACTAAGTCACGTACAAGATAAGCCGTGTTCTGGTATTTTTTGTATTAATTCCATAAAAAAAGACAGCCCGGCGGACTGTCTTTTCAAATAGTATTTATAGGTACCGGTATGCAGCATAAAAAAGGCGCTGGTACCGGCAAGAAGCGGTGTAATTCCTGCAGCTATTTCTTCACCGTCATGTTAGACAGGTACAGCTCCAGGGCGGCCACCATGGAAGGTGCCTGGGGAGCCGGTGCCTTTACATCCAGGCGAAGACCTGCCTGCTCTACCGCGGCGGAAGTGGTAGGCCCGAAAGCGCCGATGGCGGTGCCATTCTGCACAAAGCCCGGTACGTTCTCAAACAGTGACTTTACGCCGGAAGGGCTGAAGAACACGATCATATCGTAGTCCTGTTTGGTCACTATTTCCTTTACATCATTGCTTACGGTTTTGTAGAGGCTGGCAGTAGCAAACTCGCATTTGTTAGCTTTGAACCATTCTTCAATATCTTTCTGCTGGCTGTCTGAGCTGGGGAAGAGGAACTTCTCGTTGTCGCGGTGCTTGTTCATCACCTCCAGGAGCCCTTTGGTGGAACCGTCTGCGCCGTAAAAAACCTTACGCTTGCGGTAAAGGATGAATTTCTGCAGGTAAAGGGCAACTGCTTCAGTGATACAGAAGTATTTGCAATCCTGTGACACCTTGATCTTCAACTCTTCGCATACGCGGAAGAAGTGGTCTACTGCGGTACGGCTGGTAAAGATCACCGCGGTGAATTGCAGGATGTCGATCTTTTGCTTCCGGAAGTCTTTGCCACTCACGCCTTCTACCCGGATAAACGGGAAGAAATCCAGCTTTACGTTGTATTTCTTGGCTAAGTCGAAATAAGGTGATTTTTCTGTTTCAGGCTTAGGTTGGGAAATCAGGATCGACAAGGTGTGTTTACTCTGCAAGTCTTTTTTTGGCCCGCCTTTTATCATACATTTTTGTGATTGCGCGTGTGTTAACAATTGGCTTTGTAACTGCTAAATTACCCGTTAACCAGTTTCAGGAGCACCTTCGTCAGAATGAGTACCGGCGCGACCTCGAATGCGCAAAGGTACAGAAAAAAATGCAATTTACTGAACGACAGGTACTGCTTCACCAGTGCATACGATCTAATATACCTGTATACAATCAATAATATGATCAAAAATATCGAAATATAGAGGAAAAACCGGGCTATTCCCGGTGAGCAGAAAGCCAGAATCACTAAAAAGGGCAACAACAATACGCCGGTGATCTTGTTGATCAGGTACAGGATGAAAACGTAGGCATCCACCAGGTCTTCATTGCCAAACAACCAGCCACACAGGCGCAACACCACGTACTTCACAAAATAGATGGCCGCCACCAGCAGGATCAGCGCAGGGATGAGCAGCAACGGGTTGTAGCTGGAAATGTATTGCAGGCGGAACATCACCAGGAACAGGTACATGCCCAGGCTGATGGCAAAGAAAATATTGAGCAAAAAGTTGGGAAACGGCGATTGGGACAACTGATCCTTCAGCTGGCGCTGGCTCAGGGTAGGATTGGTGAACGCGCGGAACAGGTCACTGAAATACTTCTGATATGCCAGGCGGATAATGCCCAGAATGAGCGTTACCCCCAGCATGATGTACACCAGCCAGTCCAGGCTGCGGTAATTGCGCAGCGGGTTCATATCGTATACCACGGGTTTGGGGCTACCGGTCTTGTGCAGGTTGTCCCCGGCCAGCAGGTGGTGACGGCGCAGGCTTCTCATCAGGCTGTCGTAGGCCAGGGAGCTGGCGGTAGGCGTGTACACGGACCGGCCCTGGGTAGGCGTGGCCACCGCATGCCTGGCGGCAGAGTCGGCGTAGGAAAACTGGCTGCTGTCTTTTTTTACACCTGCGGCCAAAGCAGCCTGGCGGGTAGTATCCGGTCTGCCGATGACGCGGCCCAGGGAATCGCGCTTCACCTTTGGCGCTATGACACGGCCCAGGGAGTCGCGGCGCACGGGCGCGATGGGCCGCCCCAGGGAATCGTGGCGGACCTTTGGCACTACTACATGACCGGCGGAATCGTGCTTAATGGTAGTGGTCACTTTCTTGGGAGGCACATGCCCGGTATCTGTCTGGGCAAAAATCGTAACCCGGCAGCAAAGCAGCAGGAGAAAAAACCAATAGCGCACAAAGAATATATTTCTGAATAATGGAGAGGCAACGCCACGTAACGCCGTAATTTTTAGGGCGATAAGCCTGCAGATGCCCAGGTTCACAAATATCTGATTATTTCCCATTAGTTGCATGGCCTTACCTTTGGGGCCTGAGAAAAAATATGGCTGGCATTTATATTCACATTCCATTTTGCAAACAGGCGTGCTACTATTGCAACTTCCACTTCTCCACTTCCCGGGGGCGGCAGTCAGAAATGGTGAGCGCCCTGCTGGCAGAACTGCTGCTGCAAAAAGATTACCTGGCCGGGGCACCGGTATCGTCCATTTACTTCGGGGGTGGCACCCCCAGCCTCCTGCAACTCACGGAAATAGAAAGCCTGCTGGCCCAGTGCCGCCTGCTCTTCCCCGTGAACGCGGATGCGGAGATCACCCTGGAGGCTAACCCGGACGACCTTACACCGGAAAAACTGCAGGCCCTCCACACGGCCGGCATTAACCGCCTGAGCATAGGCGTGCAGTCCTTCCACGAAGCAGACCTGCGCTGGATGAACCGGGCCCACAATGCGGGCCAGGCGCTCCAATGCATCCGCGAAGCACAGGCAGCCGGCTTTCACAATATCACGATAGACCTCATTTACGGAGGACCTACGCTCAGTGATGAAGGCTGGGCCATGAACCTGGAGCAGGTAAAGGCATTGAACATTCCCCATCTTTCCAGCTACGCCCTCACCGTGGAGCCAGGCACTGCCCTGGATCATTTCATTACGCAGCATAAAGTGCAGGCGGTAGACCCCGACAAGGCCGCCCGCCATTTTGAAATGCTCATGCAGTGGGCTGCTGCCAATGGGTATGAACATTACGAGATCTCCAACTTTGCCCGCCCCGGCTGGCACTCCCGGCACAACAGCAGCTACTGGCAGGGACAGCCCTACCTGGGAATAGGCCCGTCTGCACACTCCTTCAACGGGCACTCCCGCCAGTGGAATGTGGCCAACAACGCCCTGTACCTGCAGGCGCTGGAAAAACAAGCGCTGCCGTTTGAAAAAGAAACGCTCACCCCCACTATCCGCCTCAATGAATACCTGATGACATCCCTGCGCACTTCCCAGGGAGCCAGCCTGGCCTTCATCAGCGCCACCTTCGGGCAGGATAAAGCGGAGCGCCTGCGCCAGGCCGTGGAGCCTTATGTGGCCAGCGGCAAAATGCACCCGGTCATGGACTGGATGGTGCTCACCAATGCCGGGAAGCTGTTTGCAGACGGGATTGCATCGGACTTGTTTTTCTGATGGACGGCCCATTGGTGGTTGACAGCCTGCCTGCAGGTTGCTGACAGTTGGCCGGCCAGGTGGTTGACAGCCCGCCTATCGGTGCATGGCTCCATACATTGGCTCCCTGATGGTCGCCCGCTGGTGGCGGTTTTCCCACGCCCTCTTATCTGGTGCATGAATTACCTGCCATAAAACGTGAATTACCTGCCATAAAAAAAGACTGCCCCTTTCAAGGCAGTCTTCCTTCATGAAACAAGCTTCATCCCTAAGCCTTACCAGCCCAGGATATATGCAAAGATCAGGGGCGCCACGATGGTCGCATCTGATTCTACGATAAACTTCGGCGTGTGAATATCCAGTTTACCCCAGGTGATCTTCTCATTGGGCACGGCGCCGGAATAAGAACCGTAAGAGGTAGTGGAGTCGGAGATCTGGCAGAAATAGCCCCAGAAGGGAACATCATGCCATTCCAGGTCCTGGTACATCATGGGCACCACGCAGATGGGGAAATCACCTGCAATACCGCCACCGATCTGGAAGAAGCCTACGCCCTTGCCGCCGGAGTTTGCACGGTACCACTCGGAAAGGGTAGTCATGTATTCAATACCGCTCTTCATGGTGCTGGGTTTCAGCTCACCCTTGATGCAGTAAGAAGCAAAGATGTTACCCATGGTGCTGTCTTCCCAGCCCGGTACCACGATGGGAATGTTCTTTTCGGCTGCGGCCAGCATCCAGCTGTGCTTCGGGTCTATTTCGTAATGTTCTTTCATTACGCCGCTAAGCAGCAGCTTGTACATGTATTCGTGGGGGAAATAGCGTTCACCGTTGGTTTCTGCGTCTTTCCAGATCTTGAAAATATGTTGCTGGATGCGGCGGAATGCTTCTTCTTCGGGAATGCAGGTATCCGTTACGCGGTTATACCCTTTTTCCAGCAGCTCCCATTCATCCTGGGGGCTCAGATCGCGGTAGTGGGGCACGCGCTTGTAGTGCGTGTGGGCTACCAGGTTCATAATATCCTCTTCCAGGTTAGCGCCGGTGCAGGAGATGATGTCTACCTTGCCCGCGCGGATCATTTCAGCAAAGGAAATACCCAGCTCTGCCGTGCTCATGGCGCCGGCCAGGGTTACCATCATTTTACCACCTTCCAGTAAATGTGTTTCGTAGCCTTTGGCTGCATCTACCAGCGCTGCCGCGTTGAAGTGCCGGTAATGATGCTGGATAAATTGTGAAATGGGACCTTTTGTCATATGCTCTTAAATTTTTATCGGAGGGGCGAAGGTACGATTTTAGGGCAATGTGGGGGTGCCTTTCCGGAAAGTTAACGCGGCCTGCGGCATAGGGGCATAAAAAAGCCTGCCTTGATCGGTCAAGGCAGGCCTACAGATACTAAAACAGCGGATGCTATTACATGGCTTGTTTGAATTTGTTGTACACGCTCAACCAGCCGTCAGGCGTAGCCTTCACGATGGTGATCATGTCATCTTTACTTCTTTCAGTGATGTAGTAGGTCACTTCACCGTTTGCCTGGTACTCCGTAATGTTCTCAATGCGCTGACCGGCGTATTTCTTGGCCAGGCGGTTGGTTACCGCCAGGGGCAGCTGGTCTTCGTTCAGGTAACGGCTGGTGTTCAGCAGGTTACCGTCTGCATCAAAATGAGCGGTCACTTTAGACTCGCGGATGGTAAAGTTTGCAGTGTAGTTCTGGGCTTTATCATCTGTAAACCACTCTACGTTCTTAGCCTCGGTAAATTCCTTCTGGAAGGAGGCCATCACTTTTTTGTTGTTTACAGTTTCCTCTCTGAGGGAGGCAAAAGCTGTGCTGATACCGAATGTGGCAGCAACACAAAGCATCAGGATCATCTTTTTCATGGCGGAGAAAAATTTAATGATGTGATTGATTAGTGTTTATTGTTTGTTTGAATGATGATGTAAAACTACGTGCATCCGGGACAAGTGGCAAGGCTTACTATACCAGTGGCGGGTCATGATCAGTTTATATGATCCTATGTTGTAACGTGCATCCATAGCGGGTTACAGCACCTGGTGCCAGCCCCGCATCCAGTGCAGTGTTGCTGGGAAATGAAAAAAGTTGCAGCGGCCTGGGTTAAGGAATTGTTAAAAGGGAATTGTGGTAAGAATGGTAGATGCTGGATAAGAAGAAAGGGGGGAACGACTGATGGGTGGCGGGTTTGGTGGAAATGGGCGTTATTGCAATTTACGCAATAAAACTGTTAATGCAGATGGTTTTGCACAATATTTTTGCACTTCATTTGCACAATTATTAAAGACTGGATAAGCTGGCCTGGTTTTTAATACATTCGTGCTGCATGTACTATCAATTCTAACCATGAACTTCCTTGCCCACGCCTACCTCTCCTTTCACCAGCCGGACCTGATGACCGGCAATATGATCGGTGATTTTGTGAAAGGACGACAACTGGCCCTGTATCCGCAGCCCATACAGGAGGGCATCCGCCTGCACCGTGCCATCGATACCTTTACAGATAACCATCCTGCCACCTTTGCCGCCAGGGCTATATTCCGGCCACAGACCCGCCTATATGGGGCCGTGTTCACCGACATCGTGATGGACCACTTCCTGGCCAATGATCCGCGGCATTTCACAGATACCTCGCTCCAGGCCTTTGCACAGGAAGTATATGCCACGATAGGTACACCGCCGGTAGCACTGCCCTCCAGCTTTACCCATATGCTGGGATATATGTCTTCACAGAACTGGCTTTACAATTACCGCTTCCGCAACGGGATGGAACAAACCTTCCGCGGAATAGTAAGGAGGGCCAAGTATATCAACTTTGAAGCCAGCGTGCCACTGTCCGTTTTTGATACACATTACAACGCCTTGCAGCAATGCTACGATGAATTTTTCCCGGCCTTATATACCTTTGTTCAGAAATATACTGCCGCCTGACATTTTACAGCACATTATTCAGGGCAAAACCTGTACGTTTGCCCGGCAAATTTTTAATATCATCTATAAAGCAAATCGTAATTTTTATCTATGAAAAAGTACCTGCAATTCCTGGTTATGGCCAGCCTGCTGCTCACGCTGGGCATCAATGCAAAAGCACAGCATCCTGCACAACTGCCACCGCTGGACTCCAGTCCCATGGACATGGCTTACTTCCCGTCCATGTATCCTTACCTGGTGCGTGTAAAAGGGGAACCCGGCACCCTGGTGGCCCGCGTGGTGTACAGCCGTCCGCAAAAGAAAGACCGCGAGATCTTTGGCAAGCTGGTAGAATACGGTAAAGTATGGAGACTGGGCGCTAACGAAGCCACCGAGATCGAATTTTTCCAGCCGGTGACCATTGGCAATAAATCCATTCCCAAAGGCCGCTACACACTGTACGCTATCCCCACGGAGAAAACCTGGACCATGATCCTGAACAAGGACACTGATATCTGGGGCGCATATAAATACGACGAAAAGAAAGACGTGGTACGCGTAGATATTCCCGTAACCAGCCGCGATACCGTGGCCGAAAGCTTCACCATGCTGTTTGAAAAAAGCGATACCGGTGCAAACCTGAACATGTACTGGGACAAAACTGCCGCCAGCCTTCCCATTAAATTCAGTGTAAAGAAATAAGCGTGGGGGGCAGGCAAATTCCAGCCTCCCATTTCCAATATCAAAAACGTGAACGAAAAAGGCCCAAAGCTCCGGCGGAGCTTTGGGCCTTTTCTATACCGATACACTAACGGGGAGGAATATACGATAAACTGCTGAAATTCAATACAAATGCCGGTTCCGTGCATTACAGGATGTTTCCCATGCCGGTGGTCTATGTACATCCAATACAATTATTTTTCCATTACAAAAAAACATAATGCATAAAAAAGGTAGAATATGTAGTTTTGATCTTATCTTTATGAAGAGCGAAAACGCTACTGAAAATATGAAGCTTGGCACCAAACTGATTCACGCCGGCGTGGCCCCCGACCCGTCTACCGGCGCTATCATGACTCCGATTTTCCAGACCTCCACCTACGTGCAAAGCGCACCCGGTGTGCACCACGGTTATGAATACGCCCGCACCCAGAACCCTACCCGCGATGCCCTTCAGAACGCACTGGCGGCCATTGAGAACGGGAAGTTCGGCATCTCCTTCGGCAGTGGCCTGGCCGCTACAGACGGGGTACTGAAGCTGCTGCAGCCAGGCGACGAGGTGATTGCTTCCAACGACCTGTATGGCGGCACCTACCGTATTTTTACCAAGATCTTCCAGCGTTACGGCATCAGGTTCCACTTCATTGGCATGCAGGATGCACAGAACATCCGCCAGCATATTACGGCTGCCACGAAGCTGATCTGGATAGAAACACCTACCAATCCGCTGCTGAACATTATTGACATTGCCGCCTGCGCGCAGATAGCCAATGAGCACAACCTGCTGCTGGCAGTAGACAATACCTTTGCCTCGCCCTACCTGCAAACACCGCTGGACCTGGGCGCCCACATCGTGGTGCATTCCGCTACCAAGTACATTGGCGGCCACAGTGACGTGGTGCACGGCGCCGTGATCGTAAAGGACCAAGCACTGGCCGAGCAACTCTATTTTATCCAGAACAGCTGCGGGGCGGTACCCGGCCCGCAGGACTGCTTCCTGGTGCTGCGGGGCCTTAAGACCCTGCATGTACGCATGCAGCGCCATTGCGAAAATGGAGCGGCAGTGGCACAACACCTGCGCCAGCATCCCAAGGTGGACAAAGTGTACTGGTGCGGTTTTGAAGATCACCCTAACCATGCCATTGCCAAAAAGCAGATGCGCGGCTTTGGAGGGATGATCTCTTTTACGCTGAAAGACGATAGCCTGGAAGCGGCGCACAAAGTACTGAGCAATACCCACCTGTTTTCCCTGGCGGAATCCCTGGGCGGTGTGGAATCGCTCATTGGCCACCCGGCCAGCATGACCCACGCCTCCATTCCCCGCGAAGAGCGGTTGAAGAACGGGCTGGTAGATTCCCTGATCCGCCTCAGCGTAGGCATTGAAGATGTAGCTGACCTGATCGCAGACCTGGACCAGGCCATTGGCTAAAAAGACCGACAGACAAAACCTGACCGGCTGCAGCATTAGCTATGCCTGGCGCTGCAGCCGCTATCCTGCTATAGTATTTTTAACCTTATCCTCTGCCATGATCGCCAACTGTATCCCTGTACAGCCGGCGGTATGGACCTGCAGCGGACTATCCGATGAAAAGCATGAAGGGCCATGATTTAAAAGACTACCTGGACGCGAAAGCCGCGTACTACAATCAGCCGGATTTTATCCCGCACGATCCCATTGCCATTCCCCACCGGTTTAGCAAACTGCAGGATATCGAGATAGCCGCATTTTTTGCGGCCGTGCTGGCCTGGGGCAACCGCACTACCATTCTCAACAAAGGCACAGAACTGATGCGGATGATGGACAACGCACCGTATGATTTTATCCGGAACCACCAACCCCGCGACCGGATGGCCCTCATGTCCTTCAGCCACCGTACCTTCAATGGGCTGGACCTCCTGTATTTTATTGAATTCCTCCAGCACTGGTATACCAACGTTACTTCCCTGGAATTTGCCTTCAGCGGTCCTACGGACCCGCAGGATGAAACCGTGGAGAACGGCCTCATCGGTTTTCATAAGATCTTCTTTTCCCTGGAACACCCGGAAAGAACGGTCAAACATATTTCCACCCCTGCCAAAAACAGCGCCTGCAAACGCCTGAACATGTTCCTCCGCTGGATGGTGCGCAAAGACGATTGTGGCGTGGATTTTGGTCTATGGGAGCACATCTCGCCTGCCCAGCTGGTATGCCCGATGGATGTGCATGTGAGCCGCGTAGCCACGCGGCTGGGACTGATCCCGGAAGCCAAGGCCAATTGGAAAACAGCCCTGGCCCTCACAGACGCACTGCGGGAATTTTGCCCGGAAGATCCGGTCAAATACGACTTCGCTTTATTTGGATTAGGCGTAATTGAGAAGTATGTTTGACAAAAATTTAGTGAATGAAACACATTATTGCCTGGTGCCTATGCATGTGTGCCTCCCTTCCCGTGCTGCGTGCACAAGACTATGTGGACCTGAGTTATAATTTCCAGAAAGGCCAGCAATTCCAGTTAGAACAAAAAAGCCGCACTGAGAGCTACCTCACCGTGCAGGATATGATGCAGCGCTCCACCCGCGATTTCCAGGACGTACTGGTAATAGATGTTACAGACGCCGTCCCCGGTAAAGCCACGCTCACCCTCCATTATAAGGACCTGCGGTTTAACTTCAACGCGCACAACCAGAATATTATGGTAGATGCCAAGGTGGATAACGAAAAGGAACCCTTCCAGGCAGCTATCAAAAACCTGCTCAACCATGCCTTCACCGTGGAGCTACAAAGCTTTGGCATTGTAAAATCCGTCAATGGCCTGGATGAGGTGGTAGACAGCGCCTGTACCGCTGCTTTTGGCAGCCTGAAAGCCGATGAAAAAACTGCCTACACCCGCCTGGTAAAAGAACAATTTGGCGCCAAGGCCTTCCAGGCATGGCTGGAACAACTGCTCGTGATCTACCCCGCCCACGGCATTAAAACCGGCACCCAGTGGAACGAAACACTGCCCCTCCGCGCAGGGCTGAAAGGCGATATTGATTTCTTCTGGAACCTGCAAACCTGGGACAGTGAAACTGCCAAAGTGGGCGGCACTGGCAAGATCAAAACTGATAAGCAGGAAAACGTGCAGCTGGAAGATGGCTACACCGCCAATGCAGAAATAAGCGGCAACCTGCAAAGTGATTACCTGGTGACCCGCAGCAGCGGACTGCCCGCTATAGCCGTGCAGAACACAGAACTGAATGGCAACTACACCTACAAGGCAGACAAGTCAAAAGGCCTGAAAAAAGACTTGCAGGTCCCCGTGAAGATCATTACCAACGCTTCTTACAAGATCAAACAAATGAAATAAGCTGCATGCAGCCATAAGAAACGGCAGCACCGGTATACGGGCTGCCGTTTTTTATGGGCCTTCAAAAAACCTTCAGAATTTATTTCTTATTGATTTTCAAATACCTGGACCCTGGTTTGTGAGTTTGGTACACATTGTGCAATAGCAGGGTTATGGAACAAACGATCAATACCATGCCCGCTTTGTCGCCCTCCTACCTGGGTGCTACGGCCACCTGGCTAAAGCACTCTTTTGAACTACCCACACCGGCATCGCTTTCCTGGGACAACCTGGAAAACCTGCTGGCCCGCAAACTGGAAGCCCTGATCAGCGAAGACTTTCATCAATTCATTTTCCTGCTGTACCGCATAGACGTACCCGAACAGGCGGTACGGGATATCCTGGACGATGCCGGTGATAACGTAAACGTATATACGCAGATAGCGCGCCTCATTATCCGGCGCCAGGTGCAAAAGATCATCACCCGTGAAAGCTTTGCCCAGCCGCCGGCTGCAGGCCCCGATGATGAGGAAAGATGGTAACACGCATACAGGCGATAAAAAAAAGCGAAGTGCAACATGCCTTCGCTTTTTTTATGTTTTGTATAGTACGGTAAGCTATTTCTCAAACATCAGCTCCTTCACTTTTTCCTTGTCTTCCTTTTCTTTTGCCAGGTCAAAGGAAGTACCAAACACATAGTCCCACACGGAAGAACTTACACCAAAGCCTTTATCCTCGCTCTTGTAGTGGTGCAGGTGATGATTGCGCCACACCGGCTTCATAAACTTAAAGGGCGGGTTCCAGGCATGGATGGCGTAGTGCATGCTGCCATAGATCAGGTAACCCAGCAGGAAGCCGGGAAAGAACATGAACGTATAGCTACGCAGGAAAAGGTATTGTGCGGAAAAGATCACAGAGGCGAGGATAATGCTGGGCACCGGCGGCATGAAAAGACGCTGCTTATCGCGCGGGTATTCATGGTGGTTGCCATGCATCACGTAAATGAAACGCTGCATCTTAGGGCTTTCGGCCACGTAATGGAATGCAAAGCGGTGCATCAGGTATTCAAAGAAGGTCCAGAACAGCATAGCGCCTACAAACACCAGTGCCACCGTGGAAACGGGAAAGCCCAGTGTGGCGTGGCTGTAATAAAGCATGTAGGAAATAATGGGAGTGTACAGTCCCCAGATCACCAGGGGATGGGTTTTAGTCAGTACCTCGAGGTACTGGCTTTCAAATAAGCGTGCCTGTCCTTTGTTCTTAATTTTTTCGAATTTCATGTTAACGCCTGTTTATTCTAAGTTAAGGCAAAATTAACGCAAAACTTGTCATCCACCGTCAAAAAGCCATCATTTAATATTAATCATTTGTTTAATATATTTAGATTTCTTAACAACGAATTGAGGATTGGGTTGGCCAACTACCTTATATTTGGCTTTTTGGTGTTCTTATACATATTTGTCCAATGAAATTAGTGACTTACCTCCGGGAAGAAACCGACCAGCTGGCCCTTTTAGTAGACGGCCATTTATACAATACCCAGGAGCTCCACGATGAATTACCTAACAACATGCAGTTATTCCTGCTCATGTGGGACGATGTGATCGAGATTGCGCGCGGGGTGGAGGCGGAACTGAAAAAGGGGCGCCGCATAGGCAGCGCCGAGCCCATTCCGCTGGACAGTGTAACGCTGATGGCGCCGGTGCCTTTTCCCACCTCCTGCCGCGATGGGTACGCCTTCCGCCAGCATGTGGCCTCCGCCCGCCGCAACCGGGGGCTGGAGATGATCCCGGAATTTGATCAATACCCGATCTTTTACTTTACCAATCACAATGCCATCCAGGGCCCCGGCCCCATTGCCTGCATGCCGGACCATTTTGAGAAGCTGGACTTTGAACTGGAAGTGGCCGTGGTGCTGAACCGCTTTGGGCGCAATATTCCCGCGGCAGAAGCCGATGATTTCATTGCCGGCTTTATGATCATGAACGACATGAGCGCCCGCGTGCTGCAAATGGAAGAAATGAAACTGAACCTGGGCCCTGCCAAGGGCAAGGATTTCAGCACGGTAATAGGCCCCATGCTGGTAACGCCGGACGAACTGGCCGCCTATAAAATACCCGCAAAGCCCGGCCACACCGGCAACAACTACAACCTGAAAATGACCTGCAAGGTGAATGGCGTGGAAGTAAGCAACGGCAACATGGGCGATATGGACTGGACCTTTGCAGAGATCATTGAACGCTGCTCCTACGGGGTGAATGTAATGCCCGGTGATGTAATAGGCAGTGGTACCGTAGGCACCGGTTGCTTCCTGGAACTGAACGGCACCGGCCGCCTGAACGATCCCAATTACGAGGAACAGTGGCTGCAGCCCGGCGACGAAGTGACCATGGAGATCACGGGCCTGGGCACCCTCACCAACACCATCGAGGAAGAAGCCGCAGACCTGTCTATCCTGGCGCTGAAACAGCATTTCATGAATCTGCCAAAGGCGTAACCGTTTTAACCACGTTCGTATGATCATAGATCCCGCCACCCTGCCCGTGGCCGCCCTGCATGGTTACCTGCAGGGCGCCGTGGCCCCGCGCCCCATCTGCTTTGCCAGCACGCTGGATGCGGAAGGACGGCCCAATTTATCGCCCTTCAGCTTCTTCAACCTGTTTGGTACCAATCCGCCCACCCTCATTTTTTCGCCCGCCCGCCGCGTGCGCGATAATACCGTAAAGCATACCCTGGAAAACGTGCTGGCCACCCGCGAGGTGGTGATCAACGTAGTGTCTTACAATATGGTGCAGCAGGCCTCCCTGAGCAGCTGTGAGTACCCGCGGGACGTGAATGAGTTTGAAAAATCCGGCTTTACCCCCATTGCCTCCGAACGGGTAAAACCCTTCCGGGTAAAGGAAAGCCCCGTGCAGATGGAATGCAAAGTGCGGGAAGTGATCGCCACCGGCGATGGCCCCGGCGCCGGCAATCTGGTGATCTGTGAGCCGCTGCTCATCCACCTGGACGATGCCATCCTCAATGAGAAAGGCCAGATAGACCCACATAAAATAGACCTGGTGGCCCGCATGGGCGCTGACTTTTATGTACGCGCCTCCGGCAATGCCGTGTTTGAAGTGGCCAAGCCCAATAGCCACTGCGGCATTGGCATAGATGCGCTTCCCCCTGCCATCCGCCATAGCCGCGTGCTTACCGGCAACCACCTGGGCCAGTTGGGCAACGTGCACCAGCTGCCCCACATAGACGCCACCTTTGACGATGCACACCTGAAGCAGATCTTTCAATACTACAGCCTTACCCCGGATGAAATGGAAACAGAACTGCACCGGTATGCCGCACAGCTGCTGGACAAGGGTGATGTAGCAGGGGCATGGCAGGTATTGCTGGCGTAAAAGAAAATTGTAACACTGATCACTTACAATTGTTACCCAAAAAGAAAAGGCGCCCCGGAAGGCGCCTTTTGTATGTAAAACGGGTTTTGAAAACTATTTGATCAGTCCACCAAACACTTTCTTCAGCAGGTCCGTGGTTTGCTGCACGGGGTTGCTGCGGATGCTGGCTTCTTCTTTTGCGATCTGGTCAAAGAGGGCGGTTACAGCCTTGTCGGTTACATAGCCCTGCAGGTCCGGATTGGCCTTGTTGATGGTGGTGGGCAGCTTGTTGTAAGTAGCTACCAGGTTGCTGTAATACTTGGTGGCCAGGGTGCTATCCAGTTTGCTCTTGATCACCGGGCTGAAAGCAGCTTTCAGCTGGTCCGTGGTCTTGCCTTTAAAGTAGGCGGTAGCAGCGGTGGAATCACCTTTTACAATGTTCAGCGCATCCGTGATGGTCATTTGTTTGATGGCGCTGGCAAAGATGGGAGCAGCCTGTCCTACGGCCTGCTCCGCGGAGCGGTTGATCTGCAGGATGGCCTTGTCCACCTGGCTGCCCAGGCCTATCTGGCGCAGGGTAGCTTCTACCTTCTGTGCATCCGGCGGCAGCAGTACTTTGTAGATCTCGCTGCCAAAGAAACCATTCTGCTTGTTCAGCATGGAAATACCGGCGGTTACCCCCTTGCTCAGTGCCTGCTTGATAGCGTCTGCGGCCTGGTTCTGGGTTACATTACCGGTGCTGGTGCCGGAACTGGCAGTGGTGCTGGTAGAGGTAGTGGTGGTGGTGGCGCTGGAAGAAGTAGCTGTAGTGGTTTTAGCATTCTTTGCATTCTCAATAGAGTCAAAGTCCTGCTTCAACTTTTTCAGGAACTGGGCTTGTGCGCCTTGCAGGATAAAAAGGCTTGCGGCCACCAGCAATAAGGTACGTTTGATCATGGTATGTTTATGTTGCGGTTTTACAGTGATATGCAGGTGTAAATATGCACCAAATATCGCATTTATTCCCTGATGACCAACAAGGGTATATGGGAATGAAATGCAAGCTGGCGCGTGCGGCTGCGATGGAACAGGCCCGCCAGGAATCCATGCTGGCGGGGCACGGTGATAATAATGTCCGCCTTTTCCTGGTCTGCAAATGTGAGGATACCTTCTACCACGCTTTCATTTTCCACGAAACGGTACTCCGGCGTGTAATCGGCCAGGAGGGTGTCCATCACCAGGGTTTCAAAAGGCGTATCTGCTGTGAAGTGGCGTTTTTCGTGGTCTACATTAACCACGAAGAGGCGCGCACGGAAAGCATCCAGCAGCAGCTTCAGGGGCTGTATGGGAGTGTTTTCCGTAACCTTGCGGAAATCGCAGGCAAAGACCACGGTATTGATCTCCCGGAAAGAAGCCTCACCGGGAACAATGATCAGCGGTGTGTGGGTTTCTTTCATCACGTCCAGGGCGTTGCTGCCCAGCAGCATTTCCTCCACCCCGCTGCCGCCGGTGATCCCCATCACGATGAGGTCTGCCTGTTCCTCTTTGGCCACCTGGTCTATGTAGGCCTGGAGCAGTTGGTTTTCCGAGCGGGTAAGCAGGGTAACGCCTTCCGGCAGGTCGGCCTGGAGGCGGCTGCGCATCAGGGAAAGGCCGGTTTCACTGCTTTGTTTCAGGTCTTCCGGGTCAATGACCGGAATGGGGTCCGGCACATCCGGCACAGGCACTATGAGCTCATAAGCATGGTACAGCACCACCCGGGTGGTGCCTACCTGGCGGGCCAGGTGCAGGGCGTAGCGGGCGGCATTGTAGGCCGTGTCAGAAAAGTCAGTGGGGACGAGTATCGTTTTCATCGTTGCAGGGTTAGATGGTTAAAAACGTGCCAGGTTGAACCGGCGGAGTGTTAAATAATCTTAACGCGTGTAGGCAGGCGCCACATAAAAATTCCCCTAAATTGATGCCAGTATTGGTATAAGTCCGGCCAATACGGCCAAAACGATTATTTTTGCATCCCAACGCAAAAAATTGCAGTTAACATCAGCTTCTTGATCTTAAACGCAAGCGATTACGACAAACCAGCAACTTTTACGATGACACAGTTATCAGAGCAAGAACTCATACGCCGCCAGAAATTACAGGAGCTGCAGCGCCTAGGCATTGATCCGTACCCGGCGCCTCAATACCCGGTAAACAATACGGCGGTTAATATCCTGGCCCAATATAGTGAAGAAACCCGGGAACAGTTCCAGGACCTGTGCCTGGCGGGCCGTATCATGGAAAGCCGTGATATGGGCAAGGCTGCCTTTGTGAAGATCCAGGACCAGACCGGCCGTATCCAGCTCTATATCCGCCGCGACGATATTTGTCCCGGTGAAGATAAATCCCTTTACGACACCGTTTTCAAAAAACTGCTCGACATCGGTGACATCATCGGGGTGCGCGGTTATGCGTTCATCACCAAAACCGGTGAAACCTCCGTGCATGTAAAAGAACTCACCCTGCTTACCAAAGCCTTGCGCCCCCTGCCGGTGGTGAAGGAAAAAGACGGGGAAACCTTTGATGCCGTAACCGACCCGGAATTTAAATACCGCCAGCGCTATGTAGACCTGATCATCAATCCCCAGGTACGCGAAGTGTTTGCAAAACGCACCAAGATCATGCAGACCATGCGTGATTTCTACAATGAACTGGGCTACCTGGAGGTGGAAACCCCTATCCTGCAGCAGATACCCGGTGGCGC
Organism: Chitinophaga parva; assembly: GCF_003071345.1. Lineage (NCBI taxonomy): Bacteria > Pseudomonadati > Bacteroidota > Chitinophagia > Chitinophagales > Chitinophagaceae > Chitinophaga > Chitinophaga parva. The sequence continues at coordinate 1,049,153 of NZ_QCYK01000001.1, read as the reverse complement.
TACCGCCCGCCCGTTCATAACCCACCACAACGCGCTGGACATTCCTTTGTACCTGCGTATTGCCAATGAGCTGTACCTCAAAAGGCTGATCGTAGGCGGATTTGAAGGGGTGTACGAGTTTGCCAAGGACTTCCGCAACGAAGGGATGGACCGCACCCACAACCCGGAATTTACGGTGATGGAAATGTATGCCGCCTACAAGGATTACGAGTGGATGATGAACACCACCGAGACCCTGCTGGAAAAAATAGCCATTGCGCTGAATGGTACCACCCAGGTGACCGTGGGCGACAAGACCATCGACTTTAAGGCGCCCTTCCGCCGCGTGACCATGTACGATGCTATTAAAGAACATACCGGTATAGACATTTCCAGCATGGAAGAAGCGGAGCTGCGCGACGTGTGCAAACAACTGGGCATTTCCGTGCCGCCAAACATTGGCAAAGGCAAGCTGATAGATGAGATCTTCGGGGAGAAATGCGAAGGCCACTATATCCAGCCCACCTTCATCATTGACTACCCGCTGGAAATGAGCCCACTTACCAAGAAGCACCGCAGCAAAGCCGGTGTGGTGGAGCGTTTTGAGCTGATGGTGAATGGTAAGGAGATTGCCAACGCCTACTCCGAGCTGAATGACCCCATTGACCAGCGCGAGCGTTTTGAAGACCAGGTGAAGCTGATGGAACGCGGGGATGATGAGGCCATGTACATCGACTATGACTTCCTGCGCGCGCTGGAATACGGCATGCCGCCTACCTCTGGTATCGGCATTGGCATAGACCGGCTTACCATGCTGATGACCAACCAGCCCTCTATCCAGGACGTGCTGCTGTTTCCGCAGATGAAGCCGGAAAAGCAGGGATAAACCGGGAAGCCCGGCAGCTTCCAACCTGCCATTTCCAGGTTACAAAGGATCCGCTTTATAATAAAAGGCGCCAGGCTGTGAAAGCCCGGCGCCTTTTCCGTTATGGGATGGGAAATTATTTATTGGGAATTACCTACAAGAAAGGGCTGTAAAAACAGCCCTAACTACTTTTGACCATATCCTATGAAAACCAAAAGGAAGGTACGCCAGGGCAGTGGCAACGGGTAGCGCCAGTGCGCATACGCTGTAAAACATTTCCTGGACGGCGGGAAAAAGCACATTTCCGGCGTCAGGCAAAAATCAGATGATGAAAATAAAACAGGTGTGTTAAGTGGAGGCGAAATCAGTGGGGACAAGACCTTACGGCACTTATGGGCAAAAAAACAGGGCTGCAAGAATACAGCCCCGAAAAATTTTAACCATATCTTTATTGAAAAACCTACACCAAATATCATCCTAATTGCAACAGCAAATGGGGCATTTAGGTGAACGCTATGATTTAGTTGGGGAACGCGATAATTCGCAGGGTAACCGTGTAAGGAAAAATAATACTTTATGTATTTAAAACATATGTGTGCGGCCGGTTAAAGTGCATGTACTTATTTTATATCATATTGATCTACAATCATTTAATTATCCACCGCCTCAACATTTCATTGCCCGATGCTGTTTTCCTGGTAAAATAACCCATTGGGATCACCCTCTCATGTTCTGGTGAACGTTATGGAAATGCGGATGACCGTACCGGTGAACGTTGTGATTTGCGGGGTGAACGTAAAAGTAATGGCAGGCTATGACGAGCTGGTGTCCAGGATTGGCCAGCGCTTGCCGCAATACGGGTGCCCGTCCGGGGCCAACACCGTGATCTACACCGCGGATGTAAGACAAGGAACGGTTAACCATCAACATAGGCCAAGGGATAAGCAGGACCTTAAAAGTGGGGTTAATACAGGTAAACCAGGATACGGCATAAAGTTGGCCAGTTTATGAAAATGCTGGCGGTATGTAAAGATGGCTTAGGTTATGAAACGGCTTCCTCCACCCGGGAGTAAAAGAAAAAAGGCAGTAAGAATACTGCCCTCTAATAATTTTAACCATATCCTATGAAAAACCTGGAACAAAGATAGCCTGCCGCGCCACACTGTAAAGGCACATCTCGTGAACGTGCTGTTTTTGTTCGTAAAGCGCCGGATAAACGTGTTTTGTAAATACATAGTAATTATGATCATATGATAAATAAATTAAAGTAATTATTATTCACATGTGTCATATCAGGCAACGCGGGAACCATTTGCCACAGCCTGGTCTGGCTGCAGGAGGATGATGTCTTTACCTTCTCCCAGGGCGCCCAGCACCAGGCATTCTGAAAAGAAATTAGCGATCTGTTTTACGGGAAAGTTCACCACGGCTACCACCTGCCTGCCCACCAGCTGTTCCGGTGTGTACAAGGCGGTGATCTGCGCGGAGGAGCGTTTTACGCCCAGCTCCGGGCCAAAGTCAATAGTGAGCTGATAAGCGGGGTTGCGTGCCTTTTCAAAGGGTTGGGCGGAGAGAATGGTACCCACGCGGATGGCCACTTTTTCAAAATCGGGCCAGGTAATCGTTTCCATAAGCGACTGTGTTTTTGCAAGGGACCAAAATAGAAAAAGGCGGTGAGAACACCGCCTTCAAAAATTTTAACCATATCCTATGAAAAACCTTCACAAATATAAACCGGTCCTGGCTCCTATCAAGTCGCATTTCGTAAACGGCAGCAATCATTCCGTAAACGCGGATAAATGGGCCATGTTAACCAACGCTTAACAAGTTGTCGGCCGGTCCGCCCATCTGGCGACCTCAGCCTTATTGGCATGGTTATTGATTCCTGGTCTATTGAAGTTTAGGATAAAAAATAATAGGTTAAAGCAATAACGGCCCTGCTGTATCTACAGTTGGGCCGCTCTCTTTTTGGGAAAGTTCTTTATTCCTGCGCCTCCGTGCTATCCGTAGCTACGCCGGTGCTGTCCTGGTCGTGGATAGTGAAAGGACCGGAGGGGTGTAAGATCTTATAATTCGTAAAATCCTGGTTGGATTCCAGGCCCGTACCCCACAGGGTGTCTGTGCGGCTGCTCACGATGCGCACACTGTCGTTGGTAGTGAAAACCTGTTTCTTGGAGTCCCAGTTCAGGGTGCGGGCATCCAGGCGCTGCTCCTTTACATTCTTTACCACCACGTGGTCCCAGAGGTTTACATCGGCGCTGCCATCAAAGTATTTACCGTGGCGGGCGTCCACCGTGCTGGTAATGGCCCCGGTAGAGTCGTACACGTCAATGTGGAGGCCATGCGTGAACTCCAGGTAAGTGGGGCTTTCCAGGTGGCGCTGCATACTGTCGGCAGTGAGCTTAGCCGTTACTTTTGCCTTCTGGCTGTAAATGATGCTGATGCCAGCCCCCTTTTCCACACCGGCGGCTTTCTGGTCCATCTCCATGATGGTTTTGATATCGTTTTCGCAACCACTGGCTACCAATGCCAGCAAAAGGATGTAGAGCGTACGTTTCACAGGGGCAAATATCGTATTTATCGCTAAAGTAAAAGGTTAAAACTGGGTGTCCTAGTCGATGCTCAGCTTGCGGAAATGCCCGTTCAGCTGCACCCTTTCCTTCAATTTCTCCATTTCTGCCATTACTGGCAGCACCTTGTACAGGTGGCGTTTCAGGTACTCCAGCCGCTGCATTTCGTGGAAGAGGTGGAGCAACTCATATTCCTCATCCAGTGACAGGCCGGAATGGTGGGCCAGGTCGTAGGCGGAGAGGTCGGCATCTGCTTTCGTAAATTTCTTTTCCACCCGCAGCAGGCCATGCAGGGCCTTTACCTGGTCTACTACCTCCAGGCGCAGGCGCTCGTTGGTCTTCATATCATTAGCCGGGTAATTTACGATGGCGCCACTGTACAGCTTATCCGGCACCTGGCGGATGGTTTCCAGGATGCGGAATACCTGCAGCCCTTTTGTCACCACGTCCATTTCCCCGCTATCGTATATTTTGTCAATGCGCACCACTTCCACCAGGGTGCCGTATTCCAGTACATTTTTTTGCAGTACGGACGGGATGCCGAACGCCCTTTTTTCTGCGGTGGCTTCCTGGATGAGTTGTTTATAACGGGGCTCAAACACGTGCAGGTTCAGCTGTTCGTCCGGGTATACCACTACGTTCAATGGGAATATGGGAATGAAATTGGTCATGGTCTGAAAAACTTAAAAAATCCGCAATAAGATCCATCTTTCACCCTGGCAACTGCCGGGTACTGCTGCCATTCTCCGGGGGCAGCCAGTGGGAAAAAATACGAAAAATATTCCATCCGGCACTGCGCCTGGCACTGCACTGAAACCCCTATCTTTACCGCGCATTTTACCGATCTGCCCCCGCACCAACATGGAGAAGAACATTATCCTGGACTGCGAACGGATGAAATATCCGAACAATGGTCTCTATTATTACTGCCTGAACCTGGGCAAGCACCTGCTGCCCCTTCAGCAACCGGGGGAGCAAGTTTCCTTCTACGTAACGCCGGAAAACAAGGGCCTGTTTGGCAATGCGCCTTACGTGGAGTCTCATCCATGGCATAAGCTGGTGCTGCCCCTGGGCAATTTCAAAGGCGTGTGGCACTCTACCCACCAGGGATCGCCTTACTTCCCTTCGCGGCAAACCAAAGCCCGCATTGTGCTCACCATTCACGACCTGAACATGCTCTATGAAAAGGCGCGCCAGCCCCACCTCATACGCCGGCAGCTGCGCCGCATCCAGGATCATATTAACCGGGCAGACCATATCGTTACCATTTCCGAGTTTGCACTGAAGGATGTGCGGGAGCACCTGCACCTGGACAATAAGCCCATTACAGTGATCTATAACGGCTGCCGGGTGGAGACCTTCCCCGGCTTTGACGCGCCCCGCTACCGGCCGGCAAAACCATTTCTTTTCAGCATAGGTACTGTATTGCCCAAAAAGAATTTTCACGTACTTACCGCGCTGCTGGTACACCATGATTATGAACTGGTGATAGCCGGCAACATCCGCCAGAGCTACCTGGACAAGATCATGGAAACAGCCCGCCAGAACGGCGTGGCGGCCCGTGTGCGCGTGATAGGGCCGGTGAACGATGCTGAAAAATATTGGTATTATAAACATTGCGTAGCCTTCCTGTTTCCCAGCCTGGCAGAGGGTTTTGGCCAGCCCGCGGTGGAAGCCATGACCCTGGGCAAACCAGTATTCCTTAGCACCCATACCTCCCTGCCGGAGATCGGGGGCAATGCAGCCTACTTCTTTCACAGCTTTGAACCACAGGCCATGCGCGATGCCTTTGATGCCGGCATGCATCATTATGAAACCACGCACCCGCAGGCACTGATAGCGGCCAGGGGTAATTCCTTCAACTGGGACCAGGTGGCAGGGAGATACTTTGATGTGTACCGCAACGTATTGAACCAATAAAAAAAGCAGCGACCTCCATCGCTGCTTTCCCGTTTAAATGATCCTGTAATTGCGGTAGTCGAATAGGCGCTTACCTGTTTTCTTTTCTATCCAGTATAATACGCGCTTCTTCAGTTTTTTGAAATTTTTCCTGGACGTATCAAATTCAAAATCCCAGTTTTTTTTGGCAATGCGGTCTTCCATCACCTGCGGATGCCGCCCGGTAAAAGGGGCCAGTGAATCGATGCGATTGTAATCAAACAGTTCCCTGGAAGCCCGTGCTGCCATGGCTTTGCTGTTATCACCGTTATAAAGCTGGAAGGAGTTATCCAGCTTGCGGGCCTGGTGGTAAGGATCTTTTACCCAGCCGTAGTGATAAATGCGGGCATCCAGCGGTTTTACATTCAACTTCTGGTCATGCTTGCGGAAGCCCTGTGCATCGCGGTAAGAGCGGATCTGCTTATTGTTGCGGATCACGCGGATCTCATGCTGGTACCAGGTGCGGGAATCGCCAATATAGTTGTAACTGCCATAAAAATGCACGTAATCAAACAGCAGGCCTTCCACGCGTTTGTCTTGCAGATGCTGTTCCATGGCGGCTTTGATGCGGGGATGGTCTTCTTCATGCACCACTTCATCTGCCTGGATATAAAAAGCCCAGTCAGCATCAGCAGGTACATGATCAAAGGCCTTATCAGTTTCCACGGCCAGTACACGGCCTCCTTCGCGCAGGGAATCGTCCCAGGTGGAATACACGATGCGGATCTTGGGAGAACCGATGGAGCGGATGAGTAGTTCTGTATCATCCTCAGAATTGCCTACACTCACGATCACTTCATCGCAAAGCGGGAGAATGGAGCGGATGGCTTCTTTCACGGGATAATCGTATTTCACTGCGTTGCGTACAAAGGTGAACCCAACTACTTTCATGTGTACTGGTTATGTGATTAGCTTGCAAAATAACATAATCCCGGCACTGCCGCAATTACTTATCTTTACGCACATGGCATTAGCGTACTTATCCGGCTTGTTGCAGGGCGATACCCGCTCACTGGCCCGCTGCATTTCCCTGGTGGAGAATGAGGCACCGGGCTACGAACAGTTGCTGCAGGCCTTGCCCCATCGTACCAACACCCGCGTGGTAGGTATTACCGGCCCTCCCGGTGCAGGTAAAAGTACGCTGGTAAATGCCCTCATCAGCCAGCTTTTGCTGCAACAGCAAAAGGTAGCCATCCTGGCGGTAGATCCTTCATCCCCTTTCAATTACGGCGCCCTGCTGGGGGACCGCATCCGCATGAGCCGCCACTTTAACCACCCTGATGTGTACATCCGCTCCCTGGCCACCAGAGGGGCTTTGGGAGGACTGAGCCCAAAGATCATCGAGATATCGGAAGTGGTGAAGGCCGCAGGTTTCGATTATCTTTTCATAGAAACAGTAGGCGTAGGCCAGAGTGAAGTGGAGATTGCCGGCATTGCCGATACTACCGTGGTAGTGGTGGTACCGGAAGCGGGCGATGAGATCCAGACCATGAAAGCCGGCCTTATGGAGATCGCAGACATCTTCGTGGTGAACAAGGCAGACCGTGACCAGGCAGACCTCTTTGCCAGGAACTTGCGCACGCTGGCGCATACACGCAGTGGCGACTGGAACATCCCGGTGATCAAGACCATTGCCACGCAGGAGGAGGGCGTAAAAGCACTGATAGAACAGATCCAGCTGCACCAGCGGGGCATTTACAGCCATGAGCAGCGGCATGCATTGCTGCTGGCAGAAAAAGCTTACCAGCTTATACAGCAGCGCCGTATGCGGGACATCAGCCGCCAGGCATTGCAGCAGGAGGTGCTGAAACGCTTACAGGACGGGGATTTCAACCTGTACCGGCTGGCAGCTGAATGGGCGGGGCGCTAGCCTGGTCGTTTACATAGGACTAACGTTCACCTATAAACGAATTATACGTCATAACGCATGTTAACACTGGATAACAAAACCGTGTATGCAGGTGACCGGTCTTTGCAGGGTTTCATGCGCTGGCCCGGTTAGCATGATTCCGGCAATGGCGCCTGCAGGACTGGCCTGCCGCCAGCCCTGTACCAGGGCCGTTTACACGCCACTATCCCATTATATATTATAAAATGCCGGCCGCAAAACCGGCACTAGCCAACGGAAACAAGAAATTTTAAGGCAGGGGTGCTATTTACCTGGAGGAGCAGGATGCAACTAATGTAGCATTTACACCTAGTTTTACTTTAGTTACCTTAGCCCCCACATTGAAACGGAAGTAAACCTATGAGAAAATTGTCAGCATTTAATCCCGAAAGGCAGGAGGAAAGCGTTTCCGCCAAGGTTGTTGTGGCCATGGAGCGCATAGCCCAGTCTTTTCGCGTGATGTTATGGAATGAAGGTAAGCTGTATGGGTTAAGTCCGATCCAGATCCAGTTACTCACTTTTTTGCTCCATCAACCGGAGGAAGAGAGAACAGTTACTTTTTTGGCCGGCTTTTTTAACATGACCAAAGCCACGATCAGCGATGCGATCAAAGCCCTGGAGAGCAAGGCTTACCTTACACGTAAAGTGGTGGCTACGGACTCCCGCAGTTCCAGCCTTCACCTCACCCGCGAAGGCAAGGCCGTTGCCCGTAAAGTTGAGAAATTTGCGGACCCGTTGCAGGCCATCGTTGAGCAGTTGCCCGGTAAAGAGCAAGCCCGGTTACTGGACCAATTACAGCAGGTGATTCAGCAATTGAACGCCGAACAGATCTTGTCTGAGCAAAGCACCAGCTTCGCCTGGGTAAACGAGACCAGGAAGAAAAGGTAGTACACACCCTTTACCCTTCGCTCACACGTGCACGGTGCTCCGGCGAACCGGAGTAACCATTTGTAACTGCATCCTACACCGGTTACCTTATTTGCAAAAAAAGGTGAATGTTCCGCGGAACATTCACCTTTTGCTATTGTATACAGTGTGTGAAATCTATGCTTCTTCCCGCTGGCTCCGGAAAAAACGGAAGGCCAGGAAACCAATGATGGCCAGTGGTGTCACCGCCAGCATCAGGATACCGTTGTTCAACCCCTTGGCCGGGCCTTCTCCCAGCTGCTGGGCGGTTTTGGTACACAGCGAACATTGCGCCAGCACTGGCATTACAGCCGCCATCATCATCACACAAAACAGGACCAGTTTCTTCATTATCCTTTTGTTTTCAATCTTAAAGTTACGGGAAAATGCAGGTTCCTACAACATGATATTTCCCGGTGTCCATTATCAATAGTAAGGTGAGAGCAGTACATACACCACCACACCGGTAACGGCCACATAGAACCAGATGGGCCAGGTAATGCGGGCCAGTTTGCGGTGCCCTGCAAAGTTGTCCTGGAAAGCGCGCAACGTGGTAAAGAGCACCAGCGGTACAATGATGCCTGCCAGGGTAATATGGGTGACCAGGATGAAGTAATATACAAAACGCATAGCGCCGGCGGCGGCTTTTTCCGTAGCATCCAGTACCCCGTCATGGTTCAGGTCACCATACCGCGTTTCCGGCGCCAATGCGTGATAAGTCACATATGACAGGAGGAATACCACAGACAGGCTGATGGCCACCAGGTTGGTGGTCTTGTGGGCACGTACCTGGCCGTTCTTGATAAAGTACAGGCTGGCCAGCAATAGCACAGCGGTACTGCCATTGAGCACCGCGTGAAACAGCGGCAGGATGTGCACGTCAAAGCCCAGGTGCAGGTTGGGCCGTGGCAGATAGAACAAAACAGCTACCAGCGCCGGGATGGCGATGGATACGATGGTAATGGGAAGGTTGAGATTCTTGTGTTTCAGTTCCATGCGGAGCTTTTTAATGTTGTAATGTGCTTCAAGTGTTTAAAGATACATGCGGTTGGTAAGGTAACCTATGATATTACTCAGTTCCCGGCTGGTTGCCGTTTGAGAACAGGCGTTTGAACAGGCCAGGCTGGCTGCGGTCCTTGGCCAGGTGCAACACGGAAATATCGTTTACCAGGCGGGCCAGGTCTGCGGTATCCAGGCCGTTGTAGTAGCCCCGGATGTGACGGTATTTATCCAGCAGCACAAATTTTTCAGTGTGGATGAAATCATCCGGGCCACCGTCGCCCTGCTGTACCGCGGGCACGAAAAACTCGTTGCGGGCCAGGTTATAGATGGTCTTTTTATCGCCGGTGAGGAGGCTCCAGTTATCAGGACTGATCTTGTACTTGGCGGCGTAGTCCAGCAGGCGCGGCACACTGTCGCGCTCCGGGTCAATGCTGAAGGACAGGATCTGCAGCAGGGTATCGTTCTTCACCTTACCGTAGGCATCCTGGATGCGCTTCAGGTGGCGGGTAAGCGTAGGGCAAATGCTGGGGCAGGATGTAAAAAAGAAATCAGCGATGATCACCTTGTCCGGAAAATCTTTCAGGCTCACCGGCTGTCCCAGCTGGTTGGTGAGGGTAAAATCCTGCACGGTGTGAAATACGGTATCCTCTACCTGTTTGCCGTTCTTTTCAATGGTGCGCACCGAGTCTGCCACGTAGTAGCGGGGTACCGGCACGGCATTTTTGCCGTAATGATCTACGATGAGGTAACCGGCAACCGGCACCAGGGTAGCCAGGGCAAAGCCTATAATACCGCGTTTGGACATAGCGTTGATTGTATTAAATAATAACGTACGCGAAGGTAGCACATTTCGCATCCATGGCGATGCCACGCGGGGAATATTATACCAAGCACAGGCTATATACTACTTACTGCCTGCTACATCCTACCAAAAAACAAAATGGTTAAACACCTTGCGGCATTTAACCATTTTACAGTTATTGATTTAAGTAAAGCCTATTCGCCTTTGGGCTGTGCTACCTGTTCTGTTTGCGGTTTGCCAGGTGCCAGGTCCTTGCGCATGTTCTTCCAGGAATCACCATCAGCCAGGAAGGCGATAATAAACCAGATGAAGAGCAGCAGCGGGATGAGGATGGTCAGGATCAGGTTCTTTACCTCATGTTTCAGGTGCATGAACTCTGCTACGATGAAGAAGGCCTTCAGTACGGTGAGGCAGAGGTAGATTGAGTTACGTATCAGTACGGACGGCACGTCGAACTTCAGGTGAACGATAGCGATCGCCAGTTCCAGCATGGTGATACCCAGCAGGATCCAGAACGTTTTCCAGATAGTTTTTGTGGAGCTGTCTGCGTGACCGTGCTGTGCTGACAGGGTTGAATCTTCTGTATGTGCTGACATTATCGATAATAATTTTAGACGCTTTTAAAATACTTTTTCTTGTGTTGAACCTTAGAGCAGGTAGAAGCAGGTGAATACGAATACCCAAACCAGGTCTACAAAGTGCCAGTACAGGCCTACTTTTTCCACCATTTCATAGTGACCGCGATCATCATACGTGCCTTTCAGTACGTTTGCCAGGATCACGATATTGAGGATCACACCGGACGTTACGTGCAGGCCGTGGAAGCCGGTAATGGTAAAGAAAAAGTTGGTAAAGTCGCTGTGCGGAGACATTGTACCGTCCATGTTCACGAACGGGTTACGGCCCCACCAGGCGCCTTCGTGCCACAGGTGTGTCCATTCCCAGGCCTGGCAGGAAAGGAAGAGGATACCACCTACGATGGTCCAGGCTAACCATTTGGCTACACCCGCACGATTGCGGTTATGGCCTTCATGTACTGCCAGTACCATGGTCACGGAACTCATGATCAGGATAAAGGTCATCAAGCTCACAAATGCGAGGGGCAGGTTTGCTTCGCCGGCACCAGGGAAGGATTTGAACACTTCGTTCGGGTCGGGCCATGAAGTGCTGGAGAAACGAATCGTTCCATAGGAGATCAAAAGCGCTCCGAATGTAAAGGCATCGGAGATGAGGAAGAACCACATCATCAGCTTGCCGTAGCTTACATTAAATGGAGAATACCCTCCATCCCACCATTTTTTCTTCGCTGTTATCGCTGTATCCATTTTTCTTGATATGAAATTTTATACGTTTATCGAGCTACGCTCAAAAAAATCAAAAGATAGATCCAAAGGGCGTCCACAAAGTGCCAGTAGGTAGCTGCTACCTCTATGCCCACGGGACTGTAAACTTTAACATTGGTGCGGTAAGCCCGGAAGAACATTACCAGCAGCGCTACTACGCCACCCAGCACGTGCAGGATGTGCATGGCTACGATCACGTAGATGAACGACACCGATGCAGGGCCGGCCAGTGTAAGACCATGTGCCGCCATATCGGAGAAACCCCACAACTGCAGCGCCGCAAAAACCACACCCAGTGCGGCCGTCAGTGTGATCAGCTGGCGATAGCGGCCCATCTGGCGTTGTTTGAACACCTTCACCGCCAGTTGGATGGTAACGCTGCTCAGCAGTATTACCGCGGTGGATACCCAAAATATCTTCGGCAGTTCAAATACCTTCCAGTTTGCCTGCGCACGCTTTACAATGTATGCGCTCGTAAAGCCTATGAACATCATCGTAATACTCCCCATTGCTATCCACAGGGAATATTTATGCGGGTGTATCTTATTACGTTGTGCGCTCATGACAGACATTTCCTTGCAATTTAATTGTTACACTTTATCCGCCAGCATCGCCAGTTGTACCACGGTCAGGTAAATATAGGACCCGAACATGAGCTTTCTTGCGGCCGGCACATCACATTTCTTCAGTAGGAGGATGCTGCGGTACAGGAAAAACAGCGCAGCCGCCACGGAAATACCTGCATAAAAGGGACCACAGATCTTCAGCAGGTAAGGCGCCAATCCCGCGGGAATGAGCAGCAATACCCACATGGTAGCCTGCAAAGCCGTAAGCCGGGTGGGTTCACCACTGGCGGGCAACAGGCGGAAACCTGCTTTCAGGTAATCCTTATAACCCAGCCAGGCAATGGCCCAGAAATGGGGGAACTGCCAGATAAACTGGATAATGAACAGGGAAATTCCGCCCTCATCAATGGCATTGCTACCGGCTGTCCACCCGATGAGGGGGGGCAGTGCACCCGGGAAGGCCCCTACCAGTACGGCAAAGGAATTCCATTTCTTCCAGGGAGTGTATACAAAGGCATACATGATGAGAGACAGGGCACTGATGCCGGCGCTTAGCCAGTTAAAGGCAAAGCCCATGATCAATATACCGCCTACACTGGCTACGGAAGCCAGGACCACCGCTTCCGGTACTGATACGCGGCCTGTGGGCAGCGGACGAACACTCGTACGCGCCATGAGCTTATCGGTATCGCGCTCCAGCAGCTGGTTGATCGCGTTGGCGGCTCCTGTTACCAGGATACCTGCGGCAAATAATAAAAGAACTTTCAGTACGCTAAACTCATCCCGGGGTGCCGCCAGCCAGAAGCCTACCACGCTGGAAAACGCCACCATGAAGGTCAGGTTGAACTTCATAAGTTGAGAATAATCCCGGACGCGTGTAGCGACAGCTAATGATGACGACAACTTTATGGAGTTTTCTTGCAACATACCGATTCTATCACTGCCTGGAACTTTACCCCAGGCGCATGCTAAGTTATGCGAAACGGAAGCGCGGGGATGTATGGTCCGCGCTTCCGGAACTATTTTTTAGTGGGCAGACTCGTTAGGGCCGATAGGCGTGGTCTGCGGGATGAAGTCGATACCATCCTTGCTGTAATCATACGGCCAGCGGTATACTTCAGGAATTTCACCAGGCCAGTTACCATGACCAGCGTGGATGGGGGTGGTCCACTCCAGGGTGGTAGCCTTCCACGGGTTGGCGTTGGTGAGCTTGCGGCCTTTGAAAATGCTATAGAAGAAGTTGAAAACAAACAGCATCTGCGTAGCAAACACCCCGATCACCACGATAGAGATGAAGTGGTTCAGGTCAGCAAACTGTTTGAAAGATTCCCAGGTAGAATAATCGAAATAGCGGCGGGGCATACCGGCCATACCTTCATAGTGCATGGGCCAGAAGATCAGGTATGCACCCACCAGGGTGATCCAGAAGTGGATGTAACCCAGGGTGTTGTTCATGAAGCGGCCGTACATTTTCGGGAACCAGTGGTAAATACCGGCAAACATACCGAAGAATGCAGATACACCCATTACAATATGGAAGTGCGCGATCACGAAGTAAGTATCGTGCAGGTGGATGTCGATGGAAGAGTTACCCAGCCAGATACCGGTAAGACCACCAGAGATGAAGGTGCTCACAAAACCGATAGAGAACAGGGCACCGGGAGTGAAGTTGATATTACCTCTCCAGATGGTGGTAAGCCAGTTGAACACCTTGATCGCAGAGGGAACGGCGATGAGCAGGGTAAGCAACACGAAGAATGCACCGAGGAAAGGATTCAAACCGGTTACGAACATATGGTGGGCCCATACCAGGAACGCCAGGATACAGATCGCAAACAGGGAACCGATCATTGCCAGGTAACCAAAGATAGGTTTACGGGAGTTGATGGCCAGTACTTCAGATACCATACCCATTGCCGGCAGGATAATGATGTACACCTCGGGGTGACCCAGGAACCAGAACAAGTGCTGGTAGAGGATGGCGCTACCGCCTTCGTTAGACAGTGCTTTACCAGCCACGAAGATATCAGACAGGTAGAAGCTGGTGCCTGCGTGACGGTCGAACAGCAGCAGGATGAAACCAGACAGCAGTACGGGGAAGGACAGTACGCCCAGCACAGCGGTGAAGAAGAATGCCCAGATGGTCAGCGGCATCTTCGTCATGCTCATACCCTTGGTACGCATGTTCAGGATAGTGGAGATATAGTTCAGACCACCCAGGAGCTGGCTTACTACGAACAGTGCCATAGAAGCGATCCAGAGGTCCATACCTACTTTAGAACCGATAGAAGCATCACCCAGGGCGCTCAGCGGGGGATAAGCCGTCCAGCCGCCGGATGCAGGGCCTGTCTGTACAAACAGGGAAGACATCATCACCAGGCTGGCCAGGAAGAAGAACCAGTAGCTGAGCATATTCATGAAGGGGGAAGCCATATCACGGGCGCCCACCTGCAGGGGGATCAGGAAGTTGGAGAAGGTACCGGAAAGGCCGGCGGTCAATACAAAGAACACCAGGATGGTACCGTGCATCGTCACCAGGGCGTAGTATGCCTGCGGTGTGATGTGACCGTTTTCAGCCCAGTGGCCCAGGATGCTCTGCAGCCAGGGAAAGGACGTGTCCGGGAAGCCCAGCTGTAAGCGGAAGAGAACGGAAAAGAATGCACCAATGATAGCCCACACAATACCGGTGATCAGGAATTGCTTCGCGATCATCTTGTGGTCCATGCTGAACACATACTTGGAAATAAATGTCTCGTGGTGGTGACCGTGATCATCGTGCCCATGGCCCTGATCATGCCCCAGCGAGCCGTGTACCTCTTGATGACCGTGCAATGTTGCTTCGTTACTCATATCAGAATGCTATTTATGCTAACTGACCCATTTTACCGGAACCAGCTATTTTAAAGTTTTTTTATCAACGTCTAAAGTTAACGCTCTTCACTTAAACTATTTAGCCATCGCTACTGCTTTGTTCGCAGTGCTGTCTGCCGTGGCGGGCGCAGCAGCAGGAGTAGCGGAGGTGTGTGCCAGTTCGTACTGTGACTTCTGCTTGGCAGCCCATTCGTCAAACTCTTTCTGGGTTTCTACCACGATCACGGCTCTCATGGAGAAGTGACCGGCGCCGCACATCTGGTCGCAGGAAAGTTCGTAGGTGTAATCCGGGTTACCGGTCATCTGCTTCTTTTCTGCGGTGGTGTACTTCGGTGTGATCCACAGGGTAGTGGGAATACCGGGTACTGCGTCCATTTTCATACGGAACTGGGGTAAACCTACGTCGTGGATCACGTCGCGGCTACCGATGATGAATTTCACGGGCTTGTTTACCACCAGGTGGATCTCGGAAGCCATGAAGTCATCCTTATTATAGTCGTCTGCCCAATCCTGTCCTACAGGGTTGTTCTCAACGTCGCTGATATATTTGAATTTCTTGCTGCCCAGTTGTGCATCTTTACCGGGATAACGCACCAGCCAGTTAAACTGCTTACCGGTAACTTCCACTACCATGGCTTCCTTCGGTGCATCTGCGGTGATGGTGAACCAGTGTTTCAAACCAAAAGCCACCAGGATGGTCAGCGCAATGGCCGGGATCACCGTCCAGATCACTTCCAGTTTATTGTTGTGGGGGAAATAGAAAGCACTGCGGCCTTCCTTCTCCTGGAATTTGAAGGCAAACCAAAAGAGGAGGATCTGCGTAACCACGCATACAAAACCGGTAATGCCCAGGGTCACCCAGATCAGGTTGTCAATACCTTCACCCTGCACAGAGGCAGATACGGTATCAAGCTTATCTTTCAGGACCTCATTACAGTAGTATGCACCCAAAAGTCCCAGTACCAGGAATGCGATCATCAGGAAACCGTTAATACGATTCGACTGCTCCCGTGCCTTCTTTTCTCCTTTCAATATTGACACATACTCGCTTGCTTTAGCGATCTGGAAGATCACTACGAATATGAGCACAATTACTAAGACTGTTAAAAACCCTGACATTGCTATTTTCTAAATTAAGTTATCTAAATACTTTTCGCTTTGCTATCCACGATGCAAACGCACTTTTATCAAGTGTGGTGCAAAATACTTTCTTTCAGGTACGGATGATTCTTCACGGTCAAAGAGGCCTTGGTGAGCTGGTTAGCTACCCAGAAGATGACAAAACCAATGAACCCTACGGCAATGCCCAGTTCAAACAGCGGGAAATGCAGGTGTTTGTAAGAACCCGGCATCACCATCTGCCAGAAGTCGATCCAGTGACCGAAGATCACCACGATGCTCATGAACACCAGGGTGGTGTAGTTACGTTTGGCATCACGTTTCATCAGGATCAGGAACGGCGCGATGAAGTTGATGATCAGGTTGAAGAAGAAGATACCTCTCCATTCGCCGCGCACGCGGGGAACGAAGTATACGGTTTCATCCGGGATGTTTGCATACCAGATCAGCATATATTGGGAGAACCACAGGTAAGTCCAGAAAATGCTGAATGCAAACAGGAATTTACCCAGGTCATGCAGGTGTTCTATGTTTACGAAAGGCAGGTAACCCTGTTTTTTCAGGTATACGGTGAAGAGAATGATCACTGCGATACCAGAAACGAAGGAACTGATAAAGGTATACCAGGAGTACATGGTGGAGTACCAGTGTGCATCGATGCTCATCAGCCACATCCAGGGAGTGGTGGAGCCTACGCTCAGTACATAGATCACCATGAAAGAGCCGGTCCATACGGTACCTCTCCAGAGGATCTTGCGGCCGGTGTCAGGACGGAGGTCCCAACCGTCTTCCTGGATAGACATCTGGCGGAATTTCCAGGTGAAGAACATCCAGAGGCCGATCACGATAATAGTAGCGATCCCTACAAAGCCATAGCTCAGGAAAGCGCCTTTTGCATTCAGCACTTTGTCGCTTGCCACAGCAGCACGGTCTGCCCAGGGATACACGGAACTTACTTTACCAAACATCAGCGCGTAAACCACCACGAGTACTACAACACCGAGGGGTATCACGGTCATGGAGATGGCTTCCATTACACGGCGGAAGGTCATCTGCCAGCCGCCCTGTGCCAGCGTGGTAGCGGCAATAAAGAAGGTACTGGCCAATACGATGAGCAAAAAGAATACACTGTTTTGCAACAGGCCAGCCCAGAACAGCGTCTTATCAACTGCTACAGCGCCGATCACTAAAGTCAGCAAGCCAATAGCCATCAACACGAAGCTAGTCGTTCTCAATCTTGCCGGTACTACAAATTGGTCTTTCATTACTGTATATTAAAATACTTTTTGAAATGCGTTTATTTAAAATTACTTGGCGGCAGCAGCAGCGGTGCTGTCTTTTGCCGGTGCGGCTTCTGCAGCGGCTTTGGCGCCGGGCTGCATGCTGTGGATGTAAGCGGCCACTTTCCAGCGTTGCTCACGATCCAGCTGGCTGGCATAGCTACCCATGGCGTTCTTACCATAAGTGGCTACGTGGAACAGGCGACCTTCGGAGTAAGATCCGATGGCACCACTTACCAGGTTAGCCGGCTTGGCCGGGTACGGGCCATTACCGTCTTTGTACAGCGGGCCGTTACCGTCCAGGCCTGTACCATGACAGATGGCGCAGTAAATATTAAACAGGCGCTTGCCTTCTTTCAGGTCATCCGCAGTGATGTTCAGCGGGTTCTTGTTCAGGTTTGCCTGCGCAGTATCAAATTCTCCCAGATGATAAGGCAACAATTCTCCTCTCTTCACGGTACCGTCTACCGGCTTCATTGTCGCTAACCGTTCGCTATAAAACTCGTATGCACGGGACTGGTACATATCTGGCACATAGATCCTTCCAGGCTTTCTATGATCCTTGCATGCTGACAGGAATGCTCCGCTTGCCAGGGCAGCTACAATCAATATGTTGGAAATCCTTTTCATCAGAAATTTTTTGTCTTCTTTGGTCTGCCCCGCTTGCGGAGAGCAGTATTGTCATTTTAGTAAATGTCTGTTCTGTTATGCCTGTACAGCAGGTGCTGCGGGATCAAGCTCCTGCAGGTTCTCTTCCCGGTCGAAGCGGCCGTACCACCAGCCTTCTTCAGCCACCTGTGTATTGATGTCTTCTGCGCCTACGCTGGCCAGGTAGCTTGTCAGCTCCTGTTCTGTGCTGCGGGCAGTTACTTCCATCACCATTACAAACTTGTCGTCCGTCTGGCGCGGGTTGAAGATGTGTTTCTTTACACCAGGCATGATCTGGCAAAGGTAGCAGAAGGTCATTACCATGCCCACCGCGGCAAAAAGCACCGTCAGCTCAAAGGTGATGGGAATAAAGGCAGGCAGCGGAAAATGCGGCTTGCCACCAATGTTCAGCGGCCAGTCTACGTTAAACACCCAGCTCATGAAGCTCAGTGCCGTAGTGGTACCGGTGATGCCGTATACAAAACCTGCTGTGTGCAGGCTTGTCTCACGCAGCCCCATGGCATGGTCCAGGCCATGCACCGGGAACGGTGTATAGATATCGTGGATCTTGTAACCAGCCGTACGTACTTTCTTCACCGCCGGGAACAATACCGCCTCATCACCGAAACTGCCTACAACAAATTTTTTAACAGCCATATGTCGATAAATTCAAAATCTTCAAAAATAATTGTCTCGTTCTTGATCCAGCTACTAGTGGTGTGCCACGTCGTGAGCAAATTGTTCTGCCGGCAATTCTTCGTACTTCTCCATGTCCTCTTTGAAGCTTTTGCCGGTGGTTTTCAGTACGTGCTTGATTTCAGCAACCGCGATAACCGGGAAGTATTTTGCAAACAGGAAGTAGCAGGTGAAGAACAGGCCGAAGGTACCCAGGTAGAAACCAACCTCGGGCCAGGCCGGGCGGTAGTAAATCCAGCTGGAGGGCAGGTAATCACGGTACAGGGAAGTACAGATGATCACGAAACGTTCGAACCACATACCAATGTTCACGATGATAGACATGATGAAAGTAACCAGTACGCTTCTTCTCAGCTTACGGAACCAGAAGATCTGCGGGGAGATCACGTTACAGCTCATCATGATCCAGTAAGACCAGCCCAGGGGGCCAGCAGCGCGGTATTTGTAGAACTCAGCAAATTCATAAGGATTTCCGGAGTACCATGCCATGAAAAGCTCTGTCAGATAAGCACAACCTACTACAGAACCGGTCAGTACAATCACCTTGTTCATGGCTTCCATGTGCCCTACGGTGATGTATTCTTCCAGGCCCAGTATTTTACGGGTAATGATCAGGAGTGTTTGTACCATCGCGAAACCGGAGAAGATCGCACCCGCAACGAAGTAAGGCGGGAAGATCGTGGTGTGCCAGCCGGGAATTACGGAAGTAGCAAAGTCAAAAGATACGATGGTGTGTACGGAAAGTACCAGGGGGGTAGACAGGCCTGCCAGTACCAGCGACAGGCTTTCATGACGTTGCCAGTGTTTGGTGGAACCGGTCCAGCCGAAGGATGCAATGCCATACAGCAGTTTGCGCAATTTAGTCTTGGCGCGGTCACGTACGGTGGCAAAATCGGGGATCAGGCCGGAGTACCAGAACAGGAGGGAAACGGTGAAGTAAGTAGAGATCGCGAACACATCCCAGAGCAGGGGCGAGTTAAAGTTGGGCCAGAGCGGACCGCGGGTGTTCGGGTAAGGCAATACGAAAAAGCCCATCCATACACGACCCATGTGGAAGATCGGGAACTGACCGGCGCACATTACCGCAAAGATGGTCATCGCTTCCGCCGCACGGTTTACACCGGTACGCCAGCCTTGACGGAACAGCAGGAGGATCGCAGAGATCAGCGTACCGGCGTGACCGATACCTACCCACCATACGAAGTTGGTGATGTCCCAACCCCAACCAACAGTCTTATTCAGGTTCCACACACCTGTACCATAATACACTTCCCAGGTTACGGAGAATACGCCAAAACACAGGAGGCAGATGGAAATTACCAGGCCCACATACCAAAGTTTACCAGGCTTGGCCTCAATGGGGCTGATGATATCTTCGGTTACCTGGTGATAATCCTTCACCCCATCAACCAGAGGCTCTCTCAGTGTGGATTCGTACTTTAAATGCATAGTTCTTTAAGCTTTTAGCCGGGGCATTACCCCCGACTTTTTACTTTATGTTTTCTTCGATTCTCGTATTCGTTATTTATACAGCTTACGCTTCAGCTTTCTCTTCCTTGCCAGCCTTGTTACGGATCTTAGCCAGGTAGCTCACAGAAGGCAGGGTGTGGGTTTCTTCCAGCACGTAGTAGAGGCGCTCTTTTTGCAGCTCGTTGCGTACTTTGAAGATCTCACTTTCGTGGTCATTCACGTTACCGAATACGATAGCGTTGGTGGGACAACCGGTCTGGCACGCAGTTCTGGCTTCACCATCCTTCAATGGACGGCCGGCTTTCTTCGCACTCAGTTTAGCATCCTGCAGGCGCTGTACGCAGAAGGAGCATTTTTCCATGGTACCGTGGCTACGCATTACTACATCGGGATTAAGTACCATGCGGGTCAGGTTGTCGTTCATATCGGCAACATCGTACAGGTTGTCTGCCATGCTATCTGCACCATTCCAGTCTCTCCAGTTGAAGCGGCGTACTTTGTACGGGCAGTTGTTAGCGCAGTAACGGGTACCGATGCAACGGTTGTAAGCCATCTGGTTGATACCTTCAGAGCTGTGGTTCGTTGCAGACACCGGGCACACGTTTTCGCAGGGTGCGTTATCGCAATGCTGGCAAAGCATAGGCTGGAACACCACCTCTGGGTTGTTCTCATCACCGCTGAAGTAACGGTCGATGCGGATCCAGTGCATTTCGTGGCCCAGGGCTACCTGGTCTTTACCTACTACAGATACGTTATTCTCAGACTGGCAGGCAATGGTGCAGGAACCGCAACCAATGCAGGAGTTCAGGTCGATGGACATACCCCATTTGATGCCGGGGTAAGTGTACACACCTTTGGGATAGATGGTCGCGTCAGAGCGGAAGTCGGGTCCATAATGGGCCAGTTCTTCGCGGTCTTCGTTCACCTCTTTCGGGTTCTTGATGAACGCTTCCAGGGTGGTTTCCTTTACGATGGGGCGGCCCTCCAGGCTGTTGTGGGTTTGGGTTCTGGCCACCGGGAAATCAGCGCCGGTGTTTTCCACCGTTGCATTTACCGCAAAGTAGTCAAAGCTCTTACCGTTGTAGCTTACCATGGGATAAACGTTCGCACCACGTTCACCGGCAGCTTTACCTACCAGTTCCTGTTTGCTGCGGCCGTAACCTACGGCAATCGCCACCACATCCGGGTGGATGCCGGGAACGATCACCAGCGGCAGTTCTACCGCCTTACCGTTTACCGTTATTTTCAGAACTTTTTTGTCGTTGTGCACTTCATAGTCGTCACCCAGCACGGTGTTGGCCAGGTTCTTAGCCAGCGTATTGGATACGCAGGCATAGTTGTCCCAGGTGGCTTTGGTGATGGGGTCGGGCATTTCCTGCAACCAGGGGTTGTTGGCAAAGCGGCCGTTACCGATAGCTACTTTTTCGTAGAACACTACTTCATACTGGCCACCTTTCTTGCTGTTGCCCAGTTTTGCAGCTGCATCATTCACATTACCGGCAAAGGTGGCACCACCCAATGCAGCAGCAGCGGGTTCAATGATACCATCCTGCAGGGTCTTGTCCCATGCTTCCTGGCCACCCAGACGGGTGATCCATTCCTGTTTCAGGTAGTCAGCCCAGGTAGTGGTGCTGCCGCTCCAGGTGAGCAGTGCGTCCTGGAATGCGCGGGTCTTGAACAGGGGAGCGATGGTGGGCTGTGTAAAGCTGTAGTGGCCGGTTTTACCTTCCGCATCATTCCAGCTTTCCAGGTAGTGGTGGTCAGGGGCAGCGATCTTGCACAGTTCCGTGGTCTCATCACGGCGGTCGTTGAAGGATACGCTGTTCTTTACCTTGGCCAGGCCCTGGGTAAAGCCGGCGGCGTCAAAGTAATCGTAAGCAGGGTTTGCGTTGTACACCAGCAGGGTGTTTACGCGGCCTGCCTTCATATCTTCTACCAGGGCTACCATTTCGGCATCGTTGCCTTCGCGGTAGTTGCTGGTTATATTCCAGTCGATGGTGTTGCCGTTAGCGCCGATCTTATCGTTGATCGCAGCTACAATGGTTTGTACATCCACATCGTTGCTGCCGCTTACTACCAGGGCTTTGCCGCCGGCAGCCTGCAGGGCCTTGGCTGCATCTTTCACACCAGCGGCCAGGCGGCTGTCTGCAATGGCAGGAGCGCTTACCGCACCACCCAGGGCGCTGTACAGTGCCAGGGCCAGGGCGTTGGTCTCAGAAGGCTTGTGTGCGTAACGGTAGTCCGCATTGGCACCGGAGATGCTCATCATGCTTTCAAAGTGGAAGTGTTGGCTCATTTCCGGCTTTTCAGCATTGATCTTGCGGGTTTTGGAATATTGCTTGGCAAATTCTGCGGGGTTCAGCCAGGTACCCAGGAAGTCGGCACCCAGGCTCACGATCACTTTGGCATTTTCAAAGTGGTAAGAGGGGATAACGCGCTTGCCATGGGCAGCCAGGTTTGCATCCAGGAGGCCGGAGTAAGATACGGCATCGTAGGTTACGTGGCGGGAGCCGGGATATTTAGCCAGGAACTCACCGATCAGTTTCTTGGTGGTGGGGCTGGAAAAAGTGTTGCTCAGTAATACTACCGGGCCACCGCTCAGTGCAGCCATCACCTGCTTGTCTACCTCAGCCCAGTTGGCCTCTGCTTTGCCGATGGTCGGGAAACGCAGGCGGGCCGTATCGTACAGGCTCAGTACAGAACCTTGTACACGGGCGGTGGTAGCACCTTCCGTGATGGAAGAAAGGGTGTTACCTTCAATTTTGATGGGACGGCCTTCACGGGTCTTTACTACTACCGGTACATATTCACCGTCGATGGCGTAGGTAGAGGCATAGTAGTTGGGAACACCAGGCGTGATCTCTTCCGGTTTGTTTACGTAGGGGATCGCTTTATTTACAGGCATTTCGCAGCTGGCAGCGATGGTGGCTGCCGCCGTGGTGAAGCCGAGGTATTTCAAAAAGTCACGGCGGGGAGTCACACTGCTCAACAGGCCCTCACTCTCTTCAAAAGGCAGTTCACTGGAGAACTCATTCTCAACAGCCGCTTTATGTGCATTGGTATTGTGCAACTCTTCCAAGCTTTTCCAATACTTTTTTTGCTCCATGGTTTATTACGAGTTACGTTATAATAAATTGATGTTTCTATAGAGGGCGCACATGGCGCCCTTTCCTTATCAGATGTTGCGGATTAGTAGTGACATTTCTGGCACTCGGTACCACCTACTTGTTCTACCGTTACACTGTCGATCTTACCGGCTTTCACGTCGTCGTGCAGCTTGGTGAAGATGGAGTAGTATTTATTTTCGGTGAACTGTACTTTGGTAGTACGGTGGCAGTTGATACACCAGCCCATGGACAGCTCAGCGAACTGTTTCACTTCATCCATTTCCTGGATAGGACCGTGGCAGGTCTGGCATTGCTGTTTACCAGCTACTACGTGTTGAGAGTGGTTGAAGTATACGTGGTCGGGCAGTTGGTGAATGCGGTTCCAAGCGATCGGCTGGCCGGGTTTGGTGTATTTGCCTTTTTCCTTATCCCAACCCACTGCATCGTACAGCTTCTGGATCTCAGCGGTACCATTTACGCGCTTGCCCTCTACGGTTACGAGGTCAGGGCCATGGTATTCGTTGATCGCCTTGTGGCAGTTCATACAGATGTTCTCAGAGGGGATCATGGCATGCTTGCTCTTCTCAGCACCAGCGTGGCAGTACAGGCAGTTGATCTGGTTGATACCTGCGTGTACTTTGTGGGAGTAGAAGATAGGCTGGGCAGGCTGGTAGTCTTTCTGACGACCCAGGCTGATAGCGCCATTGATGGTGTAGTAACCACCGATAATAAAGAGGAGGAAGATCACGAGTGCGATGTAGGCCTTGTTCTTGTAGAAGGGAACAGGCTCCGGAACAGCTACGCCTTCTTTATCAGCGGCCAGCTTGTTCAGGTTAGAGTTGATCTGCAGCAGGATCAGCGCTACTACCGCCAGTACCAGGGTGATGATACCGAACAGCAGGCTGTTATTACCACCTTCTTCCTGGCCAGCTTCACCACCGGTAGCGGCAGTAGCTGCGGTTGCGGCCACAGGAGGCGTCGCAGTTTTAATGTACTCCAGTACGTTGTCAATGTCATCATCAGACAGGGCCGGGAAAGCAGGCATCTGCTGGCCGTTGTACTCTTTAAAGAGGCCATTGGCGTAAACATCACCGGAAGCCAGTACAGATGCAGAGTTGTGAACCCACTGGTGCAGCTTCTTTACGTCGCCGTTCCAACGATCCACCACACCTTGCAATGCAGGGCCGGTTACCTTCTTAAATACATTGTGACAAGTAGCACAGTTTTGCTGGAATATGGCCTTACCCTTAGCCGCGTCTGCAGCGTTCGCAGTTGAAGAGAACGCGAACAACAGTCCCGCGCATAGGATAAGCACACTCACAAATTGCTTGCGCAAATGATTGGAAACACGACGATACACAGCCTATATAATTTAGATTTGACCTAAGTTTCTCACTAGATTCTTAAAAGTGCCCACAAAAATAAGACAGAATATTGACAATCCACAAAGGAATTAAAAAAATTAATTGCTTGTAATAATCAACTCCCTTGTTAAACTACGTGCCCCGAAAGTGCCCGCAGTGGCGGATTACAGCTTATTCTTATCTATTCCCTTTCTTACTTATCAGCCAGAATTCCATATAAACTCTTTCTATATGTCCGCTGTGCCTGTGGATAAGTAAGCAGGCTAAAATGTACTGTGGATTAGGGTTTTATAGTATGCCCCCTGATCAGCTTTGAATGTTCCGTTGATGAAAGTCCCCTTGTTTAATGACTTTTGTCAGGTTTTTTCTTACCCCCGGGACATCGCTTATAATGGTAATAAAATTCGCTTTGCTATAACCTTATTGGTGGCGCTCCCATAGGAGCAGGGAATATGTCCAGTCGCATTCCCGGATTTCCGTACCCTGCAAAAGTGCAATAAAAATCGCTTCCAAGCTTCAAAAATAGGGTGGATTAATAGTTTATACAAGATACACCATTCATTTTGTGTTTACCGTGCTTATTTTTGCAGCCTACTAAAAAGGACCGTGTTGAAACAGATCGCCATATTCGCTTCAGGAGCAGGGAGTAACGCCCGCCAGCTCATCCGCCACTTCCAGCACTCGCCCCTGGCCAGGGTAAGCCTCATCGTGTGCAACAAGCCGGGGGCCGGCGTACTGGACATTGCGGCCGAATACGGCATCCCCACCCTCCTGCTGGACCGTCAGCTGTTCCTGAACACAGACACTTATATAAAAGAACTGAAAGCCCGCCACATCGACTTCGTGGTGCTGGCCGGTTTCCTTTGGAAAGTGCCAGCCAACCTGGTACAGGCATTCCCCCAGCGTATCATTAATATACACCCTGCCCTGCTGCCCAAATATGGGGGTAAAGGCATGTATGGCAACTTTGTACACGAAGCAGTGATTGCCGCCGGGGAAACCGAAAGCGGCATCACCATCCACTACGTGAACGAGTTTTACGATGAAGGTGCTCCCATCCTCCAGGAGCGTTGTACCATTACGCCCGACGATACTCCGGCCACCCTGGCCCAGAAGATCCACCTGCTGGAACACCAGTGGTACCCGGTGATTGTGGAACGATTATTGTCCCAGTTGCCCCAGTAACAAGCCCCCTTCTGCTGCTACAGCAACTCGTTTTTAAAAGCCGGTACTTAACTTATGAAAAGCATATTTGCCGCTCTGCTGCTTTGTTTTTTCGCCATTACGCAAGCCCATGCCCAGGACACCAGCAGGCCGTTCCCGAAAAGTACATTCATTAAAATAAACCCTGCCACGCTCATTAATGAACTGGACATCTCCCTGGAACAGGTGATTTCCCCCAAAGTGAGCCTGGAACTGGGTATCAGCGGCATTTATACAGACTATCCTGATTATGTGCTGCTGGAACGGGTGGACATTGGCCAGAGAAAACCTGACATCAGCACCCACCAGTATGTAGATGCCGTGGGACTTGGCTTCCGGGCAGGGCTGCGCTGGTATATTGTGCCACCCAAGCAGACCAATACCGTGATCCCCTCCGCCGGTGGCACCTACTTTGAGCCCGTGCTGCTGTATAAACGCATCTTCTATCCGCACGAGCACGTGACCATTGGCAATACCGATTATAAGAACTCCGGCAACAAGGATGTGTATGGCCTCCAGCTCCTGGTAGGCCGCCAGGTAACCCATAACCGCCTGGTGGTAGATCCCTACATTGGCATTGGTATCCGCACCAAGATCTATCATTACAACACCTACCACAACGACAACGGCACGGCCAACCTGGACCACGGACGCCTGGTAAGCGTACTGCCCAGCATCCAGTTCGGCATTAAGCTGGGGCTGAAACTGTAATATTTTTCTTTGGGGAATTGGCCCGCAGACCGGAACTTTGTGTTCTAAACTGCATCAGCATGCGCGTATCAAAAAAGGCTTTTTTTTATATTTCCTTCTTTGCGCTCCTGTCTGTCGCCTTCCTTGCCTATGCCGGATTTGCGATTTACCAGACCAACGGAACGATTAAGAATGTGGAACACCTGCCCATCCTGGGCCCAGGGCATACCGTGGAATCTTTTTCCTTCATTAACCAGGACGGCCGCACCATTACCAATGCAGACGTGAAAGGCAAAACCTACGTGGTGGAATATTTCTTTACCACCTGCAAAGGCATTTGCCCCAAGATGAACGCCAATATGGAAAAGGTGTACGCCAAATACAAGGACAACCCCGATTTCCTTATCCTCTCCCATACGGAAGACCCGGACAATGACAGTGTACCCGCCCTCAAGGCCTACGCAGAGAAGCACGGGGCCGACAGCAGGAACTGGTGGTTCCTCACCGGCAACAAGCGCCAGCTGTATAAACTGGCCCGGGAAAGCTACATGGTGGATGACGGTACAGACGCCGGCCCGGACGACTTTGTGCATACCCAGTGGTTTGCCCTGGTAGACAAAGACGCCCGCATCCGCGGCCTGTATGAAGGCACCAAGAGCAGCGACATCGATAAACTGAATACCGACATCGCCAGGTTGATGGCAGAAAAATAAGCATGAACAGATTCCTGCGCATAGCCACCTACCTGCTGGCCCTGTATCTCATAGAAACCCTGCTCTGCATACTGTGTTATGAAACAGAATACCTGGCACATGCCCTGCAGAACCATGGTTTCATAGACTGGAACTACCGCCAGGCCCTCCGCGATGCCGTGGAAATGAACGTGTTCCGCATGCTGGCCTTCTATGCCATCACGCTGCTGGTATTGTATTTTGGGCTGAAAGGATCCTGGAAATACCGCGCCTTGCAGGTGGCCGTTTTGAACTGTGGCACTTACCTGCTGCTGTGCGCCCTGTGCTACTGGCTACTGCCGGAAGATCTTACCAGCTGGTTCCGTCACTTTGCCGGATATGCCGCGCCAGCCACTTTCATCAGCCCGTTCATAGCCCAGGCATTCCAACGCCTGCGTAAGCTTACGGACCCTGCACCCAACAAAACAGCCATCCCATGACCACCGGGTATATAGATAAGATCAAGGAACTGCTGCGTATCAGCAAACTAAGTGTGACCGAAACCAGGCTGCGCATCCTGGAACTGTTTTTCACTGCCGATGGCGCCCTGGAGCACCACGATTTTGAAAAACTGGAAGGCGCCCACTTTGACCGGGTAACGGTGTACCGCACCCTCCAGACCTTCCTGGACAAAGGCATTATCCATAAGATCCCCACCACAGACAGTAACATTCACTACGCCCTGTGCAAGGACTGCTCCGAACATCACCACGAAGACCATCACATCCACTTCAAGTGCAAGCAATGCGATAGTACCCTGTGCCTGGAAGAAATCGACATTCCCGCCATTCAGCTCCCCACCGGCTATGCCGCCAGCAACGTAGCGGTGATCGTGAGCGGGGTATGCCCGAAGTGCAAATAGGGTTACCGGTATTATAAGTATGCGAAGAAATTATTAAAGCGATTATAACCCACAAAACAAGAGGCGGCATCCGGGAAGATGCCGCCTCTTTAATGCCTAGCTACAGCGCTTGGCGCCAATGGACCTACAATTTATCTATTTCCTCCTGCACAAAATCAGCCAGCTCCCTCACGTAAGCAGGGGAGAAATCAAAGCGGATACCAGCGGCTTTGTAAAGCTCCGGCAGGGACACCGTGTTGCCGAGGGCCAGTGCGCGCTGGTAGTTTTCCAGGGCCTGGGCCTTGTTCTCGCGGTATTGTTTCCACATGGCGATGGCGCCCAACTGGGCGATGCCATATTCGATATAATAGAACGGCACTTCAAACAGATGCAACTGGCGCTGCCAACTGGCGGCCCGGCCTTCTTCCAGGCCGGAAAAGTCTACCTCGTTGGGCGAAAACTCTTCCAGGATCTGTAACCAGGCAGCGGTACGCTCCGCTTCCGTGTGTTGCGGATGCTCATAGACCCAATGCTGGAACTTATCGATGGTAGCTATCCAGGGGAAGATGGTAATGGAGCGCTCCAGCTGTTGCAGCTTGGCGCGCTTCAGTTCTTCCGCATCGCTGAAGAAGATGTCCCAGTGGTCCATGGTAAAGAGCTCCATGCTCATGCTGGCCACTTCTGCTATTTCCATCGGGTATTCCTTGAACGCGCTCAATGACAGGGGATGGCTGAGGAATGAATGCACGGCATGGCCACCTTCGTGCACCATAGTGGTGAGGTCTTTCATCTGGCCGGCGGCGTTCATGAAAATGAAAGGCACACCGGTTTCCGCCAGGGGGCAGTTATAACCGCCGGGGGCTTTACCAATGCGGCTTTCGAGGTCCAGGCGGCCCATGCTTTTCATTACGCGGAGGCACTCGCCAAAGAAGGGATCCAGCGCGTCAAAGGTGGAAATGGCTTTATTCACCAGTTCTTCACCCGTGTGGAAAGGTTCCAGGGGCTTGGTGCCTGCCGGTTCCGCCTCTGTATCCCAGGGACGGAGCACATCCAGGCCCAATTTAGCCTTCTGGCGCTGCAGGCTTTTCTTCACCAGGGGCACAATGTGCTCACGCACCGCAGCGTGAAACTGGAAGCAGTCTTCTTTGGTATAATCAAAGCGGCCCAGTTCGCGGAACTTGTAATCGCGGTAGTTCTCAAAACCGGCGTTCACCGCTACCTGCTGGCGTTTCTGCACCAGGTCTGTGTAGAGCTTATCCAGGGCAGCCCGGTCTTGCAGGCGGCGGTCCATGGTCTTGCGGTACACTTCTTCCCGCAGGGTGCGGTCGCTACCCTCCAGGAACTTGGCGGCCTGCTGCAAGGTGTATTCTTTGTCATTTACCTTAATGGTCATCTTGCCGGAGATCACGCCGTACTGCTGGGCCATAACACTCAGTTCTGCAAAGAGCGGCACGTTTGCCTCACGGTAGAGTGATACCTGGTTGCGGGTGTTGCGCAGGTAAATGGAAAAGCCAGGCTTGGAAAGCCCGGCGGCAAAGGGGCTGTCCAGCAGGCGCTGGTTCAGTTCATTTGCCACGGGTTGCATCTTGGGCTGTATTTCCATGCAGAAGTAGGTGAAAGCCTCTTCCAGTTTGGGATCGGTGGTATCGCAGGTCATTTTGATCTGACGCCAGCAGGCGTCTTCGCTCACTACGGCTTCCAGTTCGCTGATGTCCAGCAGCCATTTTTCCAGGGCGGCGGTGCTGTCCAGCGGGCGCTCCTGCAGGTCCTGAAAATAGGGTTGCAGGGCGTCCCAGGTGGTTACAGTAAAGTCTTCGGGCAGAAAGTGCCGGGGGGCTTTTTTGATATGTGCGGTTGCTGTGTTCATTGTATTAAAATAATGTTTTAAATCCGGGCTTACCAGGTCCGCAATGTACAGGAAGATGTGGGAAAATGAAAAGTTAAATCTGCAGGGACTGTTTAAAACGCAAACAGCGTTTGTTGGCAGGTCGGGTATGGGCCGGGCAATGAAAAGTTAGCACGGTGGAGCTCAAAACGCAAACAACGTTTGCCGGTAACTCCAGCAAACGTTGTCCTGCAAATGTTATGAGAATAGCGTGATTACTCTTCTTCTTTCTTTTTCTTAGCGGCAGCCTTCTTAGGCTTGGGCGCCGGTGCTTCTTCGCCTTCTGCAGCGGGAGCAGCTGCTTTCTTGGCGGCAGCTTTTTTCGGTTTTTCAGCGGGGGCTTCTTCACCTTCAGCTACTTCTGCCTTTTTACGGGTGGCTTTCTTGGCGGGCTTTTCTTCGGCAGCAGGAGCGGCGTCCACTTCTACGAGAGCAGCCTCAGCAGCTTCTTCACTGGCAGCCTGGATCTCTTCAAAGTTGAGGAGTTCATTGGCTTTCAGAATACCAAACCATTTTACCATTTTCTTCATATCGCTCACGTATACGCGCTCTTCGTCAAAAGAGGGGAATACGGTCTTGAAGTATGCTTTGATGGCATTGTTGTCTGCCTTGGCATCTGGCTGAGCGGTGGCGCTTTCGTCCATCGCTTTGAACACAGCTACCAGGTTCACGTTATCACCGGTTGTAAATACTTCGATGCTTTCCAGGGGGGTAAAGTTGTGGATGCGGGAAGACACAAAGCGGGAGCTTTTATCTTCGAGCGACTTAACGATAGCGCCGTCCTGTTTACTAGCTATCAATTGGTACAAACCGCCGAGGCCGGTTATTGCAACAATCTCTCTATACTGCATATTCAATTTTTTTGGAAGGGCAAATATAAAAAAATTAATTATTGGCCAATGCCCTGAAACGGAAGACCTTGTTTTCCGCACCGGATAAAACAGCCCTTTCTCCCGGATAAGCAGTTAGCCCGCAGTGATTTAGCAGCGGCGGCCGCTGCTGAAAAAATTGACCTGGTTAAGGTGGTTGAAGTGGGTATCGAGGGCAAAAACGGGATCGTTTCCGGGCTGGCAGCCGGGTGGAGGGTCTTATTTCAGGCCCACATATGACGGCGGCAGGCGCCGGGCGCATCGTTTTGTCTGGCTATTCGCCACCATTACAGGCAGCGGCGGGGTGCATTACTTTTACCGAGCCGCCGCCTTAACAAACGGAATCCTACGGGAATCCATGCGTTGTTTTTCAAGTATCAGGGCCGCTCATGCCGGTTCCCAACAGCTTTGCCCGCTGTTCTTATTGCAGTTTCATGGCGAGTACCAGCGGCTGTTTCCAGTATTTCACAGTACCACCCCGGTCAAATACCATGACATATATTATATAAATACCTGCCGGTAATGTCCGCCTGTTATCACCCAGCCCGTCCCAGGTAAATTTACCTTCTGTCCCTAACAGGCTATTCCGCACCAGCTCCCGCACCGCGTGCCCATTTGCATCAAAAAGAGTGATATTCCCCACAAAGCCGGGCAATGGCATCACGTAATGGATAACGGCCAGATCGTCCATCCCATCAAGATCCGGCGAAAAGGTGGCTGGTGTCACACTCCAACCGCTGGCCTGCCCGGGCACCGGCATGGCCTGCGAGTTTTTACGCCCTGGCGTGCTGTAGCCTGCATCTGCCGCGGCAGAGTGCCAGTTGCCCGCGTTTTGTGTAGGTTTATCCGGGTCTATGCGTTCCAGGGAAATTCCTTTAGCCCCGGTCAATAATTCAAACTGCATCTCCGGTGAGTAGGCAAATGCATCCAGTCCTGCAGTATCATACCGCAGCCGCATGGCAGCACCCTCATTTGATAACGCCGGCAGGTGTACCGTTAACCGCGGCCCATCCATCCCGCAAATGGCCTGCCTGCAAAGCGCCTGCGGATCATTGCTCACAATGGCATAGGCGCCACCCATCAGCAGTAGTGGCTTGGCCACCAGCCGCAGGCCGGGCCTTTCATTGCCTTCTTTGTCCAGCATGATCAAAAATACATGCGAGAGGTCCACTGCATGATTACTGCGGTTATATAGCTCAATGAACTGGGGCATGCCTGGCGCGGGATCATACATCACTTCGTTGAAAACCACGTCCAGGCTGTCTGGTACGGCAGTGAGTGCGATGGCTGCTTCATTTTTCACCCCGCTTTCCAGCCCATTGCAATCTGTAATGCCGGTGGTAGTAAGTACATACAAACTATCCTGCTGCAAAGGCGTTTGCAAAGTGAGTACTACCTCATTGCAAAGCGGCGTGCGTACAGTTGCTTTAACAACCTTCAACCGGCCTCCCTGGAAGTGATAATGCTCCAAACCGTTTGCTGTGGCACTGTCCAGGGTTGCAGCAAAACTTAGCAACAAGTGCAGGCTGTCTGCCGGAAATGCCTGTAACAGGTCTGGTACTACCGGGGAGATATGGCCATCAGCTGCATTTCCATGACCAGGTGTGCCGCCCATTGCGGCGGTGGATGCGGTCCAGTTTTCTGCCATGCTGCAAGGTGTTGAGACATCTATCATTTCCAGGCTGTGGCCTCCTTTTGCATACGCGTCGTTATGGTAGGTTTCCTTACCATATGCAATAACATGCAGCAACGCATCATGTGCATTGCGCAACACAATGGTATCCGCGGTTTTGAATGCAGGAAATGCCGGTACGCTCAAAGTAGCCCCCAGCCTGCGATAGCTGCTGTCCGCATCTTTGTCGCAAATGATCAAAAGGCTATCTGGTGGTAATGCATATGCAGGTACAACACACCGTCGTATAGCATCTGCAAGTACACAGCCTTGCAGTTGTATAGTGTCCCCACTCCGGTTCTTTAGCTCAATAAACCGGTAAGGTGGTAACCCTGCAGGTGGCGATGGATCTGTAAGTATTTCATGTATGACGACATCGTATAATAAAGGTTCCCGTCCTGAAACATGCGCTGGAGGCGGCGTCACCGGTGGCGTTTGCGTGGTATCCGGCGGCGATGGCGTGGTCGTATCAGGCGGCGTCACCGGTGGCGTTTGCGTGGTATCCGGCGGCGATGGGGTGGTCGTATCAGGCGGCGTCACCGGTGGCGTTTGCGTCGTGTCAGGCGGCGTCCCCGGTGGCGTTTGCGTCGTATCCGGCCAAGCACCGGTAACCACGTCATCAAAGTAATGCTTATCAAAAAATGAAGCCGTTGATTGCTTCACTGCAAAGCCAAAATAACCCTGCGCGCCACCACTGCTGTCAACCGCGGTGCGCACCGTATCCCACGTTGCTACTGCCCCGGTACCGCATTGTAAATACCAATGCCCTCCGTGCCTTGAAACCCTTACCTGCACTATGTTTGAAGCATGGTTCAACAGGCCGTCCAGTCCATCGATCACCTTCACCGGCGCCTGGCCTTTCACCACGTGATAAAGGCTCACTTCGTCCGCGGTATTTCCCGCGCGCACAAAATAGCCGCTCACCACCGGCGATAATAAATTCAGCGTATCCGCCACGAGGAATACATCCACATAGTTTTGCGAGGATGGATTGAAGCCCAGTTTCATCCACCACTGCCAGCTATCCGCCGCATGTACTTCCGCAGTACCCAGGTAAAAGCTGCTCTTAGCCTGCTCCCAATGACTTTGCAGCTTGCCATCCTCCACTATCCAGGCGGTGTCCGTACCGCGCCAGGCATTGGCCGGCAGGCCGTTACTAAAATCTTCGCGGAAATCCTGGGCCATTATCCCAGGTGCTATACAGCATAAAACAGTTAACAAAAGCGCGGCAGCAATGGTCTGCGCACGTAACAGGGTTGTCCACATAAACAATGAGGGTTGAGCAAAACAATTTTTAGTGAGGCACAATGGTCCGCTTAAATTCCATCCCAAATCCTTCAAAATTGTTAATGGGTAAAAGCAATGGATTGCAATGAAAAAAAACTGTTTTTCTATCTCCAGCGGCCCCGTCACTGGGTGAAACAGGCCTGGCGCCCTCCGCTTTTTCCTTTGATTTTCTCTAAATATCCACCCAAAACCAAGGGTTAGCCTGTATTTCCGCTAAAAATCGCCGGGCGCTGCAAAAAAACGGGGGTTTAGCATTAATTTTACGTTCCTAATTTTAAAACCACATAAAAAAATGAAAGTTGCCGTTGTAGGAGCTACCGGCCTGGTAGGCTCAAAAATGTTACAAGTGTTGGCGGAGCGGAATTTCCCCGTGACCGAATTGATTCCCGTAGCCTCAGAAAAATCTGTGGGTAAGGAAGTAACATTTAAGGGCAAGTCTTACAAGATTGTGAGCGCGACCACGGCCATCGCGCTCCAACCTAACGTAGCGATCTTCTCCGCAGGCGGTTCCACCTCCCTGGAATGGGCGCCCAAATTTGCCGAAGCCGGCATCACCGTGATCGACAACTCCTCTGCCTGGCGCATGGACCCTACCAAGAAACTGGTGGTACCTGAGATCAATGGAGACACCCTCACCGCGGCCGACAAGATCATTGCCAATCCCAACTGTTCTACCATACAGATGGTGCTGGTGCTCAATCCCCTGCACAAGAAATATGGCATTAAACGCGTAGTGGTATCCACCTACCAGTCTGTAACCGGTACCGGCGTAAAGGCTGTGACCCAGCTGATGAACGAGCGCGCCGGCGTGGAAGGTGAAAAAGCCTACGCCCACCAGATAGACCTGAACGTAATTCCCCAGATCGATGTCTTCACGGACAATGGTTACACCAAGGAAGAAATGAAAATGGTGAACGAAACCAAGAAGATCATGGGCGATGACAATATTAAAGTAACCGCCACCACCGTGCGCATCCCCGTAATAGGCGGCCACAGTGAAGCCGTAAACGTGGAATTCAACAAGGAATACGACCTCGCCGAAGTACGCTCCATCCTGGAACATACCCCTGGCGTGGTAGTAGTAGACGACCCGGCCAATGCCAAATACCCCATGCCCAAGGACGCTCACGACCGCGACGAGGTATTTGTAGGCCGCATCCGCCGGGATGAGACCCAGGATAAGACCATCAACCTCTGGATAGTGTCTGACAACCTGCGCAAGGGAGCCGCTACGAACGCAGTGCAGATTGCGGAGTACCTGGCGGGTAAGCACATGTTGTAAAAACACGTGTTCCCAAAAGCAAAAAAATATAAAAGGTCCCGGTGCAGTGCCGGGACCTTTTTTCATATTATACCTTCACTGTCTACATGTATTAAATTAACATCCTCAATTAGTAAGCTATATTGATTATTTCCCCTGCGATCAGCATGTCCTGAAAACCAGCATTTTAATAACGCGCACGCCCCTACGATTTGTCTAATTCCTGGACTGTATACATATGGCAGCCATGCCAAAAAAGCCCGTCTAACACGACTTTCACGACAGTTTGATGCTTTTTTATTCAATAAATCAGCAAATCCTTGAAATAACCGCAGAAAAGCAAGGATGAAAACCAGGTTATTTTCAACATATTCAATATTTTATTAAAGTAATACAACGAAAAACTACACGGAAGTAGTATTGAAATCTGCAGGATTTCGTACAACTTTGGTAACATAATCCTATGCACCCGGGCACTAAACAGCTTGGATCGTTTCCGAAGTCGAATTGAAAACTATTTAAATCCTAAAATCCTAAGTTTCAAAAATCCTAACCTATGAAAACGAACACCAATCGCGAGCTGCTGTTAATGCAAAAGTTTACCGAAGAATGGTCTAACAATTTCTCCTCACAGGTTTCCCGGATCATGACGATCGTAGATCAGAAAGACACCCTGGACGGCATCATTCCGATCATTGAAGTGGCAAACGTGTACACACAAAAATTTGCACACAACAAGGTTGAAAAAGAATCCCTGCTCAAGAATCGCAAGGCGCGCCCCTTCGAGTTCGTTATTCACAAAAACTAAATTTTTACCGTCAGCACTGCTATCTTAGCACAGCAGGCCGTGCCCGCCGTGCAAGTACATGAAACCAGGTCCCCTATTCCAATGCGCGGTTCAGGAATGCCAGTAAGGGTTGCATCGCTGCAAAACTTTGCAGGATCTCTTTTACCAATCCGAGCTTCGTGCAGGTTTCATCCGTAAGATGGCGGTCTACTGTAAAACTTTTGTGCCTCAAAACAGCAATGGCCGGGTTATCGGCGGTGTACCCCTGGGGATTGGTCTTAAGTGTTTCCCCGCCTAACACTCCAAAGTATTTTTTGAAATTCTTACCGGAGACGATGTATTGAAACTCGTCGAAGTTGTAATCAATTTCCTGTCTCACTTTTTTCAACTCAGGCGCCGCTGGCATCCAGAGGCCGCCACCTGCAAAACTATGCCCACCCGGCTCGTAGTGAAAGTAGTAGCCTGCACGGAGCGACTTCTTTCCGCCTGCCTGGAAGGCTGCGCCCATATTGGTTTTGTAAGGGGTCTTATCTTTTGAAAAACGCACATCTTTATAAATGCGGAACACGCAGTCCTTGACCTGCAGGTTCTCCATCGAGGCGTCCTGCATAGCCAGGCCGTCCAGGATCTGCTGCACAGTATTTTCGTAGTCCGCCTTTGCCGCCAGGTACTCGTCCCGGTGCGCGTCAAACCATTCTTTGTGATTATTTTCTCCCAGTTGCAATATGAATTTTTCCGTTGTCCGTGCTAACATCTTATAAATATTGAAGTGTTTTATCGATCTGCCGATCTAATAATTTTAGCATTTTGCGCCATCTAAGTTAAGGTTTTTGCATGGCCTTGACATTCTCATAAAATGTATTAGCTTTGCAATCATCAGATGATATGATGAATAATGCCGTCATAAAAAAACGTTCCCTGGCAGATGAAGTGGCCAGTGCCCTGCAGGAGCAGATTGCCAAAGGTGTATACAAGATTGGCGACAAACTGCCCATCGAGCCGGAGCTCATGAAGCAGTACGGCGTGGGCCGCTCCACCATCCGCGAGGCGATCAAAACCCTCGTGAACGCCGGCCTTCTCCGCGTACAGCAGGGCCTGGGCACCTTTGTAGAGTCCATGCATGTGCACGCGGCGCCCATAGACCAGCGCCTGAAAAGGGCCAACCTGCACGACCTCAACGAAGTGCGGCAACTCCTGGAAATGAAGATCGCGGAAAAAGCCGCCCGGTACCGTACAGCAGAAGATATCAGCGCCATGCAAGCCTGCCTGGACCGCCGCCTGGCCGCTGCCAATGCCGGCCAGCTGGAGCAAACCATCGATGCGGACATTGCCTTTCACACGGCCATTGCCACCGCCGCCCGGAATGAAATCCTTTCTGATCTCTACCAGGCCGTGTCAGTGCACCTGAAAAAAGGATTTGCCAAACTGTATAATGACACCGGCATTTTCCTGCGCAGCCATGCCCTGCATGTGCAGTTATGCCAGGCCATTGCAGACCAGGACCAGAAGAAGGCCTGGAACACGGTGGGGGCTATTATTGACAATACGGACAAGTAGCGGGAAGTACGGCGCCGGAACCAGCTCAGAAACAGGCGTTTACTACATTTGACCTGGTCAATGAAATGGTCAAATATTAAATAAATAAACAATTAATATACAACAACTTGAAGATTAGGAATACTTCTCATTTTATCATGGCCGGCGCAACTTAATATACATAACATCACTTATTACTTTTCTGCTTTGAATCATCAGATGATCAGATCTTAAACTCACCTTTTATGGAACAAACGCTTTCCGCCAACAAGCCCGCCCAGGCGGTACAGAACGCCGCCCAGCAAACGGTGTTCGGTATTCTTTTCACTATTAGTTTTGCGCACCTGCTTAACGACATGCTGCAGTCGATCATCCCATCAGCCTATCCTATCCTGAAAGACCAGTTTGGGCTTAGCTTTTCCCAGATCGGTATTATCACCCTTGTGTACCAGCTCACCGCCTCTATTCTGCAGCCGTTTGTAGGCTGGTATATGGACAAGCGCCCTACGCCATATTCCCTGGCCGTGGGCATGGGCTTCACCCTTACCGGCCTGCTGCTGCTGGCTTATGCAGATAGCTTTGCCCATATCCTGCGGGCGGTGTGCCTGATCGGCGTGGGCTCTTCGGTGTTCCACCCCGAGGCTTCCAAAGTGGCCCACCTGGCCGCCGGTGAGCGCAAAGGGCTGGCCCAGTCCATTTTTCAACTGGGTGGCAATACCGGCAGCGCCCTGGGCCCCCTGCTGGCGGGCATTATCATTGTGCACCGCGGCCAGCATAGCATCACCTGGTTTTCCGCAGCCGCTGTCCTGGGTGTTATTGTGCTACTGGTAGTGGCGCAGTGGTACCGTAAAAAACTGATGGAGCACGCCGCCGGCAAGGCTCGCCGCACTATCAGGCCACATAATTTCTCCACGGGCCGCGTGGCGGCTTACCTGGGGATCCTGCTGGTGCTCATTTTCTCCAAGTATTTCTACATGGCTAGCATGACCAGCTACTATACCTTTTTCCTGATCAATAAATTCCACCTCACCGGCGACCAACCGCAGATGTACCTCTTTGGCTTCATGGGCGCCGTAGCGGCGGGCACGCTGATAGGCGGTCCCCTGGGCGACCGTTTTGGGCGTAAATATATTATCTGGTTCTCTATCCTCGGCGTAGCGCCCTTCACCCTGATGCTGCCCTACGCATCCCTGTTCTGGACCTGCGTATTGTCTGTTATCATCGGCATTATCCTGTCGTCTGCCTTTTCCGCCATCCTGGTGTATGCCACGGAACTGGTACCGGGCAAGGTAGGCCTCATTGCAGGCCTGTTCTTCGGTTTGGCCTTTGGCATGGGTGGCCTGGGATCTGCCGTACTGGGCAAGCTGGCAGACCGTACCAGCATTGAACACGTATTTCATTTATGCGCCTTCCTGCCCCTCATTGGCATCATTACTTCCCTGCTGCCAGACCTGGATAAAGTGAAAAGGTCGTTGCAGGAACAATAACAATAAACCGTAAACCGGGAGGCTTCCAAATAGCTGCCGGAAGCCCTTCCGCAATGGGGATAGTCTCAGGGCTGTCCCTTTTTGTTTCAGGGATGTGCATACACGAAAAAGCCCGCGGCGGATTGCCACGGGCCAGTGTTGTTTAGCAGCTTAGATGATTGTTCTACTTAGACTTGGTTGATAAAATAAGTTGGCAAGGTACAATGGGATAAACACGCGTTAAATGGTTCAAGGCCCGGTGTATTTTTTCGTCGGTCGAGATTTTGGTTGATCGAGGGGAGCGTGAACCTTGCCGGATATCTTAAGAACCGGGACCGGTAGGCCAGCGTCTTTCGCCTGGGGTAAGCCGCGTTTGAAGTGGCGTTACCTGCCTGGGGCACAAGGCGAAAGACTGCCAGGCTACCAGCTCCGGGGTGGTAGTTATTTGTCGATAAATTCTTTGTACTCTGTAGGTGCTGCTTCTTCATTCAGTGCACCCAGGCCATTTACCGCCAGGTTTGCAGGATGATAGCGCTCGCCGTGCTGGGTAGCATCCAGGCCCAGGATCTCCTCTTCTTCGCTTACACGCAGCGGGTGAATGAGGTTTATCAGTTTGAAGATGCCATAAGACACCGTGAAGCTGTAAGCCACTACGATCAACAGACCGGTAAGCTGTTTTACAAACAGGTCCGGGTTGCCGTAGAACCAGCCATCATTACCAGCAGGATTGATCACTTTCGTGGCAAAGATGCCGGTGAGCAGCATACCCACCATACCACCTACACCGTGGCAGGGGAACACGTCCAGTGTATCATCAATGCTGGATTTGGTTTTCCAGTGCACGGCCATATTGGAGATGATGGCGGCAATAAAACCAATAAACATGCTCTGCGGAATGCCCACATAACCGGCAGCGGGCGTGATGGCTACCAGGCCTACCACCGCACCAATGCAGAAGCCCAGTGCGGAAGCCTTGCGGCCGCGGATCACGTCAAAGAACACCCAGCTGAGGCCCGCAGCAGCAGCTGCGGTATTGGTAGTAGCAAAAGCGCTTACAGAAAGGGCATTGGCTCCCAGGGCAGAACCGGCATTGAAACCAAACCAGCCAAACCATAGCAAACCGGTACCGATCAGCACAAACGGGATGTTTGCCGGTTCCAGTTCTTTCTTTTCAATGTGGTCTTTACGGCGTTTCAGCACCAGGGCACCCGCCAGGGCAGCGCAGCCGGCAGAAATGTGTACTACGGTGCCACCGGCAAAGTCCAGTACACCCATTTTATACAGGAACCCGGAAGGATGCCAGGTCCAGTGTGCGATCGGTGCATACACCAGGAGGGAGAACAGCACCATGAATAATATGTAGGAAGTAAAGCGGATGCGCTCTGCCACGGCACCCACCACCAGTGCGGGGGTGATCACGGCAAACTTCATCTGGAACAATGCAAACAGCAGGAAGGGAATGGTAGCTGCATTGGCAAATGGTTCGGCTGACGGTACATTATGGAAGAAGAAATAAGTGCCGGGGTTACCGATCACACCTCCCAGGGAATCACCGAAGGCCATGCTAAAGCCCACCGCTACCCAGATAACACTTACCAGGCCGGCAGCAATAAAGCTCTGCACCATGGTGGAAATAACGTTCTTGCGGTTCACCATCCCACCATAAAAGAAGGACAGGCCGGGGGTCATCAGGAATACCAGGGCAGTAGCCACGAGAATCCAGGCAACATCGGCAACGTTATACTTACCATCGCCATTGAAAGCTACCTGGTTCTGAACAAAGAGCCCGATAACGGACAACGCTGCCAGTATCAGAAAAGGCAAATAGTCTTTAAAAGGTACTTTTTTTGTCATCATAGCTGCTTTTTTAACATTTCTGGCATAAAAGTACATTTTTGTCCAGGACCTAGGTTGGGTTTTGCAAAAATTAGAAATCATTAAATAAAAAAGCGCATTTATCTGACCAAAAACATCATATTACATTTTAATACTATATTAAAGCGTGTAAACTGGCAGTTTTGCTTCTGAAGTAATTAAATTATAAATTGATTAACAATAAATTAATACACGCTCACCCCGGTATTTGAAAATTTCAAATTTTAGTGGCAACCGGCCGGAATAGAACGAGATTAAAACGAGATTAGAATTGATTTTTAATTTATTATAATTTGTATTTTATATCTATATAATAGAAATAGGCTTCAGCCGCCTTCACATATATTATAATATTCAACATGCAAAAATGAGAATAAAACGAGGTCGGGCCCGTTTTTTTCATGATATGGGTCATAGAACAGGTAAAACCAGGTATGGGCGAAAATATTATCACCTGCTGCGCCCGGATGAAATCCTTTTGGGTTGCCCAGCCCGTCGATTTTATCATATAAAATAATTTATAATGTATTATTCATTGCAGGTGGAATGAATGCATAACGGTAAAATAAAAGCCGCGGCCCTGGGAGGCGGCGGCTTTTATTTTATGATAAAATTTCCGGGGATCATTTCTTCATGGCATCCAGGTCTTTTTGCATTTTAAACATCTGGTCGCGCAGGCGGGCGGCCTCCATGAAATCGAGGTCCCTGGCTGCTTTTTCCATATCCTTCTTCACGCGGGCAATGGCCTTTTCCATCTGCGGGATCGTGAGGGCGCCATTGTCCTTATTGTACACGGCTTTATCGTCTGCCACCAGGGCCATTTCATCATGTACTGCCAGCGGGGAGTGCTCATCATATTGTTTGATCTCCAATACGGAAGTTTGTCCCATGATCTCCTGGATGGATTTTTTTACCGTGCGGGGCACAATACCGTTGGCAATGTTGTGGGCCAACTGGCGCTCCCGGCGGCGGTCCGTTTCATCTATGGTACGCTGCATGCTCTCGGTGATGGTATCTGCATAGAAGATCACCAGCCCGTCTACGTTACGGGCGGCGCGCCCGGCGGTCTGGGTCAGGGAGCGCTGATCGCGCAGGAAGCCTTCTTTATCTGCGTCCAGGATGGCCACCAGCGATACTTCCGGCAGGTCCAGGCCTTCACGCAGCAGGTTCACCCCTACCAACACATCTATCTTGCCCAGGCGCAGGTCTCTCAGGATCTCCACGCGCTCCAGGGTATCTACTTCCGAGTGGATGTAGCGGCTTTTAATGTTAATGCGGGCCAGGTATTTATCCATTTCCTCCGCCATGCGTTTGGTGAGCGTGGTTACCAGCACGCGATCGCCCTTCTGGATGCGTTTGTCTATTTCATCCAGCAGGTCATCCACCTGGTTAATGCTGGGCCTTATTTCAATGGGAGGATCCAGCAGGCCGGTGGGGCGCACTACCTGTTCCACTACCACGCCTTCTGTTTGTTGCAGCTCATATTCACCGGGGGTGGCGCTCACAAAGATCACCTGGTTCATCATCTGCTCAAACTCGTAGAAGTTCAGCGGCCGGTTGTCCAGCGCGGAGGGCAGGCGGAAACCATAATCCACCAGTGTAAGCTTGCGGGAGCGGTCGCCCCCGTACATGCCGCTGATCTGCGGAATGGTCACGTGGCTTTCGTCTATCACCATCAGGAAGTCCTTTGGGAAATAATCGATCAGGCAGAAGGGCCTTACCCCGGGTTTGCGTCGGTCCAGGAAGCGGGAATAGTTTTCAATGCCGGCGCAGTAGCCCAGTTCCCGGATCATTTCCAGGTCATAGTTTACGCGCTCGGTGAGGCGCTGGGCCTCTATGTGTTTACCATTGGCCCGGAAATATTCCGCCTGCGCCAGCAACTCATCCTGTATTTCGTGGATGATCTGGGTCATCAGGTCTTTGGGGGCCAGGTACATGTTGGCAGGGAAAATGGCGGCATCGTCCAGGGAAAGGATGCGCTTCCCGTTGGTCACGTCAATGGTCTCCAGGGTCTCTATCTCATCGCCAAAGAAGGTGATGCGGTAGCCGTAATCCACGTAGGGCAGGTTCACATCCACGGTATCGCCCTGCACGCGGAAGTTGGAGCGGTTAAAATCGCCGGTGGTGCGGGAATACAGGGAATTTACCAGCGCATGCAGCAGGGCGTTGCGGCTGATCTGCATGCCCTTTTCCAGGCGGATGATCCCGTTCTCATATTCTGTAGGGTTACCCATACCGTAAATGCAGGACACACTGGCCACCACGATGATATCCCTCCGGCCGGAAAGCAGGTTGGACGAGGCCCG
The DNA here is from genome assembly GCF_003071345.1 of Chitinophaga parva. NCBI lineage: Bacteria > Pseudomonadati > Bacteroidota > Chitinophagia > Chitinophagales > Chitinophagaceae > Chitinophaga > Chitinophaga parva. Next base: position 1,006,330 of record NZ_QCYK01000001.1, on the reverse strand, counting down.
CAGGCGCAGCTTGTCCAGCTCCTCGTTGATGGCCAGGTCTTTTTCAATGTAGGTATCGCTCACAGGCATGTAGGCCTCGGGCTGGTAGTAATCGTAGTAAGACACGAAATACTCCACTGCATTTTCGGGGAAGAACTGTCTCAGTTCCCCGTACAGCTGGGCCACCAGCGTTTTGTTATGCGTAAGCACCAGGGTGGGGCGCTGGGTCTGCTGGATCACGTTAGCTATGGTGAAGGTTTTGCCGGAGCCGGTCACCCCGAGCAGGGTCTGGTAGGGTTCCCCTTCTTTTACGCCTTCTACAAGGCGGCGTATGGCCTCCGGCTGATCGCCTGCCGGCGGGTAAGGTGCATGTAATTTGAATGGCATGTAACAAATTTAAGCAATTGTACAATGTACTATATACAAGGCAGGGTGTACCATTCATCGCCGGTTTACGCCGAATGTAGCCGGCCAGCCGGCCTTGTACATTGTACTTTGCACCTTGTACAAAAAAAGACCAATTTTACACCTACAAACTTTAGAAGCAGATCATATGGGTAAAAAGATCCTTGCCGCGCTGCTTGCCGGCATATTATTGTTGCAATTGCCAATGCAGAGCTTTGCCTGGGGCAAAACCGGCCACCGCATTGTAGGGGAGATCGCGTACCGCCACCTGACCCCTAAAGCCAAAAAAGCAGTGGACGCCATCCTTGGCAAACAAAAGCTGGCCCTCATTGCCACCTGGCCGGACTTCATCAAGTCTGACACCACGGGCAAATACAAAGAAACCAACACCTGGCATTATATCGATGCGCCGGAAAAGGCAGATAATGCGCAGTTCCAGCAATATGCCAAAGACAAACAGGAACCCAATGCCTTCAACAAGGAACAGGATTTCATCAACACCCTGAAAGATCCGAAGGCCAGCCGGGCAGACAAGCTGTTTGCCCTCACCTTCCTCACCCATGTGGTGGGCGATGTACACCAGCCCCTGCACGTGGGTACTTCGGAAGAAGGTAGCGGCGGCAACAAGATCAGCGTTACCTGGAACAACCTGCCCACGAACCTGCACAGCGTATGGGATGAGAAGCTGATCGAATTCCAGGACCTCAGCTATACGGAATACAGCAATGCCATCGATACCGCATCTGCGGCTGAGATCAAGGCTATCCAGTCCGGCTCTTATACTGACTGGATGTATGAATCGCACCTGCTGGCCAACGATATCCTGGCGGAAGTGCACTCCGGCGATAAGCTGAATGTGTACAAATATGACTACTATCACCAGGCCATGCTGAACCGCCAGCTGCTCAAAGGCGGCCTGCGCCTGGCGGCTATCCTGAATGAAATTTATAAGTAGTTAAATGCTAATCGTGGTTATGGCCAGAGCGAGGCCTTTGTAGTGGATTAGCATATAATAAAAACGTCGTTGTTTTTGTGTAATGCAAAAACAACGACGTTTTTATTTTGAGCCGGCAGGTACCTATACCAGGTCTATATCAAAATTTACCAGGTCTACAAACTGGGCGAGGCGGGTGCTGATGTCTTCGTGCGTCACCTCGCGGATGCGGGCGGTGCCAAACTGCTCCACGCAATAGGACGCCATCACGGAACCTACGATGATAGCGGTTTTCATGTTTTCAAAAGAAATGTCGCGGGTCTTTGCCAGGTGGCCAATGAAGCCGCCGGCAAAGGTATCGCCGGCACCGGTAGGGTCAAATACATCTTCCAGGGGCAGGGCGGGCGCAAAGAACACGTGGTTCTCGTTAAACAGCAGGGCGCCGTGCTCTCCTTTTTTGATGATGAGGTATTTGAGGCCCATGGCCAGCAGTTTCTTGGCTGCTTTTACCAGGGAAAATTCGCCGGTAAGCTGGCGGGCTTCGCTGTCATTTACCAGCAGTACGTCTACCAGTTTGATGGTTTTCAGCAGGTCTTCCAGGGCTACTTCCATCCAGAAGTTCATGGTATCCATCACGATCAGCTTGGGGCGTGTTTTCATCTGGGCAATCACGCTGGCCTGTACCTGGGGGGCCAGGTTGCCAAGAATGAGGAACTCGCTTTCCTGGGCCGCGGTGGGCAGCACCGGCGCAAAAGTGGCCAGCACATTGAGCTCTGTGGCCAGGGAATCGCGGGAGTTCATATCCATGTGGTACTTGCCTTTCCAGTAGAAAGATTTTTCGTCTTCCTTGATCTGCACTCCATCCAGCACTACGCCTTTGGCGCTGAGCGCATTCAGCTCACTCTTCGGAAAATCACCGCCTACCACGGAAATCTGGTGTATGGGCTTCACAAAATTGGATGCTGCCCAGGAAATAAAAGTGGCGGAACCGCCGATGATTTTGCCGGATTGACCAAAGGGCGTTTCGATCTCGTCGAACGCCATTGTTCCTACAACTGTGAGGGACATTTCAGGAGTTTATGATTTAGAAATTAGAAAAACCGGAGCAAATGTACATCTTTCGGAGGTCTTTGCTAGCGCGTACCCTTCCTGGAGGTATATAAAATCGAGAATGACCGGAAATCTCCGGCCATTCTCTTGATGGTCCTCTTCATTAGGATATGGCCCCCCGGGAAACAAGTCCCATGGGGATTTAAGGGCTTCTATAGGATCTGGTCAGCCTTACGGCCAGTGTGTTATCAGGTTTATTTGAATGATCACTTGAGCAGTACCGTGGTGCTCAGCACTTTAAATTCTGTGCGCCGGTTCAGGGCCCTGCCGGCGGGGTTATCCTTACCATTGGGCAGGGTATTGGGCGCCACCGGGCGGGTTTTACCATAACCGCGGGCTATCAGCCTGCTTACAGGTACTCCCTTGCTCACCAGGTAGTCCACGCAGGATTGGGCACGGGCCTGGCTCAGTTTCATATTGTAGGCATCTTTACCCTTGCTGTCTGTATGCGCGCTCATTTCTATGTGGATATCTGCGTTATCCTTCATCAGCGTTACAATGCTGTCCAGCACCGGCTTGGATTCCGGGCGGAGGGTAGCTTTGTCGAAATCGTAATGAATATCCTCCAGCACAATGGGCTTACCTATTTCGTAACGCTTCATGCACACGGAAGGGTTGAACATGGAGTCGATGCGCTCCAGGGTATCTGTATTGCTGTAGATGGCTTTGGCAAAGTAGTCGCGGCGCTCAAACAGTACTTTGTAGCGCTTCTTCATTTCCACGGAGAAGAAGTACAACCCGCTTTCATCCACGGTCACGGTTTGCAATACATTGTTGGTAGCAGGATCTATCAGGCTAACGCGCACACCGGCCAGGGGCTGGTGGGTATCGCAGTCCGTAACGCCGCCACCCAGCATATTCACCTTGGGCTTTTTGGTGGTCACGAAGGAGAACAGTTCCAGGCAGCATACCGACTCACGGTCAGAGGAAATGAAGCCGCTTTTCAGGGGATCTTTCACATCCTTGGCGGTAAAGTAAATATCGTCTTTGGGAGAGTTGAAGGGAGTGCCCAAGTTCACGGGTTCCGTCCAGCTGCCAAAGGTACCATTACTCGTAAACAGGTCCATGGCACCCAGGCCCACGCGGCCGTTGGTACTGAAGACCAGGGTTTTTGCTTCACTGTTGTAATAGGGCGCTTCATCCTCTTCGCGGGTATTGATGGTGGTACCCATGTTGTGTGCCGTGGAGAGAGTGCCGTCTGCATTGATATCGCAGTACCAGATGTCGTACTTGCCCATGCCGCCGGGGCGGTTGGACGCAAAAGAAAGGTACTTGCCATCTGTGCTCACGTTAGGCTGCATGGAGTTATAGCCTGCCACGTTAATGTTGGCATCCAGTTCTACCGGTTCGCTCCAGCCGGTGCCAGTACGTTTTGCGGCGCAAATCCGGGTGGTCTTTATCCCGCCTACAATGCTCCAGCGGGTAATGAACAGGATGCGTCCGTCGGGGGTAATGCTGGCCGCGCCCTGGTCCAGGCCACGGGCGGCGGGTACGTCCACCTTATCGGAAGCGGAGTACACGCTGTCTTCCCCGCTTGCATTCCAGAGGTTATTGATGAAAGGGGTTTTCTTTTTTGCCGTAGCCTGTGAGTCCGGCCGGCTGGAAGTGAAGACCATTTTATCCGGCCCAAAGGCAATGGGCGCATAATTGGCGCCGCCCACGTTGATATTGCCACCCAGGCGGGTCACCAGGTATTCCTGCTGGTAGCTGGCATCGTCCCTGGCAAACTGGCAATTTTTGATCTCCATATCTGCGCGGGGACCATAATCGTCTGTCTCGTGGTATTCCTGGCGGAACTGTGTGAACTGCTGTATGGCCTGGTCAAACTTCTTATTGGCGCGCAGGCTCACCCCGTAGTAAAAGCGGGCCAGCGGGTAAGGATTGCCTTTCAGCGTTGCTGCCTGTGCGTACCATTTTTCCGCGCTGGCGTAGTCGTTGTATTTGCGGTAAGACTCTGCCAGTTTATACACGATCTCGTTGTAGTCCCTTTTGTTGTTGGTCCTGGCGGGCCTGTCCATTCCATAGGGTGTTACATCCCTGCTTTTCACGCTCTTTTCAGTGAGTGATTTGTTGTAGTACAGGGCAGCGGAATAATAGTCCGCTTTATCATAATACACGTCCGCGGTATGTTTGTATTCATACACGTATTGTGCATGCACGCCGGTGGCAGTGAGCAGGAGGAGCAGGCTGGTAAGCCATTTCAGGGTAGGAACAATACGTTTTGCAAACAGGTGCATATCGTAAAAATTTAATTGGGTAATTCAGTTTCTAACGTCAACGGGCCTACGTTACAGCCTGGGGCAGAAGAAGTTTTCTTCCGGCAGCACTCTCTTCTTTCTGCAGATGTAGGAAAGGGAAATCTCAAACGTATTCACGCCGTTGGTAAGTTTGTTTAACTGGGAGGTGGTGGCGTCGTAGCTGAGGCCCAGGAGGGCGTTCTTAAAGTGGAAGCCCACGTAAGGCACCACCGCATCCTTGAAACGCACGCTGGCGCCGCCCAGCACATATACTTCGGGGCTTACTTTGTATTGCGCGTACAACCCTACAAATTTTTCTTCGGCATTCCCTTGTCTCAGGTACATGAAGTGGGGTGTTACGGCAAAGCGATCGTCCACCCGGAGGCGTACACCACCGTGTACCAGGTAGCGCACCGGCAACACATGGCGGTCATTGTCCGTAGTGAGGAATTTGTCATTGGGCTGGGTAATGTGTGCGGCGCTGAAACCCAGGAAGGGATTAGCTGCGTGATCACCATTGCCATCGTAGTACAGTACCCCTACTGCCGCATCAAAGTCGTTGCTGTGGGTCCTTGTCAGTGACTCACCGCTGTACATAGAGGGGTCGAAACCCAGGCCTGGCGAGTATTGCATGCCTGTCTGGAACTTTGCGGGATCCACTTTGCGGCTGGTGAGCCCTCCCTGCAGGCCAAACACGATGTGCTGGCTTTCATTCCTGCCAAACTTTACGCCCTGGTAGGAGAAGCTGGCCATTAAGTTAAAGTAGTTGTAGCCTGCTTCGCCGGCAGACATATTAAGGAGACTTACCCCTACACCGATATTTTTATTGGTAGGCGCATCAAAGCTGAAACCGGCCGTAGTGTAAGGTGAGCCGATAGGCGCCCATTGGTTGCGGTAGTTTACCGTAGCGCGGTAATCGCCGTCCACAACACCGGTCAGCGCTGGATTGAGCCACAAGGGGAAGGCATAGTATTGGGAAAAATGCGGGTCTACCTGTGCCTGCGCCAGCCTGGGCACCATTAAGCCCAAGGCAAGCAGCATCAGAACGAACAAGTTTTTCATAGCACTTATTTTTCGCGTGTTTGAATGAGGGGAGATGCGCCGGAGCAGTGCATCTCCCTTCTTTTTTATGATCCTGAAGAGAGCTGTTTTTAGCGTACCACGGTTACTGAACCGTAGCGGGTTTGCTGGGTGCCATCCGTCATAGTGGCCCTGAGCGCCCATACATACACGCCGGTTGGCTGCGGAGATCCACTCACTGTGCCATCCCAGCCGGTATGGATATCCTTGCTGATGAAGATCTGCTGGCCCCACTTGTTGTATACGATAAATTCCATGGTGGCAATGGACTCACTGTACACATACAGCTTATCGTTGCTGCCATCGCCGTTTGGCGAGAAGACGTTGGGCACGTAGATCACATTGCCTTTAGGTGAAGCGGCCCTGCCTTCTATCGCTGCAATGCCGCTGGTGGCGCAGGCCAGTTGACCCAGTGCTCTCACCTCGAAGGCTACACGCTGGCCAGACTGCAGGCCGGTTACGGTGTGGCTGGTGCCGGTAGTACCGGAGCTGGGCGCAATAAAGCTGCCGCCATTCACACTCACTTCATAACCCTGTGCACCCTGTACCGGGTCCCAACAGAAGGTCACCTGGTCTTGTTTGCTGCTGTCGCACACGTGCACATTGGGTGCGGGGAGCTGCTGTTCCACGTTCACATCTGCGCTTACTTTATCCGCGCTGCCGCAGAACGTGCCCGGGGCGGCACCCACGAAGTAAGTGGTAGATGTGGTGAGGGCCGGGGTGGTGAAGCTATTGCCGGTGTAAACCGGTGTGGTAGCCGTTTCGCTGGTGTACCAGCTGAAGATGGCGCCCGGTACGGTGCTGCTGGCAGTGAGCGTAGCAGATGATCCGGGGCATACTACCTGGTCGCCGGTTACATTGGGGGTAGCGCCAGCCGGAAGCAGGCTCACCGTAGCGATGGCCCTGGTCGCACTTGTGCAACCGCCAGTGGTATTTTGTGCCTCCACGTAATAATTGGTCGTAGCAGTAATGGCCGGTGTCTTGAAGGTGGCGCCGGTAGCCAGGGCGGTGCCGCCGGTGGCCGTGGTGTACCATTTGTACTGCACGCCAGCCTGCGGGTTGCTCACGGTGAGCGTAGCCTGCTGGCCAGTGCACAGCCCTACCTGGTCTGCTGCCAGGGTAGGCGTAGTGGGTGCAGTGCTTACGGTGATGGCTGCGGCTGCACGGCTGGTGCTTACGCAACCTGCGGTGGTAGCGGCTTCCACGTAGTAAGTCTGGGAAGCGGTAATACCGGTGATGGTGTAATCCGGTCCCGTGAAGACCGCTGTGCCGCCGGTAGCGGTGGTGTACCAGCGATACAGCACGCCGTTAAGCGGGTTCTGTACGCTGATGGTTACCGGCTGACCTGCGCAGGCCACGGTGGCTGCATTGGTCACGGTGGGCACGGCCAGGGTGTTGGTCACCAGGGCGTGTGCCGGTGTGCGTGCGGGACTGGTGCAGCTGCCATTGGCCACTGCTGCCTGCACAAAGTAGGTCTTGTCTGCAGAGAGTGCCGGTGACGTAAAGGTAGCACCCGTACCTACCTGTGTACCGCCGCTGGCAGCATCCCACCAGGTGTACACCAGGTTATTATCCGGGCTGGCCACGGCGAAGGAGGCCGTGCCGCCTATGCAGGTAGTGATGTTATCTGCCGTGAGCGTGGGGTTCACCGGTGTGGTGGCCACGGTGGCAGTAGCTGCTGCGCGGGTGGCGCTGGAGCAGCCGCCGTTGCTGAGGCCTTCCACATAATACGTGGTGGTTTTTACCACATTGCTGGCCGTGAAGCTGGTACCGGTTGAGAGCAGGTTGCCGCCGGTAGCTGCGTCAAACCACTGGTAGGTGATGCCGGTTTGCGGCGCGGTTACAGTGAAGGTAACGTTACCTCCCGCGCAGGTTACCGCGCTGGCAGCTGCCAGGGTGGGCGTACCAGGTGCCGGTACAATGGTAGCCGTAGCTACTGCCCGGGCAGAGCTGGTGCTGCAGCCGGTGCTGCCGGTTGCTTCCACATAGAACGTGGTGGTGGCGGTGAGTGCACTGGTAGTGAAGCTGGTGCCGGTGTGTGCCGGTGTGCCGCCGGTTGCTACGGTATACCAGTTATAAGTAACGCCGCTCACCGGGGAAGATACCTGGAAGGTGGCAGACTGGCCGGAGCATACATTCAGGTTATTGCTCACCAATGTGGGCGTGGTGGGTGTGCCCACTGTCACTGCCGCTACCGCGCGCGAGCTGCCGGCGCAGTTTGCGTTATAGGCAGCCACATAATAAGTGGCGGCTGCGGTGAGCGCCGGCGTGGTGAAGCTGGTGCCGGTGGCCAGCAGGTTGCCGCCGGAAGCGGCATCGTACCAGCGGTAAGTGATACCGGCTACCGGTGCATTGATGGTGAAGGTAGCCTGCTGCCCGGAACAGATATTCTGGCTGGCTATTGTAAGCGTAGGCGTGGCCGGTGCGGTGCGTACCACCACTTTCACGGCTGCACGGGAGGTGCTGCTGCATCCTGCGCCGCTGCTGGCCTGTACATAATAAGTAGCGGAGGTATCAGCGCTGGCAATATTGAAGATAGCGCCTGTAAAGAGCGGGGTTCCTCCACTGGCGGTAGCGTACCATTGATAGGTAAGGCCTGCCTGCGGGTTGCTCACCGCAAGGGTTACGGGCTGGCCCAGGCACACCGTATCGGAGGTGGCGGCAGGCACAGGCACGGTAGGCACAGTACTTACCTGTACGTTGGCCACGGTGCGGGCGCTGGCGGTATTGCACGCGCCACTGGCGTTTGCGGTTTCTACGTAGTAAACCGCATTGGCCGTGAGCGCACCGGTAATATAGGTGGCCCCGGTAAATACCGGCGTGCCGCCAATGGCTGCGGTATACCAGCGGAACACCAGGCCGGTGGTATCGCTGGTCACTTTGAGCGTGGCGGTCTGGCCGCTGCAGATGCTTATGTTATTGCTGGCCAGCACCGGCGGGGTTACTGCTTTGCCTACAGTCACTTTCACCGCGGTACGGGTGGCAGCGCCGCAAGTACCGTTATAGCCTTCTGCATAGAAAGTAGTATCCTTTGTAAGGTTGCCGGTTACCAGCGGGTTGCCGGTGTATACCAGGTTGCCGCCTGTGGCAGCATCGTACCAGCGCACGGTGGCCGTGGCAGGTGTTACGGTAGCTGCAATGGATACCGGTGTACCGGAGCAGATGGAAAGGTTACCACCCGTGATGGTCACGGTGGGTACCGGCAGCACACTAACGGTAACGGGTACACGGTTCGGGTTCGGACAGTTGTTTGCGATCCTTACCGTTTGTACATAGTAAGTAGTGGTAGTGGTCAGCGCCGGGGTGATGTAATCACCGCCGGTGTACAGCAGGGTGCCGCCTACCGGTGCGCTATACCATTCAATACGGGCCACGGCCGGTGCGGTAGCATGCAGCGTAGTAGTGCTGCCGGCACAGATGGTCACGTTGGCCGGGGTCACAGCCGGGGTAATGGGTTTCAGCCCACCGTAGTAAATGCGCAGGGTCTGTGCGGCAGATACGGCACCGCTGTTCAATCTTATTTCAATACGGTCATAAGCTGCTGCCGGCACTACGTCCAGGTAGAACTTATTGGAACCGCTGAGCACATTCAGTGTGATGGTACTTATGTTCACATTATGCAGGTCCCCGTTGGGAGTAGCACCATTGAAGGATTGTACCTGCAGTCCGCCTATCAGGCTGGCATTTACCAGCTGCGCCGGGAATTCCAGGGCAAAACGGGCGGTATCGCCGGCGGCGCCCGGGGTGGGCATTACCAGTGTTTGTGATACGTAACCATTCACCAGGTTTACCAGCGCGCTCAGCGTGGAGTAAGTAGTGGTGTCTGCATCGATGGCGTTGGCGGGGTTTGTTACAGCACAGCCCAGGCAAAGCCCGTTCACGTCATTGGTCTGGGCAGTTACCAGGGCGCACCCGGGGGTTACGCTGTTAACAGTTACGCTTACTGCCGTGCGGGCGCTTACACAACCACTGGTGCTCATGGACTCTACGTAATAGGTCACGCTTGCCGTTAATGGCGGTGTTGTGTATTTGTTGCCGGTGTACACAGGGCTACCACCAGTAGCTACCGTGTACCAACGGTTCGTAATACCGGGACGGCTGGAGTCTGCAGCAAAGGTTTGTGTGGTACCTGCATTTACCGTTGCGGAAGTGGGGGTGATCACCGGCGCCGTGGGCAGGGGATTCACCTTTACGATGGCCGCGGTGCGGGTACTGCTGGAGCAGGTGCCGGCTACGCTTTCCACGTAGTAGGTAACGCTGCTGTCCAGCACCGGCGTGGTGAAGTTGGGGCCTGTAGCGATGGCAGTACCACCGGTGGCGCTGCTGTACCAGTTGTACACCAGGCCGGGCGTCGTGGAGCTGGCCTGTAGTACCACGCTGTTATGTGCGCAGATGGTATCGCCGGCAGGGGTAACGGTGGGCGGGGGCGGCATGCTGATCACGTTTGCCAGTACAGCTATACGGGTAGCATTGGCGCAGCCTCCGGTTTCACTCGCTGCTTCCAGGTAATAGATGGTAGATTTGGTCAGGGCCGGCGTGGTGAATGTTGCACCCGTATCCAGCGGGGTACCACCGGTAGCAGTGCTGTACCATTGGAACAGGGCGCCCGCCGGTGCAGTAGCATGGAAGGTAGCCTTGCTGCCGCTGCAAATGGTGATGGTGTCTGCCAGTGCCTGCGGAACATTGGGTGTGGGCAGCACTATAACGGTAACGGGTACACGTGGTTGCGTAGCGCAATCCGTGCTGGTACGCACCGCTTCTACCCAGAAGGTAGTACTGTTGGTGAGATTAGGCGTTACATAATTGTTGCCGGTGAATACCGGTGTGCCGCCAATACTTTGGGTATACCAGCGCATGGTCACATTGGTCACCGGCGCCACCGCCAGGCTGGCGGACTGGCCGGCGCAGATGCGGGCGGTATCAGATCCGCTCACCACCGGCACAGCTACTTTACGGTAGGCATCGCGGATAGTGATCGCATTGATAGCCTGGACCAGGCCGGAATTCAGTCTTACTTCTACCCGGTCAAATGACTGGGTGGGCTTAAAGGTGAAGTAAGCCTGGTTGTTGCTGATCAGGCGCAGGGTGATGGGCCCACCGTTCACCGCCTGCAGGTCGTTATTGAAAGTAGTGCCATTATAGGTACCTACCTGCACAGTGCTCAGCAGGCCTACGTCTGCCAGGCCGCTTGCCACGGTGAGGTCTATCCGCACACTGTCTCCCACTTCACTTACAGAGGGGAAGATCAGGGTTTGAGATACATATCCACCCAGCAGGCCCAGTATGGTGTGCAGGGTGCTGCCGGTAGCGGTGCTGCTGTCTATGGCATAACCGGGATTGTCTACGTAGCAACCCACGCAGATGCCATTGGCAGTGTTGGTTTGCGCAGTAGCTGCATCGCAGGGCACACGGCCGTTGCTGGTGTCTGCCAGTACGGTCACTGTAAGCGGAATGCGGAAGTTCGTAGCGCAACCGGCCTTGGTAGTGGCTTCTGCGTAGTAAGTGGTATTAGTGGTGAGGGAGGGCGTCTGGAACACCTTGCCGGTGAAGACAGGCGTACCGCCGGTAGCGGTAGTATAATAGTTGAAGATGGCTGCGGTATCTGCAGCGGTAGCGGTAAAGACCACAGAGCTGCCGTAGGCCACGGTAACACTACTGGGCGTTACATTAAATGCGGTGGGCACATGGCCTACCGTTACCGGTACAGCGGTGCGGCCACTGCGGCATCCATTACTGTTGCTGGCCACGTAGAAGGTGGTATCTGCATTCAGCACGCCGGTAGTGAAGCTGGCACCGGTGAAGATCACGGTAGTATCTGTTGCACTGGTAAACCACTGGAAGGTTACATTGGCCGGAGCGGTAGCGGTGAGCGTGGCAGTAGTGCCTGCGCAAACCTGGGTGCCTGCTGCAGTGGGCGCTGCGGCGGGGTTGCCCACATTTACGGTTACCGCAGTGCGGGCCGGGGAGTTACAACCGTAGCGGCCTGCAGCCACATAATAAGTGGTGGACTTGGTGAGGGCCGGTGTAGTAAAGGTATAACCACTGCCTGCTGCCGTGCCGCCTACTGCCTGGGTGTACCAGGTAATGTCTGCATTGGCCGGGGCCGTAGCTTTCAGCGTGGCGGTAGTGCCGCTGCAAATGCCGTCAGGTGCCGTTACGGTGGGACTGGGCACCACGGCGGCGGCATCGTATACCAGCACGCTGGTGACGGCGCTTATCAGGCCACCCACGCTGATGTTCACGCCATCAAATGCTTTACTAACTGGAACGGTTACACGGAATTTATTGGTACCGGGGAGTATGGACAGGTTCACCACGGAATCAGAGAGCATACGGCCATCACCGTTGGCGGTGGCGCCGTTGTACGTTTCAAAGCGGATGCCGCCCAGGATCTGTGCGTCTACCACGCCGCCGGGAACTTCCAGCTCTACCTGCACACTGTCGCCTGCAGGGTAGGTATTGGAGAAGTGGAGGGTCTGTCCATAGTAGCCGGCTATGCCTACCGCAGCGGTGATCTTGCTGGCGGTATTGCGGTTGCTATCCACTGCATAGCCGGGATCTGTAATGCTGCAAAGCAGGCACACCGCCGTGCTTACGGGGCTGGTCTGCGTATTGGCGTAGCTACAGGGAGCCGGGTCCATGGGGATATTGATATTCACTGTCACCTGTGTGCGCACGGTGCTGGAGCAACCGGTGCCGTTGCTTACCACTACATAATAGCTGGTACTGGAAGTCAGTGCAGGTGTGGTAAAGCTGGTACCCGTGTGTACCACGCTGCCGCCGGAGGGCGCATCGTACCAGGTATAGGTGTAGCCAGGATTGGGATTTACGATATTGAAAGTGGTCTGGTCGCCACTGTTCACCGTTACATTGTCAGGTGTTACCTCCGCACCGGGCAGGCCGGCAAATACTTTCACGGCTGCACGTGACGGGCTGGGACAACCATCTGCCGATGCGGCTTCCAGGTAGTATACGGTATTGGCATTCACAGCAGGGGTGGTAAAGTCTGCACCAGTGCCTACCGGTGTACCGCCTGTGGGCTGGGTATACCAGCGGAAGGTGGCATTGGCAGGGGTGCTGGCATGCAGTGTAGCAGGCTGGCCGCTGCAGGCGTATACAGAATCTGCCTGCGGGGTGGGCGTGCTTACAAAGCGTTGTACATATTCCACGTTCACGGCGCTGAGCGCACCGAGCACCCCGGAATTAAGGCGTACCACAATGCGGTCGTACGGGGCGGCCGGCAGGAAGTTGGCCGTGGCCTGTGCAGTGTTCAGACGCAGGGTGAGCATCTGTGGGCTTACGGAGGTGAGGTCGTTATTCGCCGTATTGCCACTGTAAGACTGTACCTGCACGCTGCTCAGCAGGCCCACATCGGCCAGGCCGGTGGGGAAGCTGAGGCCAATGTGTACACTGTCTCCATTGCTTACGGAGCCGAACTGGAAGGTTTGTTGTACATACCCGCCCAGCAGGCCAAGTACCACGTGCAGCGTAGATCCGGTGGCAGGGTCATTATCTACCGCCAGGCCGGGATTTTCCACGTAGCAACCCACGCATAAGCCGTTGGTGCTGGCAGACTGGCTGCCGGCGGCACCGCAGGAGATGTCCGGTACGTTAGGATTGATCACATTAACGGTAACGGCTATACGCTGAGTGCTTATGCAACCGGTAGTGGGGTTGCTGGCTTCCACGTAGTAGGTGGTATTGGAGAATAATAAGGGCGAAGTGAAGGTAGCGCCGCTGGCAATGCTGGTTCCCCCGGTGGCGGTGGTAAACCAATTGAAGTTTGCTGCACCGGATGCCGCACTGGCTGTGAAGGTCACAGACTGGCCGGCCTGGATAGTGGCTCCCGCGGGGGTTACCGTAACGCCGGTGGGCGCAGCCGCTACCACAGCGGTGATGGCCGTGCGGGTGGCGCTGCTGCAACCGCCATTGCTGGCGCTCACATAATAAATTGTGCTGGTAGTAAGTGCCGGCGTGGTGAAGTTAGCGCCGGTAGCCAGCGGAGTGCTGGCAGTATCGCTGGCGTACCAGGAGAAGGTAACACCGGTCACCGGGGTCACTGCCAGGGTAGCGGCCTGGCCTGCGCACACGCTGTCATTGGACGTGGCGCGTACTGGTGCCGCGGGCTGGGTATTTACCTGCACGGTAACGGGTGTACGAACCGGGTTTGCACAACCATAACGCCCTGCTTCCACATAATAGGTAGTGGTAGCGCTGAGCGCCGGTGAAGTAAAGGTGGTGCCGGTGCCTACCGCAGTGCCGCCTACCGGTACAGTGTACCAGGCGATGTCTGCACCACCGGTGGGTGCCGTTACTGTAAGGGAGGCCGTGCTGCCGGTGCAAATGCTGGCAGATGCGGGATTTACCACCGGTCTCGGTACGATCACGGATGCACCATAAATATTTAAAGTAGTAATTAACGTGCCTACGCCTCCTATGCTTACCAGCACGGCGTTGAACGGCTTGGTGGCCGGTACGGTGGCGTTAAAGCGCTCCCCGCCCAGGAGATTGAGTGTGAGCAGCGGGTTGTTGACAGACACTGCATCACCATTGGCTACCCCATTATTATACGTTTCCACGCGGATGGCGCCCAATGCCTGCAGGTCTGCCAGCCCACCGGGAAGTCCCAGGAGCAAGCGTACACTATCACCCGGCAGGTACGTATGCGGGTAAGTGAGCAATTGTCCCAGGTAGCCTGCCAGCGATACCGGCGTGGTGAGGGACGATGCCGTAGTGGTATCGGTGTCAATTGCGTTGTTAGGATTATTAACGGAGCAAAGCACACATGCGCTCAAACCGCCGGTATACACAGGGCTTTGTTGCGTGGTGGCAAAGCTGCACGATACATTGTTGTTGATGGTCACGGTTACGGTGGCCAGTGTGCGGCTGTTGTTTTCACAACCTTGTGCGCTTGTTACTGCCGCATAGTAAGTGGCATTGGTATACAACACTGGTGTGGTAAAGCTGGTACCGGTGGCGATGGGTGAACCGCCGGTAGGCGTAGTGTACCAGTTGTAAGTGGCGCCGGCTACGGGATTGCTGATATTGATGGTAGCGGTATGGCCGCCGGCAATGGCTTGCGTGGCAGGAGTTACCACCGGTGCAGCCGGTGTGGCATTTACTGTAGCGGTTACCTGCGTGCGTGCGGGGCTGGTACAGCCGGTGGCCAGTGATGCTTCTGCATAATAAGAAGTAGTGGTGGCCAGTGAGGGTGTGATGAAGGTACTGCCTGTGCCCTGCGATGTACCGCCGGTAGCGGCATCGTACCACGTATAGGTTACCCCAGCTTGTGGGTTGTTAATACTGAAGGTGGCTGTTTGCCCGCTGCACACCGTAGCAGTAGTGGCGCTTACTGTGGGCGTGGGCGGTGTTGGATTTACGTTCACCGTAACGGCCTGCCGGGTAGTGCTGCTGCAATTGCCCAGCACTGCACCTGCATATAACGTGGTGTTTGCCGTGGGCGTAAATGTATAATTATTGGTAGCTGCTACAGGTGTGCCACCCGTAGCTGTCGTGAACCATTGAATAGTAGCGCCGCCCGCGGGTACGGAGGCGGATAAGCTGATGGGGCTGCCGGCGCATACAGTGGCAGTGCCCCCATTGGCGATGGTAATATTATTAAGATTGATGGGTGCATGGTATGCAAAATACAGCCGCAGGCTGGAGAGGGCCGCAATGAGGGCAGACTCCCGGATCTCCACGCGGTCAAAGGCAGCAGTGGGGCGCAGCACAATGAGGGCCGTGGAGCTATCGTCCAGCAGGCGTAGTAAGGAGGGCGTTACGGTCACCGCGTCATTGTTGGACGTGGCGCCGTTGTACGTAGTGACAGTGATGTTGCTCAGCAGGTTAGCCGACAACAATGCCTGGGAGCTCCCGATCTGGATAACGAGGGAATCGCAGCCAGGATTGGGGTTTACAGAAGGGAACTGTAATGTTTCAAATACAGAAACACCTACGGCCACTCCATCCATGTTGAAGGTGGCATAGTCAGTACGGCTGGCGCTTACAGCATTGCCAGGGTTGGTAACGGCAGGGCCGCAAAGCAAACACAGACCGGTGCGGCCATTTGTCTGGCTAGTGGCATACACCTGTTGGGCCTTTGCGGAGGAGAGGGGCCATCCTATACACCATAACATGGACAATAGGATAGCAAGCGTGGTTACCTTGCGTTGGAGCGTAGCATTCACCTGCATAGCGGTTTTCATTTGGGTCTTTAAATTATTTCCATCAAAAGAGGACTGCACAAGGATAAAAGTGCAGTGAGCAAGCGGCAAGGGTTATGACGCGCAGAAAGATCGCTGTCAAAATTCAGGATACTTAATAGGGACACTATTTAAGAAGAGGACTTTGAGCGTAAACTTTCTCCGATAAGTATTGCGTTTTATTAAGGATTAGAAAATGTATGCTGCATTCTTTAGCATTCCGTGTTCCAATAAAGGGGCCATCTACTACATGACTTACTTATATGCTGTTCTCGTTGTTCAGTCAAAAGTAAGGGGCTGCATTTGTAAAATCACAACGCAGTTCATTCATTCAAAACACTTCCTGTTCAGCGCTGTTCACTTTAAAAATTAGCTGTTCATTCTTGTTCATTATTGATGAATGGGCTTATCGCCCGCGCCAAATAGTGTACAGAGAAACACTTATAAATGCAGGCAATATGGAAGTAACAGGGGCTTATCATGATGGATGCATGGACGATGCCTGGTATATGCCACTTGTATTCACAAGCTATGCGTAGCTGCTACACATTTTGTTCAAACGGGTGCATTCCTATTCTTTTCACTGCATTATTCCCGCAGTGTTGACCCGGTATTTTCATCTCCCTGCTGGCCGGAATGGCTTGCTAAAAAAAATTGGGGAAAAGTTTGCCCGTCCCAAAACTTGTCGTAGTTTTATTACAAACGGTAAGTGCTGCTGCAAACCCCGACCACAATGAAAGACAGGAGAGATTATTACACAACTAATTAATTTACATATGTATTACGCTTGCTAAACATATCCCCTCGTTTGGGTATGTGTTTAGCAATAAAATCGGATTATTCATTTCGTTCATTCCAGAAAATAAAAAATCTGGATTGTCAGCTATACACGTAACTAACACCATTATCAAATCCGTGTACCCCCTATGGTTGATCTATCCTATGACTTTATCATCACGCTTCAAAAAGAGGTGCTGCGAAAGTTCGGTGCGGAAGTGATCCTTCCTGCAGATTGTAAACATTTGTCTCACGCTATCCTGGATACCACCACCAAGTTGGTGAGCGAAACCACGCTCAAACGGGTGTTTGGCTTTGCCGTGGCACAACACAGCTTCTCCCGCTACACGCTCAATACCCTTTCCCAATATTGCGCATATAAGGACTGGGAGGACTTCCAGCAACGACACCATCAACAGGCCGGCGGTGCTCCCGCAACAGAAAATAATAAATGGAATACGCTCAAAGCTAAAGCCGATGCCGTATCCCACTACACGCTGCTTACGCTGAAGAACCGCTCCGGTGTGCCTTTCCAGCAAACCGCCGCCCGGCAATACTGCTTTGCCCACGTGGAGCGTTTCCTGGAAAGCGATTATGCCGCCACCGCCCTCATTGCACCCTCCGGCTGGGGTAAATCCATTGCCCTGGTGCATGTAGCAGAACATTTTTGGTTTGGCCGGGAGGGCCGCTACAAACAGGATGTGTGCTGGTTTATCCA
Source organism: Chitinophaga parva (assembly GCF_003071345.1). Classification (NCBI taxonomy): domain Bacteria; kingdom Pseudomonadati; phylum Bacteroidota; class Chitinophagia; order Chitinophagales; family Chitinophagaceae; genus Chitinophaga; species Chitinophaga parva. Next base: position 988,888 of record NZ_QCYK01000001.1, on the reverse strand, counting down.
TGCCCACGCCGCCGGCAGCCTGCTGCTGAAAGGTTTCTCCCTTTCCACCTGGCTGGATAATCAACTGAACCTGGGCGCCGGTGAAAACCTGCGCGAATATTTTGCACAACATTATAAAGATAAAGGCGGGCGCTTGGTGCTGATCATAGATGGCTTTGACGAGATGTCCGTGGCCGGCGATAAACTGCGCATGCTTTATTCCAAGCTGGAGGACTTTGTATATTCCAATGACCGCTATCCATGGGTAAAGGTCATCCTGTCCATCCGCTCCAGCACCTGGTCCGATATCTTCCAGCATTCCCAGCAATACCCGGCCTTCCGCCGCTACTGGTACCTGGGACAGGAAATGGAAGAAGAGACCAACATCAACCTGCCCCCGCTCACGGAACAGGAAGTGAAAACGGTGCTGCACAATTATCTCTTTGATCCGGCCATCATCCGCACTTTCAGCGAACAGTTCCTGCAGCGGCTGCGCTATCCGTATTACCTGCAGATCTTCTGCCAGCTGAATGCAGATGCAGAAAAACACTTTGTAGACGAGCATCTGAGCCTGTATGAGATCATCTCCAAGTTTATACAACAACGCCTCTTCAATAGTCCCAGCAACAGCCTCAAGATCCGCATCATTGAAAAGATGCTGTCCCTGCTGGACCTGGGCCGTAACGGTATTTATACGGACAAGGGCCTGCTGTTAAACCAAAACGCAGATCTTTTTCCCGCCTACAAAGAACTGCTGGCCGATAACATCCTGGTGGAGGAAAACCTGAGCCAGGAAATAATGTTCTATGTGAAAGTGCGGTTTGCCCACAACATGTTGCTGGAATATTTTACAGCCATGAAATACCTGCAGGACAGCCAGCAGCAGATCACGCAATGCCTGGTGCACCAGGTCCTGGAACACCTGCCCCAGTCGCCTTACCGCGTAGGGGTGTTCCAATGGCTGCTGCGCTTTGCCATTAACCAGCACAATGTCCAGGGCATCCGCTGTATTTTCCAGGGAAACTTCACCGCCCCGGAAAAATCCCAGTTGCTGGAAAGCCTTGCCCTCCACTACCAGCATGAAGGCAAAGGCAGCAATGAGCTGAAAGCCATCTTCCCGCCCAGTTATTTCCAGCAATACCCCGTCAAGCATTATGTGAGTGACGATATTTTCCAGTTCCGCAACCGGAGCGTGCTCCATGTGCTGCTTACCCTGGTAGAGTCGCCGGAAGACAAGCTGCGGATCCGTTTCATCCTCTTCATGAATGCCCTGGTGGGCCTGCATGCAGAGCAATGCGAGGTAGAACTGCTCCAGCTGAAAAAACTGTTTGCCACGGAACTCCGCGATGATGTGTGCTGGGTAAGTCCTTACGAGATAGCATTATTCTTTTATGACTACCTGAAATTCGGCATCGTGGATGAAGATGTGCGCACCCGGATCTACCAGTTCTCAAATTACTGGAGCTACGCAACCCAGCCCCTCACCTTCTGCCAGCAGATCGTGTACCGCAGCCTGAGCTGCATCTTCTCCATGCTGGGCGATTATGAAACCCAGCACCGGTATGCCCAGGAACTATTCACACACGTGCCCTGGCTCCGCTTTCACAAATCAGACCCCTTCCGCGTACTGGTATTATGCCGCCAGGCAGAGGCCTGCCTGAACCTGGGGGATATTTCCGGGGCAGAACGCCTGTGCCGCCATGCAGAACAGGTAGTGAAGCAATATCCTACTGAATTTATTTACTCCCGCTACCCGGAAATGCTGCAAAAAGTAATGCAAGGTGCTGTGCTCTACGCCAAAAAAGAATACCCCCGCTCCCTGCGCCAGGCCGAGCAGGCCATGGAGCACCTGCACAAGCTGGACTTCAAGACCCTGGCCATTGCCAATTATCATTTGCTGGACAAGCTCTATCACCACCTGAAGATGGGGCATCAGCAATACGAGGTACAGCAGCAGCTGGAACTGATCCGAAAGAGCACTTCCTTCAAGCATGAGCAGGTACGGATCTAGCGCGGTAATTTAACGTTTCCGGTACCCAACATTGGCATGCTTTTACGGCGGTATACACCAGCATGGCTTTAGATCAAAGTAAATATACATGGGCCCAGCAGTTTTTGCTCAACTTACTGAGCCTTCTCACCATGGTGCCTCTGGCCCCTTACCTGAACCGGTTCCTGCCCCCCCTGGTGGCCGGAGGGTTCCACTGGGACCTGCTCCTGGCGGTGCTCATCGCATTTTTATTTACCCGCCTTTTGCTGTGGATCTTTAAACCCCTCATCATCCCGGCCTTTGTGCTCATGGTGGGCATCCTCGTGCTCAACCAGTTCACCAATAATTATTCTTTTGTAAACGTAGCCAATGATTACCAGGGCATGGTACAGGGCAACTGGGGCACGTCCGACAAAAAGCAGTACGATATCCTCAGTTACTACCCCCGGCGTGTGCTCAACTACCGCGACAAGACCGTGCTGGGCATCCGCGAGAAGCTGAATTTCAAGGACTCCGTGGTGCGTAATTTTTCAGTGCAGCATTCGCTGGAGAACTTTGACGAGTATTTTCCCAAATACGGCAACATGGTCCGTTACCTCTCCCTGTTCAAATACATCAACGGGCATTTTAAATATGTGAAAGACACTTACCGCGATGACTATTTTGCCACGCCCATGGAAACCATCCGGAACGGCCTGGGGGGCGACTGCGACGATCATTCCATCCTCATGGCCAGTTGCCTGCAGAGCATAGGCGCGCGCTGCCGCATCGTGCTCATACAGGGGCATGCCTACCCGGAGCTGTATTGCGGCAATAAAGACGATTTTGAGATCCTGAAGCAGGCGATCGTGAGCCTGTTTCCCAAGCCGCCCATCCGGGAGCTCAGCTACCATGAAATGAAAGGGGAATACTGGATCAACCTGGACTACACTGCCCACCACCCCGGCGGACGTTACCTGAATGACAAGGTGTATGCCTTCATCCCGCTGGTGGAAGAAGACAATTAAAAAAATGCAGCATACAGGGCACAAGCAATAAAGCCCCGATGCTGCATATGTTTATAAAAAGGTGGGTGAAAGAAAAGGGAATGGCTGGTCTGTTGATCTACGATCCCGGGTTCAATAGTGCCAGGTGCATGCGGGCTGATACAGGACTAAAAAATTTACCACCAATAAATTAATACCGTGCACCAACACCCGCAGCCTGGCTATTCTTGGCGCAGGCCCCTTTCCAATGCGGACGGAGACCTACGGCTGTCTTCTTGTTTACCAACGCGATCTGCGTTAAATAATTCCAATAGTCTATAGAATTGGTAGACAAATATACATGCAAAAATATAGTTTCCAAATTTTTTTTGAAAAATGTGATCATAGGGCTTCCTGGCCGCGGATCACTGGCAGATGAAAACCCTTGCTGCAACAATCTTCGTTAAAAATCATTATCTTCCTGGATCATCTCTCCCGGCAGCGGCCTGCTTTTTGGGCAGCGGCCATTATACCAGTTTATCATACGTAATGAATGGAAGAAGGTCTTTAACGGTGTACCTGCTGATGGTAGGGTGGTGTATTGTTACCCTTGTATACGGCAGGGTGCTGCTTTCCAGGCATCCGGGCATCCGCCTGTTTGACGGGGAGGCATTGGCCGTGGTATGCCTGGGCTTCTTTGCCGTGCCTTACCAGCACCTGGCGGGCCTGCCTTCCCTGGTGGATCACCGGGTGGGGTGGCGGCAACGGCTGCTGGCGCCCCTGGCAGCGGGGCTGGCCTTTGCGCTGGCAGACCTGCTCATTTTCCGCTTTGTACTGGTGCGGCCGCGCACTGATTTCCTGCAGCCTTTCCCTTACTCCCTGTTTTATTTCGGGGCCGATGCCTTTTATGTGGAGGTCATTTACCGGCTCCTGCCATTTACCATTCTGCTGTCGCTCACGGGGCACCAGCAGTTGCGGGAAGGCCGCACCCCGCTGGCCTTCTGGGCGGTGGCGGCCTGCTGCGCCCTGGCCGCACCTTACCAATTGCTGGTGAAGGGGCCCCGGCCGTTGATGTTGGGGCTGTATGCGCTGCATTTTGTATTCAATATGCTGCAGGCGGTGTTTTATAAACAGGCAGGCCTGCTGGCGGCAGTGTTCATGCGCATGGGCCATTATCTGCTGTGGTACGTGCTGCTGGGCCTATGCCTGCAGTGGCCGGTCCTGAACTGACATTTCTCATCTCTTGCCTTTTCTCAATCCTTATCTTTGCCGGCATGAGCCATTTTAGCCGCTTACGGAAATATCATGCTTTTTTAAGATACAAGCGCGACTTTGAACGATACAGTCTTCGGAAAGTGAGGAGTTACGAAGTAGTTATGCATTGGTTGCACAATAAAATGACGCGCACCCAATTTCTCATCGTGTCCGGGATACTGGTGGGTTGTACTGCCGGCCTGGCTGGCGTGGTGCTGAAAATGCTGGTGCACTATATCCACTATTTCATTACTTACCAGGTACATTTCCGCTTACAGATAGTGTTTTACGTAGTGTTCCCGCTGCTGGGCATTTTACTTACCACCCTCATTGTAAAGTGGTTCTTCAGGGGCCAGTCCCGCAAGGGCATACCCGCCATCCTGTACGAAATTGCGCAGAACAGCAGTTTCATTGCGCCGGTAAAGATGTATTCCCAGATCATACAAAGTGCGGTGACGGTGGGCCTGGGCGGCTCCGCGGGGCTGGAAAGCCCCATTGCCGTGACCGGGGCAGCCATTGGCTCCAACTACGCACGCACTTATCATCTCGGGTATAAAGAGCGCACGCTGTTGCTGGCTGCGGGCGCCACCGCGGGCATTGCATCGGCCTTCAATGCGCCTATTGCAGGGATGATGTTTGCCTTCGAGATCCTGCTTACCGGCGTGGTGTTCTCTGATTTTATACCGCTCATTGTGGCCGCCGTGTGTGGCAGCCTGCTTTCCAAGGTGATCCTGCAGGAAGAGGTGTTGTTCCACTTTGAATCGCGCCAGCAGTTCAATTATCATAATGTGCTTTTCTACCTGGGACTGGGCCTGCTTTGCGGGCTGTATGCCCGCTACTACGTGCTGGTGAGCAAAATGGTAGAGCATTTCCTGCATAAGATAACGCTGACACCTGTACAAAAAGCACTGTTGGGCGGTGCCTTCCTGTCTGTGGTATGTGTGCTCATGCCGCCTTTATTCGGGGAAGGCTATTCCAGTGTAAAAGAGCTGGCCACGGGCAATGCACAGTCCATGATCGACCATAGCTTCCTGCGGTACTTCCGGCTGGAAAGCTGGATGTTGCTGCTTTTCACCGGGTGCGTATGTTTGCTGAAAGCGTTTGCGTCTGCCGTAACCATTCAAAGCGGAGGCAACGGCGGTAACTTTGCGCCCTCCCTTTTTTCCGGCGCTTTCCTGGGTTACTTTTTTGCAGTGATCTGCCATACCATGGGCCTGCAGGGCATTCCTGTCACTAACCTGGTACTGGTGGGCATGGCCGGTGTGATGAGTGGTGTGATGTACGCCCCGCTCACGGCCATTTTCCTGATCGCGGAAGCCAGCTCCGGTTATGATCTTTTCATCCCGCTCATGATCGTTACGGTGATCGCATTCCTGGTAGTGAAATGGTTTGCCCCCATTTCCCCGGAAATGCGGGAACTGGCCATGCAGGGCAAGATCTTCACCCGGGAGCACGACAAAAACATTCTTTCCTTATTAAAACTGGAAGACCTGCTGGAAACGGATGTGCAGCGGGTACTCTCCTCCGCCCGCCTGCGCGAGGTCATAGAACTGGTGAAGAAAGGCCACGGGAACGTTATTGCCGTAGTGGCGGCCAATGGTACCCTGGAAGGCATCGTAACCCTGGATGAGCTGCGCCCCATCATGTTCAATACAGACCTTTATGACCGCATTATGGTGAAGCAGATCATGAAACCCGCACCAGGCGTGGTATTGGCAGACGACAGCATTGTGACCGCGATGGATAAATTTGAACAGGCCCACCTCTGGATCTTACCCGTAGTAAAGGATGGAATGCTGATTGGGTTTGTGTCTAAATCCAGGATCCTCAATGAGTACCGGGGCCTGTTGCAGGAGCATTCTGATGCGGTGGAAGGATAACGAAAACCGTATCATAAAAAGCGGCCGCATTTCACGTTGGAAGTGCGGCCGCTTTTTTATGCGGGTGTGGAGTGCTTCCTTGCAGACAGGCTCCTGCATGCCCCCCAGTGTGATGGTCATGGCAAATACGGTATCGCCAAAGAGAACAAGGCGCTCCCGTTCAAAGGCGCGGTGGGGACGTCCGGTCTTGTGCTATGGCATGCACATGGATATTTAAACCCTTGAATATGCTTATTTTTGCAAGGAAATCACTGGCATCATGGCAGAAGACTTAGCGATCGCTAAAGGCAGCAAAACAGCACAATATGAAGCCCTGCTGCCGCAGATAAAAGCCCTTATCACCGGGGAGCCCGACCTGGTGGCCAACCTGGCGAATATAGCGGGCGCGCTGCGCGAGCAGTTCAATTGGTTCTGGGTAGGTTTTTACCTTGTGAAAGAAGATGAACTGGTGCTGGGCCCCTTCCAGGGACCCGTGGCCTGCACTCGCATCCGCAAGGGAAAAGGCGTGTGTGGCAGCAGCTGGGCACAGGCCCAAACCCTCATTGTACCTGATGTTGAAAAATTCCCCGGGCATATTGCCTGCAGCAGCCTTTCCCGCTCAGAGATCGTAGTGCCCATCATCCGCAATGGTACCGTAATGGGTGTGCTGGATGTAGACAGTGCTGACCTGGACACCTTTGACGAAGTGGACCGGCGCTTCCTGGAAGAAGTGGCCGGGTGGATCGAATTTTAAGCATTTATCCTTCCATCACTAACACGATCTTCCCCTTCGTTTTGCCGGAGCGGCTCCGGGAAAGGGCTTCAGCAGCTTGTGCAAGCGGTACCTTCTGAAGCGCGGGCAGCTGGATAATGCCCGATTCCACCATTTGCGTGATGATCTGCAGGGCGTTTGCATTGGCCTTGAGCTCAAAGTTCTGGCCGTGGATGCCTTGTTTTTCCAGTGCTTTCTCATCCGCTACAAAGGCGGTGGTGAGTGCATAGCCACCGGGTTTTACCTGCGCGGCCAGGGCTGCAAAGGTTTCGGCATTGCTCACTAGGTCCAGCAGGGCGTCAATGCCCTGGGGATACCTGCCGCGGAGCTGGGCGGCTACATCGCCCTGGGTATGGTCTATGATGTCATCAGCACCCAGTTTTTTCATCGCTTCCGCATTGGCGCTGCTGGCGGTGGCTATCACGTGCAGGCCTTTGCTGTGGGCTATCTGTACTGCAAAGCTGCCTACGCCACCGGTAGCGCCCACGATGAATACGGTGGGGCCGGCTTCCAGGCCGGTACAGGCCACCAGCGCATTGGCCGTCATGGCCGCGGTGGGCAGGGCGGCGGCATCTTCCAGGGCAATATTCTGGGGCACCGTGTCCAGCGCACCCTCCTGCGGCACCACGATATATTCTGCATAGCTGCCATGCCCCAGGGGCGTGGTGAAAAACTGTCCATAGATCTTATCCCCTACCTGGTGGGCGCTTACACATTCGCCCACGGCTTCAATGGTGCCGGAGCCATCTTGCCCAGGGATGAGGGGAAAGTCGTGGCGCACGTGGCCTTTCATGATGCCATCTATCACTTTCCAGTCGTACGGGTTTACGCCGGCGGCGGCCAGTTTCACGAGGAGCTGGCCCTGGCCCGGGGTGGGCTTTGGCATATCGGAGAGCTGTGGCTGTGCGCCAAAATCGGCTACGGTAATTGCTTTCATGCAAGTGCGGATTATTCCGGGAAAACATCCCGCATGTTGTATGCCACGATTCCGTGAACCGTGTATGCGGCGGGCTTTTCCTTGATTTGTGCAAAAACAAAGGCCGTATAGGTAACGCGGCCCCGAGGAAAGATTATATTTTGTTCATCACTTTGGTAGTTCCATCTGCGTAGCCCAGCACCAGGGTGTGGGCGCGGTCTACAAAAAGCCCGTTCTCCACTACGCCGGGAATGGCGTTCAGCAAAGCTTCCAGTGACCTCGGATTTTTAATGGCGCCGAAGCTGCAGTCAGCAATGTAGTTGCCATTGTCCGTGATAAAGGTTTTACCGTCTTTCTGGCGCAGTTTGGGCCGGCCACTCATGGCGGTAAGCTGGCGGAAGGTATATTCCCAGCCAAAAGGCGTTACCTCCACCGGCAGGGGAAAGGCACCCAGTTGCGGTACAAATTTGTGCTCATCTGCCACCACTACAAACCTGCGGCTGGCGCTGGCAATGATCTTTTCGCGGAGCAGCGCACCACCGCCTCCTTTGATCAGTTGCAGCTGTCCGTCCACCTCGTCCGCCCCGTCAATGTCTACATCCAGGTAATCGAACTGTGAAAAAGTAATAAGGGGAATATGCTGTTCCCTGGCCAGTTCTTCCGACTGGATAGAAGTGGCGATGGCGCTGACCTGCAGGCCTTGTTTTACGCGGGCTCCGATCTCCATGATAGACCAGTAAGCGGTAGAACCGGTACCCAGGCCCACCTTCATACCGTTCTCTATAAAATCCACCGCCCGAACACCGGCGGCTTTCTTAGCTGCATCTGCGTTTGCCATAAAGGGAATTTTTGGTGCACAAATGTAGTTAAATGTTAATTGTTAATGGTGAATCGTTGGGGAAGGGGTTTACGGCCGTTTGCAATTTGTTAACCGTTATCGAGTGTTAAATATGGGCGGAGATCTGCCCTGGGAGCTTACATTTGCTTTTTTGGGAAAAGGCCGGCTACCGGCCACAGGATAATAATTACACATGAAACGTATGAACCGGATCACCTGCCTGGTGGCGGGGCTGCTGGCATCGCTGGGCGCCCTGGCCCAGGATACCGCCCAGCACGTGGTGACGGGCCGCCACAACAGCGCTGCCCAGGAAAAGAAACCTTATGTGATCATGATCTCTATTGACGGGTGCCGCTATGATTACCTTGACAAATATGGCGCCGTGAACCTGCAGCGCCTTTCTGCCAAAGGTGTACGCGCTGCCAGCATGCAGCCCAGCTTTCCTTCCCTTACTTTCCCAAACCACTACACGCTGGTGACCGGGTTGTATCCTTCCCACCATGGACTGGTGGACAACGGCTTTTACGACCGCCAGCGCAACCAGGTGTATAAGCTCAATGACCGCAAGGCCGTGCAGGACAGCAGCTGGTACCACGGTAACCCGCTCTGGGTGCTGGCAGAAAAACAGCAGATGGTAAGCGCCAGTTATTTCTGGGTAGGCTCAGAAAGCAATATCCAGGATGCCGCGCCTACTTACTCTTTTACCTACAATGAAAAAGTAAGCATAGACCGCCGCATACAGCAGGTAGTGGAATGGCTGCAGCTCCCGGAAGACCGGCGCCCCCACCTTATCACCTTCTACTTCCCGGAAGTGGACCATGCCGGGCATTTCAACGGTCCGGACGCTGACAGTACCCGCAACCAGGTGCGCTTTGTGGATGCCAGCATTGGTAAGATGGAAGCCGCGGTGGCCAGGTTGAAACTGCCCGTGAACTTCATCGTGGTATCTGATCATGGCATGATCGCCGCTGACACTGCGCACCGCATCATGACGGATGATTTTTATAAGGGCGACAGCCTGCTGGCACTGCCTGCCGCACAAAAGCTGATGTATTACGGTTCCAATAAAAAGCAGCTGGACAGCCTGTACGATTTCCTGAAGGGGCATGAGCTCCATTACACCGTGTACCGCAAAATGCAAACGCCCATGCGCTGGCATTACGGGCAGGATGACCGCTATAACCGCATTGGTGACGTGATAGCGCTGGCCGATGCAGGCTACGTTTTTGGCGGCAGCAAAGTGCGTTACAGCGTGATCGGTAATCATGGTTATGATAACCGTACCCCGGAAATGCAGGCTATCTTCCTGGCATGGGGACCGGCATTTAAATCCGGCTTGAAGATCCCTGCCTTTGCTAACGTGAACGTATATCCGCTGGTAGCACATATCCTGGGGCTTACCATCCCGGAAGCGATTGACGGCAGGCTGGAAGTATTACAGCCCACACTGAGGAAATGATCCCTGCATTTTATATAGCGGAACAGCCGGCAAAACCGGCTGTTTTTTTATGCTTGTAACTTTGTTGCAAAAATAGTTTTTGCTAACGTTTTCATGGCCCTTTACCTGTTGCAGAACAGACCCTAACAACCTAACCTACAATCACTTACGACAATATTTATGCATCAGCAAAAATGCCTGGGAAATGCCATCGAACAAGCTTGAATACCAGAATAATTTGCGGGGAAATAAAAAAGATGTAAACTTTGTATGGTAATTTTATTACGATGATACCTGATGATACTGTTGCTAGTTTTTCCCTCGCTTTGATAGCAGCAAAATTTGAAAAAGCACCACCCCGTTTTCCCAGCGCAACGTAAGAAGTCCTGACAACACTTCCCCAACGTATATGGTTTTTAACAACCCTGCGTGATCCGCTGCCACAGCGCGTTGCATGCCTCACTGTACCTTGTAAACAACAACTTATAATCAATCACACACTTATGCAAACATCCTCTTTAATGCAGTGGGCTATCCTTGGTGGCCTGCTCATCCTCTGCCTGGTATTGTACCGCGTTATCCTGCGTATATGCTTTGGCGTTATTATCGTGCCGGAAGACCAGATCGGCCTTGTAAAGAAAAAATTCAAGCTGGTAGGCAAGCAGTCATTGCCCGAAGGGCGCATCATTGCTACCAACGGCGAAGCGGGCTTCCAGGCGCAAACCCTGGCCCCCGGCGTGTATTTCCGCAAATGGGTGTGGCAGTACTCGGTAACCTTCCAGCCGTTTACCATCATTCCCACCGGCAAGATAGGCCTGGTGCTGGCAAAGGATGGTGCAGAGCTGGAAACCGGTTCTATCCTGGGCCGCAAGGTGCCTTGCGACTCCTTCCAGGACGCACTGGCCTTCCTGCAGAATGGCGGGCGCAAGGGCCGGCAAACGGCTATCATGACGCCGGGCTCTTACCGCATTAACACCTTTCTCTTTGATGTGGAAATGGTGGACATGACCTCCGTACCGGACAACGCGGTGGGTATTGTAACCACCCTGGAAGGCCGGGCGCTGGAACAGGGCATGATTGCCGGTAAGGGCATTAATGCGCACACCAACTTCCAGGATGTGGATGCCTTCCTGGAAAACGGTGGCTACAAAGGCCTGCAGGAACAGGTGATCCTCTCTGGTTCTTACTTCCTGAATCCCTGGTTTGTAAAGGTGGAAATGGTGCGTATGACGGAAATCCCCATCGGCCATGCCGGTGTGGCCATCTCCTTTGTGGGTGATGAAGGGGAAGACCTGAGTGGTACTGAATTTAAACACGGCAATATCGTGGGCCGTGGTTTCAAAGGTGTATGGGCAGAGCCTTTTGGCCCGGGTAAGTATCCGATCAACCCCTACATCATGAAAGTGGAAATGGTGCCCACCACTAACCTGGTGCTTAACTGGGCCTCTGCCCGCAGTGAAAGCCACCAGCTGGATAAGAATCTTTCCACCATCACCGTGCGTTCCAAGGACGGTTTTACTTTCACGCTGGACGTATCGCAGATCATCCACATCCCCGCGCCGGAAGCGCCCAAAGTGATTGCCCGCTTCGGTAACATGAGCAACCTGGTAACCCAGGTGCTGGAGCCGACCATTGGCAACTACTTCCGTAACTCTGCGCAGGATGCAGACGCCATCGACTTCCTGAAGAGCCGTAAAGAGCGCCAGGACTCCGCCCGCCTGCACATAGGCCGCGTGCTGGAACAATACAACGTACATGGCGTGGATACGCTGATCGGTGACATTGTACCGCCGGACAGCCTGATGAAAACCCTGACAGACCGTAAACTGGCAGAGGAGCAAAAGGTAACTTATGACACGCAGAAAACGGCCCAGGAAACCCGCCAGCTATTGGAAAAAGAAACGGCCATTGCTGAGATCCAGAAAGACATTGTGAAGGCAGACCAGGGCGTGCTCATTGCAGAAAGGATTGCCGATGCGGCCGTGAAGAAAGCTACCGGTGACGCAAATTCCGTGCGCCTGCAGGCCACCGCGGAGGCAGACCGCCTGCGCTTACTGGCCAGTGGGGAGGCAGAAAAAGTAAGGCTGCTGGCCCGCGCAGAAGCCGACCGTACAGAGTGGCAGGCCAAGGCGGAAGCAGAGCGCATCTCTGCTACCGGCCAGGCAGAAGCCGAAAAGATCCTGGCGATCGGTAAGTCCAGTGCAGAATCTTACAAACTGGCGGTGGAGGCCATGGGTGGACAGAACTTTACGCAACTGAAGATCATGGAAGCCATTGGTGCACAGCAGATCAAGATCATGCCGGATGTGCTGATCGGTGGTGGCGGGGAAGGCGCCAATGGGCCTATCAGCGGGTTACTGGGATTGAGATTGCTGGAGGAGATCCAGACAAAGAAGCACCCCGGACAAGGAGGGGAAGCGCCGCGGGGGTAATTGAAGAATTGATCGTGACAAATAGAAAATGCCTGGCGGAATGCCGGGCATTTTTGTTGTGAAGTTGAAGATGCCTTGGTTGGCAGAGGCCACCTCAATTGCGCCGCTCCGGGAGGCCTTTGCGTTACTGACGGGGGCCTTTAAAAGAAAAAGGGCCGCCGGGCCTTTTGCCGCGACAGCCACTTTTTGTTTTCAGCAAACAACGGATGCACTTATTGAACGAGTGTGGCAAGCTGCTTTTCGAGGTTCTCGCCACGCAGGTTGCGGGCGATGATCTTGCCTTCCGGATTGATCAGGAAATTGGCCGGAACCGCGGTGATGCCGTACTGGCGTGCAGCGGCATTGTCCCAGTATTTAAGGTCAGACACATGGGTGAAAGCCTGTACGCCATCTTTTTGAATGGCCGCCAGCCATGCGTCTTTCTTGCCCTGCTTGTCCAGCGATACACTCAGCACTTTGAAGTGCTTGTCTTTGTAATGCTCGTACGCTTTGAGCACAAAGGGGCTCTCTGCACGGCAGGGACCACACCAGGAAGCCCAGAAGTCCAGCAGCACGTAGCTGCCGCGGAAATCGGACAGTTTTACCGGCTTGCCGTTAATATCCTGCTGCATAAAGTCCGGCGCGATGGCGCCGATAGACAAACGCTTTTCGTTGTCCATGGCCTTTTTCAACTCTTTGCCAAAGGGGCTGTTGCGTACGCGCTCAGAGAGGTTGTTGAACATGGGCTCAATGATGGCCAGGTTCATCTGGTTGCCTACGGACATTTCCTTTAAGGCGATCACACTGAAGTAGGAGTCAGGGTTACCGAGGATAAAATTCTTTTGCAACACGCTTCTTACCTGCACGGCCTGGCGGAAGCGGGCATCCAGTATTTTCAGATAACTGGTGTCTTTGCTTTCGGACTTCAGGTATGCACCGTAATCAATGTTGATGTACTTCATACAGGTATCGTATGCAGATACATAAAGATTGTAACGTGTAAATTCCTTGTTGATCGGCGACGCCACGGTGGCGGTGGTTACGCTGTCTTTGCCGGTTACCGTGATGGTGCCGGGTTCCAGGTACACCAGGCGGTGGTCATTATCGCCGGTGGGGGCCATGTTACCTTCGCCGGTACGGTCCAGCATGAGCATGGCCAGGTAAGGTACATCCAGGGTGCCGGTGATCGTGAACTCGCCGTTCTTTACATCCGCAGAGTCCAGCCAGTTTTCGCCATTGTGGCGGCGGTCCAGGTACACCTTTGCAGGTGCACCCAGATTACCAACCTTTCCTTTTAATATAAACTTTTGTAATGGTTGTTGTTGTGCTGTACCGGCCAGTGGCAGGGCCATAGCGGCCAGCAGGATCCATTTTCTCATAGCATGTTGTTGTTGTAATTATCAATTGTTCAGCACCAGGATATCCGTGGGTGAGCCAGGGATACCGTCTGTTGTTTTCTTAATATCGCCGTTATGACCAGTGGAGGTGTTCAGGTACACCACTTTGCCGGGCACGCCTACTGCCAGGGTAGCGCCATCATCCATCACTTTGATCATGGAGATCGTCTGGCCGGTAAAGCTGGTGGCCAGCTTGGTGAGGAACTTGTTATCCAGGTTATAAGCGTAGATATCGCTGCCAGAAGTGAAGTAGGTAATGCTCAGCGGGGACGAGTCCCAGAGCGTATTAGCTGTTATCAGGCTATCACCTTTGAACTTGGCCATAGATTGCGGAGAGAACAACAGGATGCCCTGGAATTGCACAGCAAAGCGCAGTTCAAATTTCTTTTTACCGGCGCTGTCTGCCACGGCAAACATCTTATCATCACTGAAGCGGTGCATGTACACCATGTTCTTTTTCAGTTTGAGCGGATTAAAGATGGTGGTGTCTGCGGGCGGGGTCACCGTCAGGTTGATGTTACCAAAGAAGGTATTACCGGGGCCTATCCACATAAAGGAGTGGGAGAGCGTATCAAATCCCAGCTGGTAGGCGTCTGTTTGCACAAACTGGTTTGACAGGTAATATTTGCTGCTATTGATAGGAATGAGGGAGGTACCCCATTTGCCATATTCGGGCGCCTTGCCGTAGGTGTAGGTGTAACCCCAGTAAAACTGGCCGGAGAAAATACCGTTGGCCGTACCACCGTAGGTTTCGTAGAGCCCTTCTGCTTTGACAGACCCGGGATCGCCGAAGAAATTATCCACCAGGTTGCCTTGCTTCATCATGGTAGTGGTGCTCACGTTTACAACGCCGCTGCCATTGCCGGTATACCGCACCCACATCTTATCAACATACGCGTCTGTAAGGTTATGGTTCAGTGGGCCACACAACTGGACGCCACCGGGCGGCAGGGGATCTTTATTGAGTTTGCCGTATATGTCTGCCATCAGCGAGTCGTGCGGCGTTACGAAGGAAAGGGTGGAATGATCTGCCAGGGCGCTGAGGATCACCGTTCCCTTTGTGAATTCTGTTACGCCTTTAATGATAAAGTTGCGGAAGTACTTCTGGCCGTTGTTCTCATCGGTAATGGTAAGACGGGCATTGTAGCTGGCTGCCCCCAATGCAAACAGCATGTGCAGTTCCTTCCCGTCAAATTCAAGGCTGGAAAGCAGTTCCGGCACCGCTACAGACCAGTGCAGGTCATAATTATTACCCCCTTTACTGTTGATGGTAATGGTGGGCTTAATGATAAGGCTGTCGCCGATTACCACGGTGTACAGGGAGTCTACGTGGGCAACGGTAGGTGACGGAACGTCTACGTAATTGTAGTTACCCTGATCCTTGGCACAAGCCGTGAACAGCAACACGATGCTTACGAGGTAAAAGAGTTGTCTTTTCATGTGCAAGGCTTTAAAGTTTGATGGTTACACCATTTTCATCATGGAAATAATAGGCTCCGCCTTCCGGATAAAGAATCCACTTCTTGTCCGGGTTGTTGGTTGCATACAGGCTGTAAGTGCCGTCGCCATTGGCCGTTGTCACCAGGTTCAGGCTGGGATGTTTGGTCACGAAGGAGAAGGGGTCTTTAATGAAGCTGGTGAAGCTGCTGCAAATGAACATCATGGCCGGCTGGTGTGTAAAGTCTGCCGGCGGATACATAACGGTAGTACCGGTAGACAGTATCAGCAGTTCAAAACTCACACGGGAGTAGGGCCCCAGCTGGGACCAATAAGCCCACCACTCCGGTTGCTGCAGCATATTGGAGAAGGAGATCTTCGCTACATTGAAAAGTGTATCCGTTACCGTGAAATCGCTGGTAGGCAACAGTTTTACGCGCAGCTTCACAGAATGGCTATGCAGGGAGGTATCGGCAGCATAGAGGTATACCGGCACTTTTACAAAGCCGGAATCTGCCGGCATGATGTACTGTGGTTCCAGCGCCTTAAAATGCAGGCCGGCCTTTGCGGTGGTGGCAGAATCCACGATCGCGAGCTTGAAGATGCGATCCTTGGGCATACGGTCGCCGGAAATGCGGATGGGCAGCAAAGCCGTATCCACCGTGCGTTCGGGAGTAAAGGCGAAGGAGAATACCAGGCTATCCTTCAGGGCGCCTGCACCGGTAGAATCCCTCCAGTCAAAATAGATGTTAGGAGGCGTATTATAGATCGACGCCGGGTCATTTTTAGTGCATGCCGCCAATAAAGCACCTGCACCGAGTATGATGTAACAGAAAAATTTCTTCATGACAATACGTTTTAGCGGTTAGCATAAGTAAGCTCATCATCCGGCCAGGGCCAGGTAGCGATGGCATTGGTGAGCGGAATGGTAGTGCCGGTGGCCCCGATGATGGGCATGTTCAGGCGTTTGTACATGTAGAACATCTGGCCTTCGCAGAACAGCTCTTTACGTGCTTCCCTGGTAAGCGCCTGCAGGAATACCGTTTTATCGGTTGTCTTCAGCGAGTCCCCGATGTTACGTTCAAAGCGAACGGTGTTGTAATAATTACATGCGTTCACCGTATTGGTGCCCCAGCTTGCCTCTGCCGCTATGTAGTACATCTCACCGAGGCGTATGCAGGGTATGATCTGGTCATACAGGTTATCCGTGCTGCGGTAGTATTTCATGGCACGGTAGTAGGGGGCGGAACCGCCCTGCAGTTGTATCCACGTTTTATAACGCAGGTCGTTGCCTCCTGCCTCGGTATTGGCCTCAAACAGGGCATCGCCACCGGAAATGGTCTGGAACAGGCCATTGTTACCATTGGTAAGCAGGGATGCCAGTGCATTGCTCTGGTTTGGCGCGTACATGCCAAAGATGATCTCTTTGAAGCCTATCCAGTCACGCTTGGCATCGTCCGGGTTCAGCATGTCTGTCTGCTTTGTCCACGGAAATTTTTTGGAATTGATCACTTCCAGCGCATTGCTGAGCGCATTGGCATTGTCGCCGGCATAGAGGTATACGCGGGCCAGCTCTCCACATACCGCGTAATAGTTCATATGCGTGCGCCGGTACTGGTGGAACAGTTCAAAATCCTTGGTCTCGGTGGCTGTATCTATCGTACCATAGCCCACTTTGTAGCTGGGGTCCAGGATGGGGTCTATCCCGGCCAGCAAAGTCTTGGCATCCGTCAGGTCTTTGATCACCATGTTCAGCACTTCGCTGATCTTGTACAGCTTGGGCGCATTGCGGTCGAATGCCAGCTGGTATGGAACACCTTGTCCATCCGCCTTTGCATAATAACTGTTGGCAAAAAGGCGCAGCACATCAAAATGGCAGAACCCGCGCAGTGCCAGGGCCTCCCCTTTGATGATGTTATAGTTATTGCCTTTGAAGAGCAGCTTGTTGTTATCTACATGTGCCAGCAGGTTATTGGCATTGGCGATCACACCATAAAGATTTCTCCAGATGGTGTCTTTACGGGAGATGAAGGTTTGATCTTTATAATTATAGAGTTGCGTCTGGTGATAGGCGTTGCCGTCGGTGAGCGGGTCTGCATACAGTCCCTGGCCCACTGCTTCCAGTGTACCGGTGGTAAGCTCCCGGCCATACAGCTTGCCGTCAGACATCATGGTGTACATCCCATTGATCGCTTCTTTATACCCATCTTCTGTTTTAAACAGGTCATCATCGGAGATCTGTGTCTGGGGCTTTATGTCCAGCCATTTTTTGCAGGAACTGCAGGTGGCAACTACAAGGAGTGCTATGAAGATTTTTTTCATTGTTCTCTGTTTTAGAAGCGGGTTGACAATGTAAAGGTGAAGCTGCGTGCAAAGGGATATTCAATACCACGCATCTGGGCTACGGTAGACCAGTATGCGAGGTCGTTCATATTGAAAGCGATGCGCAGGTTCTTCATCTTCATTTTGCTGTAAAGGCTGGCGGGGGCATCCCAGGAAGCGTATACAGAAGTCCATTGTACGCGGTTCTCATGTTGTACGAAACGGGAAGTAGTACCGGTTTGCGTAATGTCAGCCACATCTTTGAAGAAGGTGTGATCACCCGGTTTTTTCCAGCGGCTGGTGAGTGCGCGGCGGTCCACGTTGAATTTAGGATCCGCATTCTCCACCATACGCTCCAGGGTTTCGTTGTATACATCTGCACCGAAGCTGGCAGAGAAACGTACTTCCAACATAAAGGCGCCATACACGACGTTACCACCGAAGTTGCCGGACAGCTTGGGGATATTATCTCCTACCGGTACGGATTCTTTTACATCATATACATAGGTAGTGGTTTTACCATCCCTGTTCAGGTAGATCTCTTTACCGGTTTCAGGATCAATACCCAGCGATTTCACCGCGTAGATAGTGCTCATGGAACGGCCTTCCTGGTAACGCTGCAGGGGCACGGAGTGCAGGGCAGAGTCGCCGGAGGCTTTGTTCACCTGATCATTATACGCCTTCATGGAATTAGACAGCTTGGTGAGGATGTTGGTATTGTGAGCCAGGTTCGCAAATACGTTCACTGACCATTTGCGCTGGCGCAGTACGTTGGCGCGTAAGAACAATTCGTATCCTTTATTCACAACATTACCAATGTTATCCTTGTAGCTGGTAAAGCCGGTGGAAGGCGCTGTATTTACATCACTGATCAGATCCGTGGTGAGTTTGTAATAATAGTGTGGCGATACATACAGGCGGTCACGGAAAGCGCTCAACTCAATGGTAGCTTCATAGTTCTTGGTGCGGGACCATTTCAGGTTCTTGTTGCCCCAGGTGGTGAACACAGCACCTACGCCGGTAGAGTACCAGTTGTTAATATAGTAATCATAGGTAGTATTGGATAAATAGGGCGGAAACTCATCAGAACCGGTGATACCCATGGTACCTTTTAAACGCAGCTGGTTAATAGCCGTATGCTGCAGGAACTTTTCATTGTGCAGGTTCCAGCCCAGGCCTACCGCACCAAAGGGTGCAAAGCGGGAGTTCTCTCCAAATTTGGAAGACCCGTCCACACGCACGGTGGCGTCCATCAGGAAACGGTTCTGGTAAGAATAGTTACCGGAAGCCAGAAAGCCGATCAGGCGGGTTGCTTCATAATAGCCGTGGGGGCTGCTCTCGTTATCATCCTTCCCGTATTCGCGGGCAAAGGCCAGGCTGGTGAAACGGTCGTTGCTAAAGCCCTGGGCTACGATATCACGCTCGTCATACTTGGTATCCTGTATGTTGGTGGCGGCAGAAAAGTTGAGGAAATGTGCGTTGTGGATCGCTTTGTTATAGTTAATGGTCAATGATCCATCCACCGTGGTCTGGTCAATGGTAGTGTAGTAATATTTACCGCGGTCCTTTACCTTGTCCGAGCCATAAAAGAAAAATTCATTACTCAGCGGAGACTGGAACTTATCACTGGTGGTACTGCGCTTGGTCACGGCGATATTACCGGTGATCTTGAGCGAAGCAGTCGGATTGTACTCCCCACCAAAGGCATCGATAAACTCCGTGTATTTGGTGCGGTTAAAACTGCCGGTATTCGCGTCCCACAGCGGGTTCAGGGCATACGTGGCGTTAGTGGCGTTACCAATATTGGGGTCACGGAAATTCCAGTGGTCCACTTCCTGTATAATACGGCCCAGGCTATCCGTTTTAGGATAATAAGGGTTCATCAATGCATAGTCACTGAAGCGCAGGTAAGGCCCGAAGCTGCTGCCAAAGGCATCTTCACTGGAGCCGTAAGGCGATTCCTGGCTTTTCATCTGCGTAAGGCTGAAGGTATTGCGGAACATCAGCTTATTATCCTTGATGTTGTAGGAAAGCGTGTTGCCAATGCCGGAACGGGTACGGGAAGATCCCTTCATCACACCATCCGCCGTCTGGTAGCGGGCGTCTACGCTATAGCGCATTTCGCGGGTACCACCGGAAAGGCTGAGGGAGTTATTGTGGCTGTAGGCTGTAGCTACCGGCTGGGCTATCCAGTCCGTATTCACACCAGAAAGCACATTGCGGCGCTTGGCGTAGTAAGATTCTTCAATGGAATTGGGATTGTCAACGCCATTGGCGTTGAAGAGCCCTGCTTCTTTTTCATATTCCAGTTTCTCGGAAGCGTTGAGCAGGTGATAGTCAGTAAGGTCCGGGGCACTTACACCCAGCATGTAGGTGTAATACACTTCCAGCTGGCCCTGTTTCGGGATGCGGGTCTGTATCATCACCACACCATTGGAAGCGCGGGATCCGTAAACAGCGGTAGCTGCGGCATCTTTCAGCAGAGTAATGGTTTGTATGCGGTTAATGTCCAGGTCAAAAATAGTTTCAATACCCACCTGGTAACCATCCAGGATGAAAAGCGGCAGGTTGGTTACATTGGAAAGCTGTGCACGGGTCAATGCGGACGACGGGCCATTTGAAACAGCCGTGGTACCTCTCACATTCACGGTGGGCATGGCATTGGGGTTAGAACCGCCAATATTATTCTCCACCAGTTTAAAAGAAGGATCATAAGCCGCAATGCTGCTCAGCAGATTCGTAGGATTGAACCGCTTGATCTCTTCCGCGGTGATCACCGTGGCGGAGCCTGTGTAGCTTTCTTTATTGAGCTTCTGGTAACCGTTCACCACCACATCTTTGAGCGACTGTGCATCGGTGAGCAGCTGCACATCCAGCTGGGAGCGGGTACCTACCTTGATCTCCTGTGTTTTATAACCAATGAAACTGAATACCACCGTGGCATTGGCAGGTACGTTATTCAGGGTGAACCGTCCTTTCTCCGTGGTCTTGGCCCCGTTGAAAGTACCCTTCACCACCACGGTCACACCGGGCATGGGCAACCCGGATTCTTCCGTAACCTGGCCGGTAATGGTATGTCCGTCCTGGCGGATGCTCTCCAGTTGAACGGGCGCGTTACCGGCGGTTGCGGAAGGAATTGGCTCACTGGCCGTGTTGCTGTTAATGGTTGGCTTGGGATTGGTTGGTTTTTGTTTTTCCTTATTCTTGTACACAATGAAGTCGCCGGTACCGGCTTCCTCTGCTTCCAGGCCCAGGGGGCGCAGGAAATCGTTGAGATAATCCACCAGTTTCTGGCTCTGTTGTTTTTCTGCCGGCTTCTGTACGGTAATACCGTTGATGGTATTGCCGGTGTAATTGATATGCACCTTGTACTGCTGCTCCAGGCCGGATAGTACTATCTTCAGCGGCAACTGCTGTCCGGTGTTCTGTCCTTCTCTCCACATCGTTATCCAGGGCGCTTTTGCGGCGTGCAGGTGGGCCTCCGCGGCCGATGCCTGCCCAGGTCCGCAAACCTGGATCAACAAGGCCAGCGCCAGGCTACCGCCTAATCTTCTGGCGTAGAAATCTACCATAGCTAAATGATTTTGGTTGGTGGTTGTATAGAAAAATCAAGCATTAATAAAAAGGCATAGTATCTCCGGAACCCGTGTCCGGGCCCGTTTTTTGGTTGACATGACTAATCTTCTTTTCCGCTAGTTACTCCTGTGATGTTGCTAATTACTGCCTATTCTATATGTGTTTGTTGCGGTTTGCTCAATTTTTACGTCAAATGAGCGAGACAGTGTCTTAAAAAATACGTCTACATTATCCAGTGGTACAGACCCCGTAAAGGTCTGGCTATTGAGACTGGTGTCTGTTAATTCTATCGTGATGCCAATATTTTCCTGTAGGCTGCGGATCACTTCCGGGATGGAAGCATCGTTGAAATGCAGCATCCGTGTGCGCCAGGAAGAATAATCTTCCGGGTCTACTTTTTTGGCGGCCAGTGCTGCGGTGGCAGCAGACCAGGTAACCATATCGCCGGGCTTCATAGTGATGGGAGCCTTTCTGGCGGCGGCTTTGGGGCCGTTGAGGGTGAGTTGCACCACGCCTTTGTCCAGTACTACCTGTGTTTGTACGCGGCGGGTATTTACATTGAATTCAGTGCCTACTACGTGGATGTCCACATCATTAGTGTGTACAATAAATGCCTGGCCATTATCCTGGTGGGTCACGGTGAAAAAAGCTTCGCCGCTCAGCCACACTTCCCGGGGCTTGCTGCCGGACCAGCGATCGGAATAGCGAAGCGCTGAGTTTACGTTCAGTTTTACCACGGAGTGGTCTGGCAACGCGATGGTGCGCAGCTCTCCCATGGCGGTGTGGATCTCTACCTGCTTTACGGCGGTAAGCTGCCAGGCCGCTATGGCGCCGATGGCTACACCTGCCACCAGGGCGGCATATGCCAGCCAGCGTTTCCAGGAGCGGCCCATGGGCACTACTTTGGCCTTTTGGGGGGCGGCATCAATGCTCTCCACGATGCGTGCCCAGGTAGCGGTGGCGACATGCTCCGGTACCGGGCTGCCGGCATGAATGGCCCTTACGATCTCCATGGCCTCCTGCAGGTCCGCTACCTGGCCCGGGTGCTGCTGCTGCCACTCCGCCCAGAAGGCGTTGCTGGCTGCGTCAGGCTCCAGAACCCACTTGCGAAAAGCAGGAAGTTGTAAAAAATCTTTCATCGTAGAATCGAAGGATGCCATTGGTGATACTTAACAGGTAAAGCAATAAAAGAGCAAAATCTTAGCGCCGTTTTCCAACTTTTTTCAAAAAATCTTGAATTTTCTTAGAAATGGGACAGGTGCAGGGCTAAAAAAGTGATGATCAGCAACTGATCACTGTGCTTTTTTAGATAATTCAGTGCTTTGGAGAGCAGTACATAAGAGGAGTTGAGGCTGAGCGCCATGATCTCGGCGGCCTGGCGGGGATCCAGGCCTTCGTAAAAGCGCAGGTACAGGATCTCCTGCTGGCGCGGGGGCAGTTGGTCCATCACGCGCGTAAGTTTGTGGCGTAGTTCCTGCGAAGCCTCGGCGCCGATGAGCACTTCCTCCGGCGAGTGAGCCTGCAGCCGTTCATTTTCCGTATGTTCAGGGAGTTTGCCGGTAAGGCGTTGCAACTCTGCGGAGAGTTTACGTTTAAGACTGGCCAGCAGGTAATATTTAATATTGTCCGTGATGGCCAGGCGTTCACGGCTTAGCCACAGGGTAACAAAGATATCATGAATGCAGTCCTGCACCAGGCTTTCGTCCGGCGTAATCTTCGTCCCGAAACGATAGAGGGAATCGAAGCTGGATTGGTAAATAAAGGCCAACGCATCCCGATCGCCTTCTATCATCCGTTCCCATAATGCTTTGTCAGGCAGGCCGGCGTACAATATTCTCTCCGTTTTTGTTTGTTGAATGCGATTGCGCTAAAGATAATCAGCGGTAAGATAGCAAACAAGCAAATTTCTTGTACGATCCATCTGATCTCCTGCCAATTTCATGACAAAAGGCCCTTTAAACGGGCCATTTTTCCAAAACAGCCACCCTGGTTACAAAATCGATATAGTCCGGCCTTCTGTCCACTTACACTTTATCCATGTTTTCCTCCCGCTCTGCCGGGCCGTTCTTTGGCGTGGCCTTCCGCTTCACCAGCTTACTGATCATTGGGAACTGGGCTTCCCACATCTGGTAGTAAAGGCCCTGGCGGTGCAGTAATTCCTCGTGCTGGCCTTCTTCCATGACCTGGCCCTGGGCCATTACCACGATCTTATCTGCATTCACGACCGTGCTAAGGCGGTGGGCAATGAGCACAATGGTTTTACCGGCCGCCCTCAACTGCTGTACCGCGTGCTGCACATGCTGCTCCGACCGGGAGTCCAGTGCCGCCGTGGCCTCGTCCAGGATCAGTACCTCCGGGTCTTTGTAAAGTGCCCGCGCTATGGCAATGCGCTGGCGCTGCCCGCCGGAAAGGCTGGCCCCGTTCTCGCCCAGCGGGGTGTTGAAACCCTGGGGCAGGCGTTCTATAAAGTCGAGGATCTGTATGTCGTGGCAAATGCGCACAATGCGTTTTACATCCGGCTCCAGGTCGCCCAGGGCAATGTTCTCTATCACGTTGCCATTGAACAGGTCTACCTGCTGGGGTACCACACTTACGTAGCGGCGCAGGGAGTCCGTGGTGAGGTAGCGGATGTCAAATTCCCCGATCATCACATTGCCAGCCTGCAGGGGATAAATATGCTGCAACAGGGAAAGCAGGGTGGTCTTGCCGGAGCCACTTTCGCCTACAATGGCAGTGGTGCGGCCGCGGGGGATATGCAGGTTCAGGTTCTCAAACACATTGGCCCGGGCGCCGTAGCGGAACATCACTTCCTTAAACCGGATGTCGCCGATCATATCAGGTGTAAGGGCCGTTTTGTTTTCCATGGATTCCCTTTCCAGGTCCATGATCTCGAAAAGACGGTCTGCTGCAATGAGGGCGTCCTGCATAGTCTTGTTCATGCCAATGAGCCCCGCCACCGGCCCGGTAAAGTAGCCGATGAGGGAATAGAAAGAAAGCAACTCACCCGGTGTGAGCTGGTTCTGGATCACAAAACCCGCGCCCACCCACAGCAGCAGGATGGTGAACACGCCGGTGATAAAACTGCTGGAATTGCCTATCCACAGGCCATTCTGGCTGGTGCGGTAAATGGTTTTCAGCACGCGGATGAAGCGGGTTTCTGTTTTCAGGTTCGCATATTCCTCTACCCCGAAGCGCTTGATGGTAGACACGGCATTCACTGACTCTACAAACTGCGCCTGCAGGTCTGCACTTTCTTCCATCAGTTTGCGCTGTGTATGTTTGTTCACCTTGTTGGAGAAAAAATAGATCAGCGCGTAGAAGGGTACGATGGAAACCAGTACCAGCGCCAGTTTCCAGTAATAGGTAAACATGAGCGCAAAGGAAAAAATGAGGATGAAAACGTTCACCGCAAAACTCACCATCACGTCATTCAGGAACACGCGGATCTTCACCGCATCATTCATGCGGGAGATCACCTCGCCCACCCGCATGTTATCAAAGAACTGTTGCGGTAAGCGCAGCAGGTGTTTATAATAACCGAGAATAAGCCGTGCATCGATCTGCTGGCCGGTTTTAATGGTGAGCACCGTGCGCATGTGGTTAATGCAAAGGCCCAGCACCAGCAGGGCCACCATGATCACCCCCATCAGGTTGAGCAGGTTGCCGTTACGGTCGGGCAGTACATTGTCAATGATCTTCTGTAAAAAGATGGAGGTAGAAAGGCCCAGTGCTGTATACACGATGGCGCCAAACATCACCTGTACCAATGTGCTGCGATGTGGGCGGAGCAGGTACCAGAAGCGGGTAAGCGTGGGTACTTTTTCATTGCCTTCGGCAAATGTTTCACCCGGTGTGAGCAGCAGCAGTACCCCGGTCCAGATCTTTTGAAACTGCTCCGGCGTGTACACGTGCAGTTGCCCGTCTGCCGGATCCATTACCTGCACGCCGGAAGGCTTTACCCCATATACCACCACGTAGTGATGCAGGGTTTGATTTACGATCACATGTGCCACGGCCGGCAGGGGAATTTCTTTCAGGCATTCATAGGGGCCGCGGATAGCCTTGCCGGCAAAACCAAGACGGGTAGCGGCTTCCAGCAGGCCTAAAAGGCTGGTGCCTTTTTTGTCGGTACCGGCATACTGGCGTATGCGGGCAATAGGAAGTTGCAGGTGATAATAGGCGGCGATGGAAGAAAGACAGGCCGCACCACAGTCTGTAAGGTCGTGCTGGCGGGCCAGTACCCGGCGGGGCGTTTTCCAGCGCTTAGTTAAGGGCAGTGTCATCATGTTGCAGGTTTGGATTCAGCCAATCATCAGTTTTATCGTAGAGCAATTGATAGAGCGTGCGTTTAGTTACGTGAAAGCGCACCTGGGCGGTCATGCCTTTTTTCACCATGCCTTTATAGCCGTTGTGCAGGGTCAGGTAATCGCGGTCCAGTGCACAGCGTACTTTAAAGTAGGGTTGATGGTTATCGAGGAATACATCGTTGGAAATGGCGATCACTTTGCCGCCCAGGAGCCCCCATTCATTGTAGTTAAAGGCATCCACCTGCACATTTACGGGCGTGCCTTTACGCAGCAGGCCTATGTCTTTGGGCAGTACGTACACTTCCGCAATAAGGCCGGAATCCGGGGAGATCTCGCCCAGTTCTTCGTTCACAGCCACATAGCTGCCGGCCTGTATGCCTTTGAGCTGCTGTATGGAACCACTGGTTACGGCGCGCACGGTGTAGTATTCTTTTTCGTGGTTGTACATGCTTTGCTTGGCCTCCGTTTGTTGCAGTTGCTGGCGTATGCTGGTGAGTTCGCCCTGCCATTCGCTGAACTGCTGCTCACGCGAGAGCTGCAGTTCACCCGCCGTGTTTTCCAGATCCGACTGGTATTTTTCATATTCCGCGGGGGCCACCACGTGCTGGTCAAACAGGGCTTTATAGCGGTCGTAGCTACGCTTTACCTGGGTATAGCGGCGCTGCAGTTCTGCCATTTTCTGCTGGTAGGTTTGGTATTGCTGGCGATAGAGGGTGCTTTGTAATGTGCCACCACGGCCATTTACCAGCTGCTCCAGGTCATGGAGCTGGGCCTGCAGGTCCTGGCTTTGTTCATTTACCAGCATGGTCTGTTCATCCACTGCGTGGGAGCGGATCTTAAAGAGCACCTGGCCTTGTTGCACGTGCATATTTTCTGTAACAAACAGGGAGTCTATACGGCCTTCCACGGGTACGCGGATCACGCTGCGCTCATTACCGGCGCGCAGGATGCCGGAGCTGTGCACGCTCACTTCCACTTTCACAATGCAGATGGTAACGAAAGCGGCAACCAGCAGGAATAAGATCAACAGGTATACGGTGCGGGAGCGGGTATGGTATTGAGCAAAGTGATGCTCCGCGGAAAAACTCACGATCTCGTGGGGAAATATCTGGCGGTCTGACATATGCGGCGGATTAGAAAAAAGACCAAAGGGATAACTACATGGAGTTATCCCTTTTGGTAATGATCTGTAAACTTAAAGTCCTGATCAGGAGTGATTAACGCTCAGGGAAACACCCAGCGAGCCGAGAAGGCCGCCCAGCAGGCCACCAGAATTGGAAGCGCCATTGCTGATACCAATGTTGATGGTGGTGTTACCAAGGCCAAGACCAGTGCCGGAGCCCAGGCCACCGGTAAGGCCGCCGAGGAGACCGCCCAGGCCAGTAGCGCCGGTGAGGCCACCCAGCAGGTTGCCGCCCAGCAGGCCACCCAGGATATCGCCGCCGCCAAGGCCGCCCAGGGTGATACCGCCATTAATGTCTTGCATTTCTTCGCCGGTGAGTTCGAGGATTTCCATAATAAGGATGATTTGAAAAATGTGATGAAATGAGGTTGCCTACTCTTTTCTAAGGGTTTTCAGCTTGCCCCTGCATGCACGTGTAAGGGTGAGACACGATGCACTAAAGGGAAGGCGTGATACCTGCAACGTTGATGCTCCAGTTAGCACCATGACCAGCTGCAGACACGCCTAAGGCTGCGCCGAGCAAAGTAAGGGCTCCGGTAAGATTCAAGCTGCTTGCAGCGGGATTAGCGCTATTAAGGCTGCCGGTAAGGTTGAACAGCAGGTTAGCGCCGAGGAGGCCGAGACTAAGACCTCCATTGATTTCCTGCATCGCCGCAGGAGTTAAGGTTTCAATTTTCATACGGATGTATTGAGGGTTTTACGTAAACAGTACGAAAAGTGGCGATGACATTAGGTTATGGGATCCTGAACTCTTACGGCCAATGTACGACACAAGTTGAATATTTAGATCAACTCAACAAACCCGGTGTGGTGCCGCATCCGGGCCACGCCCGCATACATGAGAGCAAATATTTTCAATTTTATGATTATTTAATATATGTTAATTTATATATGCAATCTGTTGCAATAACTGAATATGCATTGCTTATGGTAAGCCGGTTGAGGGTGGCCGAGGCTTCCGGGCACAGCCAGGCTGGATTGGCCGCAGGCCCGGAAAAAAGAGAAAAAATTTTTTGTTAATGCGCAGGATCGCATGCTTTTTTGCCCTCATATTTTAAAAAAAACGATCGCGCAGGGGTTTGCAGGGCACTTTTCCCGGGGGAAATGCCATCAACCTTGTATACCATCGCCGTCTAAAAACGATCGCGCACGGGTTTGCAGGGGCACTTTTCCCGGGGGAAATGCCATCAACCTTGTGGCCCATCGCTGTCAAAAACGGCTTTATTTCTTCGCTGCATTGTCATCCTCAAGCCGCCCGCTTATCTTTAGCACATGTTTAGAGAAACCAGCTATATCCGCCGTGCCGCTTTTGCCACCGCGCTTTTCCTATGCTGCAGCGCCGCTACCCGCGCCCAGTCTGTCTTTGATGCTTATGCACCGTTATTCACCACCCCGCGCCACTACGTATGCCAGCGCACCGCTGCGCCCCTCAACATTGACGGGCAAGCCACGGAATCCAGCTGGCAGAAGGCTGCCTGGACGCAGGACTTCACCGATATTGAGGGTGATAAACAGCCCGCACCCGCCCTGCGCACCCGCGTAAAAATGCTATGGGATGACAACAACCTTTACGTGTATGCCGAGCTGCAGGAACCGCAGATCTGGGCCAACCTGCAAAAGCGCGACACGGTGATCTTCTACGACAATGATTTCGAGATCTTCATCGACCCGGATAACGACGCCCACCAGTATTTTGAATACGAGGTAAATGCACGCAACACCCTCTTTGACCTGTTCCTCCCCATGCCCTACCGCAATGGCGGCAAGGCCCTCATCAGCTGGGATGCCAAAGGTATCCGCACCGCGGTACACCACCAGGGCACTATGAACAACCCGAAGGATAAGGACATACAATGGAGCGTGGAAATGGCCATCCCCTTTGAGGCCATGCGCTTCTGGAGCCAGAACAAGCCGCACGACAGCACCTGGTGGCGCATTAACTTCTCCCGCGTGGAATGGGATACGGACGTGAAAGACGGGAAATATGTGAAACGCACAGACGCCACTACCCATAAACCGCTGAAGGAACACAACTGGGTATGGTCGCCGCAGGGCATTATTGATATGCATGCACCGGAACGCTGGGGCTACCTGCTCTTTTCCTCCGCCACCGCGGGTGCCAAGGAAAAAGACTTCCAGTTGCCCTTTGGGGAAGACACCAAAAAATACCTCTGGCTGCTGTACTATAAACAGCGGGATTACCGCAAACTGCATGGCAGCTATGCCACCTCCCTGAAGGACCTGGGCATGCCGGAAAAAGTGACCGATACTAACGGTAACGAATACACGCTTTCGCTACAGGCCATTGCCACACAATTCACCGCCCGGCTGCAGTACCGCACCCGTTACTGGAGCATTACCCAGGAAGGCCGGCCCTACTTCACCAACGATTACGAATAACGATACCCCTTGTTTTTATTTACTGGCAAAAACCAACAACATGAATAAAAGACGTTTTTTAAAAGCCATGGGCCTGGGAAGCGCGGCCCTGCTGGGCAGCATGAAAGGAATGGCAGCCCCGTTTTCCGCGCCGGAGGAGGCCCCTTCCCTGCCAATCAGGGAGTCATCTCCTTCAAGGAGCGCATCTCCTTCAAAGGGGGATACGCCACGGCACCGGGTTTGGATCAATCCAAATCCTAAAGACAGTGATACCGACATCTCCATCCACTACACCGCCTATGCACAGGCGGGCGTTACGGATATTTATTTTGAAGCAGACAGTGAAAAGCATTTCCGCGCCGCAAAAGCAGCGGGCATCAATGCCCACCGCTGGATCTGGACGATGAACCGCGGGGAAAAAGACCTGCTGGCAGCCCACCCGGAATGGTATGCACAAAACCGTAAAGGCGAAAGCTGCGCCACCCACCCGCCTTACGTGGACTACTACCGCTGGCTGTGCCCCAGCAAACCGGAAGTGGTGGAATACCTGAAAAATGTAGTGCACACAGAGCTTTCCAAAGATTATGTAGATGGCATCCACCTGGACTACGTGCGCTATTGCGATGTGATACTGCCCGTGCACCTATGGGCCCATTACGGCATTGACCAGAGTAAAGAACTGCCGGAATATGATTTCTGTTATTGCGATACCTGCCGCGCAGGCTACAAAGCCCTCAAAGGCAAAGACCCGCTGGAGCTGGAACACCCGGACCAGAGCCCATCCTGGCGCAAGTACCGCTATGACCGAATTACCAACGTGGTGACCAACCTGGCCAATGTAGCACATAAGCACAAGAAGCCCATTTCCGCCGCCGTGTTTCCCACGCCGGAAATTGCCAAACGCATTGTACGGCAGGACTGGGTAAACTGGCCGCTCAACGCCGTAAGTCCCATGATCTACCACGGCTTTTATGATGAAGATGTGAGCTGGATAGGCGATGCGGTGGAGGAAGGCGTAAAAGCCCTGCACGGCAGGTTTCCACTGTATGCCGGCCTTTACCTGCCAGACTTCCACGACAATATGAACGACCTGGCCCGGGGCATTAAACTGGCCATGGACAATGGTGCCGCCGGCGTATCGCTGTTTGGCACCGTAACACCGGACGTACTCAGGGCCCTGATAGCTGCCAGTGCTTAAAACCCTTATCTTCGCTGCCCTTTAAAACCGCTTTTGCACATGGAAATACCACAGCCAAACGGCGCAATGCTACAGGAACTTGTTACCATGAAAATGCCTTTTGGTAAATACAAAGGCACTACGCTCTGTGACCTGCCCGTATCTTACCTGGAATGGTTTCCGCGCAAAGGCGGTTTTCCGCCCGGCAAACTGGGCATGCTGCTGGAAACCCTGCTGGTGATCAAGACCAATGGTCTCATGGAGCTGCTGGCGCCGCTGCGGAAAGGTGAAGGAGGTGGGAGCTAACCGTTAACTTTTTTTTCTGCCGGAAATACAACAGGCTGACCAGTCCAAATACACCACCAATAACAGATACCGCCATTACTCCCTGTTGGAAGAAGCGCCCCCAGCTCAGCTGTGTATTCCCAAATTCCTTGATGAGCAAAATACTTACGCTGCCCAGGTAGCCCATGGCATCGGCGATGTACATGATGAAGCCCACATTGCCTTTTACACGGAAAGTGGCGATCATGCGCTCGAAGAAAATGGCGTTATAGGGAATGTAACCCATGTACAGGCCCAGGCCCGCAATGCTCATCCACGCATATACATCAATACGGTGTGTGTCAAATAACCAGGTACCAATACCCACCAGTATACAACCCAGGATGATCATCCCGTGAATGATAGTGAATGCTTTGAGGTTATCCTTCACCAGGATAAGGCTGCTGATGCACACCAGCACGATCACGGAGATCATGGAATCTATGCGGGTGTACACGGAGTAGTCATGCACGCCAAAGTTGGCCCAGATCTCCACTTCAAAATTATCCCGCACATCGCGCATAATGGTAAAGAACACGTAGATCACCACCGTAATGATAATACCGGGAAGGAAGTAGTGTACAAAGTGGCGCCGCGCCGCGGCATCCATGGGCGCACGGGCCGTGCGCAGGGCCTTGTCTTCCTCGTTGGGCGGGGGTATCAGCTCCAGACAGGCTACAAAAAAGAGCAGGGGTAATGCAAACACGGCACCGGTTACAAAGGGCATCCAGTACTCGCTGATGCCCAGGCCCTGCATGAGACCGCGCCCGGTGGACTTCACAAAGCCGGAGGCAAATATCAGGCTGGTACTCATTACCGCCGTGAGGAACTCTGTATTGCGCCGCCCTTCCAGGTAGCCGCACACCAGGCCCCAGATCATGCCTAGCGGAAATCCATTCACGAAAAGGAATATGATGTTCCACGGCGCCGGCGTCACTGCAAAGGCAAACAACGCCACCCATGAAATAGCGATCAGCAGCAGGATGTACTGCGCACGGCGTTTGGCCGCGGTTTCCGCAATGAAGCGGATGCCGTAAAATTTGCTCAGCATATAGCCTACTACCTGGGCTATTACCAGCCATACCTTATAATCGACCCCCAGGTAGGCACTTCCTTCAAAAGTACCGGCAGCAAAGGCTTTGCGGAAAGCATACATGGATGTATAACACCCAAAGGAAGCCAGTGCAGCCACCAGGGATGCCACCGGGTAAGGCCATTGCGCCACAACGGCGCGGCCACGCTGCAATAATTTCATCAGCACTTTTTTTATTAAACCTGTGGCGCCAGCAAATGGCGGATGATCATTTTACGGTAATGGTCCAGCGGCGGCAGGGGCTGAAATTCCAGCTTGGCATTGTCATCCCATTCCCGCATTTTAATGAAGAGATTAAACCAGGGATGGTTCTCAAATGCCACCGCTTCCGCTTCAGACATGCGCCCACCCTGGAACTCCAGGGTTTTACGGCTGGCTTCAGACAAGCGCTCGTAGTAAGCGGGGTAGCGGAAAGTGAGGTAGCGCTTGGCCTCCACGTGGGCCTGCACCAGGGTCACTACTTTTTCGGAAAAGCCCTTGGCGCGCAGGTACTGGCCGCCCAGTTGCTCATGGTCCTTGACGCCGTAGCCGTCCATGCTTTCTACGGGCATTATCCGCTCACACAAATGGCCAATGTCATGGAAGAAGGCCGCCAGGACCACTTCTTCATCAAAGCCTTCCAGCTCCGCCAGCTGGGCGGCCTGGCACATATGTTCTATCTGTGATACCGGCTCCCCGATATAATCTTCTTTTCCAAAGTCTTCATACAGGCGGATGATCTCATCTGCAATAGCGGTATTAGCGTACATCTTGCTTCGCGTTTGGGTGGGTTATTAAAATACATGTGTAAGCGGCGGTGCCACGGGGTGGGCAGCGGAGAACTGCATACCCAGCAGCCCCGCAATGGTGGCGGCTATCTGTTGTTGGTACACCTGCTGTTGCGTTTTTATTTCGCCCAGCGCGCGCGTATCGGGGCCCAGGAAAGCCATCCAGATCTGGCCGGATTCTTTCACGTCCTGTCCATGGCTGGTCCAGGTGGGCAGGCCCGCGCCACCACGACCATGATCACACAGCACAATGAGCGTGGTCTTGTTTTTATATTGGGGCTGGCTTTGCAGTGTATGCCAGAGGTCTGCCAGCATGGCGTCTTCTGCGTGGGCCTGCTTCAGGTATTCGTCGTATTTGCCGGCGTGCGCAAATTCATCGGTATCATCAAAGGCGATGTACAACACACGGGGATGGTTTGCCTTCAGGTATTCACGGCCTGCCATGTATGTAAATTCATCAGGACGGCCTCCCAGGTATTTGGGGGACAGCCGCACCTGCTCACCGATCAGCGTCAAGGCCGGTGTGGTAGCGGGGATGGAGTCCATCGCGGCGTTTACATACACACCGCTGCGCGGCATGTTAAGGATGTAGGGAAATGCGTCCCAGGTGCTGAATGCAGCCACCTTGCCTTTGAAGCCGGGCTGCTGGTTAATGTATTCCAGTACGGTGGTGTTCTTGTTATAATTTTTATCGTTGGAATTTACCAGTGTGTCCGGGTAGCCGGTAAACATTTCGTTGTAGCCAGGGTAAGAGAACTGGTAGCGGTTGGCCACGTTCACCAGGTTACCTTCACTACGGTTGCCATAGAGCTGGCCCTGTTTTGCGATGGTGCCCCAGAAAAAAGGCAGCAATCTTTCGCGACTGCTGGCGGTGGAGTCTGCGCCAAAGTTCTTCAGGCTTTCCTGCCCTTCCGGTGCAAAGTGTTCGTTGTGCGCCAGTGCGGTATCTACCCCGCCAAAAATTTCCTGCCAGCGCATACCATCCATGGTCACGATGACGATGTTTTCCGTTTTACGCTGCTGTGCCATGCCGTGGAATGCCGCTACCAGTGTGGCCGCGCAGAGAATTAATTTTTTCATGTCCCGTTATTTTGTAAAGGCATAAAGGAGCCGTGCCACCGGGGCACGACTCCTTTAAAAAATTAAAGGCAATGTTTATTTGCTGCTCAGGAGCCACATTACGCCGTTGATATCATCGTTGCCGCCGTACTGCGATTGCAGGGCTGCTTCGTAGTTATCCGTATTGGCAGAACGCTCTGTAGTGTTATACTGGAAGCGCAGGGGAATACGGTTACTGTTGCCTGTACCATCACCCACGGTGAAGTTGGGCACCCCCGTTCTGCGGTAAGTGAAGTAAGATTCCAGGCCGGAGTGGCGGAAGAGGGCCAGGTAGCGCTGCTGCAGGATCTGCTTCAGGCCCTGTGCACCAGCGGCGTACTTTACGGTAGCCTGGTTGTAGTAGGTATTGAAATCTACCGTTACGTTGTACTTGTCATAGTTACCCAGGCTGGCACCGGGGTGCAGGAAGAACACCGTGAGCGGGCCGGAAACCGGGATACCGTAAAAGTCCATGGAAGCGCGGATGCCTGCTTTGTAGAAAGAATCTGCCGGTGCGCCGGTGTACCAGCCACGGTTAATGCCTTCCGCGATATTGAACATCAGTTCCGGGAAGCCGATCTGGATGCTGGGCTCCGCAGTGTAGGTATCGTAGTAGTGGTGGCGGTTCAGCAGGGAGTACTCCCCATGGTTGTTCCTGGCGTACATGTCTTTCAGTGCCTGACCGGGATCAGCGCCTACAAAGGATTTGAAGTCAGTAGCGCTTTGTTTCAGGGTATCTACCAGGTAGCGGGCCGGTTCTGCGGTAATGTACACGCGCGGGTCCTGCAGGCTATCCAGCAGGTGAATGTAAGTGTTGGACGTGTTGTAGCGCAAGGCATCAAAACCAAAGTTGTCCGGGTTGTTCGGGTACTTGTTAGTGGGGTTGATGTAAGTGTACTGCAGGTTGTCCGTGGCATCGCTCATGAGCGGGTACTTTGCCGGGTTGGAAAGGATCATCGCAAACTGTGCAGGCACGTTGAGGTCTGCATCTGTTGCTTTAAGGCTCAGTTCCAGCAGCAGGCGGATGCGCAGGGTGTTCACCACTTTCTGCCATTTCACCAGGTTGTTTGCCAGGAAAATATCGCCTTTCAATACCTGGCCGGGCGTGGTGTTAGACTGGTCGGGATTGGCAATCAGCTTTGCCAGCTCGGTATTGGCAGAATCCAGCCATATGAAAGCCTGTTTGAAAATGGCTTTCTGGGTATCGTACTTGGGTTGCTTGCCGTTCAGGCCCTGCAGTGCATCGGTCATGGGCAGGTCGCCCACTTCCAGGCTCATTTTGGTGAACAGGTAGGCACGGAAGAATTTACCCAGTGCCTCATACGGGTTGGTGGCATTGGCACCATTGGCCATGGCAGCTTTTTCCATATCCAGCACGTTGGCCAGGGTGGAATAATAATCCGCTGGCACGTCGCTTACCTTGGCACTCAGGCCACCAAAGTCATAACGGTTGTTACCATAGTAATCATAGTTACACAGGTAGTATTGGCCCCAGCGCTCTGCCATGGTGTAGGGCGCTTCATATGTATCGTTGAGGATACCGGTGAAAAGCAGGGAGGGCGCTACTTTTACCGGTTTGTTATTGTTTTCACCCAGGTCGCTGAAACTCTTTTTGCAACTGCTCATTGCAACAACGAGGGCTGCGAGCAACAGGGTGGCGGATAAGATCTTTTTCATACTGCAGCGTTTTTAAAAATTAGAACACAACATTCAGGTTAAAGCCATAACGACGGGTGGTCGGTGACTGCAATGCGGTAGCCGTGATGAGGGACGGTACGGTAGACGTAGTATTCTGCGTAGCATTGTACTGGTCCAGGTCCACATCTTTGAAACGCTTGTCTTTGTAGAAGTAAAGCAGGTTACGGCCAATGAGGGACACGCTTACTTTAGACAGGCCGGCCTTTGAAACCAGCGCGTGGGGCAGGTCGTAGCCCAGGGTCACCTCGCGCAGTTTAGCATAGGTCTTGCTCATCAGGTTGGCTTCATCCACATTGTAGTAGGAGCTTACAAAACCCTGTACGTTAGACGTAACGGTGTTTGGCGTAAACACCAGGTCTTTATAGTTGGTGATAGCACCGGTGGTAGAATTGTACTGGATGGCAGTACCATTGCTCACTACCACGCCATCACCTACGTAAGTACCTTCATAGCCGGACTTACCGGCGTTGTTGAAATCGTCCAGGCGGGAAGCGCCCAGCTTACCCTGTACGGTTTCAATGTTACGGCCACCACGCATGGTCTTGTTGTGCATGTAGTCCACCATTTTACCTCCTACACGGCCATCAAACTGGAAGCCCAGTGACACGCCCTGGTAAGAGAATTTATTGTAGATACTCCAGTCAAATTTGGAGTTAAGGTTACCAAGGTATTGTGATACCTGGTTAGCCAGCGGCGTACCGCCACTGTAGATGATGTTACCAACCGGATCGCGGAAGAAGGCAGAGCCATACAGCTTATCCACGCGGTCGCCTACATGGAAGAACTGGTTGAACACCTTCTGGCCATCGGGCAGTTCCTTGTATTTATCCACGAAAGAAGCGTAGTTCACCAGGATGTCCCAGTTCAGGCCCTTGGCGCTTTTCAGCGGGGAGCCAGTGAGTGACAGCTCATAACCGGTCTTCTTGGTAGTGAGGCCGTTCAGCACTTCCACCTGGCCACCAGATGCCGTGGAGATGGGGTTGGGCAGGATGCGCGGGCCATCCACATACTGGAAGGCGGTAGCGCTCAGGCCCAGGCGGTTTTCCAGGAAGCGGATATCCAGGCCTTCTTCATAGTTCACGCGGGTGAAGGGTTTCAGGCCTGCGTCAAACAGCTTGGTAGTACCGTGTGCATCCGGCTGGTTGTTGTACGTCTTGCTGGTATTGTAGTTGGAGTTCAGGCTGTAGTCCGGGCCACCGTAAGGCGACAGGTAGTTGCTGCCATAACCCAGGGGATAGTCGAACAGGGAAGAACCGGTGGGAGAACCACCCAGTGCCGTGATAGAGTTATATGGCGCCATGCCGATCACGGAAGAAGTAGCATCACCCTTTACATTGGCAAAAGAAGCGCGGGCCTTCAGGAAGGAGATAAACTCCGGCAGCTTCACATAATCAGAGACCGGTGTAGCCAGTGATACACTGGGATAGAAATACGTAGCCTGGCCCGGTGCAGCGGAAGACTTGTCCACGCGGCCGGTAGAAGACAGGGTGAGGTATTTACCAAAGCTCGCATCCAAAGAGTAGTAGGCGCTCAGTACGCGCATCTGGGAGGCAAAGCTGGAGGCCTGTATGTTATTCAGCGAGTTGCCAAAGTCATACACATTGGGCGTTTGCAGGTAGTCTGTGGAGGTAAAGCTGGAGCGGTATTCAAAGTTGCGCGCATTACCGCCCACAAGGCCGGACAGGTTTACAAAGCGCCCAATGTTGTAGTTGTAATTCAGCAACAGTTCTGTATTGTTCTCAAACAGGTTGCGCTTGTCTTCGCGGTAATCACCCATATTGCCTTCGCGGCCGTAGGGGTGCGCGGAGAAAGGCATCTTTTCATTACGGAACAGGTCATAACCGGTGATCTGCGTGCGCAGCGTGGCATTCAGGCCATTGCTGATCTTATAGTTTGCAGATACATAACCGTAAACGTCTGTTTTGTAGTGGCCACGCAGCCACTCATTCACCATGAAGTAAGGGTTGTGGTAGCGCTGGTATTCTGCAAAGATGGATTGTGTACCTTCTTTACCTTTCTGCCAGTAGTTGCGCATATCATCAATGTTCCAGTCTGCACCGGTCCAGATAGCAATGTTGTAGATCAAGCTATTGGGACCATAATCCACGTCGGGGTAATTAGGTGTGTATTGGCGGTTGTAATTGATATTTGCTTCCAGGCGGAGGCGGTCTGTGGGGTTGTAAGAACCGTACATGTTGAAGTTGGTAATGTTCAGTGACATGTTCGGGATGATGGCTTTCTGGTAAGACTGGGACACAGAGAAGCGGAGGTTGTAGTTATCGCCGGAAGCGCTCAGGGCCAGGTTATCCGTGGTCTGGAAACCCGTTTGCAGGAAGCGTTTCAGGTTATTCTTACCGCGGGCTACCCAGGGGGTGGGGGTGCGTTTACCGGTCACGGGATCTACGGGGCTGTCGTACTGGGCGATCAGCTGACCTTCAAAACGGGGGCCCCAAACGTCATAGTCGTTGTCGTTCAGGCCACCGCCTTTGCCATCTACAAAGCTATACAGGCCGTTCTCACCAGGGCCATATTCATCCTGTGTGCGGGGAAAGGCAAGGAAGCCACGGTCAAATGCGTTGGAGGAATTGAACTCCACCGTGAAGCCTTTCTTCTTGGTGCCTTTCTTGGTGGTGATGAGGATAGCGCCATATTGGGCACGGCTGCCATACAATGCGGCAGCAGCAGGGCCTTTCAGCACGGTGTAAGATTCAATATCGTCGGGGCTGAGGTTCCAGGTGTCGGAGCTAACGGGGATACCGTCTACCACGTACAGGGTGATCTCGTTACCCCGCAGCAATACGGTGGGTTTGGAAAGCAGTTCGGCGGATGCGCCTACAGAAAGGCCGGCCACTTTACCGGTAAGACCGGTGAGGGGGTTCTGGTCGCGGGCTTTCACCAGGTCTTCGCCTTTTACTTCCTGTACGGCGTAACCTACTTTTTTCACTTCCTTCCGTATACCCAGTGCCGTTACCACCACGTCATTGAGCTGTTTGGAAGAAACGGGCAGGGCCACTTCTACATGATTCCCGGTTACCGGCACCGTAATGGTCTGGTAGCCAATGAAAGACACAATAAGCTCATCTCCCTGCTTGGCCTGGATGGAGAAAGTACCATCCAACCCGCTGGTGGTGCCTATGCTCGTGTTTTTCACTTTTATGCTGGCACCCACGATCAGCTCTTTGGTCGTGGCTTCGCGCACTATACCTTTAACGGGCGACGTTTGCGCCCAGGCAGGCAGCTGGAAGAATAAGGTCATTACAAGGCTTAGTAATAACCAATGTGTAGATTTTGGCATAGTCATACCCAAGATTTTGTGTGTTTATGGCTACAAATCTATCCGGGTAGTGTTAAGCCAACATTTAGTTAATGTTATGTGAAAGTTAACATTAGCTAAACTTTATTGGGGCATTTAGGCTGATTTTGTTTACTTGCTATAAACAATATGGGTTTTGGACCCATGGATAATGAAATGTTTAGATTGTTTAACACTCGCCGGTCGTAAAAACATTTTACTTTGCCGGACCATGTGCAATGCTTATGAAAGAAGACATCTTGATCCAGATCAGTCAGCGGATTAAAGATCTACGGAAAGAAAAAGGAATTACGGTACAGGAGCTGGCCACGATGGCCGAGGTGAGCAAAGGGCTTATCTCCCAGATCGAAAACAGCCGCACCATTCCTTCCCTGACGGTACTGATAGACATCGTAAAAGCACTGGAGACAGACCTGAATGTTTTTTTCAGGGACATCTCCACCTCGGCGGATTCCCCGGTGCTCATCAAGCGCAAAGAAGAATACCAGCCCTTTGAAAAAGAGCAGGCCACCGGGTTTGACTACCTGCGCATTTTTTCCCGCCATCTCAAGGATGCCACGATAGACATAGTGCTGCTGGAGCTGCAGCCCCATGCCACCCGTCCCATGGTGCAAACAGAAGCCTTTGAATACAAGTTCATCGTAAGCGGGGAGATCGAGTACATCTTCGAGAAAGAGCAGATCCTTCTCCGGGCCGGCGACTCCATGTTGTTTGACGGCCGCCTGTCCCACACCCCACGGAATGTGGGCACCACACCTGCCAGTATGCTGGTGGTCTATTTTTTTGAAGAGCGAGACTAGCGCCAGGCTTTTCATTACCAACCAGTTTTAACCCCTGCAACGGCTATCTTAACAAAAAGGTAAACTTCTAGCGGTTTAGCATTACTAAACTTTTGTTTAATATTGCTGTGTAACTACCGATTATTACACGAGGGCATCCGCCTTCCAAAAACCGATAAGATGTCTATAAAACTGGTTGTATTTGACATGGCCGGCACCACGGTAAAGGATGATAACGGGGTGGCCAAAGCTTTCCAGGCCGCCCTGCAGCAGTATGGATATTCCATTCCCCTGGATGAGATCAACCCGATCATGGGTTATGAAAAAACGGAAGCCATCCGCATGATGCTGGGCCGCACCCTTACCCCCGAACAGATCACTGCCGAACATGTTTGCAATATACACCGCACCTTTGTACAGCACATGCTGGATTACTACCACACCACGCCGGATATCATGGCCCTGCCCCATGCAGAAGCCACCCTGCAGGCATTGCGCCAGCAAGGCGTGAAAGTGGGCATTAACACCGGTTTTTCCCGCAACATTGCCATGGCTATCGTAGATAAACTGGGATGGGAAAAGAAAGGCATTTTTGACTACCTGGTAGCATCGGATGAAGTGCCCCAGGGCCGCCCGCATCCCTATATGGTGCAGCGCATGATGGAAGCCGCCGGCATCACAGACCCGAAGGAAACCGCCAAGGTAGGCGACACAGCAGTAGACATCCGCGAAGGCCAGAACGTAGGCAGCCGCTACATCATCGGTGTTACTACCGGGGCCTTCACCCGTGCCGCCCTGGAGCCTTACCAGCCCACGCATATCATTGATGATATTGCGGAGGTACTGGACATTGTGAGGGGATAACGATCACATATTAACAACTTACTTTCCATGGCAAAATCAGCAATCGTAATAGGCGCAGGCATCCTGGGGCTGGCTACTGCGCGCGCACTGGCGGTGCGGGGCTACGCGGTGACGGTATTTGAGCGCAATGAAAGGGCCATCGGTGCCTCCATCCGCAACTTTGGGATGGTGTGGCCGGTGGGCCAGCCGGAAGGCACTTTGTATAACCGCGCTATCTTTAGCCGGAACACGTGGCAGCAGATTGCCGCGGAAAGCAAGATCTGGACAGACCCGGTGGGATCATTGCACCTGGCTTATCATGCCGATGAACTCGGGGTGATGGAAGAATTTGTACAGGCCAGTAAAAGCTACCGCCAGGTGGCCATGCTTACCCCGGAACAGGTGCAGGCCAAAAGCCCTGCGGCCAAAGCAACAGGCCTGCTGGGGGCATTGTGGAGCGCAGATGAAATGATCGTGGAAAGCCGCCAGGCCGTGGGCCAGGTAGCTGCTTTCCTGCAGGAAAAATACGGCGTGGTATTTCATTGGAACACCGCCATCAGCCGTATAGCGCACCCCGTGGTGTACTCCGGTAAGCGCACCTGGAGCGCAGACGAGATCTACGTTTGCAGCGGTGCAGATTTCGAAACCCTTTACCCGGAAACCTTCCTGGAAATTCCCATCACCAAGTGCAAGCTGCAAATGCTGCGCCTCCAGGCCCAGCCCGATAACTGGCGCATAGGGCCCTCACTCTGCGGCGGCCTTTCCCTTACGCACTACAGCGCTTTCCAGGTATCTCCTTCATTGGCGGCACTGAAAGAACGCTACGCGGAGCAATACCCGGAATACGTGAAATGGGGCATCCACGTAATGGTATCGCAAAATCACCTGGGTGAGCTTACCATTGGTGATACGCATGAATATGGCCTGGTGCAGGACCCCTTTGACCGGGAATCACTGAATGACCTGGTAATGGATTACCTGGCCACCTTCACGCAGTTTAAGAACAACTCCCGCCTGCAATCCTGGAATGGCACCTATGCCAAGATGAAGAACGGCGCTACGGAGTTCATCCACTCTCCGGAAACCGGCGTTACCATTCTCAATGCACCCAGTGGTGCAGGGATGACCCTTTCTTTTGGCCTGGCGGAAGAAGTGATCAGCGGGCAGTATACATTTTGATTAACATCTCCATGCAGGCGCCCGCCTATGCCTTGTGATTCGGGCCTATGGGCGGGGCTTCATGGTGATCAGTCTCCCTCCTTCCTGTTGAGGTAAGGATAATTGTCTTCATATTGTGCAAGCCCTTTGCGCAGCCGGCTCCTGATCATGCGCCGCAACCGGTGGGGAGCCAGTACTACCACACCATCTCCAAAACCCAGCAACTCCTTTTCCAGTTCGTTATTCAATTGTACCTGCATGGTAAACACGATGCCTTCCGGCAGCCGTTCCTTTACCTGTTGTGATGGGTGTAATGGCTTTGTTTCAATGTAGGGCGCATGCAGCTTGTTGGCAAAGAAGAT
Organism: Chitinophaga parva; assembly: GCF_003071345.1. Classification (NCBI taxonomy): domain Bacteria; kingdom Pseudomonadati; phylum Bacteroidota; class Chitinophagia; order Chitinophagales; family Chitinophagaceae; genus Chitinophaga; species Chitinophaga parva. The sequence goes on along the minus strand of NZ_QCYK01000001.1, from coordinate 947,253 downwards.
CACGGTTTGCACATCTTCCCTGGGCCACTGCACCGTGGGGCCTATCACGTTCTTATAAAAATCAGCGGCATCCAGCCCCCTGCTTTCCCGGTACAATACCGTTTCATCATGCACTACTGATCCCATACGGTCCAGCGCCAGGTTCAATACGGTATGGTTCGGGTCTTTTGCGCCGCCTTCCACTACGCCTACTGCAAACCAGCGGTTCTTAAATTCTTTCAGCCACCACACGTGAAAAATAAGGTTACGCTGTTCGCGGGCCTTGAATGATTTGTAAACCATCCGCACTGGCTTTTGCTGCACAATAGACTGGTAGATCACATCCAGGTGCTCCAGGCCTTTCAGCTGGTCATTCTTCTCAAAATCTATCACCGTTTTGGTGTGATGGGTAGCCGCGTATACGTGGTCTTCCAGCTTTTGTACCACGGATTGCAGGCTGTTGAAGTGGTTGAAGCCTTTGAACTGCTTCAGCACTTCCACGGCCTCGTTCATGCGGTGCAGGTCCTGTTCACTCAGGGGAATATTCGTGATGCTGTAGCTGGCATCTTCATACGTGTAGTATTTTTTATTTACGATGATGATGGGTGCATTGTATCCCAGTTTATCACTGCGCATCATTTGTAGGTCGGCCTGCAGGGTGCGGCGGCTGATGCCTTTGTCAATACCTTCATATTCATACAGCCCTTCAGATACCGTGTCAATGAGATCTTCCAGGGTCCACCTGCGGCGGCGGTTGCGCAGGCAGTTGTCTATCAGCTTATAGCGGATCAACGCATTGCGGTTGACGGGCATAGGATTTGAATTTTTAGAAAAATAAAGAAATAAATCCAAGTGCGCAAAAAGCTTGCGCAGTTCAGTTTAACCTTTGTATTGTCAAGCAAATGATACAGATATGAACGCACTGAACATCACCGGCAAACAATTGATCGCCATCGGTTACCCACAGTCGCCCGCTATTACAGCGGCCCGCCATATAGCGGCCACTTTTGCGGAAACGCAGGAAGCGGAAGTGCTGGCCACTTTGGCGGCGCTCCTGGCTGCGCCGGAAGCCTACACCGCAGACGCGGTATGGGCCAGTCTGGCGGCCATGCTAATGGTCCCTGCGGATGAAACCATCCAACTGAAAGACCCTTCATCCTTTGTTATATATGGTCCTGAAGCCATTGAAGCCGGCGCCCGCGCACAGATGCAAACGGCGGTAAGATTACCGGTAACCGTTGCAGGCGCCCTGATGCCGGATGCCCACCAGGGCTATGGCCTTCCCATTGGCGGCGTACTGGCCACCAATAATGCAGTGATCCCTTACGGTGTAGGGGTAGATATAGGTTGCCGTATGGCGCTGAGCATCTTTGATGCACCGGCGGCTGTACTGGAAACACGGGCAGGTTTTTATGCCAACGCGTTGTTGCAGTATTCCGCTTTTGGCGCAGGCAATGGCTTTAGCGGGGCCCAACGTGCAGACCACGCCGTGCTGGAAAATGCAGCATTTGGTATGAACCGCCTTACCCGTAGCCTGAAAGATAAGGCATGGGCGCAACTGGGCTCTTCCGGTGGTGGTAACCACTTCGTGGAATGGGGTACCCTCACATTTGCCAATGCGGATAATGAATGGAACATCCCTGCGGGCCAATACCTTGCCCTGCTTACCCACTCCGGTTCCCGCGGCCTGGGCGCCACACTGGCTGGGCACTACACCAAAGTGGCCAAAGAGATCTGTAAGCTGCCCAGGGAAGCGCAAAACCTCGCCTACCTGGATCTCGATACCGATGCTGGCCAGGAATACTGGCTGGCCATGCACCTGGCCGGTGATTATGCGAGCGCCTGCCATGAAGTGATCCATCAAAAAATGACCGCCGCCATTGGCGCACCGCTGCTGGCACGGGTGGAGAACCATCACAACTTTGCATGGAAGGAAATGCTGAACGGCCAGGAAGTGATCGTGCACCGGAAAGGCGCTACCCCCGCGGGTGCCGGCGTGCTGGGCATTATCCCCGGCTCTATGACCGCACCGGGATACCTGGTACGGGGTAAAGGGAATGCGGCAGCTATTAATTCTGCATCGCATGGTGCGGGCAGACAAATGAGCCGTACGCAGGCGGAAAAAACGTTCACGCCCGCTGAATTGAAGAACATCCTGCAAAGCCACGGTGTTACGCTGCTCGGGGGTGGCCTGGATGAAGCGCCGGGTGCTTACAAAGACATCCGTGCGGTGATGAAAGCTCAGGAGGCGCTGGTCGAGATCATCGCGGAGTTTACGCCAAAGATCGTGCGGATGGCGGATGACGGGAGCAGGGAAGATTGATGGAATTAAATAACTAAGGCGCAGGTGGGGAACCGCTTGCGCTTTTGTATTGCAACCATTTCAATCATCACAGGCAGGTACAGCTGCGATATCAATGCAGGCTCCACGTACCGACCGGCCCAGCCGGAGCGCCCGGCATAAAATGTTTGCAGGATTACATTTTTTGTTTTAATTTCAAAAATCGGCTACAAAACCGATTTAGTTCAACCTTTCAAAGGAGCGCAGGGCCATCAACCAGCCCGGCCCTATCACACAGGACCTAGTATACGAAGACTGTTAGCCGGCAACTATTTTACCGTAACACATATCAACAACCAGTTTTTACAGCAATTGCATGGCGTAACCCGGATTGTGAAAGCGCAGCCAGCACACCATTGATCCATTTTTGTGAAATGCCGCATTGACACGCAATGCCGGCGGGGGCACTGATCTATTCATTGCATAAAATTTTGTGTTGCCGCAACGCGGCCAGGGGAGGTTTTGTCCTGCATATAACGCTGGCCTGGCTTCGCGATCGCGGGCGGGGAAAGTTTTGTCCGGCGCATAACCATTGGTTACATCCACCCAAGTCATTTCCTTTCTTTTGTTCACCTAAAAAACAACCCACAAAACCATGAAGCTTCACCTCCTGCTCTTAGGAGCCGCCACCTTGCTGGCACTGACCCCTGGTTGTAAAAAAGATGTGCTCAGCAGCAATAACCCCGGCACCACGCCCCGTGCCGCTCTTGCAGACCCTCCCACCACCTGGCAGGAACACTGGTTTGAGCATAACCAACTCCTGCAACGCAAATACTTTGACACCAGCGTAGCCGTGTATTACGACAATGATGTGAACACCTCCATCACCTGGCCATTCACCTACCTGGGTCAGGCCTGGAACTACACCAAACACACGTATGGCAGCTTTGGTACAGACACGCGCCTGTTTGCCATTTTCCACGCCGGCAAGTATTCCGGCGGCCATCCTTCCACTTACATGGATGCCAGCCATGACTACCGCAATGTGATAGACGTAGGCTCCTCCGACCCCAATGCCTGGCTGAGTGGCACGGGTAATGACATTGACCTTACCACCCATGAAATAGGCCACATCGTGGAAGGCGCCTCCAAAGGCGTACACAACTCACCGGCCTTCGGTATCTGGCACGATAGCAAATGGATGGAGATCTACCAGTACGATGTATATGTGGGCCTGGGCCGCAGTGCCGACGTAACCCGCTGGTACAACCTGGAAATGGCCAACTCCGACAACTTCCCCCGTGCCAACACGCATTGGTTCAAGGACTGGTTCTATCCCATCTACTCCTGGTATAGCCAGGCTGCAACGCTCGATAAATTTTTCACCTTGCTCGCCCAGTACTTTCCCAAACATAATTTCAATAACGGCATTGCCACCTATCCCGAGTACGACCGTGGTATGAACATGGGTGAATTTGTGCACTTCTGGAGCGGGGCGGCCGGCGTAGACCTGAAGCCCCTGGCGCTTTCCGCCTTTGGCAACCTGGATGAAGGCGGCAGCGACTGGACCACCCAGCTTACTACCGCACAAACCACTTTCCCCGGCGTTACCTACGCCAAAGACATTACCGCGGCCGGCACATTCAGTGCCAATAAAGAAAACAGCAGTGGCGCCGCTTCCGCGGAAGGTTCCACCAAAATGACGGACGCCAACTACAACACGAAATTCCTCATCTTTAACTATGCGCCCGATTTCTACATCCAACTGCTGTATGGCACCGCGCAGGTAGCGCATTCCTATGCGCTCACTTCCGGCAACGACGCCCCGGACCGTGACCCCAAAAGCTGGAACCTCCAGGGCTCTAACAACGGCACCACCTGGACCACGCTGGACACCCGCACCAACGAAACGTTCAGTGCCCGCATTTTCACTAAACGGTATACATTTTCCAACAGCACCGCCTACAAATATTACCGCCTCAACATCACAGCAAACAATGGCAGCAGCATCTGGCAGCTCAGTGAATGGCGCCTGCTGCAATAAAATAAAAGACGAGTACCATCCATTTTTGAGACACGCGCCTCCTCATCCGGGGAGGCGCCTTTGTTGTGGCCCGCCACCACAACCTGTTTACAAGCCCATTAAACCTCTCCCAAGTTACAGCGTCCAATAAACAGAAACCTTAAAAAGAGCGTACTATGAACAAGTTAGCAGGATTACTCGTTGCCTTTGCCCTGGTGGCATTTACCGCGGCAGATACATATGCACAGCGCGTGGTGGTACGCACCAGACCTGCCCGCCCCACCGTAATAGTAACAAGGCCCGTTGCGCCTTCTCCCCGCGCAGTATGGGTAGAAGAAGAATGGGTGCCCCAGGGCCGTGGCTACGTATGGCACGGCGGTTATTGGGCCGCACCGCCCCGGCCTGGTGTAGTATGGATAGCAGGCCACTGGAGACACGGCCGTGGAGGCTGGGTTTGGATTCCCGGTCACTGGAGATGAGACCGGTCATTTGTAAGTGAATAGCAGTGAATGATGGATACGCTATTGTGAATAGAAAAGGCCGCTTGTGTTACAAGCGGCCTTTTCTATTTCAACAATTTAACAAGCCATTAATTTAACATCATTCCAATAGCCAGCATCCCTATATAATGCCCTGCCTTTAATTCACGGCGGAGGGCCTGTAATGCCTTGCTCATGTGCTTTTCCACGGTTTTTACAGAAATGCCCAGTTCTGCGGCAATGGCTTTGTAACCAAGGTTACCGTAGTAACTTAGCATAAAAACCTGGCGGCACTTCTGGGGCAGTGTGTGAATGCTTTGATCGATCTGCTGTTTGAGCTCATTGCGCTCCAGGGATACGGCGGGTTGTATATCTGATTGGTAGCCTTCCTTTACAATTACCTGGTGATGGCTTTCCTGCACCAGCTTGTTCCGCAACACATTGGATATTTTGTACTTCACCGCGTTGCTCAGGTACCCGCCTACATTGAGATCATCAGGGAGATCTCCGCGTTTTAAATAGAGACTGATAAAAACTTCCTGTAGAATATCTTTTGCCTGCTCACGGTCGCGGAGAATGCGTAACGCCTGTTGGCCCAGTGCTTCCGCGTGTAGATGATACAAGGTCTCAAACGCCCGCCTGTCGCCGTTCCTGGCTTGTTGCCACAAGCCCTCTTCCATATGTGTATCCTGTGAAATAGCGGTAATTTTATCTGCAAATATATTCGGCCCACCAAACAAGCTGTGTTAAGTTATGGTAAACATTGCCCCAATGTTAACTTAATATGAACTCGCAAAAACGAGGGAGGGTAAATGCGGGTTGAAGTGATGAACTTACAAACAACCCATTATTCATGACGCCGGAGCGCCTGCAATATTTACTGGAAAAATACCTGGACGGCACCGCCACTGAGGCGGAGCGCCAGGCTTATGACGAATGGTACGAAGCCCGGCAACACGATACCGATGCGGCGCTCACACCCATGGAGCTCCGGCAGGTATACCAGCGCATTGCACATCGCACCACGCCGGCGCGGGTAGTGCGCATGCGCTGGGCCACCGCGGCTGCGGTAAGCGGGGCCATGGTGCTGGGTGCCGCCTGGTGGTGGCAACAGCCCCACCATCAAGCCGCAGTATCACCTGTAGCACAGGCCATCTCCGCACCGGCAGACACATTGGAATTTGAAAACAAACTGGCAGACCACCGCTCCGTGCATCTGCCGGACGGCTCACTGGCCACTTTATATAAAGGCTCCCGCATCCGCTACAGCAGCGGGTTTGGAAAGCAGGACCGCCGCATTATCCTCTTTGGCAAAGCCTACTTCAATGTAGCCCGGTACGCCGGCAACCCTTTCGTGGTTGAATCGGGAAATGTGGCCACCACCGCGCTGGGCACGGCTTTCACCATGGCCCGCACCGGCAGCGAGATCAAGGTATGGCTGCACAGCGGCCGTGTAATGGTGCAGGCTAACAACCGTATTGCTTACCTGCAACCCGGGCAAATGGCCATCAGCACCCCCACAGCAGCACTACTGACCATGAACAGTGAAAGCAGCGGCAATGCCACGCCTGCGCTTAAACGGGCCACCATCCGCGACTTTGGCGGGCTTACCGGCTATGCCGCCAGCTTTGACCAGCTGCCGCTTTCACAGGTACTGGACTCATTGGCCAAAGGTTACCACATCAACATCCGCGTGCAACACGCATCACTCGAAAACATCGCATTTTCCGGCACGGTGAGGCCCACAGACTCACTGGCACAGGTACTGCACCGCATTGCCCTGCTGGAAAACTTAAAGATCACCAATATGGCCACCGGCTACCGGATAGAAAAAAATCACTAACTAAAATATGCCCGTTACTATGTTACATCGCTACCTGGTAGGGAAAGGCGGAGCTTTGCCCCTAACTGAAGAACGATCCTCACAACCTTCCCTGCCGCAGGCCGGCCGCATCCTTGGCCTCCTGCTGGCACTGACTGTACTGCAACTGCTGCCGGCACAGGCACAGCACAAAACCTGGATCAAAGGCCTGATCGAAGATGAGAAAGGCCAACCTATTCCCGGTGCTTCCGTGCAGCTGAAAAGCGGGGCAGACAGCGTAAAACGTATGACCATGACCAATGAGCATGGTGTATTTACTTTTGATGATTCGCAAAACAAGCCGCCTTTCGTATTCACCATCGCTTACGTGGGCTACCTTACACAGACCATCACCAAGAACAACCTGGACCCGCAGAAAGAGCAGTCCATTTACGTGGTGATGAAAGAAGCTTCTTCTGCGCTGAATGAAGTGATCGTGGTGGGGTATGGCACCCAGAAGAAAGTGAACCTCACCGGCGCGGTAGACCAGGTGGGCAAGGAAGTGTTCACCAACCGCCCTATGACCAGTGCTACCAAAGGCCTGCAAGGGGTATTGCCTAACCTGAACATCCGCATCACGGATGGTAAGCCCACCCGTGGCGCTACTTACAATGTGCGCGGCACCACCTCCATCGGTGCCGGCGGCAGCGCCCTGGTGCTGATAGATGGCGTGCCCGGCGACCCCAACCTACTGAACCCAAATGATATTGAAAGTGTGTCTGTGCTGAAAGATGCCGCAGCAGCGGCCATCTACGGCGCACGCGGTAGTTTTGGCGTAGTGCTCATCACCACCAAGGCGCCCAGCAAAGACAAAACACAGCTCACTTACTCCGGTAACTATTCGCTTAACGACCGCACCATTAAACCTAAGTTCGTGACCAACGGTTACGAGTGGGCCAAGAACTTTGACGAGGCTTACTATGCCTGGAATGATTATAAAGCCCACCCGGCCAAGGCCAACTCCGTATTCCCTTTCTCCCTGGACTACCTGGATGAACTGAAACGCCGCAACGATGATCCGTCCTTGCCTAAGGTAGACATAGACCCCACCACCGGCAACTATGTGTATTATGGCAACACGGACTGGATGCATGAACTGTATGCAGACTCCGATCCTTCTACGGAACAGAATCTTTCTATGTCCGGAGGCAACAGCAAGTCTGACTATTACCTCTCCGGCCGTTACTATTCCCAGAAAGGTATTTTCCGCTATAATACAGACCACTTCAAGCAATACAACGTGCGCGCAAAAGGTACCGTGCGCCCGTTTGAATGGATGAAAGTGGAAAACAACTTTGACTTCTCCAACCGGCATTACTTTTATCCCATCCTCAACCACCCGAGCAACACGCCGGTGTGGAGAAGGATCTCTGATGAAGCATTCCCGGTGGCCATGCTGAAAAATCCTGATGGTTCCATCACAGAAAACGGCAGCATCGTGTTTGGCAGTTTTGTAACCGGTAATAACTATTCCGACCAGACGCAGTTGCTGCTGCGCAATACCAGCCGCGTAACCACCAGCTTCCTGCACGACCACCTGCATGTGAATGGCGACTTCACCTACGCTTTTACCTCCAACCTGGAAACCCGCCTGTATACACCGGTGCCGTATGAAAAAATGCCCGGCGCCACCCTGCTGCGTGGTGAAAGCAAGATGAACGAAGAGAACGACCGCACCATGTACACCGGCATGAACATCTATGCAGATTACAGCCAGCAGCTCCACAAACATGCTTTCAAATTACTGGTGGGTTATAACTATGAGAACACGCTCTTCAAATCGCGCTACTACCAGCACGATGGGCTGATCAATTCCAGCCTGCCGGATTTCTCCCTGATGAATGGCCTGAACTACACCCTCACCGGTGGCGGTTATGAATGGCGTACCCTGGGCGGCTTCTTCCGCGCGAATTACAATTATGACGAACGCTACCTGCTGGAAGTAAATGGCCGTTATGATGGTTCTTCCAAGTTCCCCACGCAACAGCAATGGGGTTTCTTCCCGTCTGCATCTGCCGGCTGGCGCGTGTCACGCGAGGCGTTCTGGAAGGTGAGCCCCGGTTTCATTTCCGACCTGAAGGTGCGCGGCTCTTATGGTTCACTGGGCAATGGCAACGTAGATCCTTACCAGTTCCTGGAGACGATGACCGTTACCAAACTGAATATGTCTATCAACGGCGTAACACCCATCTATACCCAGAACCCGAACGTAATTCCTGACGGGCTGACCTGGGAAAAATCCACCACCCTGAATGGTGGACTGGACGTGGCTTTCCTCAATGACCACCTGCGTGTGAACTTTGACCGCTATGTGCGCAAGACCACAAACATGTTTACGCCGGGCCCCACCTTGCCCAGCGTATTCGGCGCAGCCGTACCCAAAGGCAACTATGCGGACCTGAAAACACAGGGTTGGGAATTGTCTGTAAACTGGAACAACACTTTTAACCTGGGCAACAAACCATTTGGTTACAACTTTGGCGTGGTGGTGAGCGATTACACTTCCGTGATCACCCGCTACAACAACCAGCAGGGCCTCATTCCCACGCTGGCAAGCCCGAACAATTATTATGTAGGCATGCGCGTTGGCGAAATGTGGGGCTTTGTGAATGACGGTTATTTCACCGAAGCCGACCTGGCCGGCAAACATGCAGACCAGTCCTTCATCCGCGTGGCAGCGGCCAACCAGTTGCTCCCCGGTGATATCCGCTTCAAAGACCTGAACGGTGATAACAAGATCACACAGGGCGCCAATACCACAAAAGATCCGGGCGACCAGCGCGTGATCGGCAATACAGAGCCCCGCTACGCATTTGGCATCAATGGCGGCGCCAACTGGAATGGCTTCTTCATGAATTTCTTCTTCCAGGGTATTGGTAAAAGAGACTTCTGGCCGGGTGCAGATAACTCCCTGTTCTGGGGCCAGTATAACCGCCCTTACAGCTGGATGCCGGTAGATGTGCTGAACAACCGCTGGTCTGAAGAAAATCCCAATGCTTACTTCCCCCGCTTCCGTGGCTACACGGCGCTTAACAGCAATGCGGAACTCTACGTGCAGCAATCCAAATACGTGCAGAACGTGGCTTACATCCGTCTCAAGAACCTGACGCTGGGCTATACCCTGCCGCACAGCTGGACAGACCGCGCAAAGATGAAAGAAGCCCGCCTGTACTTCACCGGCCAGAACCTCTGGACGTGGACGCCCATGTACCGCCATGTGCGCACCATGGACCCGGAAGTGATAGAAGGCGCAGATCCTGAGCTGAGCAAGGGCGCCGGTAACGGCATGGACTATCCCATGCTGAAGACCTACACCGTGGGCATGAGTATTACTTTCTAAATGATCAATGCAGACAGACAATGAAAAAAAATATCCTCCTCTTCGCCATCGCCGCCCTGGGCCTGGCCTCCTGCAAAACAGACCTGGACCTGAAGCCTTTTGATAAACTGAGCCCCAGCAACGCTTTCAACAAGGAAGCAGACCTGCAGCTCTACACGACTTCTTTTTACAATATCATCACCGACGCCAATACCGTGATCCGTGCAGACGGTATGAGTGATTACATGGCGGGCAAGGAAGTGAACACCTTCCTGCTGCCCAGCTATGGCTCCACACAAAGCAGTGGCTGGACCTGGACACAACTACGCAATGTGAACTATTTCCTGGAGCATTGCGGCCAGGCGCAGGAAAGCACCGAAACAAAGAACCACTACGCCGGCATTGCCCGTTTTTTCCGCGCCATGTTCTATTTTGAAAAAGTAAAACGCTTTGGCAATGTGCCCTGGTACGGCCACACCCTGGCAGTAGGCGATCCCGAACTTTACAAAACGCAGGACCCGCGCACCCTGGTGATGGACAGCATCCTGGCCGACCTGAATTTTGCCTGCAACAACATCCGCGCTACCAAAGATGCCAGCTGCTCCCAGATCACCCGGTGGGTGGCGCTTGCTTACAAGTCGCGCGTATGCTTGTTTGAAGGCACCTTCCGCAAATATGAAATGCCTGACCTCCCGGATGCAGACAAATGGCTGGATGCCGCCGACAGCGCGGCCACCGCGGTGATCAACAGCAAACAGTACTCCCTGAACACCGCCGGCGATGCCAGCATGAACTACCGCAATCTCTTCATCAACGAAACACCCAATGCTACGGAAGTGATCCTGGCCTACGTATGCAACAAAAGCCTCCGTGTGTTCAACGATGCCAACTGGCTGTTCACCAGCGCCACGTATGGCAACCGGGTGAGCTTCACCAAAACCTTTATTGATACTTACCTGAATATTGATGGCAGCCGCTTTACAGACGGTACTAACTTTGACGCCATCCCTTTCCAGGAGGAAGTGAAAAACCGCGACCTGCGCCTGCAGCAAACCATCCGCATGGGCAATTACAGCCGCGAAGGGCAGCCTGCCGCCCCGGATTGGACCTACACCTACACCGGCTACCAGCCCATCAAATACACGCTGGACTCCAAGGCTACGGATGGTGTGGCAGAAAACTACAACTCCATTCCCCTCATCCGCTACGCGGAAGTGCTGCTGAACAAAGCAGAAGCCATTGCCGCCCGGCGCCCTCTCACCGCAGATGAATGGAACCTCACCATTAAACCCCTGCGGGCCCGCGCCGGCATCCAGAACACTGGTATGCCCACCGCAGCAGATCCTTACCTGGTGCAGTATTTCCACGATTCCAATGTACCGGTCACAGAAGCCACCCTGCTGGAAGTACGCCGTGAGCGCGGGGTGGAACTGGCCCTGGAAGGCTTCCGCTTCAATGACCTGGTGCGCTGGGGCTGCGGCCACCTGCTCACCATTTCCTACAAAGGCCTGTATGTGCCGGCCATGGATACACCAATGGACCTGAACGGCGATGGTAAACCGGAAGTAGCCTTTGTAAAAGCAACACCTGCCACCAAAGTGCCCGGTGTGTACTACTTCATCATTGACGATAACCAGGCCAAGCTGACGGAAGGTACCAGGGGTAACCTCATCTGGATGGATAACATTCCCCGCGACTGGCAGCCCTACAAATATGTATACCCGGTACCGTTCAGTGAAATCACGATCAACCCGAACCTGGTGCAAACAGACGGCTGGAAAGGAAAATAACATAAACGGAAACATATGAAGCGCGTATTTTTAGCAACTGCCCTGATAATGGCCACCATGGCCGGTTGGGCGCAAAAGGCCGGCCACGTGGTGCTGATCACCATTGATGGCTTCCGCCCGGATTTTTATACCGATGCCTCCTGGGGCATGGTGAACCTCCGCATGATGAAAGACAGCGGTGCGTATGCAGACGGGGTAAATCCGATCTTCCCCTCTGTAACCTACCCGGATCATACTTCACTCATCACCGGCGTAGCGCCGGCAAAGCATGGCGTATATTACAATGCGCCCTTTGAACCGCAGGGCGCCACAGGCATGTGGTATTTTTATTACGACAGCATTAAAGTGCCCACGCTGTATGATGCAGTGCACAAAGCCGGCAAAACGTCTGCGAACGTGATCTGGCCTGTAACGGTAGGCGCTCCTGTTGACTACAACATCCCGGACATCTGGCCCTACGCGGCCGGCACCAAGGAGAAAGACCGCCGCAAGGCCACGGCCCAATATGCTACGCCCGCGGGCCTGTACCAGGAAGTGGAGCAACACGCCACGGGCGTCATGCGCTTTGAAGATTTTTCCATGGAGAATGGTGAATTGATCTTTGATGAAAACGTGGCCCGCATCGGCGCTTACCTCATCCAGCAGTACAAGCCCACCTTTACCACCCTGCACCTGGCCTGCACAGACCATTACGAACATGAAGAAGGTCGTGATGGTTTTAAAGTACGCAAGGCAGTAGCAGGTGCAGACCGCGCCATTGGTACGGTAATAGAAGCGCTGCAACGTGCCGGCATTGCGGATAGCACCACCATTATCGTTACCGGCGACCATGGCTTTGTAAACATCAGCAAAACCTTTTGCCCTAACGTGATCCTGGCGCAACATGGCTTACTCACCAATGCAAAGGAAGGAGACTGGAAAGCGCAATTCCACACCAGTGGCGGCTCCGCATTCCTGATGCTGAAAGACCCGGAAGACGTGGCTACGCTCCATAAAGTGCGGGAGCTGCTGAAAGCATTGCCTGCAGAACAACAGGCCCTGTTCAAGATCATAGAACGCAAGCAGCTGGATGCCATCGGCGCAGACCCGCATGCAGCACTGGCCCTGGCCGCCGCCAAAGGCGTGACCATTGGCGGTGCTGTGAAAGGAGAAGTGGTAAAAGCGGCCAAAGGCGGCACCCATGGCTTCTACCCGGACTTTGCGGAGATCCGCACCGGGTTTGTCGCCTACGGCGCCGGCATTAACAAAGGCGCCCATGTAAAAGCAATGAGTGTGATAGACGTAGCCCCGCTGATCGCGCAACTGCTGGGGGTAAGCCTGCCGGATGCAGATGGCAAGGCGCCTGCTGGTGTAGCAAAATAACCACCCTGTCCTTTTAAAAACCTGCAACGGCCGCTCCTGGTGGGGCGGCCGTTCTCATTTACAATAATGCCCGTTGCAGCACCAAAGCACCTGCGGTGGCCCAGCTCCTGGTCATACGGTACACCACCTCGCGAAGGGTTGCATAAGAAACAGGGGCCTTTGCCAACGGCACATCAATGTGCTGGGGGCCGTGCAATACTGCCGTGGCCTGCCAGGTGGTAAGCAGTGTAGGGAGCTCAATGGCGAGAATTGCGCCCGGAAGCCCCTGGAATATTCCCGGCCCCACGGGCAATGGCAATGCCGTTGTGTACCATGCTACAACGGGGATGCTATCCTGCAGCAAGGTGGTAGCGCGGCGGCAGTGGTAGCCGGCAATCATGCGTTGGGCACCGCTTGTTTCCCACAGGAAGCCCCACGGCTTGTCCGCCACTGCAAAGCTGGAATCAAACACGCGCGCCTGCAGCATTTGCCAGTGATGTGCAAGATCTGTATACACGAGCTTAGCGCCCACCATGGCAAACCATTCATCAATGCTCACTTCCGGCGCGGCACTGTCTGCGTAAAAATAACTGCAGGCCTCGTTGAACTGAAGTATAAAACGGGCCGTCTTGTATTCCGGGTTTCCGTTTTTATAGGCTTCAAACCGCTCCTGCGGGAAGGCTTGCTGGTCCGCCATCGCCCGCATGAGGGCCCAGGCATTTACTTTCCTTTCAAAGACGATGCGGCCGTTCTGGCCCATGGCGGTACATTGCAGGCAATACAATGCCGCAAAAAGCAAGGCTACTTTTTTCATCAAAACGATTTTTTTAATAAGGGGAATTTATTGCGGCTTGCGCAGGGCAGAACGGGTTATACGGTTAAAGAGCATTACAAAAATACCCAGCGCTGCCAGGGTCAGTAACAGCAGCACATGCTGGCTATTGATAGCCGGCGACTGTAATATCCAGGCCCCGCCCAGCAGTAACACCAGCACCCACACCAGCAGCCAGGCGTCGTCCAGGGAAAGGAAATGTTTTTGGCGCGCTTTCACCGGGGCAGGCAGACGGTGCAGCACCTGCTCATTGAAGTAACGGGAAGGCGGCTGCTGCAAGCTCTTTTGCAGCGCGGCTTTCAGCATATCATCATTCATAGCTTTCTTTTTGTGCCTGCAGGGAAGCGGCCATACGTTTGCGGCCACGATGCAGCAATACTTTAATATTGGCCGCGGAATGGCCAGTGATCTGCACTATTTCGCGGATATCTTTTTCCATCAGGTAAAACAGGTTCACGATCATGTACTCATTGGCCGTAAGGCAACGCATGGCGTTATCTACCTGCAGGCGCAGCTCCTCCGGCGATGCGGCAGTTTCCTCCGCCTCTTCCGCCAGCGCTTCTTCGCTAATGGTGGGAATACGGCGCAGCTGCTGGATCTTGCGCAGCGCTTCGTAATAAATGATCTTGTACAACCAGGTGGAAAAAGCCGCTTCGTTACGGAACCGGTGCATTTGCAGGAACACGCGAATGAAGGCGTCCTGCACCACATCCTCCGCATCTGCAGGCTGCTTCAGGTACTTGAGCGCAATAGAAAATGCAAGGTCACGATGCTTTGAAAGCAAGGCATTCAAAGCATCCCGATCCCCATCGCGGGCCCGTTGTAGCAGCGCATCATGCATCTTTGCGCAGGCGTGCATTTACAATGAAGTAATACAGCAGCAGCCCCAACCCGCAACAACCCAGTATAGGAATGAGGTATCCCACCACCAGGGCACTACCTGTTGCATCTTTGGTAAGGAAAAAACCGATACCGATACCCAGGGAAAGGCACAGCAGCAGGATGCCCTTGCTCAGTGCACCGTAGCGCGCATTTTCCAGGTAGTTTGCCTGGAAGGCATAATCCCCTCTTTTGATCAGTTCCATCTTCTCTTTGTGCCGGCTCAGCACGTAATAACCCAGGATACCAGGGCCGGTGAACATGATCACGAAAATAGACCAGGCAAAAATGGTATGCTCTGACATGTGAATAGTATTTGGTATTTAGAAACCGGCGGGCGTGGAAAGGTTACAAAGTGTACCAGAAAAATACAAAAAAGAAAGCCTTTGCATGCAGTTGCATGCAAAGGCTTTCTTCGTACAGGCGCGCGCAGTGGAATGGCACGCACGGGTTTTTTGAGGATGGGAAGTGTTAGTTAAGGTACATTGCTTTCAGCTGGGCTACCTGTTTGGGGCCAACACCCAGTTCCGCTTGCATGAAATGCTCCACGGTACCATAATGCTGCTTAATGCCGGCAAACATGGCGGCCAGCAGTTCCGGGCGCAGTTCCAGGGCCTGTTTCATTTGCTCCACCTGCTCCGGTGTCATGCCGGCGCCCATCTGCTGGAACATACGGCCATACATGGGTTGCAGGTATACGTTGGATGCGGTGAAATCTGCATTGATGGTTTCCATGGGCACACCCAGGGCGTACAGCAGTAACGCAGTAGCCATGCCCGTCCTGTCGCGGCCACCGGTGCAGTGGTACATCATGGCTTCATCCCGGGGCATGGTGAGCAGCATGCTGAAGAACGCTTTGTAGCGCGGGCCCAGGTACTGTGGATTACCATAAAAATCCAGCATCCACTTGTCACCGCTCTTCATGGCTTCCTGCATCTGTTTTGCATTGGGCAGGCTGTCACTGCCAGCCGGCAGCAACAGGTAAGCCGTACCCGCGGGCAAATGATCCGGCGCTGCCTGGCTCTCTTTCACCCCGCGAAAATCCAGCACATTACGGATGTGGCGCTGGCGCAGCGTATCCATATCTGCATCTGTAAGGTGGCTCACATCCGCGGACCGGTATACTTTATTCCACTTCACGGCTTTGCCGTCTTTGGTCTTATAACCGCCAATGTCACGGAAATTCACGGCACCTTTTACATGCACCAGGCGCACAGTGCTATCTGCCAGCTGCGCATGCGCAAACAAGGGCAGGCAGCAGGCAATGCTGAAAAATATCTTTTTCATATCAGATAGTTAGATTGTCAGGTTAGTATTTTCCCTTTTGATGTTGGAAATTGTTTACTTGATAATATCCCAACGGATGCCCGCCTGGCCACGCTGGCTGTACCACTCCACCTGTGTGGGGCGGTGCGGGTCGCCGAGGTAATATTTCAGCGGCGCGTTGTTAAGGTTGTTCAATTCTGCAAACACGCGCAGGCGCGGTGTAAGGGTGACGGAAGCAGATGCATCAATGGTGAAGTAGTTGTCTGCATATGTGTACAGTTGTGGGCCCAGTTGCTGGCTCAGTGTCTCTATAGACCGGCCGCGGTAGTTGCCCGCTACTCTTACCATTACACCTTTTCTTTCATAGAACAGGATGGCGTTAAAAAGATTTTTACTCTGGTTGGGCAGGGCTGCTTTGTCGTATACTACTTTGCCGGATACGGTGCGGGGCACCGTGGTGCTGGAATGGATATAGGTGTAATTAAATTCCACGCCCAATCCGCTGAAGAAACCGGGCAGGAAGTCGAAACGCTTGTTGATGCCCGCTTCTGCGCCCACCAGGGAAGCCTTTTGCAGGTTCTTGGGTTGCGTGATCAGCACCGTGTTATTGTTGGCATCCAGGGTAGTGGATTGGTCGCTGAAGATCACATTGCTCAGGTCTTTGTAAAACACACCACCGCTCACCAGGCCAATGTTCCTGAAGTAATATTCTCCCATCAGGTCATAGTTGTTGGAATAGGTGGGCTTCAGGTCCGGGTTGCCTTTGGTGATGGTAGCCGGCGTTTGCGTGAGGTTCTGTGATTCCCCGGGGTTCAGGTCTGTGAAATTGGGGCGTACAAATGTGCGGGTAAAGGCGGCACGCACATTCAGCTGGTCATTCACACTGTACCTGGCATGCACCATGGGCAGCAGGGAATTGTAGCTTTTGCTCACCGTTACCGGGCTAATGACCGTACCGGTGCTATTGGTAGTAAGCGTGGAGCTGTTCAGCTGGAAAGCGGTGTGCTCATCACGCAGGCCGGCCGTGACGTGCAGTTTTTCATTCACTTTGTAATCTGCCATCGCGTAAGCGGCAAACACGTTTTCATGACCATGATAGATCAGCGTAGCATTGCTGGCAGGTGAGAAGTTGCGGAAGCCATTCTTATTGAGGAAGGACGTGTCATACAATTTGAACAATTGATCCTTGGTGAGCGGGTCCATGATCTCCGCATTATACGGGCTACCCAGCTCTTTAAAGAACCCGCCGCGGGTGGGGAAGCTGGTACGGTCCATTGAACTAAGCGTTACCAGGGCCGGCGATCCCGGGATACCCAGCGCGGCGCCGGGCAGCCATACGTAAGACGCCTGGTTAATGCCATCGCGGGTTTTGTTGCGGTACTTAGCGCCGTATTTGAGCGTCAGTTTACTATTAACCGTCTGCTTCAGGTTCACCTGGCCTACCTTATCACGGTCGCTATTGTTCAGCGAAGCGATGACCAGTTGTTGTAACGTGAGTTTAGACGGGTCCATCACTTCCTTCAGGTCCTTGGGATGCATCTGGATATGCATCGGGTCATCACCAATACCATCTGGAGCGTCCATCTTCAGGTATTTTTTACCATCGCTGCTCAGGCCATCTATCCCGCCTGCGATCTTTTGGCGGAAATAGGCAATGGGCAAGCCTTTGCTGGCATTGGTAGGCGGCGTGGTGAGGTAGTAGGAAGAATAATATTCCGCGGCACTCCAGTCCAGTTTCAGTTTGGCGCCCAGCTGGTGCTCACCGCCTACTTCACCGCCATTCAGCTTGGTCTGGTAGTAAGAGTAGCGGTAAGTGTATTGATAGCGGCTGTTATTAAAATCAAACCAGCTTTCGTATACGGGGCGGATGTCGTTAAACTTGTTCATCATACCACGGGCAAAGATCTTATTGCCGGCGTTGAAATTATATTCCAATCCCACGCTGGAACCGTAGGTTTCCCGGGTGCCCATGTAACGCTTCATGTCCAGGGTGCTGATGGATCTTTGCTGTACAGGGCTGGAAAGCCCGGTGTTGTAAGCCACTTCATAAGAGTCAGTGCCCCACTTGCGGTTCCACACCGCACCGGAGACCATCACACCCAGTTTGCCTTTGAAGAAACGGTCGCCATACACTGCAGATGCGTTGTAGGTACCGTCTTTTGAAAAGTTATTGTAACCACCGGCGCCGCTCACGTTCAGGATGCGGTGCTGGGGCGCGGTGCGCGTAATGAAGTTGATAGCACCCCCAATGGCATCGCCTTCCATATCCGGCGTGATGGCTTTGGTCACCTGCACGTACTGGATCATTTCAGAAGGCACTACGTCCAGCACGGAGGCGCGGGTGCCCATAGGATTGCCGGAAGGCAGGTGTATGCCATTGAACAAAGTGGAGGTCCAGGCAAATGGGGTACCCCGCACCGTGGCCTGGTCTGCCTCGCCATGGTAGCGGCTCACGGCCACGCCCTGCACACGCTGTACGGCTTCCGCGGCATTACGGTCCGGCAGCTTGCCAATCGCATCTGCCGCGATCACGTCCATGATGGCCACGGAGTTTTTCTTGATGCTATATGCCTTTACCTGGGAAGGTGCCATGGTTCCTTTCACGATCACCGCGCCCAGCTTACCTTCTACCGGGGAGAGTTCCAGCAGGCCGGCATCATTCACCCCTTTCTTTACATCCAGCTCCATTTCTTTCATGGCATAGCCTACGTAAAATACCTGTATGGTAAGGTGGCCCGTTGCCTGGGCATTGAGGGTAAACCCACCGGAAAGATCTGTGGAGGCAAGATGGTGGGTACTCTTCACCCGTACGGTAGCACCCGGCAGCTGGCCCTCTTTACTGGTAACCACCCCTTTGATCAGCTGTGCCTGTGTGCCAAGGGCAGGCCCCAGGAGGGCAGCCAGCAGCAGTTTGCGCAAAGACTTTTTGGATAAGCAATGAGACATACTAACAAAAGTTTTCGCAAAGCTGCGGCGCATTCCGCCCCGGGTCGACTTCGTGGGTACAACCGCACGCCCGCGGATCATTACGCACTTGCCTGGATTGATCTTCAACGCGTTAGCCACATTAAGCTAACGTTAACGATAGCCGGTTTGTGCCAGCAGGCGGGTCACGTGGTCGCGTTTCAGGTAGGCAGAAGGTGTGTAGCCGGTCACTTTTTTGAAGTATCCGTTGAACGACGATTTGGAATGGAAGCCGGCCTCAAAGGCCAGGGAAAGGATGTTAGGCGTAGCGCCGTGGCGGATGCATTTGTCCAGCAACCGCACTACCTCGCGGATGCGGTATTCGTTGACAAACTGGTAGAAGGATTTGCCCACGCCTGTGTTGATCAGTTCCGATGCCTGGTTACGCGGCACCTGCAGCAGGGCGGCCAGTTTTTCCAGGGAAAGGTCCGGGTCTGTGTAGATCTTTTGCTTTTCCATCAGCTGGATGAGGCGCATCTTCAGGGCCATCAGCTGGTCTGCGTCCAGCAGGGATTTGCGGGCCGGCGCTTCTTCTTCAGGATTGGCCTCCGCTATAACAAGGAGGGTATGGGGGCCTGCGGCCAATGGTGCCGGTCCCGGGGGCATTTCGGTGTGTATAACAACAGGACGTGTGGGATGCGGTATGAGTGCGCCTGCGGCAAATGCGCCCACCGCGGCGGGTGGGACGGCTTCTTCCGGCAAGGCGGCGGGTGGGGTGGTTTGGCCCAGGATGCGCTGCAGGCTCAGTTCATATTGGATGATCAGCACACAGCCCACCATCAGCTGCGCGTACACAAAAATGCGTATGGCAATGTTGGTCACGTCCGGGTCCAGCCCTAACCCGTTGACGTAAGGCAGGAGGGTGCCTGTTACGGCTATACAGCTGAGGGATACCAGGATCACGGAAAACTGGCGCAGCAGGCGGCGCTCTATGTTCCAGAAGGCGGACAACCGCCGGGAAACGCGCAGGGTAAGGATGGGGAATACCGCCATACCATAACTGCAATAGAGCACATATTTATTGTACACATCCAGGAAAACCAGGGGCAATTGCCCGCGCACCATGGTGGAAATGGCTACAAACAGGTACCCGAAAGCGCCGACAATGGCCGGCAAGAAGATGTACCAGTAGCGGAATGGCTTAAAGCGGTCGTTATGCACCTTCCGGGCAAAGATCCACAGCAGGGGGCCGTAAGCCAGGCCCACAAAGGTGTTGAAGGTACGGCGCATTTCTACAAAAGGCACCGCGGTGAAGATGATGAACTTAAAAGTGAGGTGCAGGCAAATGCAGGCCAGCAACCAGCGGAGCCACTCATTGGCCGGGCGTTTGGCCCGGGATGCCGGCAAAAGGAAAAGTGCGATCAGGGCCTGGCACAGGCCGAGGAAGATGACGTAATTCATAGCTGCTCACGGATGTCCGGGGCTAAGTTAAAATAGCAATGTTACCGCAGGGTTAAATTGGGAAGCCGGGCGCGCGGAAACCCTTGCCAGTGGCGGCGGTTTTTAGATTCTGCATCCCTGATTTATTCATTATCTTAAGCATCGAAAAACTCCACGCATATATGAAACATGCTCTCCTGGCACTTTCCACGCTCCTGCTGGCGGTGCCCGCCTTTAGCCAGCAACAGGTCACCACGAAAAATGGTATAGTAGAAGGCTATCCTACCCCCGATGCAAAAGTGATCTCGTACAAAGGCCTTCCTTTTGCCCAGCCTCCCACTGGTCTCCTGCGCTGGAAAGAGCCCCAGCCCGTACAAAACTGGACCGGCGTGCGCAAGGCCGACCACTTTGGGCCGCGCGCCATGCAGAAGCCCATCTTTGGCGATATGGGCTTCCGCTCAGATGGACTGAGTGAAGACTGCCTGTACCTGAATGTGTGGGCACCCGCCGGCGCCGGCAAGGGCAAGGCATTGCCGGTGCTCGTATACTTCTACGGTGGAGGCCTCGCTGCCGGCGATGGCTCAGAACCCCGCTACGATGGGGAGAGCATGGCCCGCCGCGGCATTGTTGCCATCACGGTTAATTACCGCCTCGGCATCTTCGGGTTCTTTTCACACCCGGATCTTACCAAAGAATCTCCCCATCACTCTTCCGGCAATTATGGCTACCTGGACCAGCATGCTGCCCTGGAATGGGTGCAGCAGAATATTGCCGCTTTTGGTGGAGATCCCAAGCGTGTTACCATTGCCGGCGAATCGGCCGGCAGTATTTCCGTATCCGTACAGATGGCCTCTCCTTTGTCTAAAGATCTCATTGCAGGCGCCATCGGCGAAAGTGGTGCCGCCATTAAACCCACATTGTATCCCATCCCCCTGGCAGAAGCAGAACAGAACGGCGTAAAACTGGCCGAACGCATACACGTGACCACCCTGGATTCCCTGCGCGCCCTGCCCGCGGAAAAGCTGCTGGATGCCGCATTCCAGCCGGGTGCACCGGGTACTAACGCCACGATAGACGGCTACCTGCTGCCTAAATCCCTGCCGGAAATATTTGCCGCCGGAGAACAGGCCCGCGTGCCCCTGCTGGCCGGCTGGAACTCTGCTGAAGTGCCCTACCAGTTTATCATGGGCCCATTGGCCCCCACACCGGATAATTACAAAAAGGTATTGGAAAAACTTTATGGCGACCGCGCCGCGGACATCCTGAAACTATACCCCGGCAACACGGATGAGGAAGTGATGCGCTCTGCCACAGACCTGAGCAGCGACCGTTTTATCGTGTACAGCACGTGGAAGTGGGCAGACCTGCATGTACAAACCAGCGGGCAGCCCGTTTACTGCTATCTCTTTTCCCGCATGCGCCCGCCGATGGTGGATAAAGACGCTGTGGCGGGCCTGGCAGGCGGTGTGATCAAAGGCAATGGCACCAAACCGGCGCAACCCAAAGCCATGGGCGCCGGGCACGCGTCGGAGATTGAATATGCACTGGGCAACCTGGCTACCAATAAAGTATATGCCTGGACACCGGACGATTATAAAGTGTCTGACACGATGGAAAGCTATTTTGCTAATTTCATAAAGACAGGCAACCCGAACGGGCCCGGCCTCACCAAATGGGAAGCGGTCAGGGATAACAACAAGGTGTCTTATATCGATATTGATGTGCAAACGGTGCTGCGCAGGGAAACCAAGCGTGCGCGGTATTTGTTACTGGACAAGGAGTATATGCAGCAGTAACTGCATGCCAACATAAAAGGGAGGGGCCGTATCAACAACCATGATACGGCCCCTTGTTATATGCCACTGTTTTCGTGCACCTGTTTTCTACAACCCGATCTTCGAATAGGGCACCCGGATGCCCTTCACCCGGTAAAAATACGGGTCCAGGTAGCTGCCATCGCAAGATGCCTGGCCACATGCGGAGAAATTCAAACAATACGTCACCAGTAATTCATTATGTCCGCTCGCAAATTCCGGGTGGATGGCCGGGGTGTAGTACCGCGCATACTGGCCTTTGAAATATTCCTGGATGGCATACACCTTCACCGGCGTAGAGAATGGCCCGGTGGGGGATGTAGCCGTGGCCATGTAGATATTGCGGCTTGCGTCGCAATTGAAACCCTGGTCCATGGTCACCTGCACATACTTGCCATTCACATAGGCGATGGCGTTAGTACCCAGGCCATCCGCCACTTTGGATGCGGCACCGGTGGTCACAGTACTGATCCATGCGGAACCGCTCCAGTACTGCCATACAAAGGGACTGCTTTCTGCAAAGCGGGCCACGTGCACATAACTGTTGTAACCATAACCTACACCCTCACTTCCAAAAGCATACACATACCCGTCACCGGGTTTTACCATGCCGGAAGAATAGGAAACAGTGGTCTGGCCGGAGAAGCCGTTAGGTTGAAAACGCTCTGCCACCCACTGGGTGCCGGTGCTTTGGGTAAGGCGGTACAGCGATTGGTTAGAAGCCGTCAAGGAGGTGCCTTCGCCGCATTGCACATACACCTTGTCTCCTATTTCCACGCCGGGGCCAGGCCATGACCAGTCGGTGCCGGGCTGGTTGTTAAAGACCTGCAGGGGGCGGCCGTTGTTGCTGTTGTTGATCGTCATGTTGGGCGTGTTCCCCGGGCTCCAGTCGGTGTGGCTGGGTTGAATGAGCACGGAGTTGTTGTAGCGGAAAACATCGTTGCAGTTAAACATGCTATTGGACTGCAACTGTGAGCCATCCCAGGCATCCTGGGTGATCCACAGCACCTTACCATTGTTGCCACTCCAGGTGAGGGGAATGCTGGTACCCTCGTCAAAGGCGGCAGAGCCCTGGCTGGTGCTGTTGCGGAAGAAGAACCTCACCACGGCATCATCGCGCCAGGTATCTTCCGCTATAACGTCAATGGACCAACGTTGTTTGTTGCCGCTGGCCGCCGTTTCCTGGATCACCTGGGCGCCATTGGCGGTAGACCCGCCGGATACGGAAAGTGCCAGGCCATTGCCTTTGTTCACAATGTTATACTGCCCGCCACCCAGGTCCTGCAGCTTCCAGAGCTGCTGGTCTGCCGGCAGCGGAAAGGATGCATACTGCTGCAGCACCGTGCCGCTTACATTGGTGCCGGAAGGCACGTCTATCAGCTTTCCGCTGAACAGGTTGCGGATCTGGTAATACCGCACACCGCCTGCCGTGGTCTGGTAAATGAGGTGCCATTTCTGCCAGTTGTCCTGCGCGCTCACGGAACCGGAGAGTTGCCACTGTTGCAGCAGCGTGTTGTCTTTAAATTTTTCATTGGCAGTAGGGTTGCCTGCTACCTCCAGGAACTTACCGCTGTTTACGTTGGTAATGGTCACCGTGGCGTAATCCGGTGGAGACGTGAGCGGAGAGCGGGCTACGGTAGAAGTACCTGTGGTCGTGGTTTTCAGCACATCCTGTTTACAGGCGGCCATTACCAGCAGGCAGAGAAAGAGTGCTGCTTTTTTCATTTGCGTGGAGTTTATTGGTTTAACAATATGCGATGGGGAAGCCCCACTTGGGGCATTGCGCTGATCACGTCTGCGGATGGGTTATCGCAGTGTCTTACTGTAAAATCTGGCCCACAGTGCAGATAATAGCCATACCAGTATTTAGTGCCTTACGTGGAATTTTTTTCGATGGATCTGTCTCATAGGAATAGACACGCGAGTGAAATGCTTCCGCCATTTTAAACCCGGTACGGATGAAATATTTTCCTGTCGGGAGTTTGCGTACCAAATACAATGACTCTTTTAACCGCCGTATGACAGGTGGGTAAAATACCTTTCCTGCCACTCCGTATTTCATGCTGGCTACCGGTAGGAATCCCGGCAAACCGTACCTTCCATTGCGTCCTAACGCTGTTCCACGGCCGGTCTGCCGCTATTACACGCGCTTTCAGTAATAGTAAATAAGCTATCCATAATAGTAAATAAACATCTGCCCCTTTCAGCTGCTGAAAAAATTTGGCAGGGTATAAAAATTTCTATATTTGTAGTATAGGATAGTATAGACCACCACGTTTCCCGTTAGTGAAACTGCACCAGCCAGCACCTCACTAACTGCCTGAATGAAGAGCGTAGTAATGCAAGAATGAAGCGGGTTTCCCTGACCGGTTGGCATTTTCCTCATGTTATTTTCCAGTGCTATGCAACAACGATAATTCCCCGTTTATGAATATGATCCACGTTTACTTAAAACGTGCGGTAACTACCTGGTTTCCCGCGCGTAAGGCCGTATTTTGTCTATTATTTATCTGTTGCTGTTGCTTAAATAATACTGCTTCAGGACAAAATACCATCACCGTTACCGGCACCATCACCGACTCTTCCGGTAATATGCTCAACGGTGTAAGTGTTATCAACACGGCAAAAAAGAATGCCGGTACTTACTCTGACGTTCACGGCAAGTTTGTGCTGGATGTAGCTCCCGGTTCTTTACTGCATTTCTCCTCCGTGGGATTTGTAGACCAGAACATCATGGTCACCGAAAAAACGCGCGTCATCAATCTCCGGATGATCCCCGCGGCATCGTCTATCTCGGAAGTGGTGGTGACCGCATTTGGCCGCAAAGAAAGGCGGGAAGCGGTAGTAGGTTCCGTGACCAGCATCCAGCCGGGAGAGCTGAAAGTGCCATCGAGCAACCTTACCACTGCACTGGCAGGCAAGGTGGCCGGTATGATCTCCTTCCAGCGGGGCGGCCAGCCGGGCATGGACAATGCGAATTTCTTTATCCGCGGCGTAACCACCCTGGGCTATAGCAGCTCCCCGCTGATACTGGTAGACAACATTGAGCTAAGCGCCAATGACCTGGCCCGCCTGCAGGTGGATGACATTGCCAGCTTCTCTATTTTAAAAGACGCCAGCGCCGCTGCCCTGTACGGCGCCAGGGGCGCAAACGGTGTGATCCTCATCACCACCAAAGAAGGTAAAATAGGTAAGGCCCGCATTAATGTGCGCGTGGAGAACTCCATCTCCCAGCCCACAAAGAACATTAAACTGGCCGATCCTGTTACGTACATGAAAGGTTACAATGAAGCCGTAACCACGCGCAATCCTTCCCAGACACCTCCTTACACGCCCAATGCCATTTACAATACCCAGCAAACACTGGAACATGCACCTGGCAGCAGCCCTTATATTTACCCGGCGGTGGACTGGATGAGCACTTTGTTTAAAGACCAGACCAATACCCACCGCGCTAACTTCAGCGCCAGCGGCGGTTCCCAGTTTGCCAAGTACTACATGGCCGGCTCTTATTCAAAAGACAATGGTATTCTCCAGAACAATCCTGTGAACAATTTTAACAGCGGGATGAAATATGAGAACTACCAGCTAAGGGCCAACGTGAACCTGAACGTTACCAAAACCACGGAAGTAGTGGTGCGCCTGTGGGGTAATTTCAATGACTACACCGGCCCCATCACCGGCAGCAACGACGGATTCTCCACGGATCTTTATGCCAGGGTACTGCATGCAAATCCCGTGGCCTTTGCCCCTTACTTTGCACCGGACAGTGCCAACCTGCTCACCAAGCATATCCTGTTTGGCAATAATAACCGCCTTACCGGCAGCCTGATGGACAATCCATATGCAGACCTGATGTATGGGTATAAAACCTTTTCGGAATCGAGGATGTCTGCACAGTTTGAACTGACGCAGAAACTGGATTTCATACCAGGCCTTTCTTTCCATGGTATTTTCAGTACCAACCGTTATTCCTACTTTTCCATCACCCGCAATTACAAACCCTTCTACTACCAGGTACAGAGCTATGATCCGCACACCAAAGACTATACACTGGACTGGATCAATGACAGTCCCGGTGCAGCGCAGGAGTTCCTGGGCATAAGCTCTGATCCGTCTTCCAAAAGTGTGTACACGTACCTGTACATGCAGGGCACCCTGGATTACAACCATGCTTTTGACAGGCACAACGTGGGTGCTACGCTGATCGCCACCCGCCAGCAAACCCAGTATGGCGACGCTTATGAGCCGGGCACTAACGTCCCCTCCCTGCTGCTTTCCCTGCCTTACCGCAACCTGGGCGTATCCGGCAGGGTGTCTTATTCCTACGACTCCCGCTATTTTCTTGAATTCAACTTTGGTTACAACGGCTCTGAACGTTTTGCCGCAGACCACCGTTTTGGTTTCTTCCCGACCATTGGTGGCGGCTGGGTGATCTCCAACGAAAAGTTCTGGCAGGGCGGTGTGGCAGACGTTATCACCCGCCTGAAACTGAGAGGCAGCTATGGCCTGGTGGGTAACGATAACATTGGCAGCCAGCGCTTCTTCTACCTCTCCAGCGTTACACCGGATGATGCGGGCAGGGGTACCTGGCCCGGGACCTTTGGCAGCACCAATGGCAATACTTACTGGGGCACCACCATCCAGGCATATCCCAACCCGGACGTGACCTGGGAGCGCTCCCGCAAATCGAACGTGGCCATAGAAGCTACTTTCTTAAAACACTTAAACATCACTGCAGAACTTTACCATGAATACCGTGATCACATCCTGATACGCCGCGGCTACATGCCGGTGAGCGTGGGTATTGAAAACACGGCCAATGACAACCTGCAGGCAAACCTGGGCATTGCCACGGCGCGCGGCCTTGATCTGAACCTTACTTATAACAACGCCATTACCAAGGACCTGTCCATACAACTGATGGGCAACCTTACGGCCACCTCCAATAAAACTATTTTCCAGGAAGAGCCGGAATATAAATACGACTACCGCTTCCAGAAAGGTAAACCCATTAACCAGCCCTTTGGTTATGTAGCGGAAAGGCTTTTCGTGGATGATAAGGAAGCCCGCAACTCCCCGCCACAGCTGTTTGGCAACAACCCTCCGCAGGGTGGCGACATCAAGTACCGCGATATTAACCATGATGGCATTATTGATAGTGATGACCAGGTACCCATTGGCCTGCCCACGGTACCGCAGATCATTTATGGTGCCGGCTTCTCCCTCTCTTATAAAAATTTTGATCTCAGTGCTTTCTTCCAGGGACTGGCCCGTGAGAGCTTTTTCATCAACCCCACATCGCAGGTGGACTTCTATTATGGCAAGTTTGGTACAGCCCCCTTTGTCAACAACGGCCAGTTGCTGCAGGCATATGCAGATAACCACTGGTCACTGGAAAACCAGGACCTATACGCCATGTATCCCCGCTACTCCGCTACAGACGTGGCTAACAACGAGCAACAAAGCACCTGGTGGATGCGCGATGGCAGCTTTGTGCGCCTGAAATCTGCGGAGATCGGGTACACCTTTCCAAAGCGCCTGAGCAGAAGGGCTTTCATGGACAATGCGCGCATTTATGCCAATGGCCTGAACCTGCTCACTTTCAGCCACTTTAAGCTGTGGGACCCCGAGATGGCCGGCCAGGGCTTTGCCTACCCCATCCAGCGCGTGTTCAACATTGGCCTGAACCTCAATTTTTAATTATCACAACCTGACGACCATGAGGACTTTGATCAAACCATTTTTATTATTCTGTCTTACCTTTTCCATCATATCCTGCAAAAAGTACCTGGACATTGTGCCCGATAACGTGGCTACACTGAACAGCTCTTTTACCAACCGGAATGAAGCACAGGCCTACCTGCTGGGCAACTGCTATTCCAACCTGCAACGCCTGGCGGACATTTGCCGCAATGCGGGCTTTACCACCTCCGGCGAAGTGATCATCCCCATAGACCTGCCCAGCAATCAAAGCTTCCGCGGCTCCGGCCAGGATGCGGGCTTTAACCTGCTGCGGGGCTTCCAGAACGCGGAAAACCCTTTGCTCAATTATTGGGATGCCTACAACCAGGGCCTGAACCTGTGGCAATCCATCCGCTTCTGCAATAACTTCCTGGACAATGTGAATACGCCGCCGGATGTAACGGTTACGGAAAGAAAACGCTGGATAGCAGAAGCCAAATTCCTGAAAGCTTACTATCACTACTGGCTGATCCGCATGTATGGCCCCATTCCCCTGGCGGATGTAGCCCTGCCGGTAAACGCCACCAGCGACCAGGTAAGACAAAAACAACAGCCGGTAGATACCTGCTTTAACTTTGTGGTACGCCTGCTGGATGAAGCCATTCCCGACCTGCCCCCGTCTATTCAAAGCGCTATCCGCGAAGATGGCCGCATTACCTCCACCATTGCCCTGGCGGTAAAAGCAGAAGTACTGGCCACGCAAGCCAGCCCCCTGTTCAACGGAAACCCGGACTACGCCAGCGTTGTGGGCAAAGATGGCAACAAGCTTTTCTCCCCCGGTGTAGATAAGGCAAAATGGCAACGCGCTGCAGATGCCTGCAAAGCTGCGATCGACGCGGCAAACCTGAACGGCGCAGCCCTCTACCAGTTTGTAGCGCAGAGTGGCATTACCCACATGACAGACTCCACCAAGCTGCTGCTTACCCTGCAAGGCGCTATCACCTTTAGCTGGAACCCGGAACAGATCTGGACCCTCAATCCTTATTTCGGCTACCAGATCCAGGCCTCGCCACGGGTGAATGCCATCTCCACCACGGTATATAACTTCTTCTCCAACCTGTCTGTACCCATGGCCGAAACTGAATTGTTCTACACGAACAACGGTGTGCCCATTAATGAAGACAAGAACTGGGATTATAACAACCGTTACAAAGTGGTACAGGGCGATGCGGCGAATGGCTACTATGTGAAAAAAGGCTACAGCACCAACAAAGGTAACCTGAACCGTGAACCACGTTACTACGCAGACGTAGCTTTCGATGGCAGCACCTGGTTTGGCTCCGGCAATACAGACGACAACAACCCGGATGTGATCAACGCTGTGAATGGCCCCGCCGCCCCGCTGGATCCCATTGCCTACAATGCCACCGGCTACTGGCCCCGTAAACTGGTACCTTACCAAACCACCTCCGGTGATAATAATTTCCAGACCTACAATTACTCCTGGCCTTTCATGCGCCTGCCGGCCATGTGGTTGCTGTATGCAGAGTGCCTGAATGAAGTAAGCGGCCCAAGCGCGGAAGTCTATAACTGGATAGACCTGGTGCGCGCCAGGGCGGGCCTCAAAGGCGTACAGGCCGCATGGGCGCAATATGCAAAGAACCCGGCCAAGCCCAATACGCAGGATGGCCTGCGCCAGATCATTCACCAGGAAAGAAGAATAGAACTGGCCTTTGAAGGACAGGCCGGGTGGGACCTGAGAAGATGGAAGGAGCTGCAAAGTGTACTGGTAAATCCTTTCCTGGGATGGAACGTGATGAATCAATCCAAGACCACCGGCGAGTATTATAACCTGCATACGGTGTTCCAGCCGCAGTTTGCCCTGAGGGATTACCTTTTTCCTGTACAGAAAGCAGACCTGCTGTACAACCCCAACCTGGTGCAAACGCCCTACTGGTAAGGCGCTGATGGCAATCCAATCATTTGAAAATCTAACAACCTAAGCACATGAAATTTCAAAAATATATTCCACACTGCATGGGCCTGTTGTTCCTGGGGGCGCTGCTCTTTAACAACGCCTGCAGGAAAATAGACGGCTACAACGATATTGTATCCAACGATAAGACCAAACCAGGCCCTGTAACGTCGGTGAAGGTGAGCAACTTTAACGGGGGCGCCTACATCACTTACGCACTGCCCGATTCCAAAAATATCCTGTACGTGGAGGCTAACTATGCCATCAGTGATAAGAAGACCCGCCAGACAAAATCTTCCTATTACTCTGATAGCATTACCGTAAGCGGGTTTGCCAAAAGCCAGGATTATAAAGTAACATTGTACGTGGTGTCCAGGGCCAACGTGAAATCCGATTCCGTAGTGGTGACCGTGCACCCCGATACACCGCCCTACCAGCTGGTATATGCATCCCTGGCGGCGCAGAATGCCTTTGGTGGCGTAAACATCAAAGCGGTGAATAAAACCCGGAACGCCGTGGGCATTGTAAGCCTGCTGCCCAATGCCAACACCAACTCCCTGGACATTGAAGACCAGCATTACAGCACCGCGGATTCCATTAATTACACCCTGCGCGGTTATGACACACTGCCCAAACCATTTGGCTTTTACGTAACGGATGAATGGGGCAATATTTCAGACACGCTGTTCAGCACCATCCACCCCATCTATGAAACCCTTATGGACAAGCAACTGTTCCAGCCTTTTGTATTGCCCACGGATGTACCCAACTACCAGAACGGCTATTTTAACCTGAGCAATCTTTGGAACAACAACAACGGAGAGCCCGGCTACAATACGCAGCAGCCCATCCTCAAATCAGATTCCAAGCCTTTCATATGGCCGGCATGGGCCACGTTTGACATGGGCCAGTCCGCGCGCCTGAGCCGCTATATGTTCTGGTTCAGGACCGGTGGCAGCAACGAGTTCGTATGGACCTCCGGATCGCCGCAAACGTGGGTGATATGGGGCCGCAATGACACCCCGGTAGATGAAGTGATGCCTGCCGACACCACGCAGCTGCCAGCCGTAGGCCAGGCCACCGCCGGTGGATGGATCAACATGGGCAAGTTCAACGCGCCGCCCAGGCCCCCGCACAACCCGCTTACCAACGAGGACCTGGCCACCTGGGCCGCGGGCTTCAACTTTGATCTTTCCATAGACCTGCCCAAGGTGCGCTACCTGCGCCTGGAGTGCTTCCACACCATGGGTGGCACTGACAATTACTTTGGTATTATGGAAATGTCTGTGTACGGCAACCCGAAATGAGCCGCCCGTACTGATCCTTCATTGCTAAAACATTCAAAATGAAAAATCGCCTTCACTATATTTTATTGCTCCTCGCCGTGCTGGTGGCCTGCGATAAAAAGCCCACCGATTTCCGTCAATATTTAGATGGGCATGAGATCACCTATCCCGGTAGCCTGGACCAGGTAACGGTATTGCCCGGCAACTACCGCCTGCAGCTGCAATGGGCGCCCAATCCCGATCCCAGCGTAACCCACTACATCGTATACTGGAATAATTATGCTGACTCCCTGGTGGTGGAAGCCAAATCACATACACCCACGGACACGGTGAAATGCACCATCAGCAACCTGCAGGAATACAGCTATACTTTCTTCATCAATGCCTATGATGCAGCCGGCAATAAATCGGTGACCCGGGAAGTGGACAATGCCCGTGTGTATGGCGATATTTACCACGCCAACCTCTTTAACCGCCCGGTGAATACAGATACCCCATTCATCGTGAGTTATGACGGAAGCAGTGTGCAGATCAAGTTTTCCACGCCGGACACCACGAATGTGAACACCGCCGTAAAGTATACCAACATGCAAGGCACAGTGATCACCAAGAACCTGCCCGCCACTGAGAACACGGTGGTGCTGGACGGCTACCAGCTGGGCACACCGGTACTGTACCAATCGTCTTATTTGCCGCAGAAGATCGCCATTGATACTTTCACCACGCTGAAAGCAGATACCTTCCCCACCATTTACCAGATAACGCAGTGCGACAAAACAAAATTTGCAGAAGTACATTTCCCGTTCGACGCAGGCGCCTATGAAGGAGATACCTATCTTGGCAAAGTGTGGGATGGCAATGCCACCGTGCGCGGGTACCCGGATATTTACCATAGTGACGATCCGGGCATATCCCTGCCCAGGACGGTCAGCTTTGACATGGGCGTGGTGTACAACAACATTGCCACCATTGAAGAAATAGGCCGGAACTGCTGTCATAATCCCATTGACTTTGAAATATGGGGCATTGCAGATACCACCGGCGCCACCCCCTCCCTGCCCGGCAATGATCCAAACTGGAAAAGCATGATGGAAGGCAAGGGCTGGACAATGCTTACGGAAGCAGTAAGAACGGATGATGGCTCCGCGCCTAAAAAATTTGACTTTATTCCCACACCACCGCCCGTTCGCTTCATGGTAATGCGGGTGATAAAAGTGGCCAGTGGCACCAATTCCATCAATATGAGCCAGCTCACGTTGTGGTACCGGAAGCAGTAAAGATTTATTAAATTTCAATAATGAGATCAAAGACAAACATGCTGATTACGCTGGCATCTGTGCTTGCCCCGGTGATGGCCGTGGCCCAGCAAAAGCCGCTGCACCTGTGGTACACCAAGCCCGCGGCGCAGTGGGAGGGCTCGCTGCCGCTGGGAAATGGCCGCCTGGGCATGACCACGGATGGAGGCGTAACGAAGGAAACCGTTGTACTCAATGACATCACGCTGTGGTCTGGCTCACCACAGGACGCCAACAATTATGGCGCTTACAAAAGCCTGCCCGAAATAAGACGCTTCCTTTTTGAAGGAAAGAATGACTCCGCCCAGCAACTGGTGGACAAGCACTTCATCTGCACCGGCCCGGGCGCCGGCGGCACGCAATGGGGCTGCTTCCAGACCCTGGGCAACCTGGTGCTGGACTTCTCTTACAACGGGAAGGCTGATTACAAGAACTACCGGCGCTACCTTTCCCTGGATAGCGCCATTGCCGTGGAAACGTATGAAGTGAATGGAGTAAAATTCAAAAAAGAATACTTCACCTCCTTCGGCACAGACGTGGCCGTGATCCGTATCACCGCAGATAAGCCCAACCAGGTGAACTGCTCCGTGTCTATGAACCGCGCAGAAAGAGGCACGGTAACCGTGGCTGGCAATGACCTGCAATTATCCGGTCAGCTGGACAACGGTACAGATGGCAAGGGCATGCAATACCTGGCCAAAGTGCACGCAGCATTGAAAGGCGGCGCACCATCCTTTTCCGGCAATAACCTGGTGATAAAGAACGCCACGGAGGTGATCCTGTACGTGTCTGCCAGCACTGATTTCAGGAACGCTGATTTTAAGCAACAAACAGATGCCCTGCTGGCCACCGCGCTCCGTAAGCCTTACCACCAGGAAAAGCAACTGCACGTGCAGGCGTATCAAAAGTTGTTCAACCGTGTGCAGCTATCCCTGGGTACCCATACCCGTGATGACCTGCCCACGGACGACCGCCTGCAGGCCTTCCAGCAGGCGCCAAGCGCGGACAACGGGCTGCCGGTGCTCTTCTTCCAGTTTGGCCGTTACCTCACCATCAGCAGCACCCGTGTGGGCCTGTTGCCGCCTAACCTGCAGGGCCTGTGGGCCAACCAGGTGCATACCCCCTGGAACGGTGATTACCACCTGGACGTGAATGTGGAAATGAACCACTGGCCGGTGGACGTGACCAACCTTTCGGAGCTGGACCTGCCCCTGGCAGACCTGGTAAAAAAGATGGTACCCCATGGCCAAACCACGGCAAAGGCATATTACAATGCAGATGGCTGGGTAGCACACGTGATCACGAATGTGTGGCAATACACCGAGCCCGGTGAAAGCGCCTCCTGGGGCGCCGCAAAGTCCGGCTCCGGCTGGCTGTGCGACAACCTGTGGCAGCACTATGATTTCACACGCGACACAGCTTACCTGCGCAGCATTTACCCGGTACTGAAAGGCTCCGCCCTGTTCTACAAAAGCATGCTGGTGCGCGATCCGAAGACCAACTGGCTGGTAACATCGCCTTCCTCCTCACCGGAAAACACCTTCTACCTGCCCAATGGAAGAACGGCCAGCATTTGCCTGGGCCCCACCATTGACAACCAGATCATCCGGGAATTGTATAACAACGTGATCACTGCATCCACTATGCTCAAAACAGACCAGGCACTGCGGGATACCCTGCAGGCGCAGCTTGCGGAGATCCCGCCCGCAGGCCGGATAGGCGCGGATGGCAGCCTGATGGAATGGCTGGAAGACTACAAACAAACCGATCCCCATCACCGCCACGTATCCCACCTCTATGGCCTGTTCCCGGCAAACCAGATCACGCCAGACAGCACGCCGGACCTGGCAGCCGCCTGCAAAAGAACATTGAACGACCGTGGTGACGATGGCCCCAGCTGGTCCATTGCCTACAAAATGCTGTGGTGGGCCCGCCTCTATGATGGAGACCGTGCCTATAAACTGTATGTGAACCTGATGCGGCCTACGTTTGGTACAGACATTAATTATGGCGCCGGTGGCGGTATTTATCCTAACTTGTTCTCTGCCGGGCCACCCTTCCAGATAGATGCCAACTTTGGCGGCGAAGCAGCCATTGCAGAAATGCTGCTGCAAAGCCACGCCGGCTACATCTCCCTGCTGCCGGCCATCCCGGCGGAATGGAAGGCGGAAGGTGCTGTAAAAGGATTGAAGGCAAGGGGTAATTTCACCGTGGATTTTTCGTGGAAACAGGGAAAGATCACCGCTTACAGCATCCATGCAGCCAACCCTACCCCTGTGAAAGTAAAAGTGAATGGGGAGATAAAAACAGTGATGAGCACCAAAAGCTGATATAAAACGATGACTAAAAGCATACTGATAATGGCCGTCACCTGTGTGTCGGCCATTGTTGCTACCGCGCAACGGAACCAACTGGCCCCCACGCCACCCATGGGCTATATGACCTGGAATTATTATGCAGACAAGATCACGGAGCAGGATGTAAAGTCCGTTGCCGATGCCATGGTGGCCAATGGCCTGCGGGATGCCGGCTATGAATACATCTTCATCGATGATGGCTGGCAGGGAGGCCGTGATAAGAAGAATAATTTCATTCCTGATGTGGAAAAATTTCCATCTGGTATGAAAGCCCTGGCAGACTATGTGCACAGCAAGGGATTGAAACTGGGTATTTATTCCGATGCGGCCCCGCTTACCTGTGCAGGTTACACAGCCAGTCTTCATTTTGAAACGCAGGATGCAAAAACATTTGCCGCATGGGGTATTGACTACCTGAAGTATGATTACTGCGGTGCACCATCAGACCAGGCCACGGCAAAAGCCCGTTACAAGACCATGGCCGATGCCTTGTCTGCTTCCGGCAGGAACATGCCGCTGGGCATCTGCGAATGGGGAGGCCGCCAACCCTGGACCTGGGCCGCTGCCGCCGGTGGAAGCCTGTGGCGCACCGCCGGCGATATCCGCGACAAGTGGGCTGCCGCCAATGATGCACCTGGCACCCCTGCTGGTGGTGTGGGCATACTGGATGCAGTGAATATCAACGCAGCCCTGGATACCTACGCCGGTAATGGAGGCTGGAACGACCCGGACATGCTGGTAGTGGGCCTCTATGGCTACAAAGGCCCCTCCGGCGACCTGGGTGGTGTGGGTTGCACAGATACGGAATACAGGTCGCAAATGAGCTTATGGTGCCTGATGGCAGCGCCACTGATGGTGAGCTGCGATATCACGAAGATGAATGCAGTCACCAAACAGATACTTACCAACAAAGACATCCTGGCCATTGACCAGGACAAACTGGGCAAACAAGCCGTGCGGAAGATCCATGCAAATGACTGGCAGGTGTTTGTAAAACCGCTGGAAAATGGTGAAACGGCCATTGGTATTTTGAATACCGCCGGCACTTCCCGGAAGTTTGAAACAACCCTCTCACAACTGGGCCTTGCAGGGAAATATCATACCTACAACGTGTGGACCCACGAAGAAAAGCAGCAGCAACAAAGGCTGTCTTACACCGTGGCATCGCATGAGACCGTGGTATTGAGACTGCGGAGTACAAAATAGACATTCCCTGCCGGGGCGTTCCGCGGCGCTGCCGGCGCCGCTTTTGCAGACCGGAAGAGAAGGGCCGCATTCCTCAGGGCAACAACAGTTTTTCCCGGATCGCCGCTGCATAAGAATAAGCAGTCCTGATGCGCGTTTGCAGAGCATCTGCCATTACCAGCAGGTAAGTGCCTTTGAAATACTTCTGCATTTCCCTGATCTTAAATTTATTCACGATGAAGGACCGGTGCACCCGTATGAAATGCGCTGGCAGCCGGCCTTCCAGGTAGATGAGCGTATGCTCCGCGAGGTGGACACCGGTAGCGGTGTGCACCTGTACATATTTGTCTTTGGCCTCAAAAAAGTACACGTCTTCTACCTGGATAAAATGCACCCTGGCGCCGGCTTTTACCGGGATGGTGCTGATCTTCTGTTCCGGGATCAGCTGGGCCAGTACGGATTTGACGTTGACCAGCAGGTTTGCCTGCGCACCTTTCTCCAGTACGCGCTGCATGCTGATGGCCAGGCGGTCCGGCGCTACGGGCTTCAATAAATAGTCCACAGAATTTACCTCGAAAGCCTTGATGGCATATTGGTCATAAGCAGTCACGAAAATGACCAGGGGCGTGTATTCCAGGTGTTGCAGTACCTCAAAGCCATTATAACCCGGCATTTGTATATCCAGGAATACCAGGTCCGGTTTATCGCGGTTGATGTGCGAAATAGCCGCATGGCCATCCGTCACCTCCGCAATGACCTTCACCTGCGGATAAGCTTCCAGGGCCTTGCGCAGCCGGCCGGAGGCTACTGGTTCATCGTCTGCCAGCAGTGCCCGGATGCTGGCTGGGAAAGGTGATGCTGACATATTTTTCCGGAGGGTTATGAAATACGATGTGGAAGGCATGGCCATATAACAACTGTAGCTTGCCTGTAACCAGTTTCAGTCCCGATCCACCGCTGGGCGCTTCACTAAATGCGGCACCCGGATCCGTGACGGTGTACATGAATTGCCCGCCCGCTTCCTGTACTGTAATGGTGATGACGCCCCCATCAGCACAGGCTTCTATGCCGTGTTTCACGGCATTTTCCACGATGGGCTGCAGGACAAATGAAGGCACCTGCCGCTGTTCCAGGCCCGCAGGCACGTGCAGTTCAAAATGCATACGGGCTCCGAAGCGGAGCTGCTGCATTTGCAGATAAGTGGTCACGATATCCAGCTCCGCTTCCAGTGAGTGGAAGGTAGGGCTGTTCATGGAAAGCGAAGCGCGGAAAAACTTTGACAGGAGCAGCACCAGCATTTCTGCCTTTTCCGGAGCGGCGGGAATGAGGCCTGCAATGGTATTGTGCACATTGTAGAGGAAATGCGGGTTTATCTTGGCGCGGAGCAGTTCCAGTTCTATAGCCTGCTGTTGCTGCTCCAGCTGCAGTACCCGGTATTGCTGGCTTTGCACCAATCCGCTGAGCTGGCGCCGCCCCTCTTCCGATGCATAAATGGGGATGCCCACCACCATCACGATCAGTATGTTCAGGATATAGATGCCACTTTCACCCGGCCAGCGGAAAGGAGGCCCGCCCGGTAGCCACGACAGCAGCCAAAAATACAAAGCAGTACCCGCGCCGGAGGCGAGAATAAGCAGCAGGATCACCACCAGCGCTTTAACCCCCGCAGGAGAACCGGCGGGCAGGAAGTAACCCCGCCCATAGATCACCGCCATCATCAGGGACCCGATGATGAGGCAGGACATCACCGATCCTGTAATGCTCAGGATACGGTGATCGTACCAGCAATAGCGGTACAGGCCAAAGGAAAGCCCAATGGCACCTGCTATTAATATCACCTTAAGGGCATTGCGCATAGCGGTAGTTTAAGGGAAGAGCAAGCTGGTATGAGCGTAATAATAATGCAAATAACGCAGACCTGGTGCGGGCAGCGTATCAGCCTGGGGTTTGGGTACTATCCTTCCCGGTGGATATTTTATAATCATCATTGGAGATGCCCGGTACCCCTTTGGGCCGTTTGGGCGGCGGTGCCTGGTGACGGGCCGTGTCAATGATATGAATAGGCGGGGTACCATTCACCAGGTGCCATAATTCTTTTTTCACCGGCGGCAAAAGCGGTATGAATGCGGAATCAACGCTGGCCTGGCTTTGCACGGTATCGCGCACCTGTACCGTATCCTTCTTTGCTTTGATGGGGTGTACCGGTATGATCATTTTCCCCGCGGGGCTGACGATGGTAACCGTGTCTGCAGGGGGGATGATTGTTTCTGTGGGCGGCACTGGTTTTACTGGCGGCACGGGCTTCGGCACCGGCCTGGATGCGAAGTACCACCACAGTAAAGCTGCTACTACAAAAGCACCGGCAAAGAAGTACCAGCCCTTCACCACCGCTTTCGGTGCAGGGACCTGCTGCTGCGGTGTGGCCACCCCATCGAGCTGCGCTTCAATGCCAGACCAGATCGCGTCTGCCATGTCGGGCACGGGGATCTCGTTCAGCTTTGCTGCTATTAATGCTTCGTATGGAGTGGTCTTATTCACCGGTTTGTTATCGCAGTTATTTTTTGTTGAAGGATCTTTCTTGCTTCGCTGAGGTGCCATTTGCTGGTGCCCTCACTGATGCCCAGGTGGGCGGCAATTTCCTTGTGCGTGTAGCCATCAATGGCGTATAGCACAAACACAGCGTGCGTGGCCCTGGGCAGCTGTCTTATCAATTGCAGGATCACCGCCGCATCCGTTTTTTCAATAATACTGTTGTTGACAAACGGTTCTTCCACTACCTGTGTCTCCAGGCTTACAAAACGGCTGCGTTGTTTGATATGGTCCAGGGACTCATTGATAACGATCTTTTTCAACCAGCCATGGAAGTTGCCTTTCGCACTATCAAAAGAAGCGATACTGCGGAACATCTTCACAAAGGCATGGCTCAGGATATCCGCGGCTTCATTTTCGTCCGTGGCATACCGCATGGCAATGGCCATAGCAAAGCCATAGCACTGCCGGTACAGCAGTTCCTGCGCTTTCCTTTTGCCTTCCCGGCAATCCTGAATAATATCGTCTAATGCCTGTTCCAGTGCCTTCTCTGCAATGTGAAATTACCAGTACTCATTATGCACTCGCCTCGCAAAAATGGCGGTAGCGATAGCCGCAACGTTCAGCCGTTCATTTGCATCCAGTTCATTGTAGAACCAGATGTTCTGGTTCATCAGGTCCACGATGCCGATCACGCCACCGGTAGTGCTCAATTCATAGCCGGAGAGCAGCTTGAATGGCAGGTTGGAGGTCTTTCCTTCCGCGTTTGCCGTTTGCTTAATGTTCACTGGTTTTATAAAAATGGTATCCGTTCCGTTGGTTGCCAGTCCGTTATCGCCCGGCTTTA
This sequence comes from Chitinophaga parva, assembly GCF_003071345.1. Taxonomy (NCBI): domain Bacteria; kingdom Pseudomonadati; phylum Bacteroidota; class Chitinophagia; order Chitinophagales; family Chitinophagaceae; genus Chitinophaga; species Chitinophaga parva. The sequence goes on along the minus strand of NZ_QCYK01000001.1, from coordinate 907,886 downwards.
CGTAAGCAAACGGGTTTTTATCCCTGCTGGCTTTGCGGTCATAAATATTGGTCATCACCATTTCCCAGCCCTTTCCTACCTGTGTGGTATCACCGCTGATAACTGCAGAGAATACGTAATTGTACTGTTGCAGTTCTGTGAACGAGTTGGGAAACCCGCTTTTGTTCAGCAGGTGGTATTCCGTTTCGCGGGTCACCGCTTTTTCATGCGCGTACACCTGTACCACGTTATTACCATCCGTTAGCGCATAGCGGAATTTAGCCTTTTCATTATCTACCAGCCCGGCTTTACCAATGCCCAGTTGATTGAGCCAGAGATTTTCCAGGATAAAAGGCCTGCCCCAGCCAGGATAACTTACGTGTACGCCCCGTTTTATTTTGGATGTGGTAAAATGATCAAACGACATGCTATTACCGTGGGCGCCCTTTACGTGTAGCATGGTGGCCTGCTGCTGAAATGATTCCGGTATTGACATCTTGATCGTGGTGCAGCTACCGATACAACAGGCAGCTGCCATTAATAATACATTCCTTTTCATTCGTCTTTAAAATCCGTTTTAAATCGTGGCAGAAGGCTCATCCACGGTATTTTATCCTGGCCGCCACCTTAGTAAGATAAGGCAAAACCAGGCTGCCTCCATCCATAATACCCTGGTTTTGCGCCGGAGGTTGGGTAAAAAAAATATTTTTTTTCACCCCAACCATCCGGGAAGCCAGGAGGTATTACTACCAAACAAAACCAATGACGACTATGAAAATGAAACTGGCAATTGTACTGATGGCATCCGGCACGGTCTTTTTTTCCTGCAAAAAAGATAAGGAACAGGATAAGCCCACCGGCTGTACGGTAAACGTGCAAAACCTTGCGGGCGCCTACCGCCTCACCGCCCTGCAATACAAAGAAACCGCCAACGCCGCGCCGGTGGACTACCTGGCGCATATGGAAGATTGTGCTAAAGACGACATCCTTACCCTGAAAAGCGATGGTACCTATAGCTATGCAGATGCCGGTACGGTTTGCACTCCTTCCGGATCTGGTGACGGTACCTGGAGCGTGAAAGATAATGTACTGACCAGCGATGGCACTTTAAATGGCACCGTGGCCGGGTTTGATTGTAAAACGCTGACGTATTACCTGGAAAACTCCATCAAAACCGGGGATAAGTTGACGTTTACGCTGGTGAAGCAGTAAAGACCTGTATTGTTATGCCGGGAAGGTCTTCAGATCCTTGTGTTTGGAGGCCTTCTTGTTGATAATGGATATTTTGGTGAAGCAGTAGTACATTGTATTGTTATTCCTCAAAGAGGCCTTTAGATCATAGCATTTGAGGGCCTCTTTTGCATTGCCGGCTGGTGCCGTTGTTGATACTGATGCTTTGCTATCCGGATAAAGGTAAAGCAGATGTAAGCAATGCAGATAGCGGAGGGCAGCAGCTGGCTGTAAGGTTTATACCGAGGCAGCATCGTGCCGCAAAACGCCGACAGCAGGGCACTCCAGGCACTTACCATTTTGTAGCTGTGCTCATACAACACGGCTTTTTGCAGGAACCATAACGGCTGTATGCGTTTTAACAGATCATATCCGGCTACCAGGAACAAAGCGCCTACTGTGGAATAAATGACTGCCGGCGCCCAGTAGAAGCCCTCCCGCTTTAACACGTAGAGGTACCCGGCCCCTGCAAGCATTACGCCACCGGCTACGAGGTGATCCAGGTATTGGGGCCTGGCGCCCGCCAGCCGTACAGCGCGGATACCGCTGAAGCAATTATAGCCGCTCAGCAGCGTGAGGATGAAAAGGAACGCATTACCCCGGAATACAAATACGCCGAATAGGGCCGTGGAAATAACGATGTATACCAGGCGGGTGAACACCCTGCCATAGCGGGTGTGGCGGGCGCGCCTTTTTTGCACCACCATAGCCCCCAAACCCGCTACCAATGCTGCGGTACCGGCTGCTACGTGCAGGCCAATGTTGATGAGGTGTGTTGTTTGCATAGTGCCTTGGTTGAATATGCAAACAAACCTCGTTTGGAGGGCCAGGAAAAGTTATTTCCGACGAAAAGGGATATAATCCGATGAAATGGACAGGGCTTGGGACAGGTGATTTTCTATGGCCGGAGAGGCGCATGCGGCCGGAAGGTGGTCATTTATCCATAAATTTGGTTTATCACTTAACCCCTTGCAGGATGAAAATTTCAGCCAAAATAGAAAGCCGGCAGCATTACCATGCCACTGAGGTGCAGACAAATGGGACTGTAAAAACAATACAGCTACCGGTGAAGCCATCCGGTTATGGGTCTTCCGTGAATGGCGGTGAGTTGTTACTCCTTTCCTTAGCCACGTGCTTTTGCAATGACATTTACCGGGAAGCCGAGGCCCGTGGCATCCCGGTTTCCGGCATGACGGTGGAATGCACTGGTGAATTTGGTGCGCCGGGAGAGCCGGGAATGGATTTCAAATACCGTGCGGAGGTAAGCGCGGATGCTTCGCCGGCGCAGGTGGAGGAGCTGATACGGATCACGGACCAGGTAGCGGAAGTGCACAATACGCTGAGAAAGGGCCTGGCAGTGGTTTTGGAAAGGTGATTATGCAGGGCGGTACGTATTAGCGATGATCCCCCCGGGGAAGGTCCTGGCATCCACCAGTTTCAGGTCCAGCGGCTTTGAAAGACCGGTAAATACTGGCAGGCCGGCTCCAAACATGATGGGATGGATGGCCAGCTGGTACTCATCGATAAGTCCTGTTTCTATCAGGTTGCGTACAAAACCCGCGCCTCCAATTGCAATAATAGGCTTGCCTTCTTCCTGCTTTAACTCCCTGATGCCTTCCACAAGATCGCCATGGAAGATGCGCGCTTCGGCCCAGGAAGCACCCGCAGGCGTACCGGCAGTATTGGGCATTCCTTTGAATCCTTTTTGGGTGAATAGCGCTTTGGGAATGGTGTTCATTGGCGCTGCAAAAGGGCCGGTGGCGGTGGGCCAGTAAGGGGCCATCGACTCGAAGGATTTTCTACCCATGATGATGATCCCGGCCTCGTTGAAGGATGCTGCGCTCCAGGCACGGGATTGTTCATCAGAGTTGCGGAAAACCCAATCGTGTTCCCCATTCGGGCCAGCCACGAAACCATCAATGGACATGGACATTTTCATTATTAGTTTACGCATAAGTGGAAGGTTTGTTTTTTCAAATGTAGACCATTGGTGTGGGGAGGCGCCGGGGAGATTGTGACAAAGGTAAGGGGTGGATGGGACAGGCTGTATCAAAGCTTGCCTTAGCTAACAACGATGCAGCCTCCGGGTACCCGTGAGTAAGCCCTGCTGCCTATCCATGACCAGCAGGGCGGTGTTGGTTGTTTGATTTCCCGTCTGATAGAAACGGATTAAACTTTATCCTTGTGGACGAAATTGATAGCACTGAAAATGCTGATGCAAGCTATGCCGATAAAGAAAACCGAGATCGACAATGTATCACCAACAGATACTTTACCGAAGCGGAAAAGCAGGAAGCCCACGATTAAATTGAACATTGCCCAAAGTACGTTCACCAATGGCGAGGACAAGCCCTTGCCAGGCGGTTTGGCAAAAGGTGTGGGGAAAGGATCGCCTGCGGTACCTTTAATAAAGTGGGGAACAAAATTGGCCAGAAGCATTCCCGCCAGTAAATCGCTGAAATAATAATACCAATGCATAATAAATCTGTTTAAATGATTAAATAATTTCTTAACACCCTGAAAAAAGCACCGCAATCTGTGACACCGACTGCCCGTTTGAAGAATAGGCTACAGTTCCGGTCCCGGAAAGCGCGGAATATGTGAATGGCTTTTTCGTGCTCATTAAATAAGCTTATAAGCAAATTTTGACCAAATGTCGAAAAATGGGCAAATTTTTTTATTGCTTTAAACCATGGATCATCGAGCGGACCAGAATATTCACCCATGATTCCATGTTACTAAAATCGTTTTTGATTGTCATTTCACGCTTCATGCCGCGCAGGCTGCTTAACAGCACAAAGACTAAATCATCCTGGTCTTTATGGTTCAATCTGGTCAACTCCCCAAGCCGGATACCTTCAGTAATGACCTGTGCAAGCATTGCACCTTCCTGCTGGAAGATTTGATCATGGACAGCGAGCCTCGTCTTGCGGAAGCCTGATAATTCACTCGGATCCATACCCTCGTCCAGCGAATTGAAAAAGGCGCCCTTTTCGATCACGGCGGAAAGTTTGGCTAAAAAAAAGGCTTTTATTTTTTCTTCCACATTTGGCGCCTTGCTGATCGCCGCTGCGAGAGAGGCCATCAACGCCCTGATCTCGACACCTATCACCGCATCTAAGATCTCCTCCTTGGTCTTATAATAATAATAAAGGGAACTTCTGGCCTTACCTATGGCTTTGGCTATGTCGTCAAGGGTTACCCGCCGAAAGCCATGAACCTGGAATAATTGCTTTGCAGCTTGCAGGAGCTGTTCCTGGATTTCTTCTTCCTTGATATTGGCGGACATCTCTGTTGGTTTAAAGCTGTAAAAGTATAAATTTTGAGCAATTAAGCAAAATATGACCAATTGCCTATATTGGCTATAGAAAAATAAAATTTGCCATCGCTATTTCCGGGAGCGGATTTTTGTAAAAAGTAGATAAACATTTTAACGCCAGCGGCCATTTCCCGGCGGTGAACGCTGTGATGTCCTGGCATGGGACGGTGCCGGGGGGATGGTGACAAAGGTGGGAGGGCCAGGGGATGATGGCGTACATGCTGCATGCGCTAACATGGAGATCCATAAAGTCATGTGTGCTATTTCCCAATAATTTCCCTGCGGTGCTGAAGGCCCCAGTCGGTCAGGTTATCGATGATCGTTCTTAAGGTGAGGCCATGCCTGGTGAGCTCATATTGCACGGTGACCGGATGTGTATCTAAAATAGTACGCTCAATCAGTTTATTTGCTTCCAGTTCCTTAAGCTCCTTGCTCAACATCTTATTTGAAATACCCTCCACATCATTTAAAATATCGGAGAACCTTCTTTTGTTATAATGGCAGATCGAGGAAAGGATGTAGATCTTCCACTTTCCACTCAGCACGTCCATGGCGTCATGAACGGCCATCATTTCCTTTTTGCGATCCTGCTGAAAATTTGCTTTGCACTCCATATGTTACTTGGTTACCCGGAAGTTACTGTTACTTTTAGAAACAAAGTAACCAAAATAAATTCGCATGATCTAATTTTGTGGCCGAAACAAAACCAATAGACATGGATTTTACGAATAAGAACGTGCTCATTACAGGCGCAAGCACCGGGATTGGACTCGCTACGGCAAAGGCATTTATCAATGCGGGCGCCAATGTATGGATCAGCAGCAGGAGCGCCAGCAAGCTGCAGGACGCAGCTGCCGCGATCAACGACCGCAAGTTGAAAACCATTGTTTCAGACACTTCCAGCCTGGAGGGCATTTCGGTGGTAGAACAGGCCATTGCTGCCAGCGGTAATAAACTGGATGTGCTTTTCCTCAACGCCGGCATTGCTACTTTTACGCCGATTGCCCAAACCACCGAAGCCGATTTTGATGCACAGTTCAATACCAACGTGAAGGGACATTACTTTACGCTGCAAAAGCTGCTGCCTCATCTGGCAGACGGGGCATCCGTTGTGTTCACTTCTTCTACTGTGGCAACGGCTTCCAACCTGGGCACCAGCGTGTATTCCGCTACCAAGGGTGCATTGAACAAAATTGCGCAGATCGCGGCAAATGAATTGGCTGAAAGGAAGATCCGCGTAAACATCCTTAGCCCCGGGCCGGTCTTAACACCCGGACTGGAAGGTGCGGTGCCTGTGGAGGCGAAAGGCGTACTGGCCGCTGCTACAGCTATGCAGCGGTTGGGTGATCCCAGTGAAATTGCAAGCACGGTGTTATTCCTGGCATCTGAGGCGGCCAGTTTTATTACGGGTACGGAGATTGTTGCAGATGGGGGTTATCTTAATTATGCAATGAAATAGGATCGTTACCGGCCGGCGGATGAAAAGTGAAGGCTACAAGCAAAGCAACTTAATTTTTTAAGTCCTGCTTCGGCCCTGACATTTCATTCGCCTTGCTGTTTTATGCCTAAGTTAAGTGCTGAAATAGGGTGGTGTGTAGCATTGAAAAGTGAAATCAAATTCAAGTATGCTACGTATGGAGTTTTTCAAGTTAATCGATAGCTGGGATCTGCGGAATATTACTATCTTCCTTTTTAAGTTGGAGCTTTCCAAATTTAAAACTTAAAATAATGCCAAAGGAACGGAGAGGGATGTTCCTCATATTGGACTGACTAAAATTTGATCCATAAGAAATAATCCGTTGGTTAACGCATTGGTTAAACAAATTAGCAGCAGTTATGCCGATGCTTGCCCTTTTGTTCAAAAGTTGCTTTTTAAGGGCAATGGTATAAAAGAAAAAGGCAGGACGTTTACGCTGGACATATTTCAATTAAGATTACGAAACTGTTTAGGAGGCATCCCTACCTGTTTCTTGAATAGCTTAGTGAAATGAGACGGGTGTTCAAAACCTAAGTCATAGGCAATGACACTTATAGGTTTATCGGTATTCCATAGGAACAATTTTGCTTTTTCTGCTATTTTCAGATGTATATAATCTTGAGTAGTTTTCCCGGTAATTTTTTTTAAGACATCAGATAAATAATATGGGGATAAATTCAAACGGTTCGAAAAATACTTAACGTCTGGCAGACCTGTTTCAATTAAAGCATCGCCCGAGAAGTATTCGTTCAGCAGCTGTTCAAATTGTTGAATAATATCCCGGTTTACTCTTTCGCGGGTAAAAAATTGTCTGTCATAAAACCGGTCACAGTAATTCAATAACAGCTCGATATTGCTTACTATAAGTTTTTGGGTATGCTTGTCGATATGCTGTGCATATTCCTTCTCGATATTTCGGAGACAATGCTCCAAAATTTCCTTTTCTTTTTCTGATATATGTAATGCTTCTGCGGAATCGTAATTGAAAAAAGAATAATCGTTGATATTTCTTCCCAGGTTCGACCGGCTCAATAAATCTGGATGAAAAAACAATCCCATACCTTTTCCCGGAGCCGTATCCGTATTGGCAGCTACCACCTGGAACGGTGCGGTGAACAGCAGCGTACCCTCTTCAAAATCATAGTGCGCCCTGCCGTATTGCAGTGCTCCTTTTGTTTCTTTAAAATAAATACTATAGAACCCGAGCCTGTAAACGGTATTTTCAGGTACCCCTTGCTTGCGGGTTTTGGACAGATCGATAACGCTTACCAGCGGGTGCTTCGGCTTTTCGTATCCGTAGAACCGGTGCAACTCCCCAATAGATCTTATATCAACGATTTTTGTTTCCATATCCTTTGAACAAAGTTAGCAATTACTTCAGTCGCGCATGGCTTTAAGATAATATTCTTCGCTGTTCTTTGTTTTTAAATCGATATAGAAGCGGGCATCATCGCCTACTGCGTAGCGCAATTTCAAAACGCTGTCGGTAGCTGCATGATATATGGTTTCGGCAACTTCTTCCGGCGTTGCTTTCCGTAAATGTTCGGTGCGCCTGGTATAGCGGGGAATAAATGTTGCCAGCTCAGCGTTGTAATCCTCAATCTCGTTTTTAATCATTTCCATACCGCTTCTGAAATTGGTGGCTACGCTGCCGGGTTCGATGACTTTTACTGCAATATTTAAGAATGCCAGTTCGTGTGACAGTGCCTCGGAGAACCCTTCCAGCGCAAATTTAGAACTGTTGTACAAGCTTGCAAACTGCCCGGCTGTGACACCTCCGAAAGAAGAAATATTAATGATTATCCCGCTGCGGTTTTTACGCATGAATGGCAGCACTGCTTTGGTTACACGCATTGCCCCGAAAACATTCACATCATACTGCCGCTGGATCTGCGCTTCGGTCGCCGCTTCAAAGACACCCATCAAACCGTAACCGGCATTGTTAACCAAGACATCTATCGTTCCGAATTTCCCAACGCCCTTTTCAACTGCGTTTGTAATGCTTTCTTTATCCGTAACATCCAAAGGAAAGACAAGGATATTATCCTGTTGAGGTAACTCCATATCTTTACCGGAGGAACGCATCGTCGCAATTACGTTCCAACCTTTCATGTGAAATAATTTGGCTGTTTCTTTTCCAAAACCGGAAGATGCCCCGGTAACCAATACAGTCTTTGCCATTGTTTAAATTTTTAAGTTAAGGCAAAGGTCGGAACACCGGAACCGGATTACTTGCATATTTTTTGGATATGCTTATACTTTTTAAGGAATTACAGCAGCTAATTGTGGTGAAAACGCTGCCTGAATTCAACGGGCGTCAGGTTAGTCTTTCGCTTGAATAGCTTACTGAAAGATTGGGAATATCCGAATCCCAATCGATAGGCAATTTCCCCGACCGACAAGTCGGTGGATGATAAAAGTTCCTTAGCTTTTTCGATCACTTTCTCGTGAATGACCTGCTGCGCATTTTGTCCTGTCAATGACCGGAACATATCGCTCAGGTAACGCGGTGATACGGTAACTTCTGCGGCGAGCATTTCTACGGTGGGTAACCCAGCGGTCATAACGTTTTCAGTATCGAAATAATCATTCAGTATTTTTTCAGTCCGGGCTAACAAGCTGTGGTTTATCGTTTTTCTGGTGATAAATTGCCGCTTGTAAAAACGATTGCTGTAATTGAGTAAAGTTTCTATGTGTGAAATGATGATATCCTGACTAAAATCATCAATGCTGTGATTCAATTCATCTTCGATGTTTTTGAAAACCGGCAATACGTTCTTTTTCTCATTATCGGAAATATGTAGTGCCTCATTGCTTTCGTAAGAAAAGAAGCCGTATTGCCGGATATTTTGCCCCAACGGATGAAGCCGGATAAGATCAGGATGAAAAAGTAAGGTGATACCGAAATATTCCTGTTCCTCGACTGTCGTTATTAATTGCTTCGGTGCTGTGAAGATCATCGTCCCGTCATCAAAGTCATAATAGCTTTGGCCGTAGCCGCTTCTTCCTTTCAGATTCTTCTTGTAGGATATATTGTAGAAATCGAAAATGAAGGCCTTGGGTAATTGTTTTTTTCTGGCGGCAACTTTTGTGTTATCAAACAGGCTTACCAAAGGATGTAAAGGCCTTGGCAGTTCCAGCAACCTATGCAACTCGGATATAGCATTAATTATAACAGGTGATTGTTCCGGTTTCATAGCGCTAATTTATGAATTCATTTTGGTAAGAAAACTATCTTTCATAAAGGCCCGGAAACCTTCGTTGCCAATTTCAAGCCGTTTTGCATACAAAGCTTTTGCATCTTCACCTGCGATATACCGTACCTTATTTTCTCCATCTGTCGCAGCTTCATAGACAACTGCTGCGATGTCTTCCGACATGGCGCCTGCAGCTAACATCGTTTCGGAATTAGACATCATTGGTATTGAAATAATGTCATATTCCGGAATGGAAGTAAATTCCATAGAGCGGCTCATAAAGTCTGTTTTTATGCCTCCGGGAGCTACTGTTTTAATATATACTCCGTGAGCATTCAGCTCAAAAGACATACTCTCGCTCCAGCCCTCCAATGCCCATTTTGTGGCATGATAGATCGATCCTAAAGGAAATGTAACCAACCCTCCGAGAGAAGTTGTGTTGATAAACATTCCTGCTTTTTTATTTCTGAAATACGGAATAAATGCTTTGGTTACACGGATAACGCCCAGTAAATTAGTATTTAATTGTTTGGTGATTTGCTCATCACTTAATGCTTCCAGCGGACCTATTAATCCGTAGCCTGCATTGTTGAATACTACATCAACATCGCCCATTTTAATGGACTTTGACACCGTATCCTGGATGTGTTCCAAGTTGGTTACATCCAATGGCAACAAGGTTACATTATCCAATTGATTTAGCTCCGTTTCCTTTTCAGGATTCCGCATGGTAGCAATTACATGCCAGCCTTTTTCATGAAATAATTTAGCCGTTGCCTTTCCTAATCCGGATGATGCGCCGGTAATAAAAATAGTCTTGCTCATGTTTTGATCTTTTAATTTTACAGCACAAAATTCGAAAGACTTATTTTCACGGAAGTGTTCATATTGAGTTTCCTTGTGTTCAAAACGGCAGGTTTTTTCGTTCAGGCCTCCGTAGGGTCATACCCGCATGCTTCTTTGAACGCGAAAGGAAAATGAAATAAATTCTCGAAGCCCGGGTCGTTTAGGGTATAAATGTCTGTACAAGGTACAAAAAAGGGCCCCTTCCGGAGGCCCCTTTCATTCTCAACCAAAAATCATCCTTTTGAAAAGTGGTCGCCGTACATTTCCTGCAGGCGGCGGTTCATCCAGGAGCCTCGCATGTTCAGCGTGATCAGCTTACCCTGGGGATCAAACAAGAGGCAGTGTGGAATGGCGTTGATATGATAGGCTTTGGGCAGGCCTCCATCAAAGGCATGCAGGTCGCTGAGCTGCAACCAGGGCATTTTCTCCTGGTCCAGGGCCTTTAACCATTTGTCTTTGACATTATCCAGTGACACGCTGATGATCTCGAAACCCTGGGGATGGAAGTCCCGGTACATACTCTTCAGGTGGGGAATATCTGCGCGGCAGGGGCCACACCAGGAGGCCCAGCATTCCAGCATCACATACTTTCCTTTACCAATATAGTCGCGCAGTGCGTGCGCTTTACCGCTGCTGTCGGTAAAGCGCATGTCCAGTACTTCTGAGCCCAGTGCCGTACGCTGGTAGCCCGGAGCGATCTCTTTGAAATGCGATACCAGGTAACCATTGTCCTTTGACAGTTCAAAATAGCGGATCAGGCTATCTACCTGGGTGGTGGTGATATCGCTGCTGCGCAGGAAGCTGGTAGCGATGTAGGCATTCACCGCATCCGGTGTATGGTTTTGGATGTAACGCATGTTAAAGTCGTTGTCCACTGCTGCGGCTTCATCCAGCTGTACGGTTACCGGCACGCCTTTGTGGTAACGCTCTTCCATGTCGGCATCATCCTTGGCATTGATGATCTTTATATACTCATCGAAAAGTTCGTTCTCGCGTTTGCTGTAGCTACGCTCCACTTCATCATAAGCCATGTAGGCATCGTGACTCCTGCTGCCGGATACCTTTACGAAACCGTGCTTCTGGCCCCGCCAGCCGTCCAGTTCTATGCCCAGGCTGTCGTACACGGCGTCTATCTTAATATTTGAATTCTCCACGAACACACTAATGATCTTATCCTCGTACGTGGCGCTGGGATGTGCTTTTGCGTCGCGGAAAAGGATCTCACAAAAACGCGGGGAACTGGCGTCGCCGGTGATGGTAAAGCTGCCATTGTGCAGCACCGCGCTGTCCAGGTTCTTGCGTTGTGCAAAGCCGACATCTGCATAGCGCAGGTAGATCTTCGTGCCTTCCTGGCCGCCATCCACCTTGCCGGTGATGGTAAATTTGGGTGCAGGGTTTCCCAGAGTGGCACCCAGTAGTGCACCGAAAAACAAAGTTGCTTTTGTCATGTTGATATTTTTTTAATTGGAGGGTACCGTTAAAACTACTTTTGGATCATCGGCCTGTATGGTCACCGCGGTGCCATTATTATCTGCTGCGATCCGGGTCATGGGCAAGCCGTTCCGGAAATAATCAAAGGCCAGGTGCCCTTCAAAAGCCAGTTCCAGCCTGCGCTCCAGCAGGATCGCATCCAGCAGGTTGGCATTGCTGATGTCATCTACATCCGTGGCAGGCAGCCCCGCACGGACATGGATGACCTTGAGATCCGCTTTGGCATCCATTACATTCCCCAGTTTTGCATTGGCCTCTGCCCGGTTCAGGTACATCTCTGCCAGGCGCAGTACAGGTGCCGGCGCCTTGGTGCCAGTGTAGTAGTTAATGCAAAGCCATTTGGTGGTTTCATTAAAGCCGGAGCTGCTGTTCACCTTAAAGAAGGTACCTCTCACATCCCCCGCTTTGAAACGGCCCATCAGGTCGGCCGATGGCTTGAAAGTGGCGCCTACGCCGTAAATGGGGTCGTGATGGTACATCTGCCCGATCTGGGAGCCATACGTAAGGCTCGTGTTATTGATGGCAAAGATGATCTCCTTGTTACCACTGGGATCAGAACGCCCCAGGTTGCCATCTTCATCATCGGCAAACATTTGCTGGTAAGCGGCGCCCTGCAGCAATGCGTACTTACCGTTGCTTTCTTCTATCACACTGTCTGCATAAGCAACGGCCAGTTTGTTCATCGCCGCATCCGGGTTGGCGGGGGACCCGCCCATGTACAGGTACACACGGGACAGCAGGCCCCATGCCGCGCCGGTATTGGCAAAACTATTCGTCTTAGCTACCGGGGCTTTCATCAGCTGTGCTGCGGTTTTCAGGTCGTTGATAATAAATTCATACACTTCTTTTACTGAAGAAGGCGATGGCTTATCGTTGATATCGCCGGTCTTTTTTAAACCTACACCTGTACCGGCACCTCCATCCAGGTAAAAGGGCTTTCCATAGACACGCACCAGGTTGAAATAAGCCAGGGCGCGGATAAAAAGGTTCTCCCCGATCACGTAATTATAGCGGTCGTGCTGCTCATCCGTGAGTGCGTGGGTATCAAAATCCCGGGTGTGATCCAGTACCAGGTTCACGCTGGTGATCAGCTGGTAGCAACCCTGGTAAAAACCATAGCTGCCGCCCAGGGTGGCCACATTACTGTTCTGGAAAAAGAAGGCATCGGTATAGATAGAAACAGGCGCCCAGTTGGCCTGGGTCACGTTATTGCCGCGGCTTTCGCCAAAGTCCTGCTGCGAATATTCCAGGCCGCCGCACATGATCGCGTACGTGCCCAGGGTAGCTGCTTCAATGCCACCCACCGTAGCCAGTTCTCCATCCGCCGTCACCTTGGTAAGGGGCTTTATTTCATCCACCTGCTTGTTGCACGCCAGCAACAGGCCTGCCATTACCGGTATTAAAAATTTATAGCACTTCGTCATGATCTGTTGTAGTTGGATGATTAAAAATTGACTTGCAAACCAAACACGTAGCGGCGGGGTGCGCCGATGTTGGAACCTACGGATTCACCAAAATCCTGGGCCTGGCCTACAGACGGGCCTTCCGGATCGGAGGTCACGATCTTGCGGGAGAAGCGTGTGTACAGGTTGTCGCCGCTTACATATACCGTGGCACCGGCCAGTTTTGCGCGTTTCATCCAGTCGTCCGGCAGGCTGTAATTCAGCCGCACGCTGCGCAATCTTACGTTAGAGGCATCGTGTATATACTTATCCGTACCGGAGAAACTGGTGTTCACCTGGTAGTACAACCAGGGTTCCGTGGCATTCGTTTGCCCGGGTTGGGTCCATTCCCGCTGGCTTTTCAGTAAGCCTAACTGGTTGTACAAGCTCATGTAATAACCTCGTTGCATCTGCTCCGCCAGCCCATCGTGCATCACATACTTCAATGCATACGTGATCAGCACATTCAACGCAAAGCGCTTGTAAGTAAACGTATTCGCAAAACCACCGTAGTAGCGGGGCTGGAAAGAACCTACCGTTTGCATCTGGCGGGTATCGGAAGCCTGGCCTACTTCTGCAGGCGTGTTCACATACGTGTGACCGGCGTTGTGGCCATCGGCGTCAAACAGCAGCTTTTCAAACCGGGGCTTGCCGGTTTCCGGGTCCACGCCTGCATAGTGTATCGCTTTCATGGAGTTGATGTCCTCACCCGGGTGCAGGTAAAAACTTTCCGATGTATAGAAGCCCTGTTTCAGCGAGTCACGGGCCACTTTCACAATGCTGTTGTGATTATAGCTGATATTAAAATTGGTAGTCCAGCTAAAGTTCCTGTTGCGGATAATGTCTGCATTCACCAGAACTTCAATGCCGGTATTGCGCACAGAGGCTACGTTCTGCCACTGGTTGGGGAAGCCCGCCAGTGCATCGAGGATCACCTGCTGCAAAAGATTATCGGAGCGGCGCGTATAGGCGTCCACAGTAGCATTCACTTTATTGAACAGGCCCAGGTCAAAACCCGCACTGGCGGTCTTTGTCACTTCCCAGCGCAGGTCCGTGTTGGCGATATTGGAAATGCCCATCCCCTGCTGGCCGGCATACGTATAAGCCGTGCCGGGGCGGTACAGGGTCTGTGTAAGGAAGTTATCGCCCAGCTGGGAACCGCTGGTCCCGTAGCTGGCGTGCAGTTTCAGGTTGGAGATGACTTTTGAATTTTTCAGGAATGCCTCGTTGCTGGCCATCCACGCACCACCGGCCGAATAAAACGTACCATAGCGGCGGTTTGCCCCAAATGCGCTGGAGGCATCGCGGCGCACAGAACCACTTACCGTGTAGCGGCGGGCGTAGCTGTATTCCGCTTCACCAAAGAGGGAATACACTGCCTGGTCTATCTGGCCGCCTTCTACGTTACCCGCTTTCTGGGAGGGGATACCGTACGCAGAATAATCATATGCCCCGCCTATCTGTGTACCGAGTGAGATCTGGTCGTAGCCGGCCTGCACATGGTTTACATTGATGGAGGTGGTATAGTTGCTCGTCTTGCCAAACTCCATTGCTGCCAGTGCATTCACAGCATGCTCCCCGTATTGCTTGTGGAAATTCAGCTGGTTTGAGGTGAGGTAGGAACTGAGGTTATTGCTCATGGTGCCCAGCCAGCCTTGCGGTGCAGTGATGTCTGCACTGCCCGCGTAAGAACGCACATCCATGTACTGCACGTCCTTGCTGTAATTGAGATTGCCGGAGTTGGTGCTGGAAAGACTAAGCCAGTCAGTAATGCGGAAGGAGAGTTTGGCCGAGCCAAAGATCAGTTGTGACGTAGGCTTATCGTAGTTCCATTGGTTATCATACAGCGGGTTGGCTTGGATTTGCTCGCTGCCATACTGGGTATAAGTGAGCTGTGACCGCAGGGAACCGTTTGCATTGTATGGAGTGGCCCAGGGCAGCAACTGGTACAGGAAGGTACCGGTGGGGAATAACTCCCGGTGGCCATCATTGAGGATCGCATTCACGGCTACGCTGGCCGTGAGGCGGTCAGAGAGCTTGCTTTCCAGGTTGAGGCGCACGGATTTTCTTACCAGCCCGTTATCTACACCGGTAGATTGTTCGTTATAGTAAGAGGCGCCCACATAATATTTGGTGCGGTCTGTACCGCCGCTGGCGTTTACATTGACCTCCTTGGTATTACTGCTCAGGAAGGCGTATTTCTGCCAGTCATAAGAATTGGCCACGGCATCCTTGGCAGGCAGGCGGTAATCGAGGTAAGATTGTAAAGTGGGATAGCTGGCGGAAAGGCTGGCATTATTCACCTGGTAGTCCTGGATGAAGTAGCGTTGCTGGAGGTCATATAACTCTGGCCCGGTGAGGAAATGGATGGAACCGCGTACGGGCTCATTGAGGCCGTACTTTACTTCCGCAAAGGCGCGGGGCTTACCATCCTTTCCCTTTTTCGTATTGATAACGATCACGCCGCCGGCTGCACGAGAGCCATATATAGCAGTAGCCGCAGCGTCTTTGAGGATGGTCACATCTTCAATTTCCTGGGGTGTTACAATTTCTTTGAGATTTTGGTTGGGCATGATTACGCCGTCGAGTACCAGCAAAGGGCCATAATTCAGCGTAGGCATCACCACCTGGTTTGCCTGGTCTACCCCCACGCCGGCTATGCTGCTCTGGCCACGCACAAAGATCTGTCCACCGCTGCTGGTGGGGTCTCCCGCGTTCTGCTCAGAGATATACAAACCGGTAGCACGGCCTTTCAGCAGGGACACTGGATCGGACGTGGTGATGCCCATGCGCAGGTCTGCGCCGGAGATCTTCTGGATTGAACCGGTGATCTCGCCGGCTTTCTTCGTGGTATAACCAGTGGACACCACTACTTCCTCTACGTTGCTCACCGCCGCTTCCAGCACAAGGTCCATGCTCAGGGGTTTATTCACCACCTCTACCGGCACGGTAAGTTTTTTATATCCAATGCAGGTCACCGTGATAGTGTACTTCCCGGGCGACAATGCCGGGAATTCAAAGTAACCCCGCTGGTCGGATGATACGCCGCGGTGCAGGGGATTGAGCATCACGGTAGCACCGGCCAGGGGCCTGCCACCGCCGTTTATAATGCCGGACACCACGTACTGAGGCAGGTTGCCCCCCATGGCAAAAGTGCCTTGCAGCGCCGGCGTATTGGCCGCTTCGGCCTTGCTGAAAAGCAGGATGGTCTTGTCGGAGATATGGTATACCAGCGACTGATCCTTCAGCACCTCATCCAGGAAATCCTTCAGGGGCTTGTGTTCCACAGATACCGACACCGGCTTGCTCCCTGCAATGAGGTCTGCTTTATAAAACACCAGGTAACCGGTTTGTTGCTTGATCACCGAAAAGATCTCTTTCAGCGGCGCGTCTTTTACAGACAGGGTAATTTCCTGCGACATGGTCTTTGCAGACAGGTGAAGGCAGAAAACCAGCATAATGAAAGTTGTCAATCTCATAATTTGCAGCAGTTTGACTGGCAGCCGGCATGCTGCGCGCACCTGGATAAATGCAGCAGCCCTACTGCCATTGGCAGTTTTTTGCATAAATTTGATGTGTTTGGTTATTGAATAGAAGTTCCCCAGAACCTTGATCGGTCAACCGAACGTTTTACCCGCTCCGGCTCCTAACCCGGAGCGGTTTTTTTATCAGTCGATTTAGTCTTGGTTGTTTAGTGATTTAGTCTTGGTTGCTGACTTTAATGTGGATGTTTGTTTGCTGCTTGTTTTTAAAGGTGATGCAATAATGGTTGTTTAAAAAGAGTTGGTTGGCTTGTGATCAAATTGTTGGTTGCTTGTGTGTACGGTAATTGCTGATATGCTTATGCTAAGGTGAAACGATCAGTTGGTGGCCCTCCACCCGGAAGTGGATGCCCATTTCTTTCAGGCCGGACAGCAGGTCCGCCAATGGCACATTGCGGCTCATTTCCCCGCCAAAATGGATATCCGGGATGCCTTTTTCATATACTATTTCCAGGTCGTACCAGCGGCCCAGCTGGCGCATGACTTCCTGCAGGCTCATATCCTGGAAATTGAACGCCCCGTTCTTCCATGCCATCACCTGCTCCGTATCTGCATGCTTCACCAGCTTCTGGTACTTGCCGGCAGTGTATTGCGACTGCTCACCCGGTGCCAGCACCATACGTGCGCCGGGTTGCTCCAGCGGGGTGGTGGCTATTTTGCCGGACAAAAGCGTGGTGCGCTCCTGTCCTTCATCCGTATAGGCGTTCACGTTAAAGGAGGTTCCCAGCACCGCGATCTCGGAAGCCGGTGTATTCACCAGGAAAGGTTTGGATGCGTTCTGCGCAATTTCAAAGTATACTTCCCCGGTAATGCTTACCCGGCGTTCCGGCCCGGCAAAAGTGGTGGGAAAGCGGATAGACGATGCAGCATTTAGCCATGCCCGGGAGCCATCCGGCAGTTGCACCTGGAATTGGCGGCCTTTAGGGGTGCTGACGGTATTAAAAGCAGTGGCGCCAGCGGTCGTACCTGGCGCCTGGTATTGCAGCTGGTGGTTTTGAAGGGTCACCGGTGCGCCGTTCTGCACGGCCACTATACCGGCAGCAGCACTGTCCAGGCTTACCCGCGATCCGTCTGCCAGGATGAGGATGGCCCCATTTCTCCCGGGTGCTATGTAAGGCATGCTGGCAGCGGTTTCCCGGCCATGGTTCTTTGGATGAAGGTAGGTGAAGGTTGTAATGCCCAGCAGGAGCGCGGCAGCCGCAGCGGCGGCAACAGGCCAGATACGGCGCTGGCGGCGGGGCGTGGTGGCCGGCGCTATCACGGACCACATACGGTCCAGGTCTGCAACGGGCGCCGGCCGGGGATTGGCTTCCCAGGCATCACGCAGCAGGTCTTCACTGCCGGGATGCGATTGCAGCCATTGCAGCATTTCCCCAGTTTCCGCTGGCGTGGCTTTGTTGGAAAGGTACTGTGCTAACAGGTATTGAATACGCTCCATACCACAATAGACCGCGGCTTTTCAGAAATGGACCAGTTACGTTATAAAAAAATTTTCGCCACCAGGAGGGCGAGGGCTAAACTGTAGTTTTTCAGGTAGTTGCGCAGCAGTTTATTGGCTTCTACCAGGTGGTTGCGCACGGTATTGACGGAAAGCTGGAGCTGGTCGGCTATTTCCTGGTAGCTGAGGCCCTGCTCCCGGTTCAATTGGTAGATGATCTTCTTTTGGGGTGGAAGACTATCCACCGCAGCGTTGAGGATGCGTTGCAGTTCCGCTGCATCCAGCTGCCGGCCGGTATCATAGGGGTTTACAGCATCCTGCCCGCTTATGCTATCAAGAATGCGCTGCTCGTTGGCGGCTTGTTTCAGCCAGTCGTTGATCTGGTTAAAGATCATGCGGTAGAGATAAGCGGAAGGGTCTTTTACGGCATGCAGCTGCTCCCGGTATTTCCACACCCGGATAAACATTTCCTGCACCAGCTCTTCGGCCACCCAGGTAGATTTAGTATAATTATAGACGGCGGCATGCATCTTATCCGCATACATCTCAAACAGCAGCCGGAAGGCTGCATGATCCCCACTTGCTACGCGCTGTAGCAACCGGCTGGCGATATAGGACTCGTTTGCTTGCACTTGGACAACCTTCAAGACTTGAAATAAAAGGATTTCTAACCCACAGATCGTTTAGGGGATAGGTATTGGTGCTGGTAGACAAGATACAAAAAATGCAGATTGGCTGTATCTGTTTTATCCCCGGTGCCCCCTGGTACAATGGCAGCGCAGCCGTTCGGTGCAGCTTCAGAATAATGCCTTGTTGCCTTTCAACGCTATCTCGGAAATGTGTAATGTAAGCGCTGACACCAAAGTGAGCGACCAGGTTAATTTCACTTATAAGGCAACCTTGACGCAAACCTACAGCCATTCGGCAGTGGAAGCATCGGCCTATCATATCGATCAATTGCAGTAGCAGCTATCGCTTAATTACGCTCCGGCAGAAGCGCTCCAGTTCAAGAATTGCCAGAGCAGGCAGGACATTCTTTTGATGTTTTCGCCTTCCGCCAGGTTGCTCCGGTTCAGGGGCAATCGGTCACGTAGACGGCGTTCACGCCCATAACAATGGGCCTGGCCTTGAAGTCAAAAGCCTGCAGCTGTTTAAAACAGGCGAGCACCTCGTCAATGCCGGTCTTAATTCCGCTTGTCGGGTTTTTACCGGGGAGGATCCTTTAGATATCCGGGGATAAGATCTGCCGCATGGCTTCCGCGTCATTTGCGGCATAAGCTGTAAAAAGGATGGGATCAGTATTAAGTTCGGGATTGTGCAGACATGATATTTGGGTTTTAAATAATTAATTTTTTAGTTTCCCCAACAGGCTTTCCCGGTAAACTTTCCCAACCGGCAGTTTTTTACCCGCAATGGAAACTTCGTTCCCTTCGAGGTATTTGATGCCTTTCAACGAGGCTATATAGGATTTATGGATGCGGGTGAATTGGGATGCGGGCAGCTGTTGTTCAAACTGGGTGAGTGTCTGCTTGGACATCACGCGTTCCTGGCCGGTATAAATAAAAATATAATTGCCATAGGCCTCGATATAGCTGATCTCATCAAAGAAGACCTTGGTGAGTTTTTTGTCGGATTTGACCATTAAAAATAAGTCTTCGCTTTTTGATACCGGGACTTCACCGGTTTTATTGACGACCTTCTCGGTGGCCTGAACGAAACGCGGAAAGGAAAAGGGTTTTAACAGGTAATCCGTAACCGACAACTCAAACCCTTCGAGCGCATATTCCGGGTAGGCCGAAGTAATGATAACGGCAGGATATTTTTTAAGCGTACGCAGCATTTCAAAACCGGTCAACCGGGGCATATTGATATCCAGGATAATGAGGTCAATGTCTTTGGTTTTGAGCACCTGCATCGCTTCAAATGCATCCTCGCAGCTAGCGACTAAGGTCAGATAGGGTACCTGCTCAATATAGGTTTTGAGGATATCCCTGGCAATGGGTTCGTCGTCTACGATGATGCAATTGATATTCATTAGCTTAGGTCTATTATTAAATCTGCTTCGAAAAAGTTAGCGTCCTTAATTGTTTTTAAAATGTACTGCTGCGGGTAGATTAAATCCAACCGTTGTTTGACATTATTGAGGCCAAGGCCGCCCTTGGATTTGTTGACTTTGGGTATATAGTCGGGATCAACCGAGTTTTTAACTTTGAGTTTTAAATGACTATTTTCAACTGCGACGCTGATGTGTACAAATGGCGTTTGTCCTTTAGCCGCTGAAAAATGCTTGAAGGCGTTTTCTACAAATATGATCAATAGCAATGGCGCAATATATTGGTCAGAGTAATCCCCTTTTATTTGCAATTGTATATCGGTTTTATCGCTCAACCGGATCCTTTCCAGTTCTACGTAATTGCTGATATAATCCAGTTCATTACTCGCCGCCACATAATTCTGGTTGGTATCATATAGGGAATAACGCAATAGCTCGGATAGTTTCAGCATCAGGCCGGGCAGCATTTTCGACTCGGCAACTGAAAGTCCATACAGGTTATTGAGCGTATTAAACAGGAAATGCGGATTGAGTTGTGCTTTCAAATGGCGCAATTCATTTTCCTTTTGCTCTTTGTCCCGGATCAGGCGGTCTACCCCCATCTTGGCCAATGAAGCCATCACCGTAAATGCCACCATGGTGAAGGCAAAATGCTGATCCTGCCAGTTGGTCACCACGTCGGTGATATGGAACACCTTCGCAAAAAGCCTGCCGACCAGGTTCAGCAAATAAGGTAATAAATTGATCAAAATAATGAGTTGCACCAGGTAAAGCCCAATGCCGACCAGCCACTTACGACGTTTGAAAAACGGCAATACCAGCAGGTTCTGCGAATAGCATGGTATGATCAACTCAAGTATTTCCTGGAATACCAAACAAAACAGCGTGATCCCGCTCATACGCTGCGGATATTCCTTCAGTAAAATGTACAGACAGAAAACGATCACCCAGAACACCAGCTGGGTGTAAACCTTATAGGGCCAGGCAAATAAACGTGTCCAGTCGAAAATTTTCATTACCCAAAGAAAGTGTAACCGGGCCTTACCCCCAAATATTGGTGACGAACTTATTCATTTTGATGACA
Source organism: Chitinophaga parva (assembly GCF_003071345.1). Lineage (NCBI taxonomy): Bacteria > Pseudomonadati > Bacteroidota > Chitinophagia > Chitinophagales > Chitinophagaceae > Chitinophaga > Chitinophaga parva. The sequence goes on along the minus strand of NZ_QCYK01000001.1, from coordinate 886,788 downwards.
AACGTTTCATCACCACTTCAAATACGTTCATCATCAATCCCGTTAGGGTTATCATTCTTATTTTATCAGGGGTTTCATGCAGGATACTTTTGGTTCATAACCTTAAAATCATGAATACGACCATCGCTTCCTTTATCGCACTTTCACTATTTATTCATAGCGCCTTTGCGCAAACCGATACCGTTCAAGCCAATTTAATCAAAGACATACCGGCCTGGATGGCAGAATACCATGTGCCTTGTGCAGGTGTCGGCATCATCGAAAACGGCAAGATCACATGGGTCAAAAACTTTGGTGAACTGCAAGCCGGCCGTCCCGCCCCTAACAACACCTTATTCAATATAGCCTCCCAAACCAAACCGGTAACCGCCATGCTAACCTTAAAGCTGGTGGAACTGGGAAAATGGAACCTGGACGAGCCGCTGGAACATTACTGGATCGACCCGGATATTGCCGGTGATCCCTACTTGACGAAACTGACCACCCGTTTTGTGCTAAGCCACCAGACAGGTTTCCCCAACTGGCGTTCGGACAATGGCGGGACCAAACTCAAATTCAAATTTGAACCCGGTACAGCTTCGGGGTATTCGGGCGAGGGTTTTGAATATTTACGCCGGGCTTTGGAAGCAAAGTTCAAAGTCTCGCTTGCTGTATTGATGGATACGTACCTGTTTAAGCCCCTGGGCATGAAAGATACCTATTACTGGAGCGAAAACCTGGACACTGCTCGTTTTGCGATGTGGCATGACGGTCAGGGCAAGCGTTATGGGGCTTCTATACAGACGCCTGTCAATGCTGCCGATGACCTGATCACGACCATTGAGGATTACAGTAAACTGGGGATCTATGCGATGCAGCTGGCCAATGAAGGTGGGCCGGTGTATGCCGAAATGATCAAAATTCAAAGAAGGACAAAACCCGGCAATGGTTCTGGTTTAGGCTGGGGCTTGGTGGATGGTCTGCCGGACAGTGCCTATGCCTTACAACATGGCGGTTCGGATATTGGGGTACGGACGATGGCGGTTTTTTTACCCAGATCAAAAAACGGTGTGGTGGTGATGACCAACGGTGACAATGGGGCCTTTATCTGCGACCGGGTGGTTAAACGTGCATTGCCCGAAGGCGCGCAGGTGCTGGAAACGATGAACAAATCGGCGACCAGCCACGTAAGGATCGCTATCGCTGACCAATTACTCAAAAGCTATACCGGCACCTATGCGCAAAGCAATGGCAAACTGGTGAACGTGGCACAGGATGGCAACGCCTTAAAAATATCGGGTGACGGCGTGCCGACGGTGACCGTACTCCCCGAATCAGCCAATAAATTCTTTATGGAAGGCTACGACGTGCAGCTGCAGTTTCCCGACGCCAATTCCCTGGTTGTGATCGAAAGTGGTAAACAGGTATTAAAAGTTACCCGCAAATAAAATGAAAAGATATTTTATTGTTTTATTGATCTGTTTGGGTTGTGCTGCGCAGGCACAAACGATCAAACAATTAGAACGGGCTATGTACGGCATCGCCTCGGATGCGACCGAAGGCCGGTTCACAGGGTCCCGTGGTTACCTGAAAGCGGCTAACTATGTAGCCGGGCAATTAAAAGCAGCAGGCTTGAAAACCACATTCCAGGCAGTGCCGTTTCTGAGGGATAATTATGATGAAAGTTCCATAAGCATTGACGGTGTTGCTTATCCGCACCGGGTGGCAATTTCATCGTGTTGCAACATACTGCCACAACAGGCGATTGGATTATTTTAAAAACCATGCCCGATTCGGCTGAAACAGCCAGTTTGGTAACCCAAAAGGTGGCCGGTGTTCTGCTATTGCCGAACGAACAGCAAAACAGCGAATGGGAGACCACGGTGATCAGGCAATACCGCTTTGGTTATATGCATTACGCTGCCGACTATACAGCGGCTGATACGCAGCTGAATATCATCCTAATCAGCCCGGCCTTGACTAAAAAGCTCAATCAAGGCGCCAGGCCTGTAGTTGATATCAGGTTTAAACAGGAAAGGGCTAATGGCTATAATGTGATTGCCCATCTTCCCGGTACCGACAAAAAATTAAAGGATCAAACCATTATTGCCGGGGCTCATCTTGACCATATCGGTCGTTTGGGAAATCATATCTACAACGGCGCTAATGATGACGGCAGCGGCTGCGTGGCATTGTTAGCCGCCGCAAAGACGATGGCCCGTCACCCCACCAGAAGACCGCTCCAGTTCGTCTTTTACTGCGGCGAGGAATTGGGTTTATTAGGCTCGCGGTGACCTTTTTGCGGTAGTTATACTGGACGGTAATGGACACTGACATAGGCACTTTTTTGAAACTGCCGGGGCGGTAAGGCCCTGACCAAATCACTGTCTAAGGTGGGGAATGTGTCCAGCGTAACAAAAAAAGTAGCAGGAAAAGTGCTGGTGAAATGGTGGAAATCGGCGGATTTTGGCGGAATCTCAGAAAGGGCTTAAAACGACAAAACCCGCGGCTAGCGCGGGCTTCGAAGTTCGTTGAGCGTCGTTGAAGATCACTTTAGCTCCCCCTGCTGGGGAGTGGAATATATTGATTATCAATGTTTTATAAAGGAACCGTAAAAAAACACGTAGAAAGCCAATACAGGCCCACATTCCACCTGCTCAGTCCACCTCGCTTCCTGTTAAGAAATGAACAGTATCAATGGCAATGTTACTTAAATTTTCTAACACTTAAACCAGTGGCCCCGGCCCCGGCCGATCCCGTATTTTTGCACGCAGACCACCACCCATAAAACCGTTGCACTAATGACTACCCACCACCGGTACCTGGACCGTCACCCCGTGAATCCCTCGGCCCGGGCCATCATCATCGGCACCATTCACCCCCACGACTATACGGGGTTTGCAATGGATTTTTTTTACGGTAGCCAGTGCTCGACCTGGACCATCCTGGCCGAAGCCTTTCCCGACCGTTTTCCGAACCCCATCACCCGGGAGGCGGTCCTGGACTTTTTGACCACTCACCGCATCACCATGAGCGACACCATCCGCAGCTGCGACCGGATTTCCAACACCGCCCTGGACACTCACCTAATACCCAGGGCTTTCAACCTGCAGCTGGTAGACCAGCTACGAAACAGCCAGATCGAGCATGTATTTTTTACCAGCGGAGCAGGTAAGAACGGTGCGCTACGCACCTTCTATACCGGGATCCTGCGCTATAAATACCTGCCGATAACGGTATCCTTGAGTAAAACAGGGTTGCTGCCTACTGACATCTTTGGCCGTGATATCGCCTATACCGTGCTTTATTCTCCAGCCACCACTGCCGACCGTGGCATCATGAAGACCAAGGCGTTCAAAGAAGTCCGGCACCTCTACCAGCACTACGATAGCCCCGTCCATGCCTACAAGGTAGCCCTCTACCGCCAGGCTTTCTCCTTTCTGGTTGAAGGATAAAAAAAGATGCTGCCGGTAAAACCCGCAGCATCCTTTAAAAAATCCTAGTTGTCCTCCGTGCCCATGATCACACGGGTAATGTAGCCGGCCACCGCCTCCTTTAAATCTTCAGAACCGTCGGCGGCAAATTCGCCCACCCCGTCTTCACGTATATAGGTCCTGTAGTCTGATCCAAATTCCCGCATGTAGCCTGCCAGCTCCCTGTTCACCCAGGCTTTGATCCTGCTTTTGGAGATTTCGTTTACCATAGCATAAAAGTGTTTATACTATCATAAAGGACGGCTTTAGGAAAGATGGTCACCGAAAGATGAACATTTCCAAAAAATCTTGCCATCGATGCTTCACTACTATACCTGTCGCTGCAACCGCTATGAGGAAATTGGTAGCATTGTCTAATTCTATTATCCATTGGCTAGGTAGAAGCCAGCAGCTGCGGAATTTTTGTCAGCCAATAGGTTACCATTTGGCTGCCCCTACCTATAGCGGAGCAAAATTGCCTGCTGTTTATGGTAGCCTGTAACCTCCAATATTTAGGCAAAAGTTTCGTTTTACATAAACTGAGGAAAATCAGTGCCTTAATATTTGCTAAATTCACAAGGATTTAGTAATTATGAAGGATTAACAGTAATTTTGCGGCGAATTCCCAATTATACCCGGCCCGATTTTAGCACCTGATTGTTCTGGACGGCAGGTAACTACCGGTTTCACAACACATGCAACATGGCAGCAGCAGATCAAATAAAAACGCTTATTCAATCCTTTGGCAGTGACGACGAAGCTCGCTTCTTCGCTACCGCTATGCAAATTGCCGCTGCCGAGGCCAGAAAGGGTAATACCACTTTTGCAGAAGAACTCAAAAGTGCCATTGACAAAGCTAAGGTGGGCCGCCATGGTCCCAAGGGTCTTTTAAAAAATCTGCCGGTCAACGAGGCACAAAAGGAACTCAGCGATCTACTGGAAGTTGAGTACCCCCGCGTGAAGCTCCAGGATATGGTCTTAGATCAGAATGTACAAAACGGTCTCAAGCGGGTTGTCGATGAGCAGGCAAACGTTGAACTCCTGCGTCAGAATAATTTATCTCCAAGAAAGCGCCTTTTGTTCGTCGGTCCTCCTGGCTGCGGCAAAACCATGTCAGCCAAAGTTCTCGCCTCTGAGCTGGCCATTCCCCTCTTTGTAATCAGGCTCGATGGTCTGATCAGTCGCTACATGGGAGAAAGTATAGCCAAGCTCCGGATGATTTTTGATGCCATCCGGCAATACCGCGCAGTGTACCTGTTCGATGAATTTGACAGCATTGGGACAACCAGGACGCACGGAAATGACGTCGGTGAAATCAAGCGCGTGCTCAATTCCTTTTTACTGCTCATAGAAAAGGACGACTCCAACAGTTTGATCATCGCAGCGACCAACCTCCCCGAAACATTGGATGCGGCGCTGTTTCGCCGGTTTGATGATATTGTATTCTACCCACTACCAGGTAAGCAGCAGATTGTCGAGTATTTTGAAACGCATCTTGCCGATCTCAAACTTGCCAAAGGTTTGAATTACACCAAAATTGCCGACATGGCTTTGGGACTTAATTATTCAGAGATGAATAATATCTGCATGGATATTTATAAGAACGGACTGATCTACGGTAAAAAGGAACTAACCATTACCAGCCTCAAAACATACATCGAGCAACGGAAAAAACCGTTTTAATTGATCAAGTATGCCCCTATTTCGTAAACCACACCTTATCATCAAAGGTCGATCAAAGTCGTATCCCTATACGCCTAATCCCGGAAGGGATCCGGTCATTGCGCGAGAAGATGTTGATCGCGCCAAACACGCCCAAAAAATAAGAACTCAGTTCAACAGGGCGGTCAGGACATTCCAAAGCCAGGCGGATACAGATTTTGTCTATCTGACTATCCAGTCCCCTGTCGGTTTTTTGCTAAACCTGAAAGCATTACAGGACAGCAAATATAATTTTCAGTTGAGAACTTTAAGAGGACTCACTGCCAAAGGTAGTTCCGAAAAAGCTCAGGTTCAAAAATTTAAAGCGGTTGCTGGCTATGGCGACCACGAAGATGACGACAATGATATATACGAAGATGGTGACTTAACTTCCGACAATCCTGTTCCCGATGATGAAACGATATATGAGGCAACGGTTTATTTAAATAAAAAGGCCATCGCCACTTTTTTAAAAAAATTAGATCAATATCTGAACAAAGAATCCAAAACAGGTAAGCCGCGTCACCAAAAACTCATCGCTAACATAGAACACATAGCTGCAGCAACATTAGAGAGCTTTTGGAATGAGCCGGAACAAGACTTCCCTTCTTTAAATACCAATGTATGGTGGGAAGTTTGGTTAAGTCGGTCAACTGACGATCCTGCAAGGCCGTCTGCCGACACAATACTTGGAGATATATTTGATGAGCAAAACGTTCGAGTTGGCCGCCGGTGGCTCGTCTTTCCGGAAAGCTACGTGGTACTGATAAAAGCTACCGCCAGAACCCTTGCCAGCACCTTGCTTTTTACGGATCGGTTGATGGAACTGCGCCACCCCCATGATTTGGCGGACTTTTTTGTGGACTTACCCACAAGAGAACAACGCGAATGGGCCCAAGACCTGGCAGACCGGGTAACCCATGATCCAGATGGAGTCGCTGTTTGCCTACTCGATACGGGCGTCACCTTAGAAAACCCACTACTAAAACATCTCATCCCTCAAAAAAACCTGGACGCCATTGAGCCCCATTGGACCAAAGCCGATACTGGTAAGGGCAACGGACATGGCACGCCCATGGCAGGGCTGGCGCTCTATGGGGATTTAACTGAGCTTCTTAGCTCTACTCGCAGTATAACCATTTATCACCAGTTGGAAAGTGTCAAAATTCTGTCTCCTTCTTCCAAACATGACCCAGACAATTATGGTGCAATAACGGCGGAAGCAGTGGCCAGAGGTGAACTCATGCATCCTGACGCAAAACGAATGGTCTGTATGGCGATAACGCAATATGAATATGAGCACTATGGAAGGCCCACTTCTTGGTCTTCCGCCATTGACCAAATCGTATTTGGTAGCCACGAACAGCCTAACACTAAAACGCTTTTTTTCATTTGTGCAGGCAACCTTTACGAGGAAGAATTTACTGGGTATCCCTATACTAATAGGGACCGGTCGATCCATGATCCTGCACAGGCTTTTAACGCCATTACTGTAGGGGCTTATACTTTGAAAGATCAAGTGGATGCCGCCCGTTTTCCCGGCGCCGAACCGATTGCCAAACGAGGCGCACTGGCTGCTAGTTCTTCTACTTCCCATAAATGGGATCCCTGGTGGGCCGGAAAGCCCGATATAGTGATGGAAGGCGGCAATCATGCCGTTCAAAATAACAACCTAATCGTTCCTGATTCATTGCGACCTTTATCGACTGGCCGGGGTGGGGGAAATCCTTGGCTGCATCCCTTCGGGGATACCAGCGGCGCTACCGCGCTGGCCTCCAGGTTTGGCGCAATAGTCACCCAAAAATATCCAAATCTATGGCCTGAAACAATCAGAGGGCTCATCATCCACTCAGCTGATTGGACCAAGGCTATGCTCGAAGGAAAATCATTGAGAAATATAGGAAAAACAGAACTGAAACAACTGCTCAAGGAAGTGGGGTACGGTGTGCCGAATATAACGCAGGCCACTACCAGTGCCAGTAATTCCTTATCCCTCATTGCGGAGCGAAAGATTAAGCCGTTCAAAATTGACGGTTCCTCCATCAAAACCGATAAATTCCATTTATTCACCCTTCCTTGGCCCAAAGAAGCACTGGAAGAGCTTTTTGCCACAGAGGTTAAACTTAAAGTAACTCTGTCTTACTTTATCGAACCCAATCCCAACAGTAAAAGTTATCAACTTGCCACTAGTTATATCTCCCACGGCCTGCGCTTTAAAATGATTGATCGAAACGAAAGCACCGAAGCCTTTGCGGCAAGGGTCAGTAAAGCTATGCGGGAGAAGGACTATCAGCCGGAGGGATCGGAGCAATGGATTATTGGAAATAAAATTCGAAGCAAGGGCTCCATCCATAAGGACATCTGGATCGGCACTGCGGCGGACTTGGCGGCAAAAAATAAAATAGCCATTTATCCTGTCGGTGGATGGTGGCGCTACCGTAAACAACTCAAAAGATATGAGCACTCCGTAAGATATAGCCTGATCGTTACCATAGAGACGCCCGACAATAATGTAGATATTTATACCCCTGTCGCAAATTTGATCGATATCACCACCTGACAGAGATAACTACCTGGACAAAAAAATAGGCAAAGTCCGCAGAACCGTGCAATGCAGCGGCGGGTAATGATGCTGTTGCATTCGGCGTACATAAGTTAAACATCGTGATCACCTAATTCACGGGAGGTGAGCTATTGGAAGAATCTGCGTACATTGTTACTCTAATTACTCCACCTATATGGAAATGAAACGTATCCCGTCTTCGGGTGAACCGGTAATGATTGACAAAGCGCTACTGCAAAATGATGACAGCATCGAACTGGATTTGCAAAATGGATCAAATTCTGGCGAGTAAGAGATGTCTCCACATACCGGCGGATAAATACAGCGATCATTAACCGGGAAAGCATGAAGTTATCGTTTGGGGCAAAGTGGCCCACAATATGAAACTATTCTAAATGCCTAGTTCATCAAATTGTGCTGACCTGGTGCCATCGATTACCTCTCTTAATCCGATACGCACATAGTGCTTGCCTGCAATACCTTCCAACTTGTGGCCTGCAATTTTTTTTGCCACTGGCCATTGAACCCCCATACGGACCATAAGATTCCAACCCGTATGGCGGGCAATCTTATTTGAAATCTTCCGCGTAACGCCTGCCAGTGTCGCTATGGCCCTTATATTCTGGTTGTAGACCTGTACATCGACGAAGATGTCCCGTCTGAACCAGTACACACTTTCTCGGTTTGGATCCTCAAATTCCTTCATTATCTCCGTAGCATTGGGAAACTTCCATAAAGGTACAATGGTGGGCATTCCGTTTTTTTCCCGCTGACCGGTAACATACATTCCGACCTCATGATCAACGTGGACTTGGCACCGCTGCAGTCTTATAATATCTTTATAGTACCAAATTCCATAAATCTGAAGCAAAAATAATTTTTGATCCCTGCCCAGAGATGGATGCCCGGGATTGATGACGAGCCTTCGGATAGCTTTGATTTCATGAACATCCAGGTGGAGGCCCTCAACTCGATCAGGCACAGTGACCTTAACTTCCTCAAAAAATGTCGTTACAAGCCGCTCATCCAATAGCTTATCTTTCTTTGCTGCATGTTTTAAAACCACGGCGAATTTATCAAAATATGATTTTACGGAGGCGGGCGCCAGCACTCTACCTCCTTGCCCAATCTGCGCGGCCAGGAAGTTGCGGATCATGGCGACCAGGTCTTCGTCAAATTGAGAAAAGAGAATTTTTGGATTAAAATTATCCAGGTGCTTTATAAAGGCATGGTATTTCTCCCAGGTACAAAGGGAAAGCACCACTTTTGGGGGTGGATTTCTCATATAGTCTCTAAAGTAGTCGTTAAAGACAGCCCGACTTCCTCTAAAATTCAATTCCTTATCCACATGGTAATGGGTTAGGCTTTCTCCCCTATCAAAGAGTCTTTTATGAACCCCTATGATTTTTTGTTTAAGGTCTCTGATGGCCTGGTTGCTCTGAAAAGCGTACGGGCTTTTAGTGCTTATCCATGCATCGTCATTGCCTTGCCATTCTTCCACCGATGGCTTCCGAGGAAGCCCGACCTCGTAGTATTTCTCTCTTTCTCCCTCCGGTTTAACATAAATATGAACAGGATATCGCCCACTTTTATTGACACGGTTGCGGTAGTTATACTTGACTAAAATTGAGACTTCCATTACTCTGTCAGTTCTTTTGAACCTTCAATTCCAAATTGTTGAAAATGTGCATGGTAAAAAAAAATGACAACAAAAAATGGTAAATCACTGACAGTACAAAATGAACTATTCCGCCAAATATTTCCTGTTCAGGGGAGGCCAGCAATCAGATTGATCTTGTCAGATAAATGTCATTAGTCCCGATTGGCCTTTGTGTCAAACTAACAGGCAAAAATCTAATTTTTACCAATATTCTATTATTTTGGCATAAATTAGAACAGACACCGGATGCGGCACGCTGGAATCACTATCAAGAAAGGTGTACACCCTCATCACTATTATATTCACCACAAGAGCCTGCTCAACTAAAGGGCTTTAGGTCCTACAGCTTAAAAAGTATGGAGATTTTTAAAGAAAGAATCTTTACAAAAGATGGCTTGGAAGGCACACCGGGACTAAAATCAGTTTTGACTATTTAATAAATTAAAAACACGGTCAATCTCTCCTTTGTAATTTTCTATTGGTTGGTTGGGGAATGGTATGTTAGGTAGTCCTGGCAATTGTGTTCGAGCATACTGATATGCTTCGTTCAGGCTTAACATGGCATCTTTATAAAATTCATAAACATCTTCTCTACTTCTTATCAGGTTGAATGGTATTTCATAGTCAGATTTAACAGAAAGAACTTCATGCTCTCTCTTTGTCTGCATGTCGGTGAGCACATACTTCTTAGTTATTGTTAATACTACATTCTTCCTATTGATATGTGGTTCGGATTGGTAAGAAACTGATGACTGTCCCAACCCCATAATCACCGGAAAATCTAATGGCGAAAGGCTTAGATTTACTCTGTAACTTCTTGCATTCATTACGCTGCGGCTTTTAATAAAATTACCAATATTTAGCCATATTCCGTCCTCCGCTTTTCACTCTTGGACTCTGTGATTCAATATGTAGGCAGGGCAAAATGATTTAACTAAATTCTTCTGCTATTTTCAGCTGCCAACCAGCTGACTGTAAGGCGTCAAACATACTATTTTGATCGACCGCCGTCCAGCCGATTAAAGGCAGGCGCCAGCTTACTAATGGAACACCGATTGTATATCTGAATAAACCAAACAAAAAGTAAAGAAAAATGCAGATTGCTGACAGGCTGACCAGCAAACGATTCATCTGGAAAAAAATGCAAACCTGGGTAATAGTAAAAGTGAGGATCATACCTCCTATACAAATTACTTTACCAATCTTGTTGCGGATTGGCCCTTTAATCTTCTCTTGCTTTCTGTGTTGATAGGCTTTCTGCAGCTCCAGCTGTAACCATTCTAATCTCATTTTTTCGAGATGCACTGGCCGCGCCGGCTCCAATGTACCCGGCTTATAAAGATTCAAGGCGTCCACCACCTCAACAGGCAGTAGAAGTTCAAACTTCTCCAGTTCAGTATTAAAAACGACCATCGCTTTTTTTAATACTGCATAAACACCATTGTCAATAAAAAATACTGCTCATCGTTACTTTTTTCTCGAACAGGTGTTCATACTGAGATCGGATTAACTATCATGATCGGCAGTGCGGTCACCATCAGAAAAAATCGCTGAGAAGTCAATCGCTCATTCATCCCTACGCGGCGAGCCATTTTACCAACCTCCAACCTAGCACGGTAATGGTCTGCCAGCTCAGAAAGCACCTTTTTTAGCTGGCGCTGCTGATACCCTTCAAATACAAAAGGAAAAAAGACGGGCTCTGTTAATAATTGCCGGAGTTTGCTCACCATCTGCACCACATATTGCTCAATGCCTCCATCCGATCGCGGACGGGCAATTCCAAAAATATACTGGTGAAAGATGCCTGTATCATTTGCGAAAAAATCATCACCTAGTTTTTTTATGCGAGGGCGCCCAGTCAAAAGTTTGGCCTCAATTGTCCCAATAATATCGGCGGCAGTAAATGGCCTGGACCTTCGCCGCGACAAATCAGCCGCATAGGGGTTTATCTTGGGGCCTGCCCCATTACTTAGCCATTTCCTTATGCTGACTATTTCCAACTGTACGGCTTTATTTTGAGGGGAAGCTAAGCATCTGAACAAGTCCATCAAACACCACTGGATTGGGCTTATTGTAGACGTAGGGGCAATCCTGTAATGCCACCAGTGCCGCATCGGGATCCATCTTCCTGCTCAACTGCCCATCGGGCACACCGTCCGCCTCAATGATCTGTATTTTATTCAAGTTGGACAAATTGGTGTGCAGGTGGAAGGCAATGGCTTTTCCGGTGGAGTAATCGATGACATAGGCTTTGTAAATGTCTTCTGGCTTTCCGACAAGGACCACTTTATCACGGCGGAAGTATTTAACCAGGTGCTGCCACCGCTGCGCATTAAAGACTACCGCGCTGGCGATAAGCTGATCGGCCGGCGGTATCTGGCCTGCAGACTCCCTGTACGCTGCCGCGAATTCCTTGACCACCTCTTCGTTGCCTTGGCGGGAGGTTTTAAATCGGAGATAGGAAAGAATCTCCTGGTCAGTTTTATCCACCGGAAACTCATAATCCCCTTGCATATCACGGGCAAGATCACCCAGCGGCGATGGTTCATCGATGATAGCTTTTGCAAAATCAATAAGACTCATAATAACGGTTTTACGCTACAGTAATTTACGAAAAAACTGAATGAGCTGCTGTCGCTAATGGTTGACTGGGTACCACGGTGGCTATTGGCTGATAAGCTCTTTAATCGCTTTAAGAAATGCGGTCCGGTCCAGCTCTATATAGGGCAAATTTGAACCGGGATTTTCAGCCATAAACATGGCATACAGCTCTCCAAAAACATCCATGAGGCTGTTTTGGTTCACCTCGGCGATTACCACGGTCCTGGAAGCCTCGTTGCCCGGAATGGTCATCGTCTGCAGGCCATAGACCCTGGACACCGGAATGGGGGAGTGTTGCAGATAAAACACCGTCTTTCGATTGGATTTAAAGTCGATTTCTATTTCGATGGTCGGCTGGCGCCCCAACTCGTCGTGGCCCGCTTTGAGGATAAGGAGTAGATACAGCAGCGTCATAAAAGGGTCCGTCAGGCGCAGCAACATCATCTCGTGCGTGGAATACTCGCTATACTCATACCGAATGTTACCCTTGGTGATCTTAAGAGCGGAAGCCTCAAACATATTGGCAATACCACCATTGTTTAAGGGTATGACAAAATCCCAGTCCGGATGGTGGCTCTTTTTATAATAATCGTTGAGCACCAACGGCAGGTAATATCTGCCAGCCTCCTGAGAAATACGGTGGCTATAGATTTGTCGGTAAAAGTTGGAAAGACTCAAGTCTACCATCGACTTTACGCTGATGTTAAAAGACCAATGAGCCACCGCTGGCATCCGGCTGCGGGCCATGTTATCTGCATCATCAACAAGGCTGGTAGCCGGCGGAGCGGCTCCTGCCGGGAGCCCAGGCGCTGATGGTGGCACAGCCGCAGGCCCCGTGGCCGGTATCCTGATAGGGAAAACGGGTTTGGGCCCAATGGGTGGCGGGGTTACATATGGTTCATCATGAATCTCCCGCAGCAGTTCCCAGAATTTTGCCTCAAACTCCGCATCGCTAGTCATGTCCAGGGATTTCAACCCTTTTATAAAGGTTGGAGAACACTCTAAATACTTTCCCTTCCTGGCCACGGGGATAAACTTGCCGGCCACTTGGGAGGCATACAACTCCGCAGAGATCATGGAATACTCAAACCCCACCCCTCCTTTGCGGCCGTCGGCCTTCTCCTTATAGTTGGGCGTCATGATCATCACCACCTTATCTGCGGCCACAACGGATGTTTCCATAAAATGGGTGATGGACTTGCCAGCCCGGATTTCGTATTGATCCCGTAGTACTTTGACGCCTCCCTGGCTCTGCAGCCGGTCGGCCAGCGCAAGCACCCATGCCTGATGGACCGGATCATCATCCCAGCTATAGGAAAGAAATACAGTTAGATGGGCGGGCACAGCTGGGTCGCCAGCAGGTGTAGCCGCAGGAGCGGGAGTGGGTCTGGGGCCAGCCACCGGTGCAGGTGAAGACAGCGCGGATCCTGGACCAAAATAACCGTCCAGGAAGGTAGCAACCTCATCGCGCACTTCGGTGATATCGTAAGCCTTGTTGGGATAGACCGTCAGGTCAGACTTACCCCTTTTTTCTGTAATATTTACATGGTGGACAGCAGCCAGGCCCTCCAGCTGGTCCTTGATCTGGGGGTTGAGGGAGATGTCCTTTAAATACACCTTCAGGTGAGGGCCTACGTGGTCGGGGCCCAACTCGATCTTATAATTTGCCATAATCTACCTATTGGGGATTGGGGTTTTATGATTGGTCCGCAAAGGTATTTTATTTCAAGATTTACTCATTTTACCATTTTTGCATGCTTGCAATCAGTATAATAGCAACACCTTCATTTTGAGCGGTGGATTATTTCGGCCCATGGCGCTGGGACACAAAAGAAGATTACGCCGTAATGAATTCCTTTATGAATTTTGAAAATGAATCACTTTATAAAGCATTCCATCACCTGTGATAAAAGGAACAATCCTTCTGATGGGAAACTTTGATAATTCCATCTTACTAACCTTAAAATCTGTATAAACTTACTTACGCCTGGTTAGGATTTATCCATATCCATTATACCATCGGCGATGGCAGTCCAATGCTGACCCACAACCCTTCCATTTAAAATATCAATGATTCTGTTGCGTAAGTTAGGAGAGTCGGCAAGTATGCGCCCAATTCTTCTACCGATAACTCTTGCACCCACTAATTGCAGGTAGTTTCGGGCGGAATGATCGTAGAGATCAGCGGCATCTTCATGTTCGGAAAAAATGGTCTCTACTGTCAGGTCGAAGTACGCCTTAGTGATATCTTCGATATCTGTGATATCTTTTATCCTCTCTGGTCGGTCATTGCTTGAGATAATTTTTAAAAGAACCAGCCCCTCCAATGAGCAGACCTTCAATCTTAGTTCAGGGCTGATCTCAAAATAATCAGCATAAGGTAGAAGCTCCTTAAAGCCGGGAACATCCAAGATAAAAAGACGAGGACTTTCAAGACGGGCCTCCCGTAGCTCATTCTCTATCTCTCCGAAAGGTAATAGGTCTACCTCCAAAATACCTTTATAAGTAAACTTTATTGCCTCAGATGGATCAGCACTAAAATCACCTGTATCTACCAAAGCAGCTTTTATATCATAAAACTGCGCTTGGTCTGCGATCAACAATGCAATATCAATGTCCTGGGTTCTGCGGGAAGACGCATGTGTCGGATCCGCAGACAAGCCAATGTCTCTGGCCACCGCCCCTACCAAATAATATTCAATATTGAATTTTGCCAGGACATCTTGAAATTTAGAAAGCATCTCCAGTGCAATCTGGGTGAGAATATCATTCATGGAGGTAGGAATTTTTAATGCGGTTAGCTATTTCCCAATTACGACTATCTAAGCTATTTCGTAAATCTGCATACACTATCAGCGGAGGTGCGGCACCACGGTTGTGCCGATCTCCTTCCCAATCATGCCAAAATTTATCCAGAACAGTGATAGGGCCATCCTCATCGGGAACTATCCTCAGCTTACTGACAAGTTCATTTCCTGTAAAAGAGGTATATAGCGTAAATTCCTGCGGTAATAGATTAAATGTATATATATCAGCTCCAGGTTCTCCCCCCCAGTACATACCGTCGGTTGTCAGACCGCGCCAGTTATTCTCAAATTGCTTACTGGCAAACCGAAACCGTCCTTTAAATACTTTAGGTTTGAGTGTCAAAGCATACATTTCCACCCATCGCTCTATGAGTTTATCTCTTGCTGAAAATATTCCCTCATGGGTAATATAATCAGATGCCTGCAACTCCTTCCTGAGATCAGCGATATTGCCTGCAGAGATACCCGCAGCCTTGGCGATGACGCGGTAAGGTCGTTGCAGCATCGCTGGATCCTGAAGAACAACAAATAAGTATTGCAATCCGGCGCTTTTCCATATTTTACCGGTATTAGATTGCCTTACCTGCTTAACCTCCTGATCATTGATAAATATAACCAACTGGCCTGTATTTATGTAGCAATTACCACTGGCCTCCAGATAATTGCATCCCTGATGACGGAGGAACTCTTTTAACGGTGCTGGTATGTATTTAGCTACAAGTAACCATTGTTGTCTGGGAAGCATCGCTCCCAACAACTGTTCAACTCCTGCCTTCCGAACTTCACCCTTTATCTCTACACAAAGCGTCTCTGTAATTGATCCAGCCTTGATTTGAACAAAGTCGTCTACTTGTCTTGAACCAATCTCGTAGTCTACAGGCGGCTCCAGCACCCGCCTCATCGTCATGCCACTGTGCTCAGCAAAAGCTGTCATGGCAGGATGTAAAATTAACTGTTCAGCGTGCCTATCAACTAGCATTGTACATAATGTTTCAGTTGTACATGAATCATGTACAAGCAAATTTATTGTACAAAAGCGGTTTTTCCAAATATTATTGCAAATAACGGCCCTTAGATGAATCATGTACATATCTAATGCCTACAAATGGCGACCCCAACATTAAGGCAGTAATACCCTACATTGGAACTGGAATTCTAATTTGATTCACGCAAACGACCAGCAGAAAATCACCGGTGGCCTGGTCTGTTCCAACACCTGCCTGTTCCAGCATTTTATTTATATCCAGGCAGGCATTATAATGCTCTGCTAGGGAGGTCAGAACCGACCATAGCTGATCGGCTTCGCCCGCTCCAAAGGGCCAAGCATGGAAAAAAAGAGCTCCCGGGACCTTTAGTCCCACCATATCTGTTTCAATGCGCCGCTTGTAGTACTCATATCCTCCGGAGAACTCCACGGCGGTCACCCCGAAGATATACTGGTAGATGGTTTGAAACTTGGATCCCAAGCCCAGGTCAGAGACGGGCTTTACTTCTTTTACTTCGGTGAGGGGATAATTTCGGTCAAGGCTCTGGATAATAGTCTGTGCTATTGTTGACATCAATAATTTATTGGGGTATCGTCAAATCAGCCGGGAGGTACCCGCTGCCAGCGCGGTGGTGACTCTTAGCTGAGACAGGTGAGGAATCGGAAAGCAAAAAGCTAAACGGCGCGCACCTGGTCAAAGGCCTCTGCCCATCTTCCAGGGTTGCCTTCCTTGGGAAGGAAGCCATGGGCTCCACATTGCTTTATTTTTTGGATTTGATCTGGGCTGGCTCCCAAGGAGTAGGCCAAAATTCGGATTTCGGGATAGTGGGCCCGCAATTCCATGGCGGTCTCAAAGCCATCCTTAACAGGCATGCTGATATCAAGCAGGCAAATATCTGGCAGGCTTTGTCCTTTGGCCAGTTGATCGAGGAAGTCCTCCCCGTTGGTTGCTTCCGAATGAATGTCGTATCCGAACATTCCGACCATTGTTCTGGAGGTTTCCCGCATCAGGGGCTGGTCATCGACAATTGCGACGGTTAAGTGTTTAGAAGTCATCGGACGAAATAAGATTTAGGTTCAAACAATGGAAATCCTTGAAAAAAAACATGACAACAGGATGGACAAACGCCACATCCCAGGCTATAATCAGAGCAGAGCGCGTGGATAGGATTGTAAAACGGACTCTACAATGTAGTAAAAAATTCCAAAATCTTCTAGCGGTATGTGATCACATACCAAATGTTATTGAAAATCAACCCATTTTCCCGTAATGGAAACCCGGGAAAAGGAAAGCATAAAGCTCCGGTTTGCCTTGGCGCTTTTCAGGCGCCTACAGCACAATAAGCAGCTGGCTGGCCCCACCGGCCCAAGGCAAAAGCAAAGGAGTGAAACGGTTGATAGTTACCAGAAGCTGGAGCGTGCTTCTGGCATTCCCAAAGCGACCCTGATCGGAGTGTTCCAGGGAAAAATAAACGCAGCATCCACGACCCTCTTTGCCATCGCCGAAGCCCTGGATGGAGGAATGACCGCACTGGGTAGCGAGTTGGACTCCATTACCGATGAGGACCTGGCCGCCTACAAGGAAGCGCTACGCCACAGTCAAAAGGCCCGTATAGAGAAGAAGAAAAAAGGCACTCCCGGAAGGGGACGTAAGGCCAGACCCACGAAATAATCTACTCCCGCCCCTCCGTCAGCCCAAACTGGGCTGAAAGTTTGGTAAGTTGCTTAATGGACCTGGTAGCGGTTTTCTCATATATCCTTTGGGTGTGGGTGCCAACAGTAGAATAGGATATACCCAACTTATTGGCAATACCGCCTGGTTTTTCACCGCAAAGAATATAATGAAGCACTTCCAGCTCACGGTGGGACAGATCATCAAAAGGCGTCTTTCTGAAAAGGCCCCGGTATAGCGGGCCGGGTACGTCCTCAATAAAATCCCGCAGATCACTTACCAATTCCTCGTCCGGTGCCGATTTTAAAATGTACTTTTTTATACCATGATCTGCCAACACGGGCACAAATATATTGGCCGGCTGCTGGCTCAGTATTGCGACGCCGGTGTCAGGATACAATTTTCGGATCGTGGGCAGCACCTCAAGTATTTGACCATCCGGTAGCACTATGTCGGCAAGTAAATGAGTATAGGTCTTTTTATGCAAGGCGGCCATGAGCGAATGACAGTTCTCGGCCTGGTCCAAATCCGAGTACCCAAGCACTTCGGTAACGATCTTAGAGAGGCCCTGTCGGACGATGCCATGATCATCAACAATGAGTATAGATTTCATCTGCAACACAATTAAGGGGTTAAAAAACCGGACTCTATAAAAACACCTATAAACGCGATCCGTGTTATCATGTGCTCTGAATTTTTAATGATTATTCCGTCGTAAATTCCTTATCCAATTCCATTTTTGTTCACCTATTAAACCTTACCTATCATGCTAGTACCAAACGTGCCGAACGTAGTGGCTGTGGCATTGCATGCCATCCACCAACAATACGCGGAAAGCCTTAAAACAACCAAACAAGTCTCCCTGCTTTCGCTGTTTAATTCCGAAAATTTCCAATTTGATCTTTTCTGCAGTGACGCTGCAGCCCATCCTGAAATGGCCACCCTCAAACAGCGGACGACCTCCTTCGGGCAGCAATACGGGATCCTGCTGCCTGATGCAGATGCCTACATCACCTGCTCTATGTTCTTGTTCCCGGAAGCACCACTGCAAAAAATCATCACCATCTCCAAAAACTACGCGGTAGACTTTTACCTCAACGACAAAATGGGCAGAGATGCCAAGCCTACCAACCAGGAAATGCAGGTCCTTTATGAGATCAGAGACCGGCTGGCAGCCATTGGCAACGATCTCAGGCTTTCCCGTGGCGCCTCCCTGGCAGAAACAGCCAACGTAGAAGTGCTCCAGGAAATAGCCAATGGCGCCCCCAAATCCTGGTTTGACCATTTTCTCCGGCTCTACCTCACCCACATCGATGCCGCCCATAAATCATATGACGCTGCCACCCTGGGCTATATCCCATCGGTTGAAGCATATATCAAGCTCCGTGCTGACATCAGTGGCATGCCCCACACTGTGGCCATGATCGAGTATGCCAACAGCTGCTTCCTGGACTGGGACGAGCTAGAAAGCGCCGGCCTGGCCACCGATGTAAAAAAAGCCAACGAAACAGTATCCTATGTCGGCGCCCTGACCAACGATCTATTTTCTTTTGAAAAAGAAGTCATCGATTCAGCCAGTGACTCTAACCTGGTCTTTATCGTGTTGGCTAATAATTTTCGGATGCGCCTGGACGAAGCCATCCAGGTATCCGGCCATATTATCCGCCAACTACTGGCCGACTACACCGAAACTATCCAACGCATCGAGGACAGCATGGAAACGCTGCCCGAAATGTCAAAGACCAATTTGACAAATTATTTAAAGGGACTAAAGGCCGTACTACAAGCCTGCTGGACCTGGCAAACTTATACCCAGCGATATAAGCGCCCAGTCTCCATCTGGCAAGAGACCAGCCAAAAAGAAAAGGTAACGATGAAAGTCTAAAGTGTCTTTTTCATAGGGAAGGTTATGTCAAAGACACTACCGGTCGGCTGGGTTTCCACAACGATCTTGGCCCCCATGATATTAACCAAGTGTTTTACTATATAGAGCCCCAGGCCAACGCCATCGGGATTGGCTGGGGTTTTCTCCGTTACATAGGGCTTAAATAATAAGCCCACTTTATCCTCTTTAATCCCGCGCCCCTGGTCCCTTAACCGAAACTGCCAGTAATCGCCAAAGTTCTGAATATGGATACTGACGACGGTATCGGGCTCGGTAAATTTGATTGCGTTGGTGAGCAGGTTGTGTACGATCCTGCCAAATTTTAGCTTGTCAGCAATGAGCAAATCCGGGAAGCCCATAGAAAATTCGATTTTGGCCGTGACACCCCTGGCCGCCATGCTGTGCTTGTGCTTAGATACGATTTTTGTCACCTCGGCCTTAATGTCGATTGCCTGCAGGTCGATCTCATTAAAGCTGGCGTCTTTGAATTTGGAAAGCTCCATAAAATCCTCCAGCATTTCCCGGTACTGATTGGAGGCATTAATAAGACTGAGCGTGTCTTCCGGCCTTATGATTACACCCTTGGTCGATTTTGCGTGAAGGGCATAGATTTCGGTTGAAACGCCAATATAAGGGCCCCTGAGATCGTGGGCAATGTGTTGAAAGAGTAAGTTCTTTAACTCGTTGCGCTCCTCTTCCACAATAAGAGAGGCCTTCACTGTTTTGTGATAGCTGTGCAGATCAATAAGCATCTGCGTATTTTTGCGGTAAAGCTGAAATATTTTGAGTGTAAGGCTAATGACAACCGCATAGACCAGCCAACGGACTATATGCTGGACGACGAATGAAAAATGAGTAGGAGGTATGATCTCCAGCTCACTGTTAACCTCCATACAAACCAGCAGTAGCAGGTTAAAACAGATGACCAGATTACGGATCCGCCTCTTGGAAAAAAGATAGTATATGAGCCCGAATAAAAAAAGGATCATCAGTTGCGACTCCGACACCCTCCCCAGGATGGCCGTAAAATAAAATGTTGCGACGCTGATGGTAATGTAAAAACAAAAATTTGCCAGCATGAACCGCTTGCGCCGGTTAAGTTCAATGATCCCATAAACGATGCCCGCTTCCAGGTAGGCTCCAATCGGTATGAGTATATTCTTGCTGAGAAAATAAAAGATTGCGCCAGAGACAAAGTTGAGCAAGATCACATAAAGACAAAGCAGGTTTACACCTATGCAAATATTTCGATTAATGTCGTAGGCTGGCAGATCGCCAGTACCGGCATACTTCAGGGACTTAACAAACGTTCGGATCATTAGCTAATAGGTTTAATGGAGTATGGTCCAACCATACCACAGTGCCTTCCCACGCGATCCATTAAGGAAGCACTAAAAACTGGTGCATAAATATGCAAAAAATTTGAAATCGCTCAAAATGAGGCCCTATTTTTTCAACTTTGTCGAACCTGATTCCAGTTGATTGAGGATGATGCTGGAAATGGTTTTGGAAGGAACTTTAAAGAACCGTGCGATAGCCCTGATCTCGCGGATGCGCAATGGGTCCGGATTGGATGCCAGACGACCGAGACGCTTATAGTTCATGCCCAGCTGCTTGGAGACAAATGTCCTGTTGGAGTATACGAAGATGCCTGAGAAGGTAACGATCTTGCCCTCTTGGAGCAGACCAGTGGTTAATTTTATTTTTTCAAGATTTTTGTCGAGTCTTTTTTTTGCCTCGTTCATTCATCAAAAATGCATGTAAGCATTGGAATGTCAATGAAATAGGGCGGTTTTGTTCATCATTTGGGCTCCAAATCGACCCATGATGGGCTCCTTTTCTACCAATTAGTGTCGTAAGATTATGACATGGGTATTTGCGAACGCGTACTACATTGCGATTTCAGCCGTCCCGAAGACGGCTAAAGACTCGGTGACAGCTCGAGATTAGTTCCCCCGGCCTCCGGGGGATTTTATGAGAAAACAATTGTCCTTAGCCCCACATGCAACTCAAGGGGTTTACAGGCCAATTTATAAGATATTAGGTTATGGTTATGATTAGTAGCACGGCACACCTTTAAAGAGGTCAGGCAGGGCGTGCCGTGCCCTAAAACACGGTCTTGACCGATTGCCAAATCATTGCAGATGAAAACCATATCCTTATTATCCTGTTGGGTGATACTGACTTTTACTATCGTCCATGGCCAGCAAGCTAACCCTGGAAAGCAGGCACAGCGCACAGACCTGCTTAAGCGAATCTGGAAGGTATCCCTGGAACAAACAACCCCCAGGGTCTACGACACTTTGGATAAATCTGTGGGCTACAAGATCGTCTTCCCTGACAGTGCTGTCCGCATCAGCAGTCGCCGGCTGGATCAACTGGCCAAAAATGCCATCATGGTTATGGCCTCCATCGGGCTGATTGACTCCACTACCACCGACTCCGTATCAATGGACCTGTACGGATCCTCCGATAAAAAACCCGCCTTCAGCAAACGATATGGCCTGGCAGCCCTGCTGGCCAGCTTTAGAACCACAGCCGACAAGGTCTATGGCCTGTTCAGCCTTTGCCCTTATCGCAACATCGTCTACCCCAGGGCCGCTTCCTTAAACGCAGATATCTCCCCCTCTATTGATGTTCGTTCTCCAATGAGCGACTGTGGATATATTGGCCTCTGTTTTAGCCTGATCATTACAAAATATTTTGACGGCGCCAGCGGTAGGATCCAGACCCTGCGCTTTACCTGGTCAGATGGCACCGGCCAGCCGGTCCTGCAATCCTTTTCACGTACAGACAACTCTTACCTGGCACAAGAAAACGCTTTCCTTTAATCATTGCTTATCTCAAAATCATCCACATTTATGAAGATTGTAGTTTGGGCTATAGGGCTCATTTTTCTTATCATTGTATTCTATGAGGTCGCAACCATTCCCCCAGCAACCATGACGATGGAGGTAAAAAACATGCCATTAACCACCTTTCTGGATTCGGCAAAGACATACCTGCAGTTTACCTGGTATGCCAGCGATGACTCCGTTGTTAAAAGATTTCTTCCGCTAACCCTCCACCTAAAAAACACCAACCTGAATGATCTTGTTGATAGCCTGAAAGCAAAAGAACCATTGGTCAATTTTTCGGTTCAAAGAGTGGGAGCGTACAACTGCTTTATAGAAATATCGGCTGCCTTAAAATAGCCAATAATCGTGAAAAGTGTTATCTCCATATCATTGTCAAAATACCTGCGCACCGCAGGCATGCTCCTGGCCCTCTTCTATGGCAGCACCACCACCGCCCAGGATGACTACAGGCCACCCATCCGGGAAGCTAAACTCCAAATCCTCGAACGTTTGTGGCAGAAGCATCTTTATTGCGCTGACCTGCAGCCGGGTCAGACCGGTGATCATATGCTGCTCGTTTTGCCGGACAGTGAACAGGTACACAGCTATGATACCATCATCGACTGTATGCTGGCCATCTACCAGGGCTACATCGCACACAACTCCGAGTACAACGTAGAAAGCGTCTTTGTTAGCGTGAGCCTGCAAAGCGATAGTACCATTCCAGTAGCCAACGGATACTGCAAAATCCCCTGCGAACTATTTGCCGACCTCAAAACAGAAAACTATCTATCCTACCTGCTGCACCTGTCCCCCTATGCGCTCGGCTCGTTTATGGAAAAGGACGAGATCGTGGCGCGGCTCAAATACCCAGAGGCCTGGAATAAACGAACCGTCCCAGTGGCCAAGGCTTACCTGCGGGACCTGACAGGGGTAGTGGGCAAGCACTTTTTTTTTGAAACCACCCCTTTTACCCGGCTGCTGATCATCTGGAAAGACAACAAGGGCGCCATTCTTCCGCAAACATATTTACCACTGTCCCATGCCTTTAAAAAAGCTGTTCGCAGTTACCCGTAGGGGCACCCTGGCCCTAACAACCGGAATACTGGTGGTGGCCGCCTGCAACAAGACCCTGGCCCAGGGCGCCGTGATCCTTTCCGATCACAAGCTCACCTATGAAGAAAAGCGAAGGATGCTGGAGGGACTATGGGAAAGACCCCTGGGCTGGTATCCTGCAAAACAATCCCAATGCTGTGACCTTATTTCAATGCGACTATCAGATTCCGCCATCGCTAAAGGCAAGGCCCGGCTGGACACTCTCAGTTATTGCTATGCTCAACTTTACAATGCATACGCGCTACAGTCCCCTGACCACACCCCAGATTCGGTCCAGGTTATTTTCACCAACGGCACCGATTCTTTAACCCCCGTCTACAGCTCCAGGTTCTCCGTTAAGCAACTCAGAAAAAAGCGCCTCTCAGGCTATGATCTATGTCTGTCATTAGCCTTTTTTAGCAACAACCCGGCGGTAGCTTTTCCCCAGCCAGGAGAGCTGGTGATCTATTTCACAAAACCTACCCCCTTCGATCTTAAGATGGAAACATGGTATCATATCTGGATATCCTCCATGGCAGCTATCATGGGAAAGTATTTCCTGGCTCACGACCGCAAATACATACGGCTGATGATCTTGTGGGAGGACCCATTCGGCGTACTGCTGCATAATTTTTCAGAGCCCCGAAGCGATGTATTTAAAGCATTCTCCAAATGGTTTTAAGCAGCCGCCACGGCCCCTTTTAACAACCACTGCGGCGAGATTGCGCTCCCATTTTTCTATTTCCAGCTGGCCTTAAACTATCCTGCTATTTTTTGGTCCAGGTTACAAATAGTATGTATTTTCCCTTCCCCGACCGCCCGACTTTTAATAACTGACAAAACGAAAACCTATGCGTAAACTCGTCTTTTCATTTTGGCGGCAGGCCTTTATGGCGCTCGGTTGTACTGCTGCTTCGCTGCTGACCTATAGCCAAGGTCAGACATCCGGCCAGACGGCCGACTCTATCCAGATATCCAACGTCCAGGCAACCGGCGATCCGCTCACCGGACAGGTAAAGGTAACGATGGACTTTACCAATCACTACTCCCGGCCAGTTCGGGTCCACCTGGTTCTTGGCGGCTTTGATGGGCTGGGGCTCACCGATAACAAAGGAGGCAAATATAAAATCCATACCACCGACCAACTGGCAGGTACCGCCGATATCAACAAAGGGTTTAATAATATTACCTCCGTGCAGTTTGGCGACAAAAGATACAAATGGCTAACATTCGTAGAGCAGCAATTGACGCCAGGTGCCAGTCGCCAACTCTCCATCGGTATTCCCAAAGTAAGCCCATCGGTGACGGAGTTTAACGAGATAAATACCCGGCGCCAGGTTTCAATCAATTATGCAATGGTGGCTGATCACGTAGTAAAGCTGCCGGCGGTTCCCATCCAGTGGAAACGCCTTTCCAAATAATACGGATCCTGGTCCCATTTATTCAACCAGAACACGGGCCCACACGTGTTCTGGTTTTTTTAGCGATATCACTTCCTGGCTTCCTACTCCTTTCTTGCCACGGACTTGCCTACCCACTCGCTTCATTACCGGTTATAAATATTTTCCCCACCTACGGAGAAGTTACATATATGCCCTCTGCCGGCTGGTAGTTTTGTCCCTGTGAAATAAATGACATGGATATCGATACCACCAGGACCTATATTATGGTTCCAGCGGAAGAATTTACCGCGCTAAAATCAGCCTTGGCCCAGATTTCAAGCGATCTTGCAGAACTTAAAAACAGCCGTGTCTCTCCCGGCCCAAAAGCTGATTACATCCTGGCCGAAGAATTCATGCAACTCACGCACATCAAAAAATCCAAATTCTATGACATGGTCAACAACAATAAAATCCGGGTGATTCGCAAGCTGCGAAAAACCTACGTCCTGGCAACAGAGGTAAAGCGGTATTTTATCGATCCTGAAATGTCATAGCCGCCGGCAAAGGCAGGCTGTTTCCGCCTGCGACCCACTCACATCCACTACTAATACTATGACCAATCCGCAACCGCACCATGGGCCCACACAGATGGAAGTAGTAAAGTACTTCTTGCGGCTCGGCCTTGAGCAGAAACACGCAGATGCCTTCTTTTACTATTACAGCCTGGTCAAATGGGAAATTCATCCCGGCCAGCACGTAAGGAACTGGAAGGTCCTTGCCTACAATTGGGTAAAATCCTTTTCAGTGGCTGCGCCCGTTCAGCGTAGATCGATCCGCAAGCCAAGATAGCAACCAAGCAATTTTAAAATCCTAACTCCGTGATCACCACCAAGGCTAAGGCCTTTTGTGCTTTAAGCCGATTCCTGTTCTTTAAGGTACCGTGTGCGTGTCCAGCAGTTGAGCCAAACGAAGATCAAGTATGAGACATGGTAGCCTTTTTAGCGGCCTGGGAGGTTTTGACCTTGCCGCCGCATCCCAGGGATGGGACAACTGCTTCCAGGTGGAGAAAGACCCTTTCTGCCTGACCGTGCTGCGCAAGCATTTTCCCACGGTCCCAAAACACACCGATATCCTCACCTTTAATCCTGAGCCTTATGTCAACGCAATTGACGTTATTTCAGGCGGCTTTCCATGCCAGCCATTTTCCGTCGCCGGACAACGAAAAGGAACTGCAGATGACCGCTATCTCTGGCCGGCAATGCTTAGAGTTATTTGCGCGATTTCACCCCGATGGGTCGTGGCAGAAAACGTTCATGGCCTACTTAGTCTTGACAGGGGAATGGTCTTCGAACAGGTGCTCTCTGACTTGGAAGCTGCGGGGTACGAAGTACAATCGGTTGTTCTTCCAGCTGCAGGTGTCGGTGCGCCGCACATCCGCAACCGGGTCTTCATTATTGCCCACACCGCTGCCCCAGGACATAGGAGCGGTGCTGGTACGGCCGCGACGGGGAAGGGGGCGACCCGGCAAAAACGTAAAGGCCTTTTCAGGACACCTTTCGAGGATGGCTATGCGGGGCATGCTGCCTACGCCAACCGCCACAGATTACAAAGGGACCGTGAGTCAGCAGGCCCTTACCAGGAAAGACGGAAAGTCAAGGGCAGACACACTCCGAAATTTGCCCGTGCTGATTGGCGAACCTGGCCAACTCAACCCCCTGTTTGTGGCCGAGATGATGGGCTTTCCCATCAGTTGGACGGTATCTCCTTTTCAGCGTGGCGGCAGAAAAGCATCCAGGCATTAGGTGGCGCCGTCGTGCCGGAACTTCCTTTCCAGATTTTTCGCTCCATTGATAATTGGGAAAAATCAACGGCCAGTAAAATACCGTCGCCGCGCTAAAAGCCTATCCCCTCAAACCGCTGGCTTCTCATTTTGAAATAACGCTATCATGAGCCTGTTTTATCATATACTGGAGGATACACAACACCTGCTAACCGAAAAAGGGTTCGATGAGACCAGTCTTAATAGCCCGGACAAACCCGGCTGGTTATTTCAGCAACTACGTAACCAACTCAGTCTTGCGCTACGGGAAAGCCTCGCATATAAAGAACCGGTAGCCTTTCAACTTAGGGCAACGGGCTTTTTTAATGAGGACAGGGACATCGTGCTTTTTAATCTACACTTTCTTTTTGACGCGGGCGCCGGCACCCTGGCTATTCCACAGCTGGAGATGCACTATAACAAGCGAACCCTTTCGCTCAAGTTACAGGACCCCTCTGGGCTGCCTCATTCCAGCCAGGCTGTCTCCCTGTTTGCCAAGCCGCAGCTACTGCAGCGACCTGTGAAGGCAAAGGCGCCGGTAGGAAAGTCGTCCGCATCGCAAACGATTAACCGATCTAAAAAACCATGAAGCCGAGAAACATAGAGATTGAACTGGAGATCGCAGCCGTCCTGCTGGTCGGAAAGAAATACCTGGATATGGGCGGAACCACCTCAGAGGATTACCTATTTAACCTCCGCTCCAAAATACACGGTCAACTGCTGGAAAAGGCCCCCTATGGTGTCGCGTTGGATCCTGCAGACAAAAAATCTACCATCACCATGGATGCCCAGCGACAGTATGGTGCCCGCCATGCAACATTACAATTTGAGTACAGCCTCCAGGTGGAAACCCGTGAACTGGTTCTTCAAAAGATGATCATGGAACTAAGCTCAAAACCAGGACAACCACTGGTTTGGCAAAAGTCAAGCGGAGAAAAACTGCCTTCCTCAGACAAGGCGTTCTTTCTCATTGAAGGTAAAAAGCACCAGGACAGAAAAGACGGCCTTGGCCGCCAGATCAAGGGTGGATATTATAGCAACAGACGTAAAAAGTAAATGGCGCTATTACCACCGAATTCTATTTGCCTCCGACCAGAGACCATTCTATCTGTCTGCCACCTGAATGCTAACCAGCCAGCCATCGTTATGGGAACCAGACCATCGATACATCTTCAAGGCGGCCAGGTTATAGCTACGATCCTTCAGCACCCTCGCAGCATCCTTGATAAGACGCCACATAAGGAAACCAGCAACCCGTTTCACTCGCCGTGACCGACCGATAAACCACAAATTGTTTAATGCCATCAAATTTTAAAACATGCAAATTGAAGTAAAAAACATAACTGCCGTCGCCGCTCCTTACCAAATGCAGGGGCAATTTGAAGCGGAACTTTTCTTAAACGGGAAGCCAGCTGCCTTTATCACCAACGATCCCGCCACTCAAAGTGTCCGGTTTATTCCAAGGACCGCTCCCGACATCGGTGCGATAGCCGCTGCAGAGGTATTTATCCAGGAGCAGGCACAGGCCCAGAAGACAAAAGTCAAAAACGGCGCTAGTGATCTGCAGGAGTCTTTAGCCCTGACGGTGGAGATGGCCGTAGCGGCTCATTTTGAAAGCATCAACCGGCAGCATTTTGAAATGCTAAAAAACATCCGCAGTCGTTACGCCATATTATATGGAGACCCTAAAAAGGACTCTTTTCACCAAGTCGTTCTGCCCCGCGCAGTGAACAGTTACCTGGAAACACCCGAAGGAGAAAAGCAGTTGACGGACATCTTAAAAAAACAGGTGGCCCCTAAACTATATGCCGATGACAGCATCTTTAACGTCAATATTCCCTTCCGGATCCTGCGCAAAGCCTTCCCTGAAAAAGCCCGGCAACCCGCTCGCAAACCGGCAGTGCAGCCTGGCCCACAGCAGGGCAAAAAGCATTAACACCGCTACCGCCCCCGAGCGCCCCCCCCGTTGCACTTACCGGCGACGCATCCCATCTTTTTCTGCTCAGGGCGCCCTGGAGGCGCCCTGCCGGTCGGCCGTCTAAGCGGCGACCAGCAAGATGTACGATTGTGCACAAATGTGCCCTGGGCCCGCCTGGCGGGTCCCTTTTGCCGCC
Organism: Chitinophaga parva; assembly: GCF_003071345.1. Lineage (NCBI taxonomy): Bacteria > Pseudomonadati > Bacteroidota > Chitinophagia > Chitinophagales > Chitinophagaceae > Chitinophaga > Chitinophaga parva. The sequence goes on along the minus strand of NZ_QCYK01000001.1, from coordinate 858,215 downwards.
TGTAGTGCGGCCGCTTAAATCTACCTGCCATGCAAAAGGCAACCAAGCAAAAGGAGCTGCTGGTCCATGACGTAAAGACTCGCATCAGTGAAAAGGAATTTGCCCGCTTATCTTCCCTGATCGGGCAGACCCGGTATCGCAACATGAGTGAACTGCTGCGGGCCCTCCTTGCAAAGGAGCCGGTCACCGTCTACACCAAGGATGGGTCTTTGGCCGTGGTCATGGAGGAACTGGTGCTACTGCGCCGGGAACTTTCGGCCATAGGCAATAATTTAAACCAGGTCACCCGCCATCTCAATAGCCTCAAGGGCCAACCGGGTAAAGCCGCCCTGCTGCTGCAGGCCGACGCCACCATCTCACAGGTGCAACGTCAACTCGAAAAGATATATCCACTCATTTCTCAACTGGCCTTAAAATGGTTGCAAAAGTAAAACCGGGAAAGACCATCCGTGGCATTCTCAATTATAATGAGAATAAAGTCAAAGCCGGCAAGGCCTCCTGCATAGGTGCGGAAGGTTTTGGCTGCAGGCCAGATGAGCTGGACTTTAAAAGCAAACTATTTCGCTTTACCGACCTGCAAGACCGTAACAGGATCGCACAAACAAATGCCGTCCATATTTCCCTGGCATTCCATCCATCCGAAAAACTCTCAGACCAGCAGATGGTAGACATTGCCAGGTCCTATATGCAGCGTATCGGCTTCGGGGACCAACCCTATCTCATTTATCGCCACAACGACACCCATCATCCGCACCTTCACGTCGCCACCACCAATATAAAGTCAGATGGTGACCGCATTAGCTTGCACTATATCGGCCGCGATGTTTCAGAGCCCGCCCGCATGGCCGTGGAACAGGAATTTGGGCTGGTGGCCGCCAGTGCCCAGGAGAAGAAGTCCGCCTATCTGCTTTCGGCCATCGACATCCCCAAGGTCACCTACAGCAAAGCCGAAACAAAGGCCTCGATCTCCAATGTGGTCCGGTCTTCGATATGGCATTATAAGTTCAGCAGCCTGGAAGGCCTAGACGCCATTTTGCACCAGTTTAACGTAGCAGCCTATCGCGGTAAACCGGGATCCATAGCACATGAGCAGGGTGGCTTATCCTATCAGTTGATAGACGACACCGGACAGCGCGTTGGCAATGCCATTAAAGCCAGCACCATCTACGAGAAACCGACCTTAAAGAAACTGCAGGAACTCTTTGTTAAGAAAGCCCCGACCCGCGATAAGTTCAAAGGCCGCCTAATCCGGGTGGTGGACCATGCACTGCGCAAGGGTAGGGACCTGGCCGAACTTAAAAACCTGCTTGCAACCGACGGGGTCTTTGTCCACATCGGGGTAGATCAAACTACCGGTGGGCCCAGCTGCACCTTCGTAGACAATAAAACCTTTTGCGCCTTTGAAGGTACGGAGCTGGGACTGGCCTACAGCGCCGCCAGCGTCTTCGCTTCGATTGCCACCGGCCCTGCTGATGAAATTGCCTTCAATCAACATTTCGTTCAAAACATCCTGGCAAACACCGACTACACTGGCGGCCTGCCCAAAGTGATGGCGCGATGGGCCAAACAAGGGCTCATGGTATCGGCCGTCCAGCGTCCTGATGGGTCTCGTGTTTACCGGCTCGGCCACATTTCTACCGAGCCCCAGTCCTACACACCGGCTGACGGAAAGCTAAACGCCTATTTCAAAGCAAACAGTCTTTCTCCCGAACTGACCTCCCGGCTTATCCGGGTCTTGCAAGGACTGCCCTTTTACTCCGCCTTCCTGGGCCGGATGGAAGCAGCGGCTACCGACTTTACTATTCCCCTTACGCTACAGACCCAAATCGATCACGTAGTGGAAGCCATGTTCGAGGGCGGGCCATCCGGCTCCTACCTACCCCGGGAACTGCTGGCGGAAGCCCGCAAAAAGAAAAAGAAGAAAAGCTCGTAAGGCGCCGCTGTGCGCCTGCTAACACCTCATTTGTGAAAATGAAAAAACGTCAAATATGGATTCAGGAGAAAATCAACAAGCACTCAGGTCGACCATAGACCTGCTCAGAAAGGCAAGTGTAGTATTACTACTACTCCATTTTTATATTTTTTGTTATAGCGCTTTTGACCAGTGGGGCCTAACCACCCGCATCGTCCATGACATGCTGACCGGTTTTAGTAATACCGGCCTGTTTAACAATTTGCACCTGAGCAAAGCGATGGCCCTTGGTATTCTTGCCATTTCCCTGGTGGGAGAGCGCGGCAAAAAAGAGGAAAAGATCAAGGGTAAAACCATTATCCAATACCTGGTCGCGGGGCTGGCGCTTTATTTCGGTAGCGGCTTTCTTTTCTATTTGACGCTGGCAGCCACTGACCTTGCCGTCATTTATATCCTTGCCACTGGACTAGGATTTATACTCATTTTAGCCGGTGGTGCCAAAGTGTCCCGCCTCATCAAGATCAACCTGGGCAAAGACGTCTTTAATGAAGAAAATGAGTCTTTCCCCCAACAGGAAGAAAGGCTCGACAACCCCTACAGCCTAAACTTTCCGGCTACCTATAACCTGAAAGGCCAGCTGCGGAAGATGTGGATTTCGGTAGTCAATCCGTTTCGTGCCTCCTTGATAATTGGCGGACCCGGCGCGGCCAAGTCCGTGGGACTGATCCGGCCCTCTATCTACCAAATGATAGAGAAGGGCTACTGTCTTTTTTTATACGATTTCAAGTTCCCCGACCTTTCTCTTATTGCCTATAATGCCATGCTGCAGTATAAAGGCAATTTCAGAAAGCCGCCTGCCTTCTACTTCGTCAACTTTGACGATTTGAGCCTTTCCCACCGGTGCAATCCATTGGAGCCATCCACCATGCTCGATATCACGGATGCATCGGAGGCCGCCCGTACCATCCTGTTGGGTTTAAACCGCGAGTGGATAAAAAAAATTGGGGATTTCTGGGTGGAGAGTGCTATCAACTTTGTTACCGCCTGCATTTGGTATTTGCGCAAATACAAGGATGGCGCCTTCTGTACACTCCCGCATGTGATCGAACTTATGGGCATGCCATACGATGACCTCTTCCCGGTGCTGCAGTCTGAGCCAACCATCGAGGGGCTCGTCAATGTTTTCGCGTCGGCCTATCAACACCGAGCGCTCGAACAACTCGAGGGGCAGATAGCGAGTGCAAAAATTGCGATGGCCCGCCTGACCTCTCCCCAGCTCTATTATATTTTGAGTGGTGATGACTTCAGCCTGGACATCAATAATCCCGATGATCCCAAAATCGTAGCGGTGGGCAACAACCCGAGCAAGGTCCAAATCTATGGTGCAGTACTTTCATTATACATTACCCGCGTGGGTCGACTGGTCGCAAAAAAAGGCATGGAAAAATGCGGAATCATTTGTGACGAATTTTCTTCCATTTTCTGGAATGGGATAGAAAATTTAATAGCGATCGCTCGCGGGTATCGATAACCGCGTTGCCATCATTTTAGCCATCCAGGATTACGCGCAGCTCAAAAAAGACTATTCCCGCGAACAGGCAGAAGTGATCATGAACATTTGTTCTAATATCTTCTGCGGCCAGGCGGTGGGCGATACTGCCAAACTTGTCAGCGACCGCATTGGAAAGATCGTCCAACAGCGAGAAAGCGTTTCCATTAACCGTCAGGATACTTCCGTTTCCCGTAATACGCAGCTGGACCTGGCTGTGCCCCCCAGCAGGATCGCCAACCTGTCCTCCGGAGAGTTCGTCGGCATGGTAGCCGACAACCCCGATCAGCGTATCAAATACAAAGCCTTTCACTGCCGGCTGGACCTGGACTTTCCGGCCATCAACGCGCAGGAGAAAGCATACAAACCCTTACCCAAAGTAAGAAACATCACTGACCAGGAAGTACAAGACCACTTCATCACCATAAAGAACGAAGTATTTGACATTGTCCAGTCAGAAATGGAGCGCATCAAGAGTGATCCCAACCTTGCGCACCTGCTCTTTGTGGACCCATCCAAACCATCCTAAACAAGCAAAAAACGTTGCCATGAACACTTTCCAACATAATGCCATCATCGCCATCGGAGGCCTCGGCGAAATCCACCTACTTCATGAACAGCTTCGTAGACTCCTCTGGGGCCAAGGCCCCGACTACGTCCGGTTGCTTTCTCCCGTCTGTAATAGCCTGGCTGGCCGGCTGGCCAGCTTTGCCATCATGCCCCATGGATTTGACCTGGATTCCCCCAGCGCCCAAGCAGCTGGCCGGCTTTTAGAAGAAGCGACCATCCTAATCGGCATGGCTGACTGCCAGTACGTCCATGTCGGCTTTGGTATCCCGGGAGCCGCCGCCTACGTTTTAGGGCCATCCGTATAAGGGGGGATGGCGACACAGTAAAAATATCTCACCCGGCTGCTGGGCTGTTTCTAACCAATTTTGAGCTGGAGCACGGCCGACCTGGAGGCGTTCTATCGAGTATGATGGCATGGAAGAAGGATAGGATCAATTATTCCATGAGAATTTCGATGGCAGCCTGTAGGGCCATGCCAAGACTGCGCTACCGTACACCTACTAGTGTACCTTCAAAAAAGAATGCATAAGGCCATGCAGGCTCTTTAAAAAAGGTAATCTCGCCTTCATTTTCCCTGTGCTGGATCAGGACAAATAGCTGTTAAGCCACTTCGTCCAACACGGAATAAAAAAATGTTTGCTTTTTTATGGTCATTTTTGGTATTATTGAATCGTATAGTCCAAAAAGTAGTTATCCGTCTGTACCGTGGCATGAGAGGAAAGCGCATCGACCTCTTTCACGAAAAATCTTCTACGCTAGCCGGTAATAGTTTGGCTGTCGGAATTAAGTTCATTTTTCAATTACAATCGTTTTTATCTCTGGCCTAAATAAAGCCATCAATAGGTTAACCGCGTTGTTATTAACAAAATTCTCACCCCACTCAAACAGCTGAACTTTTATGAAAAAGAACCTTACCTATTTGGGTATGCTAGTAGTTTCGGTTGCCGCTATGCTCATTTACCTGTCGTCATGTAAACGAGAGATTATACCTCAGAGTAGCTCCGGCAGCAGATCATTATCCATCGAGGAAGCGAGGCAATTTTATGCCACCCATTTTGGTGCCGGCAAAAGCGCTCGAAAGTCCTCCCCTGCCTATAAAGAAGCCGATACCAGTTTGGGCGAACAATCTCCACAATGGGATGGCGCTCAAACAAGGGTACTAAAAAGCAATTTTGATGCAGTCCTGGCACCTCTGTACCGCAAGGACGTGTATACGGTGGTAAACGACAAACAGATGGTCCCTTACGGATTCCTTAATTTCTTGATGATGTACAAAGACGAGCACAACCAGGTTATTAGCGAATGGGTCGTCTTAAAACCCTCTGCCAAATGGTTATCATCTCTCGTAGACAGGCCATTCGACGGTGACATTGTGGTCAATAATTTAGACGGCACTAAAAAGAGCAGGTATTTTTTTGCAGATGGCCTCCAAGTGAGCCAATCTGTTCTGCCGCGTGACACAAGTGGAACCTCGACGAATGACCGAAAGAAAACGAGTATTAACACCATGAAAACTGACGACGCCACCCCTGTTATAATCAATCCCGATGAGGGCCCAGAATGTGATGTTACTACTTATGTAACTGTAACAACCACTCCTGGCACTACCTGTAGTTGCGCAGGACACACCTATGACCAGATTTCAAAATGTACTTGCGACAACCCACCAACCCCCGGTACCACAAGCCTTAGATATTATACCGAATGGCATTGCGACCCTGCCGTCGTCCCCCCAGTCGGAGGTGGTGGTAGTGATCCAGGCGGCCCGGGGGGAGGCGTCCCAGCAGGGGGATCCGTATCTACCGATTACCCACCCGTTAGCTGCAATGCTGATCCTAATTATACAATGCCAACTACACCGCCTCCTGCTGGCACCCAATATATGATCCCAAGGTAAAAAAGGAATATATATCATGCGACCTGCCTATCCTGCTCATTTTGGAGCAAGCGGCCATGCGGATGTTTTCGATGGCTCGACTTGTAAGCGTGGTTGCCATTTCGCCGATGGTGTAGCTTTTATTTATTTGTGGGCCTTAAATTAACTAACATGAAAAACATTATTTTATTAGCTTTTTCCGTACTACTATTTGCATGTTCGTCCACACGAACTGGACCATCTCCAAGGGAGGAAAAGCGCAATTGGATAACAGCGTATAAAAATACCGCCTTTATAGGGTGTCTAAAAGCGCATGACTCTACGATAATGAAGCAAGACGTTTCGGAATCACTTAACACGGACCTTTTGGGAGACTACAGTATGATACGACAAGCAGATAGCCTGGGACGAGCATATTATCAAAAAATAAAGCCTTCTCCGATTTTGGATCTCCAACAAAAGAAATTGGTAATCGATCAGGCGCTGGAATTCTATACCAGCAAATCCCTAGATTCCATTGCACGTGTACAATTCTCTACTTTTCAAAAAAATATGAAGAATGCGTACTAATTCTTGATCCAAGGGCCCTGAACCGTATAACTTGATCAAAATTGCAATATAGCTCAAAGGTCAACCCTGGCGTTTTCCGTGCTGGATGCCCGTCTGCGTAAACAAGCAATTACACACATCGCTTTTAACAATTGAAACATCCTTGAATAACAAACAGGATATACAAAACGACCTTCGAATCCAAGAAGGTTGATTAAAATCTCGCCCGGCTGGAGGGCCGTTTTATACCTGCAAAGGGGACGGCTCATCCGGCTCGGTGAGTATTGGGTAACCTCTGAAAGTTCCCTTTGGCAAAAACAAAACGGATAAAGTTTAGCCCGGGGCGCTACTTGTCCTTATGTTTGAAAAAATGCAACAAAGCATTTCTCCACCATTATTAGAAGCCACACTTCCCGTAAATGCCACCGAGCAGCAATATTTTATTATCGCCTGTCACTCGGCTGATTTGAAGGCGTTCGATGGGTATGGATAGTGCAGAACCGGGTCAAATAGATGAGGAATCCTGCTAAAAAAATGGTCATGAACCAATAAACCCTTAAATTGGGCGACTCAACCCATTGTTTTTTACGGTCCATGAGCCGCCCCCTACCATATAATGAAAGAGCCCTTCTTTTTAGGTTAGCCCAAGATGATGCCGTGGCATTTTCAACCCTGTTCCTTTATCATTACGATAGCATTTTTACCGCGGCCAGTAAACTACTTAAGGACAAAGCCGCCGCCGAGGATGTCTGCCAGCAGGTATTTGTCACCTTATGGGAAAAACGGCACCAGACCGAGATGATCGAAAACCTTTCCAGCTACCTATTTGTTTGCGCCCGCAACCTGATCGTCGCCAGGTTTAAAAAACAGACCATCCTCCAAAAATACCAGCGACAACAAATGAGCGTGCCACCCACCGGCGCCCCAGACCCTGAACACCTGCTTATGGGACGCCAACAAGAGCAGCTCGTCCAGCAAGCTATTACGCTGCTGCCGCCCAAGCAACAACAGGCTTTCCGCCTCAGCCGGGACCAGGGACTGGCCCACAAAGACATTTCTCGCATTATGGGCATCTCCGTGCCTACCGTAAAAGAACACATCTCCAAATCGCTGGCTTCTATCCGCAAATTCCTTTCCCAGTATCAGACCTACCTGCTTCCCCTGGCCATGGCCTGGCTGCTGAAATAATTTATTTTTTACTGGCACCCTACCACCGCCCCTCCAGGTTATCTATATACTGGTGGCAGTGCCATCGCCCCAAAATTTACCATCATGACAAAGGAAAGATTTACAGCCCTTTTGCAGCTGTACTACGATGATAAACTGTCAGGAGCAGAATTGCAAGAACTACTCACCGCCGCAGAGGATCCCGTTTATCAGGTCGAGTTTGAAGCCTTCATCGACAAGGGATTTGCCTCCGGGTATTTTAAAGGCGGCTCAACACCCGATCAAGCCCGCAAAGCCTTGTCCCTTATCCAACTGGAAGGCGCCAGCCAGCACACCAGGGCCGCAGTGGTCTGGTACCGGCGGCCTAAATACTGGGCAGGCGCTGCCTCCCTCATTTTCGTCCTGGCCATGCTGCTTTTTTACCTGGCTCCTTCAAAAAAGGCGCAGTCCCAAATGGCCGTAATCCCCCAAAATGCCGATTCCTTACATATCGCTCCAGGTTCTCAAAAAGCCACCCTTACCTTGAGCGATGGCAGCACCTTGTCGCTTGGAAACGGCAGCCGCCCGCTTTCGCTCACGCAGGGCTCCAGCCACTTGTCAACCCCAGATACCGGTCTGCTTTCCTATCAGGCCCTACCCGACGCCGGCCCGGCAGGGAGTGGATATAATACGGTATCCACCCCCCGCGGTGGGACCTACCGGCTGCAGCTGCCAGATGGAACACGGGTCTGGCTCAATGCCGATACAAAGATCACCTATCCGGTGGCCTTCGGACCCTCTTCCAGATCAGTGACGGTCCAGGGTGAGGCTTTCTTTGAGGTGGCCGCCAAGGCTCACCAACCCTTTATTGTCACCACCGCCACGAGTCAGACGACCGTGCTGGGCACTGCCTTTAACGTCAACGCTTACAACGACCGTCCGAGTTCCACCATCACTCTGCTTCGTGGTAAGGTACAAGTCAGTACTACCGGCGGCAGTAAGGTATTGCAACCAGGTCAGCAAGTCGGTATCGACGCAAAGGGTGCCTTGCACCAGCAGCTGGTAGATACCACTGCTGTGGTAGCATGGAAAAACGGCCTGTTTGATTTTCGGAGTACGGATATGGCAACCATCATGTACCAACTGGAGAAATGGTACGATATCCATGCTGTCCTAAAGGGAGGAATTGGCAGCCGGCACTTTACGGGTGTTTTCCCGCGGTCCTATGATGCCGCAGTCATGCTCAGTGTTATGCAAGCAACCGACTTAGACGTCACCTTAAATGGAAAAACACTGACCCTATCGCCTAAAAAAGAGTAGACCCGACCGCTTCTCAAAATAATTCCTGTGAATGGCCAGATAACCTACCCAAAAACTAATTAGCACCACCGTCGAAAGACAGCGACGGACATCAATAAAAACGGACCCCGATGCAAGCGGGATCCGAACGTGATGGGTGTTAGTACAATCGTCCCAGGACTGTCATTGTTAACCCAAAACGAAACAAAGCTATGCAAATGATTGCGACCGGCCAAGGTAGGCCGCAGCCGCTACCTGCACCTACCCGCTCCGAACCCCGGGCCAAACTACGATGGATGGCCCTCTTAATGACCACTGTAGTGCTGCTGGTCAGCACCAGCAGCCAGGCACAGGAAAAAATCTCTCTCTCCTTTAAACAAGCGCCCATTGGCACCGTGTTTAAAGCCATCGAAAGCCAGTGTAAGTACCGGTTTTGGTACGATGATAGTTTGCTGATCGGCTGTAAGCCTGTAACAATCGATATAAAGGACTTTTCCCTTGACAAGGCACTGAACCTGTGTTTTAAGGACCAGCCCATTACCTTTAAGATTGTTCACGAGACCATTGTAGTCAAAAGCAAATCCAAAACACCTGCTGGTTTAGAAGACGATCTGACTGGATTCGTTCATGGGCCAGAGGGCCCCCTGGAAGGGGCATCCATACGGGTGAGGGGGACTACCAATGGCACTATCACGGATGAAAAGGGCTTTTTTATACTGCATCATCATGGCGTCGGCACTGTCCTGCAGATCAGTGCAGTGGGCCATGAAAGTACAGAGATGGTCTCTACCAGCCGCCAGCTGTATATCACGCTTCCGCTATCGCCCAAAAAACTAGATGAAAGCGTTGTAATTGCCTATGGAAAGGTCACCCGGCAGGCCAACACAGCCGGCCTCTCGCAGGTGACTACGGACCAACTGGAACGCCAACCGGTCACCAATGTCCTCTCTGCACTGTCGGCCAATGTACCAGGCCTTGCCATTACGCAAGGCACAGGACTACCGGGAGCTGGCTTTAAAGTACAAATTCGCGGCCAAAGCAGTCTATCGAGTGGAACGGACCCGCTATACGTGGTGGATGGAGTACCCTTTCCTTCCACCTCGCTGGTAGCCTCGGGTACATCCGGGCCGGTGCTACCATTTTCTAGTCCCTTGGCGGCAATCAACCCGGCTGACATCGAGAGCATCACCGTGCTAAAGGACGCCGACGCTACGGCCATCTACGGGTCACGGGGCTCCAACGGCGTAGTGATGATCACTACCAAAAAGGCCACAGAAGGCTCCACCAGCGTGGACCTGGGCGCCTTTACCGGCATCGGGGCCATCACGCGAAGCTTGCAATTTCTAAACACCTCCCAGTACCTGCAGATGCGCCATGAAGCATTTGCCAACGATGGTGCAAGCCCACAACCTTATGACTATGATATCAACGGCACCTTTGACACCACGTGTTACACCGACTGGAAAAAACAACTCATCGGCGGTCACTCCTCCATTACCAATATCAACGGGTCGGTAGCCGGAGGAAGTAAACAAACCCAATACTTGCTCAGTGGAGGATTTATCCGGGAGACGCCGCCCATCCCTGGAAACTTCAGAGACGACAAAGGGTCGGCACACCTTCAGGCAAGCCATAGCAGCCTGGATGGGAAACTACGCTCCAGTATTTCAGCCATGTATCTGGATGAAACCAACCACCTGCCGTCCACCGACCCGACGGCACTGATCGCCAACTTACCGCCAGATGCTCCGTCTATCTACGATTCCACCGGTGCGCTCAACTGGCTCGGGGGCGCCTTTATGAATCCTTACGCTGCCCTCAAACAGCCCTACCAAGTGCATACCTCCAACCTGATTGCCACCACCACCTTCGATTATAGGATTTTTAAAGGCCTGCGCCTACAGGTGGACGGCGGCTACAACCAAATGCTGGTAGATGAACTAAAGCTCTATCCCCTCTCCACCTTTTACCCAGGATATGGTCTGACCTCCGGCAGCGCTACCTACGCCCATCACAGCGTTAAAACATGGAACCTGGAACCACAACTTCACTACCGTCGCAGTATTGCCGGCGGCCTGCTCCATGCACTGGCCGGTGCTACCTTTCAATCGACACGCGACGCTTCGGAGTCTATATCTGCTACCGGCTTTGCCGGTGACGCCCTGCTGGGAAATATCAAGGCAGCCACCACACTCAATGTGGATGCCAACGATGGGTACCTGTACAGGTACAACGCCTTCTTCGGCCGGCTATCTTATGACTGGCAGGACAAATACATGCTCTCGGTGAGTGGAAGGCGCGATGGCTCCAGCCGGTTCGGGCCGGGCCGACGATTTGCCAACTTTGGCGCCGTGGGCGCTGGCTGGGTATTTAGCAAGGAAGCCTTCGCCTCGGCACTGGCGCCTGCGGTGAGCTTCGGCAAAATTAGGGGCAGCTATGGCCTGACCGGAAATGACAAGATCGGCGACTACGTGTACCTGGATGCCTATCAACCCACCGCCAGGCCTTACCTTGGAGGCCCTGGACTGTACCCGGTGCGGCTCCTAAATCCCGACTACAGCTGGGAGACCAACAAGAAGCTGGAAGTAGCCCTGGAACTGGGCTTTGCCAAAGACAGGGTTTACTACACCCTTAGCTATTACAACAACCGAAGCTCCAATCAACTGGTAGGTTACGCCTTGTCTGCCGTCAGCGGCTTCACCAGCGTTCAATATAACCTTCCGGCTACGATCCGCAACAGCGGCTGGGAAATGGAACTGACAAGCCAAAATATTTCTGGCAAATATTTCTCCTGGAAGACCTCCTTTAACCTGACCATCCCCACCAATAAACTCGTGGCTTTCCCGGGACTGGAGGGTTCCTCCTATGCCACTTCCTATATCATCGGAAAATCACTGGACACCAAACCCCTCTACCGCTCCCTGGGCGTAGACCCGACAACAGGCGCCTACCAGTTTGCCAGCGCCGCAGGCGGGCAGGCTACCCTTTATCCAACCTATCCGGCCGATCTGGTTACCTCCAAACGTGTCGGCAGGAGCTTGTACGGTGGCTTGGAAAACAACCTACAATACGGGGGATGGTCGCTTGTCTTTTTATTCCAGTTTGTAAAACAGACGGGGTATAACTATCTCGGCACAGCCTTCACCGCGCCTGGATTTTATGGCAACCAGCCCACCGAGGTGCTTGCCAGGTGGCAACACCCGGGAGACCATACTACCGTACAGCGTTTCACGCAGGACTACGCCAGTGATGCCTATAACAGTTTTAGCAACGCCGTGTACTATGGCGACAATGCCATCTCCGACGCTTCCTTTATCCGGCTGAAAAACCTAGTGTTATCCTACAGTCTATCCACCCCCATCTGTGAGCGGCTCCACATAAAAGCTACTCGGGTCTTTGTGCAGGGACAAAACTTGCTGACAATTACTGGCTTTAAAGGCATGGACCCAGAAACCCAATACATGATATACCTGCCACCACTTAAAGTATGGACCGCAGGCATTAAAGTCACATTTTAAAACCTACGAACATGAACCATCGAAGCATTATAACTTTTTACCTGACCGCACTAGCCATACCACTGGCAACCGGCTGCAAAAAATTTGTGGACCCGGGACCGCCGCCAACGCAACTGGTTAGCCAGACGGTTTATGACAACGAAGCCACGGCGGCAGCTGCTGTCAATGGCATTTATAGTAAAATGATGGAAAGCCCCGGATTTGCCAACTGGCATATTACATTGTATGCCGGCCTTTCTGCCGATGAATACATCAACTATGCACCTACCGCCGAGCAGGTGCAGCTTTATACCAATAGCCTGAACGCACAGAACACCAACGTTTACACTTTCTGGTCCGAGGCATATAACTACATCTACATGACTAACGCGGTGCTGGAAGGACTGGGTCGCTCCACCGGCGTGAGCACTCCTGTCAAGACCCGCCTTGGCGCGGAGGCCAAATTCATCCGCGCCTTCTGCTATTTTTACCTGGTAAACTTTTATGGGCCCGTGCCGCTGGCGCTATCCACTGATTACCAGACCAACAACCGTCTGGCCCGCAGCCCAGCGGACTCCGTCTACGCGCAGATCACCGCCGACCTGGAAAGCAGCGCCACCGAGCTACCGACCACCTACGATCCATACGGCGGATCCCGGGCAAGAGCTACCAGCTGGGCAGCCTACGCCTTATTGGCGAGGGTCTACCTTTACACCGGTAAATGGCAAGCGGCCGAAGCAGCCGCCAGCCGGCTGCTGGAAGGTAATTCGCTGTTTAGATTAGAAGACGATCTCTCCTTGGTTTTTACGCCATCAAGCCAAGAGGCCATCTGGCAACTAGCCGCAGTTTCTCCCTACACGCCTACCTATGACGGATACTTTAATATCTTGACCACTGCCCCCAGCAGCCAGGCGCTCCGACCTGCACTCCTTGACAGCTTTGAGGCGGCAGACCTCCGCAAACAGAACTGGATAAGCTCCTACCAGGATGGCACCGGCACTTACTACTTCCCCTTTAAGTATAAAGTTCAAACCATCACCGCCGGCACTGCCTATCCCGAACAAACCACCGTACTGCGACTGGGTGAGCTTTATCTAATCCGGGCCGAAGCAAGGCTACAGCAGTCTGACCTTGCTGGCTCAGTATTCGATATCAACGCCATTCGTAACCGCGCAGGTCTTAGCCCATTTTCCAGTGATGATCCCGCCGCCACCCGCAATCAATTACTACGCCAAAGGCAGCTGGAACTTTTCTGTGAATGGGGACACCGCTGGCTGGATTTAAAAAGGCTATCTCTTACCGCATCGGTACTTACCGCCACCAAAGGCAAGCCATGGAGCCCAGGCGCTGATCTTTATCCGATTCCACGTAAAGAGATCACTAACAATTCCCACCTATCCCAAAACGACGGATACCAATAACAAAGGCGGGCAGCGTGGCCCGCCTTCAAACAATTTTGATCATGACTTATTTCCGAGCCACCATATTACTGCTGCTGGTTTGTTACCAAATAGGAGCCAGGGGCCAGCAACTGCAACCGGGAGACCGGCTGCCGGCTTACACTTTTACTGAAGTGCTCAATTATAGTCCGGGCCAGCTTCGTACCGATCAAGTAGGAGGCAAGGCAGTCATTTTAGATTTTTGGACGACCTACTGCGCTCCCTGCATCGCGGAGATGCCCTACCTGGATTCCCTGCAGCATGAATTCGCAGACCAGCTGCAGATCATTGCCGTAGCGATGGAACTGAAGCCAACGGTCAACCGGCTTTTAGACCGACTGCGATCCAACGGCTATTTGCCCTTCATGGCGTTGCCTTTTCCGAAGGACACGATCTTGTATCAACAACTGGTAGGTAAAGGCGCTCCGCTGGGACAACATACCTGGATAGATCGCCATGGAATCATCCGTTATTTTTCACAAGGAAGGACATTACTATCCCGTGAAAATATCAGGGCCTTCCTGGCCGGCGCCCCCGTGGCCGCACTGGACTCCTTTGTGGCGGAGCGCAGAAAGCAAAACGAGGCCGACCAGCGGGTCACCCAAATAACCGCTGTCCCCACCCCGGCCAGTGAGACCGGCGCCATTGCCGCCTCCTACCTGGCGCGGTGGACACCCGCCATGGGCCATTACATACCCACCATGATTGCCACCCATATGCCGGGCCAGGCGATCCGCGTAGCCGGCGCTCCACTATCAAAGCTCTACTACCTGGCCTATGGTGACACCTTGGTTTATTATCCTGTTGCTGGCGTGGCCAACTCCTACGGAAAATTATGGCCAGTGCCCATCTTTCAAACGCACCGCCGTCCTGCCAGCGACGGCCAGGATAGCAACCAGCTTTATTACTACTTTCAATCCGCTCCCGACAGTGTAACCAATGCCACCCGCCTGCAGGCGGTAATGAGGGCGCAACTGCAAGCGGTATTTAACTACCACGTCTCCATCCAGACAAGACCCATGCCTTGCTGGAAGCTCACGGTTGCGGACGAGCGTAAAATACCCCGAAGCCGGCGGGACCAAAAACCTGAAGACAACAGCGACGTCGGCCAGATTGCCCTTTCCGGCGTGGGGTCCGATTATTTGACCTACCGGCTGTATAGCGCCTTTCCCCTGCAGCCGCCCATTATCGACAGCACGGGCGGGCTTTCGGGACTACAGATAAGCATTCCCTTTGACGGGAGTTTTGAAAAACTTAAAGCCGGATTAAAGGCCGCAGGGCTATCCCTTACCTTATCAACAACACCCATGCGGGTCATTGTGATCTCGGATTAATGCAGGTCCCCGCCGCAGGTGTTGTGAGAAGATAGGCTCTATTTTATATCGACGGTCGCAAACGGTGGCGACCGGCCAGTATCCGCATAGGGGCTGGTAGTTCAAAACCACTTATAGGCCACGGCAGCAGTGCCGTGGTCTATTTGTTTGCAAGCACGGTGGGCGCCAGGGCATAGGAATACAGGTACTGGTCGATAACCGCATAAAGCACACCGTTGTAAATGGACATATCACTGAGCCTTTTATGACCTTGTTTGGAAAGATAAAAGCTCTCCCGGTATCCCTTACCTAGCTCATAAACATCCACAATGGCGGCGCCATCCAGCACCTGGTCCGGATCATTATCTGCCAACACTTCGCTGGCTATCAACAAATGATTTTGTGCGGCGGCCGCCAGGCGGTTGACGACCACCGGCGGAGCCGCCAACTGGCTGCGGGTACTATCGGCATAGGTCTGCACTTTGATCTTTGCTACGCTGTTGGTATCGATAGTATGGCCCCGGGAAAGTAGGGAGAGACTGGAATCCATCACCAGGTATTGGTTGCGAAACAGGTAGACATAGATAAACACCGCAGGATCCGTTGAATGCAGCAGCTTACCTTCCGTGCAAAACACGCCGTCCACTTGTTTGGTGAGTAGCTCGGCGTGATCGGTCACCTGGCCACGGCCTGGCCCATATAGGCTCAGGATATTCTGGTGCCGGAGTGGGTCATATCGCCTGAGCCCAATATGGGTCCCGTCAAAAACGGCCGCCTGGTTAAAGCCATAGGCGCTGAGGCTACCGCTGGTAGCGAATTGTAACTGCCCAGCATCTGCCTGGTAGACCGCGCCCTGCAAGCCATCTGTTACAAAGGCCGACGGTCCTGCAACGGATAGCCGGGAAGCCAGTGAGGGGGCTTTGCCAGCGGGGAAGGCAAGTGCCACCGCCATCGTGTCCATTACGCCCGTCCTGACGCGTAAGGCAACGCGGGGGTTGGTATAATTGCCCAGGAGCAGGTAAGGCCCGGAGGCACCCGCTATATAGTAAGAATTTACACCCAGATTGATGGAGCGGCCGGCCGTGAGTAGATGGGGAGGATAGGCGCGAAGAAAGGCGCCACTAACGCGGGTCTTCCAGCTGGAGAGCCCGTTGAGTACTGCCGGCACACCGACCGCCATGCAAAAGAGCACTGCCAGAATTTTGATTCTGCCTTTCATGTTGGAACAAAATTAAAATGGCTGGCAGTGTAAAAACTGCCAGCCGACATAAGGAATTAAAAAACCGGCCTACTAAATGTGGAAGCGCTGATCCACGCACTGTGCAGGATTAGAGGTTGATTTGTTGAAATACAAATTCGTGCAGGGAGTACCGCTGGTCAGGTTGCAGCCGGGCGGAATGTTGGATACCGCCGTACAAGCGCCAGGACTCTGTTGGAAGCCATCCAGAAACCTGGAATGGGCATTGGTCACTACCGCTCCGAGTAAAGCTGCCGCAACGGCTGCGCCGAAAAACAGATTGTGCTTTTTCATTCTCTTAAATTTTTTAGGTGAACAATTTTTTGTTTATGCTTAGGATCCTAATGCAAGTAATGAGGGGAGTCACCGGCCATGGAGACTATCAAAGCCGCCATGAGCCAAGCACATAACGATGGCCCTGCCAAGAAGGACTTGCCAGCACGCCGAGGGCGGCCAGTATCGTAGCACCAATGTTAAACACCAGGTGCTGTCGCCAGGTCATGTCCTGTAGTATGCCACCGCAGCTGCAGGGCACATACTGGCTAAACTTTAGAATGATGATAATATATGTAGTAAACATGACCATGAGGCTAAAGACTCCATAAAAGCCAAGCAGTCTCGTTCTTGGAAATAGCAGCGCAGCGACGCTGGCCAGCTCCAAAGCAGGAACCATCACTACCAGCCAACTGGCGTAAGCGCTGAGCGGCGGGGAAAGCCCGAGCTGCGATTTAAATTGGGCGAACGTTAGCAACTTCATGGCAGCGGCATACGTAAAAAGGACTACAAAGAATAGCGATAGCCACACTGTTATCGTTGATCTTTTCATGGCGGATAAATTTGGCAATGAATTATCAGGGCCATAGGCATATCTATCCCGCGTCCTTAAAGCGGAACTGGAAAACAGGTGGTCAGAAATGAGGGGATGTGAACTATAAAATCCTAACAATAGCTTTTTAATCTGGGGATGAGTTGCGTCCTACTTTACTAGCATTAGCGTATCCTGGGCCCATAGATACTCCTATTCTCAAATTGACAAGATTAGTTCTTTTATTCTCCCTGGTTTTATGATGAACGTGATTACTTAGGTCAAAGCTACGTTTATCGTTTAAACTTTTTGTTATGAACAGACAGACAATTTTTTGTGAACATTCGACACAGGCTTTATGAGTGATGGACTCCCGTTCAGTCTTTTCTTTTAGCTGACTGGCGGATTTGGGAGGGTGTCTGATCAAACCTTCGTCGGACTGCTGCACTGAAGTTGGAATAGTCTTCATAGCCAAACTCGGTTGCTATTTCGGCAAGCGGCTTTAGGCTACAGCATAAGCGCCGGTAGATAGCTTCCATCCTGGCCTGGAGAAAAAACTGGAGCATGCTCATGCCAAAACTTGCTTTGAATAGGCGCTCCAGCATTTTACCATGCATGCCGACAGCCTGCGACAATTCCCTTAGTGATGGTGGATGCATATGAAAAAGGCTGGCAAGCAACCGGGCCCTTACTTTGCGAAGTGATTCCAGCTGGTGCTCATTGCTCAAACTTTCTGCTACCATTGACATTTCCAACAGATCAAAGGCATTAAAGACAAACTTTTCCATCTCTGTATTGCGCACCGAAGCGGTCAAGCCCTCGGTCCACCATCTGCCGGCAATCTGCTTAAGCCTACCATCATCCTCCACATTCCATCTAAAAACGGTCGCCTCCTTCACGTCCCGGAGGTTAAGCAAAGCCGACGCCAGCGAAGGGAAGGTATGCTGATAGGTCTTTATCATTTTGAACGGGATAAAAAGATTGGCTGATACCATGTCATTATCCTTAGACAGAAATACTTCATGGTTGACAGATGAGGTTCTAATGATATTTAGCTGGCCGGCTGTTGCCAAGGCCACCTGCGCTCTGCTTCGATACTCCACCTGTCCATCCATCAGGTAAAACATATTATATTGGTCGCCTTTTATTTTTAGCAGGAAGGTCGTTTCTTCCCTAGCCTCATAATAGAGGAACCAGCACACGCCCGAACTGGTAGCAATAGCTTTTAAAACAATCAGGCATTTATTTTTAATTTCAGCGTAATAGCTCTCAGCACCGGGCATTTGTCCTTTGGGCCAATTATGGGGGATACCAGCAATCCACTCAATCCGCCGGTTCTTGGAAAGGTAGATTTCAAAAGGAATGTCATTCATTCAATGGTCATGGGTAGGGTTAAGAAAATATTAAGTTCGTGTATACATCCAATATAGTAAATAGCTTTAAACTTAATTTATGAGCAATAGACAAATTGAATTCCTATCTTATTGTCATGAAACGGCCGCCCGTGTAGCCTTAGTGACTATAGTCACATTACCCATTAAAACGGCGCCCTGGAAAGTTGATCAGCACTGAAAACATTTTTATCATTAAACAGCACACCTAATGATTTTAAAGGAAGCCGGCCGCTTGTTAAAGCGCGATCATGCATGCTATTGTATTCTACGCTCGTCAAACCTTGCCAATCCACACGCACCTACCTAGTTTTCGATAAGCGGGACTTTAACCGGCACTAGGCTCTAATCTCATTTTAATTTCTGCCGCTTTTTTTGTATCTTGAAAGATGGCCCTCGAAGGCCTGCATCCATCGTTAAGCCTCCATAGTAGTACATCTTAGCTACCCCATGCCTGTAAACAAACAGCCACCCTGTTAGCCGGATCCCATTAAATACCTTATTACTATGGACGAATTATTTATTGCAATTGAAACCCTGGTCAACAACTTTGCCTCCTTGTCTCAGGAGCAGTTGCCCCAGGCAGATATCCATTGGGGCCAGTGGGCTCCTGATCTTGACAAGACCCTGGCTTCATTTTTCCAACAATCGCTCAATGCCATTTCCCGCCTTGCTGATCAGCAGGAGGCCAGCCGGTTTGTACATACCTTGCAAGGCAAGTTCAACGACCTGGTGGAAAGCATCTTCCGGTTTGGATCCGCTTCTGCCGCGAGCCCCATGCCACCAACGGTCTACGACAATGTCTGCCAACAGCTGACCGTTGCCATCGATGACTTCAGTAAACAGTTCGGTCGGTATCTAAACCCCCTGACACCACTGCCCTACACGCATAGCCAGATCGTGGGCCGCCAGATGGGAAAGATGGTCAGCCAGATACAGGAACTATACCATTCCACCCGGGTTGACAAACCCCTGCTCTCCATTGCGCTCAAGCCGCTGGTCAACAGGGCAACCAATCCCACCGGAATCACCTACTACGAGCTATCCTATTTGCAAGCGCTCTCCTCTGACTTGAGGCAACTGCGCATCCAGGAAGACCTGGACACCTACACCATCCATTTTTTAAAAATCCTTTCCAATCAACTCAAAGAAATCCCCTTCAACGAGTCCAAGACCAACGTCCTGCTCAACGTAGTGCTGCTACATTACAATTTCAATTCCCCGGAGTACATCTCCTTTTGCGTACTCAATTTGATGGAGAAACTCGACACTCTTCCGACGCCGGAAGATAAGATCAAAATACTGCGGCTCTATATCCGGATGCTGCAGCAGGTGATCATCCGCCCGGGAGCGTCCCTATTGCCAGGCGACCTACCTCCTGCCAATCAACAGATCAGGTCCTTCATTGAGGCAGAAATCACCTACCAGGAATCCAAACTCAACGGCGACCAACAACACCGGTCTTTTGAAAAGATCGATACTGCCCTGTCCTCTTATGAGCTTCCGGTAGTGGTGGAGCTACTTATGAAGGATGGCGTTATTACCGATACCAATCGCTCTAAAATCTACCGGGTGATCTCTAACGCCTTTAACACAGTAGGCTCCGATGACGTAAGCCCGGAAAGCCTCCGCAGTAAAGGAAATAAAAACAACATGAAAGCCTCCGCTGTCCATTCCATCAGGGCAAGGGTCATAAAGTGGCTGGAAATTATCCGCAGCTGGTAGCCCCCGCCATGCTGGTCAACGGTCAACGGTCAGCTGTCACCTAGCAGCCTGCAGACTGCATTTAAAGTGCAGCCGGCCGCGCACCATCCCGCCTTTTTGGCCACAACGCTACTGGCCGCTTTTCCCTTTTTGTCAAACTAGCACATTGAGTCCCAGCCGTCTGCCGGTGGGTACACCCATTCATTGGACCTAGTCCCCCATGGTAACAGGGACGCATATGCTTTTTTTTGTCCTTGGTTTTTTGATGGACACCCCAAATCCCTGTACCAGCTTATCCATTTAAACTTTTACCCATGGACAGGAACCTATCTCAACTCACCCTTGAGATGTTGGAGGTAACCGGCGCTATCCTAAGAAATGAAGGAAACTCTATTAGAGCCATCTCTACCAACATCGCCCAGATTAACGCCTATATTGAACGGCTTAACCTTTACTTGGACAATCATGCATTCCAAGACACACAGGAAGAAATCAGCTTCTTCAAAACCATCCGTCCAGAGTTTGATGGCCGCTTACTGCTTTATGTCCGGCTGTTGCACTTGGAAAGTAAGTGTGAGATGGCCTCCACCGAGGAAAAGCTAGTCTTCTTCCAACAAGAGCGAAAGCGCATCAGCCAGTTCTCTCAGTTGCACCGGGACTTCTTCCGCTATTTTCTCACGGAGTCCACACACCTGGACAACCTCTACTTCACCCGTAGCGCAAACGACCAGCTTCCATTTATCGATGGGGATTTCCCGCTGTTCTATGACAAGCGATACTATGCCCGCATGAGTTTTAAGATCGCCTGCATCCACAGTCACCGGCTGATGCTTTCCTATCTGAACGACCAACAGCGCACCATCTCCCCGGATGGTACCAGCACGACTACGCCCACTGAAAGGCTGGTGTGGACGGGTTCTGTAACAGCGCTGGCTGAGCTAATCTACGGGCTCCAGGAGTATGGCGTGTTTAATAACACCAAGGTGGAAGTAAAAAAAATTGCCCGCTACTTTCAAGAGGTCTTCGGCGTCAAGATTGAGAACACTATCTACAAATACTATGAAGACATGCGTATCCGCAAAAAAAGCAGGACCCCGTTTTTTGACGGCGTCAAAAATGCGCTCCTTCGGCGCATGGACAAGGACGATGAGGAAGCCCTGTAAATTTTATTTTCCCCAGCTACGGAAACCTTACAGATTTCGCCTCTCCGCAAAGCCACTTTTGTGACGAAACAATGATTTAGTAAACGAAAAAATAAATCACATGCTCGTCAACAACATCTCGTGGGCGCAGTTTGCCACCTACACCGTCGTCGGAATAGGTGTGTACTATGCCGGGTTGATACTGCTGCGCAAGATCACTGTGATCCCCCAGCGTAAAAGCAACCCGATGAGCCCCCCTGCTGAAAATAATGCGGTTAAAGAAAAAGTATTCTGGCATCCGGAGCCCTCTCCCTATGCCCCCACAGCCAACGCGGCTGACCAAGAGCTGGACCAGGAAGGGCCGGAAAACTGGCAGCAGGATGAGGACCAGCAAGATCACAGCTTTGAGGCCCTCCAAATGCTGGCCAACGACATCGACCGCATTATCGGCGATCATGTCAGCTACCCGGACAAAGCCTCTATGATGGCTGAGATCAGCAAACACGTTGCCCTTTACCCGGTACTCAGTGACGCCGCATTTAAATCAGCCATTGGAAATATCATCATCAAAGCAGCTAAGGTAGACCGTGATCTGGAGATCACGCGCTCCGAAACTGACACCCTGTGGGAACAACCCGAATAGGGGTGAAAAGGTGCCCGGGCGGCAGTGAGAGACAGTAGGTGCGGGGTTACGGGCCCGCCCGGCCCTTTTCATTTTTTCATTAGCTCTTTCTCATCATTTATCACCATCACATTTTAACGAGGTATGAAACGGTATTGTGCAGTTAGAATAAAATGTGTGGGCAGAAAGTACTACGTAAGACTTTCTATCCTCACCCTTACAGCTCTTTTAAATCTGGTTTCCCTTGCAGCTTATTGCCAGGATGGCGCGGCAGGTGTTACCAATGCAACGGACGAAGTAAAAAAATATTTCAGTATCGGCATCGACTTAATGTATGCCGTGGGCGCGGTTCTCGGGCTCATCGGAGCTACAAAGGTGTATACTAAATGGAACAGTGGAGACCAGGATACCAGTAAGGTGGCCAGCCAGTGGTTTGGCAGCTGCATCTTCCTGGTAGTGGTGGCCACCATCCTGCGTGGCTTCTTTAAAGTAGCATAACCAGGGTATGCACAGCCGACTGCGCCAGCTGCTATTTGAATATTTAACCCGGCAAGCGCCGGAGCTGCTCATAAACGGCGGCGCCAAACGTTCACTGGACGGTTTGTTATCCATAACGGTAGAACAGGTAAGCGGAATAGAGGAGTGGCTTTTAAGTAAAGGCATACCCGCTGACAGGGTAGAAGTTATTTGTTGCGACCTAATGACCCGCAGATGGCGACCCTCTAAGTATCACTACATCGCCGGGCTACTGGCAACATATCAACCAGCGCAGTATGCGCTGTGGCGGGAAAATGGAACGCTTACCTACCAGGTGAGCCGGCTCATCGACCAATGCGGTCCTGCATTTGGTGCATTTTGTTTTAGTCCAGCCAATACCGGCGATCAGGCGCTTACAGTGGCTATCTGCAACATCATTGAATCTTACATCCATCCGACCGGCATAGCACAATAGCGATAAACTTCTTCTCTCTTATTCCCTTCCAATTCCTCCTCCGAGCGGGCTGGGTGCAATACCCACCCGCTCTTTTAAAAAACTTATTTTATGTCCAACACTATCTATTCCATCAACCGGGGCATCAACAAGCCCATCGAATTCCGCGGCCTTAAAGGACAATATATTTCTTACCTGGCCATCGGCCTGGTATGTCTGCTGCTCGTTTTTGCCGTGGGTTATATCATCGGCATCCCACCCTACCTCTGGGTAGCCGTCACCCTTATACTCGGTTTCGGACTTTTTTCCATCACCTTCAAGTATAGCCACCAGTATGGTCAATACGGGCTGATGAAAAAAGCGGCCCAACGGCAAATACCCACGGCCATCATCTGTCGCCAGCGCCGGACCTTTCTTAGCCTTCCCAAGGGCGGCGAAACTCCGTCTGCCACCAAATAAACCCTCCTTTCGCCATGGAACAACTCATTGAAAAAATAAAACTGGCTGACGACCTCTATTCGGTCGATCTCAGGCGCGGCGGCCTGGCGCTGGCGGCTGACCAGGAGAAACTGCTCTCCTTTCAAAAAATGGAAAGTCTGGTCACCAAAGCGGGTGTGGCCACCCACCGCCGGATCCTCTACGACATGGAAGCCAAAGACACTTACCTGGTAGAACCTTCCAGGATCATCCTCCCCGCGACGGTAAAACTGCTGGAGTTTCCGCATGAACAGTTCATTGCTTCCACAGGCCGGCCTCTGCCGCAGCTCATAGCACTGGACCTCGTTGATTTTATGGCCGAAGGCGTGTATGGTGCCCGGGAGATTCCCCGGCAAAAAATCTTTGGTAACGAATTTTTTGTGGACACCATGAAAATGGAACTGCGCCAGGTCAACAACCAAAAAAACACCATCTCCTTCGAAGACTTGTCCATGAACCAACACAAGATTTTCTTCGACTACAACCTGCAGTATAAAAACGTCCCAAAGCCTGCGGATGCCTTCTCACCCCACAATACCACTGCCTGGCTTCCGCTGTTGAGGGACATGGACCCAGTGGTCTGGAACCGTATCCAAAAATCTCAGGTGGAAATAGACCAAATGCTTAACAGCACAGTCCCGCTGCACGCACATAAGCCTCGGCACATGGACGCCAGCTCGCCCCGGCAGCACCGGCCTGGTGGTAGCCACTAATCATCCCATCATTTTTGTAAACGCCCGCTCAAGCATGGAACAAACATATTTAGACGTAAGCCTGGCCGGTGATATTTACCGCGTGTCCGACGACCGGACTGCCCTGCAGTACGTAAAGGATCCCACTAAATCCATTTCCTTCTCGGACATGGAGCGGCTTAAAACGGAAAGCCCATTGGTGTGGGTCAGGTTCTTATATGATACCAACACCAAAAGCCTTTACAATCCTGAAAAAATTCCTGCCAAACTGCCGCCAGAAGTAAAGTACGTGGAATTCCCTGACCTTCTGTTTTTGAATCCCAGGCTTGGCGCCAAAGCATTCGGCGAAGACCCAGAGGAAGTGGTTCGGAACTTACCAAAAGATGGCGGAAGGGTCATTTATCCCGCCAACCTGATTCCCCGCACCGAAATCAATGGCAAACAATATCACCTGGATTCTGAGAAAATGGAATTCAGGCGGGTCAACGATCCCAAGGACGTAATTAAGATCGATAACATCATTACCATTTCAGACTCGGTCATCAAAAAAATACTGGAGGCCCTGTTCAAACCACCGCCACCGCGGCCGCCCCGTAAACGGGATGGAGAAGACCCCTCCCGCAGCCCGGGTGGATTGTAGCATGAGCGCCAACCGACCCACCTTTCTGTCACCCTTGCCTGCCACCTCCGGCAAGCGCTACTCACTTACCAAATTTTAACAGCCGTTCCCTATGTTATTTGTCATATTAGTTATTGCCATCGTTATCGCCGCCGGCATCCTGCTGCAGCTGCGCGATCCCAAGGCCAAAGTCGTGGCCCTGGACAAATGGTTTCCGATCTCAAAAATTGAAGGCGACTGCCTGATCTCCCGGCAGGGAGATGCCACCCTGGCTTTTGAACTCACCCTGCCTGAAATCTTTACGCTGTCCACCGATGAATACGAGGCCCTGCACCATACCTGGATCAGGGCCATCAAAGTCCTACCACCTGGCACCGTGCTGCACAAACAGGATTGGTTCCTGGAAGACAAATTCCGGGCAGACCCTGAGAAGGAAAAATCGTTTCTACAACAAAGTTCCGACGCCTTCTTCCACGAACGGCCTACCATGGAGCATCGGTGCTACCTGATGTTAACCCGCAAGGCCCCTAAGCGCAGGGTCGCCACTTCCATGTTTTCCAGTCTGATCAAACCCTCCCTGGTAGCTCCCGAGATCATAGACCCCCAGACCTTTGCCGACTTTACAGACAAGGCCTCCCAGTTTGAACGGCTGCTCTCTGAGGGAGGGTTTATCACCGTACGTAAGATGAAAACCGATGAACTGGCGGGTACAGAAGATAAGGCCGGCCTGCTGGAACGGTATTGTTTCCTGCTCGGCCAAAACGAGCAGCCGCTGATGCGCGACATCAGCTTTAAACCAGAATGGAAGATCGGGGAGCAATACTGCCAACTGTACTCTCTGGCAGAAATGGAGGACCTGCCCTCCCAATGCGCCTCTCGGCTCACCTATGACCGCTACTCTTCGGACAAGAGCAAATATCCGGTGGGCTTTGCAGCTTACATCGGCCAGCTCTTACCGGGCAACCATATATACAACCAGTTCATCTCCATTGAAGACACCCAAAAGGTATTTAAAAAGCTGGAGGCCAAACGCCGGCGCCTGCAGTCCCTGTCTGCTTATAGCAGGGAAAACGCCATTGCGCGGGATGCCACCAACGAATTTCTCAATGAAGCCATTAGCCAACAACGCCAGCCGGTCCGGGCCCACTTCAACATCATGCTTTGGACCGATGATAAAGAGCAACTCAAAGACCTCCGCAATAAGGTCAGCGCCGCCCTTGCCCAGATGGATGCTAATCCCCGCCAGGAAATGGTGGGTGCGCCCCAACTCTACTGGGCCGGTCTTCCCGGCAACGCTGGTGATATTGCCGACAACGAATGCTTTGACACCTTCACTGAGCAAGCGACCTGCTTTTTTGCCCAGGACTCCAGCTACCGCGACTCCGTGAGCCCGTTTGGGATCCGGCTCGTCGACCGCCAGAGTGGCAAACCTGTATGGGTAGACATATCGGATGAGCCCATGGGAAAGACCACGGCAAATAGAAACAAGGCAGTCTTCGGTAGCTCCGGTAGTGGAAAATCCATGTTCATGAACCACCTAGTCAGGTCTTACTACGAACAGGGCGCCCACATTGTGCTCATCGACGTGGGTGGAAGTTACACGGGCCTGTGCCAGCTATTGGGCGGCTACTACTTCGCCTACACGGAAGAAAAGCCTATCACCTTCAATCCCTTCTTTGTGGCCGAGGGCGACTCCATGGACACCGAGAAAAAAGAAAGCATCAAAACTTTGATCCTTAGCCTATGGAAAAAGGATGACGAGGCTTTTAAACGCTCCGAATACGTGGCCCTCTCCAATGCCCTGAACCTGTATTTCGAATACCTGGACAAACACCCGAACATCTTTCCCTGCTTTGATTCCTTTTACGATTTCCTGCGCGACACCTACGTATCAGTGCTGCAGGGCGAAAACGTCAAAGAAAAGCACTTCGACATCGACAACTTCCTTTATGTGCTGCGGCCCTTTTATAAGGATGGGGAGTTTGGCTACCTGCTCAACGCCAGGGAGCGACTCAACGTCTTCCAGCAGCGATTCATTGTCTTTGAGTTAGATAACATCAAGGACCATCCCATCCTTTTCAGCATTGTTACCCTGATCATTTGCGAGCTATTCATTGCCAAGATGCGCAAGCTAAAGGGCATCCGCAAGGTGATCATCATCGAAGAAGCCTGGAAGGCCATCACAAAGAGCGGCATGGCGGAGTTCATGCGCTACCTCTACAAAACGGTCCGCAAATTCTTCGGAGAAGCCGTCGTGGTGAGCCAGGAACTCGATGACGTCATCAATAGCCCCATTATCCGTGAAGCGATCTTAAATAATGCTGACTGCAAAATCCTGCTGGACATGAGAAAATTTGCCAACAAGTTTGACCAGATTCAAACCACCATGTCCATGCCCGACAAAGGCAAGCCCATGGTGCTGAGCCTGAACAAAAGCAACGATCCCCGCCGGCGTTACCGGGAACTCTATATAGAGCTTGGCGGCATCTCCATGAAGGTCTACGGTTTTGAGCCCAGTCCCGCAGAGTATTACGCTTATACTACTGAGGAAAAAGAAAAGATGCTGGTGCAACAATATACCGCCCAGCAGGGTGGGGACATGAAAAAGGGAATCCGCGCTTTACTGGCAGACCAGCGATCCGGCAAAAAATAATTCAATCACCCGTAAATCACTTTCTCTATGAAACGATTTGCCATCACCGTCGCCATCATGGTCTCCTGCCTGGTGCTGGTGCCCACTCAGCAGAGCCATGGCCAGGCTATAGCCGAGATCATCCGGGAGGCCATCGTCAAGGTGATCAAGGCCGTGGACCTGATGATCCAGCGCCTGCAGAACGCCACCATTCAACTGCAAAACGCCCAGAAGGCCATCGAAAATGAGCTTTCCAAGCTGAAATTAAAAGAGATCGCCGACTGGGGGGAGAAACAGCGCCAGCTTTTTAAGACCTATTACGATGAGCTCTGGCATGTGCGCTCCATCATCATGTACTACCAGCGGGTCAAAGACATCGTAAACAAACAAGCCCAGATCGTAACGGAGTATAAGTCCGCCTTTAGCCTCTTTCAAAAAGACAAACACTTCAGCGCCGCCGAGCTGCAACATATCTCAGACGTCTACCTCGGTATCCTGAACCAGAGTGTCAAAAACGTGGAAGAACTGACCATGGTGGTCAACTCCCTGACCACCCAGATGAGCGACGCTGCCCGCCTAGCCATGATTGGCCACGTTGGCCAGGCCGTAGACAACAACCTGGCAGATCTGCGCACCTTCACTCACCAAAACAAGCTACTCAGCCTGCAGCGGTCTAAGGACGCCAGCGACATGGAAACCGTCCGGCAACTCTATGGTTTGCCATGAGGGCTGCAGGACCAGCATCCGCAATAGTTCTTCCCTTGAAAAAACGCGAGTATATGAAAAAGGAAAAGCCCGAACAATTTGACGACATCGCATTTCGCAAGTCGCTTTCCAGCCAGGAAGCCTTCGAAGCCCGTACCAAAAGAGGTATGCAACCAGTCGTCGATATCGCCGGATGGCCTTATTATGTTAACGTCCGCTGGAATCTGCTGGAGCCCCGGCTGGTTATGGGTGAAAGCAAAGTCCGTCCTACCATCAACTTGGATAAGGATTGCTACCACAATGAAACAGGTGAATTCTCCTTGTACTACCATACAAAAAAGCAGGCGCCGTTCGAGGACCTGGACTACGCTGCCTCTCTTCCCAAAAACGTGGTTTTTGTCAAAATACCGGGCATCTATGAACTCGACCCGGTAGGGATGGCCAGAGAGGATCAGTTAGCTGACCCACACGCCTACATAAAAAAACCCTTGCAGCTATATCACACCGCAGCGATCATTGAACTCAAGGATTCTCCGGCCATGGACATCATCCAACAAAACAAGCAGGAACTAAAAGAATGGAGAAAGCTACAGCGGCAGCAAAAAAATCGGGTTCCTCGGTTACTGATTCCCCGCCCACCAGGAAGAAAAAAAATCTGATACCCGTTCCATCACACTAAAAAACGTACCGGCTATGAAACGCATCATTTTTATACTGTTTGCCTGCCTGCTTGTGGCACTTCCGGCCACCACGCATGCGCAGACATTTTCTGAATGGTTCTTTCAGAAAAAGACCCAAAAAAAATACCTGTTAAAGCAGATCGCCCTGCTACAGACTTATCTGCTGGAGTTAAAGCAAGGATACGATATCTGCAAGGATGGTCTGGGCCTCATCCATGACATCAAAAACGGCGAATTCAGCTTGCATAACGCCTTCTATACGTCGCTTAAAACCGTGAACCCGAAGATCAAGGGCTTTTCTGCCGTTGCCGGCATCTTAAGCAATGAGCTCTACGTGCTTAATACCATCAAAGGCGCCGGAAAGGTCAAAGGTGCGGAGCCCCTGCCGGTATCGCTTCAATCCTCCATCGACAACACCCGCCAGCGGGTAGGGGATGACTGCGACCGGGTAATTGCTGAAACCACGGACCTGGTCACCAGCGGGACGTTTGCCATGACCGATGATGCCCGGCTAAAGCGTATCACCGCCCTGTTTGATTATTCCCGTCGTCAGGTCTCCTTCGTCCAGTCATACCGGATGCAGCTGAACCTGCTGCTACAAAGCCAGCAGCAGGACCGCCATGACATGGAGGAATGGCAACTCTGGCAGGGCATGGACTGATTCCATATCGCAACACCCAACGCAAATACGTACACCATGAAAAAAATACTCATCCTTTTGTTTACGCCGCTCTTTATCCTGGGGCCGACAATGGCCGCCCATGCGCAGGAGGCCGAAATAGAGCAGCTCCTGCTCAATGTCGAAAAACTGGCCGAGTTAAAAAGCATCCTGCAAAAGATGTATGACGGTTACAAGATACTGACTGAAGGCTATGAAAAAGTAAAGGAAATCACCTCCGGCAATTTCAACCTCCACGAAGTATTCCTGGATGGCCTCTATCTGGTCAGCCCCCAGGTGCGCAAATACCACCGGGTGGCAGACATTATCGATGCCGAAGCCACCATCCTTAAAGAGTACAAGGGCACGTTCGGCAAAATAAAAAGCTCCGGCGCCTTCTCCTCCGACCAACTGGGCTACCTGCAAGGCATCTACAACAACGTACTGGATGGCAGCCTTAAAAACATTGATGACCTGACCATGATCCTGACCGATTCCCAGATGCGCATGAGCGATGACGAGCGATTATCGGCCATTGACCGCATATACGCCAACATGCAAAAGCACCTGGTGTTCCTGCGCGACTTCAACCGCCAGACCTCCGTTGCCGCCTCCCAGACCCTGAAGGAGCGTAGCGATCTGCAATCGATCAACAACTTATACAACAAATAAAAGCCACCGTATGCGTAAATATCTCCCACCCATTATGCTGCTATCGGCGGCACTGCTGGTACCTGCCCTGGGGTTTTGCCAAACCGGTGTTGCCGGTGAGCTGCGCGGCCTGCATAAAGTACTGGCTGATCTCAAAGACGAGATGATGCCGCTTTGCGGCCAGCTGACCGGTATCGGCCAGGCCATCGCCGGATTTGCCGCCACCTTTTATATTGGATCCCGGATTTGGAAAAGCATCGCCAGCGCGGAGCCCATCGACTTCTACCCGCTTTTCCGCCCATTCGTGCTGACGTTTTGTATCATCAACTTCCCACTGGTCATCGCTCTGATGGAAGGCATTTTGTCTCCAACGGTCACCGGTACCGAAACGCTGGTTAACAACACCAACGCCTCCATCCAGAAACTGATGGAAAAGCGCCGCCAACAACTGGACACCAGCCGGGCCTACCAAATGTATGAGTCCAACAACGGCGAGGGGAACAAAGACCTCTGGATGCTCTATACCCAGGGCGGCCAGGATGACGATGACTTCCTGGGCATTGGCAGCGATATCAAGTTCGCCATGGCCAAAGCCTACTACAATTTGAAGAATTGGTTTAAGAATCTACTAAGTATGCTGCTGGAAATTCTCTACGAGGCGGCGGCACTCTGTATCAACACCATTCGAACGTTCAACCTGATCATCATGGCCCTGATCGGCCCCATCGTCTTCGGCCTTGCCGTCTTTGACGGCTTCCAGCATACCCTACCAGTCTACCTGGCGCGGTACGTCAACTTCTATATGTGGTTACCTATCGCAAATATCCTGGGAGCCTTACTCGGAAAAATTCAAGAAGGGATGATCAAGCTCGATATGGCCCAAATCGCCCAATACGGAGACAGCTTCTTTACCACCGCTGACGTGGGTTACATCGTGTTCATGATCATCGGCATCGTATCCTATTTCACCATCCCCAACATCAGCTCTATGATCATCAACGCTGGTGGCGGATCCACGCTAACCTCCAAGATCGGCGGCATGTCTCGCGGTGCAGTAGGCATGGGCGTGGGCATGGCCACCGGAGTTGCCGGCGGCGCCGCCGGCATGGCAGCCGATATGTTTGGTGATATGAACACCCGCATGACCACCGGAGCCGCAGGTGCCGGTACCGCATCTGACTATTTCAAGGATAAACTCTCTGGTTGACAACACCCACTTCCCCCACCTTTCAGATAGCATTTACTGTGACGCCAAGAAAAAGTGAAGTATGATAAAGCATCTTAACAATATCGACACCGCCTTTAAGCACATCCGACTGTTTTCTATTGTGTTCCTCCTAGCCACCGCAGCGCTCGGATGTTATATGGTTTACTCCAGCCAACTACAACATGACCGTGACAACAAGCGCGTCATTGTTATCGCCGGCGGCAAAGCGTTTATCGGGCTGGAAGGCCAACGCAAAGACAATATCGCCGTTGAAGTACGCGATCACATCAAAACCTTCCATGAGGACTTCTTTAACCTTTCCCCCGATGAAAAGGCCATCGAGTCCCAAATGGCAAAAGCACTCTACCTGGCAGATCGCTCAGCCCAAAACCAATATGAGCAGCTGCAGGAAAAAGGCTATTACAACAGTCTGATCGCCGGCAACGTAAGCCAGCAGGTAAGCTGCGACAGTATTGTACTGGACCTAGCCAGCGATCCCATTTATTTTAAATACTACGGCATCCAAAAGATCACCCGTCCCAGCGCCATTATTACGCGCAGCTTAGTCACCGAAGGCTACGTCCGGGACCTACGGGAAAGGACCGACAACAATCCCCATGGCTTTCTCATCGAGCGCTGGCAGACACTTGAAAACAAGGACCTCAGTGTTAAAAAACGTTTGCCATGAAAACGAAATCCTCTAAAAACGCGCTTCAGGAGCCTTCTGCCGCCCAGCAACTGCTACACCAGACCGGCCACCGGCTACAACAGCGGTGGGCTGGCTACATGGGCGCCAAAACCGCCCACTGGGACCGGCATAATAAGCTGCTCTTCCTGGCGGCCATCTGCCTGATCGGCGGCGGCATGAGCACAGCCGTCTTTGTGAACGCCCTGCGGCCAAAGCCTGCCAGCACCAGGCAACAGCGGCCCGCAGAGACCATCGCACCCGCGCCCTTGTATCTGCCCAGGCTCATTCCCACAGGAAAGCGTGACAGCGCGGTATTTGGCCGGTTCCATCACCTGGTCGACAGTCTTCGCACCACGCCAGCAGGCAGGCTCCGCCTCCAACGATACCTGGATAAACACCCTGGTCTCTTAGACAGCATCGCCTACATCGAGCAAGGGATGCATTAATTATTTACCCATAAAAATGAAGTGTATGGAAAGTGTGGAAGAACGAAAAAAGAAATTTTTAGTGGTAGCACCGCTGATTGTGATACCCTTTTTAGCCCTGTTGTTTTATTCCTTGGGCGGCGGCAGGGCCAACCCGCTTGCGGCCAAAACAGATACCACCCATGGCCTTAATGACGAGCTGCCTGCTCCCCAGCTGGCCAGTGATGGCGGTATGGATAAACTTAGCCTGTACCGCAAAGAAGAAAAGGAGCATCAAGACTCTATTCTTCATCACCAGGGCCGCAGTGATACCGTTTTCATTCCTTCCGTGGAGTCAGACGGCGTCGTGGAATCGCCCTTTTCTCCGGGACCCATCACCGATCCGGCCAAAGGCAGGGGGGCTACAAGTAGCGCCGGTGGTCCTGTGCTGGCCACCGGCTACCAACCCTCCAAAGAGCAACAGCTTACCCAAAAAATTGCTGCGCTACAACAGTTGCTTGCCAAACATGCCGCCGACACCCTAGCACTTCCCCCAGCCGTGCAGCCTGCCGGGGACACCGCAGCAGAAAACCGGATCGCGGCACTGGAAGCCAGGCTTCAGCAACAGACGCCAGAAGCTGCCATAGACCCTGGATCAGGCTCCGCTGACCTGACTAAAATGGACGGAGTGCTGGAAAAAGTCCTCGACATCAAATATCCTGAACGCGTGCAGGAAAGACTTCGCCAAGCCTCCATGGAGCAAAAAGGTAAAGTCCTGGCCGTAGCCGCCCAGCCCACGCCTATGGTCTCCGACCTTTTGGGACCGGCGCCCAGTGCGACTCATCTACCAACACCCACTGCGGCTGTGACGGGCGACTTCTTTGAGCTGGACGATGATCAGGCCACCGCTGCCACCACCAACACCATTGCCGCCGTGATCCATGAAGGCAGAACCGTGACGTCGGGAGCCACCGTAAAAATCCGCCTCCAGCAGGACATCTATGTAAAAGGCCAGCTTATTCCCCGTGGCAATTTCGTCTTTGGCAAATGCAGCTTCTCCGGCGACCGCATGCTCATCACCGTTTCATCTATTACCTATCAGGGCAATGTTTATCCGGTATCTCTAACTGTGTATGATACGGGCGGCATGGTAGGCATTTCCATCGATGCCAGCTTAAACCAGGACGCCGCCAAAGAGGGTTCCGATCAGGCTATCCAGGCCTTATCGGTCGGCACAATGGACCCCAGCCTCGGCGCCCAGGCGGCAAGTGCCGGCATCGAAGCGGCCAAACACATGCTCTCTAAAAAAGCAAAGACCATCAAGGTGACCCTCAAAGCAGATACACCCATCCTGCTGGTCGACAGTAAAAACCTCAATTAAGTAATCACTCCTCAAATCAACTATCATGTGTGCGAAAGACTTTGTGAACAGTGTAATGATCGTTTCGTTTGTTTTATTTGCCAGCTACCAACGGGTATCAGCGCAGACTAGCGCAACCACCATCGGCCCTATTACCCAACTGGAAGTGTCCACCGGGCAGACCACCACGCTGGTGTTTCCTGCCGCTATTAAAAGCGTAGACCGGGGCGCGGGATCCGTTATTTGTAAAATGGTAAAGGGCATCGAAAACGTGCTGAAGGTAAAGGCCGTGGACTCCATCATGAAACCCACCAACCTGACGGTCTACACTGCCGACGGCAGGATATACCCCTTTGCCGTGCGCTACGACCAGACCCATCCCACCTCGATGATCCAGTTTAACGGGCCTGGTGGCCTTGCCACCTCCACGCTCTTTGCAGGTGTCCAGCATACCGACACGGAACTGCAGGACCTGGCAGATAGCCTGCTAACCACCGTCAGCACCCGGCACCGCCCACGGGCTAAGGCCAACAACGGCATGCATATGGCCGTAACTGGCGCCTTCCTGTCTAAAGACATGCTGTTTCTCCAATTTAAGATTGCCAATTCTTCCCGCGTCCGTTATGACATCGACTTTGTCCGCTACTACGTCCGCGACAAGCACGAGCAAAAGCGCACCATCCATATCGAAAAAGAAGTAACGCCGCTCTTTGTCGCCTACAGCCAGCCCCAAGGCATCGCCCAGGACCACTCCTTGAAAATGGTAGTAGCATTTGATAAGTTCACCATTGCCGACAAAAAGCTCTTTATCGCAGAGGTATATGAACTCAAGGGTGACAGGACGCTGGTATGCAAGATCAAGGGCCGACAGCTACTCAAAGTAACCCCTCTTTAGGTTACCTCCCACAGGTACCATTCACTTAACCGTTTCAATCTTGTTTTATGGACACACCAACAAAACCCGTCAACAGGGTACACGACGACTTGGCCGCGTGGGACAAACTCGAACAACATTTCACTAAACGCTATGGCCCCCAGGCCTTCAGCGACCGGGAAACGCAGAAGGTGAAAGCCGACATCTTCCGCCATATCATCCGCAAACATGCGGGCAAGCCCAAAAATGACATGGAACGCGCCGAGCTCAAAATGCTTCGCGCTCATCATCGTGCCATGAACAGACGCCTATACCCCAATCCCTGGGTAAGGCTGGCCCGCAATACGGTGTCGCTGGGCACAAACATCGTGGTAACGGGGGCCAAGCAATTATTTAAGCTACTCAAATTTATCATCAACCCTACGGCAGCCAATGGTAAACAGACCACTCTGCCGGCACAAACTGCGCCAGCTCAGGTTCCCGCCACCAGTCAGTCTCAGACGGCAGGCCAGCAGCAAAGCAGGGGTGCTGCCATTAAAAACAGGCCGCAACAGCGAAGCACCCAATCGCAAACCACAGGGCAAAAACAGCGCAGTGGCCAGACCACTACAAAGCAGAATGGCCAAAAGCAGCAGCCATCCACCCAGAAACAAACCGCGCAGCAAGGCCGCACCACCGCCAAAGTACGCAAGCTCCCGCCCCGGCAAATGGTGCCCGCCAGCGCCAGCAAGGGGATGAGGCGCTCTTAATCTTAACTCAAAAAATCAAACTACCATGGAACAGAAAATGGATAGTGTAGAAAAGGCACAGAGGGATGTATTCTTTTCCGGGTTCGGGGAACAATACCACCCCGAAATAGCAAAACTCGCCAAGCGGGAAGACGGCAGATACGCCATTGAACACAAGGAAAATCTCGGCAGAATTACGGCCGCCCATGACCTGGAATTCGGCGTGAAGGCCGGACAGGTATTTTATAACGGCCAGCGTGTAACCCTGACCGATAATACCACCAACCAAGGCGTGAGCCAGTGGTTTCCCGCACCGAGCAAGATCACCAAAACGGAAGGCCAGCAACTGTTGTGGGACACCGAAGTTCCCCGGGCAGTGCAAAAAACTTATGTCGAATTTAATGATCAAGCTGCCAAGCCCGAAGAAAAACGTATAGAACATACCGTCTGGCTGCAACTGGACTTTAAACACAAAACCAAGCATGACAACTTCAGGGTGGTGGAATCTCCTGATTTTAATATGGCCGAGAAGCTCGGTGACTTTGTCTTCAAGCCCCAACTGCGGATGCCTTCCGATATGGGTAAAGCCATCGAGACCATGAAAAAGGGCGGGGAAATTGAAATTGCCGCCCAGGATGGCCTTCCCAAAGTCTTCATCAGCGCCAATCCCTCCAGAGGCACCTTCCATATCCGTGACGAGGAAGGCACCTTGCTCAAACACGATCAGTTTCGCACCGAAGCCGCAAAACAGGCAGACCAGGCCAGGAAAGAAGGACAAAATCAAGGACACGTCGACAACCCAGGGCAGACTCCCATGCACCGGTATAACCGGAACCCGCGTGAGATGAGCCCTGGGCGAAGTTCGGGCAGACACCAATAAGTAGTGCCTTCAGCACCAAAACCACCCGCCGGCAGGCGCCCTGCAGCTCACCTGCCGGCATTTTATCCATGTACTTCTACAGCGTCTTAATCCTCAATTCGTTTTTATGGACAACGTCTCTCATAGCTATCAACTGCAACTAAGTAAGCAAGATGCTAACAGTAATAACATCCATCACGAACAACACTACTTCCAGGACCTGCCAGGCGCCATGCGCAGCCTGGTTATATATGGGCTGGAGGGAGCCGATCATCCCACCCTTGCCGGTGGCAGCCAAAACAAAACTATCGCCTCCATCTACGAAAGCGGCAATCCCACGCCACTTGTGGAACTGATCGCCGAGCCACTGACCTATCCCGATCTTCAAAAAACGCCTGCTGGCCTGTACCTGCACACCCCGGAAGGCACTATCTACGATTTTGAAGAAAAGCTCGGCCAGGATATGTTTCGCATCGAGGGCTATGATGGCAATAAAAAAGACCTGCGTGTGCTTGCCTATATCCATGATCCCAAACGGTTAACCACCGAAGATATTGGCTTGGTCCCCCTGCTGGAAAATATCAGTGAAGACATCGGCAGAACCGGCGCCTTCGCCGTATCCTTTACCCAACAGGTGCGAGTCAGCTATGACCCGGTGAGCACCTACAATACGGAAGCCTATCATTATGACAACGCCGCCCTTGCATTTTCGGCGCTGCTGCATCATCCCTATCTCAAGCGCGGGGAGGAAAGCAATTTTTTAGACCCAGGCGGCCCCACCAGCTTGCAACTCAGTGGCCCGGCGGGTACGCTACTGATGGCAACCGACTTGGTACGCCACGGAGATGAGGGCGGCCATTACTGGCCCCAGCCTGGACTTTTCCTGTCCTTTCCCGACGGCTACGAAGCCTTCAGGCGGGAGGCTGCCATAACGGCTCCCAAAAGGCATGATCCTCAATTTGAAGACAACGCATTAGTCATCGCCGATTTTAATAATGATTTCACAAGACTAAGGCTCACCCCCGCTTTTCTGCAACTACAGCAGGATATAGCCCGCGAAATAGGCATCTTTCGTCCCGCGGTAGAACCGCCCTATCGACTGGAGCATACCTACCTGCCCGCTCGCATTCTCCCGGAGCTTGCCGATCCCGAATTCATGCGCATCGTCTCCTCGCCGGTCCACTCCCTGCAGGATGGTCTGCGGCAGTTACAAGCCATGGCGCCCGAACAGTACGACCGCACCCATGCCGTAAAGCACATGACAGGCGAGTACCTGTTGCACACCAAGCTATTTGAGAGTGGAAAGGAGGTGATCCGCCTCTACAAGAGCCCCGGGACGCAGGAGCTTCCTGCTGGTCTGTACCTGCAGGTCAACCCAGACAATCTTTCCTTACAAAGTCTGGCAGCCCTGGACCTGCTTTCCAATATGAAACAGCCCAGGCATTTCCACTTCCTGGTTACCCACCCAGGCACCCAGCCGGCACCCAGTGTTAAGCATGGCACCACTCCCCGTCACCTGCAGTCCGGTACAGGATCCGGCCGCAGCCTGTAACGAGGCAGGAACTCTTTTAAATGCGCTGGAAAAGTCAAATACATTTTTATGAAACAGGATCCGTGGAAATATCATCTCTTGCTTAAGAAACGGGAACATGGAAAGGTAATAGGAGAAGAGCATAGTTTCTCCACCTTAGAGCAGGCCACCCACAAGCTGCTGACCTATGCCATAGAAGAAGCTGATCACGACCACCTGGCACAAAGCAAGCACCATCGCCATATTGCCAAAATCTATAACGGGCAATTGGACAAAGTCCTGCTCACCTTGGGTGTTGTGCCCACCGTCATCGAGGCCGTACCCGTGTCCAAGTCTGGCTTATACCTTTCAAATCCCAACGGCACCATCCTTGACTTTGAACAATTACTGAGGCCGGATGAAAGTAAATTCTCTCGCATCAAAGGCTACAACAGTGCTAAGTCCAACCTTTGGCTGGCCCAGTATCAAAAGGAAGATGGCATAGCGGTCACCATCGACAGGGGAGTACTTGACGTATATGACAACCTATCGGCTGCCATAGCCAACCGTGGGCAATTCCGGTTTACCATCGCCAACACTGATCTACACGCAGGGCAAAGGAGCCATGGTAGTACCAACTATTATTTCGATAATGGCATGGCCGCCCTGCAGGGACTGTTGCAGGCCCCACACTTTGACTGGGGGCTGAAAACTTTCATAACAGAAATGGAACGTACTCCCCTACATTTTGGGCTCTATGGTCCGGCCAACAAGCTACTAGCTGAAACGCGGTTAGTATTCCCTAACGATCCAACCGCCCACCTGTGGCCCAAACCAGGGCTGTTTTTAAAATTTGAAGACGGCCTGCTGTCTTTTATGCATCACCATTGCCCAGGAATAGAGCTACCCTCGGACATCAGCGCTGAACAAAATTCCTTACAAATAGCCAGCATGAGCCGCAATGGCGAGCGACTTATGTCGGCCGGGATTTTTGATGACATAAAATATCAGATAAACCGGGCGATGACCGAGGCCAGCCCACCACCCCTTGTAGGGTATTTTATTGAATTAGTCCATGCGCCCACCAACCTCGCAGCCGACCAAGTCCAAGAAAGACATTTGCAACGCAGTTACCAGCCCATAAACACCTTCGTAGAAGGACTGGAAAAGCTACGCGCTATGCCCGCCCAACTATTTGATCAACACCATGCCTCAAAAATCAGGGATGATCATTACCTGTTACATGCCCTATTCTTAGACGATGGACGGGAGGTAGCCAGGATGTTTAAAAACCCAACCAATTCAGGCACCCTCTCTGAAGGTTTATGCCTTGCCGTCAACCCCGACGAGCTGACCATTCAGCGCATTCATTTTCTGTCGCCTATGCTCTCCGCTATGCAGCAGACAAAGGATTTTCATTTTTTATTTACTCGACTGCCCAAGGATCACTCCCCACACGTCCGAAAGCATGGAGACGCACCACGCCCCCTCTGGCCGGGCCCCGATGGCCACCGTGGCCTATAGCCGCTAGGGCTGTCAACACATTTTTATATGCTCCAGCGCAGCCTGCAAATGCCAATAACATCCACTCATTTTGACCTGTTAATGATCTCTGACATGGAACCCAATGCAAACTATATACTGGAACTACACACCTACCGGGACAACGAAAACGTCCCCATAGAGCGGCGTTATTTTGATACCATCCATGAGGCCATGATTTCCTTACTGGGAATTCCCCTGAACCGGTATCTTTCACCAGACCTGTCGCTGGGCGAGCCTGAGCTCTCCCGAGTCCTTGTTTTGGAGAAAACGCCCGGCAGCGAATATCAAATCGCCTCCACCTTTATCCTTCCCATAGAAGATGTGCTTAACGATGGGCCCTCTGCTGGACTATATCTGCATCACAACGATGATAGAGGCGCTGAGGACAGCATTGGTTCACTGGAAAACAGGATAGGGGCCAGCTTCTATCAGTTTCGCCACTATGACCACGACATGCCCATGGTTCAACTGGCCCGCCTGGTCTATGATGACAGCCAAAAGATAATCGCTGATCATGCCTTGGAACCCATGATAGAGCAACTACAAAACAGCGTCCAGGTACCCTGGCAATATGAACTGCGTATACTCGATACCGATGCAGCGATCTCCGTACATCGTTTCCATCATGCAGGGATGCCGGCGGCTTTTGATCAGCTCATAGGGCTCAAATATTTTGATAGTGCGGCCAGTGACCCGAAATACCGGTGGGAGACCGAAACGCCAGACCTCATGATCTCCGAACGCTCTGGTGTTCCCATTGTCACCGTCAGCGTGGATAGCAAAACGTCTGAAGATCACCGACCTGTCAGCCTTCTGGTCATCGGCGGTCTGGCCCGACTGGAGGCCATCGCAGGTGTAAACCTCTCGACCTTTGCCGGTTACGGTCATGATGGGTTCGAACTACCCATCGGTAGCATCCGTGGCACAGACCACGTCTTTACTCCCGTACCTGCCTTTGCAGCACTACAGGACCCAAAATCGCTGCAACAAGTACAACTCCCTGAGAACGCTCCTTTCACCCTTTCACTGGAGTACCGGGAACTCAAATCCCTGGAACAAAAGGATGCTGTCACGGCGGCCACCTTTAAAACCTACACCTTTGCCGACCTTAAAGATGCAGTGGCGGCACTGCGCAAAATCGATCTGGAATCTTTTGACGTGACCCATGCCGTTAAATGGTCAAAGAAGGAATACCTCCACCAAGCCACTCTCTATCACAGCACCGAACGCTATGAGGTAGCCAGCATGTTTAGCGTCCTGCGCGACCAACCTCACGTGCCGGCCGGCACCTACCTGAAAATAAACCCTGACCATCTTTCCACTGACACCCTTCATGTCTTGCATCCATTTGTCAAAGACTTACCTCACCAAG
The DNA here is from genome assembly GCF_003071345.1 of Chitinophaga parva. Classification (NCBI taxonomy): domain Bacteria; kingdom Pseudomonadati; phylum Bacteroidota; class Chitinophagia; order Chitinophagales; family Chitinophagaceae; genus Chitinophaga; species Chitinophaga parva. The sequence continues at coordinate 817,572 of NZ_QCYK01000001.1, read as the reverse complement.
GCGCCTTGCTATTTATGGCCAAGTCAGCGGCCGCCCAGGCCCAGGAACTGCGACGAACCGTCGGCCCTCGCCATTTCAGCGAGGGAGGCTCCCGTAGAATATGATATTTCTTAACCAATAAAAGCCACAGCACTCATGGATAACGACTTCTTTGCCGACAAGAACTGGCCTTACAAATTGGAGCTTTCCGGTGCCATCGTAAGCTCGCCTTTCAACTCGCTAAATGATAACCGCTTCCTCAACGATCACTACTTTCATCACCTACCCACTGCCCTGGCAGCGCTGCTGGCCCTTCCACCTGAAAATTTTGATCAAACCATTATCCCCGCAGCACCCCCGCGGCCCCTGTATCAGCGTGCCGCCATAGTTGCCACCGGTAGTGGCGCGGAGCTGTTTAGCCTTTACAGTGTTCCAATGTCGGCAGCCGCCATGACCAGACAGCAAGCTGGCCTCTATCTTCAACTGGAAGCACTGGGAGCCACCGTAGCAACTCGCTATAACCTTCCACTGCAGCAGCTCTCGGGCTACGATCCGTCCTCGATCAGGATACCGGTAGCCTCTTATGTATCCGGCGACGCCCATACCCTCCGGCCGGATCCACAGCTGGCAGGGCTGATCTCTCGACTGAAGGGAGGGCCGCTTACCAGCAAAGACCGCTTCCAACTCCATACCGCCTACTATGGCCAATTTGGAGGCTTTACCATGGAAATCAGCCATTACTTTGACAGCTACCTGCATGCCCTGAGTGGCCTACTACATCATCCGACAGCAAATAAAATTCCACCCATGCAACGGACCATCCATATGACGGCCAAGGACACTGTGCTATCCAACAGTGGCTCGATCCTGGCCACCGTTGCCTACCTGCCCAGAAATCCCTGGGACCAGGCTCCTCCCCGCGGCTTTTACCTATGTCTGCCCAAGCCCAATGGCAAGTCTAGCCTGGACCTTGACCTTACCACCCTGCCCATCTACTCGCCCGAAGGAGCGCCCTACTACCAACTGGCCACCCTGGAAGGTGGCAGACCACAGGAATTGCCAGCCTTCACTCAACTGAAAAACCAAGTGGACCGGCAGCTGCGGTCCACCACCAAAAGGACTTTGCGTCACATCATCGCCCACCAGGCAAAGCGGGTCCTCGCTGGCCTGGGTGGAAGCAAGTCTCCCTAACCGGCCCACACTGGGCATCCTGGCCACCTGCAGGTCCCCCAAGCATCGAAAGTGACAACCTACAAAGGCTTGCCAGGCGACAACATTTTAATCCTTAATACTAACGATATGGAAAGGCAGTGGAAATACCAGTTAAGCATCGATGGAGCCATCATAAAAGTTCCCTCCGATGGCAGGCTGCTGCAAAAGACCAAAGAGATCAGCTACTACAACCATTTGGCCACCGCGCTCCAGGGGCTGCTGCAACTCAATATGTACGGATTTGATGACCAGTTCGGCCCTGAGCGGCAACAAAACAAATGGAACCGCTTGTACAATAGCGCTGGCATTACCCAGGTGGAGACCGGAAAGCCAGTCGTCACGATGCTTAACCTGCCCATTGCAGATAACCACCGCAATCCATTTCTGCAGCCCGGCCTGTACCTGTCTTTTGATATCGGTATTCACCGGTTCGAAAAGCTGGCGGGATTGTCCCTGGAACCACTGGGGCCCATGGATCTGCATATGGCCCGGCTGACCAGCTATGAATTCGACCATCGCCAGACCCTGGTAATAAACCCTGGACTAGCTGACCTGAAGATAGCCATCATCAAGAAGCAGGAACTGGAGGCACTGGAGCAATACCGCCTCTCTCTGAAGGGACAACCCACGGCGACCATCTACCAGCAAACGGCCTATCACTTCCATAACCTGCCTGATTCCTTTTCGCACCTGGTGTCCACCGATCTACAGCGGATGCAATCCAGCGCAGCCAATGTTATGGGTCCCAACCATGGTATCGCCTGGGTAGACCTGGAATATGGCAGCAGGAACGTGCCGGTGGCCAGCTTGATCCGCGAAGACAGAAGCAAAGTAGGATCGCTTTTGCAAGGCGCTTATATCTTCACCACCTCCGACCCCCGGGAACTGGAACGCCACAGCGGCGTGGAACTATCCGGTCTCCCCGCTTACCAAAACGGCAACCTGCATTACCTGCAAGTGGCAATTTTAAACCACGATGGCAAAGTCCTGCAGCCACTGGCTGCCCTGCAAAAAATTCGGGACAGCCTTACGGCCGACGGCCAGGCGCCCTTTAGCATCCGCTACCACCATCAAATCGCTGGAGCCGCGCAGTCTCCCAACGTAGCCGACTCCAGCTACAGTGAACGGACCTTTCCAACCCTATATACAGCAATGCTCCATTTCCTTGCCGCAGGCAAGGATCTGCTCGGTAAACCCCTCCTGGACGACCGGCCGGTTTCCTCCATCGAACTCGTTGACAACCGGCGGCAGCAGACCGCGGGCCATCTATTCAGACAAAAGACCAACGCTGGCCAGCTGGCAGCAGGCTACAACCTAAAAGTTGATCCTGACTACCTCGTCAGGGCCTTCAGGGAAATCGAATCACCGCTAAAGCAGCTCCAGCGCGATAAAGACCTTCACATTGTCCTTTCTTCTTTTACTGAAAAGACAACACTGAAAAAGAACACACCCAAGACCCGGTCCCGCCGCAAGCCTCCACCAGGGCAAGGTGGTAAATCCATATAAAAACATTTCTTCCTCCAACAACAATCCGTTACCATGGAAAAAGAATTTTTCTCCGAAAACAACTGGCCCTACACCCTCAAAGTATCCGGGTCCTTTGTTCATTCCCCCAATGAATCACTGAACAATGACCGGTTTCTGGAACTACGGCACTATCGTCACTTTTCGGCCGCCTTTACTGATATGCTTTCCTTGTCGACCGAAATGTTTGAACAGGAACTGCTACCCGACGGCCCCAAAAGCACCTTGTATAACGAAGTAGACATCATCCACACGCCAACCCAAAAAGAACTGGTCAGCTATCTCAGTCTACCGTTATCTGGTTATATCAGGACCGGGCAGTTTGCAGGCCTGTATTTGGTTTTCGCCGATCCTGCCGAGCAGATGGCGGCTAAATACAAGCTGCCACTGGACCGGCTTAGCCATTACGACCCAGGAGCCATTCTCCAACTGGTAGCCGACTACGACACCAACAACAAAAACATCATCCGTGTAGACCCCAACCTGGACCAGGTAGTAACTTCTCTCTCCACCTCGCTACGCCAAGAAGGCAAAGACACCCACCGGGTAGATGCCTCCTTCCAAAACCACGACGGCAAGTTACTCACCCGTATCAGCCATCATTTTGACGGCCTGGCTGCCGGCATGGACGCGCTACTCCATTTTCCACTTTATAACCTATTACCCAGCCACGTCTCGCCCGTCGTCATGACAAGTGAGGGGGTAACCTTACGAACACCAGAAGCCGACATTGCCAGCATCGGGTTCCAACACATGAAGGGGCAGGCACCACAGCCTGCCGCCGGTTTTCATTTGTCTTTTGCGGGTGATGCAGCAGCCCTACAACAAAGCCTTGGACTTAACCTGAGCAGCCTTCCCAAATTTGAGCAGCATGGAAAAGACCATTACCTGGTAGCCATCGCAGAAGGGGATAGGCCTGCCGAAGTTGCAGCTTTCACCGTTGCTCGGCTGCGTTTTCACGACCAGGTAATCGCTGCCCGCAAAGCCGCAAGGCAGGCTGGTTCCCAGCCCAAGACGATCTTCCCAAGACCAGGTAAACCATTATCACATTGACCTTCAAAACCGTGCTTTTTATGAAAGACGAAGATTGGGATTATCGCATCCAGCTTTCCGGCAGCACCGGCACCGGCGCTACCGCTGCCCGGTTTGAACAACTGGCATATACGAATACGCTGCTGGTCGCTTTTCAAGAGATCATAGACCTAGACCTGCGCCGCTTCGGTAAAGGAGACCTGGGTCCCAAAGCTGCAGACTACCGCTACGACCGGGCCACCATCACCTACCAACCCACCGGAGAAACGGTAGCCGCCACCCGCCATCACGCGGTCGGCGGCCCATACTTTCCCACCGGCCCTGGTCTATACCTGGAGTTGACACCCCCCCTGGCTTCAGTCGAACAGACGCTGGGGATTTCGCTTGCACCACTGCGATCCAAACAACTCCCCGAAGGCCATCTACGGCTGGCCTCCTATGCTCAAGATCATCCCAGGGACCTGGTCACCCATGATGGCGTGGACCAGGTAAGTGACCTGATGATGGAAAAACGGTGGAAGGAAGACTATGGCATTTTCCAGCTGGAGATTCACAAACCAGCTGCCCAGTTGGTTGCCGGCGCAGCTACTACCTATCACTTCGACCTTCTTAAAGACGGGCTGCTGGCACTCTTAGACCGGGACCTGGCTGACCTAAATCCGGTGGTAGGAAAGCGCTTCGGACCCGCTGTTAGCACCATGGTCCTGTCCCACTTCGGAGAGCCACTCATTGAAGTAGAACGACATCCCCGCTTCTTAGCCTTTCCTGTCACCGGGGTGCCCGGGATCTATTATACCGTGCCCCATAAGGACTCCCTAAACATGCTCTCCCGGGAGGTCGACCTAAGCGTGCTGCCGCATTTCGAGCTGGCCAAAGACTACTTCCAGGTGGCCGCCTACCAGGACAATACGCATCAACCAACACCTATCGCAGCACTGTCCCAACTGCGCAGCCAACTGGAACCCACAGCTGCACCCACCCTTAGCCAGGCAAGCGGCCGTTACGTACTCGAATTTGAATACCATGTGGCAGTCGAGGGTGCAACCAGGACCGGCAGGGCCCATTTTGACCAGCTAGCCCGTGCCCTTCAAACACTCTGTGCGCTGGAGCCCACCGCCTTTGACCTCGAGGGCGCCACAGCAGCATCCCCTCGCCTACAAAGAGCCCAACTCCTCAACCAAACCAGTGGTGAACTGATGGCTACCATGTTTAAAGCCAAGGAAGGGGATAACGGCCTGCCGGGTGGCATCTACCTCATGATTGGCAAAGAGCACCTCACCCCAGCGCTCTCCAGCGCCATTGGACCCAATCTTTCTGAGCACGAGCATGGTGGTCACTATCACTTTTTGTTGGCTAAGGCCGGGGAGCTGGCAACGCTGCAACGCAAACATAGCGACCGCCCCAGAACTATCGTCCACAATGACAAAGACACGGGGCTGCGCCGGTAACAAATGCATCACTTCAACAGCGTAATCCGCCTGCCATGAAAACACTTTTTCAATACGGTCTTGCCTACCTGGAGATGGGTTTTGCCCCTGTCACTGTGGGCAGCAAAAAAAGACCAGCTGAAGACTGGAAGAACTATCAAACCCGTGCCCCCACACCGGCAGAACTCTACCAGCTTTGCCAGCTTCCCTGGGCAACGGGCCTGGCGCTGGTTTGCGGCCCTGGCAGTGGCGGGCTGGAAGTAATTGACATGGACTTAAAATATGACCTGAGCGGCAGGCTGCGCGAGGACTTTGAGGCCGCCATCCGCAAGGCCGACCCGGCCCTGCTGGATAGCCTGGTGATCAACAGCACCCGCTCTGGCGGCAGGCACTACCTGTACCGGTGCCAGACCATCGGCCGCAACACCCCACTGGCGCAGCGACCGGCCACACAGCAAGAACTAGCCATAAAGCCCAAAGCCCTGGCGAGGGTACTCATCGAGACCCGGGGCGTAAAAGGTGTTGTCCTGGTTCCTCCAAGCCCGGGCTACCAGACGATTGCCGGGGATTTTACCGTAGTCCCCGAAATCACTGCCGCACAACGGGAGCTGCTCTTTTCCATCGCCCGCAGCTTTAACCAGGTCAAAGAAAAAAAACAAAAGCCCTACAAGCCACGCACCATAGAGACTACGCCAGTCGAAGGAATCAGCTCCATGGATGACTTTGACAAACGAGGGGATCCTGTTGCCTTGCTGGTAAAGCATGGTTGGAAGGTGGTCGGAGAACCCGGCGAGATCACCCAACTACTGCGACCTGGCGATACCGACAAAGATACCTCTGGCAACTACAACGCTACGCTGCGGTGGTTTTCAACTTTTAGCAACAGCGCGGCACCCTTTGAAGCGGAGACAGGCTACAAACCCAGCGCCGTCTTTGCTGAACTGGAATGCGGCGGTGATTACACCAAAGCGGCAAGAGAACTGGGTCGCCTCGGTTACGGGGATCCGCGGCGTCGCAAGCCCCCCAAAAAAGTCATTGCCTGGCAAAGACCCGGGCACCGGATGTGAAACAATGATTTTGTGAAGACTGAAAATGTGAAACGTGAACATCAGGACCATCATCACCTATTACGGTGGCAAGCAGAAAATGGCCTCCCTTATTTTACAACGCATACCTGCACACACCCTTTATGCAGAGCCCTTTTGCGGCGGAGCGGCCATCTTCTTTAATAAACAGCGCTCTTCGGTTGAAATCTTAAATGACACCAACGGAGAACTCATGAATTTTTACCGCGTGGTTAAGCATCGTTATACAGAACTCTACGAGCTTATTTATTCCACGTTGCACAGCCGCAGACAGCATGAACACGCCTGCATGGTATACACCTATCCTGAACTTTTTGATGAGGTCAGGCGGGCATGGGCCGTATGGGTGCTTTCTTCCCAATCCTTCTCGGCCATGCTGGACGGCTCCTGGGGCTACGACGTAAGCCGCGATACAACGACGCGCAAAATCCATAACAACAAATCAGAGTTTAGCTTTTATTTCTCCCGCAGGCTAGAACACGTACAGCTGGAGTCCACCGATGCGCTCAAGATCATCGCATCCCGTGACAGCCCCACCAGCTTTTTCTATGTTGATCCTCCTTACTACAACAGCGACCTGGGTCACTACAAAGGCTACACCAAAGAAGACTTCATCCGGCTGCTGGAGGTGCTATCGGCCCTTAAAGGTAAGTTCCTGCTTTCCTCCTATCCATCCGATGTGCTCACAGAATACACGCGTGCTAACGGATGGTATACGGAGACCTTCGACCAAATGGTAACCGTCAACATCAAGAGTGGAAAAGGTAAGCCCAAAACAGAGGTGCTGACTTCCAACTATGTGGCAAAGCCGCCAGTCAATCTTTCTCTTTTTTGATTTACCTCCACAAACGATCTCTTACCATGCTACCGATCAATGAAATTCATACGATGGATTGCCTGCAAGGCCTGACCAAAATGAGTGCTGACTCCGTGCAGTGCACCGTAACCAGCCCGCCCTACTGGCGTCAGCGTGACTACAACCACAAAGGCCAGCTCGGCCAGGAACCTACCCCTGAAGGCTACATCAACAATCTGCTGGCCATCACCGCCCAAATACACCGGGTCCTCCGCCCGGATGGCCTTTTCTGGCTCAACCTGGGAGACGGCTTCTATCACAGCAGCGGCAGTCGTAGCAAACGGGCTGGGGCCACCATCGCCCAAGACCTGCTCGGCACTGCCTACCAGCCCAAGGAACTCATAGGTCTTCCCTGGCAGGTGGCCCTTGCCATTCGCAGCCAAGGCTGGATGCTGCGCCAGGAGATCATATGGCATAAGCCCAACGGCATGCCCGAGAGCGTAAAGGACCGTTGTACCCGCAACCATGAGTACATCTTTATGTTCTCCAAACAACCCGATTATTACTATGACCCAGCAGCCATCGGCCAACCACTATCGGAGGCCACCCTCAAAGACAAACGACTATGCAACCCCTGTGTGGCAGGCCCGATCCGCCCCCAGCGCGGCTACCCCGGCGCCGCCCAACAGGGCTCCCGCTTGCTACGCCCCAACGGAACGCTAAGCACGGACCCCGCTGATCCGGCCACCGCATCCCGCCAGCCAGCTGCCCAAAGCCAGGCATGGGCCAACCGGCGCAGCGTGTGGACCATCGCACCCAAAGGATTCAAGGGCGCTCACTATGCTACCTTTCCCACCAGTATCCCGGAGCTATGCATCCGCTGTAGCACCCGCCCGGGAGACCTGGTACTGGATCCCTTCATGGGCGCAGGTACCACGGCGCTGGCCTCCTCCTACACCGGAAGAAGCTACATCGGCTTTGAAATTAACCCCACCTACGTAAAGCTGGCAAAAAACCGGCTGCTCCGCGAACTGGGACTTTTTTGCGGTCAGCCTGGATGAGGGTGACTGGCCATTATAAACATCTTCAAACATTTTACCATGAAAGGATTACCCACTTATTCCAACGTGCAAAAAGCAAAGCTGCTTTTTGACTTCTTCCCCGTCGAGATCACCGACCTGGTGGCCTTTGAACAGGAGGTGGCAGAAAAAGTCGTCAAAGACAAAGATCAACTCAAAGCATCGGCCAGCGAAAATCCGGTATTTCCTGCCGCCTATTGGGTGGCGCTGGCAGAAGCATCCTTAAAAAAAATTAAACACCCAGAAAGTAAGGTGACCAAGAGTGCCCAGGAATTTAGTGAACAACTATTTACCGGTGACAATGCTTTTTTTTCTAAACACTGCCTGTTGCTCTTTAGCTCGAGCCCCCGCTGTAAAAACGGCCGTTTCCGCCTCTGTGTTGACCTTTTCTTTCAAGAGGGAGGATAGGGTCAACTGGCCTACAACGCCGGCTCCGTGGCCATCGCTGACGGCTTTATGGGCATTGTTACCGGGTGGGTCTGGCCAATCTGCCTGTAGATCAGCTCTAGCAGCATCTTGGGGGTGATGCCAAACAGGTGGGCCATTATGTTGATCTCCCTGAGCTTGAATTCCGATGGGCATTTTATCAGCCGGCTAAACCGCTTGCTGTTAATGCCCATTTTTTTAAAGACGTGGGAGCGGTACACGTACTTAAAGATTTGCTCGAAGGATCCGATATGGCCGCCCGTTATCAGCAGACGGACGACCTCAAACTCCTGCTGCACTTTCATAGGCTACCGTTTTCGTTTACGTTTTTGCCGGCGCCGCATGTACACTTCCAATGCCTGTTTTGCCAGCGCCAGGTTTTGATAAGAGGTGAGCAGCATCTTCGTATCGTTATCTATCATGATAAACCACTGGTAAGACCCGCCACGAGACAGGTGGCCAATCTTTTTGCCATCCTGCCAAACCTCAATCCAGTACTGCTTGATGCGAATCAGTTCGTAATTCATAAACGCTAACTTACAGCCCATCCGCACAGCTTGTGCAGAACTTACCGCCTAATAATCTCGCGGGAACACTTTGTCACCTATAAGCGGAAAAACCGGGATGTTTTTAGGGCCAAAACTGCCCCTAATTAGGTCCATATTGAGCCCACGCTACTCTTTGAGGACAATTTTCTAAGTGCTTACTCTTATTTTTTGTTAAGAAACTCCCGCATCTGCGTTCGTTTTATTTACTTGCAAGCAGACCCAATAACTGCTCGCAAAAGGCCCTGACTACCGCACCAATTTTTAACTTCATTAACTACCTTTCCATGACTGAAGTCACTTCCGTCGTCAAGCAGCGCCCGAAGCAACCACTCACCCAGGCGCAGACCGCCTTCCTAAAGGAGCACTACAATACCATGCAGGCATTCGCCGCTCCAAGGTTTACTGACCCGCAGCATTGTGCAGGTGTTGTCCATGAAAGTTTTGAAATACTTTTCAGCCAGGACCCCGAGCTTAAAAAGCCCGTCGAAGCCATGATCCAGCTTTACCAGATTCTGGATGACCAATGCCGGGGAACCAGTTCGGCAAAGACATCTGTAAAACAAAAAGGGCGGCTGCTAAAGCCCCTTCGCAAAAGCGCATAAGTGTATTTTGGCTCAAGAAAAACCATCCGTACCTTATAGGGTCCGCCTCTTTACTCCCCAAAGGTCACCGCTGCCATAGTGGTGGCCTTCTTTTCTAGCCTACAAGCAGGTAGCAACATAGCACTACCAACTCCTTGAAAATTTATCACTCGAGCAAGGCTTATTCTTAACTTAGCGTACCATCCGGCTCCATGGCTGGATGAGACTTCACCCCCTCAACCCCAACATGATCACAACATGGAAACTAACCTCCACACCGCCCATGAAATACTTGCTGACTTTTTGGAAACCTGGGACGATGACGCGCTCAGGGATATGACGCTACCCGATTACGTAGGCATCGGAAGAAAAGACACCTTCGTGCAATACGTAGAGAACAAAACCAAACCGCTGGGAAGTATCGGCGGCATGGACTCTTCCAAATTCGGTATCTGGGAAAGGCGGGATCCTAGCCACCAGCCAGGCCGGTTCGCCAATGTAGGAAAATACTCCTGGCCACGACGGCTGCCTTTCGCCACCGCAGCGGAGGTTTTTGCGGCCATCAAAACCGAGCTACTCTCCATCGTAGCTGCCGCCAGGACAGGCAACTTTGCCGTGATTGACCGCCCTGGGATCCTCGTGGATTTCTTTAAGTGGAAGGTGGCCTTTTTGTACAGCAACGAGCGGCTGATCCCCATTTTTAGTAGGGACGTGCTGGCAGGCATCGCCCAAGGTCTCGGCCTACCCGGCAATCCCAAAAAGCTGCCAGTCTGGGACATTCAGCAAGCCATGGTGGCGGGCAAGCCTTTCGGCATGAACATCTACCAGTACGCCAGGCACCTGTTGGACCGCTATCCGTCTGCCCGGCAAAGAAAACACGACCACGACCAGCAGGGTACAGGCCAGACGGGCCGCAGGCGCAACACCCGCAAGGCCTCTACCGGTAAAAACACGGGCACTCTTAGCCGCAAAGGCACCGGCCCTACCACCGTCAACCAGGAACATAACCGGCTCCAGGAAATCCTCCGGGCAAGGCTGGAGGCCCAGTATGGTAAGGATAATGTACTTCTGGAGCATAACTACGTTGACCTGAAAGTGAGAACTCCGGAAGGTAATGTACTCTACGAAGTGAAGTCCGCCGCCTATGCCTCCGATTGTGTCGAAGAAGCGCTCGGACAGGTGCTGCGCTACGCCTTCCATCACAGGACAGGTCAGGAAGATGCAGTGGCGCTGGTTGTTGCCGGTAAATTTCCGCCCAACGAAAGTGACAGCGCCTACATCGCCTTTGTGACCGGACAGTTAAACATTCGCTTCAGCTATATGGCTATCGAATAAATATTGGTCCAGCGCACTGCCTTACCATCTACCTGCCGGCCACCGCAGCCAGCTGTAAAGGTCGGTTGCGATACTTTTCTTAATTGCGATTTGATATGATCGTTGAACAAGCCCGCTGAGAACCGGGCTTTCTCATGAAATGGCCTGTCAGTTATTTCCTTGTGTGGCTCCACTGATCAATTTGTTGGCATATTTGTCCCGCTCCCTGGTGACACTCTGAAGCCACTGGACATACATTTGGTCTGGCATTTCCCGGTAGCCCAAATCCAGTAACCGCATGTAAATGGCTTCCATTTCGGTAAAGGTCTTCTTTGCTAAAGGCAACCCGTGGGCCTTTTGTTCCTCATAAACGTGTTTGAGAGTTTCTGCTTTGAGTAACATTGCCTGCACGTTCAGCGGAAAATACTTAAGGGAAAGATCACATGCTTTCAAAATAAACCCATCGGTGTAGTTATGGGTCTTATGCTCATAGCCCTTTGCCAGGTCCAGGATACACAGACCAATAGACTGCTGACTACCCAGCGTATCCATGTAAATCCCTGACTGGACCGCCTGTAAGGGCAAATATCCTGACGCCATGATCCAGGCGTCAATGGGAAAACAACCAGAAGTAAGTTCGGTATTATACCAACCGATTTTTTTACATCTATTTTGAATATAAATATGATTGGGCGCCAGCGCAAGCCAGCAAGAAGCGCCGATTTCATCTGCCAGAATCTTATATAAATAGGGCAGACTGTGACAATTTCCACTCTTTGTCGCCAGTAACTTCGTTACAAACATATATCCCCAGTCCTTGCTACCGGTGTAATCAGTGAAGTCGTATGTGTAAGGCAATAGGTTATAGGCCTGCCCATCTTTGCCAATAAGATGAATGGTATCCTTAAGAAATCTATAGATGGCAAAATTTTTCTCAAAGTTGTTACTGTCTGAGTAGTGGTAGTTCTTTACTGGATTTGCTGTCATCCAGGCTTTGATTACTGCTGCAAGCATCCCAATGTGGGAATTAAATTTCTCATACCGCATGCCGCCCAGCGTAAAGGCGTTCTCAGTTATAAAGACAGCCTTCTTAAAGGACTCTGCATCTGGCTTGGTAATCAGTGAAGCCAACGAGTCATAGGCGGAATCATAATACTCGTGGACAGCGCTACCTTGCGCAAACCCCGGATGCTTCAATGTCAGCGCCAGCAGTAAAGGTAAAAGGAACGGTATTCGGGGACGCATATACTGGAAAAAAACTCTCGGCTGATTAAAACAACAATCGGGTTTCTACATTTTTCAACTTAAGTTGTTCATACACCATCTTCACATAGTAGCCGCTATAGGGCAATATCGCTATTTTGTCCTGCTGAAGCTGGGCGCTATGCACATCGGAAGGGAACACTACTGGAATATAAAGCCCCTCCTTAATTTTGATTCTCCGATTGGAGGCCTTGATAACGCCCAGTAACCCGGGCAAGTGAACCGGTGAATATTCCTGCAAATAAATTTCAATACTGCCATCCCTTTCCACGACTATCGCATATACCTTCAGGCTTTTTATAGGTTTGTGGTACATCTTCTCAAACCAGTTGATGCCACTTTGCAAGCTGTCGGTAGCTGGCTGCTCAAAAGTGTAGGTGATCGGTTGCTGGGCTCTCGCGCCGAACATAACAGTCAAGAACAAACCTATCAAGATCAATTTTTTTCCCATTATTTACCTCCAAAGTATTGAAGTGCAGTACGCAAAATGCTGAAATTGTTGTTATTCAGGGCTGGGGTTGTCGCAATATTGTCTTTTGGCGTGACATAATTACCCATCGGCCCTTGGTGGGGCACAAACGCATCGACATTCTTTGAGTCGATGGTAAACAAGGGCACTCCTGCTGCTGCTGCCTTAAGCCCATCGCCCCGCATTTGAACGGAGGCGTCCCGATTAGCGTCCGGATAAAGATCAGCAACCTGGTGGGTGTGCGCATCTCCAATTTTAATCAGACTGCCATCCTTTAGGCCCGCAATCTTGGAATCATCGGCAAATGAAAAATTTGGTCCGTTATTTTTGTCCGAATTGGTAAAAGCTGTCAAGGTCGCCTTTTCTGGATCCAAGACCAGGGTTGTTGTCTCTTCTTTATAGGTGTTTATATCCTTTCCGTCGCCATTACCCGCCGCGTAGAGCCCTTTAAAGTAATCTCCCTCGGACTGACCGCCAGGAAGTGACACCGTAATGATCTTGCTGTTTGCCTGGAGGTCCGAGGTTGCCGCCGCCGAAGTCGTACCCCCATTTTTGCTCTCAATATCAACAAATTTATCCGTGCTGATAATGCGCTGATTGTTTGTTTGCGCCCCATCGCTGCCTAAGTATTTCCCGGCCTTGCTGTAATAGTCATCCCACGGCGCCCTGCCGTCAGGGTCAGTGAATCTGATCGGATTGTTATACACAAAATTATACGGGCTCCACTCAGGAAATTTGGTCCCCAGCGGATCAGGACTCCACCATCTGCTCGCTGACGAGTTGTCGGAAAACTTTTGAAAAGTCGCCGTCGACTTAAGCAACCGAATAACCCTGCGAGTACGAATATTTATTAATACCGATCCGATACGCTGGACAGAATCATAATCAAAGGTTTCAATAAACTTACCTTTGGATAAGGTCAGTATTTTACCTTTCTTCCCTATCGATTCGAACGGGTTGTCCACCTGGGCATGGCAAATAATAGCGGATAAGATCAGTAGCGACAACAATGCAAATCGATTAAAGCTCATAAACTAGGCTTAATGGGTTAATTTTTTTTGTTTTGAAAAGATGACCTTTGTGCTCTTGCTTCCAGCTTTACCCGCTGCTGCAGCTTTTGGGTAGCCAATCGCTTCTTTTCGACCTCAATAGAGGTAAGCCACTCCTGATAGGCCGCTGTTGGCATATCCTGGTAACCAACACCATCCACGCGGCTATCAGCCTCCAACATTTCCTGGAAGGCCTTGAATGCTGTAGGGTATTTGGAGAGCTCTTCCGGTTTGGGCATGCCGGCAGCTTTAATCTCACGCAGTGCAATCGAACGCTTTAAGTTTGCATCTACCAGTAGAACGGTTATGTTGGACGGATCCACCTGAACAATGGTATTTCTGATTTGTGCAGCCAGCTCATCATATTCGAACTTTTTTAAATAGCCTAAGAGTAAATCAGAAAGGCAGCGGGCATACAACTGCCGCTTCGATAAAGTGTCGAGGTACGTTCTATTACGGAGGGCTTTGGAATTTATATATCCGCTGCCGGTGATCCAGCTACCGGAAACAATATTGCCATTCGTTGTCTCGTAATCCAGTAACCTGCCCCGGTTGTCCATAAACTGAATAAAGGAATGGCTAGGGGCAAGTGATAACCACGCTTTTGCCCCAAACTGTTCGGCGATCATGATATAAACGAGCGGAAGAGAATGACACTGCCCTGAACCGGTGGCCAGGCACTTGGAAGCAAACATATTGGTATAATCCTTTTCCCCCATGTAATCATCAAATGAATACTTTAGCGGAGGTACGATGTGGGTTAAATGGTCGGTGGTATCATAATAGGCATTTGCATGCTCATATATCTGTTGGATAGCATAATTGACCGACAAGCTGCTCTTTGCAGACAAACCCCCAGCTTTCAAGATTTGTCGCACCTGACCAGCCCGTACCTGCAGGGCCCGGATAAAGCGCTCCCGGCTTAACCTGTTGTCCAAGTAGGCGTTTTCAACTTCATATACCGCCTGGGAAAGTGAAAATTTATCCGGATCCATCTTTAGCAGCCGGGCGAGGGCGACCCGGTATGGACGGATTTCGCCCTCCTTTTTGAGCGCCTCTTTATATATGTCACCCAGTATTTGCTCCCGCTCTTTATCGGCATCGAGCATTACCTGACGGGCTGTCTCTGCTGGTGCCAAACCGACTGCGAGCCTGGGCTGGGGACCTGCCATAACCTCCGCCGTACCAGGAAACCCAACCCCGCTGGATGGAAGGCCGTGAGGATCAACGACCACCGCAGTCCCAACAGGTGGTATTTGATAGGAAGCAGGAGCCGGAATTCTTACCTGTACTCCCGCAAACGGGTCATTTGAAAAAACGGAGTAGTTAGCACGAACCTGAGCAATTGCACGGGAAGTTGATAAAGCTGACATAAACCACAAGCCGAGGTAAAAAAATTTTAAACATCGCCGATAGGGAAGTCGGCTTACAGATGCTCCTCGAATGGCATTTATCCGCATGGGTGGGTATAAGGGGTAATGGTTACTTTAAAGATAGGTAGAAATCCTATTAATATAAAAACGATTTTAGTCTCGGCGCTGAGGCAATTGATACGGTGATCGAATCGCTTTATCCATCTGTGTTTTTGGGCGGGCCCTAAAAGAAAAGCAGCCTTGAACAATATATGAATCCTCATTTCCCGCCGACTGCAGCCAGCCTGCGGTGGCATTCTTAACAATCGTGCATAGGTAATTAGTCGTAAATTCAATAAACCTTAACTATTTACCTGTGAAGGATGGCGTTGTCAAGGAGGCAGCATTCAAGGAACTTTATATTTCCTTTTATCCCCGTATCTACGCGGCCGCGTTTTCTCTATTGCGCCATCATCAAGCTGCCGAAGACGTCACCCAGCAAGTGTTCCTACGCCTTTGGGAAGGCTGGTCTACCATCGAAGCCGCGAACCTGGAAGGCTATCTTATCACCATGGCCAAGAACACGATCCTCAATCAATTTCGCAGTAACACCGTCCAGTCAAAGTACCGCAGGTATTTAAAGGAGCAACTGGAGCTGCCGGCCGGCAACGTGGAGGATCTGCTCATTGAGCGACAACAACTGTCGCTACTACAGGACACCGTCCGTCACCTGCCACCCAGGCAACAGCAAGCCTGGCGCCTGGCCCGGGAGCAGGGGCTCACCTACCGTGAAATCGCCCGGCAGATGGGCATCTCCAAAGACTCTGTAAAGGAACTGATGCAAAAGGCCAGCGCTGCCATTAAGGCCTTGCTTGGCTCCATCACGCTCTGGATCACCATCATTATTTTTTTACTGGGGCCACCCCCCCAAAGACACCAGCTGCGTGTCAATAATCAGGAGGCCGTCGCCAGAAGCTATGACTGAACAGCGATTTAAACAGCTGCTGGAAGGCTATCTCGCAGGATCCTTGACCAGCGGCCAACTGAAGGCCTTTCTGAAAGCAACCAGACAGAAAGACTCAGGGGACCTTTTGCTACAGCATTTGGAGGAAAAGATTAGTCAGGCCCCCAAAGCTGCAGACGACACACTCGCAGCAGCAAGCCTGGAGCGCTTTATGGCCAGAATGCAACAGGGCCAGGCCTTAGTGACCCAGCTACCCCGTAGCCGTCACAGGCCAGTGAGAAGGATAAGATACACAGCGGCGGCGGCGTTGCTGGTGGTAGGAATTGCTTTTTTCATAATTACACGGGACGGGCGGCATGATAAGGTTCCCCCTATCCCAACTGCTCTGATAGCAGTAGCAGCTGACCACTCAGCCCAGCTGCAGCTGGGCGATGGCAGCTCGGTGGTCCTGGACAGCCAGGCGGTAGAGAGCCCGGCTCTTTTATCCCGTGGCATCACCTACCATCCCGATAGCACCAGGCTGGTGTACAAAGCAGACCAACCAAAACGGGGGCTTGGTGGATCCCAAACGCTTTCCACAGGCAGGGGCGACCAGGTAAACGTAGTGCTCCCGGATGGTACGCGGGTCTGGCTAAATGCCAAGTCAGCCCTGCGTTATCCGGCCACCTTCCTGCCGGGAGCGCGAGTGGTAGAGCTATCGGGAGAAGGATACTTTGACGTGCGCCCTAATCGCGGCAGGCCTTTCCAGGTGCGGACCGCCAAGGTATTGGTAACGGTGCTCGGCACCACCTTTAACCTGAAGGCTTATGCTGGTGAAGAAATGATCACGACAGGTGTTTACCAGGGCAGGGTGCAGGTAAGTGACTCGGCTAGACAAACGTCTCTTTCTGCTGGCCAGCAACTGGTGATCACAAGCGATGGCAACTGGCACGCAGCGGCAGGCGCCGAACTGGCGGCAGCCGCTGCATGGAAAGATAAACTGTTTGTTTTTCGCCGTACTCCGCTGCCCGATATCATCGCTGAATTATCCAGATGGTATACCGTAGAGTTTCAAATCGCACCAGGTCTGTCCCGTACCTTCAGTGGCACCATACCCAGGACTGCAACGATAACAACAGTACTGGAAGTGCTAAAAGAAAGTGGCATCTCTTTTAGGAAGGACCGGAACAAAATTGTATTTTTCGATTAGCAGACATATTCCAAAGTCCACTACTCCCATGAGGCCACATCCTCATCCTCTCTGAAAGCCGCATTGCGACAGATGTTTCGAACGTTTCAAAGTCGCGCCCAAAATAAAAACAGGCGGATACTGTCTACTACCAGCATCCGCCTTTCGGGCTGAAAGCCCCAGACCTTGTAGGACATATTCCGGTCGGTCCAAGACAAAGGTATGGGGAACATGCAAACGAGCAATGTAATTGTAAAAGTATTTGGGGTCTGCAAACCCGCTGCCGGCGCTCTTTTCAGAGCAAGCCATCTTTCCCTCCTACTTGTTTTCATGTCCCTGCATTTTAACTTCAGTGCCGCCGCCCAAGGCAAGGTAACGCTCTCCGCCGACCAGGCCGATATCTCCACGCTCTTAAAAAACATCGAGGCCCAAACCGGTTATCACTTCTGGATGGAGGACGGAGTGACAACCCAGTTTAAGCCGGTCTCTATCCATGGACTGAACCTTACGCTACACGCTGCGCTGGACCTCGTCCTAAAAGACCAACCACTCACCTATAAGATCATCGACCATATAATCGTCGTAAAACTGTCCAACGCCACCTCCACAGCCCTGCAGGTGAGTGGAACGGTGCGGGCGGCCAGCGGGCCGCTGGAAAACGCCAGCGTGGTGGTGATCCAGACCGGGAAAGGTACGGCCACCAGCACCCAAGGAACCTTCCGGCTGCCAGACGTTCCACGGGGAGCGATACTGGCGGTAAGCTGCGTGGGATTTACTCCGCAACAGCGCACCGTTCATGATGACAGTCCGCAGGTGTTTACCCTCGTACCAGCCGAAAAGGAGCTGGACGTCCCCGTGATCGTAGCCTATGGCGTGGCCTCTCAGCGTACCAGCACCAGCCATATCAACAACCTGACTGGCGCCCAGGTCGCCATCCAACCCGTAAACAACGCCTTGTTTGCCCTGGAAGGAACCCTTCCCGGCATTTTTGTGCAACAGGTGACCGGCACCACCGGCGGCCAGGTAAGCATTCAAATTGGTGGCCGCAGTTCCATCAGTAGCGGCAACGACCCCCTCTACATCATCGACGGCATTCCTTTCCCCTCCACCTCTCTGGTACAAACCGGCGGCATTATCAACCAGGGCAGCCCCCTGCAGTTTCTTTCCCCCCAAGACATCGAGGGCATCACGGTCCTAAAAGACGCCACCTCAACCGCCATCTACGGATCCCGGGGCGCCAATGGGGTGGTGCTCATTTCTACGAAGAAGGCGAGGCCAGGTGGGGGCACGGGCTTTTCTGCGACCACCACCGCCGGCATTGGCATGATCGACCGGCGAGTGCCGATGCTTTCCACGCCCGAGTACCTGCAGATGCGCCACGAGGCCTTTGCCAAAGACGGGGCCAGGCCTGATCCGGCCAAGGACTACGATCTGCTATCATGGGACACCACCCGCTACACCGACTGGCAAAAAGCCCTGATCGGCCATACCGCCCCACAGTGGGAGCAGCGGCTGTCCTTTCACAGCAGCGGGCCTGCTCTGCGGACGTATTTTTCTGCTGGTTATGGCAAGGAGGGCACTGTCATGGGCCAAGACTTCCATTCCAACAGGGCTACCGGCCATGGTAGCATTAGCTACCGTTCTACCAAGGGGAGGCTGGCGGTGGCGGTGTCCTTTAACGGCAGCCTGGTAAGGCATTACCTTCCGGCAGCGGATCCTACGTCGTTTGCCTTACAACTGCCGCCGGATGCCCCCGCCGGTAGACTACCAGACGGTTCCTTTAACTGGGCGCCTGGTTTTAATAATCCATATGCGAACATGGCGCAGTATTACAAAGCTCGGAGCCACACAGCCGATATCACCAGCCAAATATCTTATGCTATCTGGAATTCGTTACGGCTGAAATTTAATGCAGGAGTTGTGGCTGAAAAAATGGATGAAATAAATGTAGGTCCTGTTGCCTCAATAAATCCATCCGCAGGAATCACAACTGGACGCTCGGGATTTGGGAAAAATTCGTTGCAATCTTGGACTATGGAACCCATGCTTGAGTACAGCCATTCTATTGCTAGAGCAAAAGTGCTTCTGTTGGCAGGAGCTACGCTTCACAGGGCCAGCAACAATAATTATATCATCAACGCCACTGGCTACACTGACCCAAACAGCTTGGAATCCATCAGGGGGGCCGCAGCAATCGACACACTCACGAATCAAAGTTTAGACTACCGGTACCTGTCCGGTTATGGTAGAGCTAGGCTCCAGATTAAGGAGCGGTATATTATGGAACTAACCGGCCGAAGGGACGGCAGTAGTAGGTTTGGGCCCAACCGGCAATATGCAATATTCGGTGGAGTTGGTGCAGCCTGGCTAATATCCGCAGAACCATGGATGCACAGTCGGTTCAATACCTTAAGCCTCGCAAAACTGAGTTTTACCTACGGAACCACCGGTAACGATCAAATCGGAGATTACGCCTTTCAAAATCGCTACATCCAAGCTACCTATCCCTATGGTGGACTGCGAGGACTGGTCCCCCAGCAGCTTTCCAATAATGACTACAGCTGGGAAGAGTCTCGGAAATTAAACATTTCTGTAGACCTGGGATTTCTCAAGGATAGAATCCAGCTGTCTGCCACTTACTACTGTAGCCGGACCTCCCAAGAGCTGCTTACCCTACCATTATCTGGTGTCACCGGGTTCCCTTCTATCACCAGGAATTCCGGCGCCGTGATTATGAACCGGTCATGGGAGTTTACGCTAAATGCCATCGCTGTGCAAGGGCATCGGTTCGCCTGGACGTGGTCCGCTAATTTGACGTTTCCACAAAACAAGCTGACATCCTTTCCAAGTATCAACACCACAAGCTATGCGGGCGTGCTGCAGGTGGGTAAAAGCCTGGCTGTTTATAAAGCGATCCACGCGACGGGAGTGGATCCCGGGACCGGTGAATACACCTTTTTGGACGTCAACCAGGACGGCCAGATCGCTCCGCCAGGTGACCTCACCGCATATAAGAGCATGGACCAGCAATACTACGGAGGTGTCAGTACCAAAATAACTGTTGGACAATTCAGTATTGATCTCCTTTTTCAGTTTGTAAAACAGCAAGGTTTCAACTACCTCTCCTTTAGCGGAAATGCGCCTGGCGGAATCGCCAACCAACCTACCTGGGTGCTGGCTCGTTGGAGGGATGTAGGACAGCGGGCTTCTGTTCAGAAATTTACGCAGGACTATTCTTCTACAACCTATGGAGCTTTTGCCAACCTCACCTCGAGCGATGCCATCGTCAGCGACGCATCCTATGTCCGATTAAAAAGCCTCTCTGTTAATTACAAAGTTCCTGTTAAAAACGAACCCCATCAGAACCGGCCGGAAATAGACATCTTTCTTCGCATGGCCAATATGCTGACATTGTCGGAATATAAAGGTCCTGATCCCGAAACTCAATCAGTACTTGGTTTCATGCCACCTTTGCGGACAATCATTGTAGGCGTAGCTCTTAACCTTTAAAACACAAAATCATGAAACCAGCAAAAAATTGGGCCTGTTTAATAATCTCTTTTGCCGCATTCGGTTCACCATCGTGCAAAAAATTCCTATCTGCAAAGACACCAACTCAATACACTTCCCAACCCAGCCAGCTAAAAAACGATTCAGATGCGAATGCTGCGGCTGTCGGCATTTATGAACAGCTATCTGGTACAACCTCTGGATTTTCATCCGGCCAAAGGAGCATTGCAGTCCTTTGTGGGCTTTATTCCGATGAACTGCAAAATTTTTCACCGGCTCCAGAACTGCTACAGTTTTATTTCAATAGCATAGCGCCAACAAACAGCATCAACCGTAGCCTATGGTCGGACCTTTACAAGGTGATCTACCAATGCAATAACTTGCTGGAAGGGCTCAACAATAATTCAAGCATTTCCCCTTCCCTTAACAGCCAGCTACAGGGAGAGTCATTATTTTTTCGTGCCTACTTCTATTTTTACCTCGTTAATCTTTACGGAGGGGTTCCACTTGCATTGTCGTCAAATTATGCAGTAAACGATTCCCTTAGCCGGTCATCCATGAATGTAGTTTATGGTCAAATCTGGCGTGACTTAATCACAGCGGCTTCTCTACTTTCCGATGACTATGCTGGTGACGGGGAACGCATACGCGCTAACAAAAGTGCAGCGGAAGCACTCTTGTCCAGAGTTTCATTATATACAGGGGACTATTCACAATGTATTTCCAGCTCGAGTAATGTAATCTCCCGAAACAACCAATATCAGCTTTGCACCCAGCCCAGTCAAGTATTTCTAAAAAACAGCAACGAAGCTATCCTCCAGCTTAAGCCAGTGCTCCCAGGATTCAATACAGCCGATGCAGAAGTATTTATTCTCCCTCGCATCCCTATGCTTGTGGCCCTTCAAGACGGTCTTGTGAATAGTTTTGATAGCACTGATTCCCGAAAGAGCGAGTGGATTGGCGCATACGTTTCGAGCGGCCAGTCCAATTATTTCCCCTTCAAATATAGGAAAAGGACATTCGAGGGCCTTTCGGAGTATTTGATGATGCTTCGGCTGACTGAACTCTATCTTAATAGGGCAGAAGCATATGCCCATCTGGGTTACACGGACAGTGCGTTGCGAGATTTGAATATGATACGCGCAAGAGCAAGCCTACTCGCAGATTCGCCGATGGGCCAGCAGGATTTATTAAGGGCCATTTATGCAGAACGCAGGCGGGAGCTTTTTACGGAATGGGGTCACCGGTGGTTTGATCTAAAAAGAACCGGTATGATCGACAGCGTAATGACTGCGATGAGGGGAAGCGCCTGGAGGCCGAGTGCTCAATTATTTCCAATACCCGCAACTGAGATCGCACTTAATCCTCATATAGTCCAAAATCCAGGGTATTGACACAGCAAACCCGCATTATTGCTTCAAAAACCTAATCCTATCGAAAGAGAAGACAAATAGTTCATCACCCCGTAAGGCCACCAAATGGTTGCTGTAGACGGCAAAGTCCCGAATGCCCTTCCCATCATAGTCAGGAACATAAAAGCTGCCCAAATAGTGGAATCCAGATACGGAGTACACATCAATTACTGAGCTGGTAAAAGCCAGTTTCCCCTTTTCATTATCTGCCCTTCGGCTGGAGTAAATAAAGAGCCATCCGTCTGAAACACAGGCATGTTTGTTGATCCGGGTAGGAGGCGAAGAAAAAGTTACTTTTCGTTCGCTGCTGATGCGGTGCATTGATATTTTAGCAAAGGTAACAGTGTCGATGGTAGTTCCATAGTATACTGTGTCCAGCCCCTGGTTAAACCCTATCAGTCCATTTCGATAATAATAGACATAAATGAACCTGCGACTGGCAGGATCGTACAGCAGGCTTCCATCAGCTGAAAAAAAAACATCCTGTTGACCAGTGAGTATAGAATTGTCCACCGTCAGTTTCTCTCCCGGCACAAAGGAGCCAAGGACGTACTGATTGCTGACAGTGTCTACCGCCCGGAAGCCAAATCCACTATCGCTAGGAGCAAGCAGGTCAAAACTTGGTATACCATCTGGCATAGACGTCGGCCGTAATGACCCTGCCCCAATGAATGCATAAATATTAGGGGTAATGCCCTCGACCAATAACGTCTGTTTTCCCTTTTCCACAATTCTAGCTGCTCCCCAGGCAAAATTGACAGAATCAGGAAGGTCCAACAAACTGGTATCACAATTTTTTAAGGTGAAGTCTGTTGTTAGCATCAACCCTGACTTTTTCGTATCTCCCAGGACAATCCTGTTGTCGTCCAGGGAGATTATGTACAAGGAGGACGAATTCAGATCGATATGATTGGGGTCGTGTAAAACGCCCATTACCATCCGACGATTAAATCCTGTAGGCTGGCCCTCCCTATATTTGGCATAAAGCTGCAGAAAGCATACAATACCAACGGCGATAATGGTAGTAATGCCTATGCGAAGTACTGTTTTCATGCTCTTTTATTTTATAATAAGAAAAGGCCGGGAGAGCCCGGCCTCGTTTTTGGGGAACTTATGAAGAAAGGTTTAATTGGTTGGAATGGAATAACATATGCCTGTGAAACGTGTCGCACAAGTTCCCCCAGCATAATACAAACCATCATCCGAGGTCATACCGCAAACGGGACCAATTGACGTCGTGCATAAAGCCTGGCATTGGCCACCAAGTTTACCATAGACAGTCGGCAGCCTGTTTACATGGGCTTTGACGGTAAGTGCCCCGATGGCGGAAAGAAACAGCATCCCTGCCATTAAGAATTGTTGACGTTTCATAAAAGTTGGATTTAATGATTGGTGCGACATTTCAGGTAGCCGCCTTCACCTTAATAGATAAGCCGGTAAGTATATTTTATGGTTGACCTGGGCCGGCGTCTGTCGCTCTACTATTACGACGCCGGTGAGTGCCAGGCCCGTAAAAAGGCAATTAAAGGCCAGATGTTGGGACCAGTTCATGCCTGAAAGGATGCCCCCGCAGCTGCAGGGAACGTAAGCCGCAAATTTCATGATTGCTATTATGTATGCCGTAAACGATGCCATCAGGAAAAGCGAAAGATACATGCCCAAAAGTCTGGTCTTGGTAAAGAACAGCAGGCCAACAGCGATCAACTCTGTCACAGGCACTGCGATCACTATGAATCCTACGAAATAAGTGAGCAAGGGAGACTGTCCGACTTCCGTCCTGAATTTTTCCATGTCGGAAACCTTGCTGATGGCGGCATAGCAAAATAAAACTTGAAGCAGGCAGGCAATGATGAAGGAAGTCAGGCTGCCGGCCTTTTTAGAGGCCCATTCCATGAAATGAAATTTTTCTGCGCGGCGGCACGGTACTGGGAAAATTGGTTGGTAGTAACACTCGTTACGGCCGTAAAATTATTACTATCAACCTCCATTAAGTTAGGAGCAAACGAATAACTTAGCCGTTATCGCAAAGGTTTTCAATCCTCGCCTCCGGTCTTCGGACAAAGCGCCTTTTAAGTTTGATACTCCGTGCTGGTAGTATCCGAGATTTACGTAGTACTCGTGGCGATACGGCCCACCACCGTCTTACCGCATTTGAAAAGGTCGAATAATCCTGGTATCCAAATTCCAGGGCTATAATCTGCAATGGTTTTTCGGTCCATATGATCTGCCGCAAAATGGCCTCCATCCTTGCGCCTATGAAATATTCCATCATAGATAGCCCAAAATGCTCTTTAAAAATCTTCTGAAGCGTTCTTCCGCAATGAGCCACCGCCATCGCCAGTTGGGACAGCGGCGGTGGAGTGCTTTTCTGAATAGCGACCAGTAGCAATACGCGGATCCGGGACACCACGGCAGCATGGCAACATGGGTCTTCCGGATCACAGCCAGCAGCACTGAGTGAAACACCCAAATCTCCCATTGCAAACAGCAGCATCCTGTCATAGCATTCCCACAGCCTGTCCAGGGACATCCGCCATCCACACGTTGCCAAATTGCCCGCTGTTTCATTTATCATCTCCTGTAACTTCCCTCCCTCCTGTTTGTCATGCCAGGCATAAAAGGTAGGAGCCATCAGCCACCCTGTTAAGTCCGGGAGTGAACCCTGATAATAGCGCAGGCGGTCATGGGAGATCGCAAGTAACAACAAACGTGTAGTGCCGTATACCTGTAACTCTATTTCGGGGAGATTGCCTGGCAAAAGCTCCCATCTACCGGGCCCGAGCATACTGGCGCCGTATCGGCATTTTAATGCCACCGTGCCAGCCAGCACGTACACTAAGGTCAAGTGGTCCTCTACGCAGTGCAACTGGACTGACTTACAATTGCGACCTGGCTGGAACTCCTGTAGCCAGGCCAGGGGAAATTCCTCGCGCACGGGCTGACAGATCACCCTTCCTCCAGCACCCCATGTGCTAAAAAAAGAGTCCGGCGCCCGGGAAGGATCCACATCCAACAGTCCTGTCCCTAATGATGACCAATGAAAGTACCCCCGACCCTTCTCCTCCAAAGCAAAAGGCATAAGGTTAAACATAAGTTTAAGACAATTTGATGACTCAAAAAGATGATGAAAATGCGGTGGAAGGGATGGAGAAAGGAAGTTTTTTTAAGTGCAGCAATACTAAAGTAAGGAATTTGTTTGTGAAAAAAACAGCTTATCTTTAGTCAGCTGCTAATTTCCCCTCTCGACTACTCCTTCCAACGTCTCGGTATTAGGAACGACAGCATTGTACGCGATGTAATGACTTCCTGGCTAAAACATTTTTATGAGCGCCAAACCAACAGCAGGGAGTGCCCGTACCCACGAGCAAGGATTCACTGATTTATTCAATGAATACAACGCCGCTCTTCGATATTTTGCCGAAGGGCTCCTTAAGGATCGTACTCAGGCTAAGGATGCCGTGGCCACCGTTTTTGAATCATTATGGAATAACGGTAACTGGCAAGCATTGCAAGTGCCCTCATCCTATCTTTATAAGGCTGTATACCATACTTGTCTAAACATAACCACCAGTAACAAAGCCAGGCAAAAACGCCAAAAAACTGCTTCAATCCAACAACCTGTTGATATAGATGAGGCCGTATTAGAGCGGATTTATCGCGCGGAAGTATATCGGGAATTGCACTCCGCACTTCAGAAACTTCCCGAACAATGCCGACGAGCGATGCAACTCTCTTACTTGGATGGGCTGACGGTGGAAGAAACCGCCAGGATAATGGAGATATCGGCCAGCGCAGTTAAAACCCACCGGATGCGGGGAGTCAAACAACTGAGAAAGCTACTCTCAGACCAGGTATTCTCCCTATTTTTCTTTCTTTAAAAAAAATTCCTTTCGCCTGTAGACCAAAACAGAAATTGTCTTGTGTTAATATACGGAAGGGGTCATCCGTAGCAGCAAATAGGATGGCTCGAGAAAGGAATTTCATCTAATTGACTTGTTAATTTCTTTACATGGAAGACTCCGTTGACATAATCATTCGCATGGCGAAACTAACCACGCGGTCGCTACAGGAGAAAATCAGTCCAGAGGAACTCGTCGAGCTGAAGGATTGGCTGGCCCAGAGTGAAAAACACCGAAGGTATCTGGCCAACCTTTTCTCAGACGAATCATTGGAGGAATATGCCAAGCCCATAAGAAGCGATGCAACCCAGCCAGAAGAACGGGAAACTGAAAAGGACAAAATAAGAAAGACACCTGCAATTATTAGGAGATTGATCGCTTGGGCAGCCTTGATAGCAGTTTTGGGTGGCCTCAGTTATTACCTATGGTGGCAGTCTAATGAAAAGCATTTGTTGGAGAAACCTGGACCAATATCTACTGCTTCTGTTATCGAGCCAGGGACCAGCAAAGCAATACTGACCTTGCCCAATGGACAACAGCTTTCTTTAAAGACCGGCCAGGACACCGACTTGTTGCTTTCAAATTCCGTTATTAAGCAGAGGGGTGGTACTATCAAATATCAGTCTACACAGCAATCAGGTAGGCAAGAGTATCACGTTTTATCTACGCCTCGAGGTGGCCAATGGCATTTAACACTTCCTGATGGGTCAGAGGTTTGGCTTAACGCCGCATCCTCTATAAAATATCCCACGTCCTTTCTGGCACAAGACCGAGAGGTCGAAATAACCGGAGAGGCGTACTTTCAAGTAAAGAGTTCTCCTTCCGCCCCGTTTATAGTTAAGGCTCCCCATACCACTGTCACGGTATTGGGGACGTCCTTTAACATAGCCGCCTATGCTAACGACAGTACGGTTGAAACTACCTTGGTTGGTGGAGTCGTAAAGGTATCAGCAGGCGGAAAGACAAGGGACCTTCAACCAGGTACACAAGCTGCAACTACCGCAACCGGTATTATTGTCAGATCAGCGAACCTTGACGCTGTAACCGCCTGGAAAGAGGGTTATTTTTACTACGATCAGGCTTCTCTAATATCGGTCATGAACGATCTGGAAAATTGGTATGACGTGAATGTAAAATTCGAAACCGACTTTAGCAAACTGCCGCATTTCAGCGGAAAGATAGACCGCAACATTTCCCTGGATAAAATTCTTTCGATGATTTCAGAAACGAAAGTCGCCACATTTAAAATAGAAGGCCGGACAGTTATTGTCCAGGAGGCAAAATAGATCATCCCTTTTTATCAAAACCAACCTCTTAACTCATTTGTCATGCGTGCTCACAAGTTTGTCCGTCAACGGACCAGGTACCGTATTGCTTACACTGGGCGGATCCTGGTACTATTTCTACTTCTCTTTTCGCCCGGATTATTGCAGGCTAAGGAAATTCAATATCCGGCTATCTCCATCCAGCTCAAACAGGTTCCGTTATCTACCGCCCTGCTCAAATTACAGGAGGCCAGCCATTACGGGGTGTTATTTCATGCAGATGACGTCATCAAATATGGAAAGCCCGTCACTATCAGTGTCAAAAAGCAACCACTGCCCAAAGTATTAAACTTACTTTTCGAGCATCAGCCCTTCACCTATCATATTACTGACTCCTACATTACTGTCGCCTATAAGAGCCCTGAGTCAATTATCCCTAAATCAGAAACCAACCAAGTCGGAGACACCAGCTCTATCACGATCACCGGTCACATCTCCTCTGAAAAGGGTGAGCCGCTGGCCGGTGCTACCGTGATGGTAAAAGGAACTCAAATAGGTGCTATCACTGATGGAGGCGGAGATTTCGTTATCAAAAATGTGCCCATATCTGCGACCAGCGTCCAGGTCCATATATTGGGCTACAAAACCTTAGAAATAGTGCTCAATGGGTCCAGACGCCTCGCAATCCGCTTGCAACAAGCGACCAACTCCTTGGACGAAACTGTTATCCTGGCTTATGGCAACACATCGAAACGACTCAATACCGGCAGCATCAGCGGGATTTCTGCTGACAAAATCTTTAGTCAGTCCGTGGGCAATGTGTTATCTGCGCTTGAAGGGCGTCTCCCGGGATTATACATTAGTCAAAACAGCGGTGTGCCGGGGGCAAGTATGAATGTCGTGGTGCGTGGCATAGGCAGCATTTCTAGCAGCGCCAATCCTCTCTACGTTATAGATGGAGTGCCGTTTACCAGCAACTCAATTGGTTCAACCGCATTTTCGTCCTCTATGACTAACGGCGGCAATCCGATGAACAGTATCAACCCCTCGGACATCGAAAGTATAGAGGTGCTGAAAGATGCCGACGCAACCTCCATATATGGTTCACGCGGCGCTAATGGAGTTATCTTGGTTACTACAAAAAAAGGGAAACCGGGAAAAACGACCGCTAATTTCTCCGCTTACACTGGGATCAGCCAGGTGGCAAAGTTCAAGGACGTGCTTGACACACGGAATTACCTTCAAATGAGAAGGGAGGCATACTCAAACGATGGTACCATGCCGAATCCCGCATCAGCTCCGGATTTATTAGTCTGGGATAGCACCAAAAATAACAACTGGCAAAAGAGACTAATTGGCAACAATGCGCATATTACGGACCTTCAGGCCACCCTATCAAGTGGCAATGCCACAACGCAATTTCTTATAGGCAGCGGATATCATCATGAAACAACAGTTTTCCCCGGTGACTATGGAGACAAACGTGGATCCGCATATATAAACCTTTCTCATTTGTCTGAGAACAATAAATTTAAAGCCTCTATAACCGCCAACTATTCCTCCGAAATAAACGATCTATTTTACACGGACATTACCAATGCAGCCCTTACTCTTCCTCCTAATGCACCAGATTTAATCGACAAAACCGGAGCACTCGTATGGCCTCCGTCCATTAGTAATCCGTATGCATATGAAAAGCAAACTTATAAAGCTACAACCAATAACCTTTTATCGTCAGCTCAGTTAGGTTATATGCTCTTTCCATTTTTGGAATTAAAGCTCAACGGCGGATTCACTCGTATGCAAATGGATGAGATCAAGACCATCCCCCTCAGTTCCCTGAATCCCGCAACAAACACCAATGCCAACACTTCGTCTCTTTTTGGAAATGGCAGTACTCAGACATGGATCATTGAACCCCAGCTGGCATTTACAAAAAGCATCCAAAATGGAGTACTTCAAGCCTTGATGGGATCGACTTTTCAGCAGGACGTCACTCAGAGCAACGCAGTATTGGCTACCGGATATTCAGACGACGCGCTTATGGAAAGCATGGCAGCCGCTGGAACGCTCACTCCTCAAAGCGTATTATACTCAAAATACAAATACAATGCTCTGTTTGCGCGAATTAACTATAATTACAAGGATCGCTATATTCTGAACCTGACAGGTAGAAGGGACGGCTCGAGTCGTTTCGGTCGTGGGAAACAATTTGCAAATTTCGGATCGGTAGGCGCTACTTGGATATTTTCAGATGAAAAGTGGATTAGGAACCATTTTTCCCTCTTAAGTTTTGGCAAACTGAGGGCAAGCTACGGCTCCACGGGCAATGATCGCATAGGCGATTACCAATATCTCAGCAACTGGTATCCGACGATGTATCCATACAATGGTATTGCTGGTCTTCATCCTGCCAACATTGCCGTACCTGATTATTCATGGGAGACAACGAAAAAACTGGAGGTAGGACTTAGTTTTGGCTTTTGGGATAATCGACTGATTGCTAACGCCGACTACTATAGAAATAGGTCTTCCAATCAGCTCGTAAATTACAATCTTCCTCCCAGTGCTGGATTCACCACTGTTATAGCAAATTTCCCGGCTCTGGTACAAAATAAGGGATGGGAAATTGACATTACCTCTATCAATATAAAATCTTCCAAATTTTCCTGGAGGACGAGCGCCAATGTTACAATTCCCAATAACAAACTGGTATCATTCCCCGGTCTGGAAACATCAGCATACAGCAGCATTTATATCATCGGTCAGCCGCTAACGATTCAAAGGACATTCCATGTTGCCGGCGTGGATCCTGCCACAGGAATCTACCAATTCCAAAGCGGAAAAGACGGCTCATATACCACATATCCGCAATCCCCACAGGACCTAATTTCAAGTTACAATTTGAGCCCCAAAATCTATGGCGGACTTGACAATGAATTACGTTACAAAAACTGGGCATTGGATTTCTTTATTCAGGCAGTAAAACAGGAAGGATACTCGATACCTCCAGTGCTAAACCCTGGTTTCATTTCCAATCAACCGCAGTCTGTAATGGCGCGTTGGCAACATCCTGGTGATCAGACAACGGTCCAAAAATTCAGCATGAGTGGGCAGGCGTTGATCCCGAACATTTATGCCAAACTCTACGGTGATGCCTTCTATGAAGACGCTTCCTTTATTCGTCTCAAAAACGTGCAACTCTCTTATTCGCTTCCTACAATGTTATTAAACAGAGTAAGCATCCATGGTTGTTCGCTCTATCTGCGGGGGCAGAATCTTTTAACCATAACGTCCTTCTCTGGTCTGGACCCGGAAGTTAACGCCCGAACAAATAATCCAGTTCTCCCTACGCTTAGAACTTTGACCGCTGGAATTCAATTGACGCTTTAATCCTTACAATTATGAAAAAACAAGTTGTAAATAATATCATCATGGCTCTTCTACTCCCGGCAATGCTACTTTCTTGCAAAAAATTCCTGCAAGTGGGCGCTCCGAAAACGGGACTGGTTGACGCCAGCGTGTTTGCCAGTAAATCAACGGCTATGGCCGCAGTAACCGGTTTATATGCGGACATGCAAGGAAATTATAGCTTTGCCAGCGGCGGACCTGAAAGTATTGGGCATGTATGTGGGCTGTCCTCAGATGAACTCGTAAATTACTCTCAAAGCCTTGATTACGCGGGCCTGTACCAAAACACCGTTACTCCATTAAATGGGACTCCGGCAGGTAGTACCTGGAATAATCCATATTATTATATCTACCAATGTAATGACATCATTGCCGGAGTTACGACATCTTCCACTATTGCAGACGAGGACAAAAAGGAAGTGATCGGCCAGGCCGAGTTCATCCGGGCATTTTGCTATTTCTACCTGACAAATTTATATGGTGACATCCCGTTAAATCTTACAACCGATTACTCAAGCAACAGGAATTCTTCCAAGGCTTCGTCAGATAAAGTGTATGAACAAATTATTGTGGACCTGCAAGAAGCAGCCGATAATCTTCCAGCTCCTGGGCCTACGGACACACGGATCCTGCCCAACAGCGATGTAGCCACGGCCATGCTTGCACGGGTCTACTTGTATTTAGCAAAATATCCAGAAGCCATTGCAGCAGCCGATAAAATAATTGCCAATACGGCAAGATATCAACTTCTACCCGACCTCTCTACCGTTTTCCTAAAGGAAAGCAGAGAGGCAATATGGCAACTCCAACCGGTCATTCCTGGGCAAAATACTAATGAAGGAGTCGACTTTATCCTAACCGCCGCTCCCACTAACGCAGTGCTATCCGACCGTCTTTTGGATGCCTTTGAACCTGCCGACACCCGCAAAACATTTTGGGTTGGAAATATCACAGTAGACGGCACCACCTATTATTTTCCGTACAAATACAAAGTACTTTCCTCCTCCGATCTGACCGAGTACTCAATGGTGATACGCCTGGCAGAACTGTATCTGATCAGAGCAGAAGCAAAGGCCATGACCGCAAATCTTGCTGGAGCTATGGCGGACCTGAATATGATACGCCATAGGGCGGGCCTCGGCAATACTACCTCCTCTACCCAGGCGTCCCTACTTCTGGCCATTGAACACGAAAGACAAGTTGAACTCTTTACGGAATGGGGACACCGATGGCTTGATCTTAAACGAACGGGGAGAGCTACAGCTGTGCTCTCACCATTAAAGCCGTCCTGGAAACCAACTGCTGTTCTTTTTCCGATTCCACAAAGTGAGATCAATGCCAACCCTCATATTACTCAAAATCAAGGATATTAATTTGTAACAACAAACTTTATGAAACGATCAAATTTAAAACAGCACTTTATTGCTGCCATGCTTGTCACCGGACTTCTGCTATCATCCATTGTTATCGGAAAACAAAAACAAGATATCGAACTGCCGCCCGCCAGGTTTCATGGGCGAATTGTGAACTATCAAGACGGGGACAGCCTCCGCGTTTTGCTTCAAAGGAATTCCCTAACTCCCACTGTAGGTAGTTACGAGCTGGCCGGTTGGTTGAACTTTTATACTAAAGTAAAAAATGATGGCACCTTTGAGTTTGAACTACCGATTTCCCCAGAGCCAAGTAGATTGCATATAGACGTTGTTAGGAGGGGGCTCGATGGAAAGCAAAAATATCTGCAAGATGGAGCTGTTGAGTATATTATTGAATCGGGAGATGATATCAAAATGGAGATTGAAGTTGACGAAAAAGACAGGGAATTTTCTATTTCCTTCTCCGGAAGGGGAGCACCCAAATACACATGTACTTATTTAACATCCCATAAATTTTTTCAATGGGATCCAGTGGTGGGTAATTTTATTACAGACGCAGAACTGAACAAAGCAGGAGAAGGCATGTTGTCCCCCATAGTTAAAGGGGCATATGATAAGCGATACTTTGGTGCGATGCATATTTTGGATTCTATGAAAGCTCTGATTTCTCCGTTGGTTTACGATGTAATAAGAGCTGATGCGTATGGGCAGGTCTATAGCTCAATGCTTGCAACATATGATGTTTTCTTTGAACGCGCATTCTTTTTTGAACCAGGAGAAAGTAACGTCAGCGAGGATATTAAAGCTCTCCTCCCACATTTCCTTGATACATTAAACCTCCCTCCTTTACCAGCATTAACCGGCAAAACAGCTGACAACTTTGCTCTATCTACATTCTTTAAAAATTTTCTGATTGGACAGCAAATTTATCGTTTACGTGCGCAAGGCAAAGAAAAATTTGACTGTTTAGAATTGGAAAATCAATTACTAAATATACCTATGACATCATTTCTAAGAGACAAGGTTTTGGCTATGTTTTTATTGACCCCTACTTTCACCCTCTATACGTCATTAAATCAAAGGTCCATGGATGAGTGTTGGGACGAAGGCATTAAGCAGATTAAAACACCTTACATTAGAAGCTATGTACAAGCAAACAATGTTGTACACCGAGGTCGTGCAGCTTATAATTTTGAACTAAGTGATCCATCCGACAAAAAGGTGCGCCTTTCAGACTTTAAGGGAAAGGTAGTCCTTATGGATACTTGGTTTACGGGTTGCGGAGGTTGTATTCGTTTCCACAAACGCTTTGAACAAGAAATCTACCCGTCATTTAGGAAAGATACAAATTTTATAGTAGTAAGCATTTGTAGCGATAAGGATAAAAACAGTTGGATAAAAAGTATGCAATCAGACAAATACACCAATGCAGCCTACGTGAATCTTTACACAAATGGCTTGGGTGATGATGCCCCAGTACTCCTCCACTACAAAGCTAATATGGCTCCATTCATTCTAATCATTGGTAAAGATGGTAAAATTCATAGCCGCATTTATGACAATTCGAGCTCCGATATCATCAGAGACATAAAAGATGCACTTTCCAAAAGTTAAATACCTAATATATTGAGTTTGAAAGATACGAGGGTATGGTCATACAAAGCAACTAAATATCCTCCTTTCACAATAAAACTCTTGCATCCTTTACCATCTAACTTGGGTAAATAAATACTGAATTTATACATGCCCTTCTGGAGATCATAAATATCTACAGGATCCGCCCTTTCAAAGTCCCCTTTGCTTTCGTTATCAGCGAGCAAAGGGGATTTAATGTATAAGAGGGCGTCGTCTACAACACTTTCTTCATTGGCGACCAATGGTGGCTTCGCCATAGTAATTTTGTTCTGTGAAGCAATATATTTCGCTTTAACCTTGGCAACACTGTTGCTGTCAATGGTGGTAAAACTATTAAGGAGTTTCAAGTTACTATCAAGGGAAAGAACGATGTTCTTATAGCGGTATACATATACTATCCTTCCATTTTCGGTGATATGAATTTTTCCATCCGATCCATACAAACCATCCGCAGGGGAACCAAGGGGGTATAAAGCGTGGTTACTATTGGAGTCAGTAAGATTATTTTCATTCAGGAGTAAGGTGTTATTAATGCGATCATAAGTTTGATAGATCAAATTGGAATTAGACCCAACCTCGAGACCTGCAAAACTTTGAAGGAGCCT
Organism: Chitinophaga parva; assembly: GCF_003071345.1. Taxonomy (NCBI): domain Bacteria; kingdom Pseudomonadati; phylum Bacteroidota; class Chitinophagia; order Chitinophagales; family Chitinophagaceae; genus Chitinophaga; species Chitinophaga parva. Next base: position 783,194 of record NZ_QCYK01000001.1, on the reverse strand, counting down.
TTTGGCACTAAAAGCATCGGTTTCAATGTTGCCAAATAAACAAAACTTTCCTACCGGGTCAAACATCCATATATGAGGGAAGTCAATTTTGGTAAGTACCTTGTCATAATTGACGCCTTCAAAATATGGGACATGCATAAGCAGGTGACCTGTATCGGACAGATCAAAATTGCTATAAAATATATAATTGAAGTTTGTATAATTTGCAAGGTAAACGTTAGAGGAAGACTTGCCAGCGAAATAATAGGAATTTACTTTAAGATCAACGCGCTTTGATACCCAAATACTATGAGGAGGAAATAATCGGATAAAATGGTTTTTTCGATTATTCTTAAATGCTGAAATAGCAAATATTAATAGCATTAGCATTACTCCAAGAATTCCCGAAACAAGCAAAATATTAATCCGTTTCATTGAATAAGATTTAATAGAAGCAGGAAACAAGTTCCTGCTTCCTGTTGCATTACGGACGATGGTAAATAAAAGTGCTCTCAGCTACAGTACATTTGTTATCCGAAAATACACCGACAATACCACACAAGGTTGGCTCCGGAGTGCTGGTACAAATGGTAGTGACGCACTGCCTGGTACTGACGTTTGTAGAGTTCCAGGTGTGTAATGTCTGAGTCTTGGGGCTCATTTTTTTCTCCGGAGCTTTGAAAGCGAAAATGGAAAGGATGCCAATAGCAAATGCACCTGAAGTAGCAAGAGTGCTGCTTGAAAGACTTTTTAAAGATTTCATAACGTTTTTTTTAAAATTGAATGAACTGATTTGATGAATTGGGATGCTGCATGGGCCGGCTAAGGCGGATGGCAGCAAGAAATCCGATAGATCATGACTGCTGTTTTTATGTTGGTGGAATTAAATAATAAATTAGGCGGGGGACACTTGCCTTTGAGCTTGCATTTGAATTCGGCCGCTCTTACCACGCAGCAGCCTAGTCTCTCGTGGCGGCCATATTATAGCAGCCCAACCACCCAGGAGAGAAACAACAATGTTGAATTTTAGGTGAGTGCTCCAGGACATCTTCGTTAAAACGCCTCCACAGCTACATGGGACAAAATCTGAATAATGGGTGATCAATATGATATAGGTGGTAAACATTACCATCATTACAAAAAATGCATACAGTCCTGCAAGCCGCGTTCTCGGGATGAGAAGAAGCAAGGCGATGGCAATTTCCAAAGCCGGGACGAGCACCACTACTATATTTGCCCACCAAGTGAGCATCGGCGATTGTCCAACCTGGGCGAGGAATTCATCATATTCTTTCCACTTGCTACCTGCCGCGTAAACAAACAATATGATAAAGCAGCAGGAAAGGACGGTCACAATTTTTGCAGCGATACGAGGGCTCAATTTCATAGTCATTTTTTTACATTTTTTAGGCTCCGGGAAATAGACTTACCATTTGTTTGGGGTACAGATAATGTAGCAGGAAGTGAAGCGGCCCACTGCTGCCGGTAAAAAGACCAGCTGAGGGTTCAAAGGGACGGTCGGTATTCCACCAGCCAATCCCTGCTTGTGGGCGGTAAAATAGGTGACCAAGTAGCTGTGCGATCCACCCAGCACGGTCATACCATATGATGTTTCCTGTGATCTGCCAGGCATGCAGGTAGACTTCTCCCAAACCGCTTAGACCACCGCTGGTCGTGAGCAGGTTGCTGGAAATGCGATCTGGATATTTTAAGAAAATATTAGCTGCTGCGTCTAAGTATTTATTTTCAGAAAAGATTTGAAACGCTTTAAGGAAAGTGAGGGCCAACCCAGCACCACTGTCCAGCCAAGGATTTGGTGCTTGCCACCCTCCATCTGCTTTACGGATCAGCCGATTCAATGCACTTCGAACAGCTTGCAAGGCGGCCACATCTGAAAAACCGGGTCCTTGCTCTATGTATATCATCAATGACCATAGAATGCCGGTACTTCCCGCAAAAAAACTGTCATCAACATTTTTCCATCGGCCGTCTGCCATCTGTAGTTCCACAATTCGCATAACGATCCGGGTCGCTTGTGCAAACCTCACTGTTCCTCCTGCAATAAGCAAGACTATGAGCTCTCCCGCCAGCCCATTACCCAGACTCAGGTCCGAGGACGCCTCAAGACTGGCGCCAGAGTAGCTATCCTCCAAGAGATCAAGAATTTCCGCTTCAGCCCCATTGAATACACCCGCATTGAGTCCTTCCCGGACAACCATCCGCATCCCTGCGACCCCGTGGCATAGGCCCTCATTCTCCCCTGGATAATTCTCTCGGAGTTGATCCAGCAAAAAGGTTATGTTCTTATTTAAATTTGCGGGATTATAATTCCATCTCAGTCCACAGCGAAGGGCCTTGAAAATGGTAAGCAATATTCCACCCACACCATCATAAAGGCCTGGGCTGATAACCTCGGAAGACCACTGACCAGAATAGAGCTTTTCCTGCTGCCGGTCAACTGTCTTCCAATAGCCCTGGCCGCTGAACATAGAAGGGTGATGCAGGCCGGCAAGCGCCTGCGTTACTATCTCTGTTAATTGCTCAGTGGAGAGTAAACAATCCTGATCAGCAGGTAATGTGATCTGATTTATTGGCAACCCATTTATAGCAGCCATCAAATCCTCAGTGGATGGAGCATTCATGGAATGTGAATAGCGGCATCCTTCTATCAATTGGGTCAGTGTCCTGTTTTCGGTAGCAAACAGGTAGGCCTTCCTTTTATCGCCTACTCCCATAAAATGGTGAGGAAAAAGCCCGGTTACTGCAAACAGCATCAGCCCTCCAAAAGCAAACACGTCTTCGGTAAATGATGGAAGATCGCAATTCGCATCTAGCTCACGTTTGTAACCTGGCGTGCCACCAGCAAACGGCGGCTGGGGAGCACTGTGCAGCCGGTCATAGCTTTGTTCCAGGTCAAGTGTCCATGCCTGATCCTTATGATCAATAAAAAAGTTAAATGGAGTGGCATCCCGATGAACAATTCCCAACTCATGCAGGCGGTTTAAAATGTCCAAGACTTGTAATAGGTAGCCCTTTATTCTTTCACGTTCTTCTTCCTCCAAGTCTGGCCACGAGCGGCCCCGTAATATTTGCTCGATAACTAACAGAAGTGATCGCGAAGGCACCCACTGACTGACCATGTATGCTTTACGCCCCGTCATTACAAACGATACCACATCGGGTGTACGCACATAGCCCTTCACCCTCCCAGCAATATGAACCTGCCAGCGGATCCTGTCTGCTGCATCTCGACCCATCTCATCTTCATTTATTCCAACTAAACCCTCTTTAATCACCCGGCGCCCAAACGTTCTCCAGCCCAGCTGGAATGCCTGCAAGACATGACCCTTAGCATCCGACTTCAACATATCAACTACCAGGTAACGACCGAGCAGAAGGAAGTTCCGCTTATGAGGATGATAGGCAACGATTCCACCGAAAGGCCAATTGACACCACGAGGAAGCTCAAACTGAAGCCGGTGGAAAAACCTTAATAGGCCCCTGCTGCCATTTTCAACGCTGTAAGAATTTGAAACACCTATAGTATCGACATATTCAGTATAGACTCTACCTCCCAAGTAGTAGGCACCCGGTACATCCGGTCCTTTCATCGACTCTGTGGCCGCAATAAGGAGAGCCGCAAGCTGGGCAGCTTCCTGATCGCCACTTGGCAGAATGCTTAACGCCTTACCCTGGAACTGTACACCGAATCCGCCATTAACCACAACATTACCCAGCTCATAATTTTTGAATAGACGCAAGGATACATGCTTACTGGCTAGAAGCGGAACAACCTGACTGACCACCTGTCTGAAATGCGATCTGGTCACGGCCACATGCAATCGCCAACCTGGCCCTTCCCAGTCATCACCGCATTGTAAATAGGGCCCCATCTCTGTTGGCTGCCATCCTTGTCCTTGTAGTACCACTCGTAAGTCTTCAACGTGAAGGTCCGAGTCCTGGGGACGTAGCTCCGCGAATATGGATGATGTAGCCATACAAATAGGATTTTCGGTTGTACAATATTGATATGGTAATTGTCTCTTCTTCCCTGCCTACATGATCAATCTATTTTCCTGAGCGAGTATTTGATTCTTGAATAAAGATAATAGTGATACAAGCCACGGGCGGTTGAGATAGCTCACAAATTGGTGTGAGCTACCTCACATTCGTGTTAACTGCGCACAGCCCGCAGCCGTGAGAGTTCTTCTCGTGAGATATTAAGATAGCTGGCGATCTCCTGCTGCTTTATCATTTGGAAGACTTCGGGATGCTCCCCCAGCAGCTGCTGGTAGCGCTCCCGCGCAGAGAGCGTGATCATTTGTTCATGGCGATAGTCGCAACTGCGGATATACATCTCGATCATCGATCCTGCTACCCACATCCACTCCTCTGGAAATTGCATGCGTATCGCAAGCAACTCGGCAAACGGAAACCGGATTACTACAGAGTCGGTGATGGCTTCGATCACTCTATCAGAGCGGGTAGAGCTGAACAGGTGTGTAAAGACCCCGGCCCACTGGCCAGGGAACCAGAGGCAGGAGGTTACATCCTGGTCCTTCTTGTCGTAAAAGTTACGGGTACGCAGCGCACCTTCCAGAACATACCAGACGTGCTTTACCTCTGTGCCTTTGCGCTGGAGCTGCTGCCGGCATCCATAATCCTCTACGGATGCCAAATCCTGAAGATGTTTGCGGAACTGGGTGGAGAAAACGCGTCCTTCTTTTTGTAAGCTGGAGAAGAAATCGAGTAAATAAGTGTTTGTGTTGTCCATAGCCCGGGCATTTGATGGTAAGTAAAGAAGGTACGGACACACTTATTTTTCGAGAGAAGCGACATATCCCGGAGAAGCATTGCAGACATCACAAATGTAGGAAAGCCCACTGGCCCGACAATTTAAAATGCAGCCGGCTACAGGTTTCCATATAACAAAGTGCAACCCAGCCGAAGGCATTGATCACAGGCCAGGTCTTACGATTTGCTGGCTGTCACCAGACTGCAGGCAGCCTACCAGGAGGGACTGAATTCTGAAAAGCATCGTTGCTGGATCCCGCCGGTAGCGGCTGGTTAAAGCTGTATGCCCGCCGTCAACATAGGCCCTAACATGAGCCCTGCAGGCCTGTCCGCCGGATCCGTCGCGGGCAGCCCACGGATCGCTGGGAGGGCAGGCCGCTGAAACTCACAAACAGCTGAAGATCAGGGACCAATCTACCCATCTTGGTACGGTTCCAGGGCCTCAGATGACAAAACTAAAATAATTAGTATTTTCTGACTAATAAAATTAGTAATTTGGTCGCCGGAGCAGGCCCGACTTGGGCAAAATGAAAGCGAATGGATACTGTAGTGCATATGGATTTGGACACCTTTTACGTGGAGGCAGAGCGGCTGCGGGACAGTCAACTGAAAGGTAAACCCGTACTGGTCGGCGGTCTTAGCGCCCGGTCGGTGGTGGCCAGCTGCAGTAGGGAGGCCCGCAGGTTTGGAGTCCACAGCGGCATGCCCACCAGGGAAGCGCTGCGCCTCTGCCCGGAAGCCATTGTCCGCAGGGGCGACATGGATTACTACTCCGGTCTTTCCAGGACGGTGACAGAAATCATCGCCGAATCGGCACCTTTGTTTGAAAAGGCCAGCATAGATGAGCATTACCTGGACCTCTCCGGCATGGAAAAGCATTTCGGGGCGTTCAAATGGGCGCACCAGCTGCGCGGCCGTATCACCCACCACACCGGCCTTCCCATCTCCTTCGGCCTTTCGGCCAACAAGACAGTATCAAAGATCGCCACCACCATGGCCAAGCTGTCCTCCGGGGAACTGGCGGTAGACCAGGGAAAGGAAAAGCCCTTCCTGGCCCCACTATCCGTTGGCAGGATCCCTGGGGTGGGCAGGCAGCTCCAGCTGGACCTGGCCTACAAAGGCGTCAGCAAGATCAGCACCCTGCAGCAACTGCCGTCAGACCTGATGGAGATGGCCCACGGAAAGATTGGCCTGCAGGTCTGGCGAAAAGGCCAAGGCATTGATCCCAGCCCAGTGACACCCTACACCGAACAAAAATCCATGAGCCGGGAACGCACTTTTATGGCTGACACCACCAGCCAGGCCGTGCTCAAGAAAAAACTCATGGACATGATCTCCGACCTGGGCTACGAGCTACGGGCCGCCGGCAAAATGACCGGCTGCATTACGATAAAAATTCGCTACAGCAACTTCGACACCCATACCAAACAGACCGTCATCCCCTATAGCTCGCTGGACGATGTGCTGATCACAAAGGCCCTGGCCCTTTTTGAAAAAACCTACAGCCGGCGGCTGCTGGTCCGGCTGCTGGGCGTGAAGTTCTCAAACCTCGTCGCCGGCTCCTATCAGATCGACCTTTTTAGCGACAGCCAGGAGGCCGTCAGTCTTTACAAATCCCTGGATGGAATTCGCAGCCGGTATGGCTACAAAGCCATTCTCAGAGCGGCGATCCTATGACATAGACCGCAGTAAAAACAATATGATTATGTGAAACAGGAAAAATGAAGGTGCTTGTTACTTAATATACACAGTTACTACTCGCTCAGGTGGGGTACCATACCAATGGAAGACCTAGTGGACCTGCTCATAGCGCAAGGCTATACGGGCGGCGTTTTGACTGATATTAATAACACCTCCGGGGCGCTGGAGTTTATCCGATCCTGCCAGGCTAAAAACTTCAAGGGCGTGGTGGGCATCGAATTCCGCCAGGAAGATCGGCTACTATATATCGGTATCGCAAAGAACAACGCTGGGTTTGCAGAGTTAAACGAGTTCTTATCTGGCCATAACATCGCCGGAAAGCCACTGCCAGATAGGGCGCCGGACTTTTCAAACGCTTACGTGATCTACCCATTTGGCACGGTGAAACTGGCCACGCTGGGAGAGAATGAATACCTGGGCATCAAATCGTCGCAGCTCACCAAACTATATAAAGCGCCGCCTGCCTTGTTCGCAAAGCTGGTAGCCCTACATCCGGTTACTTACAGCAAACCAGAGGACTGGCGCCTGCACCTGCAATTGCGTTCTATTGCCCACAACATCCTGCTGGACCAACTGAGGCCCGAGATGGCGGCGGCCAGGGACGAGACGCTGCCCTCCATCGGGGAGCTGATCACCGCCTACGCTGCCTATCCGCAGATCATGATCAATACCTACTCCCTGCTAGACAGCTGCAGCTTTGATTTTGATTTCAGTGGCTCAAAAAACAAGCACATCTACACCAGTTCCAGGTACGACGACCGCCAACTGTTGGAAAAGCTCGCCTACGAGGGAATGGTGCGGCGCTACGGGCCGAACGATGCCGTGGCCAAAGGCCGTATCGCAAAGGAGATTGACATCATTGATCAGCTGGGCTTTGCCGCCTACTTCCTTATCACCTGGGATATGATCCGGTATTCCGACAGCCAGGGCATTGCCCACGTTGGGCGGGGTAGTGGCGCCAGCAGCGTAGTAGCCTATTGCCTGGGAATTACCAACGTATGCCCGATCCAGCTGGGCCTATATTTTGAGCGGTTTCTAAACCCCAGCCGTAAAACACCGCCAGACTTTGACATCGACTACTCACACCGGGACAGAGACCGCGTGTTTGAGTATATGTTCCGGCGCTGGGGTAGAAGCCACACGGCCATTCTCGGAACAATGAACACCTTTGCGGATAGGAGCATCATCCGGGAGATTGGAAAGATTTATGGACTCCCAAAGGAAGAAATAGACCGGCTTATTGCCGATCCCAGGGCAGATGAGAACCGGCACCAGATCACGGCGAAGGTGGCAGCCTTTTACAAGCAACTGCCGTCCAACTTTCCCAACATGCGGTCCGTGCATGCCGGCGGCATCCTGATCTCTGAACTTCCTATCACCTGCTACACTGCGCTGGACATGCCGCCCAAGGCGTTACCCACAACACAGTTCGATATGTACCTGGCAGAAGCCATCGGCTTTGAAAAGCTGGACATTCTCTCCCAGCGGGGAATATCCAATATCAAGGAGGCTGCGGTGATCATCCGCGAGAACCGGGGCGTGAGTGTGGACGTGGATGCGGTTGATACCTTTTTTAACGATGAAGAAGTGAAACGAAGGTTGCGTACTGCAAAGGCGATAGGGTGCTTTTATATTGAGTCGCCGGCGATGCGACAGGTACTGGTCAAACTGGGATGCGAAGACTACCTCACCCTGGTTGCTGCCAGCTCCATTATCCGGCCAGGCGTGGGCAGCAGCGGAATGATGCGCACCTACCTGCACCGCCATCACAACCCCGGTAGCTTTACCTACCTGCATCCCATCTTAAAAGAACAACTCTCGGAGACCTATGGCGTAATGATCTACCAGGAAGACGTCCTGAAGGTCGCCATCCATTACGCCGGCCTAAGCCCGGAAGATGCTGACAGCCTTCGCAGGGCCATGAGCGGCAAAGATCGGGGTGGCCATCACATCGAAGCCATTCGCCAAAAATACTTTCACAACTGTGCTGCCAAAGGATACGACATAGCCGTCAGCACAGAGATATGGCGCCAGATCGAGAGCTTCGCCGGCTATAGCTTTGCCAAGGCCCACAGCGCGTCATTTGCTGTAGAGAGTTACCAATGCCTGTACCTCAAAAGCCACTACCCCAGGGAATACATGGTGGCGGTGGTTAACAACGGTGGCGGGTTTTATCATCCCAAAGTGTATCTGCGGGAAGCCATTAAAGAAGGGGGCACCGTTCACCTGCCGTGCGTAAATAATAGTCGCGCCCAGACCAGCATCCGTGGCTCCGATATCTATATCGGCTTTGACCAAATTGATAGCATTACCTCCGAGACCATCAGTAAAATCCTCGCCGCCAGGACGGCGGCAGGCCCATTTAAGGACCTTGAATCCTTTATGAGCCGCACCCGGGTGACCCAGGAGCAGCTCCATCTGCTGATCCGCGTGGGAGCCCTGCGTTTCACCGGCCAGAGTAAAAAGAGCCTGCTCTGGCGCAGCTATCCACTGCAGTCCACGACCAGGCCCTCCACCGGCGACCAGGCGCTGGTCTCCGCCGCCACGCAAACCGTGACGTTACCACAACTGGATGATCACCCGGATGAATACTACTACGATGAGATGGAACTGTTGCACTACCTGGTGAGCTGTAGCCCCTTTGACATGCTGCGGAGCCCCTTCCGGGGAGATGCTATGGTAGCCGACCTGCTACAGCTGGCGGGAAAGATGGTGCGGATGGTGGGTCACTATATCTGCCAGAAGTCACTGCGCACCAAGAAGGGGGAGCCCATGGCCTTCGGTACTTTTTGGGATGCTAACTTCGATTATCTGGACACGGTACACTTTTCGGAAAGCCTACGCCAGTATCCGCTTCAGGGTGCTGGCACTTATCTGCTGAAGGGAAAGGTCTGCCTGGAATATGGCGTACCGGCTCTTGAGGTAACGCAAATGGCCAAGTTGCCCATCCGTCCTGATCCGCGATTACAGGAATGAACGATGATTAAAGTCAAGGACTAATATAAGTTTATACTATTTTAAAAACTGGTTTAAGTTGTATCTTGGGGTAAACCCCTTCTTCTATGGTTACTCCACTACAATTAGATGCCGTCTTCTTGTTTATTAAAGAAAAAACCGAGTTAGGAGCGTTAGTCAACAACAATTATATCTGGAATTTGTATATTTCTAAGACCCCCGAATTAGGAATTGATCAATTATTGTTTTCTGATATTATAAACAAGCTAATAAAAGATGGCTATGTAAAAGAGGATTTTCAAAATTCCTATCATTTAACAGTAGATGGTCGCAATTTCAAAGGATATGTTTGGGCTGCGAAATGGCATAATAAGCTTTCAGCTAAAAATATAACCGAAGGTATTATTTACTCACTTGCGGTATTTGGAATTGTTGCGATACTAACCTTTATTTACCATCTCTTCTTTAAATAGAGCATAATAATTACAAAACTGATACTCCCCAATCACAGCACATGAACATATTGAGTGCAGTAGACGTCCTCGCCATCATAGTAAACAACTGATTTGATTCCATACAGGGCTTTCAAGTCTTCCACTGTAAAACATTTAATCTAAAAGTAAAAGCGACGGATCAGGCGAAAGTTCTCTAATACTCGCCCTGTTTCAAATTATCTTCCTCGCCCGGCTTCCAGGATTTAGAGAAATCTTTACCTGCAACCATCCGCGCAATTCCGGCAATTTGTGTAAGACGCATCAGTTCTTCAGCATCTATACCGAGGTTGTCAAAAATCCATTTATCGGACATATCAAAGTCCAGTTTCAACTGGACGACTATGTTTGACATACCATCAACAGCATGCTCTCCACGAGCGCGGTTATGAAGAATGGTGCCAGAAACCAGGTCAGGGTACTCTTGCTGGGAGGCCCTCATCTGGGTAACGGGAACCCGGCCAAAGGTGCTTTCCTTTATCTCCTTGTACATTCCGACCAGGTGCCGGTGAAAACCATCCACTATCTGAAGTACACCATCAACAAAGCATGCCACGATAGACATGGTATAGCCGAACTTTCCTACCGACTTGCGTAGCAGCTTTAGCTCCGGTGGCGCGACATGGTTGGGATTGTACTTATTGCCCTTGACCTGCTCTAGTTTTACCCACTTTACAAAATCGGCCGGATGATCCTTTAACGGGCTGACCTTGTGCAAGGCCTCTCTTACTTCATTGAGCGCATCGATCTTGTCGTCCACCGTCCCAAGTTCCGAGATCAGTTTGCACACTTCCGCTGTTTTCTTTGCAATAAGATCGGTCATAATTCATTTCTATATTTTTCGACAATACTTTTTTTGACTTGCTGCTGGTATTTGGTCAGACCAAAACCCATGTACTTACAGAGGTGGTCATTTTTCAGTATGCATATGCACATCCTTTTGTAAGAGGGGACGTTGGTGGTTTTGGTTACATTGTCAGTATGGTCTGGCGTTCCGCGAAACGTAATCCTGGGATCACCATTCTTTGTGTAGTTACTGACTCCTTCGCGCACTATGGGGTAACCCAGCTCCTCAATCTCTCTTACCGCTTCTTCAGACATACCACCGCCCGTGCGGTGCCAAAACTTAATGCTGAACTTGAACTTCTTCAGGTAATTTTCCCGCATTTCCTCCGGTAAGGTGGCCAGCAGAAACTTTAGATATGACCTCCAGGTGTGGCCCGGCGGTAGCATTACATCCCGGTAGCCCAGGGCCTTCGTTTTTCCGTAAATCGCCGCAAAGTTGGCGCCCTGCACGCGCCCTACCACTTTGGTCCACGTCTTTGGCTCAAGGATCCTATAGAGATGAAGGCTGCTTTTAGCCTCGTCGTTGAAGGGACTTGCCACGCGCATATCGGCCAGTTCAACGCCGGCCATATAAAACAGGTCGTATATCTTATTGTAATCGTAATGGAAACGGAAATTAGCTATCCAAACATCATCGACATCCCAATCATATAGCGGTGAGGCCGACCAAACGTTTTCCATATGACTGGTGATCCATTTTTGCCCATTGTAAGCATGTCGCTTATTGACGATACCACTGTACCGGTTCAAACTTTCATCCGTGCGCAGGCCCACCAGGCCGATGGTTTTACCGCCTCCGTGAGAGTCTTTATACCAACGCCCGAATTGCTTGGCATGCTCGGTATAAAGCATCCGGTACTGGTAGGTGGTCATGGGGTTATTGCCCAGGTGGTATACATAGGGCATGGTAGGCATGGGCCGCACCCAAATGTCCTGCAGGGTTTCATCCCAGGGAAACCAATATAACTGGTGATTATTTACAGCACTCCTGGTGGCAATGGGGATGCAGAACCAATACGGCTCCACGCGGTCCAGGAATTTCTCAAACATGGCCGTTACATACTCGGTCGTTTTCTCATACTGCGCCTCCATGTCCTGGTGAAAGAGCCCTATCCTTTTTTTAATACCCTTTCGGACCATATAATCCATCACCAGGTGGAGCAGCAGCCCGCTGTCCTTTCCGCCGGAAAAAGAGATGTAAATATTGTCGAACTCCTGGAACACGTAGTCCAGGCGCTGTTGGAAGGCATCATATACATTGAGGTCACTATATATCTTCATGTCTTAACAATGGCCAGGTCCGTAAAGTTGACCTTATAGCCTGTAACTTTAAAATGGGCCTTTTTAAACAGAATGGCGTGTTCATTCAAAACGGATGCGGTTAACATAGGGCTTGGGGATTTTTTAAAACGGTCAACAACTTCTTCTAAAAGACCCAATAGTTCATCATCTGTCGCGTCCAGCACCACGAACGCCTGCAGCTTTGTCTGCTGCAATGGGCGTTGTTCGACCGGAACGTCTTTGTCCTTCATATCCTTTTTAGGTAGATGTATCGGATCCTCCCCGATAAAGGCCTTGATCTTTCCATTCTTCTTTAGCACCAGCCAAGTCATGGATTCCTTGGTTGTAATGGCCAAGTTACCTCTTTTATTAATTATAACCGGATCCGTGGCATAAGGTGCCAATTCCCTGTAAAAATCTGGTGACGTTCCAACGATGCGAAGTATAGGCATACTCTATTGATTTTCAAAGTTAATACAGAAAAATATATACCACCAAAGCCTTATAGGCTTTCAACAAAATGCTTCAGTTTTGTTTTGTCCCGCATGGCCGTCCTGAACTCTTCGGCCAGGCCAATCTTCCGGGCTACATTTTTGCGGATTTTAGCATCGATGCCAGCTCTAGTTCGGGTGTCGATGATCTCCATAGGTCTGAGCTGCCCCAGCCTGTCAACTCGCCAGATGCACTGCTCCCGGTGAATCATGATAAAAGAGCTGGACCAGAACAGCAGGCGGGAACTTGCCTCCAGGCCATTGTGGCCCACCCCGCCGCTGCCCATAGTAGACAGGAAAAACTGCCGCTCCTGCCTTCTGAACAGGTCCATTTCTTCTGCCCGGGTCGCCCTGTTGCGGCCTGTAAAGACTGCACATTTGCTGGGGCCCAGGTACCTGGAGAGTAGCTCAATCTCATGCAAGTACTTACAGAAAAAGATCGTCTGGCCATCTTCATAGTCCGTCTGCTCCAGGAGGTCAAACTTATTGGTCCCCAGCTCCTCAATCTCGCCGGTAAGCGAATTCTTATAAAACCCGCAAGCGATTTGGTGCATCCGGGTCAGGTACCCAAAAATCTGATGGACCGGTACCATATCCTCAGAGGCAATCAGCCGAATAAGAGACTCTTTCTGCTCCTGGTACAAATCATACTGCCGGTCCGTCAGGTCACATTCCAACTCAATGAACTCCTTAGATGGTAGCTCCAGGCAATCTTCTTTCTTAAGCTGAAAGGTGTAAGGCTCCAGTAACCCGACCAAATAATCCAGGTTCTTGTAGCCGATGACCTCATCGCCGCCCGCCCCACCCATGATCATAAACTTTCGCTCAAACCGGTGATAGTTATGGCACTCCGTGATAAGCTCCGAAAGCATGGCATACTGCATATAAAAGTCCTTCGTATGCTCAATGGGTGTTCCGGTCATCACCACCTTAAAGCTGGTCTTATTGGCACAATAGAAGATGTACCTTGACCGCTTCGAGATCGGGCTTTTCACCATGAAGCTCTCATCAATTATTAGCTGGGTCTCGCTATCCACATAGTGATAGGCTTCCATGGCCGTGACAGAGCTGCTACTCATGCTTTCGGTACCAACGACCTTCCATTCTAGTCCCGGGTGCTTGCACCAGGTCCTGATCTGCTGCCAAAAATTACCAGTGTTGCTCACCGGGCAAAACACCAGGACCTTCTTTATCTGGCCAACCAAAAACCGGCTGACACATAGATCGATGACGGGCTTTGACTTGCCGATACCACCATCTGCGAAGAAGGCCGATACCTTCATAGAACACATGAACCGGAGCGCCTCGGCCTGGTGCAGCATGCTGCCCTCATGCACAGGCGGCACATCGTCGCGCAGCCGCACATGCAAGGGGACCTTGCGGCGCTCCAGTTCACAGTCGTTTATGATCTCAAAGAACTGCTTCTCTATCTCTCTTTTGTACCTTTCAGCTGTGTACCTGGCATATCCCTGGTCTTTCTTTTTGGCCGCGACATTTACAAAAACGGTCAGCCGGTCATTGACCACCTCAAACCACGCCTTCGTATAATATTTCCTATTGCGTACCCCGTAGTTAATATAGAGCCGGCTGATCCGGTGACCCTTACTATTATACAGGTCCGTCTCTTCCAAGGTGGCATTGAACAACCGCTTCTGCAGTTCCTCCAGAACCATAGGCTAGGCAACGAGCGGTTTTATTTCCCTTCTTATCAGTAGCTCCCTGTTCAATTTGTTGAGATTGAACGTGCATTTCTCAATTTCTACCTGTATGATTTCCGGGGTTCGGTCGGCGCCCTCCCTTTCTACGACGCACTGGCCCGCTGCAATGGCCTGTTGCACTTCCGGCATTGCGGTGGCCGCAAATGGGAACCGCTCTATTTCCATAGTCATGTCAATCACATCGGTTCTCCAGTGTCGCATGGATCCTCCGACTCTATACCTGCCGAAGATGACGTTGATGCCTTCACCAAGTTGTGATCTTTTCCCATGCCCATAAGACTGGGCGATCAGCCGGTTGAAAAGGTACACGGGCCCTTGCTCAACTTCGGCAGAAAAATTCCGGACATAGAGGGTACATTCCTCGTAAGCCCTTTCGCCCGTCACCCGCCAGAGTTTCATTAAAATAGCTCTGACCTCATCCAAGTAAATATCATCGAAGTACCAGGCTGCCGGCTCCCTAAATGTGCCATGCAGCTCATGTGCTCTTTCCAGAAATTCCGGGTGTTTAAACGATACCACCTTTATTTTTCGTCCTAACATTTTTAAATTGATTGCATTCTCCATAATTACAATAAGGTTTAAGTGAGACAGGGAATAATATAAGACGGGTCTGGCAAGGCAGCTGGACGCAGGGCAGCAGGACCGGCTGCGCCCAGCACGGCCCTTAGTTAAGCGGCTTTTTTGCCGCCTGTTATCATGTTAATACCCGCTTTAGTCTGCATCTTCGATATCACCGCTGTTGGTTTACCCTTCGCAGCAAAAGGATATACCTCTGGCAAGCTGTAAAAGATGGTGCTGTACCGCCATTCAAGGGAATTAGAGAACCTGGCCATGAGCCGGAAAGCCTGCGGCATGTTCAGGGCCCTGAAAAATCCTTTGATGTTATCCACTTCCTCTATCATCTCTTTGTATTGCCTTTTGGTCAGGTCCACCCGTCCTTGGTGAATAATATAATCCTTGAAGCGAATCCTGGAAGTAGAGAGTTGAACGACCACATCCTTCCAGTTCTGAACCCAATCTTTAAATGCCGGCTCGCAGGAGCGCAGGATGGCCGCAAAGAATGTCCGGTCAACATCCAGCTGACGCTTAAATGTCCCTTTCTTTATGACGGCCTCGATGCCCAGGGAGAAAAGGTACCTTGCGGTACGAAAGGAGTGGGAATCGTAAAGGTGAAGCCCACGGTAATATCGTTCGAGCAAGAAAACAGGCACAGTCTTTACTCCAATTGTTACATCACTGCAGTATGTGTTTTCCCAATCCATTCTTATCTGTAAACCAAACATGGCATATGATTTTTTTTTTGCGTGCGCTACTGACACACAAAACAGTTAAAAAATAGAAAGACAAAATCCAACCTTTCATAAGGAGTAAAAGTTTTAAGAAGAAGAGTCGTAGTTTCTCATGTTGCTAATAGTTTAACAGGTTAAAGTTTATGATACCGTTACTGGTCCAGCTCCAGGGATGCGGTCCGTGGTTCATGGTTGATTTTGGTAACCGTGACGTATCCTGATTGCTGGTCCGTAACTTCAAAGCCGGCTTGGCATAGCCCTTCTTTTAAGGCGGTGTCCTCGTTAAAGACCCGTATGTTTGTAACATCAATATCCACCATCTGGTCAAGGCAAAGGAGGAATAGCTCTATGAGTCCTGCAGACGGAGGCCCGCTACAGCTGGTGTTATTTGCAAATTCAGCCTTCCGGCCCCTGACATACACCTCATACTCCAGCCGTTCTACCGCCAAGGACTTGACGTCCTCCCCCGTCCAGGTGTCCCTCACCATTCCAGAACTGGCAACCGTCAGTACGTAGCAATCCGAATACTCCGCTTGTGGGGAAATATCCCAGTTGACACTTCCGTAAAGACTGGCCTCCATGCCCATCTGATAACAGAAGAATCGCTTTTTCTTTGCAGTAAATACCTGGATTGAACGTATGCCGGCCAGCTTTAGATATTTCTCATTGAAGGCCCTGATATCGAGCATCTCTAGCAATTTCAAATATGACCTCGGGTAGCTTTTTCTCAATTGCGCTATCGAAATTTTTTGCATAAACGGGTGGTTATATTTACAAGAAACGGATCCCTGCCGAAAGGGAAGCTGGGCGATAGCTCCAGACTAGCCCCCTGACAACCATTAAAGGATCAGCATCCAAGCGGCGCCGTGACGCCGGAAGCCTCTAGCATCCGACTGCCCCATGGGCAGGAGGTGGACGCAGGTGAGACCGGCGGGCCTGGCTAGTTGCCAGGACTGATAAAACAAAGCGAGTGGCGTTTTTTGTCGTAATCATTTGCATTCGTATTACGGGGTTAAACAGGTGCCCGCAGCGACTGACCCGGGCGACCGGCCGTTCTGCGATCTGCAGGACAAGCAAGGCGGTCCCAGGCCGTTTGCTACAGCAATTACCGGAAACATTAAAATCAAATGGGCTGGCTACATTTTCCAATGCGGGCAGCGTGAAAGGACCACATTATAGGTGGTGGCTCCTGTAACTCATCGCTACCGATAGAAAATGTCTCTTGCCAAAACGTGTGTATTCTCTCCTGTGTACTACTCTTCTGGTGTTGCCACTTTTAGAAGGCTTCCCCGCCACGGCTAACTGCCGGACGACGGAAAGCCACCGGTTCATTCATAGGTTTATAAAGTACCCGCTAATGGCGCCCACACTTCCAGTGCCCGGATCAGATAGCGTTCCGGAAAAATTGCCGGTCAGATTCCGGTTGGGCCCGTAGCTGATCTGCAGCTGGAAGTACCCAGCCCCCAAAAAACCTATCTGGTTGTTGTGATTATCATAGACGGCCACCGTGCCACTGGTACCATCAAGGTTGTAAGTACATGCTCTTAAGGAATCAGTCATTACCTCCATCCGGATACTGCCGGCACCGTTTGCCCCGGTGATCACAAAAGAGCGGATCCCGCTGTCAGAGACCTGGCCGATCCGAACGCTTACTTGGCCGGCTGTAAAGGACCACGATAAATCGCCATAAGAAAAGCCCAAGTTGGGCCAGGAGGCCGAGATGGCCTGCTCCATATACATTTTTTTGAGGTCGATGCTGGGAGTGCAGCCGCAGAGCGAAAGTAGAATTAACAGGCATACTAATCTGGTCATTGTTTTGGGTTAACAAAAAAGAATAAGGTTACCATCAGCCATGAAGCTGTCATGGACGAACAGGGTAGTTACAGGACATGGATGGGTGTTTTTAACGAGCCAGATAGTTTTCAAGTTGGGTAACAGTACCTGCGAATGTAGCTAAACAAGAGGGTCGCGCCCTCTGGTAGTTCTAATCTTCATGCACGGCTTGCTCGTGCGTAAATGCCACTGGCAAGAGTTTCTCTTTAGTCGATGGAACAAATCTCTTCTCAAATTTTAAGGTCCGGAGGTCAGTCTCCGTGGTAAAGCCCATCGATTCAAAAACCGGCTGTATTTTGCCGATATCGATCATGGAGCCCAGCACCACCCCATAAACGCCTTCTGCGCCATGATGGGCAGCATAGGTAATAGCCGAAACAATAAGCGCCCTTTCCAGAACACCTTCCCCGGCGTCTTGAGCCATACTGAGGCAGCTCAGCTTAAAAAATTTGTTGATGGTACGAAGGGTGGCCGTAGCCAACGGTGTCTTGCCCCTCGCGCTGGCGTAAATCCTGATCGTTGCATAACTAGACGCAAGATCATTTATAGCAACTATCACCTCGGTGTGCGCAAAAGTGGAAACGAAAAAATGAGCGCCCCATTCACCATGAATGATTGCAGTCAGGTGCTGGGAGTGGCCGACCTTTGCGGCAAGCATTGCGTCTGCTCTTTTCATCCACTCTTTCAACGCAGCGTTCTCCCGCTCGAGGCCCGCGGCGTACTGAGACTGCATATCACACTCCAGGCACTTGCGCGAGTAATTCGTTCTTGAATACAGCAGGAAATTGCGGAGGAAACGGACGGCAGCAATGAATTTGCCTTTCCAACCAGGAGAAGAAGGATAGGCGGGTACTGCATTCGTGGCAGCGGGAAGTAAAGGTTCGGTTCGGTTCATGGTGCGTCAATTCATTGTGATCAGAGGACGATCACCGCACCGAAGAAAAGACTAAAGACTCGGCAACAAGACCAGACGAGTGCCTGGCGCTTGGCTGAATTAAAGATAGGGTTTCCTTCTATTCACTGCTAAATTTAATGAAACTTTTTTTTCAGGTGTTAGTACTTGCTTGATATACAATTAACTAAGGGGGAAGTAAAAAACCGAAAAAAGTCGGTATGGGAGCCCATACCGACTTTTTCTAAGGGCGGTACTTGCTGGTTAAGGCTAACCGTTTGACTTTTTGCCAGCCCTCCCAGTGGGTCGCGTCGGACTCCAGTACGATCTTGAAGATTCCGTCCTTGATCGTCACCTCCTGGCCATACCAAAGGTCGCGCAACCCCATCTGGTCTAGGAGCATCTCCACGGCAATGCATGCCGAAACAAGACTCGTGGCCACGGCGAAGACCTCCGCGCCAGGCTGGAGGTCTTCGAACCAGTAGAGAGCAACACGGTGAGAAATCAGGTCGATCTTTTTTTCCATGAAACCCTTTTTAATATTATTAATATTAATAGACGCCACGGGGGACAATTTGGTCTAAATGGCCAGCTTTTCAAATCCTGCCAGGGCTGTGGCATCGATCATTTCCCGCAGGCCCATCTTAATATAAACACCGCCTACGTCCTTCATCTTTTGACCTGCGGCTTTTTTGAGCGCCGGGTACTGCAGACCAACCCTGGAAAGCAGTGTCATACCGGTATGGCGGGCGATCTTTGCAGTTACCTCCCGGGTAACGCCAGCCATCTCTGCCAGTACCTTTATATTGCGGTTGTAGGTTTGAGACTCCACAAAGGCATCCCTGCGGAACCAAAACGTGGATTTCTTATCAGCGTCCTCGAACTCC
This sequence comes from Chitinophaga parva, assembly GCF_003071345.1. Lineage (NCBI taxonomy): Bacteria > Pseudomonadati > Bacteroidota > Chitinophagia > Chitinophagales > Chitinophagaceae > Chitinophaga > Chitinophaga parva. The sequence goes on along the minus strand of NZ_QCYK01000001.1, from coordinate 764,037 downwards.
TTCATGATGCCTTCGGCATCCGGGTAGCTCCAAAGTGGGATGAGCCGGGGTACCTCATTTTTGCTGCGCCTTCCGGTGACATACATTCCAAACTCGTGATCATAATGGACATCATCGCGCCGCATGTAGAAAAGGTCGTTATAATACCAACAGCCATATATCTGCAAGAGGAAAAGTTTCTTATCCCTGACCTGGGAAGGCTGGAGTGCAAATTCAGGTAGCTTCTTAAAGTTGCGCACATCGATCACATCCCAATGCAACCCTTCCTCCCGGTCTGGGACATCCACAAATACCTTTCTGGTGATTTGGTCGACGACATCCTTCTCAATGAGTTTATCCTCGTTGGCCGCATGCTGTAGTATGACGATGAACTTATCAAAGAGAGACTTCACAGATGCCGGAGCCATGGTCTTGGTTTTTATACCAGGTTGGGCGGCCAGGTAATTGCGGATCCGTGCAGCCATCTCCACGTCGATCTCCTCGAAGCGCAGCTTAGGATTGAATTTATTTAAGTGCTGGAGAAAACTTGCGTACTTCTCCCAGGTACTCTCTTCCAGCTGGACCAGCTCCGGAGGGTTATCAATATAATTTTTAAAATAGTCATTGACCACAATCCGCGTTCCTTTAAAGTTCAGCTCCTTTTCGATGTGGTAGTGGGCAAGTTTGCGGTTAGCATCCACCATCCGTTTATGGACGGCAGTGATTTTGTCGATCGTGTTCTGGATGACCTTATTGCTTTGGAACGCATAAGGGCTGGTAGGCTTTACCCAGGCTGGACCTACGCCACCCCATTCTGCAATGGAGGGTTTTTGTGGCAGTTTTACGGGGTAGTATTTCTCCCCGGGCCCATCGATATAGACATAAATATGGACGGGATAGCGCCCGTTTGCATTGAGGACATTTCGCCAGTTATGTACGGCTTTGATGGAGACTCCCATGGTACTTTAATTTTTATTTTCCGTGCCGTGGAAGCCATCACTAAGGTGGGGTGGTTTTTGATACGGGCCAAAAAAGTAGCAGGAAAAGTGTAAGAAAAACCGTAAGAAAAACCGTAAGAAACGACACGGAAAATAGCGGAAATAAGCGGAGTCAGAGCGAGGTGTGAAAAGGGTCTAAAACGACGAAACCCGCGCCAGGCGCGGGTTTCAGATTCCGTTGAAAGCTATGAGCTAACGTTTGAGCTCCCCCTGTTGGACTTGAACCAGCGACCCTCTGATTAACAGTCAGATGCTCTAACCAACTGAGCTAAGGAGGAGTGTCCCGTTGAATTGGGATTGCAAAAATAGGAAAAAATCCATTCCTGCAAAATCTTTGCACACTTTTTTCAAAAACTTTTTCCCCCGCTACAACACCCGCACCAGCAAACGCTCTCCCAGCACAGCTTTCCGCGTATCGAAATTCATAAACGGCCCGTCCAGTTTGGTCACATAAAAGTGCGCAAAGCTGCGTAACGTATCCACTTTATGCCCAAAAGAAGCCAGCGTATCCACCTGCTGCGGCGCCAGAAATAACACCGCCCCCGCCGGCACCGCATCATATCCCGCATACCGCACCAACGGCGCCTTTAAATAATACTCAAACGAATAAGACGTTCTCCGGACACACCCCACCGGCTGCCCCGCCAACTGCGCATTTGCATACCGCGCCGCCGTACTGCCACTCTGGTACTGCATAATATCCGGGTACAACACCCCATTCATAAAGATATTCACCGCAAAACTCGCCAGCATCGTCCGGAAAAAGATCAACGCCCGCACATCCGCCGTTAACAGCCTGCGCAGCGCAAAATACCCCACCAGGATCACCGCCCCCACCAGGGCCCAGCCAAAAGAAAACGGAGGCCGGTACAGCACACAAATGCCCACCAGGGCCACCGCCACTATCCCTATGATCACATATTGCGTAACCCGGTAAAACTTCAGGGTGCCCAGCGTAAGCACATACTGCGCCGTTAAAATGGCAAAGAAGGGAAAAATGATATTCAGGTAGTGCGGCAGCTGGAAACGCGACAAAGAAAACATCAGGAACGTGGCCAACGCACCACATACATTGAAGTACTCCACCTGCCCGCGGAAACGCTGGAAATACACTACCAGCGCAGCATACAGCAGCACAGACCACGGCAGAAAGGCCCATAACAGCGTATGCAAAAAGAACGTCGGGTCCCCATTGCCTTTAATCGGTCCCGTATTCATGAACCGCCCAAACTGGCTGTCCCAGAAAAAGAATCGCAGCCCCGACACGCCATGCTGGCCAAACACCTGCTTTTCAGGGTGCATATCAAACTGTGTGTACAACGCGTACAACTCCGGTGTAATGAACACCCCCACCAGCAGGAAGGCAATCACCCACCGGAGGCTGAACACCTGTTTAAAATTCCGCGTAAACAACAAATGGCCGCCAATGGCCGCCCCAACCGGCACCAGTGCAAAGGGCCCCTTGGTCATCACCGCGCACGCGGCAAACAACGCGCCCAGCAGCAAATGCCAGCTGAACACCCGCAACGAAAGGCTCCGGTAAAAATGATATACACTCCCTATGATCAGCCCCATGAGATAAGGCTCCGCACGCACATCGTTGTTCGACAAGAGCAGGTGCTGCGCCGTAAGCAACACGCACACGCTCCAGCGGGCCACCTTTTCATTGTACAGCCCCTTCGCAAAAAAATAGGTGTAAACCACCCCCATGCCCCAGTACAGCAACGCGGGCAGTTTATACGCCACCGTGGTAAAACCCAACACCCGGTAACTCAGCGCCATCATCCAGAAAGGGAAGTGGGGCTTGTCCAGCCACTCCATGCCATCGGCCCACAGGTCCATGTAATTGTGCGCCTGCACCATATGCTTGGCAATGCCGGCATACAGCGCCCCGTCTGGCTCCATGATGGTCACGTTGATGCCGGAAAGGTTTACCACGATGCCCACCGCTATCATGATCTGGCTGATCTGTTTTTCTGTAAAGGCTGGCTTTTGCTGTGTCATGGGTCTCATTTATGCGAAGTACAAAAATTAAACGCCGGCCGCAATAATCCGGACCGGCGTTCATGCCTTAACAATAAAATAATATGCTAAAACCAGCTGCTCTTTTCTATACCCACATACAATCCATCCACCCGCTGCTCCACGGGATAGGTTTTCAGGTGATACCCCTCCCCGCTGGTATTGCGCCCGTTGCGCAGGTCAAAGCGGTACCGGTGCAGGGGGCATACCACCTCCGTTTGCTGGATAAAGCCATCCGCCATAATGCCGCTGGCGTGCGGGCATTTATAGGCAAAGGCAAACCACGTATCGTCTACTACGGTAAGGCATATACGTTTTCCGCCGGCGTCCTGCACGGTGATCTGCCCGGGCGCCACCACAGGATCATCCAGCTTATGCCAGGTATATGTTTTGCCCATTAAAAAAACGCTGTTTTGTAAGGATATTTCTTTGAATACAACGCTATCACCTTATCCAGGATGGTCTTGCGCAGCTCTTCCACATTGCGTTTCTCCGTGGCGGCTATGAACACGCAATTGCCATGGGTACGGGTTTCCCAGCTGGTTTTCAGCTGGCGCAGGATGTCTTCTTTCACATCATCGGCCAGCCACTCATCAAAGGTGTTTTGCTCATAAAGGTCCATCTTATTGAACACCATGATCGTGGGCTTGTCAAAGGCCTTCAGCTCCTGCAATGTGCGGTTTACCACTTCTACCTGGTCTTCATACTGCGGGTGGGAAATATCCACCACATGCAGCAGGATGTCGCTTTCGCGCACCTCGTCCAGGGTAGACTTAAAACTTTCTACCAGGTGGTGGGGCAGCTTGCGGATAAATCCTACGGTATCGCTGAGCAGGAAAGGCGTTTGGTCAAATACTACTTTACGGGTGGTGGTGTCCAGCGTGGCGAAGAGTTTGTTTTCTGCAAACACTTCGCTCTTACTGAGCAGGTTCATGGTGGTGCTCTTGCCCACGTTCGTATACCCTACCAGGGCCACGCGGATAAATTCACCCCGCTCTTTGCGCTGGGTAAGGGATTGCTTGTCTATCTCCTCCAGGCGCTTGCGCAGCAGCGAGATCTTATCCTTTACAATACGGCGGTCCGTTTCAATTTCTGTTTCTCCCGGACCCCTGCTGCCTATGCCGCCTCCCTGGCGTTCCAGGTGGCTCCACATACCACGCAGGCGGGGCAGGATGTACTGGTATTGCGCCAGCTCCACCTGCACCCGGGCCTGGGCCGTGCGCGCCCGGCGGGCAAAGATGTCCAGGATCAGATCACTGCGGTCTATCACCTTCACCTTTACCACCTTCTCAATATTGGAGATCTGGGAGCCGGTCAGCTCGTCATCAAAGATCACGAGGTTGATATTGCGGCCCAGTACATACGTTCTTATTTCTTCCAGCTTGCCCTTGCCCACAAAAGTGGCCCTGTCCGGGTGCGCCAGGCGCTGGGTGAAGCGTTTTACAGCAATGGCACCTGCGGTTTCCGCCAGGAAAGCCAGCTCATCCAGGTACTCCTGCAGCTGGCGTTCGTTCTGGTCTTTGGTGATCACACCCACCAGAATGGCCCGCTCTTCCTGCTGTACGACTTGTTGTTTTTCGATCAATGTGTTTTCAGTTTATACTGCAAATTTAATCAATTGCCCGCATTGGCCGGGTAAAGCCCGTAATTGATTAATTTACGCCGGTCAACAAAATCACTTACCATCAATATCACGGATATGCGCAAGCATTGGCTCATGGCCACCATATTACTAACCAACACCGCAATGGCTCAACAGAAAATGACGCCCGAGCTGCTCTGGCAGTTGGGACGGGTAAACGGGGAAGCCCTCAGCGCAGACGGCAAGTCTGTCCTCTACAGCGTAACCCGCTATGACAAAGACCAGAACAAAGGCAGTAAACACCTGTTCAGCATTCCCCTGGCCGGTGGCCCTGCCACTCAGCTACTGCCAGACGCCGGCAACGGTGACATTGCCGTACACCCGGACAAAACCGGCTTCAGCCGTGGCGGTCAATACTGGGAAATGAGCCCGGACGGCAGCAACGCGGTCCAGAAAACCAGCACGGAAGAGGGCATGGACAACATCCGCCTCTCCCCGGACGGCCAGTACATCCTCTTCTCCCGCGAAGTGCCCGTGAAAAAAATGAACGGTAAAGACATTTACCCCGACCTGCCCAAAACCACCGCCCAGATCTACGATAACCTGGACTACCGCCACTGGGACACCTGGGAAGACGGGAAATTCCAGCACGTATTTTACGCCCCTTATAACAACGGGCAGGTAGGCACCCCCGTGGACCTGCTGGAAGGCCAGCCCTTCGATTGCCCGCAAATGCCCTATGGTGGCGCGGAAGACCTCATCTGGGCTCCCGACGGTAAAAGCATTGTATATGTAACCAAAAAACGCTTCGGCAAGGAATACGCCACCAGCACCAACACCGGCATTTACGAATACAACCTGGCCGATAAATCCACTAAAGACCTGGCAGAAGGCCTCAACGGCTACGACGTGGCCCCCGCTTTCAGCCCCGACGGTAAATACATTGCCTGGCTAAGCATGGCCCACGATGGGTATGAGTCCGACAAGAACGACATCGTTGTACTGGACCGCGCCACCGGCTCGCGCATCAATCTTACCAAAGACTGGGATGGTACGGTAGGCGGTATCCAATGGAGCAAGGACAGCAAAAAGATCTACTTCGTGGCGCCCATCAAAGGCACGGAGCAACTCTTTGAAATAGCCGCCCAGAAACCGGGTACACCACACCAGGTTACAGACGGCAACTTTGACGTGGCGGGCATCCTGGGCCAGGCGGGCAATACGCTGGTAGTGTCCCGCACGGACTTTAACCACGCCGCAGAACTGTATACCGTAGACCTGAAAAATGGCCAGTTAAAACAGTTGACCACCGTCAATGACGACATCAATAAAACACTGGGCCAATGCAAGTCTGTAAAGCGTTGGATCACCACTACAGACAATAAGCAGATGCTGGCCTGGGTAGTGTACCCGCCGGATTTTGATTCCACTAAAAAATATCCTACTCTGCTGTATTGCCAGGGCGGCCCGCAGTCTGCCCTCACGCAGTTCTATTCTTTCCGCTGGAACTTCCAGCTCATCGCATCCCAGGGCTACATCGTGGTAGCGCCTAACCGCCGCGGCATGCCGGGGCATGGGGTAGAATGGAATGCCGCCATTTCCAAAGACTGGGGCGGACAGCCCATCCGTGATTACCTGAGTGCCATTGATGATGTGGCAAAAGAAAGCTATGTGGACAAAGCCCGCCTGGGCGCTGTGGGCGCCAGTTACGGCGGGTACTCCGTGTACATGCTGGCCGGCGTGCATAACAACCGCTTTAAAACGTTCATTGCACATGATGGCCTCTTTGATCTCCGCAGCTGGTATGGCACCACGGAAGAACTGTGGTTTGCCAACTGGGACATTGGTGCCTACTGGGACCATGCCAATGCGGAAAGCATTAAAAAGTTCAATCCCAGCGAATACGTGAACAACTGGAACACCCCCATCCTGGTGGTCCAGGGTGGCATTGATTTCCGCGTACCCATTGAACAGGGCTTGCAGGCGTTCCAGGCCGCACAGCTGAAGGGCATCAAGAGCAAACTGCTCTACTTCCCGGATGAGAATCACTGGGTGCTGCACAACCAGAATGCGCTGGTATGGCAGCGCGAGTTCTTCTCCTGGCTGAAGGAAACGCTGTAATCCCTTTACTGGCCTGTAACCGGAAACAAAAGAGCCGCCCACGCACTGCGCCGGGCGGCTCTTTTGTTTCCGGCACGGCCGGGAAGCTCACGGAACAAGCGGCCACTTATTTTCGTTACCTTAGGAAACCGTTACAACCTTCTAAACTCCACGTTATGTACACATCCCTGCTCTGGCAAGTCCAGCATGGCGTAGGCACCATTACGCTGAACCGCCCCGAAGTTTACAACGCCTTTAATGATACCCTTAGTTATGAACTGCAGGACGCCCTGAAGCAGGCCGCCAAAGACACTAAAGTAAGAGCCGTGGTGCTTACTGGCGCCGGCAAGGCCTTTTGCAGCGGGCAAGACCTGAAAGCCGCCAGTGAAGCGGGGACCCGCAGCCTGGGAGATTCCCTGCACAAGCGCTACAACCCCATTATCAAAGCCATCCGCGACATGCCCAAGCCGGTGATCTGCCAGCTGAATGGCGTAGCTGCGGGCGCCGGCTGCTCCCTGGCCCTGGCCTGTGACCTGATCATTGCCAGTGAATCTGCCACGCTGATAGAGATCTTCATCAATATAGCCCTGGTGCTGGATTCCGGCTCCTCTTACTTTCTGCCCCGTACCATCGGCTACCACCGTGCCTTTGAACTGGCCACCAAGGCCACTAAGCTCTCCGCCACGGATGCCAAAGCCCTGGGCCTCATCAATAAAGTAGTTCCCCCGGAAGCCCTGACGGACGTAGTGGCCGCGGAAGCAAAATTCTATGCGAACGCACCTACAAAAGCCATTGCCCTCCTGAAAAAAATGCTGACCAAAGGCATGACCGAAAACCTGGAGGCCGTGCTGGAATACGAAGCCTATTGCCAGGAAATTGCCGGTCATTCCAGGGATAATGCAGAAGGGATCACGGCATTCCTGGAAAAGAGGAACCCCGTGTTTACGGGTGAGTGATGCAGGCGCAAAAAAAAATCCAACCGCCGTCGCGATTGGATTTTTTTATTTGAATTGCTTCCTGGCTTACAGGCCACTCACATAGATCCCTATTGAATAGCAGGTAGGATCCAGCTGTGAAGTATTCTTAAAGATCGGGTTCAGGTTGTAGCTGCCAAACAGGCCGATAGGACCGAGGCCTACACGGGCAGTGGCCGCAAAGCGGAAATTGTTGAAATAACGGCGGGAGATCTCTTTTTCCACCACGCGGGAGTTATTCACTGACAAAACTTCCTTGGTGTGGGCATTCAGCAGGTAGCCTGCTTTAATACCAATAGCGGCTTTGAAACCCTTGTTGGCATTGTCTGAATTGGCGCGGTAGCGCAGTTCCACGGGAATATCGAAGTAAGTGGTAGCCACTTTAAAACGGCCTTTATTGTCGGTGCTGGACAGGCTGGGCACCGTGCTCACGTTGCCGTCAGAGTTGTCCAGGCGGTAACCTTTCAGGAAAATGCCACTGGTACCAAAACCAACACCCGGCGCTATAGACAGGTGGGGCTGCAGCTTTACATCGTACATGAAATAGGTGTTGAAACCACGGTTAAAGCCCGTTTTTACACCGGAGGGCAGACCGCTCCACGCGTCATAGGAAAGCTCCACTAACAGGAAATCACTGGATTTTTGCAGCGCCTTTTTCGCGACCCCAGAGCCACCGCCGTCCTGCGCCATTGCGGAAAAGAAACCACCGATCAGCGCAAGTGTAAATACTATTCTTCTCATAAATATGAATCTTCGATGCAAGAAAATTAGGCAAATTTAATGGAATGCCTGTAAAACAAAGATTTAAAATGTTAAAAATAGCGTTCGGAATCATATATTAGTAATATATCTCCACGAAATACCTGTTTTTACCGGTGTTCCCCCGAATTGACGCCCTGAAAAAGCCATATCGATGAAACAGCTGAAGCACCCGATCATTATCACGTTCACCATTGCCTTGCTTTGCATTGCTTTGTTTATCGGGTACACCTATATGGTGAACCGGGAGCCGGCGCAATGGAGCCGCCATACGGCCCTCGTATACCAACTGGCCGTTACCGGGGGCATTATCCTCAGCATCATCCTGGTAATGGCCCTGCTTCGCATTAATTTTATCATGCACGAGCTCCGCACCACCCGCAACGCCCTGGGCGATCACAAGGAGCTGTACCGCCAGCTGGTGGAAGATTCCGGGGTGCTCATGTACACCATCTCCCTGGAAGGCTACTTTGAATATATCAGTCCACAGGCCCTGGCCCTTACCGGCTATTCCCCGGAAGAACTGCTGGAGCGCCACTACTCCCTGCTCCTCAGCCCAGCCCTTTACGAAGAGCTGAATATTTTTTACCGGGAACAGGTGATCCGCCGCGAAGCCATTACCACCCGCGAGGTGGAAATGATCACAAAGTCTGGCACGCTCAAATGGGTGGAACAGCAGGTAACCCTGCGCTACCATCATGATAAGGTCATTGGCTACCAGGCCCTCGTAAAAGACATCCACGAGAAAAAGACCCTGCAGCTGCGCATGGACAAGCTACATGGGGAGCAGGAAGCGCTGCAGCACCTGCTGCTCAGCATCCTGGACCACACACCCACGTTTATATTTATCAAAGACCTCTACGGCCGCTACCTGCTGGTGAACAAGGAATTTGAAAAAGTGATGGGCCACCCCGCGGCAGACATCGTAGGCCGTACGGACCTGGAAATATCCCAACCGGCAGAAGCCCGCAAATGGGCCGCCAGCGATCAAAAAGCGATAGACAGCAAGGAGCCGGTAAACGTGGTGAGCAGCCTGGAACGCAACGGGCAATTGTGCCACTACCTGGTCACCAAATACCCGCTGCTGGACAAGCACCATGAAGTGTATGGCATAGGCGCCACTGGGGTGGACATTACGGAGCATGTGCGCCGGGAAAATGAGCTTTCCGATGCCCGGTCCGGCGCAGAAGAGGCCCGGCGCGTCCAGGAGATCTTCCTGGCCAATATGAGCCAGGCCCTGCGCACTCCCATCAATGGCATTACCGGCATGAGCTACCTGCTGCAAAAAACACCGCTCACGGATACCCAGCAGGAATACGCCGATGCAATGGCCGCATCCGCAGAAAAACTGGCCCTGCTGGTAAATGATATCCAGGAAATATCCCGCATCCGCGCCGGCAAGCTGCAACTGGAAAAAGGGGACGTGAACCTGCCCCAGCTCCTGCACAAGGCCATGGCCAGCGTGAGCGCCGCCGCAGATGCCAAGGGCCTCAACATGTACTGCGACCTGGACGAAAATATTCCCACGCAGCTAACCGGCGACATGCTGCGCCTGGGCCAGGTGTTTGGCGCCCTGCTGGATAACGCGGTAAAATTCACTGCCGTGGGCAATGTGCAACTTACCGCCATGCTGCTGGAAGAAGACAAACAGCGCGCACGTATAGGCATAGAAGTTAGAGACACGGGTATGGGCATTCCGCCGGACCAGTTGGAAACCATTTTTGAAACATACGCGCACGCCACGCCGGAAACGGCCCTCTTCTCCAGGGGGGCCGGCGTAGGACTGGCTATTTGCAAAGAAATTGTGCTCCAGCACGGGGGCAGCATTTCTGTAAAAAGTGACCTGAGTGAAGGCACCATCTTCTACGTGGAACTGCCCCTGGAAAAACACATCAATAGTGCCGCGCCCCGCCAGGCACTTACCGGCCAAAGCCTGGAAGGCAAGCGGGTGCTGCTGGCGGAAGACAATCCCATTAACCAGAAAGTAGTACGCTATACCCTGCAGCAAACCGGCGCCACCGTGGAAGTAGTGGCAGACGGCCTCACTGCGATGCAACTGATGATGCAAAAAAGCTACGACTGCCTGCTACTGGACCTGCAAATGCCGGACATGAACGGCTATGAAACCGTGGCAGCCCTGCGGCGCCTGGGCTTTACCACGCCATGCATAGCCATCACCGCATCCACCCAAAGTGAGGAAACGGCCAGGGCATTGTCCGAAGGCTTCAACGACTACGTTGCCAAACCATTCCGGCCGGATGAACTGGTGTACAAAATACTGGACCTGCTGAAACGCTTTCCCATCAAGGAACCTGCGCCGGTGAGCGCACCATCTGTGGTAGATTTTGATTACCTCCGCAAACTCACGGATAATGATCCCGGCTACCTGAAAGAGCTCGTGGACACCTTCAATAAAACGGCCCCTGCCTACATGGAACAATTGGCCCAATCCCTCCGTGAAGGGCGCTGGGAAGCCGTGCAGTTTGAAGCCCACCGCCTGCGGGCCAGTCTCTCCGTGGTGCGCATCCCGGCGCTTACGCAACTTATGGTAGAGCTGGAAAATGACGCGGCCCACCAGGCTGCCGGCTCCGCACATAAAAGGCTGCAATCAGCGCAGTTGCTTTACGAAGAAGCAAAAGCAGCCATTGCAGCCTTCCGGGAAACATTGTAATGTATTCAGGGAGTATTGGCGCTGTCATTTCCCGGCGCCAGGGGCAGCATAAAATAAAACAGGCTTCCCTTGCCCTCTTCACTCTCCACACCAATGCGGCCACCCTGCGCATCAATAAATTCCCGGGAAATAGCCAGCCCCAGGCCTGTGCCCTGCGGATGCTGTGCGCCCGGCACTTTGAAAAAGCGCTCAAATATTTTTTCACGGAATGCAGGTGCAATCCCCTTGCCCGTATCCCGCACACTGAATTGCAGTTCTCGTGTATCCGTTACCGTTACTGCCAGTGTTACGGTGGATCCCGGCTTGGAATAACGGATGGCATTGGTCAGCAAATTCACCAGCACCCAGGCAGATTTTTCCACGTCTGCCAGGATGGGAGGCAGGTTGTCCGCCACCTGCACATCTATGCGGATGTCTGCCCTGGCAGCGGCGTTGGTCACCGCATCCAGCGCATATTTTACGATACCGGATGCAAACACCGGCGTTACCTGCAGCTGTATGTTGCCACTCTCCACCTGTGAAAGGTCCAGCAGCTCACTTACAATGCGGATCATGCGCCGGTTATCCTGCTTCAGGCTTTCCACCAGTTCCTTTTGTTCCCCGCTAAGCGTACCTATACGCTCGTCTTCCAGCAGCTTCAGGCTGAAGTCTGACGCGGCCAGCGGGGTTTTGAGCTCATGGGAGATGGTGGCAATGAAGCGGGTCTTGGCCTGGTCGTGCTCCAGGAAAGAAGTGATGTTCTTGAGGATGATCACATACCCCGTGCGGGCCTCTTCCTGGTGGATGTCTATCACTTCCTGTACAAAAAAACATTCCTTGCCATCCACCACGATCTTCAATGGTTCATGCGCCTGCTGGTGGATGATGGTGCGCAGTAGGTCATTATTTTTTGCGGCCACACTGGCCGCAAAGCCTACCAGGTCGCGCTCCTTCATGTTCAACAGGTCCAGGGCCGGCTGGTTGGCAAAAAGGATAGTGTCATTTGCATCAAAACCGATGGTGGCGTCTTTGAGACTACTGATCACCGCTTCCGCGCGCTTCTTCTCAAACATGATGCGGGCCAGGTTGCTGTGCTCATACTGGTCCAGCTGGGCCGCCATGGTGTTAAAAGCTTCTGCCAGGTCGCCAAATTCATCATCCGATTTGAAGTACAGCCGCTGGCTGTATTTTTTCTGGGCAATGTTCTTGATACCTTCTGTCAGCTCGCGGATAGGGTTGGCAATATAGCCGGGAAAGTTAAACACAAATGTGAAGCCCAGCATAAAGCACACACCAATGATCACGGCAATGTAGATCAGGGCATGATCGCCGGTCTTATTGGATTTCACATGCTTTTCCTTGATGGCGCGCATGTTCACCGCCATGATATTGGCTATCCCCTGGCGGATGGGTTTAAAGTACTGCTCCTGGTGGGCGGAATCGTTTTGCAGGGCGGTGAAGGCCACACGTACATCATGTGCGGCGCGCGCTTCCCCGGTTTCCGTCAGGTTGCTTTCTTCCGCCATGAGGTTACGGTCAAAGGCGGTCATGGCCTGCTGGCGGTTGTCCGTCATTTGCTCCAGGGCGCGCAGCATATTCTGGCAATCTTCCAGCGATTCATAGTTGTCCTGCAGGATCATGCGCGATTTCTCATTCTGTCCCCTCAGCAGCAGCACGCCCACCACACTTACCAGCGCCAGCATGAGGTACAGGAAAAGTACCCCCAGGGTGATCTTCGTTTTAAGCCGGAACGTACTCATGATAATATAATGAGATCAATATCGTTTGCCGATAAGGTTTTTAACAACTGGTTGAAAAGGTTTGTACGCAAAATTATGCGAAACAGGCTGATATGCGGCTTGCCAATGCAAATGGTGGTCACTTCCTTTTCCCGGGCCTGGGCGATAATAGTCTCAGACACATCGGCATCCTGCAGGCGTATCACCTCCGCGCCCAGCTCTGTAGCCAGCTTCAGGTTATTGATCAGGTGGCGCTGGCTGGCCAGGTTGATCTTATCTGCCCGCTCATTGGGCGTTTGCACGTACAGCACAAACCAGTCCGCATGGTAGTAACTGGCCAGGCGGGCGGTTTTGCGGATCACTTTGCGGGCGATGGCATCATTGGTGGAAATGCAGGCCAGGAAGCGCTCGTGGCGCATCTGCTGCGCCCGCGGAATTTCCGTTTCCACCTTGCGCTCCACCTGGTTGGTCACCTCTTTGAGGGCCAGTTCTCGCAGCTGCAGGATCTTGTCTGCCTGGAAAAAATTCTTGAGGGCGGAGGCCACCTTGGACTGGTCATAGATCTTGCCTTCCTTCAAACGGGTGATCAGTTCATCCGCTGTGAGGTCAATGTTCACCACTTCATCCGCCATGTGCAACATACTGTCGGGCACCCGCTCCGTAACGTCCACACCAGTGATGGTTTTCACTTCGTGGTTAATGCTTTCAATATGCTGTATGTTTACCGCAGAGATCACGTTAATGCCGGCCTGCAGCAGCTCCACCACGTCCTGCCAGCGCTTTTCATGGCGGGCGCCGGGCATGTTACTGTGCGCCAGTTCATCCACCACCACCCACTCCGGCTGTAGCAGCAAAATGCCGGAGAGATCCATCTCTTCCAGCATTTTACCTTTGTAAAAGAGCTGCTTGCGTGGTATCATGGGCAGGCCCTCCACCAGTGCCTCGGTTTCCCTGCGCTGGTGGGTTTCTATGTAGCCTATCTGCACATTCACCCCGTTGCGCAGCAGGGCGTGGGCTTCCTGCAGCATGCGGTAAGTCTTACCCACACCGGCGCTCATGCCGATGTAGATCTTGAACTTGCCCCGCTTATCCCGTGTGGAGGGCAGTATGTAAGCCGGTATGTTTTCCTGTCCGGTCATATGCTGTTTTAAAAAGACAACATCAGCGCAGTGGTCACACTCGCATCGTTGTTGGTATACAATTGCTCCTTGCGGAACATGTCATCGCGGGCGCTGAACAGGCGGCCGCCTATGCGGAACAGTACATTTTTGGCAGGGGCTATGTCAAAGCTCAGGGAGTAGCCCATCAGGTCAAAACCATGCGGCGTGTCAGTCGTATACACTACCTGGTCCTTGTCTTTGAAAGCCTCTACCCGCCCGGTGAGGGCGTATTTCTGGTTAATGGCATAATGCGCGATCAGCGTGGGGGCATACCAGGTAGCATAGTCACCGGAGTGTGGTGTACGTTGTTGCATCCCGTAATCAAAACCTGCTATCAGCGACCATTTCTCCGTGAGATTAAAGGTACCATAGAAGTCGTTGTAGAAACGAAATTGGTACAATGAATCCGGCCGGTCGTTGCCAAAATACGTGCTGTAGTTGAGCAGTACTTTGTCATTGGGCTTGTACGTGATCTGGGTACCACCGCAGGGCGTCTGGTTGTCGTTCAGCAGGGCAATGCGCTGCCAGCCGTTCACATACAATGCGGCAAAGGTCCACTGGTCATTGGGCGTCCAGGTCAGTTTGGCACCGGCTTCGTAGTAGGGCGTATTATCTGCCACGATGCTGCGTGTAAGTGTGTAGCAATCCTTGCCAACGGCGCTCTCAAACCCAATGTGGGAAGGCATTACACCGGCATCCACCCAAAGGTTCTTTGCCAGTTTCACGCCTACGTTCGCTTCATAAATGTGCCGCAGAACGGTAGGCTCCGGGGCCAGGTTATACTCAGGGTAAGTACCTGCCATAAGCGTCACGTTACCGCGGATATTGTCTTTGCTGTAACTGGCCTTGAGGTAAGCAAGGTTGACGTTCACCTCATTGTGCCGGTTATAGCTATAAATAAAACCTGGCTTAATATGGTCTGCCGGGTTGTTGAAATCATAACTGTAGTAGGTTTCTACGTAAGCGGAAAAGGTCACAGGAGAAGCTGGTTTGGTGCTATCCTGTGCCATTCCCTTCATGCTGATCAATGATGCTAAACAAAGAACTGAAATAGCTTTCATACAGAATTTTGTAGGCCCTGCATCCTGGCGCCACCGCGGTAGAAATGGGAGCAGCTTACGAGCGGCAACGCAGGAGCAAGGTAAGGTTATTACAAAAGATAGGTTGCTGGCTTATTGCAGCTGGTTGAGCGCCACATTGAGCTGCAGCACATTCACCTTTTCCGGGCCAAAGAGGCCCAGCAGCGGGTGCTGTACGTGGCTATCCACCAGTGCTTTTACTTTGCCAGGCGCCAGCCCGCGCACGCGGGCCACACGGGCCACCTGGATGTAGGCGGCTTCCGGGCTCAGGTCCGGGTCCAGGCCGCTGCCGGAAGCCGTTACCAGCTCCGCGGGGATATCGGCGGTCTTTACGCCGGGATTGTGCACCAGGAAGGTGTCTACCCGGTCCTGCACCTGTTTCAGGTAGTCCGCATTTGACGGGCCTTTGTTGGAACCGGCGGAGCCAGCGGCGTTGTAATCCACGGCAGAGGGGCGGCTCCAGAAATATTTATCGTCCGTGAATTTCTGGCCAATGTTTTTATAACCAACCACTTTCCCATTTACGGTTACCGTTTCACCGTCACCACCACCGGGCGCCATGCGCGCCACGGCTGCAATGCACAGCGGGTATACCACGGCCAGCAGCACAAGCAGTGCGATGGAGAGCCGGATGGAAGGGAGCAGATACTTTTTCATGATGTGTAAGCTTTGTTTCTTATGAATGTGCACGTGTGTTTAGAACACCAGTGCCAGTAACAGGTCAATTAATTTGATACCGATAAAAGGAGCAATAAGACCGCCCACACCGTAGATCAGCAGGTTGCGGCGCAGCAGGGCAGAGGCGCCAATGGGCTTGTAAGCCACGCCTTTCAGTGCCAGCGGTATCAGCGCCGGGATAATGATGGCGTTGAAGATCACTGCGCTGAGGATGGCGCTTTCAGGGCTGTGCAGGTGCATGATGTTCAGCTGCTGCAGGGCCGGGATAGCCACCACGAAAAGGGCCGGTACAATGGCAAAGTACTTGGCCACGTCATTGGCAATGGAGAAGGTGGTGAGGGTACCGCGGGTCATGAGCAATTGCTTGCCAATCTCCACGATCTCAATCAGCTTGGTGGGGTCATTGTCCAGGTCCACCATGTTGCCCGCTTCTTTGGCGGCCTGTGTACCGGAGTTCATGGCCACCCCTACGTCTGCCTGTGCCAATGCAGGGGCATCGTTCGTACCGTCGCCCATCATGGCCACCAGGCGGCCCTGTTGCTGCTCTTCCCTGATGTAGCGCATCTTATCTTCCGGCTTGGCCTCGGCAATGAAGTCGTCCACGCCAGCTTTGGCGGCAATGTATTTTGCAGTGAGCGGGTTATCACCGGTTACCATCACCGTCTTCACGCCCATTTTACGCAGGCGCTCAAAACGTTCCTGGATGCCGGGTTTAATGATGTCCTGCAGTTCTATTACACCCTGCACTTTTTCGTCCAGGGAAAGTACCAGCGGGGTACCACCGTTAGACGCGATGGCTGCTGCCCTTTCCTGTGTTTCTTCGGGAAATCCATGCCCGGCCTTTGCGGCAATATTGCGGATGGCATCTACGGCGCCTTTGCGGATGCGCTGCCCGTCTGCCAGGTCTATGCCGCTGCTGCGGGTCTCCGCGGTAAACTTCACCAGCCCTGCGCCCTGGATGGAAAGCTGGCTGGTTACGTCTTTGCCGGCCAGTTCCACGATGGACTTGCCTTCCGGGGTTTCATCCGCCAGGGAGCCGAGGGCGCACAGTTTGATGAAAGTTTTTTGATCCACGCCATTGGCCGCATAAAAGTTGGTAGCCTTGCGGTTACCGATGGTGATGGTACCGGTTTTATCCAGCAGCAGCACATCAATATCACCAGCTGTTTCTACCGCGCGGCCAGACTTGGTGATCACATTAGCGCGGAGCGCACGGTCCATGCCCGCAATACCGATGGCAGACAGCAAGCCGCCAATGGTAGTGGGGATGAGGCATACAAACAAGGAGATAAAGGCCGCAATGGTGATGGGTGTATTGGCGTAATCTGCAAAGGGTTTCAACGTTACGCATACGATGATGAACACCAGGGTAAAGCTGGCCAGGAGAATGGTGAGCGCAATCTCGTTGGGTGTTTTCTGGCGGGATGCGCCTTCCACCAGCGCGATCATTTTATCCAGGAAAGATTCACCGGCATCGGTGCTCACCCTTACGCGGATCCGGTCGGACAATACTTTGGTACCGCCTACCACACTGCTTTTATCACCGCCGGCTTCGCGGATCACGGGCGCACTTTCACCGGTGATCGCAGATTCATCGATGGTGGCAATGCCTTCCACGATCTCACCATCCGCGGGGATGATATCGCCCGGCTCACAGATAAATTCATCGCCTTTTTGCAGGGTAGAAGAAGATACCACCTGGATCTCGTTGGTAAAGATCTCGCCCATCAGCACTACTTTCTTGGCCGGTGTTTCTTCCCGGGTTTTGCGCAGGCTTTCGGCCTGCGCTTTGCCACGGGCTTCGGCTATGGCTTCGGCAAAATTTGCAAACAGTACGGTGAAGAACAGCACTACAAATACCAGCGCATTGTAGGCCAGGCTGCCTTGCGCAGCATCCGGGTGCCACCAGGCGTTGAGGGTCACCACCAGCATAATGAGGGTGCCTACTTCCACGGTGAACATCACCGGGTTCTTGATCATGAGTTTAGGATGCAGCTTAATGAAGGATTGCTTAAGGCTTTCCATCACCAGCGCCCTGGGAAATAATTTATTGGAATTGTCCATTGTCGTCTGTCATTAATACATTGAGAAATACTCTGCCACGGGGCCCAGCACCAGCGCGGGGAAGAAGGACAGGGCCGTTAAGATGATGATCACCGCCATGGTCATAAAACCAAATGTGGCGGTATCTGTCTGCAGGGTACCAGCACCTTCCGGGATGAATTTTTTCTTCGCCATGATCCCTGCAATGGCCACCGGGCCTATAATGGGCAGGAAGCGGCCCAGCAGCAGTATGATGCCGGTGCTCACATTCCAGAAGATGTTGTTATCGCCCAGGCCTTCAAAACCGGAACCATTGTTGGCCGCGGCAGAAGTGTATTCATACAGCATTTCAGTGAAACCGTGGTAGCCGGGATTATTCAGCCACGCAGTGGGTTTCACGGCCCAGTCCACATCCGGGTGATGCGCCAGGATGTAAGCTGACAGTGCCGTACCTACCAGGATGATGAAAGGATGCAGCAGCGCTATCACCGCGGCGATCTTGATCTCGCGGGCTTCTACTTTGTGCCCCATGAACTCCGGTGTACGCCCCACCATAAGGCCCGAAATAAACACTGCTATGATGATGAAAATGTAGTAGTTGAGAATACCTACACCACAGCCGCCGTAAAAGGAGTTGATCATCATGGCCATCAGTTGCATGAACCCGGTGAGGGGCATGGTGCTGTCGTGCATACCGTTTACAGAGCCCGTACTGATAATGGTGGTCACGGTGCTCCAATACGCGGTGGCCGTAGGCCCAAAGCGCACCTCCTTGCCTTCCATGGCGCCGGTGGTTTGCCGGATACCCAGGTGGGCCAGTGCGGGATTACCGCCCACCTCATAGTGGATGGATGGAATGAGCAGCACGATCATCCCGATGGTCATCATGGCAAAGAGCACATAAGCAAACTTGCGGCGGTTGATAAAGAAGCCGAGGGCAAATACCATGGCGATGGGGATGATCACCTGCGCCACCATTTCCGTTATGTAAGTGGCGTAGTTGGGATTTTCCAGCGGATGGGCGCTGTTGGCGCCAAAATACCCGCCACCATTAGTTCCTACGTGTTTAATGGCGATCATGCCGGCAGCGGGGCCGCGGCTCACATTCACCGTATCACCCTGCAGGGTTACCACCGTATCTTTGCCTTTATAGCTGGCCGGTGTACCGTTAAAGGCCAGGATGATGGCCACTACTACGCTCAGGGGCAGCAGCACGCGGGTGATGGACTTTACGAAGAACTCCCAGAAGTTACCCAGCTTGGTGGTGGTTTTATCCTTCAGCGCTTTAAAAAGTACAATAGCGGCCGCAATACCGGTAGCGGCACTCACAAACTGCAGGAAGGTGATCACAAACAGCTGCGTGAGATAGGTAAGGCCGGATTCGCCGGAGTAGTGCTGCAGGTTACAGTTCACTACAAAGCTGATGGCCGTATTAAAAGACAGGTCGGGCGTCATGCCGGGATTGCCGTCAGGATTGAGCGGCAGTTTGTCCTGGAAAATAAGCACGAAGAAGGCATACAGTACCCAGAGCAGGTTAATGGTAAGCAGGGCTTTCATGTGCTGCTTCCAGTCCATCTCCTCTTTAGGATTAATGCCGGAAACCTTGTATAGCAGGCGCTCCAGCGGCTTCATAAAATCGGACCAGGTCTTTTCGCCTTTGAACACCTTTGCGATGTACTTACCGAAAGGCAAAGCGAGCAAGAGGGTAAGCCCGTAAGTGGCAATTACGCCAATCATTTCAGTATTCATTTTATTTCAATTGATAGGCGATGGTTAGAATTGCTCAGGCTTCAGGAGTACATATACCATGTACACGAAAATGAGCAGCGAGATAATGAAGAGTAACGTCATGATAGAAAAGTTGTGATGTGAAGATGTTCCGGCTATGGTCAGATCTTATCGAAAAAGTCTACAGACCTGTAAAAGAGCCAGAAAATAAATAGTAGCAACAGTGCCCAGAGTGCGGTAAGCATATAAAACAATTTGGTTTTTTAAATGGTGGCGGCCCGCAGCTGCTGCATACGCAGGGATTGCAGGCTGGCGGGGAGCAATATCCCGGGCGCCTGGCGCTGGGTAGGCAGGGTAGGAGAAAGGCCGTACACGTACACATTTTCAATGGCATTGCGCAGCCCCTGGCTACCGTTGCGGTAGAGGACACCGGCAAAGGCGCAGCATTTCTTTACTTCCGCCCAGTTCTTTGTAGCGATCATGCTGCTGGTGTAATCCGTAAAAGCATGGATGATCTTGTACAGGGCAGGTTTCCGCAGCGTTTGCAGGGTAAGCGTAAGTTCCGGGATCTGGGATCCGATGATGGCGGCAATCGTGTTGTCGGGTAACATGATCTATGCGTTTGCCGCGATATAAGCGATAGGGATGCCAAAGCGCAGGGTTCAGTGCTAACTTCCTTTTTATCAACACGTTATTGTTTGCACAGCCAGCCAGGTCTTATGGGCACCCTCCCGTTTCTGCATGGTGGTTTATAAAAATGGGGCACCTGGAATTTTGGCTACAACAATATACCATTTGGTTACAGGCTTCTCTGGCGGAATGTGGAGCTTTGCATTATTAAATGAACATGATTATGAAAATTGTACTCACGGGCTCATTGGGCAATATCGGAAAACCGCTTGCTACGGCGCTGGTGGCCGCCGGGCACCAGGTCACGGTGATCAGCAGCCAGGAAGAACGGAAGGCAGCCATTGAAGCATTGGGCGCCACTGCTGCCATTGGCAGCATGTTTGACGTGGCATTTCTTACCGCTGCATTTAAAGGCGCCGCCATCGTTTACCTGATGGAAACCATGGAAGCAGCGGGAAACCTGTTTGATAAGGACGTGGATTTTATCGGCAGCATCAGCCAGATCGGCCGGAACTACAAACAGGCCGTGGAAACTGCGGGTGTTAAACATGTGGTACACCTGAGCAGCATTGGCGCCCACCTGGAAAAGGGAAATGGCATTCTTTTATTTCATCACAACGTGGAAAGCATTTTAAAGGAGCTGCCGGCGGATGTGCATATTAAATTCATCCGCCCGGTAGGTTTTTATACTAACCTGTTTTCTTTTATCGGTGCCATTAAGAACACCGGGTCCATTGTTTCCAATTATGGCGGGGATCAAAAAGAGCCATGGGTATCGCCGCGGGATATTGCCGCCGTTATTGCGGAAGAGATGGAGGCGCCCTTTGATGGTAGAACGGTGCGTTATGTGGCCAGCGATGAAGTGTCGCCCAACGACATCGCAAAGGCCCTGGGCCAGGCTATTGGCCTGCCGGGCCTCCAATGGAAAGTGATCCCGGATGAACAATTGCTGGATCAGTGGCTGTCCATAGGCTTCAACCCCCAGGCGGCAGCGGGTTTCATTGAAATGCAACGCGCCCAGGGGAATGGATTGTTATATGAAGATTATTACCAGCACAAACCAGCGCTGGGCCAGGTGAAGCTGGCCAACTTTGCATCGGAATTTGCAGCAGCATACCGGGAGGCGTAAGCGCAAGCAGGAACGCCTTTATTAAAATAACCACATCACCATGGCAAACACAAAAACCATCCGCATAAAAACGATCAGCGAGTTTCACGAGCTAAGAGGCCTGCCCAAACCGGAACATCCGCTGATCAGTATGGTGGATTACCGCGATATACACAGACCGGCAAACATTGGCGATACCAACTGGATACTGGACTTTTACCAGATCTCTTTAAAACATGGAATCGGCGCTAAACTTAAATACGGGCAGCAGCAGTACGATTTTGATGAAGGCGTAATGTTTTTTATTGCACCCCACCAGGTGTTCCGCATAGACCCGGACGGGGACGAGCCTTCCAAACGCAGTGGATGGATGTTGCTGGTGCACCCCGATTTCCTGTGGGGCACATCGCTCGCAAAGGGCATCCACCAATATGAGTTCTTCGGGTACGCGGTGAATGAAGCCCTGTTCCTTTCAGACAGGGAAGAAAAGACCATGCACGGCATTGTACAAAACATTAAACAGGAGTACCATTCCAATATTGATAAATTCACCCAGGGCATCATCATTTCCCAGATTGAATCACTGCTAAACTATTCGGAACGGTTCTACCATCGCCAGTTCATTACGCGGAAAATCACCAACCACCAGCTGCTGGACAAACTGGAGACCCTGCTCAATGAATACTTCTCCAGCGGCCAGCTATCCGCCAAAGGCCTGCCCACGGTACAGTACCTCGCAGACGGGCTGTATGTTTCACCCAAGTACTTAACAGGATTACTAAAAGTTCTCACCGGGCAAACAGCCCAGCAACACCTCCACGAAAAACTGATCGCCCGGGCAAAGGAAATGCTGTCTACCACGCCACTGTCTGTAAGTGAAATTGCTTATGAACTGGGCTTTGAGCATACGCAGTCCTTCAGTAGGTTTTTTAAAACAAAGACAAACATCACACCGGTGCAATTCCGCCAGTCGTTTAATAATAACTGAGGTGATCATCACCTCTCCACACCTCCCGTTTCTGAAAAACCACCCTTCCATTTTGGCATGGTTGTAACACGCCGTCCCCCCCAACCAATCCCCTCTACCCCCCGCAATCCCTTTACTGGCGCGGGTCTCATTCCCTACCTCCTATTTCTGGCAATCCCTTTGCCATCCCATTACCCTACAACATCCAAACCTGCAAAAGCAGCCTTTTATGAAAATCGACATTAAAAAGAACCTATTGACTGGCGCCGCGCTGTGCATGGCCGCCTTGTCATACGGACAGGACTCCCTGCCGCCCGCCAGAGTACCCTTTGATGGGATGAACCTGGGCTGGATCAATGGCCAGAACCGCAATACAGATCCCTCCCTGCTGCAGTTGCGCGACAAAAACGGGGAAACCATCCTTACCGGCACGGTGCTGGTAGACGGTTATTTCAACTATAATTTTGCACGCCCCAAAGACAACACCCAAACCATCTCTTCCTCCATGGGCCGCACCAACGAGTTCCAGCTGAACCAGGTGAGCGTTGGCGTAGAAAGCAATTATAAAAACGCTATTGGCCGCCTGTGGCTGCAAACCGGCGCTATGACCCCGCTCGTGCAGGAAGCAGATGGCTCCGTGAACCGCGGCCGCAATGCCGGCACCCAGAACCTGAAACTCATCCGCGAAGCCGCCGCCGGTTACCACTTCAATGTGAAATACGGGCTGAACGTGGAAGCGGGGATCTTTATGTCTTACATTGGCCTGGAAAGTTATGTGCTGCAGGAAAACTGGAGCTACCAACGTAGCATGGTGTGCGACTTCACACCTTTCTATTTCCAGGGCGCGCGCCTGCAATTTTATCCCACCAAAAATTTTAAAACGGAACTGTGGTTACTGAACGGCTGGCAGACCTATAACAGCTGGAGCAAGAACCCCGGTGTAGGAAACTCTAACTACTGGCGCCCCAATGAAAACATCCAGGTGGTGGCTAACTTCTACTACGGCAATGATACCCATAACGCCGGCGATACTGTACTCTCCGCCGTGCATCGCTTCCACCACGACAATAGCTTTGTGGGCCGTTATTATCACAATGGCAACGCCCGCGGTATTTCCCAGGCAGCCTTTAGCCTCAACAACCACTACGGCTTCCAGAAAGGCCCTGGCATAAAACCCCGGGATAATTATATGGCCGGTTCATCCCTGGCACATCGTGTATGGTTCGACCGTAATAAACTGGCGCTCACCCTGCGTGCAGATTATGTGACCAACCCCGGCGGCTACCTGTCCTTTGTGCCGGCAGCTGCCGCAGCGCAGCCCAATGCCTATGACAAAGCCATTGCGGCTGGCAAAGACCTTAACATCAAACAATTTACTGCCACGTTTGATGTAATGCCGAGCAACTACGTAACCTTCCGGTTGGAGTACGTGCACCGCAATGCCAATATCCCCTACTTCGCCGGTGCCGGTGGCACCACTTCACAGACGGGTTTCATCACCGATGCCCCGGATGCCAGCTGGTTACCAGACCTTGTAAAAACTGAAAATCGCTTAATAGTCGCGGTTAATTTCCGACTATAACAGTAACAGACAGTATGAAATAAAGGGGCGCATCTGCGCTCCTTTTTTCATCTCTTCCCTATGCCGTTGCCACCTGCAATGCACCGGAAGCTGCTAATAATACCGGGCCATCAAACGTGCACCCGTAACTGCAATGTCATTATCGCTACCTTGTACCACGGGGATTAACTAAACAAATACAACACATCCTCCTTCGTCAGTTTCTTGATAAAGCCCGCATCGTCTGCAATGATCTCCTTCACCAGCGATTTCTTCCGCTCCTGCAGCTGCAATATCTTCTCCTCCACGGTGTCCTTACAGATCATACGATACGCGAAAATATTCTTCGTCTGGCCAATACGGTGTGTACGGTCAATCGCCTGCTGCTCCACCGCGGGATTCCACCATGGGTCCACAATGTACACATAGTCCGCCGCCGTAAGGTTAAGCCCCACGCCGCCTGCCTTCAACGAGATCAGGAACACCCTGCATTTATCATTGTTCTGGAAATTCTGTATAGCGCGCTCACGCTCCGTAGTAGAGGTGCTGCCATCAAAATATTCAAAGGGAATGTCTAACTCTTCCAGCTTGCCGCGGATAAGCCCCAGCATACCCAGGAACTGTGAAAACACCAGCACCTTGTGATTGCCGATATTCTCCGCGATCTCGCGCGTCAGCTCATCCAGCTTCACAGAATGATTGGGGTATTGGTCCGCTTCATTCAGGATGGCTGGGGAATCACAGATCTGGCGCAGCTTCATGAGGCCCTGCAAAATTGTAAGCTGGGAACGTTCCATGCCCTGGTCCTCGATCACGCCCAGGATCTTGGAACGGTACGTATTGCGGTACGCATCATAGATCTGGCGCTGCTCATTTTCCATTTCGCAGAAGATCACCGTTTCAATCTTGTCTGGCAGGTCTTTGGCCACCTGCTCCTTGGTACGGCGCAGGATGAATGGATAGATCAGCTTACGCAAATGCTCCTTACGCTCTTCATCTTGGAACTTGTCGATCGGGGTGGCAAATTCATTGCGGAAGAAGTCCACACTCCCCAGCATGCCGGGGTTGAGGAAGTGCATCTGTGCGTAAATATCAAACGTGTTGTTCTGCATGGGAGTACCGCTCAGTGCCAGGCGGTTGCGCGTGTTCAGCAGTTGTGCGGCCTTGGTCACCTTGGATTGCGGGTTCTTAATGGCCTGGCTTTCATCCAGCACCACGTAGTCCAGCGCTATTTTCATCAGCAACTGCACATCACTGCGCAGGGTGCCGTAAGTGGTAATAATAATATCAAAGCGCTCCAGTTCCTCCTGCTTTTTCAGGCGGGTGGCACCATGATGGATGTGGTAGGTCATTTCCGGGGTGAACTTCTTAATTTCACTTTCCCAGTTATAGATCAGAGTAGTGGGGCACACCACCAGGGCCGTACACTTGCCGTTATGCTTGTTCTTGTAATGCTGGATAAACGTAAGCGCCTGGATGGTTTTACCAAGACCCATATCGTCTGCCAGGATGCCGCCCCATTTCACTTCATCCAGGTAGTTGAGCCATTGGAAACCGCTTTCCTGGTAAGGGCGCAGCGTGGCCTGCAGGTTGTGCGGCAGGGATACGTTGCGGATCTCGTCAAACTTCAGCAGCTTTTTGCGTTTCTCTTCCAGCTCTGCCAGCACCGCTTCATCATCAATGAACTCATACAGTTCATCGATCACGCTGAAGTTGTATTTGGAAAGCTTTAAGCCTTTGTCCTTTTCCTCGCCGATCTTGAACAGCAGGGAATATTTACGCAGCCACTCTTCCGGCAGCAGGCCCAGGGAGCCATCTGCCAGTTGCACATAGTTCTGCTTATTTACCAGCGCCTGTTTGATCTCCTTGATGCTCACTTTCTGATCGCCATACAGGATCTCCACCTGCGCATCAAACCAGTCGATGCCGGAACTGATCTGCAGGTTGGTCACCGGTTTATGGCTGCTGAACTTGAAATTGCGCAGGTTATCAAAACCAAACACGCGCACATTCATGTCCTTCAGCGTATCAAAGAACAGGAAGAACCAGTTATTTTTCAGCGCATCCTTGGAGCGCAGGTAGAAATAGTTGTTATTGCTCGGCGCTGCAAAGTTGGTATGCAGGCTGCGGATCTTTTCCACGAAGGCCTGCTCCGCTTCTTTATTGCGATGGATGATCAGCACGCGGCTGCCTTCCTGCAGCGTAATGCGCGGTTCATCATTCCACTCCACCTCCTGGCCATGATAGGCAAAGCCCGGCTGGATAATGAAGGTTTCCCCCATTTCTTTCAGGTATACCCGTGGCTCCGGCACTATATCGTCTACTTCCGCCAGCAGGGAGCGGTCGTACTGCACGTCATAATTCTTGCTGAGCGGCAGCAGGAACTCCCGCAGGTAATCACCCCAGTCGTCCGTGGCCACCTGCACAGTACCTTGCTCCATAAAGCGGGCTATATACTGGCTGTCTTTCGCGTTCTCAAAAGCGTACAGTGTTTTATTGTACAGGAATAACAGCGGGCTGGCCCACTCGTTGGCCGATACATTCACCCATTCCAGGTCTACCAGTACCCAGCAGCTCACCGCAATGCCGCTGTCATTGATCCGGGTACGGAACTGCAGCTTCAGCGGGTTGGGCGCCATGGTTACGGGAATGATGTTCTTCGTCTTAAACTGCTGGCGGTCCGGCAGGTAAAAGTTAAGACGCTGGCCTTCCAGCTGGGGCAGCAGTTTTTGTACCTTGGGATGCAGGTACTCCAGGATCAGGTCCTTGGTTTCTGCGGGCAGGTCTTCATCATTGGTAGTGATGTTTTCCCAGATGCCTGCAAAAGGGGAGTTTTTGCTCAGGTACTTGCTTATCTCGCTTTGTTGCAGTTTGCGGATGGGCGTGATAAGCTCCCGGTCCGCTTCTTTGTATTGGTAAAAATCGATGTACTTGGTAAGATCCAGCTTGTTGATGAAGGACACGTATTCCGTTTCCTCATCGTTGGTTTCGCCATTGATCAGGTCTACCTTAAAATAGGGGAACAGCTTTTCATTGGCATTCCACACCACGCCCAGGCGTCGGTTGCCCAGCACGGGTTCATCCATGGCAGCACCATTGGCCACCGCTTGCGGCGGAGCTGCGTTGGCATTGGCCACGGGGGCTTCCACTCTTTTTATAGAGGGGTCCAGTACGCGCAGGAAGGGCTTGCCGTCCATGTAGGTGAAGGTGAACTTGCCTTCCAGGTTATCATTGAGAGAGTAGCCGTAAATGGCCAGCAGTTTGTTCTTTTCTTTATCCCAGTTGCGCAGCGTGTCAAAATAATAAGGCCCGTTCTTCTGTAACAGTTGCAGGAACAGGGCGGTTTTGTGCACGCAGAGTGCATGTCCATGCTCATCGCAGGTGCAGTGGGTATCAAAGAAACGCTCTTCGTTGCGCTGGAAGATCAGGGGGTATTCCTGGCCGTCTGCCTTCAGGGAGGCTTCCACCCGCTCATCCTTGGCCAGGATGATCTTTGCGGTGTGGTGGCGCAGTATTTTTTCGGCCTCTGCAAAGATCGCCTGCGAAGTGAGCAGCTTGATCGTCTTGAGGTCTATGAATTTCATTTTGATCAGCGTGTGGCGCTGGTCAAAAGTGGTATCAAACGTATCGAAGTGATTTTTATCCAGCATTTCCTGCAGGCTGAACAAGGCAGCAGCCTCATGCCGGCAAATGTCGCCCAGGTTGTAAGGGCATTGGCAACGGATCGACATGTTGGACGACTCGTTGTACTTGCTGATCGTTACTTTATAAAAATTGGCGTGGGTATCGCTTTTCACCCGGAAATTGGCCACCTTCAGCAGCGGATCGGCATCCAGGAGCTCCACCCCGCCTGTAGAGAAAATACGTTTGCCCCGGCGAATCACCTCGTCGGTACCATTGTTATAAACGTATTTCAGCAAATGGGGCAGTGACATAGTAATCCATTGCCATTTTTCTTCACAACGCGGGTTAACTAAAAAAGTTAGCAGGTTGTGAAAAGGCAATCCACAAAAGTAAACATAAAATTTCGAAAATCGGCCAGCCCAAGGGTCACATTCACCCCCCGGCTAACACAGAAATAACACGGGCCGGCACAAAGAAATGCCGGCCCGATGAATGTATTGAAAATTATTCGATTTATACTACTCTATCATCCAATTATCCCTGGAAAGCGATGAGTTCGTTATTCACCAGCAGCGGCAGTACGGGTGCGCTATCCGGCGTAAGGCAGTAACGCACATCCTTTTCCAGGCCGAAGCCGATCAGGCGCTTGAAGTGGGTAGCCCCCCGCATGAACTCAAACAGGTCGTGTTTACCGCTCAGGTAGGCCTGTTCTGCCAGCAGGGCAGAGTCGCAATTTACCTGGAAATGATCGCGGATGCGGCTTACCACGGCCCCGGCAAAGAGGGTATCTTCCATATTCACCCGGTCTTTCCAGGCGGCGCAGCCCAGGATCACATGCTGTTGCCGGCTCACCAGGTAATCACATACCGCGCTCAGGTTAGGGAAAGAGCCGGTAATGATCTGCCTGGCGTCTTTGGCCATATGCAGCAGCTTGGTCCCGTTAGTGGTGGTGAGCACCACGGTTTTGCCTTCTACAAAGGAGCGGGGATATTCAAAAGGCGAGTTGCCGTATTGCAGGCCTTCCGCAATCTTACCGTCGCGCTCCCCGGCGGTGATGGCGCCCAGGGCCTGGCCTATGCGCACGCACTCGGCCACATCCGCTACGGGGATAATGCGGGCAGCCCCATTGTACAGCGCCGTACAAATGGTAGAGGTGGCGCGCAATACATCAATAATAACTACAATGCTGTCTTTAACATCATACAAATGCAGCAGTGCCGGCGACATACACACCTCCAGGCGCGGCTTGTTGGATTCACTCATTCACTTGAAAATCTGGCCTGCCTCCGCCAGTGCGGCTGGCAGGCTATTAATTAATCGGTTATAATATGGCTAGTCCAGCACCACCCTCCACTTTTCCGATTCCGCAAAATCCTTGATGGTCTGGTTGCGCAGCCTGAGCAGGTTGGTCATGTAGCGCACCAGGAACAACTGGTTGAACCACTCTCCCAGCTTACCGTAAGGAATGGAATAGTTCAGCACATCAATGGCCACGGTACCATTACCTATCTCTTTAAAATGATGCTCATGGCTAAACTCCCGGAAAGGCCCTTTGGTCATTTCGTCCCGGAAGAAGTGCCAGGGCTGCATGGCGGTGATCTTTACCGTCATTTCCCGCACCCGGCCCAGGTGTTTGGCCTGCCAGGTTACGGTTTCGTTATAGTCAATAAGCCCACTGGTCCGGCCTTTCACGGCCACTTCCCGGGTGTGCTCCATACTGCGCTTGTGCAGCGTAATACTGCGGCTCAGGTCAAAGACCCGCTCCAGCGGCGCGTGAATAACGGTGGTCAGATGAATGGTAGGCATCAATGATACGGTTAAATTTTTTCAGAACGTTGTGGTCAATCTGGCATAGAACGCTAAAAGTACGCTACAAGGTACGATGTACAAAGTATAATGTACGAGTTTGCTGGAAAAACGTACAAGGTACAACGTACAGCGTACAACGTACAACGTACGCCCCCCAAAATGCCGGTAAGCCCTCCACGCCCTGAAAAAACAAGAGGTACACGACCAGGGCCATTCACCCTATCCTGTACCTCCGGATATCTTTGTACGTTGTACGTTGTACGCTGTACGTTGTACGATCTTAAGCAAAGGGCAACTTCACCACCCTGGCTTTCAATTGCTTATCCCGTACGGAAATATAAATCTCGCTGTCCAGGGCGGCATGGGGCAGGGCTACATAGCCCAGGCCAATGGCCTTGCCCAGGGTGGGGCTCTGGGTGCCGGAAGTTACCCGGCCTATGTTATTGCCCGCGGCATCTACAATGGCGTAGTCGTGGCGGGGAATGCCCTTGTCCACCATTTCAAAGCCCACCAGCTTTTGCCGGATACCGCTTTGCTTCTGGGCTTCAATAATATTACGGGCCGTGAAGTCTTTGGTGAATTTGGTGATCCAGCCCAGGCCTGCTTCCAGGGGGCTGGTGGTATCGTCAATGTCATTGCCATACAGGCAGAAGCCCATTTCCAGGCGCAGGGTGTCACGGGCGCCCAGGCCAATGGGTTTCAGGCCTTTGGGGCCGCCGGCTTCAAAGATGGCGGTCCAGATCTTGTCTGCGCTACCGTCCTTGTCTTCAAAATAAATTTCCACACCGCCGGCGCCAGTATACCCGGTAGCGCTCACGATCACGTTGTCCACTCCTGCAAAAGTGCCCTTGGCAAAAGTGTAATATTTCAGGTTCGCCAGGTCCACGTTGGTCAGGGGCTGCAGTATGGCCGTGGCATTGGGGCCCTGGATGGCCAGCAGGCAGGTTTTGTCGGAGATGTTGTGCATTTCCACGTTGGCCGTGTTATGCTTTGCGATCCATTCCCAGTCCTTTTCAATATTGCTGGCATTCACCACCAGCATGTATACTTTGTTTTCCTCAATGCAGTACACCAGCAGGTCGTCCACAATACCCCCCTGGTCATTGGGCAGGCAGCTGTACTGGGCCTTTCCGGCAGTGAGTTTGGAAGCGTCATTGCTGGTTACGCGCTGGATGAGGTCCAGGGCGTCCGGGCCTTTCAGTATGAACTCGCCCATGTGGCTTACGTCGAAAACGCCGGCGTTGTTGCGCACTGCCGCATGTTCGTCATTGATGCCCGTGTAAGAAATAGGCATGTTGTAGCCGGCAAATGGCGCCATTTTTGCCCCCAGGGCCAGGTGTTGCTGCGTAAAGGGTGTTTGCTTCATAAAGCTGGAAATTGTTTTTGTTGTACCGCGATCAGGCCGCAAAAATAAGGTATCACCCTTCAAAAAACACCACCGGCCCGGAATATCGCAGGTATTTGATCGAATGCAGGGCCGGGAACAGGAGGATTGTCACAAAAAGGTTTGCCAGACACCTTCCCCTATAAAACAAACGGTGCCGGACCTGCGTTTTTATAGCGATCCCGTGCCGGCTTTCCCGTAAATTTGTATTTACTGTCAATAAAATTCAATCGCTTGAAGAACTGTATTGTGTTATTGTTACTGGCCACGCTGCCCACCGCAGCGCAGAAAAAGGCTGACCGCAAAACACTGGAAAACCTCCAAACCACTGTTAGCACCCTCAACGCCGATAGCCTCCAGGGCCGGCAAACCGGTACGCCGGGCGAAACCCGCGCTGCAGCCTGGA
Organism: Chitinophaga parva; assembly: GCF_003071345.1. NCBI lineage: Bacteria > Pseudomonadati > Bacteroidota > Chitinophagia > Chitinophagales > Chitinophagaceae > Chitinophaga > Chitinophaga parva. The sequence continues at coordinate 733,057 of NZ_QCYK01000001.1, read as the reverse complement.
TCAGCGCACACATGCAACAGGATGGCCTGCAGCCCAAGGGCGACAGCGGCTATTTCCAATGCTTCGTGATCAAAGATGCCATGCAAACCGCGGCCAGCGCCCTGCTGCGTATCAACGACCACCCACTGGCCCCCAATGAACAGTTTTACGCATTGCCCTTCAGCGCCACCAAAGCCGCTAAGGGCGATGTGATCCCGCATGTGAATGAGCCCAACAATATCTGGCTGGTAGACCTCTCCACCCAGGAGATCCCGGCAGACAAAATACTGGAACACCTGCACAAACAGGCCACGGAAGCCATCAAAACCAGCGCCACCGCCGTGGTGTTCTATAATGGCAATATCCCCGCCGCGGAACTGGAAAAATGGAGCCACACAACCATGAAACCCTTGTCCATACCCGTGCTCTGGGTAACTGCGCCCACGGCCAAACAATACATGGGCGAGGACGCCGACAACCTTTCCGTAGACCTGAAAGTGGCCTTTGAGCACGTACGTACCCACGGTACCAACGTAATAGGCTTCATTGATAACAGCGCCCCGCAAACGGTGATCGTGAGCGCCCCCTATGACGGTGCGCCTGCCCGTAAAAATGACGACAAGGCCAGCGCCACCGCCGCCCTGCTGGAACTGGGCCGCCTGCTGAAAGCCAGCAAGCTCCATAACAATAACTACCTGCTGGTAGCCGTATCCGGCCAGGAACAGGGTGGACTGGGCAGCACCTGGTTTGACCAGCACTGCACCATAGCCGGTAATGCCGTTAACTACATCGTAAAACTGGCCCCCATGGGCCACGCAGACAAAGGCCTGCGCGTACAGGGCTGCGCCAGTGCCAATGCGTTTAAACAACTGCTCTCTGATGTTACACCTAACAGCCTGAAAGTAGATGTAGACAGTGCCACCCTGCCGCAAAGCAATGCGCCGGCCCTGGCCTTCTCCACCCCGGACGATGCCGCCGCGCCGGTGAACTACAATGGCACACTGGACGTGGTGAAAATGGTATACTCCCTCATTGAAAAAGCCAACAGCCAGGGCAAACTGGCACACCCATAACATGCAATTGAAACAAACCATGGCCGCATTGGCCCTGGTGGCCACACTGGCCGCCTGCCACAACAACGGTGAAGTACGCCAGCATGATACCTCGCATTATGATGTGATCACCGAAAAGTCGTACCTGGTGCGGGAAAGCAAGCCAGCCAGCAACCCGGAAACCGACAGTGTGGCTGCCAAACAACAGGCCTTCATAACCTACCTGGAAAGCAAGGGCTTTAAACGCCACCTCATTCAAAAAGACAGCATCCTGTTCCGCCGGGAAAATTCACTGGAAGTGGAAATGATCCTGGCGCCGCCCACAGACACCTGGGACATGCATACCATCATTGCTTTTGACCCGGCAAAAAATCCCTTCTTCGTAAACCTGCACCGCGACAGCTCCCAGCTGGTGCGCTACGTGGAAGGGCCGCGCCCGGACAGCACCGCTAAATAGCACGCGTAAAAAAAAGCGGGCTGGTAAAATGCCCGCCCGCTTAAAAACGCATCTACAGTCACGATTAACAATCTTCACACGTTTTACGCTCCCTGATGGTGCCTGGCGCCACGTCCGGGCCATCGCACTGCTTCATTCATCCTTCAACTCCGGGTGCCACATGTAGCGCATCACACTTCTCCTTCCTTCACCATTTTCTGCGCATCATGCTATTGCTTCCCAGGTTGCTTTACCTGCGGCCGGGAAGGTTCCCATGCTATCTTATCTGCCTCTTCGTCCGTCAGGTGGTTCTCTTCCAGGTCTTCCTCATCCAGTACAGGATCTATTTCATCTTCCACCACTTCTTCAGCGGTATCCTGCACATCCTCCTTTTCATTGTCTCCGGTGTTGCCGCCTATCTGGTTGCTGTCGTCCGCCGTTTTCTGAAAATTCCGGTCTTTAGCATTATACCCTTCCATCGGGTTTTTGTTGTTGTTTATGCCCATAATCGCCGTTTTTGGTGTGAATAATTTACAAGTAGGAATGTCAATATGGTGCCACGGCCAGCGGCCCCGGGGCGGGCGTTCAGTGAGCATCACGGGAGCCGCGCATTTGGCTGGAAGAGGCTGTAAAACTGCGCTGATGGCCTATTTGCAGAGGCACGCCCGGTTTTATCCTCACTTTGAGTAGGCGCACCCTCAGCGTACTTAGGTGTAATGCCCGCACATTGTGGATTAAACATTGCGGTGTATTTTTGATGACACCCAACCGGAAACTTGTTTAACTTTTTAAACTTACTGCGCAATGGAAAAAAGAACCCTGGGCCACTCCGGCCTGCAAATAGCTCCTTTAGTATTTGGTGGAAATGTTTTTGGCTGGACGGCGGATACCAACACGTCATTTGCACTCCTCGACGCCTTTGTGGACGCAGGCCTCAATTGTATAGATACCGCAGACGTGTACTCCGCCTGGGTGCCCGGCAATAAAGGCGGGGAATCTGAAACCGTTATTGGCCAATGGTTGAAAAAAAGCGGCAAACGGGACCAGGTGGTCATCGCCACCAAGACCGGCGCCAAAGGCTCCCCCGGCCAGGCGCTGGACAAAGCCGGCATTACCAGGGCGGTAGATGCATCCCTGCAGCGGCTGCAAACAGATTACATAGACCTCTTCCAAACCCACTACGATCATGAAGCCACGCCGGTCACTGAAACCCTGCAGGCCTATGCAGACCTCATAAAAGCCGGCAAGATCCGTGTAATAGGCACTTCCAATATGAGCCCTGCCCGCGTAAAAGCCTCGCTGGATGCGGCTACAGCGCACAACCTGCCCCGTTACGAAAGCATCCAGCCTTTGTACAATCTCTCCGACCGCACACCCTACGAAACGGAATATGAGCCCCTGATCAGGGAATACGGCCTGGGCGTGATCCCTTATTACAGCCTGGCCAGCGGCTTCCTTACCGGTAAGTACCGCAGCATGGAAGACCTCAACAAAAGTCCCCGCGGACAAGGCGTAAAAAAATACCTGGACGAACGCGGCATCCGCATCCTGGGCGCCCTGGACGATGTGGCCAAACGCTACTCCACCGCGCCGGCCGCCATTGCCCTGGCCTGGCTGATGGCAAGGCCCAGCATCACGGCACCCATTGCCAGCGCCACCAGCCTAGATCAGTTGCAAAGCCTGGTCAAAGCCACCCAGCTGCAACTGGACCGTGATGCCATTGAACAACTCAATGTAGCAAGTGCCTGAATAAAGTGTTAGATTGTTCTCAACAACTAACAAACCATCAATTAACCGTCAGACCATCCGGCAATTTAACACGCTAACAATATGATCATCAAAGTAGGCCTCATAGGCTTTGGCCCCGGCGGCCGCGTTTTTCATGCGCCCTTTATCACCAACGTGCCGGGCTTTGAACTGAAACGCATCCGGGAAAGAAAACCGGAGAATATTGCCATCATCAAGGCGTATTATCCCAACACGGAAATTGTTGCGGAAGCCAATGACATTATCAATGATCCCGCCATAGACCTCGTAGTGGTGGCCACTTCCAATGATGCCCACCTGCCCCTGGCCAAACAGGCGCTGCTGGCGGGCAAACACGTGGTGGTAGAAAAACCGTTCACCATCACCAGCGCGGACGCGGATGAACTGATCAGCATTGCGCAGCAGGTAAATAAAGTACTCACCGTAAACCATAACCGCCGCTGGGATAGCAATGCCAAAACAGTGGAAAAGGTGATCCGCAGCGGCATGCTGGGCACCCTGGTAGAATTTGAAGCACATTACGACCGCTTCCGCAATTACTTCCGCCCCGGCGCATGGCGGGAAGAGAACATTCCCGGCTCCGGTACCTGGTACGACCTGGGCGCCCACCTGGTAGACCAGGCCCAGATGCTCTTTGGCCTGCCCACCGCCATCACAGCCGATCTCCGGGCACAGCGCCCCGGCGGTAAAACCATCGACAGCTTTGACGTGCGCCTGCATTATCCCGATGTAAAAGTGACGCTGAAAGGCGGCATGCTGGTAAAAGAACTCGGGCCTACTTTCATGCTCTACGGCACAGAAGGTACTTTCCTGAAATACGGCATGGACCCGCAGGAAGACATCCTGCGCGCCGGCGGCATGCCCCAGGGCGATCCTAACTGGGGCGTGGAGCCGCAGGACATCTGGGGCAAGATCAATACTACGTACAATGGCCTCCACATTACCGGCCACATTGAAAGTGAGCGGGGCGATTATACCGGTTTTTACCAGAACGTACACGATGCCATCACAGGCACGGCACCCATTGCCGTAACACCTCAGCAGGCACGCAATACCATCCGCATCATTGAGCTGGCTATGCAAAGCCAGGCGGAAGGCCGCACCGTACCGTTCACGCATTAAAAAAAAGAAACCCCGGCCATCAAAGCCAGGGTAAAGCGTTATAAAAAGTTCCCCAACGGGGCGATGCAATAGGCACCGCCCCGTTTCTTTTTTAGCGTGCCTGCTGCACGCCATTGATCCACACCTGGGCAATAGTGTGGGTGTTCTTAATATTGTCTGCCGGGTTTTTATCAAGGATGATGAAGCTGGCTTTCTTACCGGGTTCCAGGGTGCCGGTCTCATTTTCAACGTGCAGCATTGCTGCTCCATTCTTTGTAGCACAGGTAATGGCCTGCAGCGGCGTAAGGCCCGCCAGCACCATCAGTTCCAGCTCCAGGTGCTCAGAATAGCCCTGGGTGCGGGCCAGCTGTGCGCCGGAGTCTGTGCCCATGCACACTTTTACACCGGCTGCATGCATCTTGCGCACATTCACCATCGCCGTGTGGAATGCATATATTTTCTTTTGCAGGTCCTTGTCCTTTTTTGCTTTTGCTTTGTAAGCGGCGCTGGTCAGCATTTCATATACACCCGGCTCCAGTGAGTTTTTGAAAAAAGGATCATTGATCCAGGGCACGCTGTCTGTGGCATAGGCAAAGCTGTACTGGTCCAGCGTAAGCGTGGGAATGTAATAAACACCTTTGCTGCGCATAGCCTCCACCAGGGTATCACTCACCTCTTTATCACGGATGCTGTGGGCAATTACATCCACCCCGTTATCAATGAGCCGGCGGGCATCTTCCAGGTAGTACACGTGCGCCGCCACATGCAGCCCATGGGCGTGTGCGCACTTGATGATGGTATCGTAAATGGCGGCTGTCATTTTGGGCATGCTGCCGTTAAAATCGTCTACCCACATTTTAACGTAATCCGGCTTATGCGGTGCCAGTTGTTTCATAGCTGCCGCGGCCTCTTCCGGCGTACGGGGCCGGAACACCTTGCTGGCAAAGGATGCGGGCGGACCGCCATTCAGCACTCCAAAGCCATAACCCGCGGTGTAAATGACAGCGCCCGGCACTTTTCCCGCGCGGGAACTGTCACGCAGCGCCCAGATGGCCTCCTGGTCCGTACCCAGCGAGAGCACGGCGCCCACGCCATAAGCCGCGTATTGCTTCAACTGGCGGACAATGTTTTCCGGTGTATAGTTCTGTGCCACCGCTGTAGTGTCTTTCAACAGGCCCAGGTGACCATGTGCGTTGATCAGCGTGGGCATCACCGTTTTGCCGGTGGCGTCAATGATGGTGGCGCCGGCTGGCAGGGAGTCTTTTCCTTCTTTCAGGATAGCGGTGATCTCATCGCCGCGGAACACCAGGGCCACATGCGCCATGGGGTCACCACCATTGCCATCTATCAGGGTTACCCCTTTGATCACGGTGAGCTTGTCACTGCCGGAAGTAGTGGAGGGCTGCTGGCATGCCGCGCAGCAAAGCAGCAGCACAGCCGCATAAAACAGGAAGGGTCGCATAGCGGGGATATTGTTTGCAGTAAGGCCACAAAATACACGCCAGCCCGGCATTTCCCGTAATATTTACATCAATGGCCATGAAGGCCGTGCCCACTCTCAGGTACAAGCCGCTGCATTACAGTGCCAGGGCCGGTTCCAGGGGTTCCTGCTCAGAAAGTTGCGGGCGCTTCACCGCCACTTTTTCCAGGGCCTGTTGCAGGTCTGCAATGAGATCTTCCGTTTCTTCCAGGCCCACAGACAGGCGCACCAGGCTGTTGGCCACACCGTTTGCCAGGCGTATGGCATCCGGGATGGATTTATGCGTCATGCTGGCCGGATGGCAGAGCAGGCTTTTTACGCCGCCCAGGCTTTCCGCCAGTTTAAAATATTGGGTGCTACACACCAGGGTTGTAGCGGCATCCACCGTGTCTGTTTTCAGGGTGAAGGACACCACACCACCAAAGCCTTTTGCCTGCCGTTTGGCCAATGCATGGTGCGGGTGGGAAGGCAGGCCAGGGTAAAATACCTTATCCACCAGCGGGTGTTGTTGCAGGAACTCGGCCACCGCCTGTGCATTCTGGCTATGTTGACGCACGCGCAGGTGCAGGGTTTCCAGCCCGCGGATAAGCAGGAAACTGTCAAACGGGCCCAGGATGGCACCCGTGGCGTTCTGGTAAAACTTGATCTCGTCACCAATGGCTTTATCCTTAGCCACCACAATGCCGGCAATAATATCACTGTGGCCGCCCAGGTACTTGGTGGCACTGTGCACTACCAGGTCTGCCCCCAGTGTGAGCGGCTGCTGCAACACGGGCGAAGCAAAGGTGTTGTCCACGCAAAGCAGCGCCCCGTGGGCCTTTGCCAGCTTTGCGATGGCGTGGATGTCGGAGATCTTCAGGGTAGGATTAGTGGGCGTTTCCAGCCATACCAGTTTTGTGTTGGGCGTAAATGCTGCGGCTACATTCCCCGCATCGGTGGTGTCTACATAATGCACAGTTACGCCAAACTTCTTATACACTTTGTCAAACAGGCGGAACGCGCCGCCATAGATATCATCCACAGCAATGATCTCGTCGCCGGCCTGCAGCAGTTTTACCACCGCGTCAATGGCGGCCAGGCCACTGGAAAATGCATAAGCAGCGGCGCCTTTTTCCAGGCCAGCCACCAACTGTTCCAGCGTGGCGCGGGTGGGATTGTTGGAGCGGGCATAGTCATACCCCTTGTTTACACCGGGGGCATCCTGCACAAAAGTGGAGGTCTGGTAAATGGGCACTGCAATGGCGCCGGTGTGAGGATCTGCAGGGATAGCGTGAAGCAATTCAGTAATGGTACTCATCGTTGTTGTTGTTTTTAAGTTTGATGAAAAAAGGATTTGAATAAACAGGTCCCTGGTCACAACACTTATCAAAACAAAAGCGGGGGGCATAAAAAAAAAGCTCACCCGATACCGGATGAGCTTTATATATAAATGCATTTATACCAAAACTAAGATCCGCGTTATCTGTCCGCCATTACAGCGGATGGAAGTAGCACCTTTCCCCGGGGGAAGGTTGCTAAGGTATCGTCGGGCCATGTCCCTCCACCTTTCTTGATAAGCATCTGAAAAAGAACTGGTGCAAAGATAAAGCAGAAAAAATGAAAGCACCAAATAATATCCTACAAAGTTTGTAGACTATCTTTTCGGCACCCAGACTGCTATGCCCCGCTGGTCTACATAAAACACTGCATTGCCTTCCGCGTCCAGCACCAGCTCCTGCAACGGGTTTAGGAAGTTCATAAATGTTTTGCCAGCAAAGGCTTTCCCCATGTGCATATTTATATTTCCACCCTGTTCACTGGAACTTAATACCACCGCGCATCCGCTGCCAGGTGCGCCTGCATCGCCACGCCGCACCCAGCCTATTACACCGGCAGCAGCAAAATAATCTTCCTGCTCCCCGTATGCATAATCTTTGCGCAGTTCCAATAGTTTTTCCAGCACCGCTACTTTCTCAATCGTTACATCACAGCCATTATCACGATACTGCGCACCATACAGGTCCGGGTAAAAAATGCAGGGTACCCCTTGTGCCCGCAGCAGGATGCAGCCATAGGCCAGTGGCTTGAACCATGCTTCCACCGGGCTTTCCAGCGTTTGGCACGGCTGTGTGTCATGGTTCTCTACTATGGTAATACTCTTATCTGCCCGCGCAGCGGTGAGGGTATTATCATACACTTTCCAAAGCTCCCTTTCGCCTTTGGACACCTCGTAAAAATTGTGGTGCAATGGTGCATCAAACAGGCTGATGCTGTTCTCTACCTTATCCAGGTAATCGAGCATTTCCGGCAGGTTATCCGGGCTCCAGTACTCGCCGATCATGGTGAAATCCTTGCCGGCAGCCTCTTTCATGGCCGTTGACCAGTTCTTCATAAACCTCCACGACATATGTTTGAGCGCGTCTATGCGGAACCCGTTGCACCCCGTCACCTGGAGGTACCATTTGCCCCAGTTATACAGTTCTTCCCGTACTGCCGGGTTCCTCGTTTCCACATCATCACCGATGAGAAAGCTGAAATTGCCGTTCTCCTGTGATACCTCTTCATTCCATTGGCCGTTGCCGTACTCGTTGAGGATCTTAAAGATACCCTGCTCTTCTGCAGGCAGGTTTGCAGCATAGTCTACACCAGCAAAGCTGTGATAGTCCCATTTGTATGCAGAGTATTGGTCTTTACGGCCGGGGAAAAAAAACTGGGTGAAAGCTTCAATTTCAAAGGGGGCGCCTGTCATCTCAGTACGGTTGTCGGGATTCACGCGCTGCACCTTTATTTTTTCCTTGCCATCGCCACCGGTGCGGTGGCCCAGCACCACATCAGTGAGCACTTTCAGCCCCTGCTCCTGTGCGGCCCTGATGGCCTGCAGGTAATCTTCTTTGGGGCCATACTTTGTGGCAACGGTTCCTTTCTGGTCAAACTCACCCAGGTCATAAAGATCGTACACATCATACCCTTCAGAATCCTTACCCCTGGCGCCTTTGAAGGCGGGAGGCAACCACGCGTGCGTGATGCCCTTTACTTTGAGTGATGCTGCTTCCTGCCGGAAATGCTGCCACAAATGGCCGTCCGCTGGTGTATACCAGTGGAAAAATTGAATAAATGTGTCTTGTTGCATTTTGCTCGTAATGTTAAGATCAGACAGCCCGTCCGCGGATCACGTTAATGAGAATGGCAATGATAGCCAGCACCAGCAGGATGTGGATGATACCGCCTGCAGAATACATAAAGAAGCCAAGTGCCCAGCCTATAACGAGGATTACGGCAACGACATAAAGAATGCTGTTCATAGTTAATGGTTTTAGTGGCTTTATGTACAAACAAATCTGTGCCAACCGCTCCCATTACTTATAGTATACCATGTGTGCATGCAGGTGGTGAGCCCATGCATTTGTAGAATCACTTCCACCATTCGTGAAAAAATACAGACGCTGAAACCCTTCACCACATTGCATTCTATGGGAGACGATTGGCAGTGTTTTTGGATAACATGGGTACCGGCATGTTGAACTGCACTGAATTCACGATTACAATTGGCAACATGCAAACCCACTGGCCTGCACCTGTAAAGGAAGGGCAGTACAAAAAATTTTTAACCAAAAACCTTTAGTTATGGCAACGTATGAAAAAGCTACAGAAGTGCTCAATGACCTTGTAAAGATCAACAATGACCGCGTGGAAGGCTATGAAAAAGCCATCGTACAAACCAACGAAGTTGACCTGAAAACCTTGTTTACCCAGATGGCGGACGAAAGCCGCAAATACGTGATGGAGCTGAACCAGCAACTGCGCAATTGGGGCAAAGATGTGCAAACGGAAACTACGGCGTCCGGCAAGATCTACCGCACCTGGATGGATGTGAAACGCACCTTCACGGGCAACGACCGCCACGCCATCCTGGCTTCCTGCGAGTATGGCGAAGACGCCGCCCAGCGTGCTTACGAAGAAGCCCTGGCTACAGAAGAGCCACTGCCCAATGAGCTCCGCGAGCTTATTACCCGGCAGAAAGCTTCCCTGAAACGGTCCCACGATATCATCAAGCAGCAACGTGACCTGGAGAAGGTTAATAGTTAAAAAGCTAATAATTAACCGGCTTCAAAGCATCACCTGCTAGGGGTTAACCATTCACTTTAACCATTAAAACAGCAAAGCGGTATGCCCCGGGGCATGCCGCTTTTTTGTGCCTTGCTGAAATGCTTATATTTGAATGTCTACCGCCTCAACCAAAACGCGATCATGCAAAAGGCCTCTTTCCTCGGTGTTACCTTGCTGGCACTCAGTCTTGCCGCCTGCCGGCAGCATACCCCGTCCAATACCGTGCACACGGATACCCTGCACCTGCAGGACTCATCGCTGGTGGCGCCCCCGGTGGTAGATACGCCCGTGGTGCCGGATACAATGTTCACGGCAACGGATAGCCTCCGCATCACAGAAGTGCAGTTACTGGGCAAATGGTCAAGACCGGTACAGGGGAAAGAAGGGGAAACGGAAGGATTTGAATTGAAACCCAAAGGACGCATACGCAACCTGCGCATCACTCCTTATAGCATGATCTACGATAGCTGGTCCCTCCGGAAAGATTCGTTGATTTTGAAAAGCCACATGCAGCATGTGATGGAGCCCGTAGTGGAGGTGGATACTTCGCTGGTTACAGGCATATCGGATACCTCCCTGGTATTATTTCCTATCAGGGCTGCCCAGGGCTACGAGGAGCGTTACACCCGGGTGGGTCATAGGAAATAGGATATGGTTAAACAAACAAGGCCGCGCCTAGTGGTATATTTCCCACAGGCCTATCAACACGGAAAGAGACGCCATGAACAGGCCGGCTACGATCATTTGTAATTCCTCTGTGGTTTTGCGGCCAATGGCCAGGGTAATAACACCCAGCGCGGCAACGCAGGCACCCACTTCTACTGCATGGGCAGGACTGTTGGTGATGAAGGCATAAACAGCAGCAAGGATACCCAGGATCATTACAACTACATAGCTAACTTTAGGGACACTGATGTGAAATTGCATAAATAACAATTGAGGGATTTATAAAAAATAATTGATTGACGTTGTTATTTCCGGACAGGCTTCGCTACAAGCCATACCGGGCTATTTCAGTGGGTAGAGGATAGTTAACAAAGCTTCGGTTGCTTACGGGAAATTAAATCATTTCCCCCATAAACAATATGCTGAAACCCGCCATGGGTAAAGAAAAAAATGAATTTGTTGCATTAGTTTTGCTTACATATTAACCCAAACCTTAATCCCTCCTGCAAGTCGAAACACATTAGCTCATAAAAAATATGTGCTCCATTTTTACGGTTTACCCCGGTATAAACCCTTGATTTTATTAGGGTTTCGCGAGGCCTATGCATAGTTGGTTTATTTAAATTGAAGAAATCAGTAACTCGTAAGTGATTTTTTGAGAAAGGGTAAGCTTTTTTTAAAAAATACCCGGGGCCAGGCAATAAAAAAGCCGCGGCTCCGTTAGGCGGCCGCGGCTTAAAAAGGTTATATAAAAGGAGGTATTAGCTGTTCAGCATTAAAGGCATTACCAGCATGAGCAGGTCTTCTGCGTCTTCTTTTTCAGAAGGCCGGAGAATGCCGGCTTTGGTGGGAGTAGATAGTTCAATGGTCACCTCGTCACCATCCGCCGCATTGAGCATTTCAATGAGGAACTTGGCGTTGAAAGCGATCTGCATGTCTTCACCGGTATACTGGCAACTCATGCGCTCATTACCTTCAAAGGAGAAATCCACATCCTGGGCGGAGAGCTGCAGCTCGTTGCCGCTGATGCTCAGGGCCACCTGGTTGGTGCTCTTATTGGCAAACACGCCTACGCGCTTCAGGGCGTTCTGGAAGTCGCTCTTGGCTACTACCAGGCGGTAAGGATTATCTTTCGGGATGACCACCTTATAGTCCGGGAAGCGGGCGTCAATGAGGCGGCAGATCATGGAGGCATTCTCGTGGATCACGAAGAAGTGGTTCTGGCTGTAGGCGATCTTCACCTGGTGGTCATTGTCCGGCAGCACGCCCTTCAGCAGGTTGAGCGGTTTCTTGGGCACGATGAAGGAATCGGCCTGGGGGGCCTGTACATCGGTGCGGATATATTTAACCAGGCGGTGTGCATCGGTCGCCACAAATGTGAGGCTGTTAGGCGCGATCTCGAAGAACACGCCGGTCATGGACGGGCGCAGGTCATCATTGCTCACGGCAAACAGGGTTTTGTTGATGGCCGTTACCAGCGAGGAAGAGGTGAGTGTAAAGGAAGTGGTATCGTCTGCAGCCGGTTCTTTCGGGAAATTCTCCGGGTTTTCGCCCATCACTTTATACTTGCCATTGTCCGACGTGATCTCCACAGCGTATGAATTCAGATCGATGGTGAAGGTGAGCGGCTGGTCCGGCAGGTTTTTCAAAGAGTCCATGAGGATCTTTGCGGGAATGCAAACACGGCCACTTTCCTTGGCTTCTACTTCCAGCTTTACTTTCATCACGGTTTCCAGGTCGGTGGCCACCACGGTCAGATCATTCCGGTCTATCACGAACAGGAAATCTTCCAGGATGGGCAATACCGTATTGGAATTAATAACCCCGCTTATCTGCTGTAACTGCTTTAACAAAGTGGAGGAAGAAACGATAAATTTCATGCGTCTGTGAGTTTGTCTATTTTATTTTTTGCGCTTGCTTTAAACTGTTTTGGGTGAATTGTTTAGTGTGGTTTTTCTTACAGGGACAATTCACGGACAATATAGTATAAAAGTATGGCAACCGCGCAAAGATAGAAAGTTTTAGGCGTTGGCAAAACCACGGCCGCCTTTGCCGGAAGGCACAAAAAACCGCCTCCAATTTCATGGAAATGCAAGAAAATCGTCATTTTATTAAAGAATCTAAAAAGAAACCCATCATTATTTCAATCTATTTTCAAATCAGTTACCTTTGCACCCGCATAAATTGCTTACTTAAAAAACCAGGATTATGAAACTATCTCATTTAGCGGAGACACTGATTGGATCTGAAATTATCAAATTGGCCGGTGAGATTAAGGACAAGATGGCGAAGGGTGAAAAGATCTACAATTTCACCATCGGTGATTTTGACCCGAAAATTTTTCCTATTCCTGCGGCCTTTGAACAAGAGATCGTGAACGCCTATCATGATCATTATACCAACTACCCGCCTGCCGATGGTATCCTGGAACTGCGCAAGGCAGTAGGAGATTTTATCAGCGACCGCGAAGGCCTCAGCTATGACCCGGCTTCCGAGATCGTGATCTCCTGCGGTGGCCGCCCCATTATCTATGCTACTTACAGAACCATCGTAGACCGCGGCGAGAAGATCGTGTACGCTACCCCGTCCTGGAACAATAATCACTATACCCACTTCCTGGAAGCAGAGCACGTGGTGCTGGAAACCAAGCCGGAAAACGACTTTATGCCCACCGCTGCTGAACTGAAGCCCCTGCTGAAAGGCGCTACCCTGCTGGCCCTCTGCTCCCCGCAGAACCCCACCGGTACCGCTTTCCACAAGCAACAGCTGGAAGAGATCTGCGACCTGGTGATCGCTGAAAACAAATCACGCAGTGCAGACGAAAAGCCCCTCTACATCCTGTTCGACCAGATGTACTGGGTGCTCACCTTTGGTGAAACACAGCACTACACCCCCGTAGGCCTGCGCCCCGAGCTGCGCGACTATACCATCTTCATAGACGGTATGAGCAAATCCTTTGCGGCCACCGGCGTGCGCGTAGGCTGGGCACTGGGCCCCAAACATGTGATCAGCAAGATGAAATCCATCCTCTCTCACGTAGGTGCATGGAGCCCCATGGCAGAGCAGAAAGCCGCCGCCAAATTCCTGGTGCAGAAAGAAGCGATCAATACCTACCTGGCCCACTTCAAAGGCGAGATCGAAGAACGCCTGTTCAAGATCCACGAAGGCTTCCAGGCCCTCAAAGCCGCCGGTCACCAGGTAGACTCCATTGCCCCGCAGGCCGCCATTTACCTCACCCTGAAAATTGACCTGGTAGGTAAAACCACCGCTGATGGTAAGAAACTGGAAGACCAGGCAGCCGTTACCTCCTACATCCTGGACGAAGCTAAACTGGGCCTGGTGCCGTTTGTAGCCTTTGGCGCTTCTAAAAATTCTCCCTGGTACCGCCTCAGCGTGGGCACCTGCGTGAAGGAAGAGATCCCGGCTATGTTTGCCCAGCTGAAAGCAGCCCTGGAAAAATTGAAATAGTCAACTACCGCTCAATAGCGATTGGAAATAATAAAAAATCCGGTTCCTGATGGCAGGAACCGGATTTTTTTATAGCTTAATGCCTGCATTATAGAATATTAAATTATTCATAATGTATTTAAGGCGTTAGCCATTTTTCAACTCAACAGCTATACAGATATGCACCTCACAGCAAGGGAAACGGAGAAGCTGCTGCTTTTCCTGGCCGGCGAACTGGCGGAAAAGCGCAAGGCCCGCGGGTTGAAGCTCAATTACCCGGAAGCCATAGCCCTGATCAGCAGCCGCCTGCAGGAAGCCGCCCGCGATGGCCAGTCCGTGGCCTCCCTCATGCACTACGGCGCCACCATCCTTACCCGCGAAGACGTAATGGAAGGCGTGCCCGAAATGATCCCCGAAGTACAGATAGAAGCAACTTTTCCTGATGGCACCAAGCTGGTGACCGTGCATGACCCGATAAGATAGCGCTTCGCGCGTACAAAGTACCGCGTACAACGTACCGCGAAGGTATATACAGCATTCAAACCAAATAGCTAACCCGTACCAAGTACGTTGTACGCTGTACGTTGTACGAAAACCTTTACACATGATCCCAGGCGAATATTTCATCTCCCCCGGCCACATAACCTGCAACGAAGGGCTGGCCACTGTGCAGGTAACCGTGGTGAACACGGGCGACCGTCCCGTGCAGGTAGGCTCCCACTACCATTTCTTTGAAGTGAACCGCCAGCTGGAATTTGAGCGGGAAGCCGCCCTGGGCATGCGGCTTAATATCGCCGCGGGCACCGCCGTGCGCTTTGAACCGGGAGAACAGAAAACCGTGGAGCTGGTAGCCCTCGGCGGCCGGCACTGCGCACGGGGACATAACGGCCTGGTAAATGGCGATGTAACGGAAACGGCTACACGCCAGGAGGCATTGGACAAACTGGCACCCGGACACTTCAAAAACAAAAAGGTATGAGCCTGCAGATCAATAGGACCAAGTATGCCAATATGTATGGCCCCACCACCGGCGATAAAGTGCGCCTGGGCGATACAGAGATCATCATAGCAATAGAAAAGGATTACGCTGTATATGGCGAAGAAGCCAAGTTTGGCGGAGGCAAAACCATCCGCGATGGCATGGCCCAGCACAGCACGGCTACCCGTGCGGAAGGCGTGCTGGATTTTGTGATCACCTCCGTGATCATCCTGGACCACTGGGGCATTGTGAAAGCAGACATTGGCATTAAAGATGGCAGGATTGTAGGCATAGGCAAGGCCGGTAACCCGGACACCATGGATGGTGTAAGCCCCAACATGATCATTGGCGCCAGCACAGAAGTGCACGGGGGCGCAGGCCTCATTGCCACCGCCGGCGGCATAGACACCCATATTCATTTTATCTGCCCGCAGCAGATAGACCATGCCCTGTACAGTGGCGTCACTACTATGATAGGCGGTGGCACCGGCCCGGCAGATGGTACCAATGCCACTACCGTAACGCCGGGGGCCTGGAACATCCAGAAGATGCTGGAAAGTGCAGACGCATTTCCCATGAACCTGGGTTTCCTGGGCAAGGGCAATGTATCATCCCTGAAGCCGCTCCGGGAGCAGGTGGAAGCCGGTGCGCTGGGTCTCAAGATCCATGAAGACTGGGGCGCCACACCGGCTACCATTGACGCCGCGCTACAGGTGGCAGACGCCTTTGATGTGCAGGTGGCCATCCACACAGACACCCTCAATGAAAGCGGTTTCCTGGAAGATACGCTGAATGCCATCAACGGCCGCGTGATCCACACCTACCATACAGAAGGCGCCGGTGGCGGCCATGCACCGGACATTATCCGCGCTGCCATGTTCCAGAACATCCTGCCTTCTTCTACCAATCCTACACGCCCTTACACGGTAAACACCATTGATGAGCACCTGGACATGCTCATGGTATGCCATCACCTGGATAAGAACTCGCCGGAAGATGTGTCCTTTGCAGATTCCCGCATACGGCCCGAAACCATCGCTGCGGAAGATATCCTGCACGATATGGGCGTGTTTTCCATGATGAGCTCAGACTCGCAGGCCATGGGCCGCGTAGGGGAAGTGATCACCCGCACCTGGCAAACCGCCAGTAAAATGAAGCAGCAACGCGGCGCCCTCCCGGAAGATGCCGGTAACAACAATGACAACTTCCGCGCAAAACGCTACGTGGCCAAATACACCATCAACCCTGCCATTACACACGGCATCAGCCAGTATGTGGGTTCCATTGAAGCCGGCAAGCTGGCGGACATTGTGTTGTGGAAGCCTGCTTTCTTTGGGGTAAAACCGGAGATCATCATTAAGGGCGGCATGATCATCAGCGCCCGCATGGGTGATCCCAACGCCTCCATTCCCACGCCGCAGCCGGTGATCTACCGGCCCATGTTTGGCGCCTTTGGTAAAGCCCTGTTCAGGACCTGCGCCACCTTTGTATCCCAGGCCTCCCTGGATAACGGCATCGTAAAAGGATATGGCCTGCAAAAAATGTTGCTGCCCGTAAAAGGCTGCCGCACCGTGACCAAAAAGGATCTCGTTCACAACGACCAGACGCCCGAGATCACTGTAAACCCCGAGAACTACGAGGTAAAAGTGAACGGCGAAAAGATCACCTGCGAACCGGTAAGCGTAGTGCCGCTGGCGCAACGGTATTTCCTGTTTTAAACGCAACCAACTACCATGATCATTCAATCCATAGCCGGCAACATAGCCACTACGCCGCTGGGGGAAAAAGAGATAGATGTGCTGGCGCTGGAATGGTTTGAAACCCATAAGCGCATCCAGCGCAAACGCAGCAGGGGCGGGCTGGAGCTGGCCTTCCGTTTTTTGCAGGAAAACCCGAACCTGCAGGAAGGTGATATTGTATACCTGGATGAAAGCCGTGCCGTGGTGGTGGAAATACAACCCTGTGAGGCCATCATGATCACACCGGCATCCATGCTGGAAATGGGCAGCGTTTGTTATGAGATCGGCAACAAACATTTACCCCTTTTCATCCAGGGTGCGGAAGTATTGGTACCTTATGAAGCGCCCCTCTTCCGCTGGCTGGAAGCGGCCGGCTATACACCCGTGCAGGCGCAACGCAAGCTTACCAATGCCCTGCGCAGCAACGTAACGCCCCACTCACATGGCGATGGCGCCGGCGGTGGGCTGCTTTCCCGCATACTCAACATGGCATCCAAATAATATGCAAGCTTACCTGCTGTCACTTTTACAGCTCACAGACCCGGCCCTGCCGGTGGGCGGCTTCTCACACAGCGCGGGGCTGGAAACCTATGTGCAGCAAGGACTGGTGCATAATACCGCCAGTGCAGATGCCTGGATCAGGAACATGCTGGCCGCAAACCTGGCTTACAACGATGCCGCTTTTATGAGCCTGGCTTTTGACGCCGCTTCGCAGGGCCTGGACGCCCTCTTGCCGCTGGATGAGCAATGCACCGCCCTGAAAACGGCGCGTGAATTGCGGGAAGCCAGCAACAAACTGGGGTTGCGCCTCATTAAAATATTCCGCCAGTTACAGCCATCACCGGTTGCGGAAGCTTATGAAAAGGCCATCCGGCTAAAGGAAGCAGCCGGGCATTATTGTATCGCATTTGGCGTATATGCGTATACGTTAGGTATACCGAAATCAGATGCCATCAGCGCGTTTTATTACAATGCCGCCGCTGGCATGGTCACTAACTGTGTTAAATTGGTGCCGCTGGGCCAGCTGGACGGGCAGCAGCTGTTGTTTCACCTGCAACCGCTTATCCGGGAACTTACCATCGCTACCCTGCAGCCGGAACCCGCACTGCTGGGGCGTTGTAACGCAGGTTTTGATATCCGCAGCATGCAGCACGAAAGGCTGTACTCAAGACTGTACATGTCTTAAATATTATTGAAAAGAGATGGAAAGAAAATATATCAAAATAGGCATAGCTGGTCCCGTGGGCTCCGGCAAAACCGCCCTCATTGAAAGGCTTACCCGCCGCATGGCCGGCCAGTACAGCCTGGGTGTGATCACCAATGATATTTATACAAAAGAAGATGCGGAGTTCCTCACGAAGAACAGTACCCTGCCGCCGGACCGCATCATTGGCGTGGAAACCGGCGGATGCCCGCACACCGCCATCCGCGAAGATGCCAGTATGAACCTGGAAGCCGTGGAAGAGATCACCACCCGCTTTCCCGACATTGAAATTGTATTCATTGAAAGCGGCGGCGATAACCTCTCCGCCACCTTCAGCCCCGACCTGGCAGACATTACCATCTTTGTAATTGACGTGGCGGAAGGCGATAAAATACCCCGCAAAGGAGGCCCCGGCATTACGCGCAGTGACCTGCTGGTGATCAACAAAATAGACCTGGCCCCCTACGTGGGCGCCAGCCTGGAAGTAATGGACCGCGATGCCCGCAAAATGCGGGGCGACCGGCCTTTCCTCTTCACAGACCTCATGAAAGGCACCGGCCTGCCGGAGGTGATCCAATGGATACGCCAATACGGGCTATTGGAAGACGTGGCGGAGGCAAAGGCATGACCTGCACCCTGCATATAACAGCCGCCCTGCGCGCCGGTATCACCTACCTGCGCCACAGCTATTGCACCCGGCCATTCAAGGTGGCAAACATCCGCGAGGACCGGGCCGCCCTGCAACTGCCCCTGGTGATCATGAGCGCCTCCCCGGGCATGCTGGACGGGGATGTGTACCACTGGAAAATTGAGGTGGAAGCCGGTGCCCACCTGCTGCTGCAAACCCAGTCTTACCAGCGTCTCTTTACCATGCAGCAGGGCGCCCACCAGCGTATTGACGTGGAAGTGGCCAGTGGGGCGGCTTTGCACTACCTGCCCCATCCCACCGTTCCGCAGGCGGCGGCCGTGTTTGAAGGTCACACACACATTCATTTACAGGAAAACGCGCACCTGCTGTGGAGTGAGATCATCACCTGCGGGCGTAAGCTCAATGGGGAAGTGTTTGCCTTTACCCGTTTTCACAGTACCACGGAAGTGCGCTGGAAGAACAAACTGGTACTACGGGAGAACACCTGGCTGGAACCGCAGCGCTGGTCACTTCCCGGCATGGGCCAGCTGGAAACCTATACCCACCAGGCCAGCCTTTTCTGCTTTGATGAACAGCTGGATATGAATGCGCTGGCAGATGCCCTGCATGAAATGTTCGCCATGGAAGAACGTATAGCCACAGGTGTGAGCCGCACTGCCCATCACGGCCTGATGCTACGCTTCCTGGGCCAGGGCGGGGAACAATTACAAACCATGATAGCCCGTGCAGCCGCCCTGGTGGCCGGTATGCGGGAAGGCGTAAATATATTGAAATGAACACCGGACTGGGCGCCCTGATGATCACGGCTATTGCCAATACCTGCCTGCACACGATGTCCGGCCCGGACCACTATGTACCTTTCATTGCCATTTCCCGCTCCCGGAAATGGTCCGTGACGAAGACGGTTTTCCTGACCCTCCTGTGTGGCCTTGGCCATGTGAGCGGCTCCATCATCCTGGGCATAGGCGCCATTACGCTGGGCTGGTCTATGACCAAAATAGGCTGGCTGGACGCGGTGCGCGGGGGCTTTGCCGGATGGGCCCTGCTGGCCTTCGGCATTGCTTATGCGGCCTGGGGCTTATGGCGCGCTTCGCGCAATGCAGCCCACAAACATTTTGATGTGATGGGAGAGGAGGTATACGTATACCAGCACCGGCATGGGGAGTATGTGATGCCGCAGGACCGGCGCAAAGTAACGCCCTTCCTGCTTTTCATCATCTTTGCCTTTGGCCCCTGTGAGCCGCTGATACCCCTCATGGCCCACCCCGCGGCCAGCGCCTCTTACTGGAATTTGTTCCTGCTGGTGAGCGTGTTCACTTTATTTACGCTGGCTACCATGGTCACCATGGTACTGCTGGGCTACTTCGGGTTTCCCATGCTGAAAACAGAACGCCTGGAAAAATACATGCACTTCCTGGGCGGTGTTACCATCATCATTTGCGGGGCGGGAATGGTGTTCCTGGGCTGGTAGCATGCTTCCGCGGGAAGTTGAACAGGATGGAACTGAGAATAGGAATGAAGAAAATACAGAGCGTGAGAATGGTGGTCATGATATCGCCATACACCATAGCATGCCGCCCTTCGGAAGGCTTGCCACCACTGGCTTCCAGGCAGGCCTCGTTGCCATCCATGAACACGGAAAAAGTGGCACAGGGATCAAAATGCGTGTAGAGCGAAAGGCCCAGTTTTATGCCCAGGATGCCGATCACGGTAAATGCGCACGCTTCCAGGAAGGGGTACCGTTCCATAAGTTTCACAAAACCCTGCGCTACAAAACGCATGGCCAGTATACCGGTGAACACCCCGAATAAAATGAGGAGAATGTTCCTGGAAAAGGCCACGGCAGCAAAAACATTGTCGATGGAAAAGGCGATGTCCATCAGCTCCACCAGCACCACGGTAGCCCAGAATGTGCCCAAAGTGTCTACCGTGGCCCGGTACAGCCAGTTCCGTTTTTTATTTACCTTTTCTTTGTGGACGTTCCTGTGGCGGACCTTATCCCACACCCATTTAACGGCCAGGTACAGCAAGTACAGGCCCCCCAAAGGTTTCAGCCACCAGAAGCTGATCAGGAAAGAAGCAAATACCAGGGCCAGGCCGCGGAACACGTAGGCCCCGATGATCCCGTAACGCAAGGCCCGCTTGCGCTCCGGTACCGGCAGGTCCATCACCATGGTAGCCAGCACCGCGGCATTGTCTACCGAAAGCAGGCTTTCTATCAGCACCAGGTTGCCCACCACTGCCAGCGATGGTAAAGGATTATCCAATATTTGTTGAAGCAGTTCCTGTATGGGCATGGGCATGCAGTTTATTTAACAGCCGTTGCCTTGCGGAATACGGGCCTCAGTAAAGCAGAGAGCGTAGTGTCCGGCGGCAGCAGCAGGGTCTTGACCCCAAAATTGCTGCCACCCTTCACGTCTGCAATGGGATTATCACCCACGTGCAGGATCTGTTCCTTGGTAACAGGGTACATTTTATTTACCCGGTCAAACATGAGCTGGTAGAACTTGGCAGCGGGTTTGCTGGTGCCTTCTTCATCAGAGTACAGCTGGAAATCGAAGTAGCCGTCAATGCCCCATTCCGGCATCAGCTGGCGCAGGGTGGCACCGGGAATATAGGCGGTGTTGCTCAGGAGGCTGATGGTGTAGCCCATATCGCGCAGGTCCTGGAAGAGGGCCGGCGTTTCAGGATCAATGAGGGTGGGGCGGTGCTGGAAAAAGAGCTTTTCCGTAGCTGCGTAATATGCGTCCAGCTGTTCCGTATGCACCTGGCGGATATCCACGCCCAGCGCAGCCAGCAGGTGGTAATAGATCTCATGGAAGGTACCCTGGCCACCTGTTTTTTCGTTGATGGCGTTGATGAGAATATCAAAGTATTTAAACTGGGTATTGATCTCTTCCAGGCTGCGTGCTACCTGGAAAGTGTCTTTAAAAAGCTGGTCCCGCTTGGGTTTATAGCTATGGTCAGATTGAATGAGGGTGTACCAGAGGTCAAAAGAGATGTGCTTGATTCCTTCCATTATGAAAATGTAAATGTGGCGTTGTTGGTAAATTCCCCGCAAAATTACCGGTTGCAACCCGATTACGCAATCCATTTTCTACACCGGGGCCTGCTCACTTGGAAATTTTCTCCTCTGGAACACCGGTTTCCGGGGGTTTTCTCATTGTCAGCCCACTGTCAAAAACCAAACAACTGGTCAACTTAATTTACTATTCTGCGAAAACGTTATACTTTTGACTTTGTAAGTCAAAAAGTCAAACAAGCATTATGATCACCACGGACAACCGGGATGAGACGAAGGACAGGATACTGGATGCGGCGCTGAAGCGCTTCATTCACTTTGGTGCGGGGAAGACGACGATGAACGAAATTGCCGAAGACCTCCGGTGCTCAAAAGCCTCTTTGTACTATTACTTCCCGGACAAGCAAGGCCTGCACCTGGCTGTGTTGGAAAAGATCAGTGAACATCTTTTCCAGACCATGGAGGAGCGCCTGGTAGAAATGAAAAAGGCGACAGATACCCTCCTGGACTTCATTGCCATTAAATACGAATTTGGCTGTAAGTTCTTCCGCCTGGAGATCTTTAAACTGATCCAGGAAAAGAAGATGATCACACCGCAACAGTTTCGTGCGTTCCGCGACCGGGAACACAAACTTTTCACCCGCATTTTTGAATTTGGCAATGACCAGGGCGAATTTCACCTGAAACGCCCCGCTACCGAGATCGCCAGCCTTTACCAGGACGTATTGGAAGGCGTACGTTACGTAGCTTCAGACGGCCTGCCGGTAATAGAGATCCCCAATGAAGATTTCTTCGCCAAGATCGTGGCCAAGCAGCGCGCCATTGCCCAGATATTTATCAACGGACTCAAATACAAAGACTAAAGAATGAACGTGCGTGAAAGAATCTTAGACACTGCGCTGCGCCTGTTCCGGACCTATGGCATGAAAAGCGTAACCATGTTCGATATCTCCCGTGAATGTGGTATTTCCAAGAAAACGGTGTACGAACATTTTACAGACAAGGATGCATTGATCAATGAGTCCATCGACTTCATGCTGTCCCAGCGCGGCTCCCAGATCAACCAGTGCGCTGAAAGCGACAACGCCATTGCGGAGTTGCTGGAAAGCCTGCAGTACAGTGAACAGTTTGCACAGGCCATTAACCCGGTGATGTTTTACGAACTGCGCAAATACCACCCCGATGCCTGGGCCAAGGTAGATGCCTTTAAACAACAGACCGCCTTGCCCACCATCCGCAAAAACCTGGATCGTGGCATTGCAGAAGGCCTGTTCCATAACAATATGAACCTGGACGTTATTGCCCGCATGCGCCAGTTGCAGCTGGAGTCCGTGTTCTCGCCGGAGCAATATCCCGCCACCCACTACAACCACCACGAGGTACTGGCAGAGCTTACCTGGCATTACATCCAGGGCGTAGCCACCCTCAAAGGCATGGAAGTAGCCGGCAACTACCGCGATGCGATGGTAGCCGTTCCCGTGCACTAAACTGCACACCTGATAAGATTTAATGTGTACGCATTATAAAGTTTTGTTACTAACAGTGTAACAGTTGTAGGTTTAGGTAATAGCCGGAGCACTCATGCCCCGGCTTTTTGTTTTTTAAAATGTCTTAAGTCTTAGGTCTTAGGTACCAGCCTTTGCCTTGTTCCTGCTTACCCCCGCACATTTCTCCATCATTACTTTATATTCGAATAAATATTTGCAACCATCTTAGGCCAGGTACCTAAGACTTAATACTACTTTTATGATCGGATTCATCGGGCTGGGCGCCATGGGGCAAGCCATTGCAGCCAATATTCTCAAGGCGGGTTTTGAACTTACGGTATATAACCGCACACCAGATAAAACAAAAGACCTGCAACAGGCAGGCGCCCGCGTGGCGGGGAGCGTGGCGGAGCTTTGCAGCAACGCAGACATTGTGCTCACCATGATCACGGATGACGCCGTGCTGGCGCAACTTACCGGCGGGGAAAACGGTATGCTGGCCCACCTGCGCAGGGATGCCCTGCACATTTCCCTGAGCACGATCTCTCCTGCTTTTTCCGATGCACTGGCTGCGCAACATGCCGCCCGCGATCAGCAATACGTAGCAGCACCCGTGTTTGGAAAACCGGATGTTGCCGCGCTGGCAAAGCTGTGGATAGCCAATGCCGGCAGCGCTGCCGCCAAGGAAAAAGCCAGGCCCGTGCTGGAAGCCATTGGCCAGGGCATTTATGATTTTGGCGAAAAGCCCGGTGCGGCCAACCTCGTAAAACTAAGCGGCAACTTCATCATCGCCGCGATGATCGAAACCCTGGCGGAAGCGTATACCCTGGGCGAAAAGAACGGGGTGTCCCGCCACGATATGCATGAATTTTTTACCAGCACGCTGTTTCCCGTACCCATTTACAAGAACTACGGGCGCCTGATTGCAGATCATAACTACCTGCCGGTAGGCGGGGCGCCGAAGATCCTGCAAAAGGATATGCGCCTGGTCAATGAAGTAGCGGCCCATAGCAGCGTGGCCATGCCTTTTGCCAATATTGTGCATAACCGGATGATAGCCATGGCCAATGCAAACGTCCAGGAAGACTGGGTGGGGTTTGCCCGCCAGGCCGCCACGGAAGCGGGTTTGTAGCCAACCGCACATAGCGCACCAGCGCCGCTTATACAAAGCGGCGTTTGGTTTCCACTTCCAAACCATTACATTTGAAGGATTCACAACAAAAACCACCACAATTCCTGCAAATGAAAAAATGGATCTTAGGCGTGGCGCTGTTAAGCTGCAGCAGCGCGTTTGCACAGGTTGCAACCAACAAAGACGGTAGCCACTACCAATTTACCACCATCAAGAACCTGGATGCCGGCGACGTACAGAACCAGGGCATGACCGGCACCTGCTGGTCTTTTTCCGGCCTGTCTTTCTTTGAAAGTGAAGCGCTGCGCAATGGCAAAGGCAAGGGCCTGAACCTGAGTGAAATGTTTGTGGTACACCAGATGTACCCGCTGAAAGCCGTCAACTATGTGCGGATGCATGGCAAAGCTAATTTTGGTGAAGGCGGCGGTTTTCCCGATGACCTGCTCTGCCTGCGTGAATACGGCCTGATGCCGCAAAGCGCATACGATGGCAAC
This sequence comes from Chitinophaga parva, assembly GCF_003071345.1. NCBI lineage: Bacteria > Pseudomonadati > Bacteroidota > Chitinophagia > Chitinophagales > Chitinophagaceae > Chitinophaga > Chitinophaga parva. Next base: position 708,337 of record NZ_QCYK01000001.1, on the reverse strand, counting down.
AAAGTAAAAATGTACAACCACGCCGAAATGGAAGGCGCGCTGGAAAGCTACGTGAAAGGCCTGGGCGAAAAGAACAGCATTAATCCTGTCTGGCAGAAAGCCTTCTCCGGTGTCCTGGATGCTTACATGGGCACCCCTCCCACTTCTTTTGAATACAATGGTAAAACCTATACGCCCCAGTCTTTTGCCAAAGAACTGGGCCTGCGTGCGGATGACTACGTAGTGATCTCCTCCTTCAACCACCATCCGTTCTACCAGCAGTTTGTGCTGGAAGTACCGGACAACTGGAACTGGGAACGCGTGTATAACGTGCCCCTGGCCGACTTTACCAGCATTGCGGAAAATGCCATCAACACTGGCTATACCATTGCCTGGGCAGCAGACGTGAGCGAGAAGACCTTCAACTTCAACGAAGGCCTGGCCCTGGTACCGGAAACCGACTGGTCTGACATGACCCCGGATGAAAGAAAATCCATCTTCACCGACCCCGTTAAAGAAAAGACCATCACCCAGGACCTGCGCCAGCTGGCCTTTGACAACTATGAAACACAGGACGACCACGGCATGCACATTGTAGGCCTGGTAAAAGACCAGAACGGCAACAAGTACTTCCGCGTGAAGAACTCCTGGGGCACACCCAACTTTGACAAAGGCTACTTCTACGCTTCTGAGCCTTACTTCCAGCTGAAAACCACCGCCATCATGGTGAACAAAAAAGCCATCCCCGCGGAAATTGCGAAGAAACTGGGTATTAAATAGTGACTTGTTATTCGTAAATAGTTGATCGTATAATTTTTTATCGGTTAATCGTTATAAAAAGGCTGCGGCAGACCTGGTGTCTGCCGCAGCCTTTTTCCTTCGCCCCTGCCTCTGCGCCCGTTTAACCATTCCCCTTTAACTATTAACCTTTTCTTATATTTGCGGATCATGGAACAGATAGAACAGCAAATAGCTGCTTACGAACAGGAGATCCAGGCGTTTACGCCGGGGAATGCCGACGCACTGGAACAGTACCGCATCAAATTCCTGGGCACCAAAGGCATTGTGAAGGCCCTTTTCGGGGAAATGAAAAATGTCCCGAATGAGCGCAGGAAGGAATTTGGCCAGGTACTGAACGGGTTTAAGCAACTGGCAGAAGACCGCTATGCTGCATTTGAGCACCTGAAGGATGCTGCTGCTGCCGGCACTGCCGATGCAGACCTGACCCTGCCCGCCGCCCCGCTGCGCCTGGGCACCCGTCACCCGATAAGCATTGTACGCAATAAGATCATCCGCATATTTGAACGCCTGGGCTTCAGCATTGCAGAAGGGCCGGAGATCGAGGACGACTGGCATAACTTCACCGCCCTCAACCTCCCGGAAAACCACCCTGCGCGCGACATGCAGGACACTTTTTACGTGAGCCGCAACCCGGACTGGATGCTGCGCACCCACACTTCTTCCGTACAGGTAAGGGTGATGGAAGAAGGCAAGCTGCCTATCCGCATTATCTGCCCCGGCCGCGTATACCGCAATGAAACCATTTCCGCCCGTGCACACTGCTTCTTCCACCAGGTAGAAGGCCTGTACATCGCGGAAAATGTGTCGTTTGCAGACCTGAAGCAAACCCTGTATCACTTTGTGCAGGAGCTGTTTGGGGCCGATACCCGCATCCGCTTCCGCCCGTCTTACTTCCCCTTCACAGAGCCCAGCGCGGAAATGGATATTTCCTGCTTCATCTGCGGGGGCGAAGGTTGTAACGTGTGCAAGCACACCGGTTGGGTAGAGATCCTGGGGTGTGGTATGGTGCATCCTAACCTGCTGCGCAACTGTGGCATTGATCCCGAGAAATACACCGGCTTTGCCTTTGGAATGGGCATTGAACGCATTACCATGCTCAAATACCAGATCAAGGACCTGCGCCTTTTCTCTGAGAATGATACCCGCTTCCTTTCCCAGTTTGAAGGGGCGGTCTAGCTTTTTATACCAGACACACGGACCACAGGTCCCGCTGCTTTTTGTGCGCGGGGTTTGTGGTCCGTGGCCGTTTAAAACCTTTGCGTATGCTTTCCATCGATGACGTACAGACCATTGGCGTATGCGGCGCCGGCACCATGGGTGCAGGCATAGCGCAGGTGGCCGCCATGGCAGGTTTCCGGACCCTGCTCTATGACGTGCAGCCGGCCAACCTGGAAAAGGCCGAAGCCCAGGTGAAGCGCCAGCTGCAAACCGCCGTGGAAAAAGGTAAGCTCACACAAGCTGCGGCAGACAAGGCCTTCCACCTGCTGTACTTCACTTCGGACCTGATGGACTGCACTGCAGAAGTGTTCATAGAAGCCATTGTTGAAAAGCCCGAGGCCAAGATCGCCCTGTTCAATCAACTGGCAGAGCTTAACCACAGCGATGTGGTATTTGCCAGCAATACCTCTTCCCTTTCCATCCGCAGCATTGCGCAGCGCATTCCCAATCCTTCCCGGGTGGCGGGTATGCACTTCTTCAACCCTGCCCACCTGATGCAACTGGTGGAAGTGGTGACCGGTCCGCAAACTGCGCCCTGGGTGGCAGATACGCTCTATGACCTGGCAAAGGCACTGGGTAAAAAACCGGTACGGGTACAAGATGCACCCGGCTTTATCGTAAACCGCGTGGCCCGTCATTTTTACATTGAATCCATGGAAATAGCCGGCCAGGGCGTAGCGGACCTGCACACCATAGACCGCCTGCTGGAGAGCGCCGGCTTCCGCATGGGTCCCTTCGCTTTAATGGACCTCATTGGCCATGATATTAACCTCGCGGTATCCCAATCCCTTTACGATGCTTTCCGGCAATCGCCCCGCTTTAAGCCACACGCATTGCAGGTTTCAAAGGTGGCGGAAGGTAAGCTGGGCAGAAAGACGGGTGAAGGATTTTACAAATATTAATCGTACAACGTACCGCGTACAACGTACAATGTACCGCGTATCGCGTGGGGGCCAATGTATGGTTTACGATAAACGTGGTCACGGCTAGCGGCAGCATCCCTTTGCTGTACGTTGTACATTGTACACTGTACATTCTATCAACAATATCCCTTACTTTTGGCCCCAGCCAATAAAAGGCGGCACTCTCACATGATTTTCGTTACCGGTGGAACGGGTTTTTTAGGCAGTCATTTATTGCGTGCGCTGGTACAGGCAGGAAAGCCCGTACGGGCGCTGTACCGCCGTGAAATTCCCGTTCAGCTTAGCGACATCCGCGATAAAGTGGAATGGGTAAAGGGCGATGTGCTGGATGTATTTTCCCTGGAAGAAGCCCTGCAGGGCGTTACACAGGTATACCACGCCGCCGCTACCGTTTCCTTCCAGCCCGGCGCTGGTGCCCGCATGATCCATACCAATGCAGAAGGCACGGCAAACATAGTGAACGCCTGCCTGGATGCGGGGGTGCAGAAACTGCTGCATGTAAGCTCCGTAGCTGCTTTGGGCCGGTCTAAGACAGCGGCTCCCATTGATGAGAAAGCAGAATGGGAAGAAAGTAAAAACAACTCCGCCTACGCCATCAGCAAGTACCGCAGCGAGATGGAAGTATGGCGCGGCATAGCAGAGGGATTGAACGCCGTGATCATAAATCCTTCCATTATCCTGGGCACCGGTTTCTGGGACGATGGCTCCGGCGCGCTGGTGAAAAACGCCTGGAAAGAATTTCCTTACTATACTACCGGCATCAATGGTTTTGTGGACGTGCAGGATGTGGTGAAAGCCATGCTGCTGCTCATGGACAGCGATGTGGCGCAAAAACGTTTTGTAGTATCGGCGGTGAACTGGTCTTACCAGGACCTCTTCACACAACTGGCCCAGGCCATGCATAAAAAGCCACCGCATATTGCTGTAAAGCCCTGGATGGCAGAAGTGGTTTGGCGCATGGAAAAGATCAAAGGCAGCCTCTCCGGCAAGAAGCCCCTGGTGACCAAAGAAACCGCCCGCACCGCCCAGCTGAAAGTATATTACAATAATGAGCGCCTGCTCAAAGCCTTGCCAGGCTTTACTTACAAGCCCATGGAACAATCCCTGCGTGAGATAGGCGCAGCATATTTGCAATACCTGGAGCAATGATCTCCACGCTGCTCCCCGCAGTAGCCGGGCCTGTAATCCGTTTCCATTTACCGCAATAACAACGTACTGATCACCGCGGCAAAGAGCGCTTCCTGCTGGGGCGTCACCGTGCTGCTCACCCACACCCGCGGCACGGCACCGGGCATTACCGCCGCCAGGGGCTTGCCGTGGTCCTGTATTTCGTAAGTGACCTTTTCATAAGAGTTGATGGTACCAAAATGGTTATGCGCCGTAACCCGGTAGCTCACCTTATCCAGCTGCAACACGCCAATAGGTGCATCCTGGTTTAGTTCCAGGTAGCTGGCATTGCGCAGCAATAACTCCCAGCGCGCCATGCTTTGCACCGGGTCATTCACCAGGGCATAGAACACCGGCGTAGTACCCGCCACACTGCTCAGGTAAGCCGGCAAAGGACGGTCTCCAAACACTACCCTTACCGTGTTGAGGGTTTGTACTGCCAGGCTCCCGGAAGGCCCGGAAACCGTATAAAAATAGGCATCTGTGGGGTGCTGTATGGCCAGGGGCAGGCCCGCCTTTGCAATACCGCCCTGGCGCGATCCGGTACTGTATTTTCCAAGGCTGTAGGTCCTGGCGCTGAACCACCCGTCATGCAAACTGGTAGCCCATTCCTGGGGTATGGTGTAAAGCCCGGGGTCTGTATATTTCGGCCTGGTAGTGGTGCAGGCCGTAACGAGGCAGCACAGCAACAGTAAGTACTTGTTCATGGTATAAATTTCCAACAAACAATTTCCAATATCAAAATATCCCAAAAAACAATTTCCAACGAACAAACCCGGAAACCCGGGCGCTCATTGGAAATTTGAAATCTGGTATGTGCTTTCCTTAAAGCCGGAACTGCTATTTCTTATGCAGCTGCTCCCATATCTCGGGGATGCGCTTCACCCAGGCCAGTTCTTTCATCTTTTCCCTTGCTTCCAGCGCCGGTGTGCCGAAGTAGATCTTGCCGCCTGCCAGGCTGCTGGGCACCCCGCTTTGTGCATTGAGCACGGCGCCTTTGCCAATGGTGAGGTCTTTGGAAATGCCAACCTGGCCCCAGATGGTCACGTCATCTTCAATGATGGTTTTACCGGCTATACCTACCTGTGCGGCAATAAGGCAGTTCTTACCGATCACCACCCCGTGGCCAACGTGGATCTGGTTGTCCATCTTGGTACCCTGGCCTATGATGGTATCGCCACTTACGCCCTTGTCAATGGTGCAGCCGGCACCTATTTCCACGCCGTTCTCAATCACTACACGGCCGCAGCTTTCCATCTTGTCAAACTTCAGTTCCTGGCCTTTGCGGGTCTTGAAATAAAAGGCATCGCCGCCTATGATGGTACCTCCCTGTATGATCACGTTATCACCTATCACGGAGTAGTCATAGATCACCACACCGGGGTGGATGATACAGTTGCGGCCTATGCGTACATGATGGCCGATGAACACGTTGGGTTGTATCACCGTACCCTCGCCGATTACCGCAGTATCACTGATGGCTTTGGTGGCAGGTTCAAAGGGGCGGAAGCGTTTTACCAGCTTCACGTATGCGCTGAACGGATCATCCAGCACCAGCAGCGCCTTGCCTTCCGGCACGTCTACCTTTTTGTTAATGATGATAATGGTGGCAGCGCTATTCAGGCTGGCGTTATAGTACTTTTCAAAGTCTACAAAAGAGATATCGCCCGGTGTAACCTTGTGGATCTCGTTGATGCCGGTGGCCTGCAAATCCTTGTTGCCCACCAGTTCCGCGCCAATGAATGCTGCTATTTCAGTGACTGCTATCGGTTCGTTGAACTTCATATAATTCGTCGTTGTGAGGAACAAAGGTAGGCACAGCGCGCAACATCCACCCTGTTGTTATCCACAAATTTTTTAGTGTTGTGAATAAAATTCTTTGCATTTTTTTTCTTTTGTGATGAAATTCTTTTTAATATTGTGTAGGGAATTTGTTTTCCCTGTACTTACTAACCCATTCACATAATAAGAAAGTCTGATTGTTTTCGCAGTCAGACTTTTTTTATTGCCTCTCAAACCCGCTGCCACAGCACGTTTCAGCCTTTCATCAGTACTGCTTTCTTCTTCCTGCCAGCCTTGTTTTCCTGCTTTATTACGGGGAGGAATACCCTTTGCGTACCGGCGCAGCAACGCCCGTTTTTGCCCGTAACGGTGATGGGATAGTTACTTTTTTGGTATCCGGCGGGTGCAATGCCAGCCTTTGCCGCCACGTATTATGGTACGGGCGATGACTGGTGCAGGCTAGGTGTTTGATTTATAATACAAATGCGGTGAAAACATGCATAACGGATGCAGGGATACAAGACAGGAAGCGACTGCAGTGATGGTATACGGATGCTATTAAAGGGAAAAATGGATAACAGGGAAAAGACAGGAAGGATGTTCAAACACAAAAGGGGCGCAGGATGCTGTAACCCGCTATGGCAGTGTGTTGCAGCGGGCGGTCAGGATGCAGGAAAAGTGCTGTTGGCAGAGGTTATCAGTCGTGCAGGTTAGCTGTTTTCAGGATATGCGGAATGTCCAGCAGCCGGATCTTTTTACCTTCCAGTTCCAGCATACCGTCTTTCTTAAATTCAGACAATAAACGGATGGCGCTTTCGGTAGCAGTACCGGCCAGGTTGGCTATCTCTTCCCGGGATAACCGTACGTTCAGGGTTTGGCCATCGGCTTCCAGCCCGTAGGTTTCCTTGATGAAGATCAGCGTCTCCGCCAGGCGCTCCCGCACCGGCTTCTGGGCCAGTTGCGTGATCTTTACTTCCGCCTTTCTCAGCTCTCCGGAAAGCATCCGCATCATCTCCATGGACAGGTTCGGATCCTTTTGCAGCACGCTCAGAAAAAGTTCCTTGGGGATGAAGCAGATCTCTGTATCGTCCAGCGCAGTGGCGGTGGCCGTGTAGCGCTCCCCGCTCAGCAGGGCCTTAAAGCCCATGATATCTCCCTCCCTTACCAGGCGGATGATCTGTTCCCGTCCGTCATCACCGGTATGGGATAACTTGATCTTACCGGAATTGATGCCGTACATGCCGAAAGAGTAAGCCCCTTCGTGGAAAATGATCTGTCCTTTCTTGTAAAGATGACATTCCATGGCAGCGTTGAGTTCTTCCATGTATTGCTCGTCCGCTTTGGAGAAAATAGCGAATAAGCGGTGCGGTTGCGGATTGCCAGGATGTTGTGCGGATGTATCCATAAGCGTGTTATGCAAAAGTACTAATTTGAGCCTTGTTCACCAAAAGACCAATGGCCCGTGGCGCTCGTTTATTATGTGATCTATAAGCCGTACGAAGTACTGACCCGTTTTAGTCCGGAACCCGGAAAAGCCACGCTGGCCGACTATTTCAGCGTACCCAAAGATGTGTACCCGGTGGGGCGCCTGGACTTCGACAGTGAAGGCTTACTGTTGCTCACCAATGATACCGCCATAAATAACCGCCTGCTGAACCCTAAGTTTGCCCACCAGCGGGAGTACTGGGTGCAGGTAGACGGCGCTATAACACCGGAAGCCATCACCAGGCTGCAACAGGGGGTAGACATTAACATTGATGGCAAAACATACCGTACCAAACGCTGTACCGCAATGGCATTCGATCATGAGCCTGCCGTGCCGGACCGCCATCCGCCCATCCGTTTCCGCCGGCACATACCGGCGCCCTGGATAAAGCTGGTATTGTCTGAAGGCAAGAACCGCCAGGTGCGCAAAATGACTGCAGCCGTGGGTTTCCCCACCCTGCGCCTCATCCGCTACCGCATTGGCAAGCTCACGGTGGAGGGTATGCAGCCCGGTGATATGCGCGCGCTTACCCGGGCAGAAGTGGAGGCCCTGGTGTTTGCGTAAGCAGGGCCCTGCGTTTTACAACCCACATCCCATGCGGGTTTCTTTGTGCTTTGCCCTAATTTAGCTAGGTTTGTCACTCTTAACTTTATCTTATGTTGAAATCTATGACCGGTTTTGGACGTGCGGAAGTAACGAAGGGCGAAACCACCATCATTGCGGAAATCAAATCGCTGAACGGTAAGCAATTCGAAGTGAACCTGAAGATTTCCCCCCAACTGAAACCTTATGAGTTCGAGATCCGTAACCTGCTGCAGCAATCCCTGCAAAGAGGTACGATCGACGCCACTGTCAACGTAAAACAGAACGGTGCTACCCGCCCCGTGGTGATCAATACAGACCTTGCCAAATTCTACTACCGCGGCATTGTGAGCCTGGCAGAAGACCTGCAGATCCCGCAGGAAGATATGCTGAATGTGCTCATGAAACTGCCCGAGGTGGTGACCCCTGCTACCGACCAGCTGTCTGACGAGCACTGGGCCGATGTGGAAAGCACCGTGAAAGCGGCCATTGCCGACCTGGATGCCCACCGTATGGACGAAGGCGCCGTGATGGAGGCAGACCTGACCCAGCGCATAGACAACATCTCCACTTTCAGCGAAAAAGTGAAAACACTGGACCCGCTCCGCAAAGACCGCATCCGCACCCGCCTGGAAACACTGGTGGCAGAGCATGTGGGCAAAGAGAATGTAGATGCCAACCGCCTGGAACAGGAACTTGTTTTCTACCTGGAAAAACTGGACATCTCTGAAGAACTGGTGCGCCTGGAAAACCACCTGCGCTACTTCCGCGAACTGCTGAAAGAAGCCGATCCTTCCAAGGGAAAAAAACTCAATTTTGTGCTACAGGAAATAGGCCGCGAGATCAATACCACCGGCTCCAAAGCCAATGATGCCGGCATCCAGCAATGGGTGGTGGGCATGAAGGATGAACTGGAAAAGGCCAAGGAACAGGTATTAAACGTTTTATAGCAAGGCCCTTAAATATCAATGTACCGTATGAACAAAACCTACCTGGCCCTTTTCGTGGCAGGCCTCTGTGCAATGGCTGCCTGCCAGCCCATGAAGATGGACACCTACGAGAAAAATGTAGACGTGCCCAATCACCAGTGGTCTGCCGATTTTAAGCCGGAATTCCAGGTAACCCTCCAGCCAGAGGACACCGCTTACCTTTACAACCTGTATGTGAATGTGCGCCACAGGGACGCCTATCCGTACAGCAACATCTGGGTGATCATCACCACCCAGTTCCCCGGTGCACAGCCCATTGCCCAGCGCGTGGAACTGCCCCTGGAAGACGTATCCGGCAAGTGGACGGCCACCCCCGCAGGTATGATGAATGCAGCAGACGACATCTACGATCACCGCATTCCCATCCAGTTGCGTGCCATCCTGAACCGGCCCGGTACGTATAAGATCAGTATTGAACAAAACATGCGGCAAAACCCGCTGCCAGATATCATGAACATTGGCCTGCGGGTAGAAAAAGCCGGGCACCGGTAAATGATCAGAAAATTTTATAACGACCTGCAGAGCGGCAGGGGCATCACCGTTCTATACATCATCCTGCTCAGCTACGTGATACTGGCGCTGATCTGGTGGGGCCTGCTCCTGTTTCGCCAAAGCCAGCAGATCACCGAGTATGAACGCAACAACCTTTCCCTACGCACAGACAGCCTGTCACAACCCGTGGCCTACCAGCTGGAGCTCCAGCGCATTGAAAAAGATGAGCACCTGCGCACCTTCAAGTTCCTGGGGGAAGGCGGCACCTTCATGGGCATCATCCTCCTGGGTGCCTTCTTCGTGTACCGCGCCGTGTGGAAGCAAATGCGCCTCAATGCCCAGCAGCAGAACTTTATGATGGCCGTGACCCACGAGTTCAAATCGCCCATTGCTGTGGTGAAACTGAACCTGGAAACCATCCGTAAACACCGGCTGGATGAAGAGAAGATGAAGAAGCTGCTGGATAATACCCTGCGCGAAACAGACCGCCTCAATACCCTTACCAATAACATCCTGCTGGCCGCCCAGCTGGAGTCGCACAAGTTTAAACCGGTCATGGAAATGCTGAACCTCTCTGCCCTGCTGGCACGTGTAACGGGCAACCTGCAGGGACGGATCAGCACCCACAGCATACAGGCACATGTTTTGCCCCAGCTGTGGGTCAATGGCGATAAATTCATGCTGGAACTGGTGATCAGCAACCTGGTGGAAAACGCAGTGAAGTACGCCCCCAAAGGCACGCCCATCACCATCAACCTGGCGCCCAAAGGCGACTGCCTGTACCTGGAAGTGGCCGATGAAGGACCGGGCATACCGGATGCGGAGAAAGCCAAAGTGTTCCAGAAGTTCTACCGCATTGGCAATGAGAACACGCGCAAGGCCAAAGGCTCCGGCCTGGGACTGTTCCTCAGCCAGCGCATACTGGCCCAGCACGGGGCCTACATTAAAGTGCGTGATAATACGCCGGCCGGCAGCATTTTTGAAATTGCCTGGCCTGCATATTCCACGCAATCTGCGTAAATTTGATAAGCGACGTTATTCTTACAAGGCATTAAGCAAAAAGCAGCAATATGAAGGAACCTACCAAAGCATCCATCCTGCTGGTGGAAGACGAAGAAAATCTGCAGGAAGCACTGAAGCTCAACCTGGAGCTGGAAGGTTATGAAGTGACGGCGGTGGACAACGGCACCGCGGCACTCAAAGCTGTGAAGAATGAATACTTTGACCTCATCATCCTGGATATTATGCTGCCCGAAATGGACGGCATTGCCGTATGCGAGAACATCCGCATACAGAACAACGATGTGCCCATCCTCTTCCTCAGCGCCAAGAACAGCAGCGCAGACCGCGTACTGGGCCTCAAGAAAGGCGGGGATGATTACATGACCAAGCCTTTCAACCTGGAAGAACTGCTGCTCCGGGTGGAAAAGCTCATTGTAAAGAACAAGAAGATCCTCGACAAAGACAGTGTACCCAATGTGTACAGCTTCGGGAACAACCAGATAGACTTTGCTGCACAGGAATGCATTGGCAAAGACGGCAGGCATTATGAGCTGAGTAAGAAAGAGACCATGCTGCTCAAGCTCCTCATCGAGAACAAAGGGGAAGTAGTGACCCGCGAAAAGATCCTGCAGGTGGTATGGGGCTACAACGTGTATCCCACCACACGTACCATCGATAACTTTATACTCAATTTCCGTAAGTACTTTGAGGAAGACAGCCGTAACTCCCGCTACTTCCACTCCGTGAGGGGTGTGGGATATAAATTCACGGAATAAACCTTCCCTTTCACCGCATTATACCGGCACCGGCCCGCTTTATACAAGCCCCGGTGCCGGTTTCGTTTGCTGACCAATTATGGGAGCAATGCTCCCGGATAACCCGCAATTACCCCCTTGTATTAATTGGCGTTTCCCTTTGCCCCTGAATTGCCCGATATTGCCGCTAACATTGGACTACAACCCACTTGCACGTGATACCATATGATGACAGGATACTCCCTACTAACTGGTACTGGGCATTGTTTATAATAGCGATATGCGCACTGGTGGCTTACTTTTACTGGCGGGAGCGACGCATCAAAGCCGCTGCAAACCGGGCGCTGCGACTGCAAAACGATACCGCCAGCCTGGAACTGCAAGCCTTGCAGGCCCAGATGGACCCGCATTTTATTTTCAACAGCCTCAATGCCATCCACCACTTCATCCTTACCACCAGCACGGAACTAGCCTCCCTTTACCTTACCCGCTTTGCAAAGCTGATGCGCTTTACCATCACCAATGTGAACAAGGACCTTATTAAACTGGAAGAAGACATTGAAGCGCTGGAGATCTACATGCAGCTGGAAAAACTGCGCTTTGAAGGCAAATTCATATACCAGATAAAACTGGCGCCGGAGCTTACCGGCAAGGTGATACTGGTGCCACCCCTGGTCATACAACCCTATGTGCAACACGCCATCTGGCACCATATCCTGCAACGGCCGCAGGATGAAGGCGGCCTGCTGATCATCAATATCCACCGCAGGGGCAGTGCCCTCCTTATCCGCGTGGAAGACAATGGTGTGCGTAACAACCGTACGGAAATGGAACACAAACGCCAGTCGCTGGTGATTGCCGCCGCCCGCCTGCACAGGCTTAGCAACAAGTTCCACGTGGGCACCCACATCGTGGAAGAAGAGGTGCTGGATGAGCAGCATGAGCACCAGGGCAATCGCATCATCATCCGCATAGACGGGGAGCTGGCGCCCATGGTATAAAATAAAAACGCCTTACGGGGATAAGATCCGTAAGGCGCTGCCAGCAAGGTTTTACGCTGTTTATAAGGTCTTGATATTATCACAGGCTATCCAGCCGGTTTTCCCATCTACCAGCTGCACTTTACAGTACTCCTGGGTGTGGTCCAGCACCGCTACCTTCATGCCTTCCTGTAACTCGAACATGTCTTTGGCGCCTGCATCGGGGGCTGCTTTTGCTTTTACCGCGGCATTCATCACAATGGCACTGCTGGTGTCCAGGTGCTCACTGTAGCGGAGAGCAGCCATACCCAGGGTTATTACCAGCAGCACAGCGCCCGCATACATTCCTATCCTGGCAGCCGGTGCCCGGCGGCCGGGATAAAAGAAGAACACGATAATGGCCGCTACCAGTAACCAGCTGAAAACAATGGACATCACCGCCCAGCCATTGGCAGAAAAAAGTTGGGTGAAGGTGATCCACCATTGCTGGAAAAACAGCAGGGGCAAGGCTTCCGGGTTGTTGGGGATCTGCTGGTTCACCATGTCCAGGTTATGCCGGGTGGCCTCATCCCGCGGGGAAAGCTGCAATGCTTTTTCATAATTGTACACAGCGGCACCAATGTGGTTGGCTTTGTAGTAGGCATTTCCCGCGTTATAATAAAGCGCTTTATCACGGTAGCCCTGGTCTATCAGTTGCTGGTATTTTGCCGCGGCGGCAGAATAGCTTTTTGTGCGGAACAGCTCATTGGCCTCCGTGAAGGTGGTTTGCGGCGTTTGCGCCTGCAGCGCAGTGGCAAAGCCCAGTAGTGTTACCAAAAAGAAGATCAGCTTGCGCATGAAATATGTTGGGTTTTACACTTGTTGTTGTTTAAGATCCTGTTCCAGGTTACTGATGATCTCAATAGCCTGCTGGTAGGTTTGCTGCATACGGCCTTTACCGCCGGAAGGCGCGTACAGGGCCATTTCGCAATCGTCCATCAGTTCAAAGAGCGGTGTGGTACGGTCTGCACGCAGGTGCTGCAGTTTATCGGTCACCAGTTGCCGGTTCAGTTCTGCAAACGGTATGTGCAGCTTGTTGCTCAGGTAGCCCCATACCGCGCGGGATGTTTCTTCGTAAAACGCTTTCTGCTGGCCGTCTTTCAGGTATTTAGCCGCCAGTGACAGGCGTTTCAGCGCCACCTTGTTGGCATTGCGGTGCTTCAGCAGGGAAGCGTTCTGCGTGTTATAATCTTCGCGGCGTTTCTTCATGATCAGCCATACCAGCGGTACCACGGGCAGCAGCAGCAACAGCCAGAACCAAACGCTGCTGAAGAAGAAGCCACTAGCCTTGCTCCAGGAAGTTACAACCCGGTGAATGGGCGCCAGCTCGTTCTTGCCTACACTGAAGTCTTCTTTCTCATGTTTGGTTTGCTTACCCGGCGTTACATGCACGGTAAAGGGCGATGAATGCAGGGTCTTGAACGATTGGGATACCGGGTCAAAGTACGTGAAGTCAATGGCCGGTATGACATGATCGCCGGCTTCCTGTGGCATGAGGGGGAACTCAAAAATGCGCGCACCGGAAAGGGGATTGCTGTTCTTGGCAATATCATCCGTCACCTTGGGATCATAGCGCTCAAACGCGCCGGGAATGGACACCTTGGGTGCATTCAGCAGGTTCACATTTCCCTGCCCGGTGATGGTAACTTTCAGGGTCAATGCATCGTCCGTGGTCAGTTGATCCTTATCAATGCTGGCATCCATCCGGAACTGGCCCACGGCGCCGGTGTAGCTGTCCGGGTGGTTGGCCGGTACCGGTTTTACATTGATGGTCACCGGGGCGCTTTCAATTTTGTAAGGTACGGTCACATACTCACCCTGCTGCCCAAAGAAGTCGTCATCAAACGGATCGCCGCCAAAGATATCGTCAAACGGGTCGCGGGGACGTTTCCGGTTGCCGGGCGTTACCTGCAGCAACTTTACCTGGTTGTCCACTTCAGCCGGGTCCAGCTCCAGCTGGCCGGATTGCAGGGGAAACAGCAACGTTTTGCGGATGGTGAATACTTTATACGTGAGGCCGTTCACCACTTCTTCCGTAGCCTGGGGCGGGTTAGGCAGCTCTACATCCTTGGCAGAAAACCCTTTGAATGCAGGCACCTTTGTCACACTGGAATTAGTAGGCAGGCGGGTGTACAATTTATAGGTGGCGGTAAGCTGCTCCCCTTCATATAGCGAAGTCTTGTCCACCGCCACTTTCACGAAAATATTTTTCTTCAGTTTAGCATCTATATTTTCCCCTTTGCGCAGCACCCCTTCCGGCAGGCCATTACCATTATCACCGCCACCACCACCGGGGAAACCTCCGCCAGGGAAGCCGCCGCCACGCTGGGAGGTAGAAGGTGCCGTGGCACTGTTGTTGCCCTTCACCACCTCGATGGTCACCGGGTTAGAGCGCACGATATTTCCATTCACCCGCACAGTAGCCGCGGCCAGCGTAAAGCTGCCCACATGCTTTGCCTGCAGCACGTAAATGAGGGATACATAATCAGAGCGGGAACCGTTTACGATGGAGGTACCCTGCATTTGCATGGGCCCCTGCACCACATCGAAATCTTTGAAAGGAGGAGGTGTAAAACCATTGACATCGCCTTGCGCGTTCTCCAGCATAAACTGCACCTGCAGTCCTTCATCCAGGCCAATGGTGGTGGCGCTTACCTTGGTAGTGAAGCGCATGTTCTGCGCCTGCGCTACCTGCATGCAGCCTGCAAAAAGTAATAGGGCAATGACCCGTCTTAGCATAAAATGTGAATAGACCATAGTTACTAGCCTGACAAATTTAACTAAAGCAATCCCTGTGCTTTTCATTATGCCGTTAAAAGTACGTTAAAAAAGGCCGCGGTAAAACTGCCGGGGATGGCCTGTGGATAAGGTTTTCCGGCGGTTTCACCCTGGGTTGTAAGGAGCAGGGGAAGGATGAGCGGCACCCGTTAAATGGGCCCCAGCATGGGTTGCATGATAATATCCTCTATCACCGTTTGCGGGGCCAGGGTAAAGGCCGTCCACAACACGCTGGCCACATCTTCCGGCTCCATCATGCGGCCGGCTGGTGCGTCAAAACCATCCCAGGAGGCCGTGAGCGTAGGCCCGGGACTGATGGCGGTCACTTTCACGTTGGCCGTTTTCAGCTCCTCCCGCAGGTTTTTGGAAAAGCCCAGCAGGGCAAACTTGGTGATACCGTAAGCGCCGCCGTTAGGGTAAGCGTTATGACTGGCGCTGGAACAGAGGTTAAAGATATGCCCCCGGCGCTGCGCTATCATACCCGGCAGCAGGCTGCGGGTAAGGTGGTAGGCACTATACACATTGGTGGCCATCAGCTGTTCCAGGTGCCCGTCTGCCTCGTTTTGCAGGGCGCCGGGGATGAAGATCCCGGCATTGTTTACCAGCAGGTCAATAGTGCCGAAAGCAGCCTGCACGGCTTTACCAAATTGCAGCACCGCCGTCTTATCCGCCATATCCACGGGCAGCGCCAGCACCTTCACATTGGGATTGGCCGCCTGTACTTCTGCGGCGGTGGCCTGCAGCGGGCCTTCGCCACGTGCACAGATGGCTACATTACATCCCTCCTTTGCCAGCCTGATGGCCACTGCGCGCCCAATACCTTTGCTGGCGCCCGTTACTACTGCGTTCATATCGTTGTTGCGTTTGTTTTAAAAATGGATTGCCTACCTTTGCGCATGCCGTACAAACATATCTTTTTCGACCTGGACCACACCCTGTGGGACTTTGAGGCCAATGCCCGTGAAACCTTGCTGGAGCTCTATCACACCCACCAGCTTAGCCAAAGGGGCATTGCTGATTTTGAAGATTTCCTGGCCCGCTACATCGTGCACAATGATAAGCTGTGGGATCGCTTCCGCAAAGGGTTCATGACCCGGAAAGAACTGCGCAGCAAGCGTTTCTGGCTCACCTTCCTCGAATATAAAATTGCCGACGAAAAGCTGACCATGGCATTCAGCGACCAGTTCCTGGAAATACTGCCTACCAAAACAGTGCTCTTTCCCTACACCATCGAGATCCTGGAATACCTGCTGCAAAAAAAATATGTGCTGCACCTGATCACGAACGGGTTTGAAGATACGCAATTGATGAAGCTGCGCAATGCAAACATTTTCCACTACTTCACTAACATCATCACCTCAGAAGCCGCCGGCAGCCTGAAACCGCATAAAGACATCTTTGATTTTGCCTTGCAGAAAAGCAGCGCCACCGCCACAGAAAGCATAATGATCGGCGATACCCTGGAAGTGGATATCCTGGGCGCACAGCAGGTGGGCATGGATCAGATCTATTTTAACCCGGCCGTACCGGCAACCGGCATTACGCCTACTTACACCATCCGGCATTTGCAGGAGATCGAGAATATTTTGTAGGCGCTGCGCGCAATACAGGGCATGAAAAAAGGCAAACCGTTTTACAACCGTTTGCCTTTTTGCTTTTGTAAAAATCCTATGGTTAGATGTTGGCTATAATCGTTTGTCCGCCGCGTACCAGCTGGTTGATCGTTACATCTACCTTGGTGCCCACCGGCAGGTAAATGTCCACACGGGAGCCGAATTTAATGAAGCCCATCTCTTCGTTCTGCGTTACCTGGTCGCCGGCCTTGAGGTAGTTTACAATGCGGCGGGCCAGGGCTCCTGCAATCTGGCGCACCAGGATGGCGTTGCCATTCTGCTCTATCACCACGGTGTGGCGTTCATTTTCCGTAGAAGATTTAGGGTGCCAGGCCACCAGGTATTTACCCGCGTGGTATTGGGAAAGTTTTACTTCACCGCTGATGGGGTTACGGTTCACATGCACATTGGCAGGGCTCATGAAAATAGACACCTGCAGGCGTTTATCTTTAAAATATTCCGGTTCGTACGTTTCTTCAATTACCACCACTTTGCCATCGGCCGGTGCTATTACCTGGGTGGTACCAAAGGTGTGCTCCCGCCGGGGTACGCGAAAGAAAGAAACAATAAAAAGAAAAAGGATCACAGATACCGCCAGCACCCAATAGCCGGCTACGGGGCTGCTCCAGTAAAACACAGCGGCATTGATCAGTGCCAGCACAAGAAAGGTAAGGGCAATCGAAGCAAATCCTTCACGATGGATTTTCATGTTTGATACAGTTGTTTTTAAAAAGCAGTTTTAAGGCCCGGTGGCAGCCGCCGCTGCACAAGGACTGGTAAGATTTTACACCGCGAAATTATGCAGAAAAAAATAAACATATACCCAGGCGAACGGGGCCGCCAGCAGTAAGGAATCAAAGCGGTCCAGGAAACCGCCGTGGCCCGGCATAATGCTGCCGGAATCTTTTACCCCGGCCAGGCGTTTCAGCTTGGACTCCAGCAGGTCGCCATACGTACCGGCCACCGCCGCTATACCGGCCAGCACCAGCCAGTGCAGGAAGGCCAGCCACTGGTATCCCCAGAAATATCCATACACCCCCGCTGCGGCCACGGCCAGGATCATGCCGCCCAGGGTACCTTCCAGCGTCTTTTTAGGGGAGATCTTGGAAAAAGGGGTACGGCCTATCAACGAGCCTACAATGTAAGCCATGGTGTCATTGATCCAGATGAAGATGATGAGCAGCAGCGGGATCAGCCAGCCCGGGGCATGTACCGCGGGATCTGTATGGGTGGGCGTGGAGCCCGTATGCGTGCGGATCCAGATCAGCAGGGAAAACGGGAGGCTGATGTACAAAAGCCCCAGCAGCGTAAAGCGCAGGTTCTTCATATCAATGTGCTGGCTGATGATGATATCGCCCAGGGGCAGCACCATCAGGAACAGGATACTCAGCAGCACACCAATGGCATGAACAGGCAGCAGGGTACCGCTGCCTTGCAGGCTGCGGGTCCACACGCCACCGCCAATGAACATCACGATGATGGCAATGTTTGCACAGAGCGCGCCAATGTATTGCCAGCCGGAGTCTTTATCATACCCGTTGTCCATCTTGCGCACCAGCCGGAAATACTCCACCAGGGCCCCGGTGCTGATGATGGCAAACAGCAGGATAAAGGAAATTTCATTCCATAGGATGCCAGCCAGCATTACGGCTACAAATACCAAAGCGGTCAGCGTGCGTGTAATAAATGTTTTCAAAAGCAAGTGGTTTAAAAATAAGATCAGCCAATGGAATCAATCTCTTCCGCGGTGGCTTCCGCCACGGGTTTGGGCGGGGTGGCGCGCTGCAAAAGTGAAAAGGCGATCACGGTAAGGCCCAGGCTGAGCAGGGCGGCATACCATGCCACATGATCATTTTGCGATGGATCTGCTTTAATGGCCCCATGGGCAAAAAGATAAAAAGCCACCACCTGTACGCCGTTATTCACCATGTGTATGATAATAGATAGCCACAGGCGGCCGGTGATCGCAAATATAGCCCCGAGTAAACCACCCAGCACCACGCGGGGCACAAATCCCAGTATTTCCCCGTGCACCAGGCTGAAGACGATGCTGGCCACCAGCACGGCCAGCCACTGCCGGCCCATCACTTTTGCCAGCAGGCGTTGCATGCCTGCGCGGAAAAACAGCTCTTCCCCGATGGCCGGTACCACGGCTATCAGCACAATATTCACCAGCAGGTCCCAGATGCTGTGGCCCGCCAGGAACAGCTTTGTAAGGGTGGCTGCCTGTTTATCCATCTCGCGGAACACGGCTGGCACCTTCCACGTTTCATTCCACTCCGCGGTCCATCCTACCAGGGGGATGATGACCACCAGGGCCACGACGGACCAGCCCAGCTGCCGCCCGTTTATGCGCCCGGTAAGGCCCAGGGCCGCCATGGGCCGGGTTTCCACCAGCACAGAAAGTACCACGGGGGGCAGTAGAAAAACGATGATTGTATAGCCAAATTGTGCTAATTTCATATAGCCGGCCAGGTTAGGATGATCTGCCATATTATGCTGGAGGGCAGAAAGGTCCATATGAGTGGTAACGGCCAGGAATGCAGTGGTAGCGATGGAAAACACAAAGAAGGCAGCAACGAAGAGCAGCACTAAAAATGCCAGCTGTGCGCCGGGCGATAATCGTTTCAGGTAAGCAGCCATAAAGCGTTACTGTGTTAAATTTGGCGTAAATTTACATCGAATAATCGGCTACACAAGGTCGTTTACACAAGGCACCCTGTACAAAACAATTATGGTGAAGATTGGACAAATAGAGCTGGGATCATTTCCTTTATTACTGGCGCCCATGGAAGACGTGAGCGATCCTCCCTTCCGCGCGGTGTGCAAGGCTAACGGGGCAGATCTGATGTATTCCGAGTTTATCAGCTCAGAAGGCCTTATCCGCGATGCGATCAAGAGCCGCGCCAAGCTGGATATTTTTGAATACGAGCGCCCGGTGGGCATACAAATATTCGGAGGTGATGAAGAGCCCCTGGCCATGGCCGCCCAGATCGTGGAGGCCGTAAACCCGGACCTGCTGGACATTAACTTTG
Organism: Chitinophaga parva; assembly: GCF_003071345.1. NCBI lineage: Bacteria > Pseudomonadati > Bacteroidota > Chitinophagia > Chitinophagales > Chitinophagaceae > Chitinophaga > Chitinophaga parva. The sequence goes on along the minus strand of NZ_QCYK01000001.1, from coordinate 688,716 downwards.
GCTGCCCGGTGAAAAAGGTGACCTGCAAAGGCGCCGGCGCCGGTATTCTCAAGGACATTCCCAAGATGGTAAAGCTCACCGCCGCCGTGGTAAAGGCCACCAGGCTGCCGGTAACCGTGAAGACCCGCCTGGGCTGGGACGATGACACCAAGAACATTGAAGAAGTGGCCGAACGCCTGCAGGATGTAGGCATACAGGCCCTCACCATTCACGGGCGCACCCGCACCCAGATGTACAAAGGCGCCGCAGACTGGACCCTTATCGGAAAAGTAAAGAACAATCCACGTATACATATCCCGATTTTCGGTAACGGCGATATCACCACCCCTGAACAGGCAGTAGCTGCCCGCGCACGGTATGGGGTAGACGGTGTGATGATAGGAAGAGCCGCCATCGGCTACCCGTGGATCTTCCGAGAGATCAAGCATTTTATGGCCACCGGCGAACATTTGCCTCCACCAACTGTTGAAGAAAGGGTGGCCGTGTGCAAGGAACACCTGCAAAAATCCGTAGCCTGGAAAGGCAATATAGTTGGGGTGTTGGAAATGCGCAGGCATTATACCAATTACCTCAAGGGACTACCCCACATCAAGGACTTCCGCGCCCGGCTGGTCACCGCAGCAGACCAGGCCAGCATTGAAACCATCCTGGATGAAGTGGTACATCACTACAAAAACCACGTTTTTGAACGGGCGGCCATATTGCCCTCCATAGAGGACGTGCTTCCATCCGGCGCTGAAGCAAGCGGGTGTAACGTGTACGGATGAACGAAATAATCCTCCAATACACTTCATTTCCCTAAATTTTCTGTCTCATGACCTCACTAAAAATGCTGAAGAACGAAGTCTGGAAAGATCTGCAGATCAAGAACAAGAGCGCGCTCCGCAAGCGATACGCCGTTTCCAACATGGGCCGCGTGATCAGCTACTCGGAAAGCATTGAGGATGGCAAATTATTAACGGGAAGTACCGTGGAAGGCTACACCGTGCTGAATGTAAAACCGGCAGACAGCTACCAGTCGCTATACCTGCACCGTGAAGTAGCCCGCCTCTTTTGCGAAAAAGGCGGCCGCAGTGCCAAGTATGTGATCCACGAAGACCACGATAAAAAGAACAATAAAGCCGCTAACCTGCGCTGGGCCACCAAGGAAGAAATGGAAGCCCACCAGCAGAGCAGCCCCGCGAAACTGGCCTATAAAGAACGCCAGCGCCACCGCCTCAAAGGCCTGAAGCTGAATGCCAGCAAGGTTAAGAATATTAAACGCATCCTCAATAAGCCCGGTAAAAAGACCATGAAACAGATTGCCGAGCAGTTTGATATCAGTGAAATGCAATTGTACCGCATTAAAAGCGGAGAGAACTGGGCACATGTAACCCTGGATTAAGTACCCACATCTTCCCTGCCATAAAATATCATTCACGATGGTCATGCCTTCAAAAAGCATGACCATCCTGCGTTTGCGGTGTTCCTGCCACAGGCCTTTCCTGGCATCTTCACAACTACGGCTGTTCACCGTGCCCTGCGCGGATCGCAACCACTGCCAGGTGTCTGCCGCTCTCATACCCTTTGCCCGCAAGGCCACATTATTAGCTTTCTATATTTCTCACTATCTTTCTGACTCCACAATCTTTATCAACAATGTCTTATCAGAAAATAGCCATCATAGGTGGCGGCAACCTGGGTACCGCCATTGCACAAGGCCTGCTCAAAAGCGGCTTTTCCCAACCCGCAGATATCACCATTACCAAGCGCAATACCGCTACCCTGGCCGGTTTGCAGGCACAGGGCGTGCAGGTCACGTCAGACAATGCCGCCGCCATTGCCGGTGCAGATGTAGTGCTGGTGGCATTGAAGCCTTACAACGTGCGGGAGATCCTCGCTGCGTTCAAGGCCTCCTTTAATCCCCGCCAGCTCATCATCAGCGTGGTAACGGGTGTGTTCATAGACGAGCTGGAAGCCATTGTGGGCGTGGGCTCCCACGTATTCCGCGCCATGCCTAATACCGCTATCGCCATCCAGGAGTCCATGACCTGCATCTGCCAGAAGAACGCCAGCCCTGCGCAGGTGGAATGGGTGACCAGCCTGTTTAACACTGTGGGCGTAGCCGTAAGCATTGATGAAAAACTCATGGATGCAGCCACCGTACTCGGCGCCTGCGGCATTGCCTATGCCCTGCGCTTTATCCGCGCTAACATCCAGGGCGGCATTGAAATAGGCTTTGATGTACGCACGGCCAACCTGATTGCCGCACAAACCGCCAAAGGCGCCGCAGAGCTTATCATCCGCAACAACAGCCATCCCGAAGCCGAAATAGACAAGGTAACCACCCCCAAAGGCTGCACCATCGCAGGTCTTAACGAGATGGAGCACCAGGGCTTCAGCTCCTCCCTGATCAAAGGGATAACGGCTTCTTATGATAAGATTGTAAAGGGGTAAAGGAATTTTGGCCTTAGGTGCCAGGTCTTAAGTACCAGGTACTTTTCAACGCATTGGTAATGCCCCCTATTGCAGGGCATGCCTTCAAAGGGTAATACAATGGCCATAAACAGGTAAGTAAAATTTGTTGTAAGGTTAACCGGTACCTAAGACTTAAGACCTGGTACCTAAGACAATTTTATCTTAGTCCTCATTCCGCGGATAATCAAAAAAAAGGAACCGCTTGGGTGATTTATCAAAGGCTTCCCAGGAGTCGGTGTCCGCTTCCACCGCAAACACGCCGGCAGTAGGGACATTGTCTACCCGGATCTCTTCGGTAAGGTAGTTAGCGAAATCCGTAATGCCGGGGTTGTGGGCAAAGATGGCCACTGCATCAAAATCATTGTCGATGCGGGTGATCACTTTCAGGAAAGTGGAAGCATAACAGAGATAAAGCTCCTCCTCGAAAAGGATGGCCTGCCGGGGATAATTCCACTCCCGGGCCATGATCTTGGCCGTGCTTTTAGCCCGCTTGGCCGGACTGGCAATGAGCAGCTCGGGCGTTACTCCCCGCTGTAGCAGGCGGGAAGCCATCTCCGGTGCGTTTGCCTTTCCCCGCTTGTTCAGGGGCCGGTCAAAATCGTCCATGTCCGGATCGTTCCAGCTGGACTTTGCATGACGGATGAGCAGTAACGTTTTCATAACCGAAAACAATGGTTGTCCTAATTTAAGAATTAATTCTACAGGAAGTTAACTTCTTCTGACAACATGGCCGCAAACCCCGGTTTTATTTAAGGATTAATTAATACGCTGGTGTGCCTTCCTGCCGCGGTAGCCGTTATGGCCGGATGCCTTTGGTAATAATGCATCCGCCGTTTTGGCAATCCTATGGGATCACCCGTTGACGTTCAATACTTTCCCCATTTCTTCCATCCCACTTTCGCGCCCCCGCGCATAAAAAAACCGCTGCCTTTCAGCAGCGGTCTATATTTTTTACCCGCATACGGTTCATGGGTAACTTAACCCACGGCACGGTCATTACTAATTTCTCTTAGTATCCTCTTTCGTTGCTGCCTTCCATGAAGTTCATGAAGGCCTTATTTACGACGCGGTTGCCGCCGGGGGTAGGGTAGTTACCCGTGAAGTACCAGTCGCCCAGGTTGCTGGGGCAGGCCTGGTGCAGGCTTTCAATGCTCTGGTAGATCACGTCCACCTTGGCGTTGATATCCCTGGGGGTGATGATCTGGGCAATCTTGGCGGAGATCTCTTCGGTGGTGAACGGTTTATAAATGTTGCGCACCACGTTCTGCGCATGCAGGGTATTGGTACGTTCCAGCTCCTTGCAAAGGCCGTAGGCCTCTTGCAGGACGTGTTCCCTGCCGGTTTCCTTCAGTAGTTCAATAGCCGCGCTAAAGGCCACGAAATCGCCCATTTTGCTCATGTCTATGCCATAGCAGTCCGGGTAGCGGATCTGGGGCGCGCTGGACACTACGATGATGCGTTTAGGTCCCAGGCGGTCCAGCATTTTAATGATGCTTTCCCGCAGGGTGGTGCCCCGCACAATAGAGTCGTCTATCACTACCAGCGTATCCACACCGGGTTTCACGGTGCCATATGTAATGTCATACACGTGCTGCACCATTTCATTGCGGCCACTGTCTTCCGCAATGAACGTGCGCATTTTCACGTCCTTGATCGCGATCTTGTCTATACGCACGCGGCGGTTCACCATCTCGCTCAGCTTTTCGGCATCATAATCTTTGCCCCAGCTAAGGATGCGCTCTATCTTGATCTTATTCAGGTAGTCTTCCAGCCCTTTGATCATCCCGTAGAAGGCTACTTCGGCCGTGTTGGGGATGAAGGAGAAGATGGTATTTTTCAGGTCGTTGTCAATATCGCCCAGCACCTTTTCCGCCAGGTTATAGCCCAGCTGCAGGCGCTCCTTGTAGATCTTTTCATCGTTGCCGCGGCTGAAGTAGATGCGCTCAAAGCTGCATGCACGGCGCTCTTTCGGCTCCAGGATGCGGGTGATCTCGTATTCACCGGCCGGATTTACAATGAGGGCGTGCCCGGGCATCAGTTCGTGTACCTCGTTCTCACCCACGTTAAAGGCGGTACGGATGGCGGCACGCTCGGAAGCGGCCACGATCACATCCTCATTAATGTAGTAGTAAGAAGGACGGATGCCGTGCGCATCGCGGATCACAAAGGAATCGCCGGTACCAATGAGGCCACTTACGTGGAAGCCACCGTCAAACATGGTGAAGGCCTGCTTCAGGATGTGCTTCACATCCAGGCCATTCTGCCGGGTTTCGTCTTCTTTATTGAGGAAATGGGCAATTACTTCCAGCATGGCTGCCAGGTCGGAATTCCGGTGGGCCCCTTCGGGGAATTTCTCTGCAAATTTGAAGAGCTCCTGTACGTTCACCAGGTTAAAGTTGCCTGCCAGCGCCAGGTTGCGCGCAGGAACAATATTATGACGGACAAAAGGGTGGCAGAGTTCTACGTTGTTTTTACCCTGGGTAGCGTAGCGCAGGTGGCCCAGGAGCAATTCGCCGAGGAAGCGAACGTGGCCTTTCATGAGGCCGGGGTACTTGATGATTTCCGGTTGGTATTTTTCAATGTCAGCGATCTCTTCCCGCACTTTGCCAAAGATGTCGGCGATGGGCTGGGGCTGGCTGCTGCGGATGCGGTGCATAAAGGGCACCCCGGGCTCTGTGTTCAGTTTTACCGTGGCAAATCCTGCACCGTCCTGGCCGCGGTTATGTTGCTTCTCCATGAGGAGGTACAACTTGTTAAGGCCGTAGAACACAGTGCCATACTGCTGTTGGTAATAAGAGAATGGTTTTCTCAGCCGGATGTAGGCCAAACCGCATTCATGCTTTATCGCATCGCTCATACCCTGAATATTGAAGGCGCAAAGGTACGGTGAATTAAGGGCAAAACCCAAAAATTGCCAATTGGAAATGGCAATAGGGGGATAGAGTGGGGCTATTTGTGCCTTGCCACAAAAAAAGAGCCTCCCTTCCGGGAAGCTCTTTCCTATTTTTCAGCGTGTTATTTATTTTCTCGCGGTTGAATTAGTTACCGTAGTGCTGCTCTCCTGGGCCAGCCATTGGGAGATGTTCGGGCACTGGCGGTATTCATCATCTACGTGCACATAGTACGTGGGCACTTTCTCCCGCAGCCACCTGTTGAGGGCCATTGCTTTCTTGCGCTCCAGCGCCTGGTTCATGATGCGGGAATAGTCGTCGTCCAGGTTCATGCGGTGTGGCTTGGTGCGTGTTTTCAGGTACACCAGGCGTACCGCGGTGCGGCCCTGTTCATCAGTGAAGCGTTCCGGTTGGGACACTTCGCCCGGTTTCAGGGAGTCCAGCATCATCACGATGCTGCGGTCAGACGGATCGTCCAGCTGGTCAACGGTGATGAGGGTACTGCCGTTCACTTTATTCTGGCGCATCCCGTTATCAAACTTCGCCATCTGTGCGTCGGAGTACTCAGACACGGCTTCGGAGAAGTTGTATTTACCGGCAATGATATTAGCGCGGATGGAGTCCACCTTTTTAGTGGCAGCGGCAATGTCACTGTTTGTGATGGCCGGTTTTACCAGGATGTGCTGTACACGCACGTTATCACCCTGGCGGTTCAGGCAGAGGATGATGTGGTAACCAAACTGCGATTTGAACGGGTTACTGATCTCTCCTTCCTTGAGGCGGAAAGCCTGGGCCATGAAGTCCGGGTCCCACATGTTCTTGTCGTTGCGGTTCAGCACCATCACGCCTTCATTTTCCTTTACGCTGGGGTCCTCAGAGTAGAGGGTGGCCAGGGTAGAGAAGGAGGCCTGTTTGGCTTCTACGCGGTGTTTATAGTCCAGCAATCTATCAGTAGCGTACTTCTCCATTTCGTAAGATGCCTTGGGCAGCACCACCAGGGTACCGATCTCCAGCTCAGATTCAAAGAAGGGCAGGCTGTCTTTGGGAATACCGTCAAAGAAGGTTTTCACTTCAGACGGGGTTACTTTCACGGCGTTCACGATCTTTTCACGCATGGCCTTGGCCAGCAGCCCATCGCGGATCGGCTCGCGGAAGCGCTCACGCAGCTGGTAAATGGAATAACCGGTTACCTGCTTCATTTTTTCCTGGCTGCCGTACAGGTTCTGGAAGTAGCGGATACGGTTATCGATCTCACCATCCACATCATTGTCGCTCACGGGCAGGGAGTCGCGCTCCGCCTGCAGCACCAGGATCTTCTGGGCCACGATCTGTTCCATGATATTACAACCGGCTTCTGCGGGCAGGGGTTTCTGCTGGTCCCTTTCCTGGTTCATTAGCTCCCCGTCTATCTCCGATTTCAGCACGATCTTGTCGCCAACGATGGCCACAATCTTATCTGCAACCAGTTTTTGCTGGGCCATGCCGGCATTCCAGCAAAGCAGCGCACCTACAGATAAAGTCAGCAGTTTCTTCATATAATAATTGCGTGAATTTCAAAAGTAACCATTAAAGCCACTGCTGGTATGAACCCCGCCGAGGATTTAACAAAAGTTTAGGCAACAAAAAGCCGGAAGCAACGCGGGTCAGGCCTGTGTGCACAGGTCTGCATAAGCGCTCCTTCCGGCTCAGTACGGTTATTAGAGAGTACGTTTTACTTCTACTTCTTCAAAGCCTTCCACGATATCCCCTACCTGGATGTCACTGTAGTTACGGATGCTCAAGCCGCATTCCATGTTGGATACCACTTCTTTTACATCGTCTTTGTAACGTTTCAGGGAGCCCAGTTCGCCGGTATGTACTACGATGCCATCGCGTACCACGGTGATGCGGGTGTTGCGGGAGATCTTGCCATCCAGCACAAAGCAACCTGCCACGGTAACCTTGTCGAAGCGGTAGGTTTCACGCACTTCCACATGTGCCACCACCTTGCGTTCGATCTTGGGTTCAAGCATACCTTCCATGGCGCTCTTGATCTCTTCGATCGCATCGTAAATGATGGAGTAGTTGCGGATCTCGATGTTTTCTTTCTCTGCCAGACGGGCGGCCTGTGAGGACGGGCGCACCTGGAAGCCCAGGATAACGGCGTCTGACGCAGTAGCCAGCAGAACGTCTGATTCGGTGATCTGGCCTACGGCCTTGTGCACGATGCTTACCACGATCTCTTCGGTGCTCAGTTTCTGCAGGGAGTCGCTCAGCGCTTCTACAGAACCATCAAAGTCACCCTTGATGATCAGGTTCAGTTGTTTAAAGTTACCCAGTGCCAGGCGACGGCCAATTTCGTCGAGGGTGATGTGTTTCTTGGTGCGGATCACCTGTTCGCGCTCCAGCTGGGAGCGGCGGTTGGCCACTTCCTTGGCTTCGGCTTCGTCAGCGTACACACGGAATTTTTCACCTGCCTGCGGGGCACCGTTCAGGCCCAGTACCTGTACCGGGGTAGACGGACCGGCAGTATTGCGGCGCTGCCCTTTTTCATTGGTCATGGCCTTGATCTTACCGTAGTAGGCACCGGATACGATGGTGTCGCCCTGTCTCAGGGTACCATTCTGTACCAGGATGGTGCTCACATAGCCACGGCCCTTATCAAGGGAGGCTTCGATAATGCTACCGGAAGCTTCCCGGTTGGGATTGGCTTTCAGTTCCAGCAGTTCTGCTTCGAGCAGTATTTTTTCGAGCAGCTGGTCAATGTTGAGACCTGTTTTGGCGGAGATCTCCTGGCTCTGGTATTTACCACCCCAGTCTTCCACCAGCAGGTTCATACCGGCCAGTTGTTCTTTGATCTTTTCAGGATTTGCGCCGTCTTTATCCACCTTGTTGATGGCAAAGATCATCGGCACGTTTGCCGCCTGGGCGTGGGAGATGGCCTCACGGGTCTGGGGCATGATGGCGTCATCTGCAGCGATCACGATCACGGCAATGTCCGCACCTTTGGCACCGCGGGCACGCATCGCGGTAAACGCTTCGTGACCGGGAGTATCGAGGAAGCAGATCTGGCGGCCGTCATCCACGGTTACTTCGTAGGCCCCAATGTGCTGGGTAATGCCCCCTGCCTCACCGGCGGTTACTTTGGTATTGCGGATGTAGTCGAGCAGCGAGGTTTTACCATGGTCAACGTGACCCATAATGGTAACGATCGGTGCACGGGGCTGGAGGTCTTCCGGAGCATCCTGTACATCTTCTTCGTCCATTTCCTCTGCGTCATCCATACCGATGAATTCCACTTCGAAGCCAAATTCGCCGGCTACCAGTTCAATTACTTCGGCGTCTATACGCTGGTTGATGGATACCATGATGCCCAGGCTCATACACTTGGAGATCACTTCTGCGAAGCTCACGTCCATCAGGTTGGCCAGTTCGCTCACGGAGATAAACTCGGTTACCTGCAGCTTGTTGTTCTGGTCTCCATTCGCCTGCTGGTCCGCCATTTCCTGGCGTTTTTCGCGACGGTGTTTGGATTTCTGGCTGCGGCCGCCGCGGGCACCACCGCCCAGTTTGGCCATGGTTTCCTTGATCTTATTCTGGATCTCGTTCTTATCGATCTCACGGTCCGGAGCACCTGGGGCGCCGGTGTTGCCGGTACTGCCACCACGGTTGTACGGGGTGTGGGGACGGTTGTTACCAAAGTTACGGTTACCACCCTGCTGGTTGTTACCACCACGGTAGCCACCACCTTGCTGGTTGCCGCCACGGTTACCACCGGGGCCGCCGGTGTTGGTACGGTTACCACCCTGGCCCTGCTGGTCGCGGTTAAAGGGCGGACGGCTGCCTTGCTGGCCACCCTGGCCCTGCTGATCGCGGTTGAAGGGGGGACGGTTGCCCTGCTGGCCACCACCCTGGCCCTGGTGACCGCCACGGTTGTCGCGGTTAAAGGGCGGACGGTTGCCTTGCTGGCCGCCATGACCTTGCTGGCCATGTTGTCCATGCTGGCCACCCTGGCCCTGGTTGCGGTTTTGCTGGTCGCCAAACTCGCGGGGCTGGATGGGCTCTGGCTTTTTCTCCACGATGATGCGCTTGCGTTTACGCTTGTCATCGCGGTTATTCTTATTATTATCACGACGGTCACTTTCCACGGGCAGGTTGATCTTACCGATCACTTTGGGGCCGGTGAGCCTGTCTGCCTGGATGTTCTCTACCACGGCCGGGCCTTCATTTTCTGCGGCGGCGGGTGGCGGAGTGGTCGTGTTGGTGTTGTTGCTGGCGGTTGCAGCAGGAGCTTCCTGCGGCGGGGTAGTGGTGCTGGCGGGTGCGGTTACTACTACGGTTTGACTTTCTCGAGCGGCCGGTTTTTCCTGTTTTTCAACAGTCGGATGCGCTTCGGTTGTTGCTTGCACGGGTGCCGGTTTTGTTTGTTCCGTTTGTTCTTGTTTAGGCGCTTCTGGCTTAACAATGGCAGCAGGTGCTTCCGGTGCGGCAGCAGCGGGCTTGATTGTTTCTTTCGGCGTCGTGTCTGTGGCTTTGGCTTCCTGCGGGGCGGGTGCCGGTGCAGGTGTTGATTCCTTAGCTGGAGCTGCCGGTACCGGGTTGGGGGCTTTATCGGCAGCCGGCTTTTTGGCGCGGTTGGCCGGGTTCAGCGCATCCAGGTCGATGGTAGCGATGACTTTAGGTCCGTTTATTTTCGGGCTTTCTGTTTTAACGACTTCCTGCGCCGGTGTGGCGGGCGCTTCGGGTGCCTTGGGCGGAGCCGGTTGTTCCTTGGGAGCGGCGGCTACGGGTTCGGCGGGTTTTACTTCCGGGGCCGGTTTGGTTTCCGGTGCCGGCGTAGTGTTAGCAGCAGGAGCAGGGGTGCTTGCGGGAGCTTGCGGGGCTTTTTCGGCCTCGGGCTTCACTACGGGTTCAGGCTTTACAGGTTGCTTGGGTAATTCCTGGACAGGAGCGGGTGTCTCCTTAGGGGCAGCGGGAGCGGCGGCAACAGGCTTTTTAGCCGGCACTTCTGCTTCTTCCTTCTCCTTTTTCTTCGCTGTTTCTAACACGCTTCCTTTAGGGAGAGCGATCTGGTCGCTCTTCTTTTTATTATTCTTATCCTGCTGGAACTCCGATTGCAGTGCTGCGTACATCTGCGCGTTCAGGCGGGCGTTGGGCGAAGAGAATTCACCCATATCATAGCCCTTATTGGACAGGTACTCGATGAGGGTATCCTTTCCAATATTGAACTCCTTGGCAGCAGCCAGCAATCGTGGTGTGTTGTTTGATGTTTCAGACATACTTGAAATCGTGCCCTCCCCATGCCTCGCGCGGCGGCGAAGCTTTGGCTTTTTAACAATTACTCAAAAATATTTCCCTGCTGAATAAGCCCCCCGGGAAGGAGTGGGTGCAACTTACTCTTTATCAAATTCTTCCTGTAAAATCTTTCTCACATCTTCTACGGTCTCTACTTCCAGGTCGGAACGGCGAACCAATTCCTCTGAGGTGAGCTCCAGAACGCTGCGGGCGGTATCGCAACCAATGCGTTTGAGCTCATCGATGATCCACTCTTCGATTTCGTCGGAAAACTCTTCCAGGTCAATATCAAATTCGGAATGTTCTTGTTCTTCTTCACGGAACACATCGATCTCGAATCCTGTCAATTCGCAGGCCAGCTTAATGTTCACGCCCTTTTTGCCAATGGCCAGTGATACCTGGTCCGGCATGAGGAACACAGAAGCATATTTGCGTTCCTGGTCAATATCCATGCGGCTGATGCGCGCCGGAGTGAGGGCGCGTTGAATAAGCAGTTGAATATTTGCAGTATAGTTGATGATGTCAATGTTTTCATTGCGCAGTTCACGCACAATGCCGTGAATGCGGCTACCTTTCATCCCTACGCAGGCGCCTACGGGATCTATACGGTCGTCATAGGATTCTACTGCTACCTTGGCGCGTTCGCCGGGCTCGCGTACAATCTTTTTGATCACGATCAGGCCATCAAAGATCTCGGGTACTTCTATTTCCAGCAGTTTTGCCAGGAAAAGCGGGCTGGTGCGGGAGAGGAGGATCAGGGGAGCATTATTTCTCAGCTCCACTTTTTTCACCACGGCTTTGATATTCTCGCCTTTTTTGAAGTAATCGGTGGGAATCTGCTCCGCTTTAGGCAATATTAATTCATTCCCTTCATCATCGAGCAATAAAACTTCTTTTTTCCACACCTGGTACACTTCACCGGTGATGATCTCCCCTTCTTTATCGGCATATTTCTTTACCAGGATGTTCTTTTTCAGGTCGCCAATGCGGGCGCTCAGCGTCTGCTTGGCAGCCAGGATGGCGCGGCGGCCGAAGTCCTGGATCTCCACTTCTTCGTACAGGTCCTCACCTATCTGGTAGTCCGGCTCAATTTTAATCGCTTCTGAATAGGCGATCTGGGCATTGTCGTCTTCCACCTCACCATCTGTAACGATAGTGCGGCGGCGGAGGATCTCCAGGTCACCTTTCTCAGTATTTACAATCACGTCAAAGTTCTCATCGGAGCCATATTTTTTGCGCAGCAGTGTCTTGAACACATCTTCCAGCACCTTCATCAGGGTAGGACGGTCAATGTTCTCGGCCTCCTTGAACTCGGCAAATGACTCAATAAGATTAATACTAGCCATGTTTATTTTATATTGAATTAAAACACAATGCACACTTTGGTGTGCTTGATTTCAGTAAATGGTATCGTAACTAAATGCTTTTCCTTTTTCTTGCCCACCAGCTCTTCGATATCGATCTGGTCTTCCCGTACCGCCAGCAGGCTGCCTTCCTTAACGCTACCGTCCAGGAAAGTTACTTCTACTTTGCGACCAATGTTTTTGGTGTATTGACGGTGCAGTTTTAACGGCTCATCCAGACCGGGACTGGACACCTCCAGAGAGAAATCGTCGGCCGGGAAAAGACCGGAGGTTTCCAATAATGGATACAGGGCTCGGTTGAATTTGATCAACTTATCGATAGGCACTCCCAGGTCGCCGTCTATAAAGAGCTTGATATTGTTGGTAGGCTTTATTTTGACCTCCACTAGGAAAAACTCCGGGGTTTCGGCCAGCAGTCCCTCCGCCAGTGAGCGGATGCTTTCTATCATCTGTTCGTTTGCCATGTTGCAAAAGCAGAAGGGGACAATAACTCGTCCCCTTCGATTGATTCATTATTACTACGCAAAATTAAGATTTTATTTCAATCCAAAAAGTATTTCTTATAACTTGTAAGAAGAAATTTCCGCGCGGATCAGCCCTTTAAAGTCATAATATAATTATATATAATATATTTACCACAACCGCCCGCATGCAACCCGCCACCATACAGCGTTTGCGACAAATAAACCCGGAACTGATCATCTGGCCACTGGCCCTTATCCTGCTGGCGGTGATGCCACCCGCACATCCCTATCCCAGCATATGCCCCCTGCGCTGGCTCGGAATATCCTGGTGCCCCGGCTGCGGCCTGGGAAGATCCGTGAGTTATCTGCTGCATGGCGATTTCCGGGCGTCCTGGGCCAGCCATAAACTAGGCGGGCCGGCATTCCTGATCTTACTGCACCGCACTTTCTCCCTTGCCCTTAAAACCATCAAACCAAGTATATGACCAATCCCCTCTTTTTAAGCCTTCCCAATATTGAGGCAGAAGAATTGCTGTGGCTGGAGCAACTGACCGCCAACGCAGCCCCCAACATGGTACAGCAATTTGCCGCCCTTTACTCCAGCCGCCGCCAGGACCCGCAACTGATCCTGATCCTGGCCTGCCTGGGTTTTGTAGGGGTAAGCGGCATACACCGCTTTGTGCTCAAACAGGTGGGCATGGGCATCCTCTATTTCTTCACCGGGGGCCTGTGCCTCATTGGCACCATCGTGGACCTGGTAAATTACCGCAAGCTGGCTTGGGAGTTCAACAAGAAAGAAGCGATCGAAGTGGCCACCCTGGTAGGCATCCGCTAGGCGCTGCGAGGGTCAAAGATTTGTTAAAAAAGCGGCTGGCCTCCCTGGATGCCAGCCGTTTAGCCTTTACGTTCCGGCAATCTTCAATACCTTTGGGACATGTTAGAAGGTTTATTCAAGGATCTGTTCATCGTTTTCATAGGATATCTGCTTTACAAGTTTGTATTCAACTTCGTGGTGCCCCTGTTCCGGACCACCCGCCAGGTGCGCCGCCAGATGCAGGACTTCCAGCAGGCCATGCAGGAACAGGCACGCCAGCAACAACAAGCGCAGCAGCAGATGTATAACAACATGCAACAGCAGCAAGCCAATGCCGGGCAGCCCAAACGCCCCATTGAAGGAGATTACATTGATTTTGAAGAAGTAAAGTAAGGAGACCCGCTCACGATTGCGGCCTGAAAACTTCCAGGATCGTCTTTGGCCCCGGCAAATGCAGGGTGCGTATACCCACCGCCTCCGCCCCGGTGATATTGGGCAGGGAATCATCAATGAACAAGGTTTCTTCCGGCCGCAGGCCATGTGCATCCAGCACCAGCTGGTAGGCTTCCGCAAAAGGTTTGCGCAGGCCTATCTCATGGGAAAAATAGGCTTTGTCGAAAAACAAGCCCAGTGAAGGCAGGCCGCGGGTTTCCTGTAGTTTTTGCGTGAAAGCCTCGTGGTGCAGGGCATTGGTATTACTGAGCAGGTAGAGGTTATAGTGGTTGCGCAATTGCTGCAACAGCTGCAGGCGGGCCAGGGGAAAGTCCAGCAGAAGCGCGTTCCAGGCGGATTTTAACTGCTCCCGGGTCACGTTTTCCGGTGCCTGCGCCTGGAGGGCATCCAGGAACTGGTCTGGCGTAACCTTCCCGGTTTCAAACTGGTCGAACAGGTCGGCCATCTGGAACTGGGAATACAGGTTTTGGAAGTTGGTGAACCCCAGGTCGTGAAAAGCCTGGATGGTACGCTGGTAGTCGATGTTGAGGATGATGCCACCGAGATCGAAGATGATGTTTTTGATGCCTTGCATGAGGCTATTTTACAGAAAAACCCGTGAAGTTGTGGAGAATTGGGAAAAATAATTATTTTTGCGCTCCCCGGTAAAACGGGACTGGTCCTATAGCTCAGTTGGTTAGAGCATCTGACTCATAATCAGAGGGTCCCTGGTTCAAGCCCAGGTGGGACCACATTATAAAAAGCGCCGGTTCTAGCCGGCGCTTTTTATATTTTCAGCAATCGCGCATTTCCCGTCACCGCCCATTTTTCCCGCTCCCTGATAAGATTGTCTATCCTTTTGCAGCTTTAGTCCATTTAACAACCTCCGCGATCTCCGTAAGTTTAGAGCACCATTTCCTCCATCAACCAAATTCTCGTACACATGCTGAAGTTACCCGCCCTCCTGTTAGCAATTTTGTGCCTGCCCACAACCTTCAACAAGCTGTCAGCACAGGATCTACCCGGAGACCGCATTAACCTGGCGGGAGACTGGAACTTCCAGGTAGATTCCCTGGATAAAGGCATAACGGAGGCCTGGTTCAACAAACCCCTGTCCGGCCATATTAAACTGCCCGGTTCCATGACCACCAATAACCTGGGCAATAACATAGACGTACACACACCATGGACCGCCACCCTTTCAGATTCCAGCTGGTACACGCAGCCCCGGTATGCAAAGTATAGAGTGCCTTCCAACCTGAAGATCCCTTTCTGGCTGCAACCAGTTAAATACTACAAAGGGCCTGCATGGTACCAAAAAGAAATAAACGTCCCACCATCCTGGCATGGAAGCGATCTTGAATTATTCATCGAGCGAAGCCATTGGGAAACCGCTGTCTGGATCGATTCACACTTTGCAGGCAAGGC
This sequence comes from Chitinophaga parva, assembly GCF_003071345.1. Classification (NCBI taxonomy): domain Bacteria; kingdom Pseudomonadati; phylum Bacteroidota; class Chitinophagia; order Chitinophagales; family Chitinophagaceae; genus Chitinophaga; species Chitinophaga parva. The sequence continues at coordinate 673,592 of NZ_QCYK01000001.1, read as the reverse complement.
AAACAGCCTTGGTACGCCGGATGTGTTCCACCTGGGCAACACCATCTCCCCGGGACGCCATCTTCTCACTGTGAGGGTAGACAACCGGGTGACTGACATCAATGTAGGCCCTAACTCACACAGCATCTCTGACCACACCCAAGGTAACTGGAATGGCATGACCGGCCAGCTCCTTTTAACACGCAAACACGCTGCATATCTTGACGACGTACAGGTATTCCCGGACATCTACAAACGCCAGGTTGCCCTCCATGCTGCGTTGAAGAAAAGCAGCCTTCATGGGAGCAAGCTGCGGCTCACGATGGAACTGTACGATAATGAAGGTCGTAAACGGCCGCTTCCCGCAACGTCCATACCCGTGGCAGATACAGCCAACGATCTTTCCATTGCACTTCCCATCGGGGAGCACATGAAACTATGGGATGAATTTCACCCCGCCCTGTATCAATTGAAACTAACGCTGCTGGAAAACGGGCAGGTGCTGGACAAAAAAGAACTGAAGTTCGGCATGCGGAAGTTTGCCAGCAAAGGCACGCAATTCACGATCAATGACCGCCTCACATTTTTACGCGGTACGTTGGATTGTGCTGCGTATCCATTAACCGGTTATCCACCCGTTGACGTAAAATCCTGGCGGGATGTTTTTAAACAATGCAAATCTTATGGCCTTAATCATATCCGGTTTCACTCCTGGTGCCCTCCCGAAGCGGCGTTTGAAGCAGCAGACCAGTTAGGGCTTTACCTGCAGATTGAATGCAGCAGCTGGGCAAACCAGGGCGCTGTTATTGGCGACGGGACACCCCTCGATTCCTTCATTTATGCGGAAAGCAGGCGGATCGTGCAGGCCTTTGGCAATCACCCGTCATTTTGTATGATGGCCTATGGCAACGAGCCGGCTGGCAAAAACCATGTAGACTATCTCCGCAAATTCGTCATGTATTGGCAGCACCAGGATCCGCGCAGGTTATACACCACGGGCTCCGGATGGCCGGTAATTAAAGAAAGCGATTATAACAGCACCCCGGATCCCCGGATACAACGCTGGGGGGAGGGCTTAAAAAGTATCATCAACAGCCACGAACCAAGTACCGATTATGACTGGGAAGCCATTATCCGCAATAATCCCCAACCCACGATAGGCCACGAGATCGGCCAATGGTGCGTTTACCCCGATTTCAGCGAGATCGCAAAATATACCGGGGTATTAAAGGCACACAATTTTGAAATTTTCAGGGATGTCCTGGCGGAACATGGAATGGGACCACTGGCCCGCGACTTCCTGCATGCATCGGGTAAATTACAGGTGCTTTGTTATAAGGCTGATATCGAAGCTGCGCTGAGAACAAAAGGATTTGCAGGATTCCAGTTACTGGGCTTAAATGATTTTCCGGGCCAGGGCACGGCGCTGGTAGGCGTAGTGAACACCTTCTGGCAGGATAAAGGCTACATCACCGGCAATGAATACGCCCGGTTCTGCGGGCCCATGGTGCCACTGCTCCGGCTGCCTAAAATGATCTACAGGAATGACGAAACCATCCACGGAACGGTGGAAATGGCGCAATACGGACCAGGAAAATTAACCGGCATAACCCCCTCCTGGAAAATACGCAATAAAGATGGCCAGGTGTTGTTTTCCGGCAACCTGGAAACGCAGGACATTCCCAATGGCCAGATAGCCCTCGGCGCTTTCTCCCAGCCACTGGCCACCATCACGGAGCCTGCCCGGCTCACCGTACAGGTAAATGTAGCCGGTCATGAAAATGAGTGGGACATCTTCGTTTATCCGTCTCGGTTACCACAGGTGAATAATGATGTGATCGTAACTTCAAAGATGGATCAAAGCATCCTTGACCAGCTGCAGGCCGGCAAAAAAGTTTTGTTGTCAATAAAGAAGGGGACGCTGAAACCGGAATTCGGCGGCGGTATTGCCATCGGCTTCTCCAGCATTTTCTGGAACACGGCCTGGACCAATCAACAGCCGCCGGTATCGCTGGGCATACTTTGTGATCCGTCCCATCCCGCATTAAAATACTTCCCCACCCAAAATCATAGCAACTGGCAATGGTTTGATGGCATGACGCATTCCAATGCCATCGAATTAGATAAGCTAAACCCGGGCCTGGTACCAATAGTAAGGGTGATTGACGACTGGGTAACCGCCAGACCCCTGGGACTGGTCTTTGAATGCAAGGTGGGTAAAGGACGCCTGCTGGTTTCCGGTATTGATCTAACCGGTAATCTCGATAACAGGCCCGCGGCCGTGCAATTAAAATACAGCCTGCTGCAATATATGTCCGGAAACAATTTCAAGCCCTCAACAGCAGTTCCCGCAGAAAAACTAACGGCGCTGTGCAACTGGTGAACAACGTAAGGCGTCGGTTGGCTGCAGGGTGCTATCTTTGCTGATACATCCCTTTCTCACTGCTCCTGTATTGCGCCCGGAAAAAATCTGTACTTTTATTAATTGTCCATTAGACAAATAAAATAATAATCTCTATATTTATAGCCGTCACCATTCCCATCCGTCCATAATGGGAATAAGCAACTTCCGGGATGACCAACCCGGCTGTCATAAACGAAACAGTAACACATAGCGATCCATTAGAATTATCCACGTTTTTTAAAGTGCTTGACACCGCTGTATTCCGGAGGTGTTTCATTCCACGATGCACTGAAATTCATAACACCCGTGTTCCCGAGCTACCAGGTTGATGGCTTGCGGTATCTCTTTTTCTTAAAAAAAACGGCATTAACACACAGGGCTATTTAGCGCAACGCTGTTAAACTCACCCGGTTTAAACGGCATTCCACGTAACCAATATTGCAAACAAATAAATTCCACTTTATGCAAACGTTTCCCATTGGATTTTTAAGAAATCTATCGCTGTTGTCTTTTTTCCTGGCCTGCCTGCTGGGTCATAGTGCATTTGCACAACAGGCAAGTACTATTTCGGGCGTTGTTACATCGCAGGATGATGGCACCGCTATCCCGGGGGCTACTGTTATTATCAAAAATACTTCACAGGGTACCATTACGGATGCGAATGGAAAATATACCATCCATGCCGCCAAGGGAGCCACGTTGGTCTTCAAAGCAGTGGGGTATGTAACCAAAGAAATTCCGGTTAACGCGCCAGTGATGAACGTGGTAATAGCCACTACCGCCAGTAACCTGAACGAAATAGTGGTGATCGGGTATGGCACGGTTAAAAAGAAAGATCTAACCGGTGCCATTGCCAACATCAAAGGTGCTGACATTGCAGCCCAGGGGCAAAGTGATCTTACAAAAACACTGCAGGGGAAGCTGCCCGGCGTTACCATTGAATCTGCCGGTGGCAATCCCGGTGCAGGCACCAGGATCCTGATCAGGGGCGTTGGTACCCTTGGCAACGCAGCGCCGCTGTACCTGGTGGATGGCGTACCGGTGGCCAACATTAATAACCTGAGCCAGGCAGATATTCAATCCATAGATGTGCTGAAAGATGCTTCTGCTGCGGCTATCTACGGTTCCCGTGCGGCAAATGGCGTGGTGCTGGTAACTACAAAATCCGGCAGGAACGGAAAGGTAGCCATCGCGTTTAACGCCAATTATGGCGTGCAGCACATTGCGCACGAGGTGTCTGTTTTAAACGCACAGCAATGGGCCACCGTAAGCAATGCAGCGCATGACGCAGCAGGGCTGCCCAGGCTGGATATTGCCGCTAACCCGGCCCAGTTAGGCAAGGGTACAGACTGGCAGGATGCCATTTACAAAACCGCGCCCATCCAGCAATATGATATGACTGTGAGTGGTGGCAATGCCAATAGCAACTACAGCTTTTCCGGCGGTTATACAAACCAGCAGGGCATTGTAGACGTTACCGGCTACAAGCGCTACAACCTCCGCGTAAAATCTGAAACGAAAAAAGGGCCTTTGAAGATCGGTGAAACGGTACTCCTGACGCAGGAAAAAACGATCAACATGCCCGGTGGCTGGGGTGGCCAGGGCGGCGACCCGGTGGGATCTGCGGCTAAGATGATCCCCGTTTTCCAGATCTATGATTCCACCGCTATTGGCGGCTTTGCCGGTGCCTACGGCCCGGTAGTGAATGTGGCCAACCCCGTAGCACAGTTATACCTGGAAAGCATTGACCGGGTGGCCAGTAACGTGCTGGCCAATGCCTATGCAGAACTGTCCATCACACCCGATCTTACTTACAAACTGAACTTTGGTTACACCAGCACATTTGGAACCGGTACGGATTATACGCGGAGATATAATGTGGGCACATTATTTACGCATCCCACAAACGACCTGGGCGTCAGCAAAGACCAGACAGACCTGCTGCTAGTGGAAAATACACTGAACTATAGCAAAACCGTTGGAAAACACAGCATCCAGGCGCTGGCTGGTTACACTTACCAGAAAAACAATTACACCTATTTGTATTCCGCGCGTACAGATCTGCCGGACGGTATTAAAAACATTGACGCAGGCGCAGGCATCTCCACCACCGGTGGCAATAGCACCCAAAGCAGGCTGGCTTCTTTACTGGGCCGCGTGATCTATGCATACGATAACCGGTATTTACTGACGGCAAGTATCCGCCGCGATGGCTCTTCCAGGTTTGGCAGTGCAAACCGGTATGGTGATTTCCCTTCCATTGCATTGGGCTGGAATATTTCCAACGAAAAGTTTTACCAGGCACTATCCAACCCCGTGGTCTCGACCTTAAAGCTCCGGGCAAGCTACGGTGTGCTGGGCAACCAGGAGATCGGGGACTACCAGTACAGCGCTGCCATTGCGTCTAATATCAACTATGTTACCGGTGCTGCGCAACAAAAATGGTTTGGTTCTATTCAAACTGCCTTTGCAGATCCGAACATCAAATGGGAGAGCACCAAAACCAGCAATATCGGTTTTGATGCAGGCTTCCTGAAAGACAAGCTGAATGTTACGGCCGACTACTTTGTGAAAACCACGGACGATGTATTATTGAATGTGCCCATCCCCGGCTCCGCGGGCTCCGTGTCTAATCCTGTTGTAAATGCCGGGAAGCTCAGGAACAGCGGCTTTGAAGTGGGCGCCAGCTATGCAGATCATGCAGGTAAATTCAACTACAATGTTTACGGAACCTTTAGCCTGGTCAGAAATAAAGTGCTGGAACTGGGTACCGGCTCCCAGCAGATCTTCGGCGGGCAACCTACACACCACGGCGCTTCCAGCACGCTGACGGAAGCCGGTGGCCCCATTACCGGCTTTTACCTGATCAAGGCGCTCGGCATTTTCCAGTCGCAGGAGGAAGTAAATGCGTATAACAAATCCGGCCAGTTGATCCAACCCAATGCTGCTCCCGGTGATATAAAATTCTACGATAAAAATGGCGATGGCCAGATCAATGACCAGGACAAAGTGTATATGGGCAGCCCTTTCCCTTCATTTGAATATGGCCTGGGCTTCAATTTGTCTTACGCACATTTTGATCTCAATGCTTATTTCCAGGGCACGCATGGCAATAAGATCTACAACGGTTTGCGCCAGGACCTGGAAAGTATGAGCCTGGAGTTTAACTATGCAGCATCCACCATGCATGCCTGGACGCCGCAAAACCACGGTACCACGGTGCCCCGTGCGGTGATCAATGACCCCAATTTCAATGACCGGACGTCCTCCAGGTTCCTGGAAAACGGATCTTACCTGAGAATGAGAACCCTGCAGATAGGGTACACTTTCACAGACCTGGTAAAGAAACGCTGGAACGACGGCTCCTTAAGAGCCTATGTAAGCGCAGACAACCTGTTTACAATTACCAAGTACACCGGGTTCAATCCCGACCTGGGTAGAACAGGAAGCATTTTTGACCGGGGGGTTGACTTTGGCCACGTGGCCTACCCGCTTGCAAGAACCATTTCTGTAGGTGTTCAAATCGGATTGTAAATCAAAAATTTTTAACGTTATGAAAAAGAGCTTTTATATACTGAGTTGTATTGCCAGCCTGCAGCTGGCAATGGTGAGCTGTAAGAAGGAGGCACTGCAATTATCCAATCCTAACCAGATCACCACGGAGACTTACTGGAAGTCCGAAAGTGATGTGTTAAGTTCACTGGCAGCCACCTATTCCCTGCTGCGGGATGTAAACGGTGGTTTCTGGGGCGTGAGAGGGATTGAACTGGCCAACGGCCGCGGCGATGATTTCTTTATCCGCAACGACGTGGCCGACCTGTACCGTTTGTCAACCTTTACCAATACCCCCGACAGTGGCCCTTTGAACGACCTGTGGAATGACTGCTACCGCGCTGTTTTCCGTTCCAACCAGATCCTGGAGAACATAGACAAAGTACCCGGCCTGAGTGATGATGCAAAACATGCCTATATCGCGGAAGCCAAATTTTTACGGGGCCTGAATTATTTCATCCTGGTGATCAATTTCGGAGATGCTCCCATCATCTTAAAAACACCGCAAAGCAAGGACGACTATTTTGTAGCCAAATCGCCAGAGGCGGATGTCTGGAAACAGGTGAAACAGGATTTTACGGATGCCGCCACAGGCCTGCCGGTTAGCTATACTGCACAATGGGTGGGCCGTGCCACGAAAGGCGCAGCCCTCGGCTTCCTGGGCAAATCACAGTTGTACACGAAAGACTGGGCAGCCGCAGAAACAACACTGAAACAGTTGACCACGGCTCCTTTCACGTATCAACTGATGACCAATTATGGCGACAATTTCGTGGCTACCAAGGAAAACAACCAGGAGTCTGTTTTCGAGATCCAGCTGGGCGACGTGGGCGGCACCAACCCCTGGTCCGGCGAGAACGCAGGCCAGGCCCTGGGTGTAACGACCGCGCAGGAGTTTGCACCGTCTGAAGTGGCCGGCTGGTTTGAAGTGAGCTTTACAGATAAACTGTTCAATGAGTTTAAAAAAGAAAAAACAACGGCCAATGATTTTGACCCGAGAATGTATGCCACTATGGTGTGGAACTATCCCGGCGCCACCTTCTACAATAAACCGTTCAGTAGTTTCACATTGAGTTTTGGTTTCAGTAGCCTCATCAAAAAATACCAGAACTATAACCAGGACGGCGAAATTACCGGCGCCAGTGGCGCTTCTGACTATACCTCCAGCAACAATGAACGGGCGCTGCGCTATGCGGATGTATTGCTGATGATTGCCGAAGCGGAAACCATGCAGGGCAATACCGCTGCGGCCTATCCGTATGTGCAGCAGATCAGGGCCCGCGCGCAACTGGCTGCATTGCCGGGCGGGTACTCCCAGGACCAGTTGATGGCCGAGATCCGCCACCAGCGGATGCTGGAATTTGCCAGGGAAAACCAGCGCTTCTATGATCTGAAACGCTGGGGACTGCTAACCCAGGAAATAGGGAACAGCGACAAAGTGGGAAAACAGTATTTCCAATCCCCGAAGTATGATTATTTCCCGGTTCCACAGCCGGAGATCAATGCCAACACAAAGATGGAGCAGAATGTAAACTGGTAGCCGGAACAGTGAGCTACATATCGATCCTTTCCCTCACAAAGGCCGCCTTGCAGCGGCCTTTGTTATTTACCGGCGATTTTTTTCGCTTGTTTCCAATCTTCGCTTTTAAGGTCGCGGGCTAACTATTATCTTCAGGACGAATTAACACTTTTATTCCCCACACGTAACCAACCATTAAATCAAACATGAAACGCTACCCCTCGCTCGCCCTCTCAATTCTTGCGCTGATGTACGCGGCCAGCTCCTTTGCACAGGATGCCCGGTTACCAACGCCCTGGACCGACGATGCCATGCATGCGGACGTACCGCTCTCCGAATATCCCCGCCCGCAACTCCAGCGCGCCGACTGGCTGTGTCTCAATGGCCAGTGGGACTACAAAGGCGGTAAGGCCGCGCCAGCCGCACTCAATCCGTCAAAGCCTGCATCCTTTGAAGGCGCGGAAAAGATCCGGGTGCCTTATTGCCCGGAATCATACCTGTCTGGCATACAGCGCCCGCAGGAGATCAATATGTGGTACCGCCGCACTTTTGAGATCCCCGCCGCATGGGGGCATAAGAACGTGCTGCTCCACTTTGACGCGGTGGACCATGACGCCACCATTTTTATAAATGGCAAAAAAGCCGGTACGCATGCCGGTGGCTATGATGCCTTCAACATCAATATCACGCCTTTTTTACAGGATGGCACCAACACCATCGTGGTAGCGGCACACGACCCCAACGACGGCCGCACCCCGTCCGGCAAGAACGGCCCCCGCGGCGACTATGCCTTTACCTCCGGCATCTGGCAAACCGTGTGGCTGGAGCCGGTGAATCCCACCTACATCAGCAACATAAAATTGCTGCCCGATGTAGACGGCAAACGCCTCCAGGTGATCGTCAACAGCCCTGGCAAGGCTAAGGTGACTGCCATAGCCCTTAATGGCAAAGAAGTGGTTTCCCGGGCAAATGCCGCCACCGGTGAGGCATTCTACCTGCCCATTGAAAACCCGGTGTTATGGTCGCCCGGTGAGCCTTTCCTCTACGACCTCAAACTCACCCTGCACAACCCGGACGGCAGTGTGGCCGATGAAGTGACCAGCTACTTCGGCATGCGGGATATTAAGCTGGGCAAAGTAAACGGCGTGGTACGCCCCCTGCTCAACGGTAAATTCGTAATGCAACTGGGCCTCCTGGACCAGGGCTACTGGCCGGACGGTGTGCTCACCGCCCCCACGGAAGCCGCGCTTAAATATGATATCCAGTACACCAAGAACGCCGGTTTTAACCTGATCCGGAAGCACATGAAAACGGAGCCGCAACGTTTCTACTACTGGGCAGATAAACTGGGCCTGCTGGTATGGCAGGATATGCCTGCAATCTGGTACCAAAATGAAGACACGCTGAAATGCCGTACCACCTTCCGCCAGGAATTAAAGGCACTCATTGACGAACACTACAATTCCCCCTCCATCATTACCTGGGTACCTTTCAACGAGAACTGGGGCGCCTTTGACGTAAAGAACATCACCAACTGGGTGAAAGCCTATGACCCATCCCGGCTGGTGAATGGCAATTCGGGATTTAACAACAATCCTTCCTACCAGAAAGCCTATGGCGATCCTGGTAACGGCGATTACGTGGACACCCACATTTACGTGGGTCCAAACGGCGCATCGGAGCCCGATGGAAAGCGCGCAGCCTCCCTGGGCGAGTTTGGCGGCGTAGGCTTGTTTGTACGCGGCCATATGTGGCCGGTGGAGAACAATGCGTATGATTTTCAGCCTACAAAAGCAGCGCTCACAGACCGGTATACTTATTTGCTGGATTGTGTGGAACAGTTGATGCGTTACCGCGGATTGAGCGTAGCCATCTACACGCAGACCACGGATGTGGAGCACGAAGTGAACGGGGTATTGACGTATGACAGGAAAGTAGAGAAGATGGAGGCCAGCAAGGTAAAAGAAGTGAACGAGGCGGTGCTAAAAGCAGGAGATGAGCTGAACAAGGTGACGCAATAATTTACCGTAATTTAAAGACGAAGGCGGCCATTGTAATTGATGGCCGCCTTTTGCTTTATACGCAATCCTGCCCTTTTTTCGCCTTCATTATTTGATTTTCGCAAATATCCGATTGATCCTCGCAAACGGGCAGCTATCACGCTGTCCTAACTTTGCAGAAAACAATCTGCAATGGAAAACACCAGCAAAATAGCCCTTGTGACCGGCGGTAGCCGCGGCCTGGGCAAAGACATGGCCCTGCGCCTGGCTCAAAAAGGCATTGACGTGATCATCACCTACAACAGCCGCGCGGAAGATGCGCAAAACGTAGTGGCCCAAATAGAGGAGGGCGGCCGTAAAGCTGCTGCCCTGCAACTCAATACCGGCACCATTTCCAGCTTCCCGGCCTTCGCGGAACAACTTACCGCTGCGCTGAAAACGCACTTCAACAAAACCCACATTGATTTCCTGGTGAACAACGCGGGCCAGGGTGGCTACAGCCCCATCGCCGATGCTACCGAAGCCTTCTTTGATGACCTGCTCAACGTGCACTTCAAAGGCGTATACTTCCTCACCCAAAAGCTGTTGCCGCTTATGAATGATGGCGGCGGTATTGTGAACATCTCTTCCGGCCTTACCCGCGTAGCGGTACCCGGTTCATCTGCCTACGCATCCCTGAAAAGCGCCGTGGAAACCTTCACCCGCTACCTGGCCAAAGAGCTGGGCTCCCGTGGCATCCGTGCAAACGTAGTAGCCCCCGGCGCCATCATGACGGACTTTGGCAACGGCCACCTGCGCAGCAATGAAGACCTGCAGAAAATGGTCAGCAGCGTTACCGCCCTGGGGCGCCCTGGCGTGGCCGAAGATATAGGCGGCGTTGTAGCCTTCCTCTGCACGGAAGATGCCCGGTGGGTGAATGGGCAACGCATTGAAGCGGCCGGCGGCATGATGTTGTAACAGTCCGCGTCCCAACACCAGCATGTTCTTTTTCGGTATATTTGAATTATATAAGACCCGCATGCCCGAGCATACATCACTGGAAGACTTTTACCTGCGCAATGCGGCTCCTTTACCGGAAGGCATTGCGCAGGATATTGGCCACTTCAATGTATTTGAGGCGGAAAAACTGTTTGACAAAACCACCGGCCGCCGCACCATGCCTTACAGCCGGCGGGCTTATTACAAAATAGCCTGGCTGCGCGGGAAAAGCCGCGCGGAATATGCAGACAAAGTAGTGGATATTGATCAAAACGCATTGCTCTTTGCCACACCCAGGATCCCCTACCACTGGATACCTGCGGATGCTAACCAAACGGGCATGTTCTGCATTTTCACGCCTGAATTCCTCCTTCCGCGCAAATCAGGAGTGCTCCTGGAAGAGCTGCCGATCTACCAGCCCGGCCAGCTTCCCATTTTCCAACTGGACGAAACCGCCCGTGCGGAGGTGGAATACATCTTCCGCAAAATGCAGCGGGAGTTGGCATCCGATTATAAATTCAAGTACGACCTGCTCCGCAATCTCCTGCTGGAGCTTATTCATTACGGGCAAAAACTACAGCCGCTTTCCGCGCTCACTACCTCGCAAAATGCCTCCCAGCGCATCTCTTCCCTGTTTGTGGAGTTATTGGAAAGACAGTTCCCGCTGGAGTCGCCGCAGCAAAGACTGGGATTGCGTACACCCAAAGAATATGCAGACCGCCTGGCCGTGCATGTAAATCATCTCAACAAAGTATTGAAGGAAGTTACCGGCAGGACCACCTCGGAGCTCATCAGCCGCCGCGTAATAGAAGAAGCTAAAGTGTTGCTGAAACAAACCAACTGGAGCATTGCGGATATTGCATATTCGCTGGGTTTTGATGAGGTGGCACATTTCTCGAATTACTTCAAAAAGCAAACTGCACAGGCCCCGCTTAATTTCCGGGGATGAATTACCCCGCTCCAAGAACAATTTCCCGCCTGTGCTGCTGCCCCTTAAAAAGACAGGCCCTGCGTATTCCATCACTTCCCACAAGCATATTTTACGAACGCATACCCCGAGCATTTTTATTCTTTATCTCTGATACGCACCGCCAGCGGGTACCAGACCGTATGGGGCAGCCATTGCTCCGCCCGGCGCCAGTCATAGTCCTTACCGGTTGCGCATAAGAGCAGTTTTGTGCACATTTGCGTGCTGCATTGAGATCCGTTTGCAGCCTGCCGTCTTCCTGGACAAACTACTTCGCGAAGGGCATATTTGCAAGACCATTCGTCATTTTAGTAAGCGTTCCTTACACGCGTTGCGGGGGATGGCGTATCTTGCCCGCATGCTAGAACTGCCCATCACTCTCCGCGTGCCCCGCGCCGATGAAATGCCTGACCGCCCTGATATCGATGAACTGCTGGAACGCAGGCGGGAAGCCAATATCCAGCCCGGCTATACCCTGCAGCCCAATCATACACCCCAGCTGCCTTACACCTTCACTGCCGCCATCAATGTGAACAACGCCCAGCTCTGGGACCTGTTCCTGGCCCTGGCCGCGCTTTTCCCGGCAAAAGCCAGCGCCGTGTATAACGAGGCCAGTGAAGAAAGCCTCACCACTAACCTGCACCCTACGGATTATATCCTGAAACACTACGCCCGCTACAAAACAGAACTGGTGCAGGACTGCACCCTGGAATTTGGCCTGCTGTCCAATACCCGCGAAGCCCTCACAGAGCTGAATGTGAGCGCCTGCAAGTATGTGAAGTTCTGGGGCAATGACCTGCCGGCCTTTACCGCCGTGATGAAAACATTTGGCCTGCAGCTGTGCCGTCACCTGGACTTTGCAGACGAGTTTCCAAAGATCATTGTACCGCTGCGCCGGTTAGTACCGGGCACAACACCGCCTGTGCAGGTGGTAGAACATTTTGACCGTGCGTTTAATGTGGAACGTGGGGACTTTTATTAGCGGGGGTGGTTAACCATTTTCGCTTAGCTGAGCACTTTTTCAGTGAGCGCCATCAATTTGCGCGCATACACTTCCCGGGTGAGCGACCAGCGCCACAACGGGTCTTTTTCATCCGCCGCAGGCTTACTGCCGACAAAGGTGAGGCCGCAGTTCTGCAATACCTTCACGGCCGCATTATACTCGTCCAGCGTGTGGGCAATTACTTCCGTTACCTGCGGATGGGCAAATGCATAATCAATGAGGGCCTGCAGCAACTCTGTGCCATAGCCCTGCTCCCGGTAATCTTCATGGATCTCATAGCCTACCTCCACCACGCCATTGGCATCGGGGAGCGACTTAAAGCCACCGGTGCCCATGAGGGTGCGGTCTTCTTTATGAATGACCAGGTAAAAAAACCAGCCGTTAAGCTCGGGATGGTTGCGCAGTTTGTCGTAAGCTACCAGCACCAATTCCGGGTATTGGGTCCAGTGCTCGGGAATATTGATCTTCAGCAGGTCTGCCAGTTGATGGGAACCCTGCAATAAAGCCTCAAAATATTCCAGCTTACAGAATATCAGTTTCAGTCTTGAGGTTTGCATCGTTCATTAAACGGTGATTCGTTAGTTACAGGATTTTTTCGATCAGCTTAGATTGTGTAAATAGTAAAACTGTTAAACAAAATATGGTACCAAAAAAGTACAATATTAATCTGAAAAATCATAGTACCCCACAATAAAAAATGGAAGTGTTCTCATGTACACTTCCATTCTTTTATCGTAACAAACGTTTGTTTAGTGCGCTTGCAACCAGTTCTCCCCTTCACCTACCTCTGCATCTATGGGAACAGCCAGGGGCATGGCGTTGCGCATACCTTCCAGGATGAGCGGCTTTACCTTATCCAGTTCAGAGCGGTGTACGTCAAACACTAACTCGTCATGCACCTGCAGGATCATACGGGAACGGATTCCTTCCTTTCTAAAGCGGTCGTGAATGGAGATCATGGCCAGCTTGATCATATCTGCAGCTGTGCCCTGTATGGGCATGTTGATGGCGTTGCGCTCGGCATACCCTCTTACCACGGCATTGCCGGAGTTGATGTCTTTCAGCCAGCGCTTGCGGCCCAGCAGTGTTTCCACATAGCCTTTCCGCTGTGCGTAGCTGATCTGGTCTTCCATGTACTGCTTAATAGCCGGGTATTGTGCAAAATAGTTGTCAATAAGGGTCTTTGCTTCACTGCGGGCAATGCCCAGGTTCTCAGACAGGCCAAAGGCGCTTACCCCGTAAATGATCCCGAAGTTCACACTCTTGGCATTGCGGCGCATGTCGGATGTCACGGCATCCATCTCCACCCCATACACTTTGGCGGCGGTGGTGGCATGGATATCCAGCCCCTGCTGGAAGGCGGAGATCATCTGTGCATCTTCACTGATGGCAGCAATGATGCGCAGCTCTATTTGCGAGTAATCCGCTGAAACCAGCACGTGGTCCGGGTCGCGGGGCACAAAGGCCTTGCGGATCTCGCGGCCGCGGTCTGTACGGATGGGAATATTCTGGAGGTTGGGATTGTTGGAGCTCAAACGGCCGGTAACCGCTACCGCCTGGTTATAGGAAGTATGCACGCGGCCGGTGCGCGGGTTCACCATTAACGGTAACGCATCTACGTAGGTAGATTTCAGCTTGGTCAGCTCCCGGAACACCAGGATATCTTCCACGATCTGGTGTTTGTTGGATAGCTTGGCCAGCACATCTTCCCCGGTGGCATACTGGCCGGTACGGGTTTTCTTGGCTTTGGGGTCCAGCTGCAGTTTTTCAAACAAAACCTCTCCCAGTTGCTTGGGCGATGCCAGGTTAAAGCGCACGCCCGCCTGCGCATATACGCTTTCTTCCGCGCGGGCCGCTTCTTTTTCCAGCTCCCTGGAATATTCCTGCAATACGTTAATGTCCACTTTTACGCCTTCGTACTCCATATCCGTGAGCACTTTTACCAGCGGGGTTTCTATGTCGTAAAACACTTTTTCCACCTTGCGCTGGGTCAGCAGGGGGGCAAATTTTTCCTTCAGCTGCAGGGTAATGTCCGCATCTTCCGCGGCGTAGTCCTTGATCTTGTCCAGGGCCACATCACGCATGTTGCCCTGGCCTTTGCCTTTCTTACCGATCAGTTCTTCAATATGCACCGGCTCATACCCCAGGTACTGGGCGCTCAGCTGGTCCATACCGCGGCGGCCTTCCGGCTCTATGAGGTAGTGGGCCAGCATCGTATCAAACAATTTACCTTTCACGGAAAAGCCATACCATTTCAGCACGATCAGGTCGTACTTGATGTTCTGGCCAATGAAGGTCACATCCTCCCGTTCAAACAGGGGCACAAATGTTTTGATCACGTTGATCGCCCCTTCCCGGTCCGGCGGTGTGGGCACGTACCAGCCTTCCCCGCTTTTCACGGAAAAGCTCATGCCTACAATGTCTGCCGCGTTGGCATCCGTTCCGGTGGTCTCCGTATCAAAGCTGATCTCGGGGTGCTGCATCAGTATGTCCAGCAAGGCATGCAATTCGGCCTGCGTTTGTGCCAGCTGGTAGTTGTGAGGGGTATTATTGATATTTCTTTCTGCCCGGTATACATCCACCACCGGTTCTTCCACCACCGGCAGGGGCGCTTCCGCAGGTGTGTTTTCCACTACCTGGCCAAAGAGGTCTGTCTGCTGTACGCGGCCTTTCACGGGCGTTTCAGCAGTTTCGCCGAAGATGCGTTTACCCAGGGTTTTAAATTCCAGCTCATTAAAAACAACGGAGAGTTTTTCTTTATCCGGGCCTTTCAGTGAAAAATCTTCTTCGTGGAAGGTCACCGGCACATCGGTGATGATGGTGGCCAGTTGTTTGGATAGGAGCGCGTTTTCACGGCCGGCCTTGATCTTCTCACCCATTTTGCCACCTATCTTATCCGCATTATCCAGCACGTTTTCCAGGCTGTGATATTCCGCCAGCAGCTTCATGGCGGTCTTTTCACCCACACCGGCTATCCCGGGAATGTTATCCACGGCATCGCCCATGAGGCCCAGGATGTCGATTACCTGGTGTACGTCTTTGATCTGCCATTTGGCACATACTTCTTCAGGGCCCAAGATCTCCTCCTTGCCGCCCTGGTAGGGTGGTTTCCAGATCTTCACGTTGGCGCGTACCAGCTGGCCATAGTCCTTATCCGGCGTTACCATAAACACTTCGTAACCCGCGTCGCCCGCCTGCCAGGCCAGTGTACCGATCACGTCGTCTGCTTCATAGCCATCCACTTCCACCACGGGAATATTAAAGCCTTCAATGATGCGTTTTATATCCGGCAGGGCGGCCAGCAGGTCCTCCGGCGCTTCTTCACGGTTTGCTTTATAATCGGCAAAAGAGCTGTGGCGCTCTGTGGGCGCCAGGGTATCAAAAGCCACCGCCATGTGGGTGGGATTTTCTTTGTTGATGAGGTCCAGCAGGGTAGTAGTGAAACCAAATTGCGCATTGGTATTGCGCCCCTTGCTGGTGAGCCGCGGATTGCGGATCAGCGCATAATAGGCCCGGTATATGAGGGCCATGGCATCCAGTAAAAACAGTTTCTTTTGCATGCGGTAAACCTACAGGTTTTTAGGGTATTACGCAAAATCAAGTTGTGCAGGCGCACAGGATAGCTGCCATCCTGCCAATGCTTATCTTTGCGCGAAATTATCGTGCTCATGAATAAATGTTATCATCTCTCCAGTTGCAGCACCTGTAAGAAAATTCTGGATGAAGCGGGACTGGCGGCCAAAGGCTTTACCCTGCAAAATATCAAGGAAGAGAAGATCACACCACAGCAGCTGGAAGAAATGTACAAACTGGCCGGAAGCTATGAAGCGCTCTTCAGCCGCAGGTCTATGAAATACCGTCCCATGGGCCTTCACGAAAAACAACTCACGGAAGAAGACTATAAAAATCTCATCCTGGAAGAATATTCCTTCCTGAAGCGCCCTGTGACCATCGTAGGAAAAAAGATCTTTATCGGCAATACGAAAGAAGCCGTAACAGGATTGGTGAATGCGACCAAATAGCCGGCCGCTGCAGGCTGCATCTTACCCACATCATTAAAAAGGCTTCCTGCTACGGAAGCCTTTTCATGCTATGGGTAAGGATGTATCGCTTATTTACCGCCAAGCCGCTTTGCCTGGCTGTCCTTCACCTCCCGGGCAAACCCGCGCACAATTTCCTTGTACATTTCCATGTCTTGCTTGCCAAGTGATTTGAAGGGAAAGGTCTTTGCAGCTTCCAGTACAGTGGGCAGGTTGAATGCATCCTGGCTCACATTGTAGAAGAAGCCTTTTTCCATCAGCCATTCACCCAGGTATACCTGTTCTGACTGGCCGGGCGTAGGCACCAGGATAGCTTTCTTATCCAGTTTGGCCAGGTCCATCAGGGTGGTGTAGCCGGAGCGGCTCAGTACCATGGCAGATGCGGCCATGGCTTCATTGAGCTGGGCAGCATTCAGGTGGTTTACCTGCTGTACTTCGGGCGTTACCTGGTTCATTTCCGGCGTGCCGGGCTTACCGCTCACAATGAGGGCTTTGATGTGCAGGGGCTTGATCTGCTCCAGCACCATCTTTTCCAGGTTGGTGCGCTGGGGCTCCGGACCGGAGATCAGTACCAGCAGGTCATATTTTTGCGCTACTTCCGGCCTCGGCTCAAAGCGGCTCAGGCAACCCAGGAACTGCACGTTGGGCGGCAGTGGGTGGGGATGCGCCAGTTCACCGGCCAGGTTGTTCTCGCCCGCGTAGTCGGGCACCCAGCAGTGTGTATACCGGCGGATGTAGCTATAGTTCATCGCTTTCAGCCAGCGCTCCAGCGGACCACCAAAGGGTGTCTTGATCAGCAGCTGGTGGGAGATGATCACGGTGGGCAGGTCTTTGTGATACAGGCCAAAACGGTTGTCAGAGATCACCGCGTCTATCTGGTGGGTTTTCACCAGTTTACGCAGCCAGCGCTGTTCATTGCGGATGGCACCAATGATCTTGGGAATCTGGCTGATGATCTTGAGGCCAAAGAATTTACCTTTTTGCGCATATTCAATGCGGTAGCCTCTCAATGGAAGGATCGTAATTTGTGGGAACTCCTGGGACAGCAAAGCGGCGTGTTTGCCTTCAGCAGCAATAAGTACCTCGCAGCCAGCGTTTAATAGTTCATGTATGATCGGTATGTCGCGGGTGGCATGGCCCAGACCCCAGTCCAGCGGGACTACCAGGATCTTAACAGGCGGGAAGGTTGTGGCCAAAAAGTGTTAATTTTGTGCGAATTTAGTTTTAATTGACTAATTTCCGGTTAAGAAATTGTAAATTCCACGTACGCGAATTGTACCGCAGCGCACTTGCTAAAAATTGACACTTTAATAGTACGATTAAATTTAAGAAGAATCTTAAACTGCAGTATGAAACTTAAATGGATCCTGATCCTTTGTTTGTGTGGAAGTTTATTTTGCGAATCTTGTAGCGTCCTGAAAAAGAACGATTGCGGTTGTCCCACGATGAACAAAAAACACATGCATTAATTTGCCGACTATCCTATCCTTAGAAAACAACCTGTGGAACTGAATTATTCTTTAAGGACAAACAAATTTTATTTCATGAAACCGGTAGAAAGAGACTTATTGATCTTACTACACGAAGACCGTTATAATGAGCAACAGATCCAATCTGCTGTAAAACAGATCAGCGATATGTTGAGCATTATTGAGACGATGGATTATGTGGTGAGTGTAACGGAAGTGGTGGATTGTAACAAGACCCGTGTAAGCAACAAGCGCAGCGTATTGCTGAAAGCGTTTGCCCGCAAAACGCCAAAGCCTTTTGAATTTATTGTGCACAAGAACTAAGCGCAAATCTGTTATTTTTCCACGTTTTCCACGTCACACTGCAGCCCCACCTATGTAATTCGTGTTTTAAAATTCTTGTTGTAGGTTTGCCGGCAAACAACCGGTATTTCTGATGGCAGATCTGACACATTTACAAGATTTTATTGAGCCCGTATCCAAAGCCTGGTTAAATGACGACCAGGAGTATGACCCTGCGCAAATGGGCGGGGCGATCGATACCTACGAGTCGGAAGCGTACTTTCCCGACCTGGACACGGCCGATATTGTTTTGCTGGGTGTGGGCGAAGAACGCGGCAGCTTCCCGCCGCGCAACAGTATGGATGGGCCTAACGCCATCCGCCGCGAATTTTACAACCTCTATTACTGGCACAACGATGTGCGCGTAGCAGACATCGGCAACCTCCTTCCCGGCCAGGGCCTGGGCGATGCTTATGCCGCACTGTCGGCCGTACTAACCCCGCTGATAGATGCCGGCAAAACCGTGGTGATCCTCGGCGGCTCCCACGACCTTACGTATGCACAATACCAGGCATACGCTTCCAAACATTACATCATTGAAGCTACCGTGGCCGATGCCCTCATCGACCTCCAGGAAGGATCGCCCCGCCGCGATCTCAGTTTCCTCATGGATATGCTCACCGAGCAGCCCAATTACATCAAACACTTCAACCACCTGGCTTTCCAGAGTTACTACGTGCACCCCCGCATGCTGGAAACGCTGGATAAACTGCGTTTCGATTGCTACCGCCTGGGCCGTGTGCGCGAAAACCTGGACGAAATAGAGCCGGTGCTACGCAATACGGATCTTTTCAGCCTGGACCTCAACGTACTCCGCGCCAGCGATGCCCCCGCCACTGCCATTTCTCCCAACGGGCTTACCGGTGAAGAAGCCTGCGTACTGGCCCGCCACGCCGGCATGAGCGACCGCCTCAGCTCCTTTGGCATCTATGGCTACAAAACCGGTGCAGATAAAGGCAGCATGACTGCCAAACAGGTTTCGCAAATGCTGTGGTACTTCATAGACGGCCGCTCCGTGAAAAACCGCGAAGCAGCTCTCACAGAGCGCGAATCCTTCTGGGAATTCCACATTGCCGGTGCAGACATTGAAACCGTATTCCTGAAAAGTAAAAAAACACAACGCTGGTGGATGCAATTGCCCAGCAACGATTTTGTGCCCTGCTCCCACCACGATTACCTGCTGGCCAGCAACAACGAAATCCCCGAACGCTGGCTGCGCCACCAGGAAAGGCTCTGATCACTTTTACACGGTATAAAAACGAAAAAGGCCTGCCACATGTGGCAGGCCTTTTTCGGTGGCAGATTTGCCTGTCTGCAAAAGAGAACTTGTTGCTAGTGGGCATCCAGCCGTGCCAGTTGCAGCACACGATTACGCAGGTAGGCTGCTTTATTATCGGTAGAGATCACCCGGTCATCCAGGCCACTGAGCGTGGTCTTATGCTGCTTGTCCACCCGGGCGTCCAGCAGTTCAAAATAGGCGGTTTTGCGCTCTTCCCAGTCCAGCTGCTCCAGTTGCAGGCTTTGGCGCCCATTGCTATCCAGCTGGTTACACAACCGGGAATAACTGCGGCGCAGAAGGCTGTCCATGCTCCGGTAATATTGCTGGGCACAGTTATACTGGCCGCTGTGAAGGGAAAGACATTCCTGGTAGCGCTTGTCCAGGGAGTCCAGGATAACCCGGGACTGGGCCACGGTGGCGCCTCCCAGGAGGGTAAGCAATAGGAGTAAAGTTAATTTCATAGGTTACGGGTTCCTTAACAATAATAGGTCCTGCCGGTGTTGCTTGTACCTGCAAATATATTACATTAACATAATATGACACTTGGGAAAATGCGCCACCTTCCTAAATCGGCCGCGCCCCGGGTGCTTAGCCCCGGCATCGCTTCAACATAAAAACGCTCCCCAATAACAATTGCCTCAAAATAAAACAGGCCTGCCCTTTTCAACCATCGTCAAAAAAAGGCAGGCCTGTTTTTTTCGTAGGGGCGATAGCGTTAGCATGCTTTCGTATACCCCATACCGTTATATCACCACCAGTTCATAAAAATCAGCCGGGTTGTAGTATTGTCTGGCCAGTTGCTGCAATTCTTCTACGGAGATATTTTTGATCGTGCGGATGTTGTTGTAGAAGTAATTTTCGTCCAGGTCGTTCAGGATGAGATTCTTCCAGCGCTGGATGATGTGGAAGGCGCCGTCCAGGTCGCCCAGGATGGAGCCGATCATGTAGTTGCGCACCAGCAGGATCTCTTCTTCATCTATCAGCTCCTGCTGCATGCGCTCCATTTCCTTATACACTTCCACAATAGCTGCTTCGCACACATCGCGGCCCGCTTCCGTGGTAATGTTGATGGCGCCGGCCTGGCGGAAATTGTACACCTGGGAATGAATACCATACGTGTAGCCTTTGTCTTCCCGGATATTGCTCATCAGGCGGGAGCCAAAGTAGCCGCCAAACACGGTATTCAGCACCAGCATCTTCGGGAAGTCGGGATGGTAGCGGTTTGGGAAGGGACGCGCTATGCGGATGGCACCCTGCACCCCGTTCTCATCATTGAAAATGCGGTACTTCTTTTCCGTGGCCGGCAGGATGGGCAGCTCCGGTTTTATGAGCTGGGAAGTACCATTCCACTGGGTTTTGCCAAAGGCCTCATTCAATAGGGCAATGGCATTTCCCGGCACATTACCGGCCATGAAAATGCGGCAATTATTATACGTGTAATGGCGCTGGTAAAAGGCCCGCAGGGTTTCCGCCTGCAGGGCGTCATAGCCCTCCATGCTGCTCACACGGCCATAGGGGTGGAACTCGCCAAACAGGTAGCGGTCTATGTGGCGGTTGGCCACAAAATCACTCTTCTGCAGGTTCACCACCAGGCGCTGTTTCATGTTCTGTTTGTAAATGGCCAGTTCCTCTTCCGGGAAGCTGGGCTCCAGGATCACTTCCTGCAGGGTGGGCATCAGCGCCGGCAGGTGCTTGCTGAGGCAGTGCAGGGTGTAGGTGGCGTTTTCATGCGCACTGGTACGGTTCAGGTATGCGCCATAATAATCAATGGCTTCACTGATCTCCAGGGCGCTATGTTGGGCCGTGCCGTTCTTCATCAGGAAGTTTGTGGCGGCGGCGACCAGGGTTTCATTTTCATAAAAGCTGCCAGCCGGAAATACCATTTCCAGCTGCAGGGTATCCTGTTCGGCGGCATTCACCACGTACACAGGAATACCGTTGTCCAGCGTAAATTTTTCGTACGGCTTCAGCAGTATGTCAAATTCCACTGCATCCTTTATCGCGGGGGCATTTTGTCTGTTCATGGATCGTTACTGGTTGTCTGCGTAATAGTAAAGTGTATTGGAATTTTTCGGGTCCAGCACGGCCAGGGTTTCTGCATGCACCTCGGCGGCGGTCACCTGCTCGTAGTTGGCAAACTCAGTGTTCATCATAGCGGCATCGCCCATCAGCTCATAGAACGCCAGGTTATTGGCCCGGCTCAGGAGGCTGATGTCTTCAAACGCCAGCATGCTTTCCACGCGGTTCTTCACTTTCTGCAGTTCCCGGTCGGAGATCGCTTCGGCCTGCAGCTTACGGATCTCTTCTTCAATGGCGGCATCGGCGTCTTCCATTTTCACGCCTTTGACCAGCTTGCCTTCAATGGTGAGCAGGCCGGCATCCAGGCTGCCAAAGTGGTAGCACTCAATGTTGCTGAACAGTTTCTTTTCCTTTACCAGCACCTGGTGCAGGCGGCTGGAGCTGCCTCCCCCCAGGATATCAGATACCAGGTCTGCCGCGTAATAACGGCGGTCAGACCGGGGGTACATGTGATAGCATTTGTAGAGCGCGTCCAGGGGCACTTTGGATTTTACTTCCAGTTTGCGGGCCGCGGTCTGCGGAGGTTCCTGGGGCAGGTTCCGCACGTATTTTTCACCGGCGGGAATGTCGCCAAACCACTTCCGGGCCAGTTCTTTCACCTGCGCCACCGTTACTTTGCCGCCTACCACCAGGATAGCGTTTGCTGGGGTATAGTGTTTAAAGAAGAATGCCTTTACATCGGCCAGCTTTGCATCTTCAATATGAGCCAGTTCCTTGCCAATGGTCATCCAGCGGTAAGGGTGGGTGGTGTAGGCCAGTTCCCGCATCTTGGCCCAGGCATCGCCGTAAGGCTTGTTGATATAGTGCTCCTTAAACTCTTCCGTTACCACTTTGCGCTGTACTTCCAGGCTTTTTTCGCTGAAGGCCAGCGACAGCATACGGTCACTTTCCAGCCAGAAAGCCGTTTCAATGTTCTCTGCCGGCAGTTGTATGTAGTAGTTGGTAAGGTCGTTCGTGGTGTAGGCGTTGTTTTCGCCACCGGCCATCTGCAGGGGCTCATCGTACTCCGGGATGTTCACGGAGCCTCCAAACATCAGGTGCTCAAAAAGGTGTGCAAACCCCGTCTGGGCGGGATTTTCATCGCGGGCGCCCACATCGTACAGCACGTTCACCACGGCCATGGGCGTGGTATGGTCTTCATGCACAATCACCCGCAGGCCATTCTCCAGGGTAAATTTATCGTAATGAATCATAATCGTTTGTTACGGGTTGAGATGGGTGCAAAATAAGCATAAAATATCAGGGCCACCGGCGTTATCCGGGGCGGCATGCACAAAACAAGGACAGTGCCATTCACGAAAAGATGTCCTTCTGGCATGGATCCGCTCAGAGAATGCTCTTAACAGGCAGTTTTTTGATCATCAGGTTTCCATTCCGGCTGATCACCATTTCAGCCTTGGTGCCCGGGTATTTGAGCTGGTCGCGGTACACCTGCAGGTTATTGGTGAAGATCTTGTTCACCGCCAGCACAATATCGCCCTGCAGGAAACCGGCCTTCTCCGCCGGGGAGTGGGGGATCACTTCCACCACGGTAGCCCTTTCGTTGATCAGGTAAATGATAAGGCCCGTGTAGGAGTAGTCAAACATCTCGTTAAAATGGCTGTTGGGCTCCAGGTAGATCTCCTTTTTGCCGTAATTCAGGGTGAGGTTAAACCGGCGCAGCAGGTCATTGCCTATCAGCCCACCCAGGGATGGATATTGGGTAATGTTGGATACGTCGTCAAAAAGATAAGTGGGCACGTTGCGGAACACGAAGCTGCCCAGGCGGAATTCCTGCATGGTGGTAAGGTCCATTTCCAGCTTGCCGTTCAGCCCCTCGGCCTCCGTGCGCGTGCGTTTAAAACGCCGGCGCAGGTGCAGGCTGCTGTCTGTCAGGTACTGGTTGGAAAGCAGCAGGCACATACCGGCGCCGGTATCAAAATAATAATGCCCGTTTGCCGAGCCCTTTCCATTGCGCAAGGGGGCGTTCACCACGGGGATCATATTCATATTCGGGTGCAGCAGGGTGCCGCCGCGGGGGTAGCGGAAATCGCCTTTCGGGTACAGGCGGATCTCTTCCTTGTCATAATCCACCTGCACCACGAACCGGTTGATGAGGCTATAACCGATAATGCCATCTACGCGCACCCCATACACCTGGGAAATGGCCTCGTAATCATTCACATGAAAGTTGAGGCTATCCAGCTGGAAATCGGGGAAGCGCAGGGTGCGGTTATATACAAATTGCGCCTGCCGGGAGCCGCCCAGGCCCCGGATCACGGTGGACGATGGAACGGAGGTGATCCCCATCCGCTTACAGGCAGCGCTATCGAGGGATATACCCGCACTACCCGTATCAAAAATAAATTGAAGGGTATCCGGTAGGGGATCAAGAACTGCTTTTACGACTACCACGCCGCCGAAGAATTGCCTGAAGGGGAAACGTGCCAGGGGTTTCTCTTCTGTGTGCTGCCCATAGGCGCAATGCGTGGCGACCAGGATAGCCAGCAGCAGGTGTACGTGGAAGATTTTGCTTTGCATACTGTTATCGCGGACGTGCTACAACTAAATGTACGGAAATAAACCATGCAACACACTTGTAAACGCATATTCCGTGGAATGCCCTACAGACGGCCGTTTCCGCCCTACCAATGCCGTCTGTGACCGGCTTCGCCACCGCTTTTTTTGCCCCCGGGATAAACCTACATGGCAAGTTGGGGTTTCCGCAGCCTGCCGGTCTACCCACCCGCTCCTTGGCTAATAAGTTTGCAGCATTTCATTTTCAATTCCACTACCTTTGTACGGTTAGCAAGGAACAATATCATGCAACTGGAAGCTTTATATCAGCGCGCGCTGAATTTTGAATTTTTATCGCCGGAAGAAGGGGTATACTTATTTGAAAACGCCCCGCTGGCAGAACTGATGCACGTGGCAAATGAACTGCGTAAAATACAGGTGCCCCACGGGAAAGTGACCTGGCAGATAGACCGCAATGTGAACACCACCAACGTGTGTGTGGCCAACTGCAAGTTCTGCAACTTCTACCGTATACCCGGCCACGCCGAAGCCTACATTACCAGCATTGACGAATACAAGCGCAAAATCGAAGAAACCATTAAATATGGCGGAGACCAGCTGCTGCTCCAGGGTGGCCACCACCCGGAACTGGGCCTCAAATTCTATGTAGACCTGTTCCGTGAGCTGAAACAGCTTTTCCCCGACATCCGCCTGCACACCCTGGGCCCTCCCGAAGTGGCACACATCACCAAGCTGGAAAAAAGTACCCACCTGGAAGTGCTCACCGCCCTGCAGGAAGCAGGTATGGACAGCCTGCCCGGCGCCGGCGCCGAGATCCTCAACGACCGCGTACGCCGCCTGATCTCCAAAGGCAAATGCGGCGCCCAGGAATGGCTGGACGTAATGCGTGCCGCACACAAGCTCAATATTGCCTCTTCCGCCACCATGATGTTTGGCCACGTGGAAACCGTGCTGGAACGCTTTGAGCACCTGGCAGACATCCGCCAGGTACAAAGTGAAAAGCCGGAAGGCCACTATGGCTTCACCGCCTTCATCCCCTGGACCTTCCAGGACGTGGACACCCTGCTGGCCCGCATCCGCGGCGTGCATAACATGACCACGGCCGAGGAATACATCCGCATGATAGCGCTCAGCCGCATTATGCTGCCCAATATCAAGAACATCCAGGCGTCCTGGCTCACCGTGGGCAAACAGGTGGCCAAGCTTTGCCTGCATGCAGGCGCCAATGACTTTGGGTCTATCATGATCGAGGAGAACGTGGTAAGCGCCGCCGGTGCCCCCCACCGCTTCACTTACCGTACCATCCAGGAGGCCATCCGCGATGCAGGTTTTGAGCCCCAGCTCCGCACGCAACTGTATAAGTTCCGCGAGCTGCCGGCACACATCCAGGAGCAGATCATTAACTACTAAAAGGAGCACTGGCCGCAAGGCCCTGAATAGAAAAGGGAAACATGGAATGCATTAAAGCTTCCCGTTTCCCTTTTTCCACTTATAACCGGTTTTCTTTTTGTCAGCACGGTTTTCCTTTCTATCCGGCCGGTCGGCTGCGGCGCAAATACAGCCCCTGGCCTGTACAAATGTCATTTGTCATGTCAGAATTTCCCTGGAACTGCCATGGAAAATTTAACGTTTAAATGGGTCGCCGGATGGTATTTTCCTTTTGCCAGGTGCATTATTTTGGCTAATTTACAAGTCCCGGGAGATGAGCACCCCGGCCACCTTTTCGGTGGAAAAGAGCCACTGACCGAGGAATATTTAATTTTTCAACCGTTAAGCAATTTTGAAGCGCAGCAAGCGTTGTAAGATTGAAGTACAGAACCTATACGAACACGCGCAAACACAAGCAGGCACAGGCTTTCATAAGATCTAACCAATTCACGGTACTTCTTAGAACTTCATTAACATCAAACCTAAAGTATTGTTAATAGCGGTTGTGCCGCATATAATCGGAGTGCTATTTGCCGTATTAGCGTTGTAATTGAAACTGATAATTGTGATGGAAAGAAAACGAGGCGAGAGAGATCAATTCAGGTTAACATCCTGCCCCCACCTTCTTCCCATTTCCCGATAAACGAAATTAAAGAGAGTAATAAGTACAGTCATAACCTACAGCGGGTGGGCGTCTGCCCGCCTGCTTCTTTTTAAGACCTCGGGTTACTCTTTTGAAAGATATTAAACTAAGTAAGTAATAAGTACAGTCATAAACCGCGGGTGGGCGTCTGCCCACCTGCCTTTTTATAAGGAAATAAGTACGGTCAAAACCAAAGAGCAGTTCGCCAAAGACGGTGCGAATTTATACTTCTCTTAACAATTATTGTTCCTTTTTGGTTGGGATGGCCTGTAAATCAGGACCAACGGCTGGGAAAAGTCGCCGGGCACGGGCATTCCACCGCTAAATTTTAATTTTCCGGATGGTGTCCGCAGTACACCTGTTATTCCCTATTTTTGCTCCGCATCCAAAAAATCCGCCCGGCTAATATGCTAGAAATCAAGGTCAACGATCAACTGAGTTTGCGACAACTGGAGCCCGCAGACGCCCCGTTGGTATACGGCCAGATCGATTATTCCCGCAAAACCCTCCGTAAATTCCTCCCCTGGGTCGATTACAATCTTAAAGAAGATCATTCCCTTCGCTTTATAGAATTAATGCAACGCAAAGCGGAAGAACAGGACGCCATTGCCTTTGGTATGTTCAAAGATGCCGCACTCTGTGGCGTAATGGACCTGCATAACTGGGACCATTCCCTGCAGAAGGCTGAGATAGGCTACTGGCTGGGCGAGGCTTACCGGGGCCAGGGCATTGCCCTTGCCTGCTGCCACCGCCTCATGCAGTTTGGATTTGAAGAATTGCACCTCAATAAAATAGAGATCCGTTTTGCCCTGCAAAATGAAAGGAGCAGCCGCATCCCCATCCGGCTGGGCTTTGCCCGCGAAGGCATCCTGCGCCACAGCGCCAAGCTGCATGGGCAGCTGGTGGATATGGTGGTGATGGGAATGTTGAAACAGGATTTTAAGCCAATGCCGGACAAATAGGTTTGCTTGCTATTGGCCAGCCGCTCTTACCTTGCTCCGCTTTTTCCCATACCCAAAATAGATCACCAGCCCTATCGCCATCCAGATGATCAGCCGCAGCCAGGTATCGCCGGGCAGGGAGATCATCATGGCCAGGCACACCAGGATGCCCATGATGGGCACAAAGGGTACCCAGGGCGTTTTAAACGCACGGGGCGCATCCGGCATCTTGCGGCGCATGATCCATACCCCCGCACACACGATCACAAAGGCCAGCAGGGTTCCTATGCTGGTCATTTCGCCCACCACGTGCAGGGGCACAATGGCGGCAAAGCCACCCACGAAAACACACAGCAGGATGTTGGACTTCCAGGGCGTGCGGAATTTAGGATGGATCTCCGCAAAGATCCCGGGCAGCAGGCCGTCATTGGCCATAGCATAAAACACGCGGCTCTGGGCCAGCAGGTCCACCAGGATCACGGAGGTGTAGCCCACAATGATAGCCAGGATCACGGCCTGGGCCAGCCAGGTGTAAGGCGTATGCTTCAGCGCCACTGCCACCGGCGCCGCACTGTCTTTAAATTCCTGGTAAGGCGCCAGGCCGGTAAGTACATGGGAAAACAACAGGAACAGCACCGTGCACAAGGCCAGGGATCCCAGGATGCCGATGGGCATATTCCGCTGGGGGTTGCGCGCTTCCTGGGCGGCAGTGCTCACCATATCAAAACCCAGGTACACAAAGAAGATCACGCCGGCGCCGCGCAAGATGCCCGACCAGCCGTACGCGCCAAAAACACCCGTGTTTGCCGGGATGTAAGGATGATAGTTTGCCGGGTTAATGTATTGCCAGCCCAGTGCGATGAAAACCAGGACCACGCCCACTTTCAGTGATACCACGATGGCGTTCCAGATGGCGGAGCCGCGGGTGCCCCGCATCAGCAGCAGTGACATGGCCACCACTACCAGCAGTGCCGGTAAATTGAACCAGGCGTGCACCTGGCTTCCGTCTGCCAGCGTTACCAGCTCAAACGGGGAGCGCACCAGTTGCGGGGGCAGGTAAAGATGATACCCCGCCAGGAACTCCGTGAGGTAGTTAGACCAGCTGATAGCCACCGTAGCCCCGCCCACAGAAAATTCCAGCACCAGGTCCCAGCCTATGATCCAGGCCAGCACCTCGCCCATGGTAGCATACGCATAGGTATAGGCACTTCCGGCCACCGGGATCATGGAGGAAAATTCCGCGTAGCAAAGTCCGGCAAAGCAGCATCCCACCGCGGATACGATGAAAGATAAGGTCACCGCGGGCCCGGCGTTATTGGCTGCGGCCAGCCCGGTAAGCGAAAACAGACCAGCCCCAATGATCACCCCCAGGCCCAGCGTCACCAGCTGGAAAGCGCTGAGACTGCGTTTCAGGCTGTGGGCATTGTCCGCCACAGATTCCTGCATCAGCCAGGAAAGCGGTTTCTTGAAAGATGATTGCATATTACTCTATATAAGTAGTAGACTATTTGGGCGCAAAGGTAGGGGGAATTGTACAATGTACTGTGAACAAGGTCCTCTTTATCTGTAGGATACCGGCGGATAAAAAAACGCTGGTTGCCAAACAACCAGCGTTTCCCATTAACTTAAGCCCAATAAGGCAGGCCTGGGCATCTGTACAATTTTTACACGTCACAGATCTTCACACATCTTTTCAGCGCAGCCAGTTTATCTTTTTCCGTGGGGATAAATTCCTGGGCCACGTAGCCTTTGTAGCCGGTGGCCACGATGGCGCGCATCACTGCCGGGTAGAAGGTTTCCTGGGTATCGTCAATTTCATGACGGCCGGGCACCCCGCCGGTGTGGTAATGGGCAATGTACTGGTGGTTGTCCGTGATGGTGCGGATCACGTCTCCTTCCATGATCTGCATATGGTAAATATCGTAGAGCAGTTTAAAGCGCTCGGAGCCTATCTTCTTGGCCAGTTCCACGCCCCAGGCGGTATGATCGCACTGGTAATCGTGGTGGTCTATCTTGCTGTTCAGCAACTCCATCACGATGGTCACTTTTTTCTTTTCTGCGTAAGACATGATGCGTTTCAGGCCCGTGGCGCAGTTGTCCATGCCCTGTTCATCATTCAGGCCTTTACGGGCGCCGGAAAAACAGATCAGGTTCTTAAACCCGGCATTGGCTGTTTCATCGATCATATGCTGGTAGTATTCCACCAGCGGATCGTGATGTTCCGGGCGGTTCCAGCCCCGGTAAATGTCCCAATCCTTATTGATGCTGGCCACAATGCCACAATCCAGCCCATATTTGTGGGCGGTGGCAAACTGGGGAGGGTCCAGCAGGTCTATGGCTTCCAGGCCCATGGCCTTAAACGCCTTGCACATGTCATCCAGTGGGATGGAACTGTAACACCAGGCGCAGGCCGAGTGGTGGATGTTTCCTTTCAGCATATCGGTTGTTTCTGTACATGATACGGATGCGGCCAGGGAAGGCAGCGAAGTAACTGCCAATGCTACGGTGGCAGCCTGTTTGAGCATTTGTCTCCGGGAATGATTTTCTGGCATAACGTGCTATTAAGTAAAGGTGAATTTAATAGAAATTATTTATGATTCATCTATTTCATTGATAACCGGGTGGCAGCCGGCAAAAGCCCTGGACATTTAATTAACTGAAAATGAACGCCCCGGCCCGGGAACGGGCTTTCCGGCGGGATGGCGTAACAAAGCGGCATCACTGCACGTTTAAATTTTGGTAAGCTATTTGTTTTAATCCCAAAAAAGTGAGGTAGGTATGGGAAAGAAAATTACTCCGAATTTAACCGTTTGCATCATTATGGACCTGATCGGGTGCGCCAGTTATGCGTTTCCGGCGGTAGGTGAAGTTACCGATGTAGTGTGGGCTCCCTTATCGGCACTGGTGTTTTATTTCATGTTTGGGCGCAATGCTTTTGCCGCATTTGGCAGCGTCTTTAATTTCATGGAGGAATTGTTTCCCGGTACGGACATCATCCCGTGTTATACCCTGGCCTGGGCCGTGCAGCGGATGGTGAATACGCGCAGGGCGGTTTCAACCCGCAAACTGGCTACCGTGGCTCAATAAACGAATCTTCTTTACTCATCATATACCTTTCTTCCCGCAAGGAGAATTGCATTGTTTATTTTCAAAAGCTGCACGCTGATACCAGCGTGCAGCTTTTTTTTACATCATACCGCCGCCCCTGCGGAAGCCGCCCCCACCGGGGAAACCCATGCCACGGCCACCGGGGCCACGGGGGCCTTGTGACTGCTGCTGCTGTCCAAACTTATTGAGGAAGTAGGTAAAGCTGATCATGAAGTAGCGCTGCAGTACCATGTTGTTCACATCCTGGATGTAGTTTTCATTCACCGTACGGCTGATGCTCACATTCTGGCGCAACAGGTCAAAGCCCTGCAGCTTTATCAGTCCCTGCTTCTTCTTAAATACACTTTTGGAAACGAACCCGTTCAGCATCGTGATATGCTGGTTATACCCGGCAGAGCGCCCGGTGGTCACCGTGTAATCCACGTCACTGCCAATGATGAAGCCCAGCGGAAGGTTTACGTTAAAATCAAAAGTGAACTCGTAGTCAAAATAATTGGTGGCATTCTGCAGGGTGCTGGCGGTATTGTTCCAGTTAACGCTGCCGGAAGTGAAGAAGTCAAACAGCTCCTTGTAAGACCAGTCAAAACGTACATTCTCCTTCAGGTTCATGGTCTTGGTGGTGGAAAGCGCAGCTTCGTTGGGTATCGTTGCACCGTTTGCCACAACGTTGCCGGCAAAAGAGTGGTTTTGTCCGTAGCTGGCGTTCGTGCTCAGGTTCAGGTGGCTCTGTTCCAGGCCTTTTACCGGTATAATGTTGGTCATAAACCCGCTCAGGTTATAGTTACCATTCACATTCACCGGCTGGGAGATCTGCCGGCCCTGGCCATCGTTCACCGTTTTGCTCACGATCTGGTTCTGGTTGAAAGTAGCATTTACGTTAGAGAAAAAGCCGCTCATCGTTACCTGGTTGAACGAGTTGTAACGTGCCTGGATGGTATGGGTGAAGGTGGGCTTCAGGTCCGGGTTGCCTAGCTGGATATACTGCGGATTGCTGTTGTCCGGCACGGGTTGCAACTGGGAGAGCGTGGGCTGCGTGGTACTGCCACGGTAGGTGAACTGGAAGCGTTTACCCTTTGCAAAGTTGTAGTTGAACAAGGCTACCGGGAAGAAATTCACCGTCCGCAGGTGCACGGTGCTGTCTTTGGTCACGTTCCGGCTCTGCTGGTCATTTTCCTGCACGCTGATACCGATGGTATAGCCATATTTCAGCTTCTGGGTGCGGATATTCAGGCTTCCCATCTGCGTGGTGGTGGTGTTGTCAAAAGCGTTACTCAGGCTGTCGTTATGAAGATCATAATTGCCGGAAGCAGGATTATAATCAAAGGTATTGCGGCTCGATACGTTATGGCTGGTGTTATAATTATACGCCAGCTCCAGGTAACGGTTCTTGAAAATGGGCTCCGTATAATTCAGCCTTACGCCTTCATTGTTATTTTCACTGTGCTGGATGTTGCGCTGCTGGATGGTATCGTAAGCATAATCCCCGCTTTTGAGGATATACTGGTTGTTGGAGAGATTGAGCGCCGTACGGTCATTGGTATTGTAGCCACCGGAAAAGTTGGCACTGAAGGTACGACCCTGCTTGGCAAAGCGGTGACGGAACAACAGGTTGCCGGAAATATTAGGCGAGGTGCCCTCATTGATATTGTTCACCGCCCCCCCGTTCAGCAGCCTGGTGTGGCTGGTATCGAAAGACTGGTAAGTGTTATCGTTTTCGTTGTGGGCCTTGTTGTAGGTGAAGGTAGGCGTAAAGATCACGGAGTTCATAGAGTCTGGCGCATATTCCAGGCGCATGTCCACCCGGTGGTTGGCATTCTCATTGAGACCCTTGTTCTTTGCATCGTAAAAGTAAGAACTGTCTTTCCCGTTCTCGTCCTTCAGGAAGTACTGGGTACTGCTGGTTTGAGCGGTATTGGTCTTGCTGTCGTTATAGAAATAGCTGGCGTTTAATTTCAATTTCGTGTTGAAGTCCTGGTTAAAGTTCAGGCCCCCGTTCCAGTTGCGGGTAATGCCCGAGCCACCGGAGCCGATGGAAAGGCCGCCCGCATTTACGGAGCCGGAACGCACACTGCCGCCAAACCCACCACGGCCGCCACTTCCGTTGCCATTAGTGAAGTTAAACACATCCTGGGGCGTATAGCCCAGGTTATTTACGTTATTACCACCGCCCAGGAAAGACAACTGCTGGTTTTCCCGGAACCGGTTGGCCGTAACGTTGGCCATGAAGTGATCATCTGTACCATAGCCGGCCTGTGCGCGGCCAAAATATCCTTTGCGCTTTTCCGGTTTCAATACAATGTTGATCGCCTTTTCAATGTTACCATCGTCTATGCCGGTAAACTGCGCCTGGTCAGACTTACGGTCTATGATCTGCACTTTATCCACGATATCTGCCGGCAGGTTCTTGGTGGCCATCTTGGGGTCTGTACCAAAGAACGGCTTACCATCCACCAGCACGCGGGTTACCTGCTGGCCCTGGGCCGTAACAGTACCGTCCTTATCCACCTGCACGCCGGGCAGCTTTTTCACCAGATCTTCCACCATGGCGTTCTCACGGGTTTTGAAGGAGCCGGCGTTAAACTCAAGGGTATCCTGCTTTACTACCACCGGAGGCTTTTCCTGCACGATCTCCACTTCATTGAGCGCAAGGCCTTTGCGGGATATATTCACCGTGCCCAGGTCCTGCTGGGGTTTATCAGACGAGATAGTAATGGCGCGGTAAATGGGCTTGTAACCAAGAAAGGTCACAAATATGCGAAAGCTGCCATTGCCCATGCCACTCATCGTAAAATTACCATTGTTGTCAGTGATGGCCGTTTGCACCACAGACGAGTCGGAACTCTTCAAAAGGGCCACAGCGGCGGCAGGCATTGGCTCTTTGGAGTCTTTATCCACCAGTTTTCCCTTGACCTGGGTTTGACCAAAGGACACGGCGGCACAAAGCACGCAACTAATAATCAGCGCGATTTTTTTCATGTTGGAGGAAGCGAATTTTGGTTGGTAGGAAACATAAGCCTGGCCGAAAGATACAGCGGGAAAAGGGTTGCTTGTAACCGGCTATCCTGCGCTTTGGCCGTTCCGCGAATTCTGTGTGGTAGGGGAGGGAAAACTGCGCCAGCAGCGGGACAGCTGGCGCAGGTAATAAGTCTTTGGCTATTGCTGTTGTTGTTGACGCTGTTCTCTGATCTTCTGCATGGCCTCGCGGCGTTTTTCACGCATTTCATCCTGGCTGATCTTCGTTGCGCCGGCTGGCAGGGCCACCGTGGCATCTTCTACGGGTTTCAGGGCCACTTTGCTGGCCACGAAGGAACGTTTGTCGCTTTCTGCGCTCAGTACCACGCCGTTACCGGGTATCAGGCCATTTACAGGGGAGTAATTGAGGCCCGGCAGATCGCGGGTGTACCACACCGTGAAGTTTTCATCGCGCAGTTTGATCACGGCTTTTTTACAATTATAGCCTGCAATTTTCTTAGTCTTCTCAGACGATGTGTCCACACTGGTGGGGGTTACAAAGTCTTCTTCTGTGTAGTAGCTCTTCTTGTCGCCATCATTTTCAGTTACCACCTGCAAGGTTTTTTTGTGGGTCATATCCACGTAGGTAGTGTTACTGAAGGGAGGCTGGAAATTACCGCCACGGCCACGGAAGTTGGGCCGGTCCACGTCTACCTTGCCCATGCCCGAGGTAAAAGTAAAGTGCTGGGTAAAATTCACTACCTGCGGGGGAGCGCCCGGCTCTCCGCCACCCTGCTGGCCAAAACCATTACTGCCACCGGGACCAAACCGACGATCCATTTCCATGGTAACGTCATAGTCGATCACACCTGTGGACTGGGCCAGGGCTACCTGGCCAAAAGGCAGTGCCATTGCGGCACCAATCAGAATTTTTGCGAACTTATGCATGGGATGCTTTTTTGCTGGATCAAAGTTCTTCTTTCGGTAGAATTTATATCCGTTAATCATTATTATTTATTGTTAATTACTGTTAAGGCAATCCGGGGCCAAAGCGGGAATCCGGTAGTTTTGCAGGCACCACTTGATAAACATGCGGCAAAGGATAAGAAATATCATGTTACTGATGTGCAGTTGCATCCTGGGCATTTACCTGTTCCAGGGCTACTGGCTGTATAATTCCTACCGGATGCGCATGGACCAGTTCAACCACGAAGTGAACGACGCCCTGCGCAGTGCCGTGTTCAAAAAGCAGTTTGTAGATATCCGCAACAACGTCAGCAGCCTGCATGATTCCGTGACCGCAGATAAACACCTGCGCGTACGCCTGTCTACCTCCGACTTTAACCGCTACAAGGACCTGCGCCACTCCCTGGGCATGATCCGCAAGCCTATCCTGGACGACAACATGGACACCACCAGCATGCAGCTCTCCACGGACTCCCTGTCCCGTGTGTATGCCGATACCATGGCCCGCCAGATCGCTGAACTGCTCATCCTCAACCGCCTGTACAGCGACAGCATTAACCTGATCCGCCTGGACTCCATCCTGAGGACGGAGCTGCACAGCCGCGACATCTTTGCACCTTACCGCCTGGATACTTACCACATTTCCCTGAAAGGGTACGACCGGCTCAATCCTGCCTTCCGCGACAGCATCCGCCGCAGCGCTCCTGCCAAGACCTTCAAAACCCCGCTCACACCCCTGAGCAGCACCTTTGTACAGGCCAGCTTTGAAGAGACCTTTGGGTACGTGATGCACAAGATGCTCTGGGCTATCGTGAGCTCCCTGGTGCTGGTGATCCTTACCACAGCTGGTTTTGTGTACATGCTGCAAACTATCCTCAAACAAAAGAAGCTCTCTGAAGTAAAGAACGACTTTATCAACAATATGACGCATGAGCTGAAAACGCCCATTGCTACGGTATCTGCGGCGGTAGAGGCCATGCAGAACTTCAACGCGCTCAATGATACGCGCAAAACAGAGAACTACCTGAGCATTTCCAAACAGGAACTTTCCCGCCTTTCTGACCTCGTGGAAAAAGTACTGCAGATAGCGGCAGAAGAGAAAGAAGAAATTGAACTGTTCAAAGAGCCCACCGCCCTGGGTGAACTGATAGAAACCATGCTGAATAACTACGAGATGGTGTCCAGCAAGGAGGTGAAATTCACCTTTGATAACCAGGTAGGCGACCGCCGTGTGATGGTAGACCGCACCCACCTGGCCAATGCCGTGAGCAACCTGGTGGACAATGCCATCAAATACAGTGGGGACGCGGTGGACATCCGGCTGAATGCCCGCATAGACAAGGGCTTCCTGGAACTGAGGGTGACAGACAATGGCATTGGCATTCCCCGTAATTACCAGGAAAACGTATTCGATAAATTTTTCCGGGTACCTACCGGCAACCTCCATAAAGTAAAAGGCTTTGGCCTGGGCCTGAGTTATGTAAAGAAGGTAGTGGAAATGCATGGCGGCACCATCCTGCTGCAAAGCGAGATTGGCAAAGGCAGCGAATTTATTATCCGGATACCCGTTAACTAAAAATAACTATTATGTCAAAAGTATTACTGGTAGAAGACGAATGGCAACTGGGACAGATCGTGAAAGACAGCCTGGAAATGCGGGGCTTTGAAATGCTCTACGCAACAGATGGTCGCGAGGGCCTTACGCTCTACAAGGAACACAAGCCAGATGTAGTGGTGGTGGACATCATGATGCCCAATATGGACGGGTTTTCACTTACTCAGGAGATCCGCAGGGAAGATAAATTCACGCCTATCATTTTCCTCACGGCCAAGTCGCAAACCGCCGATGTGGTGAAAGGTTTTGAAGTAGGGGGCAATGATTATCTGAAGAAGCCTTTCAGCATGGATGAACTGATCGTGCGCATCAAGTCCCTGCTGCAACGCTATAACGAGACCATGCCCCCGCCGGATGCAGATGATGGCACGGTGATCATTGGCCAGTATGCCTTCAACTACACCAAGCAAACCCTCACCCGCAACAACGTTTCAGAGTTTTTGTCGCACCGCGAAGCAGAGATCCTGCGCCGCCTGTATGAAAATAAGAACGAGATCATGGAACGTAAAAAAGTACTGCTGGACCTCTGGGGAGATGATAATTTCTTCAATGCCCGCAGCATGGACGTGTTCATCACAAAACTGCGCCGCTACCTGAAAGAAGATCCGCGCGTACAGATCGTGAACATCCGCGGGGTAGGATATAAACTGATCTTTTAGAAGGGGCCCTTCATGCCACTGTTCTTTGGAAATTGAAATCGAAAGTTCTTTATTAATATCCTTCCTGCACCCGGGTAAGCTGGTAGGTGCCTAACCGCAGCTTCACCGGAATATGCACTTTTTGTTGCAGCTCCCATTCCCGCTTGCAAAAAAAGCCGAAGCACTGCTGGTAATAGCGGTCCGCCATCGGCTCGTTTACGATATAACCCGCCACCGGCGCGGGTTTCACCTCGCTCGTCTGTTTAAACGGAACCCATGCTTGTTGTTTTGGAGAAATGGAAACCTGGAATTCCCTGTCTAACGGTTTCCAGGTAAGGCCCTGCTGTGCTTTGGCCAGGTGGCCAAGGCAGAGACACAACATCAAAATAATACCGCACTGTTTCATTGTCCTTTCATTCGTTTGTTATGCAATGGCTTCCCAGCTGCCCAGGCCTTCGCGCACCAGTTCCGGTTCCCCGCTGGTGCAGTCTATCACGGTGGAAAACTCCATACCGCCGGTACCCCCATTCACCACGATGTCTACCAGGTGGCCAAATTTTTCATGGATGATCTCCGGATCCGTGTACTCTTCAATGTATTTATCCACCGGCAAGCTGGTGCTCATCAGCGGGTTGCCCAGTTCCCCTACAATGCTTTGGCAGATCACATTGTCCGGCACACGGATACCCACGGTGTCTTTTTTTGTTTTAATGATCTTGGGCACCTGGCGGCTGGCCGGCAGGATAAACGTGTAAGGCCCTGGCAGCGCACGCTTGAGGATGCGGAAGATGGGCGTATCCACACTTTTCGTATAGTCGGAGAGATGGCTGAGATCGTGGCAGATGAAGGAAAAATGCGCCTTGCGGGGATCAATGTTCTTGATGCGGCAAATGCGCTCCACGGCCTTGTGCTGGAAGATATCGCAGCCCATGCCGTACACCGTGTCCGTAGGATAGATGATCACCCCGCCATCGCGGAGGCATTCAATTACCTGCTTCAGGTTACGGGGATTGGGATTTTGTGGATGCAGTTCTAAAAGCATAGTCAAATTTACGCTATTTCCGTGCCATGGCTTTGTTAATAAATACGGAAATAATACTATATATTTAGTGGGTCCCGATATTCTTGTTATCTTTCCGCACTTTTTTGAAAACCTACTGCATGAACTTAAAAGGCATTGTGCCAAGAACCTGGCGAAAACTGAGGATTGTACTGCTGGTGTTGTTTGTGGGTCAGTTTCTGTACATCTTTTTACTGAAGTGGATACATCCGCCTTTCACGCTCACCATGCTGGATAACCGCCTGCATCTGCCAAAGGATAAGGAATTCCACTACCAGTGGGTGGACTATGATCATATTTCCGAATACGCCAAACTGGCCGTGATCGCCAAGGAAGACCAGCTCTTCCCGGACCACAACGGGTTCGACTTCAAGTCGATCGAAAAGGCCATGAAACATAACCAGAAAAGTACCAAGATCCATGGTGCCAGCACCATCAGCCAGCAGGTGGCCAAGAACGTGTTCCTCTGGCAGCACGGGGGCTGGTTCCGCAAGGGACTGGAAGTGTACTTCACCTTTATGATAGAAAAGGTCTGGGGCAAGCAGCGCATCCTGGAAATGTACCTGAACGTGGCACAAACCGGCGATGGCATTTATGGCATGGAGGCGGCGGCACAGCAGTACTACCATATCCCGGCAGCTTCGCTTTCGCGGGAGCAGGCGGCGATGATCGCGGGGTGTTTATCAAACCCGGTGAAGTTTACGGTGGTGCCCCCGGCAAAGATCACCATCTGGTACCAGCGGCATACGCTCACGCAGATGCGGTACATTGCGTCGGACCCGGATATTGCAGCGCTGGTGGAAAGCAGGAAGAAATAATTTTTTATATACCGGCAGCGTCCCCGCTGCCTTTTTTATGCGCCCTTCAAAAGCCTATCCACCGCGGCAATGCCGCGCTTCAGCCGCTCATCGAAACCGCCGCGGATATCGGCCCAGGGCAGTCCTGCGTTCACCACCACATCGCGGTAGTTGTTGTAAAAATACTGGCGCATCTGCGGATCACTGTGCTCACGCAGGGGATCTTCTTCCCAGGGAATGTCAATGTAGGTGAGCAGGTACAGGTCGTAGCGGCGGGAGGCAATGGTTTCCAGGATGCGGGGATCACAGCGGAGGAAGCTGTGCTCACTCCACACCCGAATCACGTGCAGGTCTGTATCACAAAAAATGAACGGACGGGGAGCACTGGCCGCCGCGGCGTCTTCCGCTGCCAGCTGGCCTTTGGCAATTTCATACAGGTCTGCCTCTTCATAGGGCCGGCCCAGCTGGTGAAGGTAGGCGCGGGCGTGCTCCGGCACCCACAACGTGTTGTAGTGGGCGGCCAGTTGTTCACTGAGCGTACTTTTGCCCGTGCTCTCAGGGCCGATGATCACAATTTTCTGCATGGGTATTTATGACGGCAATGCCGCTTCGCGGGCCGCGATCCGTTTCCAGTTTACATAGCCAAAACAGGCCACCACAAAGAGGAACACGGTAAGGGCTGCCGTAAGATAATAATGTTTATAGATCAGCAGGGGCACTGCCGCCAGGTTGGAAATATTCAGCAGCAGCCAGTTTTCCACTTTGCGCCGGGCCAGCAGCCACATGCCGCTGCAGGCCGTGGCCGATACAAAAGCATCAAACACCGGCACCGTGGAATCGGTAGCAAAGCGCAGCAGCAAATAGATGACGCCCCACCCGATGGCCGCTATCAGGATGGCGGTAACCAGCTCCGGGCGCGTGGTGTGGCTCACCGGCGTATGGTGCCGGGCCGCATCTTTCCGGCTCCAGTGGTACCAGCCGTATACGCTCATTACAAAGTAATAACCATTCAGACCCGCATCGGCATACAGGCCGCCGGCAATGAAGAGATAAATGTAAATGCCCGTGCTGACTAACCCGGTCGGGTATACGTAGATCTTGTTCCAGTTGGAATACAATACACTCAGCACGCCAAAGACCACCCCTACCACCTCCAAAGGCTTCATGTGGGCGCCTTCTGCCAGCATGCCCTGTACAAAGGACTGAAAATTCATGCGGTAAAGGTAGCGTAAGCGCACAAAAAAGCACAACCCGCGCTGCGCAGGTTGTGCTTCCTTATTATTATTTTTTCAACAGTGTGCGACGTAAATTATTCCGCTTCGGCCACTACTTCGGTCACCTCGGGGATCATACGCTTCATCATGCCTTCAATGCCGGCCTTCAGCGTGATCATGGAAGAGGGGCAACCGGAGCAGGAACCCTGCAGCATTACGGTCACCACACCATTGTCGTAGTTTTTGAACTGGATTGCGCCACCATCCATTTCCACGGCCGGTTTCACGTGATCTTCCAGCAGGGCCTTGATGCGCTGTACCACGTCGGTATCGTCTGCGCTGATGACGTTGCCACCGGCTGCTTTTACCGGCACTTCGTCTTCATTGATCACCGGGCGGTTTTCCTCCAGGTAATCTTTGAGGAAAGTGCGGATGGTAGGAATAATGTCATTCCAATCCGTATCCGGCGTTTTGGTCAGGGTAACAAAGTTAGCCATGATAAATACGCCTTTTATGAAGGGAAAGCTGAAAAGCTCTGTAGCCAGCGGGGAGGGTTTGGCAGCAGCTTCGTCCTGAAAATCAATGCTTTTGCCAGGGTACAATAATTTATTCGCCACAAACTTCAACGTTTCAGGGTTGGGCGTCATCTCCGTATAAATGCTGATGATCGGATTTCCTGTTTTAATCATGATAACACACAGTTTTGCCTTCCAAAGGTAGCAAACTTTCACGGGCTTGTGCGCCCGTGCCCGGCGAAAATTACAATTTTATTATAAGCACGGTCTATCCCATTTTTTACAAGATAGATTCTGGCAATACTATTCCCTTGCAGGCCGGCGTCCCTCTTTCCCCTGCGCCGTCCTAAACCAGGCGGTGACAGGGATTTACACAAACACATTATGATATATTATTATTTCTTAACGCGGATTTACCTCCTTATTTTGCAGCACAAACACACTAGCGAATGTCCAATACCAAACATTTACAGCCCCGCAAGCGGGTAGCCCTCATAGCGCATGACCACAAGAAAGCAGAACTGCTGGAGTGGGCCGTGTACAACAAAACGGTGCTGGTACGCCACGAGCTGTACGCCACCGGCACTACCGGCAAACTCATCGAAGAAACATTGGACGTACCCGTACGAAAGCTGCTCAGCGGCCCGCTTGGGGGCGACCAGCAAATAGGCGCCATGGTGGCCGAAGGCGCCATCGACGTGGTGATCTTTTTCTGGGACCCCATGGAATCACTGCCCCACGACCCGGATATCAAAGCCCTGCTGCGCCTCGGCGCCGTATGGAACATTCCCGTGGCGTGTAACCGTGCCACCGCTGATTTCCTGCTCACTTCCCCGCTCATGCATGAGCCTTATGAAGTACAGCTGCCGGACTACTCGCAGTATATTTCCAGGAAGGTGAAATAGACAATATAAGGTACAATGACTGGTTTTCGGCATTGATCCCCCGTGGCGTGAGCGGGTCTATGAAAGGCCGGAAGTGATCCTTCCGGCCTTTGATTTGCAGGCACCTCCGCGGTATATTGTATCTTGTACACTGTACATTGTACCGCCTACTTTACTATTTTCGCAGTTTTACAGGTTTCTTTACGGTTAAAGTATCGTTGAATGGTGAAGCATTTTCTGGCTATTGTTATTTTCCTATGGATCAGTGTGGGTGCGGCTTGGGGGCAGGTATCGCCCAAACGGGAACTGCGGGCTGTGTGGATAGCCACCGTAGCCAATATTGATTGGCCTTCTTCCAAATATCTCTCCAGCTACCAGCAACAACAGGAGTTTATCAACCTGCTGGACCAGTTTAAGAATAATGGTTTCAATGCCGTGGTGGTGCAGATCCGCCCCGCTGCGGATGCGTTTTACCTGTCGCAACTGGAGCCATGGTCTGAGTACCTTACCGGCTACCAGGGCCAGGCACCCAATCCATATTACGACCCGCTGGCCTTCATGATAGAAGAAGCCCACAAGCGGGGCATGGAATTTCACGCGTGGTTCAATCCCTACCGCGCCGCCATGAATGCCAATGGCAACGTGTCCCCCGGCCACATCACCCGCCTGCGCCCCACCTGGTTTGTCACCTACGACGGGCGCAAGTACTTTGACCCCGGGCTGCCGGAAGTACAGCAGTACGTGGCTTCCGTGATCAATGACGTGGTGAAGCGGTATGATATAGATGCCGTGCATTTTGACGACTACTTTTATCCATACCCCGTGCCAGGCCGCGGTTTTAATGACGATGCCAGCTACCGCCAGTACAATCATGGCCTGGCCCGCGACGACTGGCGCCGCGCCAATATTGACTCCCTCATTCAGCGCGTGAGCGCCAACATCAAGGCCATCAAGCCTTTCGTGAAATTCGGCATCAGTCCCTTTGGTGTGTGGCGCAACCACGACCGCGACTTTGAAGGCTCTTACACCCATGGCGGGCAGACCAACTATGATGACCTGTACGCGGATGTGCTGCTCTGGTTAAAAAAAGGATGGATAGATTATGTGGCCCCACAACTGTATTGGGAGTTCAACCACCGCCTGGTGGCCTTTGATGTGCTGCTGCCCTGGTGGGCCCAGCATGGCTACGGGCGCCACGTGTACATAGGACATGGTGTGTACAAACTGGGCACCACCGCGCCCTGGAAAAACCCGAACGAACTGCCCCAGCAGATCGAGGCCACCCGCACCATGGGCACCGTGCAGGGTAGCATCTTCTACAGCGCCAAATCCTTTGCCGGCAATCCTTACGGCATACAGGATTCCCTGCGCACGCATTTGTATAAATACCCCGCCCTGCGCCCGGAAATGCCCTGGATAAAATATCCTGTGCCACAGGCACCTTACTTCAGTGACGCGTTTGAGAAACCAAACGGCCTGGAGATCCACTGGGAAGACAATGATACATCCCATCTTACCCAGCAGTACGTGCTGTACCGCTTTGCAGACAAAGAGCCGGCAAACTTCAACGACGCTTCCAAGATCCTGGCCATCGTGCCACAGGCGCCGGACCCGGTGTACCTGGACGCCACCTACGAAAGAGGAAAGAACTATACTTATTATGTAACGGCGCTGAACCGC
Source organism: Chitinophaga parva (assembly GCF_003071345.1). Classification (NCBI taxonomy): domain Bacteria; kingdom Pseudomonadati; phylum Bacteroidota; class Chitinophagia; order Chitinophagales; family Chitinophagaceae; genus Chitinophaga; species Chitinophaga parva. Next base: position 631,023 of record NZ_QCYK01000001.1, on the reverse strand, counting down.
CTGCAGAATGAAAGTGCGCATGACCTGCCCCTGCAGGTGGTAGTGGAGGCAAACGGGCGGCGCAGGTTCGTATTTGAATAGGAGTGAGCCTTCGGCCAATAACTCCCTGTATTTTCATATAACCCATCATATTTACAACGGTGTCGCAGGTACGCGGCGCCGTTTTTTTATGATCTTCCCCCCGGGAGGTAGCCGCGGAAACCTTTATGAGCCTGTTTTATGACAAAATATCCCTGCAACTGGTTGAAATTGTTTGGTCTAGCAACGGTTTCGTTGACATTTCTTACGGGGCCAAATGGCTACCCAATACACTCCTGATTTTGGTATTATTCAAAGAATGGGCCGTCCAATTTTGATTTTTTCTAAACTTTTGCCTTATAACCTCGTTTCGTAAAAAAAATACCACCTTTTATTAGTATCTTTAAACCGTTCCCAGAACAACGATGGTAATTCCACCCGCGCGGCGCCAGCTGCCGGGAGTAGTGTAGGGTTAAAATCTAAACGAATGCAGGAAGTGAGTCAAGGGCTTTACCGCCCAGAGTTTGAACATGACGCTTGTGGTACCGGTTTTACAGCCCATATCAAGGGCCGTAAATCGCACCAGATCGTACGCGATGCACTGACCATGTTGGAAAACATGGAGCACCGCGGCGCTTGCGGATGCGAACTTACCACCGGCGACGGCGCCGGTATCCTTATCCAGATGCCGCATGAATTTCTTTACGACGAATGTCTGAAGATCGGCATCCGCCTGCCGGAATTTGGCAAATACGGCGTAGGCATGGTATTTTTCCCGAAAGAGCCCCGCTGGCGCGAAGAGTGCCGCGAGATCCTCGCACGGGCGGCGGAAAAACTCGGACTCGAAATTTTAGGCTACCGCAAAGTACCGGTACGCCCTGATGGTATCGGTGAATCTGCCCTGGCCGTGGAGCCCGAGATCGAACAGGTATTTATTGCCTCCCCCTACCACATCAGCAGTCCTGAAGCGTTTGAACGCAAACTCTTCGTACTGCGCAACTATGTATCTAAAACAGTACGCAACGCCATCCCCGGCGATAAGGCATCTTTTTATATTGCCTCCCTGTCTTATAAAACTATTGTGTACAAAGGCCAGCTCACCACTTACCAGGTGCGCCATTACTACCCTGATCTCAGCGATGAGAAACTGGTATCTGCCTTTGCACTGATCCACAGCCGCTTTGCTACCAATACCTTCCCCAGCTGGAAGCTGGCCCACCCTTACCGCTACATTGCGCACAATGGTGAGATCAATACGCTGAAAGGTAACCTGAACTGGCTGCGCTCCGGCGAACGTGATTTCGTGACCCAGTACTTCACCCCTGAAGAACTGGAAATGGTGCTCCCCATCGTGGCGGAAGGCCAGTCTGACTCCGCATCGCTCGATAACGTGATTGAGCTGCTTACCCTCTGCGGCCGCTCCCTGCCCCATGTAATGATGATGCTTATCCCCGAGGCCTGGGATGGCAACGAAAGTATGGACCCACAGAAGAAAGCATTTTACGAATACCACGCTTCCCTGATGGAACCCTGGGACGGTCCCGCTTCCATTTCCTTCACGGATGGCAAGATCATTGGCGCCACGCTGGACCGCAACGGTCTGCGTCCCAGCCGCTTTGTAGTGACCAAGGATGATCGCGTGATCATGGCTTCTGAAGCCGGCGTACTGCCCATTGATCCCAAGAACGTAAAGGAAAAAGGCCGCCTGCAGCCAGGCAAAATGTTCATCGTGGACATGAACGAAGGCCGCATCATTGGCGACGAAGAGCTGAAAAACCAGATCACTTCCCAGAAGCCTTATGGCGAGTGGATCAATAAATACCAGATCCGCCTGGAAGAGCTGCCTGAGCCCCGCGTTACTTTTTCCCATCTCTCGCACGAACAGATCTTTAAATACCAGCGCGCTTTCGGTTATTCCACCGAAGACCTGGATACCATCATTGCCCCCATGTCACTGGACGGCAAGGAGCCGGTAGGTTCCATGGGTACGGACACCCCGCTGGCCGTGCTGAGTGATCAGCCCCAGCACCTGAGCAGCTACTTCAAGCAGCTGTTTGCCCAGGTGACCAACCCGCCCATTGATCCCATCCGTGAACGCCTGGTCATGTCACTGGCCACCTTCGTGGGCAACAACGGCAACCTGCTGGATGAAGATCCGCTGCACTGCCACAGCGTGGCGCTGCGCCATCCCATCCTCACCAACCATGAGCTGGAAAAGATCCGCAGCATTGACACGGGTATCTTCCAGGCAAAAACGCTGCATACTTACTTTAAAGCCGATGGCAAACCGGGCTCCCTGGAAAAAGGCCTGGCGCGCCTCTGCCGCTACGCGATAGACGCCGTAGAAGATGGCTTTGAAGTGATCATCCTGTCTGACCGTGCCATCGATTCCGAGCATGCCGCTATTCCTTCCCTGCTGGCTGCATCTGCGGTGCACCACCACCTGATCCGCAAGGGTTACCGCGGCCAGGTAGGCCTCATCGTGGAAGCCGGCGACGTATGGGAAGTGCATCACTTTGCCTGCCTGCTGGGTTTTGGTGTTACCGCCATCAACCCTTACCTGGCCATCAGCACCATCCGCGACATGAAGCTGTCTGGCAAGCTGGCCACGGACCTGGACGTAGACACCCTGAAGAAAAACTACATCAAAGCCGTATGCGACGGCCTGCTGAAAGTGTTCTCCAAAATGGGTATCTCCACCCTCCAGTCTTACCAGGGCGCCCAGATCTTCGAGATCCTCGGTATCAATCAATCTGTAGTAGATAAATACTTCAATGGCGCCGTATCCCGCATCCAGGGCATTGGCCTCGATGAAATTGCGCGCGAAACCCTCGCAAAACACTGGGTGGGTTATGGCCGCAAAGAGTCTCCTGTACAGCGTTTGCAGGTAGGCGGGGTATACCAGTGGAAGCGCAAGGGCGAGTTCCACCTGTTCAATCCTACCACTATTCACCTGCTGCAATACGCTACCAGCCAGGGCGACTACGCTACTTTCAAGAAATTCTCCCGCAGTGTGAACGACCAGGACGAACGTGCCTGCACCCTCCGTAGCCTGCTGGCGTTTAAACGTACCCGCCCTTCTGTTTCCATTGACGAAGTAGAACCGGCATCCGCTATCTTGAAACGCTTTGCTTCCGGCGCGATGAGCTTTGGCTCCATCTCCCACGAGGCACACTCCACGCTGGCTGTTGCGATGAACCGCATTGGCGCCAAGAGCAATACCGGTGAGGGTGGAGAAGACGAGATCCGCTACCAGGAACTGGAAAACGGGGACTCCATGCGCTCCGCTATCAAACAGGTGGCTTCTGCCCGCTTTGGTGTGACCAGCTACTACCTGACAAATGCGGACGAATTGCAGATCAAGATGGCGCAGGGCGCCAAGCCCGGTGAAGGGGGCCAGCTGCCCGGCCATAAGGTGGACGACTGGATTGCAAAAGTGAGACACTCCACCCCCGGTGTAGGCCTCATTTCACCGCCGCCCCACCACGATATTTACTCTATCGAAGACCTTGCACAGCTTATATACGACCTGAAGAATGCCAACCGTGCCGCCCGCATCAGCGTGAAGCTGGTGAGCAAGGCCGGCGTAGGCACCATTGCTGCCGGTGTGGCAAAAGCCCATGCTGATGTGATCCTGGTGTCTGGCTTTGATGGTGGTACCGGTGCATCTCCCATCAGCTCTATCAAGCATGCAGGCCTGCCCTGGGAACTGGGCCTGGCCGAAACCCACCAGACCCTGGTGCGCAACAAGCTCCGTGGCCGCGTGATCGTGCAGAGCGATGGCCAGCTGCGTACCGGCCGTGATATTGCCATTGCCACCCTGCTGGGTGCAGAGGAATGGGGTATTGCTACCGCCGCCCTGGTGGTGGAAGGCTGCATCATGATGCGTAAATGCCATGTGAATACCTGCCCTGTGGGCATTGCTACACAGGATCCTGAACTGCGCCGCCGCTTCAAGGGCGACCCCGACCACGTGGTGAACTACTTCAAGTTCATCGTGGAAGAGTTCCGCGAGATCATGGCAGAACTGGGCTTCCGTACCGTAAATGAAATGGTGGGCCAGGTAGAAAGCCTGCAGATGCGGGAAGGCATCAGCCACTGGAAGTTCAAACACCTGGACCTGTCGCCCGTACTGTACCGCGAGCCCTCCGCACCCGGCGTGGCGCTGTACAAACAGGAAGAGCAGGACCACGGCATCTCCGAAGTGCTGGACTGGCAGCTGCTGAAGCTGGCCAAGCCCGCCATTGAGAAAGGCACCCGTGTGTTCCAGAGCTTCCCCGTGCGCAACACAGACCGCACCATTGGTACCATTCTTTCTAACGAGATCTCTAAAAAATACAAGAGTGAAGGCCTGCCGGAAGACACCCTGCACTTCCGCTTCACAGGCTCCGCCGGTCAAAGCTTTGGGGCATTCAATACCAGGGGTGTGACCCTGGAACTGGAAGGCGAAGCCAATGACTATTTTGGTAAAGGCCTCTCCGGTGCTAAGCTGATCCTTTATCCGCCTGCGGAAGCAGCTTACAAAGCAGAAGAGAACATTATTGCCGGCAACGTAGCCCTGTATGGCGCCACCTCCGGTGAAGCTTACATCCGCGGTAAAGCCGGTGAACGTTTCTGCGTGCGCAACTCCGGTGCTACCGTAGTAGTGGAAGGTGTTGGCGACCACGGTTGTGAATACATGACCGGCGGCCGCACGGTGATCCTCGGTGAAACCGGCCGCAACTTCGGCGCCGGTATGAGCGGCGGTATTGCTTACGTATACGACCTGAAACAAACCTTTGCCGCCCGCTGCAATAAGGATATGATTGACCTGGACCCGCTGGATGAGCAGGACGTAACTGCCCTCCACGACCTGATCACTAAACACCACGCCTATACGAACAGTGCGGTGGCCAGGTTCATCCTGAAAGATTGGGATAACCAACTGCGCCACTTCGTGAAAGTATTCCCGAAAGAATACAAGGCCGTACTGAAAGCAGGCGAGAAAAAGTTAACGGTTAAAGGTTAAGGATGCATCGCCGGGTTGTTTTAATAACTCCGGTCATCCACAACGATTAACAGGTAACGATTAACAATTTTACAATCCAACGTTTAACAATAGATCATGGGTAAACCAACTGGATTCCTGGAGTTTACAAGAGAGCTGCCAGGTAAGACAAGCCCGGAGGAGCGCATCAAAAATTATAACGAGTTCCAGAAGCGCTACGACGCGCCGGCCCTGAATCACCAGGCGGCCCGTTGTATGAACTGCGGCGTTCCTTTCTGCCACAGCGGATGCCCGCTCGGTAACGTGATCCCGGAGTTCAATGACGCCGTGTACCGCAATGACTGGCAGGAAGCATATGATATCCTGACCTCTACCAATAATTTCCCGGAATTTACCGGCCGCATTTGCCCGGCCCCCTGCGAGAGTGCGTGCGTGCTGGGTATTAACCAGCCGCCGGTGACCATCGAGGAAATTGAAAAGCACATCATCGAGATCGCTTTTGATAAAGGCCTGGTGCACGCCAAAACACCGCGGGTGCGCACCGGTAAAAAAATTGCAGTGGTAGGTTCCGGCCCCGCGGGCCTGGCCGCCGCCGCACAGCTCAACTATGCCGGCCATAACGTTACCGTGTTTGAGCGCGACGACGCGCCTGGTGGCCTGCTGCGCTACGGCATCCCCGACTTCAAGCTGGAGAAATGGGTGATAGACCGCCGTGTAACCCTCCTGGAAGAAGAGGGCGTGGTGTTCCAGTGCAATACCAACATTGGCGTGGACCTGTCGGTGAATGACCTGCTGCGTGAGTACCATGCAATTGTGCTTGCAGGCGGTTCCACCATTCCCCGCGACCTGAATATTCCCGGCCGTGAGCTGAAGGGGGTGCATTTTGCCATGGACTTCCTGAAGCAGCAGAACAAACGTGTGGCCGACCGCCCCGTGCAGGGGGAGGACATCCTCACCACCGGCAAGAACGTAGTAGTGATAGGCGGTGGCGATACCGGCTCCGACTGTGTAGGCACCTCCAACCGCCAGGGCGCCATCAGCGTTACCCAGCTGGAACTGCTGCCCAAACCGCCGGAAAGCCGTACCCAGTACATGCCCTGGCCCACATACCCGATGATCCTGAAAACGTCGTCCTCCCACGAGGAAGGCGCTAACCGTCACTGGGCTATTGCCACCAAAGCCTTCCTGGGCGATGGAAAAGGCAACCTGAAAGCCCTGCAGCTGGTAGACCTGGAGTGGAAACACACGGGCGATGGCCGCCCGGCCAGCTTCGTGGAAGTAGCCGGCTCTGAGCGCGAGATCCCCTGTGAACGGGCATTCCTGGCTATGGGCTTCCTGCATCCGCAGCACCAGGGTATGATAGACGACCTGGGTGTGGAACGCGATGACCGCGGCAACGTAAAAGCCACGGAAAAAGCCTACCAGACCTCTATTCCCAAGGTATTTGCCGCCGGCGATATGCGCCGTGGTCAAAGCCTGGTGGTATGGGCTATCAGCGAAGGCCGCGAATGCGCCCGCAAGGTAGATGAGTTCCTCATGGGCAACTCCCAGCTGGAAAGCAAGGATGCTTCCCTGCAGGCCATGGCCATCTAAAAAGTAAAACGCGTGCAGTACGCTGCACTTTGTATAAAAAACTAAGCTTTCTCATAAGCAGGTTTAGATTTTGTTGTAACCTTCAGCCGGGCCGGGTCTTTACCCGGCCTTTTATTATGCGCAACCCTCCCTCCCCGGCGGCGGGCAGGGAAGAAAAAAGTCGCAGCAGGTGCCTCCTCTTTTTGAAACCGCGCCGGCGAAAAATGAAACCTTGGGCGTATCTTCACAAAGCATTGCCGTGGAATACCTTTCCCACTTCCCATTAACCAACCAACAACCCTTACGCTGAACACTGCCTCCATACTGCATTCCCATAAATTACACCCTTTTGCAGGTATGAATTTTGTTGTGCCAGCTTGGGAGGTTTCCCTTTCGTAACACCCTTATTGACACGGAATAATCCATCGTTTTCAATCACGCTTCGTTAAGTCTTCGGTCTAGTGGCAGAAACAACTTTACAGGAACCAAAACGCCGCCACCGCTGGTGGAGATGGGTTTTGTGGATCTTCGCCTTTATTCTCATCCTGCCGGTCATAGCGGTACTGGTGCTGCAGCTGGATAGCGTGCAGGATTTCCTGCGCCGGAAAGGACAGGACTACCTGCAGCACAAGCTGCAAACCAAGGTCACCATCGGTTATGTGCATGCCCGCGGCTGGGACTACCTGGAGCTGCGCAATGTATACGTGGGCGACCGGGCCAACCAGCCCCTGTTTTACACCGCCTCCCTCAAAGTGCATTACAACCTGCTTTCCCTGCTCAACAAAGAGTTGCGCATCAATAAAGTGGAGTGGGACAGCCTCCGCATCAATGTGTACCGCCACGCCCGGGATACCGCCTTCAACTACCAGTTTGCCGTAGACGCATTCTCCAGCCCCAGTCCTACCGTGGACACCACGACCGGCGGCACGTCCATCACCTTTCACGTGCGCGATGTAAATCTTACCCATGCCACGCTGAACATGATGGACGAAGCAGGCGGGCTGAATGCGCAGGCCCAGTGGGACACGCTTTACATCAACCCGGATGACCTGCTGCTCAACGATGGCCTCTACACCTTCCGTGATATTACCGTGGCCGGCCTGGGCGGCCAGTTTAAACAGGCTTACCTGCCCAAAACCATTACCAGTGCCGCTCCGCCACCATCACCGCGGGATAGTGCCACCGAAAGAACTACACCCTTCCACCTGATCGTAAAGAACTTTAAGGTGCGCAACAGCGCCTTTGCCTACGGTGATGAAGGCAGCGGCGTGGGGGCGGACTTTGCCCTGCGCAGCTTCCGCGCGGCCGATGTCAACTTTGATAAAGACGCCGCTAAAATCCTCCTGGGCACTATCACGCTGGACAGTGCCAAGGGCAACGTAGTGCTGGACATCCCGAAAGATACGGTGGTGGCCAAAACACCCGCCGCCGCTGCACCTACGGTGAACTGGCATGTTACCGTGTCTGAAGCCGGCATTACCCGTACCGCCCTCAAATATGATAACGGACATCCCATTGAAGTGAAGACAGGCGGAGACCCTAATTACAATCACCTGGACCTGTCTGGATTCAACACCAGGGTTACCGATATTCATTACAGCGCAGACACCATTGCAGCGGTGCTACACCAGCTTTCCGTGCAGGACAAGACCGGCTTCACTATCCGCAAAGCCACCATGGATATGCTTTTCACGCCTACACAACTGCGCCTGCGGGATCTCTGGCTGCAAACCAATCAATCCCTGCTGCGCAAGTATATTGCCGTAACCGTGCCTTCGTGGTCTACCATCAGCCAGCAAATGAACCGGCTGCAACTGGAAGCCCTCCTGGATTCCAGCCACATAGCGCTGGGAGAGTGGCTGCCCTTTGTACCGGATGCCCGTAAGAACAAATACATGCAGCCCCTCTTCCGCAAGCAGCTGGACCTGCACGCGGTGCTGAAGGGCAATATGGAGCACCTGGTGATCGATAATTTATATGCTGCGGATAACGATGGCAATGTGATCAAAACTGCCGGCAGCGCAGACCATGTTACGGATGCGAAAAATATTGCCGCTGCCCTGCCCATGCTGTATGTGCAGACCGGCAATAAGGCCATCCGCAGCTGGTTGCCACCCCACACAATGCCAGACTCCATCCGCCTGCCGGAGAACATGATCATCACCGGTAATTTCTTTGGCGGCCTGGAAGACCTGAAGACTAAACTGGATGTGCGGAGCGATATCGCAAACGCATCCATCCATGCACACCTAGTGCACATCATGGATTCCATCCGCGCGGTGTACGATGTACAAATACCGCACTTCCATGTAAACCCGGGAGTGATGATCTACAGCCCGGAAATAGGCTGGATAGACGGGAACCTTTTTGCTTCCGGCCAGGGCTACGTGATGAGCCGCATGCAGGCAAAAGCGGGCCTCCATGTCATTGACGCCACTTATAATAAATACACTTACCACGACGTGTCATTGACTGGAGATGTGGATAACGGTGCGTTCAATATGCAGGGCCAGAGCAATGACACGGCCATGCTGCTGGACTTTACCGGCTCCGGCCAGCTTTCAGACTCCGCGCTCGATGCATTGAAAGCCTCCATGCACCTCCTGCATGCAGACTTTTATACCACCCATCTTTACCACGATACCCTGCTGCTCAAAGGCAACCTGGACGCGGATTTCAGCAGCCTGCACCCAGACCGCATCATTGGCAATGCTTACCTCACCGGCTGGCAGCTGGGCCTCCACAACGTGATCTATCCCATAGACACCGTGTTGCTCACCGCCGGTTATACAGACATGCAGCACGTAAACCTGGATGGGCCTTTCGGATATTTCCATACCTGGGGGCATGCAGACTACCGCGAATTTGGAAAACTGGGCATCATGGTACAGCGGCCCGTTATGCCTGCAGATACCGCCAGCAAATTTGTGGCACCCACTGGCCAGTTGATAGGCTGGGACGCTGCCCTGAGCATTCCCCGGAGCTTGCAGCCGCTGGTTCCCGGCATCAACATCCCCACACCGGTGCAGTTCTCCGGCCATCTCAATTCAGACAGCTCCCTGCTGGATGCCCGCCTGTACGTGCCCACCATCCGTTATGACTCACTGGTGGCAGACAGCCTGCAACTTACCGCGCACGAAGTGGATAGTACCCTGGATGCAAAAGTGACCCTGGCCAGCCTGCAAAGCAAATTCACCCCTCTTTATCATACGGAAATAGATGCCCATGCAAATGGTGGTATCATAGACTGGCGGCTGCTCCTGGACGATATGGCCCAAAAGCCCCGCTACGATGTGGCCGGCCAGGTGCGCCTGCTACCGGACAGTGTAACCGAGATCTCCCTGAAGCCCAATATGCTGCTGAACCGACTGCGCTGGCAGGTGGATGAAAATAACATGGTGCGCCTGAAAAACAGCCAGCCGGATAGCATCAACCTGAAACTGAACCAGGGCGCGCAATCCATTGCCGTGGTAACCCAGCACGAAGCCGATGCCAACGTACCCGCGCTGGACGCCACTATCAAGGATTTCCAGCTGGCCACCCTTACCGGTATGGCTTCTAAGGACACGCTGCTGGCCGCCGGCACCCTCAATGCGGCTGCCCACATCAGCCAATGGGACCTTTCGCCCAAAGTGCATGCAAAACTGAAAGTAGACAGCCTGGCTGTGCTCAATACGGCCGTGGGCACCCTCAATGCCACCGTGGAAACAGAACAGGCCAACCAATATAAACTGGACGCCACCATCCAGGGCAACGAAAATGATGTGAAACTGGCCGGAACTTACGACAGTACGATCAATGCCACCCTGGACATCAACAACCTGTCCATGAAGAGCATACAGCCCTTTACCATGGGCAACGTAAGCAACATGAAAGGCAGCGCCCGCGGGCACTTCGACATTACCGGCACCGCCGCGGCGCCGAAGATCCTGGGCCAGGTCCATTTTGACAATGCAGGCGGCACCATCGTATACACCGGCACCCCGCTTACCCTTCCGGATGAAGACATTGTGATCGACGAAAACGGCATTCTCTTTAACAAGCTGGTGGTGCAGGATAGTACCCAAAATGAACTGGTGGTGGATGGGCGCATCAACACTAAAAACTTCCAGCAATACCGTTTTAACCTCACGGTGGATGCGAGTGACTTCATGATCCTGGGCAAGCAGCAAAACCCCGACCAGCCTTACTATGGCCCTGCTTATATAGATACCCACGTACGCCTGCGCGGGGACATGAACCTGCCCAGGGTAGACATGAGCATGAAGCTGCTGGATAAATCGCAGGTGAATATTACCCTGCCGGCCAGTGAGGTTTCTGCCAGCAACCGGGAAGGCGTGATCGTGTTTGTGGATAAAGACAACCCCATTGACTCTTCCCTCGCCCGCGGCAAGGACACCACAGCACGCGCCGGCTTCAAAGGCGTGGCTTTTAACGGTACCATTGAAATAGATCCCAAGGCTGCCATCAAGATCGTGATAGACCCGCAGAATGGTGACTATGTTACTGCTAAAGGCACTGCCTCGCTCAATACCAGCATGGATCCCAGCAACGCGCTCGGTGTTACCGGCCGTTATGAGATCTCGGAGGGCAAATATGAAATGTCACTCAACCAGCTGATCAAACGCTCTTTTGATATCCAGAAAGGCAGCTACATCAACTTCAATGGTGACCCGATGAATGCAGACCTGGACATCACGGCAAAATACACGGTGAATACGTCTGCCATCAATATCCTGGAAGACCAGATAGGCGGAGCCACCGGCGCGGCGCGCAACCAGTACCTGCAAAAGCTGCCCATTGAAGTGTACATGGAGATCAAGGGCAACCTGAAACAGCCGGAGATCACCTTCCGCCTGGACATGCCGGCTAAAGACCAGGGCGCGTTCAACGGTATGGTGTACGCCCGTTTAAAACAGATCAACACCGTGGAATCTGACCTGAACAAACAGGTGATGGCACTGTTGGTGTTGAACACCTTCCTGGCAGATGACCCGCTTTCCTCCCTGGACAACGGCGGCGGCGGAGTAGATCAGATGGCCCGCCAGAGCGCCAGCAAGCTCATTTCCCAGCAGCTCAACAACTTTGCAGGCAATCTTATTAAAGGCATAGATCTCAACTTTGATCTCCAAAGCTCACAGGACTACACCACCGGTCAGGCCCAGGACAATACCATGCTGAACGTAAGCGCTTCCAAACAGCTCTTCAATGACCGCCTGAAAGTAACGGCCGGCTCTAACGTAATGCTGGAAGGCAGTAACCAGGCCGCAAGCTCCCTCATTGGAGATATTTCCGTAGAATACCAGATCACCAAGGATGGCCGCTACCGCATCCGCGTGTACCAGACCAACCTGAATGATGTGACCATCCAGGGCCAGGTGATTGAAACAGGTGTAGCATTTGTACTGGTGGTGGATTATGATCACTTCCGGGAAATATTCCAGCGTGCAGCCAAGGAAAAAGAAGCCAAACGCCTGCGCCAGCAACAGCAAGCAGATAAAAAACTGATAGACAAACAGGCGCAGCAACCGCCGCCACCACCGCCGGCCAAGCAATAGCTGCGGTTATTACAAACAATCTAATTTAACGTATAGCCATCACCGTTATCATACTTTTTTGATGTTATCCACATTCCGCCATATTATTTTGTTCATTGCTGTGTGCATGCTGTGTTATGCCTGCAGCAGCACCAAGTCTGTACCAGACGGGGACCGGCTGTACACGGGCGCCACCATAAAATGGAAAGACAGTAAAAAGAAGCCCAAAGACTACGGTACCCTTTCTGAAGGGATGAATAAAGTATTGCGCCCCAAGCCTAATAAAAAATTCCTGGGCATGCCCACCCGGTTGTGGTTCTATAATATGTCGCATGAGCCCAAAGGCAAAGGCCTTAATTACCTGCTGCATAAAAAATGGGGAGAACCGCCAGTGCTGCTCAGCAACGTGAAACCAAGCGTGAACATTGACCTGCTGCAAAATTACCTGGAAGACAATGGCTATTTCCAGAATGAATGGGCATCAGCAATAAAGAACACCGGCAAAAAGAAAGCATCCCTGGTGTACACCGTACAGCCCTACACCCGCTACTACATCAAAAGTGTGCGGTGGGAAGCTGATACCGCCACGCAGGTAGGAAAAGATTTTAAACGGACAGACAATAAGCGCCGCACCCTCCTCAAAGTGGGCGATCCCTACAGCTTTGAGACCATAAAACTGGAACGGGAACGTATACAAACTTCCATGCGCAACAATGGCTACTATTACTTTACACCAGATAATATCCTGGTGGAAGTAGACAGTACTAATAAAGGCCTGGTGGATCTCTATGTAAAGATCAAGGAGCATTCCACCAAAGCCGCCACCCGCAAGTATACCATGCGCAACATCACCATTTACCCGGACTACTCGCTTGCAGACAGTTCCGCTACCAAAGGGCCCGTAACGCTCTATAACAAACTGCGCATCATAGACCCGGAAAAGGAATTTAAGCCCATTGTGTTTGACCGCACCATGCTGCTGCTGCCAGACAGCCTGTACCGCCTGCGCAAGCACGATGCAACGCTGCAACGACTGGTAAGCCTTGGCACATTCAAATTCATCAAAGCCACGTTCCGCCCATATTCCAGGGACAGCTCCCTGCTCAATGCCACTTTTTACCTTACGCCTTATCCTAAACATTCCCTGCAGTTTGAGTTAAGAGGTACGTCCAAGTCAAACAACTTTGTAGGCTCTGAAATTGCCATTACCGGTAAGAACCGCAACTGGCTGCACTCCGCCGTGTTGCTGGAAGCCAATGTATCTGCAGGCTTTGAGGTGCAGAACGGCGGGCAAAGCATCGGCAAAAACTCTTACACGCTGAAAGGCGAGCTGGCAGCCACTTTCCCGCGTTTCATCACGCCCTTCCGTATCAATCCGCCCACCCCTTATGTGCCGCGCACCCGCCTCAGTGCATCGTACGAACTATGGAGCCAGCAAAACCTCTACAAGCTCAATTCATTTACACTGCAGGCACAGTACCAGTGGAAGCAAACCCGCTACATTTCACACATCTTTTCACCCATCGCTATTACTTTTGTACTGCCTACAGACACCACGGCAGCCTACGACAGTATTATCCACTACGATCCTTCGCAAAAAGCTGCGCTGGAAAAACAATTTATACTGGGAAGCAACTACACCATCACTTTCAATAACCAGAACGACCGGCGCATTCATGGTTTTTATATCAGCGCCAATGCAGACATAGGGGGCAACCTGGCCGGCCTTTTCCTGAAAAAGAACCTGGGCGATACCGCCAAAGCCATACTGGGCGTGCCTATTGCGCAATACCTGCGCTTCCAGGTAGATGGGCGCCATTACTGGAAGCTCACTAAAAACACCACCTGGGTAAACCGCATTTTTGCAGGTTATGGCCTGCCTTACGGCAACTCCCGGCAGCTCCCGTTTGTGAAACAATACTTCACCGGTGGCAGTAACAGTATCCGTGCCTTCCGGGCACGCACCCTTGGCCCGGGCGCTTACCGCCTGCCGGATTCTGTGAGCCGCTACATTGCCAATGAATCGGGCGATATAAAGCTGGAATATAACTCTGAACTGCGCGTACACCTGGTGAGTGTGGTGAACGGGGCACTGTTTGTAGATGCTGGCAATATCTGGAACCAGCAATACATCCCTGACCAGCCGGGCAGCCAGTTCCACCTGAGCGACTTTGCGTCACAGATAGCAGTAGGAGCGGGGGTAGGACTGCGCATTGATGCTTCCATCGTGGTAGTGCGCCTGGACCTCGGCATTCCCCTGCGCAAGCCCTGGCTGGAGCCGGGCCACCGATGGGTGTTTGACCAGGTAGACTTCGGGGACGGCGCATGGCGGAAGGAAAATATGATCCTCAACATTGCCATTGGCTATCCGTTCTAAAACGGTCTTTTCAAAATATTATGAACCGCTGAAAAGCCCGCTGTAACGCAAGTACAGCGGGCTTTTGCCTGAAATAATAAAATTGGACAATAAATATGTTAATGAAATCATATATTTAAATAAACTTTCATTATCTTTGTCCACACATGCAATAAGCCCTTGCTACGGGCGTTGCCGATAACCGTTATTGTTTGAGCATGTGCAGCACCTTCCAGGTGCAATATCCGTGTAGTTGTTGAGTAGCCGTTGTAGCTTACCTCCGCCGAATCTTTATCTACTATATACATTAAGTCATTACCTATTATACCTAAACTTGGCAACATTTGCTTGCCTTATTTATCCCTATGCTAGCAATAAACGGCACTTTTAAAAGTGCCGTTTGCTTTTGTAAAAAATCTGTCCAAAACATAGCGCTGTTGCGGCTTTTAGCTTATATTTAAGAAACACCCTTTTATGCAACCCTACACTGTGCGCCGCGTTTCCCTGCTTATGCTGTTGCTCACTGCGTTCCTTTTTGCCTGCAGCCCCAAATTGCAGCAACAGGGAGAGGCTTCTTACTATGGAGATAAGTTTGAAGGCCGCCGTACGGCCAGTGGCAGTACCTATCATGGCAATGCCCTTACTGCAGCCCATCCCACGCTGCCTTTTGGCACTAAAGTAAAAGTAGTAAACCAGGCCAACGGGCGATCTGTAAAAGTGCACATCACAGACAGGGGCCCCTCGGCCAACACGGGCCGTGTAATAGACCTTTCAAAAAAAGCCGCTAAAAAACTGGGCATGCTTTCCACCGGTGTAGCACAAGTGGAACTGTACTATAAAAAGAAAAGCTCCAGATAGAATTTCCAGCAAACAATTTCCAAACGGTGTAGCGTTGAAAATCAGGCGTTGAAATTGGAAGCACCTTGATATTGGAAATTGTTTGCCGGAAACTGCCTTTAAGCGTGCACTCCTTCTGCAATCTCTTCCACCATCTTTTTACAGAACGCCGGCAGGTCGTCCGGCTTGCGGCTGGTCACAAGGCCATTATCCACTACCACTTCTTTATCTACCCAATCCACACCTGCATTTCGGAGGTCCGTTTTCAGGCTGGGCCAGGAGGTCATGGTTCTGCCTTGCAGCGCGCCTGTTTCAATCAGTGTCCATGGGCCATGGCAAATGGCGGCAATGGGTTTGTTTTCATGTAAGAACTGGCCTACGAAATTCACCACGGCGGGAATGGTGCGGAGGCGGTCCGGGTTCATCACTCCACCAGGAAGCACCAGCGCATCATAATCCTGCGCATGTACCTCATCAATGGGTTTATCCACCTTATATTCCCCGCCCCAGTTAGTCTTTGCCCAGGCTTTCACTTTGCCCGCTTGGGGCGCAATAACATCCACCTTTGCCCCCGCATTTTCCAGGGCCTCTTTTGGTGCTGTAAATTCCACTTCTTCAAATCCATCTGTGACTACGATGGCCACTTTCTTACTACTCAATTGCTTTTCCATAATTCAATCTTTAAAAAGTGATTAATTTGGTTAACGTATGCTCTTTGATCAGGAGTGCTTTATGTTGATATCAGCAATAATTGATTAAGTCAAATAATAAATATCCGCAAATAATTGACTTGGTCAATTATTTTTGGTTAGGCCAGCTGGAAATTAATTTGCCTCCGTCAACCATCTGTTGGGTTGTCTTGAAACACCCTGTTGTGTAGAATTTTGGACAGGGTTACGTGGCGTCCGGATCCGGCAGTTTTTCCTTGTAATAAGCCAGGTCTTTGTTTGCCGGGCCGTTTAACACCTTGCCACGGTAACTAAACCGGCTGCCATGACAGGGGCAGTCCCAGCTTTGTTCATCCGGGTTCCACTTTACCAGGCAGCCCAGGTGGGTACAGGCAGCGCTTACCACGTGCAGTTCATTGTCCTCATCCCGGAACACTCCGTATTTATGTTTCCCCACCTCAATGATGCGGCCTTCTCCTACGCCGATAGCAGATACCTTCACTTTATCTGCTTCATGCGGGTACTCTTTCAGATATTCAATAAAGCCACCCACAAATTCCTTTATCCAGGTGCGCCCGGATTTAAAGAATTTCACACGGGCCGGGTCATATAAGGATGCCCATTTATTTTCCTTGCCCTGTATCAGGTCGGGTATCAGCAATCCCGCTATGGTGCCGTGTGTCATCCCATTGCCGGAGTCGCCGGTTACGATGAATATGTTGTCTTTATCACCAGGATTGTGACCAATGAACGCCAGGCCATCCATGGGCTCCAGCACCTGGCCAGACCAGCGGTAGATCACTTCCCCCGCCTCCGGGAAATGCCTGCGGGCCCAGGTTTCCAGCGCCTGGTAACGGTCTGGTCCCGGTTCCTTATTTTCAAACGCCAGGCCGGTGGCATGGTCTTCCCCACCTACGATCAGCACATCATAGATATCATCATACGGCGCGGTGCGCACGTAATGATAAGGAGGTATCTGGCTGTCTGCCTGCTGATCACCCGTATCCCACCACAGCGCTTTAGGCAGGCTGCCCTTTGCCATGCGCAGTCCTATTACATAGGTGCGGAAAGCAAACTGTTTCAGGTGCATGGTGAACTTATCATTCACCGGGCTATTCGTAGCCACCACCACGTAACGCGCATGTACACGGAAACCTTTATCCGTAACAACACCCTCCGCGTGAATGGCCTGTACATGTGTATGGGTGAATAACAACGCTCCTTTGCGGGTCGCCGCATCCGCCAGCCCCAACAAGTATTTCAGCGGATGGAAGGTGGCCTGGTGCATAAATTCAATGCCTGCCTGGTGGGTTGGCTTTATACCGGGTACCAGGTCCACAAATTTTACCGGCAGCCCGGCGGCAATGGCAGCATCATACTCTTTTTTGAGGCTATGCAGGTCATCCGTAGGATGCAGGAACAGGTAGCCCGGCAGGCGCTCAAATGCTGCCGCAATGTTTTCCGTGTTGCATACCGTTTCAATGTAATCTATGGCGGTGCGGTGACTGTCTGCTGCCAGCCGGGCCTTCTCTTTGCCAAAAATGCGTTCTATCTCATAGTAGCGGTCGTCCAGCGCCACGGTAAGGTGTGCGGTGGTGCGGCCGGTCTCACCACTGCCCAGGGCACCTTTTTCCAGCAGCACTGTCCTTATGCCTACGGTAGCCAGCTGGTAGGCGATGCTTACACCTGCTATGCCCCCACCTATGATCACCACCTCCGTTTGCAGGTCCTCTGCCAGCGGTCTGCCTGCCGGGGCGGTGACCGTGTTTTCCCAAACACGCTCGTGCAGGCTGCCTGCTACCTGGGGCAAGGGTTGCTGAAGTGATTCCATGTCATTCGTTTGTTTACAAATGGGTGGTACAAAAACAATTCCCCTGTGTTAAAACACTGGATGGCAAAGGGTTTCCACTCGCCAGCAGTACGGTCTGCCGCGGGCATTTTGTTGCGCAGGTTGAGGAGCTGTCAGGCAGGGGCTGTCTTCAACAGAAACTAATGCTGGTATTTAAATTGCATGTCTTCCTATCACTTATATTTACACTGGTTTATATAACGGCATTATGAGCATACGTCCCGTGTTACCTGGTAACATCAGCAACTTCAACCCGTTCCGGCACCGCCGCCAGCGGACCATCAGCTATAATCCCGCTACGAGCGACTCCGTGCGCCCTGAACCGGCCGAAGTGAAGATCACCGTATATGATTTTAACCCTGCAGATTGCCAGATCCTGCAGCCTACTAAAATAGAAGACACCTTTCCTTACCGCGATAGCCCTACCATCAGCTGGGTCAATATTGACGGGCTTCGCCGGGAAGATATCCGCAAGTTTTGCGATCACTTTGGCATTCACTTCCTGCTGGCAGATGATATTCTCAGTGTGGGCCAGCGCGCCAAGATGGACGAGATAGGAGATTATCTTTTTGCCCTGCTGCCCATGTTGTATTTCAATCCCCAGACCCATGCCGTGGAAGCAGAACAGGTGAGCATTATCCTGGGCAAAAACATCGTTGTGTCTTTCCAGGATGATCCCTCCCGCGACGTGTTTGGTCCTGTGCGCGACAAACTGCATATCCCCAACTCAAAGCTGCGCAATGGTACGCCGGACCTGTTGGTCTATGCCCTGCTGGATGCCATTGTGGACAGCTATTTCCACGTGATGGACAAGCTGGCGGAGCGTATAGAATTTATGGAAGATATAGTGCAGCGCGATGCCAGTAAACGTACCCTGGGCCGTATCAATTTTCTGCGCCATGAAATGCTCACCTTCCGCCGCGCCATTGCACCCGTTCGCGAAGTGATCAACGGCTTCCTGAAAAGTGACAGCGACCTGCTGAATGAGCACACGGAAAAATTCTTCAAAGACATTTACGACCACATTATCCAGGCAAACGATATGGCGGAGAACTATCGTGAAATGGTACTGAACCTGCAGGAGATGTACATTACGCAGGTAAACCTGAAGATGAATGAAGTGATGAAAGTGCTGGCGGTGGTAACCACGCTCATTGCCCCACCCACGCTGCTGGCGGGCATTTACGGGATGAACTTTAAAAACATGCCGGAACTGGAAACACAAAATGGATACTACATTGTGCTGGGGGTAATGGCCTTTATTTTCATCGGGATGATCGTTGTCTTTAAAAAACGTGGATGGTTCTGATATAAAAAAAGCAGGTAGTGATCCTACCCGCTTTAATGTGCAATGCGCTGTGTGCAATGCTATTTCTTCTTGTATACCGGTACCGTGCTGCATGGCTCCCCATACATAATGCTCTTTACCACGGGCCGCAACAATCTTGTTATTTCTGCATACGCATTGGCCCCGATAGGCAAATCCCCGCAACCTTTTATGACCACCCGCTTATCCGTGAAATCTGCTACCGGCAAGGCCTCCAGGCTTTTCATAAATAACACGGTCTGTAAGGTTTCTTCATTACCTACCACTACAAATTTTGCAATAGGCTCCAGGTAGGTCATCACCAGCATATACGCCCATGCAGGGATAATAGCATCTGCAGAGCAATGAATGGCTACATTTTTACCACGGTATTGTTCCCAGTCCAGTCCCTGTAACGACGCCCTGAAATCTTTTTCCTTCAGGATCATGCCCATGAACAGGTGGTCCTTCATATCAAAAACAAGGTTTTCACCCTGTGGAAAATAATCTTCCAGGTTAATGGTCTCCAGGCCGCTGGCTGCTACTTTATTCACAATTTCTTCCATAAAACCGGTTTTTACTGTTTATACAAATTTACTAAAAATAGGAAACCCTGCTGACATAGGGTTGTCATTACCCGGGGCCAACTTTGTACAGACAACACAAAAACCGCATGCATATGACAACACAGGAAATCGCAAACCGCTACGCTGAGATGGCCAGCCAGAACAAATGGGCAGAAATACAGCAGGAACTTTACAGCGACGATGTTACCTCCCGGGAGCCGGATAAGGCAGTGGAAAATGGTTTCCCTGTTTTTGTACAGGGCCGGGAAGCGCTGAAGGCAAAAGGGGAGAAGCACCGCGGCCGCATTGAAACCTTTCATGGCCGTAGTTTACAGGGCCCTATCGTTTCTGCAGACAGCTTTGCCATGGTACTCAACAGTGAGGTGACTTTCAACGGGCAAACCTCCCGCTCCCAGCTTTCTGAAATAGCCGTGTTCCAGGTAAAGGACGGCAAGATCATTTCAGAACAATTCTTCTATTAACAGCACTATCACACAGAAGCCAAAAGGCCCTCCCGGTATAAGCGGGAGGGCCTTTTTACATATGTCAGTCAGTTAGGATTACATGAATTTAGAACGGGTATCCTTTACGTTCGCTTTTTCTTTCAGCACATCAAACAGGATGTTGGGCAGGGTAGACTGCAGGCTTTGTTCGTAGCTGGCCTTGAGGCTGTTTACATCCTGGCCGTTCTGGGCAGGCGTGTAGCCATCCACCTTGATCACGTATACACCGGCATTGCCTTCAATGGGAGCAGATACCTTGGTAGTACCCAGCGCCTTATTGAAGGAAGCACCTACTACACGGGGCTCCAGGCCCAGGGTGGCTACCAGCGGGCTGCTGAAGTTGATGCCTTCTGCCTGCATCACCGGCTGGTTGCTTGCTTTAGCGGCAGCATCCAGGGAAGCAGGGTTGTTTAGCTTGGCAGTGATCTGCGCAGCTTTCTTCTGTCTTTTAACAGCCAGTTCCACGGCGGGTCTTACGGCAGACAGGCTGGCAGTACCGGCTTTCACCGCTTCTGTAAGCACTGCTACTACATATTTATCTTCCAGGGAAAATACATTGCTTACTTCACCCACCTTGGCGGTGTATGCCCATTTCACCAAATCGCGGCTGGTGCCCAGGCCCCTTACGGAATAGTCCATCGGGCGGATGCCGTCAGCTACACGTTTGGTACCTTTTTCCTGGGCGCTTTTGTTAAAAGCCTCCTGTGTACGGTTTGCACCGGCAAAGGCGCTTGCGTCGCTAAACGCAGCACTGTTGGTTTCTGAGCTGGACTCTACGGTGCGGGCCAGGTAGGCGATCTTTACAGCAGGGCCTATATTCTTCACCTGGTTGATCTTGATGATCATATAAGCACCCGGTACGTCGATCACTTTCATAGCACCGGCAGGCGCATTGAATACAAATTCAGACATTGGTTTGTAATCCGCGGGAAACTGCTGCATAGGAGTGAGGGTAGCTTCACCGCTATCCTGCTTCGCAGATTGCAGTTGGGATACTGAAGCAGCCAGGGCTTTCATGTTAGCACCACCTTTCAGCAGGGCTTCCACGCTGTCCACTGTTTTCTTGGCAGCAGAATCAGTGGCAGACTGCTTGGCAATGCCGATCTGGGTGATCACCACGGAATCCGGCATTTGTTTACGGTCCACCATTTTAGCATAGGTGATCTCGTTATTATCATAATAAGGACCGAATACCTGGCCCACGCTCAAACGCAGGATAGAATCCTTTTCCGGTACCATGATCTTGCTTTCCGGAACGTAACCGTCAAAGAATTTCTGGTCAGAGTTACGGTTGATGAGGCCTACCACATCCTTGGTAGTATCCAGTTCCGCTTTCAACTCACCCAGTTCTTTGAGTGCTGCGGCAGTATCCTTGCTGGAAGGCGTGGCGTCAAATACCATGTATTCAATCTTCCGGGAATCTTCTGTTTTGAACAGCGGCTTATGGCTGTCGATGAAAGCCTGCAGCTCGCCGTCTGTTACCTTCACGGTAGAATCTGCGATAGAAGTATAGGGCACGCTTACATAAGAAATGTTCGCATTGTTGCTGTTATCTTTCAGCTGCATGTTTGCCATCCAGTTAGGCATGTAAGCAGCCTGGCGGATCATGGCAAAATATTTATCACGCTTCTGGGATTCGATGATCTGGTTTTCGATGGCCAGGAGTTCATTCTGTCCTTCTGCGCTTTTATTGATACCGGCCAATACTTCATTAGACTTCTGGCGGTCGAACTGGCCGTTCTGGTCTGTGAAATGTTGTGCCCAGATAGGATTTACATTTTTACCGGTGAGCTGGTCGTCCAGTTCACTGTTGGTTACGTCAATACCCAGGGTCTTATACTGGGCGTCCAGGATGCGTTGGCTCAGGAGCTGGTTCCAGGCCTGCTGGCGGATCTGCTCGCGGGTTTCATCATTCAGGGAAATACCTCCCATCTGCTGACGGTACTGGTCTTCATTCTGAGACACGAGGTTGTTATACTCGTTAATATCAATTTCTTCACCGTTTACTTGACCGGCTGCGGTATTCCTACCACCCAATGAACCTCTGCCGAAAAATGCTTCCTGCAGCAGGAACCCAACAATAGACAGACAGATTACGACAACGATCACCACTGCGTATTTGTCCCTGATTTTCTGAAGTACTGACATATATAATTATAGGTATAATTTAGAAGGTAGCAAAAATAGAATAAAATAACTGGAACTGCAAAATCGGGTTTTCTACCCTCAAACGCCCTGTGGCAAAGGATTTCGGGTTACTCCTCTTCTTCTTTGTTGCAGGCTGAATGCACAGGTTATCCACAGTTTACAGCATAACGTGCTGTAAGATGTGTAAAAAGTTTGATTTTTAAAAGCCAATACCAGTAAGGATTTGAAATATTTTTTAAGGACGGGTTTGCTTACAGGTTTATTCACAATCTGGATGGGCACGGTGTAAAATCCACAGGCATTTGTGTATAAAGGAGGCCGGTTTTTTGAAATTCAGTTAAAAAACAACTTGCTCTTACAAAACCAAAAAAGGAGGCCTATTTATCCACAATTACCGTGTACAACCATGAGGGAATCGCAAAAATCCGGGGGAAACAGCCCCTCAAAATGCCGGAAAACTAAATTTGTTTGCCTGTTCAAAATCCTGTAGCGGTGTCCGGAGGGTGTAATTCACCATGGGAGTTAACATTTTCTTCATATTGCACCGCCGGAAAGATACCCACTTGAAATGATATCCACCGGTGTGGATGAAGTAGTGGAAACGTAGTACTGGCGCGGAAAAGAGTATGTTAATTTCCTGGGGATTACCAGGGTCAAAGGAATAACAACTAACTTTGTATCAGGTCAAAAAATTTCTTTCCCACATATTCACCCCCCTAATAGTAGTGGGCTTTTTATTTATCTAAAAAAGAAAAGTTATTAATTATGATTACAGATTTGACATCCGCAAAAAAAAATTTGCAAAAGAATGGATTTTTGGATATAGCGGTGGATGTACGCCTTGATCTGTTTGCGGAAATCGAAAGATTGAAAAAAGAAAAAAATGCCGTTATCCTTGCGCACTATTACCAGGAGCCGGATATCCAGGATGTGGCAGACTTTATAGGCGACAGCCTGGGCCTGGCCCAGCAGGCCGCCAGGACCGATGCAGACATCATTGTTTTTGCAGGCGTGCACTTCATGGCGGAAACTGCAAAGATTTTAAATCCCCATAAAAAGGTGTTGCTCCCGGATCTGAAAGCCGGTTGTTCCCTGGCAGACAGCGCCCCTCCCGAACTGTTCAAAAAATTCAAGGAAAAGTATCCGGATCATGTGGTGGTTTCGTATGTGAACTGCAGTGCAGGTATCAAAGCGCTCAGCGATATCATTTGTACCTCTTCCAATGCCGAAAAAATCATTGAAAGCATTCCAAAGGACCAGCCCATCATTTTTGCACCAGACCGCAACCTGGGGGCTTACCTGGTGAAGAAAACGGGTCGTGATATGGTGCTGTGGAATGGCGCCTGCATGGTGCATGAGATTTTTTCCCTGGAGAAGATCACCCGGCTGAAGGCGCTGCACCCTGGTGCCAAGGTAATAGCCCACCCGGAATGTGAAGCAGCAGTGCTGGAAGTAGCAGATTACATTGGTTCTACCACGGGTTTGCTGAAATTCAGCCAGCGGGATGATGCCCAGGAATATATTGTGGTGACCGAAACGGGTATCCTGCACCAGATGCAGAAGAATAATCCCGGTAAAACTTTCATACCAGCTCCGCCTAATAATGCTTGTGCCTGCAATGACTGCCCGCATATGAAGTTGAATACACTGGAGAAACTATATCTCTGCATGGAATATGAACAGCCGGAGATCACCATGGAAGAGCATCTGCGCCTGGCAGCTAAAAAACCGATAGACAGGATGTTAGAGATCAGTGCAAAGTATGGATTGTAAAATGTTTTAATTTACTGATAATCAATTAGTTAAGCCGATGTAATTTACGTTGGCTTTTTTATTTCCAGGAAGGCCTTTAGAATAAATTATACTGTACAACGTATCAGGTGGCTTGTGTTTATCGTATTCTCAGGGCCTTTATTTATTGGATTATTTTAGATTGATTATGCACAGAAAATAAATGGTTATCCACATCTAATGCAGGATTTTCCTGTTTTCGTTTATTTTCAATGTGGATTTAGGGAAATGAAGAGAAAAGCCCTGGTTATCCACAGATTTGAGTGAAATCTTGCTGTTTTTAGCAGTTTTAGTGTATTTCCAGGAGTTTATTTGACCAAATATTGTTTTCTTAAAAATAGGATGTTGAAAGTGATTGATTTTTTTGTGGCAGAAGTGAACAGAGAAATAGCATGGTTATCCACATTACTTTTGGTTTCCTGACTCAGCAGGAATTTTTGTTTTGGATCCCGTTTTTTGGAAGATGGGAATTTTAGCAGATAGCGCTTGTCAAAATGCTATCATTTTATGCAGCTGCCGAGACCGTTGGATGTTGTTTGACGTTTGGTGCTTAAATGTAAGTTATTTGGAAGACTACAGCTGTTCGGAAGGGGCACACGCAGAATTTACCGTGAAATCACTACGGGAGGCAATTCTTGTTCTTGGGGAGATAAAGTATGGGGGGAAGCCGGGTATAAAAAAGGAGGTGCAATTGCTTACACCTCTTCCACCCAAATATGTTCTGCTTCTGTTTTGCGAAGCGATAAATTATAACCTGCCACCAGGATGGAGATGGGGTCTCCGAGGGGGGCAATTTTTTCTACTTTCACCAGCTCTCCTGGTACACAACCCATTTCCATGAGTTTGATGTGGATTTCGTCAGATTCGAAAGAAATGATAGTCGCCTTCTTACCTTCGCTGAGCCGTGACAGTCTGATCTTATCTTTTTCCATACGTATCATTTCTTGGTGAATGATCTTACAAATGTAGGCGGACTAGGCCAATATGCAAAAAGCAGGGTGTGGAATGCCAGGGATTTAGCATTAATTTTACACGCAATTCAGACTTATGGCTATTTTCTTTTCAGATCAGGATGTAAAATCCAGGCTAACCAATAAACTTAAACTCAAGTCTTTTTTAAAAGAATTGTTCAGGCGGGAAGGGCAGGGGTTACGGCACCTGCAGTATGTGTTTTGTACGGATGCATTTTTGTTGGAGATCAACCAGCAGTTTTTGCAGCATGATACCTATACAGACATTGTGACTTTTGAATTATCCGATGATCCTACGATCACGGAGGGCGAGATTTATATAAGCATTGACCGGGTGGTTGAAAATGCGGAGAAGTTTAAAAGTGGTTATGAGCGGGAACTGCACCGGGTAATTTTTCATGGAGCATTGCATCTTTGCGGTTTCAGGGATAAGTCAAAGGTGGAGGCCGCCAAGATGAGGGAAAAGGAAGATGAGTATTTGAATTTGTATTTTCCCGCGTAGTCGTTGATAGTAGATATTTTTGAAGGCAGTCATGATTTCATGGCTGCCTTTTTTGTTGAGATGTTTTGGTCTTTTGTGTTTGAGGGAGGATAGAATAAATGAGTGATGGTTGTTGATTTACTTGTGATGATACTCAAATTGCTAAGGCTAAGCAGGGATATTTTTGTTGTCTACTTTTTTTGATTGTAGGTGATCTAATACGTTTAGTCAGGTTTGCCAATCGCTTCGTCTTTGTTGTTAGTAGCGGATTTATAGCAAATGTTCCACGTGGAACATTGACTGTAGATCGTAGTGCTAGCTGCCATCGAGCTATAAAAGAACCCTTAATTATCCTTATTTTATCAGCCTCCACGGCACTTGAAATTTACTATAGTTGCCTAACCATTCGCTTGTAATAACTCTTATGCCAGGAAGGTCGCACTCAGGGCAGATACACAACTAGCTATCGACTGTTTGTAGAGATGCATCAGACAGGCTGTGACAATCCTATAAGACGAAAGGGGACTAGAGATGTTATTTCGTTTTGACAAGGCAAAGTAATATAGCTGAGATCTGCCAGGCTCAAGTAGGACGGCGGGTTGTGGGTATTCTCCGTGGAGACCTTGAGATCTGCTTGGGTAAGGCGGCTTTAGAAATGAAGCGAGAAATTAACGAGATATCTAAGAAATATAGATGGTACAGGTCTGTAAATACAAATTTCAATTGTTTTTGTGTTTTAGAGAATAGATGCAGATGGGATTTGGAATGAACCCGCATGAAGCTATCAGTACCTTACATAGATGATGTACCAGATATATACCGAAGATCCGGCACAACGGAACAGGCCGATATGTTATTGGTACGGGAAGATCAATGTTATATCCGGTCTCTTGCCAGAACTTAAACCAATTACATTAATACCGGCCAGGGTGTTCTTATCCAAAAGGCTTCAGTATCTACTTTTGGTCGGGATAGTCTTTGAAAGGGAGGCTAACGGAATACACATTTTAGACCACTGATGCAAGGATCATAACATTCTTTTAGAAGAGGAATCTAAATACAGGAGGAACTTGGGAGGGGATTTAAGTGCAGCGGACCTTATGACTGGAATACTTAGAACCATGAGAGGTTGTCGGATAGTTGTCTTAATAGGCGATTGGCCATTTATTTTAAGTTCCCTCCAAGGACAGCTTGTTGATGAAGTAAACTGAATATTTTTTTTGATTTCTTTAGGTTCTGGGTAATCCAGGGGAAGGGATGAGAACCGGTTGGCGAGTTTTCGATGATCCGATAATTACAGGGTATTTAACCAGGTGATCAGGAATAAAAAAAAAGCCCAGACTATGTGGGGATCATATACCTGGTAAATATGTGATTTGGATAGCTGGCCGCCTGTTCTTCCCGGAGAATAAGTAGTACCGGGGGTAGGACTAGAACTGCCCGTCTGAAAGGGGTGGAGCGTTGATTGAGCTACCTTGGTAGAAGGAAGGAAGTTAGTCTTTCAGGGCGGTATATTACCCTACCTAGGAAGGAGGCTGTGCTATCAGGAACAACAATTGTTTTTCAATGCTTGGCCTTATTGGTTTTTTTGACTTGTTCCGGATAGGAGATCAGTTAGTGAATGCGATGTTCCACGTGGAACATACCCACTTCTATTGAAACTTGACTCATTATGAGAAGGTACAAATAGATATTTGCCGGCTTAACTGAGACGGGATCCAAGAGGATATTTACAGTCACAACTTAACGGGTGGTGATTTTTGATGGTCGTATTTTATTGATTAAATAGAATGAGGAGCCAGCCGGAGCAAACCTGCTTTTCCATAAGTTGAGAGGAAATGGTGAGGGGAAACAGGCGGCTGGGCTAAGCATCTTTGTATAATAACATACCAGGCTTTTATAGGGTTGAAATCAAAGATCACATAAACATTTGGTAGGGTGCAACTTTAATAGATGAGATTGGTAAAGAGAGTTGGCCTCATCCTCAAGGTAGGGCATCATGGCTTGCTGATTATTATTATTATTATTATTGAACCTTAAGATCATAAAAGATTATCGTCTATAATGTTCTTTTCACTTGAATCATTGGTCTTGGCCAGTGGATGGTTGGTGAAGAGCTGAGATTTAAACGGCCCACTAGGTGATTTATGAGAAATATACTTGAGAGTAAAACCGAACTATCTGTTTCAGTCAGTTGGATATAGTAGTTTGGGTTGTGGTATTTATAGATTGGATAATGTGATGCGATGGTTTGTTAGTTAGCCCCACGATGTATAGTTAACCGGAACATTGTAGAGGAGGGATCATGGGAATATATTAAGGATTGAACCTGGCTTAGCTCACTTTGGGATATCCTGTAAATATCTTTTGGAGGTGCTTTCAGAATTCCAGTTTGCTATTGTTCCTTTCCCCACCTTCTGTTTTTTGCACGGGCTGTATCTTTTAGGATGCCATGGTTACCTTATCTGTCTGGTAACGTGATATGGGAGGCGTAAGCGGCGGTTGTTCTTCAGCTTACTTATTTTTAAGTGCCTTTAAGTTCTTAGGTAATAAAATTGTAGCGTCGACTCTTTAAGATCGCGTGGAAGTAGGGGAGAGACGGATGTAAGTTCCAGGGTAGTTAAATTGTGGTGCTGGCCCTTTCAAATAGTGTGGGAATAGTAGAACGTCTCGATATAGATTCATAAGTGATCAAATTGTGGTGCCGGTTCTTTCACGTCGCGTGGAAGCAGGAGGGAGCCGGATATAATTTCCTGAGGAATTAAATTGTGGTGCAGATCCTCTCAAAATTGTATGAGAATAGTAGAATGGCTCGATATAGACTCATAAGTAATCAAATTGTGGTACTGGCCTTTCCAGATTGTATGGTAGGTAATGGAACGATGTAAGTTCTCGGGTAATAAGATTGTAGTGCCGGCTCTTTGGGATTGTCCGGGAGTAGTAATAGAATGTCCTGATATAAATTCTTGGTTAGTCAAATTGTGCTACCGGCCCCTTATCAAATACGGGGGGTGTATTGAAGATTCCAATCCACTGCGACACCTGATCTCCACGACTAAGGGGTGACGGCACCGGCAATTTTAAGATAGCATCGTATTCGGAAGGGGGCCATAACGGGGTACCCTCGCCAAAGGTATACGCTGGGATCATCCTGGATAAATATTTGTGTAGTCAAATGATGGCTTTGCCTAATCCAGCAGAATACCAGGTTCTTCAATCCACAACCCCCCTCTTCGTCTTTAAACAGTAAATGTTCCACGTGGAACATCCCTACATTCCCACCCCAATCAAAATACTCTTACCTTTGCACCCTATCTTAAAAGTATGTTTCCATTATACGATGTTATTGTTGTAGGCGCCGGCCATGCCGGTTGTGAAGCTGCGGCTGCTGCGGCCAACATGGGCTCTAAAGTGCTGCTGGTTACCATGAATATGCAAACCATCGCACAGATGAGTTGCAACCCGGCAATGGGAGGTATTGCAAAAGGTCAAATCGTAAGAGAGATCGATGCCCTGGGTGGGTATTCTGGTATCGTTACAGACATGTCCCTGATCCAGTTCCGCATGCTGAATCGCTCTAAGGGCCCCGCTATGTGGAGCCCCCGCGCACAAAGTGATCGCATGCTTTTTGCCGCTAAGTGGAGGGAGATGCTGGAACAAACAGCAAACGTCGATTTCTACCAGGATATGGTAAAGGGACTGATCGTTAAGGATGGCCGCTGCCAGGGCGTGATCACCGGCCTTGGCCATGAGATCCGTTCCAAAGCAGTGGTGCTCACTAACGGCACTTTCCTTAACGGGGTGATCCACATCGGGGAAAAACAATTTGGCGGCGGCCGCGTGGCAGAAAAAGCTGCGACCGGCATTACCGAACAACTTATTTCCCTGGGCTTTGAAAGCGATCGCCTGAAAACGGGTACACCTCCCCGCATAGATGGGCGCAGCCTGGATTACTCCAAAATGGAGGAGCAACAAGGTGACGAGGAGATCACCGGGTTCTCCTACCTGGATATTCCCACTATAAAACCAGCCGAACAAAGAAGCTGTCATATCACCTATACCAGTGAAGCCGTTCATGAAATGCTCAAGACCGGGTTCGACAGGTCGCCTATGTTTGCAGGGCGCATCAGTGGTACCGGGCCCCGGTACTGCCCAAGTATAGAGGATAAGATCAACCGCTTTGCCGAAAGGGAAAGACACCAGCTCTTTGTGGAACCGGAAGGGTTCAATACCGTAGAGATCTATGTAAATGGATTCTCTACTTCCCTGCCGGAAGATGTTCAATACAAAGCCCTGCGCCTGGTACCCGGTTTTGAAAATGCCAGGATGTTCCGCCCGGGATATGCCATCGAATATGATTTCTTCCCACCTACCCAGCTCCAGTTTTCCCTGGAGACTAAGCAAATGCCCAACCTCTTTTTTGCCGGCCAGATCAATGGAACCACCGGATATGAAGAGGCGGCCTGCCAGGGATTGATGGCCGGGATCAATGCTTCCCTGAAAGCACAGGACAAAGAGCCCTTTGTACTGAAAAGAAGTGAAGCTTACATAGGGGTGCTGATAGATGACCTAATCAATAAGGGAACCGAAGAGCCTTACCGTATGTTCACCTCCCGTGCTGAATTCCGTACCCTGCTCCGCCAGGATAATGCAGACCTCCGTCTTACACAAAAAGGATTTGACCTGGGCCTGGCCAAACAAGACCGCCTGGAAAAAATGCAGGCAAAGAAAGACGGTGTTGAAAAAATAAAAACCATTCTCCGGGAACTACCCATTGAACCTGCAGAGGCAAATGCATTCCTGGAAGCCAATAACTCCGCGCCGCTTACCCAAAAACAAAGATTGAATCAGATCCTGCTTCGCCCGGGTATTGACATTCTTTCTCTCTGTGAAAATCTGCCCACTGTAAAAAGTGCACTGCAGGAATTTGACCGGGAAACATTGGAGCAGGCAGAGATCCAGGTGAAGTACGATGTGTATATTGAAAAGGAAAACGAACTGGTAAGCAAGATGAGCCAACTGGAAAACCTGGTGATCCCGGACAGCTTTGATTATACTAAACTGGTATCACTTTCTAACGAGGCCCGCCAGAAATTTAATAAGATCCGTCCGCGCACCCTCGGGCAGGCAAGCCGCATAAGCGGGGTGAACCCAAGCGATGTTCAGATCCTGATGGTGTACATGGGAAGATAAAAAACAGGATTTTGAAATATTGAAATTGAAAAGGATGTTCCAGCCGGAGCATCCTTTTCTGTTTGGGGCCCAACCAGGTTAGGGCAAACAGAAAGTTACAAGGAAAAGGAAATTCTGAAAAAGCCACATAAAATCACCAGAAAATGGACCAGCATTCTGGAACGGCCAAATGTGGAAAAAGCGCCGTAGAAAAAATCATAAAAGAAATAACCGGACAATTTGGAACACCAGGAATACACCCTTCCATGTGTAAAATGTGCATAACCACGGCTTAGCCCGGTGAAAAGCTTGTAAAATATGTAAAACATTGAAAATCAATTAAATTTGGCCCTGAGAACCGACCTCATTATCTCCCCAAATTTTAAGGATCACCCGTCAGCCGGTATAGTTTATTCAAAACACCTCAAAGTGGCTAAAACAGCCGGAAAACAGGCTTTTATAACCTGCCACAGGATATTCATCATTTTATTGCCTTTTTACGCACAATTTCTGGACTGCCATCACTCATCCGGCATAAAGTATGTGATAAAGAAAGAAACCAAATTTTTATGAGTCAATCAGGCGACAACAAGAAAAAAGCCACTGATAAAAAATCAGACGACGAACAGTTTCCACTTTACCCCCATTATCCCGCCGGTGAAGATGTGTACAGTAAAAACAACCCCGGTAAACAGGTAGACGCCGATGTGGATAAGATCACCCGTAAGACACACATCACGGATGACGATCTCCAGGCGCGCAATAAAAAAGAAGCAGACAGTGCCCCGGTGGAAGGGGAAGACCTGGGCCTTATACCCGGCAACGATGCAGATGTAACAGAAGACGACCTGCTGGGCCTTGAAGCGATAGACCGGGAAATGAATGATGAAGATGAACTGGACGAAGCGTCCCTGGACGACATCAACGAAGCTGACGACGTAGATGCGCAGGAGTTAGACTGGCGAAATGATAAAACCGGCAGCGACCTGGATATTCCTGGTGAAGACCTGGATGATGAAGGGGAAGATATTGGTGCCGAAGATGAAGAGAACAATGGCTACAGCATAGGTGGTGACCGCCAGGATAGCCTGGAAGAAGACCGGGAAGATGATGGCAACTAACGCTGGGGGCTATACGTATGGATAACCCGGCTACAGCAAAGGTGCCAGCAGCCTGCAACACCCGTCAATAAAACGTTTCCAGATATTGCGGTTGAAGAACCGTGCAGTTGAAACAAGGGAAGCATATTGCAGGTCGTGCTCAAAGGCTTCATTGAGCTGTGCGGCTATCTCTTTATCATATAATAATGCCGCAATTTCCAAATTCAGGAAGAAACTGCGGTTGTCCATGTTTGCAGATCCTACCCATGCCAGGTTGTCATCTACAACCATCGTTTTGGCGTGAATAAATCCACGGGTATAAAAATATATTTTAACGCCTGCCTCCATTAACGGTTTCAGGAATGAATAGGCAGCGTGTTGTACAAAAAAAGAATCGCCCTTGGCTGGTATAAGGATCTCCACTTCTTTGCCAGCCAGTGCCGCGATCTGCAAAGCGCCCATCAGCTGGTCATTGGGAATGAGATAAGGATTGGTAATGCGGATGCGGCGGCGCGCCACCTGTAAGGCCATCAACATGCTTTGTAACACGGCCGGCCATTCAGAATCCGGGCCGCTGGTTACAATATCTGTGAAGCAGGTGTGCATAACATGATGCGGTACGCCAAAGTAAGGCTCACCCAGGGTAAATGTTTTTTTACAACAGTACCGGTAACTGAGCAGGAACTGCAGCTGCAGCAGGTTCACGGATTCTCCTTCTATCTTTAACGCCGTGTCTCTCCAGTACGTGGTGTGTTTTCCATCGTTTACATAACGTTCATCGAGGTTAATGCCTCCCACAAAACCCGTCTTCCCGTCAATGATGATGATCTTGCGGTGATCGCGGTAGTTGGCGTTTAAATAAAAATTGATCAGCACAGGGGAGAAGGCATATACTTCGGCTCCCATGGCTCTCAGCTTTTTGGGAATGTCGCCAATATCGCCGGAGCCCAGGTCATCGTAGATCACCCGCACTTCCACACCTTCCTTTAACTTTTCCATCAGCACTTCCGTGACAGCCTGCCCTACACTATCATCGGTGATCATGTAGTATTCAATGTGGATATGATGGGTGGCTTGTTTGAGTGCTTCCAGTACAAGCGGAATTTTTTGTTCCCCATTGATCAGCAATTGCACGCGATTATGTTTGGTCACGAGCGACTGCCGTGTGTTAAGCAGCATGGCAGATACTTCCTGCTTTTCACCTTCCAGCAAGCGCAGGGCAATTTGCCGTTGTTCCAGGCGGGAGCGCTGCAATTCCCAGAAACCGGCATACAACGCTTCGTCCTTGCTGCCTTTAAGGGTGAAGCGTTTTTTCTTACGCAGGTCGCGCCCCAGGTAATAATACACGATCATGCCGGCAATGGGCAGGTACACCAGCAGCAGGATGTAGGCGATGGCCTTTACGGGGTTGCGGTTTTCCAAAACGATGGAGCCGACTATACCCACCGTGGTGAGCACCATGAGCACAATGCTGATGATCTTTACATAAGCCGGCCAGCCGGAGTTGGAGAAGAACTGGTACAGATAATACACAGGCGGAGTATTAATAAAGTAAAGATAAAAAATGCATGGGCTGCATGGCTTTAAAAAACAAGATAAAAAGTCTGCAAAATGTATAACTTTATGGCTTATAAAAAGGAAATGGTGTCTTCCTTCCCAAGAACCGCCCGTTACGGGCTGATGGCGCCTGCAAATAGCTAATAGTAACGCAAACTATTTGTAGGATGAAATATGTCTTTCGCAAACCTGACCAGGTTTCCATCACATTACAGTTATTAAAGTGGACTTTATTGGTACTGCCGGTGGCGCTTACTACAGGTGCATTGGTAGCATTATTTTTATGGTCGCTGGAAAAATGTACCGGCCTGCGGTGGCAGTACCCATGGCTGCTATATGCCTTGCCCCTGGCGGGTATTGGCATCTGGTACCTGTACAAGCTGGCGGGTAAGAACGCTGCTGCAGGTAATAACCTGATTATGGACAATATCCATGAACCGGGTGGCGGTGTGCCGGCCCGTATGGCCCCCCTGGTGTTAATAACCACGCTGATCACGCATTTGTTTGGCGGATCTGCCGGCCGCGAAGGTACGGCTGTGCAGATAGGGGGCAGTATGGCCCAGCTTTATGCCCGTTGGTTCCGTCTCACAGTGGAAGACGTGCAGGTGCTGCTCACCGCCGGTATGGCGGCTGGTTTCGGTGCCGTGTTTGGCACACCGGTTACCGGGGCAGTATTTGCCATCGAGGTACTGGCCATCGGCGTAGTGCGCTACAAAGCACTGATGCCCTGCCTTATTGCGGCGGTACTGGCGGATATTACCTGCGCCAGTTTGGGCATTCACCACACAGCTTACCACATTGCGGATTTTGAACCTGCCCGGACATTTTCATTTATCCATGTAGATATGTTGTTGCTGGCAAAAGTGATCGTGAGTGGTGTAGCGTTTGGCCTTGCAGGGTATCTCTTTTCTGTACTGATCCATGGTATAAAAAAATACGCAGGCGTTTATATTAAACAGGCATGGTTAACGCCGGTGGTAGGCGGGTTATTGGTGATCGTATTATGTTGGGCGCTTGGAACCCGTGACTACATTGGGTTAGGTGTGAATGGACAATACCCGGACAGTGTAAGTATCCTGAATGCATTTCACGCCGGTGGGGCCACACCGCTGAGCTGGTGGTGGAAAATATTGTTTACGTCTATTACGCTGGCCATGGGTTTTAAAGGAGGAGAAGTAACGCCGTTATTCTTCATTGGCGCCACACTTGGGAACATCCTGGCGGTGTGGATGGGGGTACCGGTAGACCTGCTGGCCGGGCTGGGTTTCATTGCCGTTTTTGCCGCAGCTACCAATACGCCACTGGCCTGTACTTTCATGGGCGTGGAATTGTTTGGTACGCACTATGTGCTCTATTACGCCGTGGCTTGCTTTACCGCTTACTATTTCAGTGGCCATACAGGCATCTATGGATCGCAGCGCATTGGTATTCCTAAAACCGCTACAGACAACATTTCCGGGCTAACGCTTAAACAGTGGTCTGAGAAGACAGACAAATAGAAAAGGGCGGTATCAAACACCACACTTTTCGTTTATACGCTACCGTTAGTCTTTATCAATATAGGAATGCGCCTTACTATCCCGCGCAAAGATGTACACCAGTAAAGAAATGAACACGGCGATGGTCACATACCAATAGTACCAGGAGGCGTGGCCAATGTTTTTCAGGTAGAGGGCAATAGGCTCTGCCGTGCCGCCAAACACCGCTACTGCTATGGCATAAGGAAACCCTACGCCCAGTGCCCGCACATCTGCCGGGAACATTTCGGCCTTTACAATACCGCATACAGCGGTGTAACCACTTACAACGCACAACGCCGCCAGTATGAGCCAGAATACAGCCGCCTCGCTGTCTGCACGCATCAGCGCATTGAAAACAGGCACCGTGGTGAGCGTACCTAATACGCCAAAGGCGATCAGCAATGGCTTGCGGCCAATGTGGTCGGAGATCCATCCAAAGAGGGGTTGCATGCCAGCGTAGATAAGCATAAGCCAGAAGGTAAGTACGGTAGATTGGTCAATGGTGTAATGCAGGCTATTGACCAAAAATTTCTGCATATAAGTAGTGAAGGTGTAAAACGAAAGTGTACCGCCCATGGTAAGCCCTACCACGGTGAGCACCGCCCGGGGATGGGCTTTCCACAAGGCTACCAGGGAACCGCGCTGGCGCTGCGGTTTATCATCCATGTGCATGCTTTCCTCCATGTGGCGGCGCATGATAAATGCCACCAGTGCAAGTAAAGCCCCGATCACAAAGGGAATGCGCCATCCCCAGCTGGAGAGTTGGGCAGGTGTGAGAAACACTTTCTGCAATAACAGTTGTACTGCCAGGGCGCAAAGCTGGCCACCAATAAGGGTTACGTATTGAAAGCTGGAATAGAAACCCCGGCGCCGGGGAGATGCAATTTCACTCAGATAGGTAGCCGCGGTACCGTACTCACCACCTACGCTGAGGCCCTGCAGGAGGCGGGCCAGGAAAAGCAGGAGGGGGGCGGCCACGCCTATTCGGCCAAAGCCGGGTATACAGGCGATCATCAACGATCCGAACGACATGAGCAATACAGAAATGGTCATGGATACTTTGCGGCCACGCCGGTCCGCAATACGGCCAAAGAGCCATCCACCAATAGGCCGCATGAGAAAACCTACCGCAAAAATGCCGGCGGTATTGAGCAACTGGGCGGTGGCATTCATTTTCGGGAAAAACACCGGGGCAAAGTAGAGGGAGAAAGCAGCGTAGATATACCAGTCGTACCACTCCACCAGGTTACCCACAGCACCGGTAACAATGGCCAGCAGCGGGTGGCGTACAGGATGCGTGGAAGCTTGAAGAGACATAATGAACGGCGTGTTTGGGCATAAAAATAACCGTTTATCACAAGATGGCTGCCGGCATGCCGGGGCATTATGAAAAAATAAATAATTGGATTATTTTTAGAAGCACCCTTTTGTGCTTACTCCACGAACTTTCTATCAACCACCGCAGGGCCGTGTATTGCCCGCTCAAAATGTTTCTATGTCTACTAAGCCTACTACGCAGCGCTTCCTGCCGCTGGATGTATTCCGCGGACTGACCGTTTGCTTCATGATCATTGTAAATACGCCTGGTACCGGTGATAGCTATGCACCATTGGAACATGCCGCCTGGCATGGGTTTACGCCTACAGACCTGGTGTTTCCCTCGTTTATGTTTGCGGTGGGCAATGCGATGAGTTTTGCCATGAAAAAGTTCCAGTCCATGAGCAATGGAGAAGTGCTGGGCAAGATCTTTAAACGTACGGCTATCATTTTCCTGCTGGGTTACCTGCTTTCATGGTTTGCGCACAGTGTGCACGGTACCAGTTTCGTGCTGGAGCCTTTTTCACACACCCGCATCCTGGGCGTGCTGGAGCGCATAGCACTTTGTTACTGCTTTGCCTCACTGATGATCCTGTACTGGCCGGAAAAATGGGTATGGGGTGTGTCCATCGCGCTGTTATTCGTTTACTGGGGCCTGATGTATTTTTTTGGCGACCCGGGCGATTTCTACACCCTGCACGGTAATGCGGAACTGAAGCTGGACCTGTTTGTGATGGGCCCGGACCACCTGTACCATGGTGAGGGCGTACCTTTTGATCCGGAGGGCATCCTGAGCACCCTGCCGGCTATTGTAAATGTAGTAGCAGGTTACTACACCGGCCGCTATGTGCAGCGGTACCGGGAAGACAATAAAAAGCTCTGGCAACTGGCGGCCATCGGCATGGTGCTCATAGTGCTGGCCATGTGCTGGAACCCTTTCTTTCCCATCAATAAAAAATTGTGGACCTCTTCTTTTGTGCTGCATACGGTGGGCATTGACCTGCTCATTCTTTCTTTCCTCATCCTGATCATTGACAAGCTGGGGCTTACCGGGTGGACGGGCTTCTTTACCGTGTTTGGCAAGAACCCGCTTTTCCTGTACCTGCTTTCGGAATTATTATTGGTAATACTGTGGATGATACCTGTGGGCACAGGCAATCCCATTAGCTGGATAAATGACCACCTGTTCCAGGCATACTGGCCGGGCAAGCTGGGCTCCCTGCTGTTTGCCATAAGCTACATGCTGGTGTGCTGGCTGGCTGGCAAGATACTGGACTGGCGGAAAATATATGTGCGGGTGTGATAATATATAATGGGATGCAAATGCAACAGTGATAAATTGCGTAATTTCGAATCCCATTTGCGAACGACATGACATTACAGATATTTCTGACTATTTTCCTGGTATTACTCAACGGCTTTTTTGTGGCGGCCGAGTTTGCCATTGTAAAAGTCCGATCGACCCAGATCAGCGGATTGAAAGGGCCTAAGAACGTGCTGCACGCGGCACGCGCGGTGACCAATAACCTGGACGGCTACCTGGCCGCCACGCAGCTGGGCATTACCCTGGCATCCCTGGGCCTGGGTTGGGTAGGAGAAGAAGTAATGACCCGGATCATCCTCAATGCAGTGCACGCCCTCGGATTGCAGATGGATGATAACATGGCCCACAAGATCTCGGTGCCCGTTGCCTTTGCAGCCATCACCATGCTGCACATCGTGTTTGGAGAACTGGCGCCTAAGTCCATTGCTATCCGTAAAGCGCCCGGCACTACGCTGATCGTGGCATTGCCCCTGCGCATATTTTATTTTGTATTCAAGCCCTTTATCTGGGTGCTCAATTCACTGGCTAATGTGGTGCTGCGCATCATTGGTATTCCGCCCATGAAAGAAGCGGAGATCCACTCAGAGGAAGAATTGAAGCTCATCATTTCTGAAAGCCAGGAAGGCGGAGCCATTGAAGAAACAGAGCGGGAACTGATCCATAACGTTTTTGATTTTGACGACCGCCGGGTGAAAGAGATCCTGCGTCACCGCAAGGATATTGTGTGCCTGAAACTGGAATCTGCTTTTGATGAACTGTATGATACCGCTATCACGGATGGCTACTCCCGCTACCCCGTGTGCCAGCATAATTCTATTGACGACCTGGTTGGCGTGCTCTATACGAAGGACCTGGTAAGAGCACATCATGAAAGGCGTACCAGCAGCGTGAAAGACCTGCTCCGCCCCATTTTTTATGTGCCGGAAAGTATGAAGATCAAAGACCTGATGCGCAATTTCCAGAGCAAACGCCAGCAGCTGGCTATTGTTACCAACGAGTTTGGCGACACGGTGGGCCTGGTAAGCATGGAAGACATACTGGAAGAACTGGTAGGCGATATCCAGGATGAACACGACCAGGAGCAACCCATCGTAGTGCCACAGGAGGATAATACCTTCCTGGTGAATGCACATGAGCACATCCAGGATATCAACAAGCACCTGCCGCATGCACTGTTGGAAAGTGAAGAATACGAAACACTGGCCGGGCTCATTGCTTACCACTACGGATCCATACCTACAGAAGGAGAAGTGTTTCACTATGAAGGCTATGAGATCACGATCAAAAAAATGTTCAAAAGCTCTGTGGAAAAGGCGATCCTCCGCTGGATGAACGAGCCCAAAACAGAAAACGAACACTCCAATTCCTAAAAAATAAGGGCATGAACAAAGATCAATTGCAGTACCTGAACGGCAACTACCCGCCTTATGTAGACATTACGGAAAACCTGCCCCTGGGCGCGTATTTCGCAAAGAGCATAGCGGACCTGGCGCAGCTGGAAACGTACCGTCCCCTGGCCAATAAGGCGTACGCGGAAGGTAAATGGACGGTGAATGATATGATCCTGCATATGTCTGATACGGAAAGAGTGTTCCAGTACCGTGCCGTGCTTTTTGCGCGCAATGATAAATCTCGGGTGCCCGGCTTTGACCAGGAAGTGTGGGCACCGGCCGGAAAGGCCAACCAGCGCAGCTTTGACAGCCTGGTAGCGGAATTCAGGCTGGTAAAACAAAACACGCAATTTCTTTTCAGCACCTTTGATGACGAGGCGCTGATGCGCAGCAATATTTTCTGGAAATGGGAGATCCCCGTGCTGGCTATCGGTTACACAATTGTGGGGCACCAGCAGCATCACCTGAACATACTGGCGGAGCGCTACAAGCCCTTGCTGTAAGTAAAAGGATACTGATTTTTTTAACGGCTACATGATATTATCGTGTAGCCGTTGCCGTTAGTAAATAAAAGGAATGAGGCGTTTGGTGCGCTGTTGATAAGCGCTGTAACCCGCGCCAAATGCGGATTTTAACGCTGCTTCCTCCACCTGGATGCGGTAACTCAGGAGTATGCAGAAAGGGACAACCACGATAAGCAGGCAGATCCAGTTGGCCATACAAAGGGCCAGCCCGGCCATGATCATGAGCAGGCCCGTATAGCTCGGGTGGCGTACCACGCTGTAAAGCCCGTTTGTTTTCAGGGAATGGTCTGTAGCAATGGATACATCTACCGTAAAGAGATTGCCCAATTGATAAATAGCCGTCCAGCGCAGCACCAGGCCGGCAATGGCCAGTGCCAGGCCGCCGTAATAACAGGGATCGGGCGGTAGCGAGGCAAAACCTGCATAGGGGCGCAGGTATCCCGCACCGATCAATGCCACAGGAATAAAGATCCAGAACAGGCGGAGGGAGCCTTTGTCAACATGGGTACTTTTTTCTTTAGAGCGTTTCAGGAGGGCGAGGCTGACTTCGGAAAGGCAGAAAATTAGGGATACGACGGCAATGGCGTGCATGAGACCAGTTTTTTTAAAGATACTAAGTGGGGCCGGGATTAGAAAGGACCAGTTTACACCCCATGAATGCCGCGTAACGCCTGGCCACGGTGGTGATGGCTGCCAGGCGGGTTTTGCTCAGGGGAGAAAAGGGGTGCAGGGTTACGTACACTTCATTGTTTTTAAAGGTCCGTTTCCAGATACCCTCCACCCGGCCATTGATCACGATGGTGGGAAAGAAGATGCCATTAGCGGTGTAAACCACTTTTTTAAATGTTGGATCGTCCAGGGCAGCGCTACGGTCTGCATAACCCACCAGGTATTCATCGAAGGCCGCTAAAAGATAAATGCCTTTTCCGTCATGCTGCAGCTTCAGGCCTGCAGGCATGTAATAAGTTTGCCCGTTGCTGGTAAACGTTTCCAGGCCTGTGGCCATTTCCATCCCCTTCTTTGCATCTGTACCGGTAAGGCCTGCCCACCAGGCAAAATCGGCGCTGGTTACAGGGCCGCGGCTTTGACAGTAACGTTGGGCCAGTTGGGCCAGGGCTTCGTCAAAGCCCAGCGTAGCTTTGGGTGGCTTCACCCAATCCTGCAGCAGGGTAAAGGTGAGCGCTTTGCCCTGGCGGGGCCCGTAGCAGACCAGCTTATCCATTGCGGCGCGTAGCAGGATGAAGTTGATATGTTGGGGTCCAAGTTTGATGCGCCTGGCAGTGAGGGCGTCTGCCAGGGCTTCGCGGGTGAGGTGCTGACCACCTTCCAGCACGCGGTGCAGGATAGGCTGCGACTTGCGCAGGGTACTTTCTTCAATGCCGTGCTGGCGGTAGTAGGTGGCATGCTTACTGATCATACGCTGGCCCACCAGGTCCAATACCCAGTGCACATCGTCGGCGGCCAGCGTGTGTAGCGTGTTGCGGAATGCCCAGGTGCGCACAATGCTGCCGGCATTATAGGCGGCTTCAATGCCGGCATCCGTAACACCGGGTGCCCGCAGGCCCAGGGCCCACTTGGCGGCTGCATAGTCCTGGGCCTGTACTGCTACCAGGTGGGTAGCTGCTGCCACCGCGGTATTTATCGGATGAGAGATGTGTTGCTGCTGCAGGCGGAGATGGGCAATGGGCATTTTAGCCATAAGCGTACATTGGTTTTTTGAAGTTACAAAACTATCCTGCGTGTCTGACAGCCCTATGTCAGCAGGCATTAGCAGCCCGCTAACTTATTGGTATTCATTATGCCCGGAATAACGTACATTCATGGTTACCCGGAAACACCTGTTTGTATGATGAAATTATTTTCTTTCTGGCGCAGGCAACCCAAAGTTGCGCCAGTGGTCATAGATCCTTCAAAACCTGCACCCATAGCTGAGGAACGGCCACCCGTGGTACCATTACAATTACTGATCCTGCAGGTAGTGCAGGCATTCCCTAACCGCGGGGAAGACCGGGCTTTGCGCCGTTTTTTTGAAAAGACGAGTATTGATGCAGCCCGGGTGTTGCAATCGCGGAACCAGCTTGTTGAAAATGGCCTGCTGCAGCAGGGTGTGGTAAAACAGGGGGTACAGTATTTTGTATTGAGTGAAAAGGGCGGGACCTACCTGGAGGAGCATTATAAACCCGAAGCGATGATCGCGTATGTACTGGAGATAGAGCCCAAAGGATTTATTGCTACGCTGCTGCGGAATATTGCTGAGAAAAGCCAGCAGGAATCGTAGCATTCCTGCTAAAAGTATAATCCTGTTATGATGGCGGAAGTTCTGAGATCCCGGCTTGTGACCCCAGGCTGGTGGGCGAACAGTGATTAGCAGGTGGATCTAGGCATTAAATAAAAAAAAGCGATCACAACTTTCGTTATAATCGCTTTCTGTGTGGTGGGGGCCGGGATCGAACCGGCGACACAAGGATTTTCAGTCCTTTGCTCTACCAACTGAGCTACCGCACCAGCTTTTATCGCATTCCTTCGTGTGAAGGGAGTGCAAAGATAGGCATTCAATGATAACTACCAAATACTTATCTGAAAATTCTGAAGATTTTTTTGACTCATCCAGCAGCGATAAAAACGGACTAGTTCCCGTATACAACGAGGAACTTAATACGCATGAGTTTTAGCTGATCCAGGGAGTAATCTCCATCTGCCAGTTCCTCCTTAGCCAGCGCCAGGCTGGAGGTTTCGCAGTTTTTAAAGTAGTCCAGTATTTCGTCCTGGGCGTAGTCGTCCAGCTCTTCATCAATGCAATAATCCAGGTTCAGTTTAGTGCCGCTGGCTACGATAGTTTCCATTTCGCTCAGCAGTTCCTGCATGGTCAGTTCCTTGTTCTTGGCAATGGTTTCCAGCGGGATCTTTTTATCAATGTTCTGGATGATGAACACCTTCATACCGCTTTTATTCACCACGCTCTTCATCACAAAATCATCCGGCTTGGTGATGTCATTGTCCTGCACATATTTATCGATCACAGCAATGAATTGCTTGCCATACCGCACGGCCTTACCCTTGCTTACACCTTGTATCTTTTCCAGCTCTTCCAGTGTGGTAGGGTATTGCGTAGCCATATCTTCCAGTGATGTTTCCAGGAAGATCACGAAAGGAGGCAGGTTCTTTTCCTTGGCCACTTTTTTACGCAGGTCTTTCAGCATTTCAAAGAGGGCCGGGTCTGCGGAGGCTTGTGCCTCTACCTTGGCGTCTTCATCTTCGTCATTGCCTTCCACATCAAACTGGTGGTTCAGTGCTACGTAAATGGCGTGAGGTTCTTTGAGGAACTGGCGTGCCTTGTCGGTAAGTTTGAGCAGGCCGTATTCTTCAATATCTTTTTCGATCAGGCCTTCCAGCATCATCTGGCGGATGAGGGAGTTCCAGAAATGGGCATCGTGTTCTTTGCCTTCACCAAACTCCGGAAGCTGGTCATGGCGGTAAGTGGATATCTGTGGGGTTACCTTGCCGGTGATCACATTCACCACATAGTCTGATCCAAAGCGCTCCTGCAGGCCCTGGATGGCGCGCAGTACAATGGTCACCCGGTTCTTCACCTCTATCTTTTCCTTCGGGTGCAGGCAGTTGTCGCACTTGCCGCAGTTTTCCACATTGGAGGCTTCGCCAAAGTAATGCAGGATCACTTTGCGCCGGCATACGGCACTTTCAGCATAGGCCACTGTTTCGTTGATCAGCTGGGCGCCCATTTCACGCTCACTGAGCGATTTGTCACGCATGAGGTGCTCCAGTTTCTGCACATCCTGGTGGGAGTAAAAGCAGATACAGTTGCCTTCCAGGCCATCCCTGCCGGCGCGGCCGGTTTCCTGGTAATAATTTTCCAGGCTTTTGGGAATGTTGTAGTGGATCACAAAGCGCACATCGGGCTTGTCTATCCCCATACCAAAAGCGATGGTAGCTACGATCACTTCCACATCCTCATGGAGGAACTGATCCTGGCGGGAGGCACGGGTATTGGCGTCCAGCCCGGCGTGGTAAGCCACGGCCTTAATATTATTGGCCACCAGCATGTCGGCCAGCTCTTCCGTGGTTTTACGGTTGAGGGTATAAATAATACCGCTTTTGCCTTTGTGCTGGTGAATGTATTTAACAATTTCCTTGATGGTAGCGTCTTTCTTCCGTTTAGGGCGGATCTCGTAGTAGAGGTTGGTACGATTGAAGGAAGAAATGAAGGTATTGGGCTCGTGCAGGCTCAGGTTCTTAACTATATCGCTCTGCACTTTGGGTGTAGCGGTGGCGGTAAGGGCAATGATGGGCAGCTTGTCGTTGATCTGCTCTATCATTTCCTTGAGGCGGCGGTATTCCGGGCGGAAATCATGTCCCCATTCGGAAATACAGTGGGCCTCGTCTACGGCCACAAAGGAGATCGCCAGTTCGCGGAAAAAGTCCAGGTTTTCCTGCTTGGTCAGGGTTTCCGGGGCCACATAGAGCAGCTTGGTCTTGCCGGCCAGCAGGTCTGTTCTTACTTTCTTGATCTGGGTCTTGGAAAGGGTGGAGTTGAGGAA
Organism: Chitinophaga parva; assembly: GCF_003071345.1. NCBI lineage: Bacteria > Pseudomonadati > Bacteroidota > Chitinophagia > Chitinophagales > Chitinophagaceae > Chitinophaga > Chitinophaga parva. The sequence goes on along the minus strand of NZ_QCYK01000001.1, from coordinate 586,972 downwards.
ATGGGCCACATTGTCTTTGCTGCTGTAGGAGCGCACCAGGTCTACCTGGTTCTTCATCAGCGCTATGAGCGGGGAAACGATCAGCGCACAGCCCGGGCTCATCAGTGCCGGAAGCTGGTAACAGAGCGATTTTCCACCGCCGGTGGGCATGATCACAAATGTATCTCTGCCCGAAAGGATGCTATTAATAATTGCTTCCTGGTTGCCCTTGAAGGCAGAGAAGCCGAAATTTTCCTGTAATGCATCCAACAAACTTTCCTTTACGACCGCCATTGCATTCTGGTTTTAATGTTGTTGAGGCTAAAAAGCCATGTCAAATATATAAAAACCCTAATGTGTTTTTTAGGGGACACGAAATTAACGAAAAATGCGGTCTCCAGCAATATAAATTACACGAGGGGCGGGGCTTGGGTAAAAAATAATACCTTTGCTTCGTTTTTCATGAAACAGCAAAAAGTGATCAATATAAAGCAGGTAGCCCTGCGCACTTTGCAGGAAGAAGCGGCAGCGATAGAAGGGCTGAAGACCTTTATTAATGACGACTTTGAGAAGGTAGTGCAGCTTATCGGGCACTGCACCGGCAGGGTGGTGGTAACGGGCATTGGCAAGAGTGCCATCATTGCCCAGAAGATCGTAGCCACGTTCAATTCCACGGGTACACCCTCCTTGTTTATGCATGCCGCAGACGCCATCCACGGCGACCTGGGCATGATACAGGAACAGGATGTGGTGCTTTGCATTTCCAAGAGCGGAGATTCACCTGAAATAAAAATACTGGCCCCCCTGGTCCGCAACTTTGGCAACCCGCTGGTGGCCATGGTAGGTAACGCCAGCTCATACCTGGCACAGGCGGCAGATTATGTGCTGAACACCAGTGTGCCTAAAGAAGCTTGCCCTAACAACCTGGCACCCACTACCAGCACCACTGCCCAATTGGCGATGGGGGATGCGCTGGCAGTATGTTTGATAGAGCTTCACGGGTTTACCGCGGAAGATTTTGCTAAGTTCCATCCCGGTGGCACGCTGGGAAAGAAACTGTACCTGCGTGTGGGAGACCTCAGCAAGCAACATCCTGCCCCGGCTGTATTGCCGGAAAGCAACCTGCGGACCGTGATCGTGGAAATCTCTTCCAAAATGCTGGGCATCACTGCTGTAGTGGACGCACAAGGCCAGCTGGCCGGTGCTATCACCGATGGAGACCTGCGCCGCATGCTGGAAAAAGAGGTGTCGCCCGTGCAGATCACCGCGGCAGATATTATGTCGCGCCAGCCCAAATGCATCCAGGAACAGGAACTGGCCGTAAACGCGCTGGAAAAAATGCGCCAATATGACATCACGCAGCTGCTGGTGCTGGATGGCGAAACATATAAAGGCATCATTCATTTACACGACTTAATCCGGGAAGGAATTATCTAATGACACAGTTAAACCGACATTTTTATGTGGCCATCATGGCCGGGGGCATCGGCAGCCGCTTTTGGCCCTTTAGCCGGACCGACTATCCCAAGCAGTTCCTGGACATGCTCAATACTGGCAAAACACTGCTCCAGTGGACCTATGAGCGCTTCCTGCCCCTGGTGCCCGCAGAAAATATCTACGTTATTACCCACGAGCAGTATGCAGACCTGGTGGCTGAGCAGTTGCCTGCACTGCCGGCAGATAACATCGTGGCAGAGCCTTCCCGTAAGAATACCGCCCCCTGCGTGGCTTATATTTCCCATAAGATCCATAAGAAAGATCCGCTGGCCAGCATTATCTGTGCCCCGGCAGACCATCTCATCCTGGACCAGGTATCTTTTATCAATTCCTGCCTCATAGCCCTGCAGTTTGTGGAAAACCACAATGCACTGGTAACGCTCGGCATCACGCCTACCCGTCCGGATACGGGCTATGGTTACATCCAGTTTGAGACCCAGCAGGTAGCAGACAATGTGTACCCTGTGAAAACATTCACCGAAAAGCCCAACCTGGATATAGCGCGCACTTTCTTAAAGAGCGGTGATTTCCTGTGGAATGCAGGCATTTTTGTATGGCAGTCCAAGTCCATCCTGGCGGCCCTGAAGGAACACCTGCCGGAAGTAGATGAATTATTTGTTGCAGAAGAAGCCGCGCTGAACACGCCCCTGGAGAAAGAAGTAATTGAAGTGATCTATTCCCAGTGCACCAATATCTCTATTGATTACGGTATCATGGAGAAGGCGGATAATGTGTATGTGATCCCATCCAACTTTGGCTGGAGCGACCTGGGTACCTGGGCCTCTGCTTATGACAACCTGGAAAAAGATTACCTGGGCAATGCCGTACAAGGCAAGAACGTAATGGTGATAGACTCAACCAACAGCATGGTGAAGGCTCCGCACGACAAGCTGGTGCTCCTCCAGGGCCTGGATGATTTTATTGTGATAGACACCCATGACGTGCTGCTCATCTGCAAAAAAGATAAAGAACAACAGATCAAGGACTATGTGGCCGAAGTGAAACGCCACAAAGGCGATAGATATCTGTAAGCAATAAAAAATTGACAAAGGGCTGGTAATCTTCACCAGCCCTTTTGTATTTTTAGCTGCCACCAAGGAAACCCGTAAACATTACGCATGATCTTTCCATTTACTTCCAAACTGCCGGATGTAGGCACTACCATTTTTTCCGTGATGAGCGCCCTGGCAGCCCAGCACCAGGCCATTAACCTGTCACAGGGATTCCCGGACTTTGATACCAGCGATGAGTTGAAAGACCTGGTGAACATGGCTATGCAAAAGGGGTTTAATCAATACGCGCCTATGCCCGGCCTGCCGGCCCTGAGAGAGGTCCTGGCCGCCAAAGTGCAGCGCCTGTACGGCACATCCGTGAATGCAGATACGGAGATCACCATCACCCCCGGTGGCACTTATGCCATCTTCACAGCCATTGCTACGTGCATAGGCCCGGGCGATGAAGTGATCATCTTTGAACCGGCCTATGACAGTTACATTCCCAACGTACTGGTAAATGGAGGCGTGCCGGTGCTCATCCCGCTTTCGTACCCCGATTACTATATTGACTGGGCACTGGTGAAAAGCAGGATCACTACGCGTACTAAGATGATCATCATCAACACCCCGCATAATCCTACCGGCAGCATTCTCAAAGCCGGCGACCTGCAAATGCTGGAGCACATTGCGGAGCTGCATAATCTCATCGTACTTTCTGACGAGGTGTATGAGCACCTGGTGTTTGACGGGGCAACCCATGAAAGCGTGCTGCGTTATCCCAACCTGCTGAAACGCAGTTTTGCCGTGTTCTCTTTTGGTAAAGTATTCCATATCACCGGTTGGAAAATGGGGTATTGCATAGCACCGGCCCACCTGATGGCGGAGTACCGGAAAGTGCACCAGTACCTGTGTTTTTCTGTGAACACGCCCATGCAGCATGGCCTGGCCGCTTTCCTGCAATACCCGGAACATTATGAAACGCTGCCCTCCTTCTTCCAGCAAAAGCGCGATCACTTCCTGTCGCTCATGAAAGAAAGCCGCTTTACGCCGCTTCCCAGCCATGGCAGCTACTTTCAGCTGATGAAGTATGACCGTATATCCAATGAAGGGGATAAGGATTTTGCGGTGCGCCTCACCAAAGAAGCCGGTGTGGCCAGCATCCCGGTGTCTGCCTTCTACCAGGATGGAAAGGATGATCATGTGGTGCGGTTCTGCTTTGCAAAGCAAGATGAGACGTTGCAGCGCGCAGCGGAGCGGTTGGTGGAATTATAAATCGTACAACGTACAGCGTACAACGTACCGGAGGTTTTTAGAGCGGGCTTTAGTCCCGCTTTTTTTGAACCGTTCATTGGTCAGTGTCATTCGCTGTACGTTGTACAACAAAAAAGGCCTGCCCTATAAAAGGCAGGCCGTTAGCTAAGAACTGTATAATGCGCAACTAAAATCTTTATGCCGCAGTATTGGTGCTGCTGGCAGGATTATTTATATAACACGTGTGATCTAAAAAAGTTACTTCCCCGTTTTCCACGTTGTAGTGTGCACCGATAATGCCCACCTCCCCGCTCAGTACCATGCTACGGAGAATATTGCTTTGTTCCATTACCGCCTGCACGGAGCGTTCTGTGTGCAGGTGGGTTACGGCTTCTACAAAATCGCGGTTATTGGAAGTACGGTCCTCCTTGATGTTTTGCTCCTGGTGTACAGCAGGGGTAATGCGGCCCAGTAAGGCAGTGAGGTTGCCCAGCTCCACGGCATCGCAGGCGCCTTTTACGGCACCGCAATGGGAATGGCCCATGATCACGATCAGCTTGGACCCGGCTACTTTGCAGGCATATTCGAGGCTGCCCAGCACATTGTCTGTGATCACGGCGCCGGCCAGGCGTATGCTGAAGATATCGCCCAGGCCCTGGTCAAAGATGAGCTCTGCGGCGGTGCGGGAGTCCATGCAGCTTACAATAGCGGCCAGCGGCCACTGTCCGCCGGCGGTTTCCGTCATTTGCTGGTACAGGTTACGGGCCATTTGTGCGCCTTTAACAAAGCGGGCATTACCGGCTTTGAGGGAGGTGAGTACCTGTGCGGCGGTGGTATATTTCTGTGAGATAGCGTTCTGTGTGTGCATGTTTAAATGTTTTTGCGTTCAATCAATTCGTTTGTAATTCACGGATCAGCTCTTCATGTGTGCCCAGTGCTGTGATCTGCACATTGGCCTGCACATCGCTGATGGTTTCCTGTGGATGATTGGAAATTTTATATTCCGGTTTAAAGCCGGTAAGCAGCACGGAAATATTGCGGGCCTTTGATTTTACGCTGGCAAACTCGCGGATGATCTCCAGTACATCATAATCAATGTAAGCAGTCTTGCTGGCGTCTATGATCACCGTGGTGTTTTCCGGTAAGTGGTCCAGGGTAAGCAGGATGCTGGCTTTGTTGAGGAAGGAAACTTCCTGCGCCAGTTCTATCTGGATGGCCTGCCCCTGCGGGTTGCGGCGCTTGGAGAAATAGTAAGTGCTCTTCATATTGCCCCGCAGCAGGAACAATACGCTTACTGCCATACCTACACCAATGCCGATCAGCAGGTCGGTGCATACGATGGTGACCACCGTTACCACGAAAGGCACCCACTGGTACTTACCGTTGCGGAACATTTCCATGAATACGCCGGGTTTGCACAGTTTAAAGCCGGTCACCAGCAGTACTGCGGCCAGGGTGGCCAGCGGGATCTTATTGAGCAGCACCGGGATGAATGCGGCGCATACCAGCAGCAGCGTACCATGCAGCATGGAGGAAAGACGGGTGCGGGCGCCGGCATCAATATTGGCAGAAGAGCGCACGATCACCGATGTAACGGGCAGGCCGCCAAGGAGGCCGCTTACGATATTGCCAATGCCCTGGGCTTTCAGTTCCCGGTTGGGCGAGGAGTAGCGTTTTTGTTTATCCAGTTTATCAGAAGCCTCCAGGTTCAGCAGGGTTTCTATGGAGGCGATCACCGCGATGGTAATGCCGGTGATCCACACTTGTTTGTCGCCCAGGGCGCTGAAGCGGGGCAGGGTAAACTGGTGCACAAAATCGGGTACGCTGGCGGGTACCGGCAGGCTTACCAGGTGCTTGGGCCCCAATGCCCAGGCGCCACCCATTTTTGCAAACAGCGCCTGCAGGGCAATACCGGCCAGCACCGCAGCCAGTGCGGCCGGTATTACTTTTACCCCCGGTATTTTTTTCCAGAACAGGATGATGGCCAGTGATACCACGGTGATCACCGTGGCGCCGGTATGCACATATTTCAGGGTAGACAGCATGTTGGTAAACATATTGGCCGTGTCATCGTCTTCAAAAGCGGAATCTGCGGCGGCCGGGCGGAAATAACCGAAAGCGTTTGGTAGTTGCTTGAGGATGATGATGATGCCGATGGCCGCCAGCATGCCTTTGATCACGTTTGACGGGAAATAGTTTGCAATAGTGCCTGCCTTGACCAGGCCCAGGGCCAGTTGCACGCAGCCGGCAATCACCACGGAGAGCAGCAGTATATCAAAAGCGCCGAGTTTACCGATGGCAGTGAGCAGGATAGCGGTAAGTCCCGCGGCGGGGCCGCTCACGCTCACATGGGAGCCGGAAAAAGCACCCACTACCAGGCCGCCCACCATACCGGCAATGAGCCCTGAGAATAAGGGCGCGCCGGAGGCAAGGGCAATACCAAGGCAGAGGGGCACAGCGATGAGGAAGACTACCAGGCCCGCGGCCGCATCTTCCCTGATATGGGAAAAAATTTTAGAGGGTTGCATTAGTGTCGCATTTTTGCATGCGCTGCCGGCAGTACTTTCCAGGCACAAGCCTTCCGCACCTGTGCGGAGGTATTACCGGAAAAGACCAGCCTGACAATACATGCCAGTAAGTAAGTTGATAAAAGGAAAAGAAAAGCTACGCCAGGGGCAATGCCTGCGCGTTACGGCCGGAGGCCGGTGAAGATGCGCAACTTAGCAGTTGGGTGGAGGGGTTTGCACTTCCCGGGAGGGGTAAAGGGGAAGCTGCTCGTGGTAATGGCTGTATAGTTCCCGCAGGAATATTTCAGAAGCCAGGTAATCTACGTGGTTAAACACCAGGTGGAACTTTACTTTAAGCGCCTTGCCCGGGTCTTCATCATGCATGTGCTCTTCTACGATCTGGTTATTGAAAAGGATCTTTCCCAGCGCCCGCACGGGGAGCAGCTGCGTGCACATAATGGCCAGGAGCAATATACTGAGAAATCTTTTCAAGGGTGAAGTGAGAATGCTACAAGAATGATGTGTCACAAAAATAGGGAGTGATTTTAATAATTGTACCAGCTATCCCGCAAAGAAATGTTAAAAACATGTGGATTACGCGATGGGAGCCGTTCTTCATTTGCAAATAACCGCGGATACGCGCCTGTGGCTGCATTGGCCGCAGGCCAAAGCCTGCAATCCTTGCTGGTGGGCCTGTTGGCCAGGCTAGGCTGCCGCCAGGCATTCATTTTTCCGGAAACGCCGTTCATCCCGCCCAATAACCGTTCCTAATAATATCTATTATGCATTACAAGGTACCAGATAGCACACATATCCGCTGTGGTGGCTCATCTACGGATTTTTAATGGCTATTATTCAAAGCAAGTTATTTTGCCTTGAAAGGTATTTGGTATTGCACAGTACTAAAATTCATTCTATCTTTGAATCGTCAAAGCGACAATAACCAACCGATTTAAAAAGTTTAAAAGCTCACTTGCCATGAATATTGATAACACACAATCACAGATGCGGAAGGGGGTGCTCGAGTTTTGCATTCTCTCCGTGATCAAGCAAGGCGAGGCTTACCCTTCAGATATCATTGAGAAAATGAAAGAGGCCAAACTCGATATACTGGAGGGCACCCTTTACCCCCTGCTCACCCGGCTCAAAAATGCCGAATTGCTCACCTACCGCTGGGTAGAAAGCAGCTCCGGCCCCCCACGCAAGTATTTTTCCATGACAGATAAGGGCCTGGAATTTTACAAAGAACTCGAAGCAACCTGGCTGGAACTAGCCAACGCGGTACACGCACTCACCCAAAATGAACTCTAAATCCTCCTACAACCTAAAAGCGTTTTTATGAAAAAGATCATCAATATAAACCTCTCTGCAAGGCTGATCCCCATCGAGGACAGCGCGTATGAGATACTCCGCCAGTATCTCGACAGCTTGCGCAGGCATTTTTCAAAAGAAGAAGGAGCTGAGGAAATTCTGAGTGATATTGAAAGCCGCGTTGCAGAGTTGTTCCAGGACAAATTGAAGAACGGCGCCCACTGCATTACCGATGAGGACGTGCAGGCCGTGATCGCCTCCATCGGCCGCCCCGAGCAGTTTGAAGGTGATAACGCTGCCAGCCAGGAAGCCCCTGAGACCAATACTTTCCAGCCCCGTGGCCGCAAGCGCCTGTACCGCGACCCGGACAGCAAGGTGCTGGGCGGGGTGTGCGGTGGCCTGGGTAACTACTTCAACGTAGACCCGGTAGTATTCCGCATCGTGTTTGCCCTGCTGGCCATTGCCGGTTTTGGTACCGGGGTGCTGGCCTACTTTATCCTGTGGGTGGCAACCCCGGAAGCCACCACTGCCGCTGAAAAGCTGGAAATGCGCGGCGAAAGGGTAGACCTCAATAGCATTAAATCCACCATCCAGGACGAGATCAACCAGATCAAGGGCAACATGGGCAAGGTGGGGGATGATATCCGAAATTTTACCTCCGGCCGCGGTAAACAGGCAGGAAACGGCATTGAACGTTTCTTCCACGGCCTGGCAGACCTGTTAGGCAGAACCATCGTGATCCTGGGTAAAGGTGTCTTTTACTTCCTGATGGTGGTGCTCCTGATCTGCTTTATCACCGCCGCTGTGACCATTACTTCTTTCTCCGCCTTTTTCCCCATCAAAGGGGTACTGCTCAATCCCGGCCTGCAGTCCAACCTGCTTTGGGTAACCATTGCGCTGGTGTTTGGTATCCCGGTAGTGGCCATCATCATCTTCATCGTGCGTAAGCTCACGGGCATCAGGCAAAGCAGCCGCGGCGTAAGCGCCACCCTGGGTGTGCTGTGGGTGATAGGGTTGGTGTGCGGCCTGTGGCTGGCCACCTCCGTGGGCCGCGATTTCCGCGCCGGTGAGCATGTAACGGAAAAACGGACCCTGGAAATGCCTTCCCACGGGAAGCTGATCGTAAAGCAGCAGGGCTGGGACAATGACGAAAACGGTCACCTCCAGTTTGGCGACCTCATTGCGGACGAAGACACGGTACTGTATGAAAATGCAGTGAACGTGCGTACGGAAACAAGCCCCACGGGTAACTTTGAGCTGGAGATCCGCCGCCGCTCCCGTGGCCGCAATATGGGCCAGGCCCGTTACATGGCAGAACAGATCCAGCTGGACATCCACCAGGAAGATTCCATCCTCTACATCCCGAATGACATTACCATCCCCCGCGGTGTACGGTTCCGGGGCCAGGAAGCAGACGTGATCGTGTATGTACCGGCCGGCAAGGAAATAGACATGAGCGGCATCCGCGACGGCTACCGCCGCCACCACGTCCACTTTGGCCGTCATGGTCGCGATATCAACATTGATGTGGATGACGATGATAATGACAACGACAGCGATAATGATGCGGCCCCGGTGCAGAACGTGGACTCCCTGCGTGAGCACTTCCGCTACCACGGCAGCTCTGACCGCCAGCTGGATGACAGCAGCAAGCATACGCCGGTAGACAACAGCGATGACAAGAAAACATCCGCTACCGGTGTACAGGCCACGTCCCTGGTGCTCTACAGCCTGTATAACCTGTTAAAGATCAGTTAGGTTTTAGTCACTGTTAGTATATGTTAGTTTAATAATCAGTTACATCACGAATGGCAATGACCGCGGTTTTCACCGCGGTTTTGCATTTGTGGCCGGTCCCGCTTTGCGGGCCCCGGCCCCAGGCGGGCCTTTTTCACGTCCTATCCTGCACAGGACTCAAATTTCCCACTGTCAATTTTTCCCGATGCGATCATTGCCCCCGCCATTTAATTCATAGCTTTGCGTGTTGGTTGGAAGCCGCTGGCCGTAAGCCGCGTGCCATGCGCTTCAAGCTTAGGAATTAATTACGCGGAAAGGATGGATGCTCCCATAAATATTGCGCTGGTGGGAAACCCCAACAGTGGCAAAAGTTCTCTCTTCAATGCCCTTACCGGCCTAAACCAGAAAGTAAGCAACTTTCCAGGTGTAACGGTGGATAAGAAAACCGGCTCTGCCCGGATCAGTTCCCACCTGCAGGCCAATATCATTGACCTGCCCGGTACCTATAGCCTCTATCCCAAAAGCGCGGACGAGTACGTAACCTACGAGGTGCTCATCAATCCCTCCCACGAAGAAGTACCGGACCTGGTAGTGATCGTAGCCGACGCTGCCAACCTGAAACGCAACCTGCTTTTCTGCTCCCAGATCATGGACCTCAAAATGCCCGTGGTAATAGCCCTCACGATGATGGACATTGCCCGTAAAAAAGGCATTGAGATAGACCTGGAAGGCCTGGAATCCAAGCTGGGCGTGCCCGTAGTGGCCATTAACCCGCGTAAGAACAAAGGGCTTAGCGAGCTCAAAAAAGTAATAGAACAGGTGCTGCGCGATAAACAAGGCGTAGCGGTGCAGGATTTCATAGACAATAACGCCCTGGCCCCGGAACTGATCCGGGACATCAAACAATACTTCCCGGCCAAAAGTGATTACGCGGCCCTGCACGTGGCCGTGAACGTGGACGAGCTGCCTTTCCTCAACGGTGGCCAGCGCCTGGCCATTAAGAACAAACTGGCGGAGTACAAATTCAACAAAACAAAAATGCAGGCCGAGGAGATCATGCACCGCTATGGCCGCATTAAAACCCTGATGAAGGCCACCGTGGTGGAAGCGGACCCGCTGGAAAAGCAACTGCGTTCTGAAAAGATAGACAACCTGCTGCTGCACCGGTTCTGGGGTTACTTCATTTTGCTGACCGTGCTTTTTGTATTGTTCCAAAGCATTTTCTGGCTGGCATCTTACCCCATGGACGCCATTGAAAGCGCCTTTGGGGCACTGAGTGGCTGGCTTTCCACCCACCTGCCGGATAATAATTTTACAGACCTCATGGTCAATGGAGTGCTGGCAGGCATCAGCGGCATTGCCGTGTTTGTGCCACAGATCATGATCCTTTTTGGGCTTATCACCGTCCTGGAAGATACCGGCTACATGGCCCGCATCAGCTTTCTTACAGACCGCCTGATGCGCCAGGTGGGCCTCAACGGTAAGTCCGTGATGCCCCTGATCAGCGGGGTGGCCTGTGCCGTACCGGCCATCATGGCGGCCCGCAGCATTGAAAACCGCAAGGAACGCCTTATCACCATCATGGTAACGCCCCTGATGAGCTGCTCCGCGCGCCTGCCCATTTACACCATCGTGATAGCGCTGGTAGTGCCGGACCACAAGGTGCTCGGCTTCCTGAGCCTGCAGGGCCTGGTGATGATGGGCCTTTACCTGCTGGGCTTTTTCATGGCCATCCTCATTGCTGCTATCCTGCGCCTGCTGGTGCGGATGAAGGAAAAGAGTTATTTCATCATGGAGTTGCCCATTTACCGCGCGCCCCGCTGGAAAAACGTGGGGGTGACCATGGTGCAGAAAGCCAAAATATTTGTGACCGATGCCGGTAAGGTGATCATGGTCATTTCCGTGATCCTCTGGTTCCTGGCTTCTTATGGCCCGCCCAAAGGGATGCAGGCTGCCAAGGCACAGTACGAGGCCGCAGTACAGGCCCATCCTGAACAAAAGGAAGCACTGGACCGCCAGTACCAATCAGACAAACTTTCCCACTCTTATGCCGGGGTGCTGGGCCACCAGATAGAGCCCGTTATCCGCCCCCTGGGCTATGACTGGAAAATAGGCATTGCGCTCATCACCTCTTTTGCCGCCCGTGAAGTGTTTGTAGGCACCATGGCCACCCTGTACAGCGTGGGTGAAAACCCGGACGATAACGACGCCACCCTCCGTGAAAAGATGATGGCCGCCCGCCGGGAAGATGGTAGCCCCGTGTACACTTTGGCCACCGGCCTTTCCCTCATGATCTTCTACGCCTTTGCCATGCAGTGTATGAGCACCCTGGCGGTGGTGCGCCGGGAAACCCGCTCCTGGAAGTTCCCCGTGATCCAGCTGTTCTACATGACCGGCCTGGCTTACGTATGCAGCTTTGCAGTATACCAGCTGTTCAAATAAAAACACACTAAACCGGACGCGGTAAAAAAGGTACATTGCGGTGTAACTTAAACAGCTGTTTCATGCGCCATCTATTGCTTGCCGGTCTGCTGCTGCTCAGCGCTGCGGCGCAGGCTCAGTTCAGCGTGGATTCTTCCCGTTTGCTGAACGATATCCGCACTCTTTCTGATGACAAATATGAGGGCCGCCGCATAGGCTCCCGTGGTAGCCGCGAGGCACAATACTACCTGCTGGGCCGTTTCAGAGAAATAGGCCTGCAGCCCTTCAATGGGAAGTACGAGCGCATGTTCCTCTACAATGATGGTGGCCGGAATGTAACCGGCACTAACATTTACGGCTATATTCCCGGTGAGTCTGATGGAGTGATCATCATCACCGCACACTATGATCATGTGGGCATGCACCGCTCCAGTGATCCGGCACAGACAGACAGTATCTTTAACGGGGCGGATGACAATGCATCCGGCACCAGCGGCCTGCTGGCTATGGCGCAGTACTACATGCAGCACAAGCCACGGCACATGATGGTGTTTGCCGCGCTGGACGGGGAAGAAGAAGGGTTGCAGGGCGCCAAGGCGTTCTTTGTGCAACCGCCTTTCCCGGTAAAGCAAATACGGCTCAATGTGAATATGGACATGATAAGCCGCAATGACCAGCAGGAACTATACGCCAGTGGCCTGTATTATAACCCTGCCCTGAAACCTTTTGTGGATGCAGCCGCGGAGAAAAGCCTGATTCACCTGAAAACGGGCCATGACCGCCCGGACCAGGGGCACAACGACTGGACCGCACAAAGCGACCAGTACGAGTTTAAGCAACGCAATATTCCTTACATCTACTTTGGCGTGGAAGACCACCCGGACTATCACCGCGCTTCAGACGAGTTTAAGCACATACAACCTTCTTTCTTTTTCCAGGCGGTAAACACCGTACTTACCTTTATAGATGCGGCAGACAAGGGCCTGCCCATTATACCCAAAGACAGGAGGGTGATGTAAACCACCTTTGCATAACGCATAAAAAAATCCCGCTACCGGAATGGAGCGGGATTTTTTTATGTGCAATGTGCTTATCACTGGTGAGGCAACCGGGTGACCATGCCTTTGAAAGTACGTAGCGGAATGCCCTGGCCCACCGGTGATGCAGCTCGGGGATCGAAGCTGGCGGCGCGCTCACGGGCACCGAGGTCTGTATCCGTGATGCCCAGTGCATGAAATGCTTCATTCAGATACACTTCATGTACATCACCAAAATCTTCGGCGGCATCTTCGCGGGTACTGCCTTCCGTGGGTTGCAGGCCATAGTAATAATCGCCTATGCCTTTGGAATTTTTGATGGAGAAAGAGATGGCATACAGGTCGCTTTTACCAACGGTGATGCCGATGAAGCCCACCGGCTTGCCGTACGTGGGGCGGCCCACCTGCTTCCACGATGGCAGCACGGGCTTCAGGTTGTTGATAAGCAGTTCACTGGCGGATGCCGTGTTGTACGAAGCAATGAACACCACGTGCTGGGGGCTCAGGCTCCCTTTCTTGGAAAAGTTTGCCCGGTTATTTGCTACCAGGTAGTCATATTCATCGGAAAGTTTGTACTGGCCATTATCGAGGCGCATGGCTTTGGTTACCGCGTTGTAGTTGTGATTGGTGAGATTGCTGTTGAAGTATTCCGTGTACATGAGTGAAGTACCTACGGTGGAGGGAGCCAGCAGGTTGGCCATGTATTCAGACGTTTCTACCGCACCGCCACCATTGTAGCGGATATCCACGATCACGTCTGTAACACCAGCCGCGGAGAAAGCGCCGAAAAGGCTGTCCAGCCGGGTTTTTACCAGGTCCAGTGACAGGAACTGGTTAAACACGAAGTAGCCGATCTTTTTGCCACCCACGTTGTAGATCTTCGAAAAGAGCAGGGGGTTAATGCTGTAAGTGGCCGTGGTAAGATTTACAGTGGAGGAAGTGCCGTCCGGCTTCAGGAAAGTAAAGGCGGTGGAGCTGCTGTTGTAAAACGCATTTACCAGCCGGTCGTAGTTGGTGCCATGGCCGGTAGCGGCATTGTAATCATAATACAGGCTGGTATCCCCATTTACCGCGGTGAGCTTCCATCCGCGCTTTACGCCGGCCTTGCCGGCCGGAGAGCCGGGGTATACATAAATGGAGCGGATATCATCCAGCGCATAGTAGTTGATGTTGAAGCCAAAGTCGCCGGACACGCCGCCATTCAGCTCACCGGACACGGTGCCATCATCCAGGAAGCTGTAATGGTCCCGGGGCTGTGTAGGGTCCAGTGAATCGCGCTTGAATGCCCTGATGGCTTCCAGTTCTGCGTCCAGGCTGGAAAACTGCCGGGGCGCAAAGGTGTTATAATCCGGCAGCGCGTCTGTCCAGAGGTATTCGTCTTTAGTAATGTAATAAAGGGTGTCTTTGGTGCGGTCTGCCACGGAGGAAGTAGTGTCTGCCGGCGGGGTGGTGCCGCCGTGGTCCTTTTTATGGCAGGATATGGCCGTCAATGCCACCACGATGGCGGCAAACAGGCGGGGCCTTCCCGTGATAATATGGTGCATAAGCAATTTGATTTTGTGATAAAGAACGGTAGAAGAGAAAGGTAGAATGAATCCCTGGAAAAAGAATGCCAGGGATGAAATTATTTAGGGTAGCCTGCGGCCCATGTGCGCCCGGTGCGGAATGGACCGATTGTGGCCCATGTGTGCCTACACCGGGCTTTTCAGCGCAGGGATGGGCAGCCCGCCGGCGGCCATTTCCAGCCACTTTTTTACCTGGGCGGCCCATGCCTGCTGCTCCCGCCCTTCTGCACCACTGCTGGTATCTGCATCATAACGCTCCTGGATGCGGTTCATTTCCCTGAAAGATTCCAGGTACTCATATTGTATCACACTATCATAATCATCCGCGGGAAGGTGCAGGGCCAGGATCTTTTGGCGGAAGCGCATGGCCACCAGGTAGGTGAGGTCAAAGTGCAGCTGCTCATGGGCCAGGGTGCTGGCTTTGGCCATTTCCGGCAACACCCACGAGGCGCTTTTTACAAAGAAAACCTGCAGGAAAAGGTGGAGCTGCAGCGTATCATGGCGGAGGTGGCTGCTGCCATCGTAGGCAAAGCTGGTAAAGGAAATGGCGCCGCTGTGCCCGTGATAATGTGGGGAGGCGGTAAAATCCGCCAGCTGCAGGGGCCGGGCGGGATTGTAGTACACCGTGTCGCCGCCGGGGGAGGTGAGCAGGCCGGGAAAGGTAAAGGACACCTGCACCACTGTATCGTGCAGGGGCCTGGCCAGGAACAGCAGGAGTGGTAACCAGAGGGGCATGGGCCGGCATTTTTAAAGCATTACAGCAAAGCAGGTTCCACAATGGCGGGAGCACTGATTGTGCCCGGAAATTAGTAACTTACCAGTACCAAAACAATCACGTTATGTACGGGGGCGGATACATTTATGAAGAGCCAAACCAGCGCGCGGGTATGCCCGCCGCCACGCAGGAAGACCCGGAAATGCTGGCGGCCTTTGAGGCGCGCATTGCCCGGGGCGAAAAAATAGAGCCCAGGGACTGGATGCCCACGCTATACCGCAAGCAGCTGATCCGGATGATAGAGCAGCACGCACATTCCGAGATCATGGGCGCATTGCCGGAAGGCACCTGGATCACCCGGGCACCGGGCTTTAAGCGCAAACTGGCCCTGATAGCCAAGGTGCAGGATGAAATAGGCCATGGCCAGCTGCTGTACAATGCGGCCGAAACCCTCGGCAAAAGCCGGGAAGCCATGATCAATGACCTTATTTCCGGTAAGGCAAAATATTCCAACGTATTTAATTACCCCGCCGTAACCTGGGCCGACGTAACGGTGATCGGTTTCCTGATCGATGCCGCGGCCATTGTAAACCAGGTGGCCAATTCCAAGGGCTCTTACGGGCCCTATTGCCGGGCGCTGGAGCGCATCTGCTTCGAAGAAAGTTTCCACCTGAAGCAAGGCCACGACGCCTTTATAGACCTGGCCACAGGCACGCCTTTGCAGCGCCGCATGCTGCAGGAAGCGCTGAACCGCTGGTGGCAGCCCATCATCCATTTCTTTGGCCCGCCGGACAAGGACAGCCAGCACACAGAAAAGCTGATGCAATGGAAGGTGAAGATGGCCAGCAATGATGATATGCGCAACCAGTTCCTGGACCAGTATGTGCCCAAGATCTGGGAGCTGGGCCTTACCCTGCCGGATCCCGAGCTGCGCAAAGACTCCGCTTCGGGCAAATGGTTATTTGGTGACCCGGACTGGGACCTTTTCCACAAGGTGATCAATGGCCAGGGGCCCTGCAACCAGGAGCGCCTGCGCGTACGGCAATGGGCAGAATTCCAGGGCCGCTGGGTAAGGGAAGCACTGATGCAACCTACTGAACAATGGACAGCCCCCGCGGCATAAACAAAGAGGAACAGACAAGTATGAATGAACAATCGCTGGACCCGAGAATAAACCGCCTGCAACTGGGCGAAGCTGGTCCCTTGACCATTGCGGAAGGGGAGAACTGGAACACGTATGAAGTTTTTCACCAGGAGAAAAGAGGCGCCCACCATGAACACGTGGGTTGTGTACGGGCCCCCGGCCCGGAACTGGCGCTGGTGTTTGCCAAGGAGCAATTTGCCCGCCGTAAAAAGTGTGTAAATCTCTGGGTAGTGCGGAGCGCAGACATCCTGGCGTTTGACATAGCGGATGAAGATATGTTTGAGAACAACGCGGATAAAACCTACCGCGACGCCAGCGGCTTTAAGGTCATGGAGAAGATCAATAAATTCAAGAAGGGTGGTATTAAGTAACAGGCATGCATATTTCTTTCTATTCAAACCACAAAACTCAATGCAAACGCTTTCCCCCGCTTTGCGGCAACTGATCATTGCAATGGGCGATGATGCCCTGATCCTGGGCCACCGTAATTCCGAGTGGACGGGCCTGGGCCCTGTGATGGAAGAAGACATTGCTTTTTCGTCCATGGCACAGGATAAAATAGGCCATGCATGGGCTTTGTACCGGGTGTTGCACGAGCATGGAGGCCCCGATCCGGATGCATTCGCATTTCTTCGCCTGGCGGAAAAGTATACCTGCTGCCACCTGGTGGAGCAACCCATTGGCGAGTATGATTTTAGTTTGATGCGGCATTTTCTTTTTGACCATGCAGAAGCCCTGCGATATGAAGCCCTGGCAGACAGCAGCTTTGTGCCCCTGCAGCAACTGGCGCGGAAAATAAAAGGAGAATTGAAATACCATACCCTGCACGCCAATGCCTGGATCATCCAGCTGGCGCAGGCAGGTGAGGAAGGCAAAGCCCGTATGCAGGCCGCGCTGGAAGAAACCCTGCCGCTGGCATTGGGTATTTTTGAACCACTGGCCCAGGAAGCGGAATTGATCGCGTCCGGCGTGTATTGCGGAGAGGCCGCATTGCAGCAGCGCTGGTGGGAAAGCCTGCAGCCCATACTGGCTAAAGCGGGGCTGGCGCTGCCGGCCACCGGCGACCTGGAACCCGCGTATGGCGGACGTTCCGGCTGGCATACACAATATTTGGCGCCCCTGCTGGATGAAATGGGCGCCGTATTTCGCCTGGACCCGGAAGCCACCTGGTAAGGCTTATGATCCCTTTCATTTTTTAAACCGTGATGCACATGTCCACACCTTTGACCATAGACCGTGTATACCAATGCCTGGCCACCGTAATGGACCCGGAGATACCCGTGCTCAGCGTGGTGGACCTGGGTATGATCACCGGGGTGGAACTGGCAGGCAGCGCGGCGGTTACCGTAAAAATGATCCCTACCTATGCGGCATGCCCCGCGCTGCAATTCATACAACGCAACATACAGGTATCGCTGGAACGGGAGCTGCAGGTACCGGTGCTGGTACAGGTAGATGCAGCTACCCACTGGCATAGCAACCGCCTTACCGCGGCGGCCCGCCAGAAGCTGGAAGCCTTTGCCCTGGCGCCTCCGCCGGTATCGGGCAAGGTATCTGCCGAGATACTGCTACACACGCCCTGCCCTCATTGCGGCAGCAAGGATACTTATATGCGCTCTCCCTTTGGGGCCACCCTTTGCAGGGCTACACACTTCTGTAAAAACTGCGGTCAGTTGTTCGAACAGTTTAAACCGCTGGAGTGAGGCCATGTGCATACATTTTCCTACATTCACGCCTCAAACTAGCTGGGCATGAAGATAGGCTTGTACTTTGGCTCATTCAATCCGGTGCACAACGGGCATTTGATCATCGCAAACTTTATGGCTTACAATACGGACCTGGATATGGTGTGGCTGGTGGTATCGCCCCAGAACCCCCTGAAGCCGGCCGGCTCCCTGCTCAATGAACATCATCGCTTCCACCTCGTGGAACTGGCCGTGAAAGGCGCTCCCCGCCTGCGGGCCAGCAACATTGAATTTTCTTTGCCCCGCCCATCTTTCACCATCGATACACTGACCTATCTTGCTGAAAAATTTCCCACGCATGAATTTTCTGTGATCATGGGCAGTGATAGCCTGGAGAACCTTCCCCGCTGGAAGAATTATGAACAGCTGATCCGCGACTATCCCCTGTATATTTACATGCGCCCCGGCCATCCCGCGCGCGAACTCGCAGGTGCCCGCATTACCGTAGTGGAAGCGCCCCTGCTGGATATTTCTTCCACTGCCATCCGCAGGTGGATAAAGGAAGGCAAGCCGGTACGCTACCTCATACCGGATGATGTAGTGGCTTATATGGATGAGAATAATTATTACCGCTAAATGCAATGCGGGTACCCGCCTACTGCTTAACCACCTGCTCCTCCGGCCGGCCCCTGCGCTTCACTGCATATTCATTTCCATAGATCTTTAATAACAGGATAAACATAGAGATCAGCAATGGCCCGAACACAATGCCGATAAAGCCAAACAAATTGAGGCCTATGATCACCCCGAAAATAGTAATGAGCGGATGCACATCCCCAATGCGCTTAGCCAGCACAAACCGGAATATGTTGTCCACCGTGCCTACCACCAGGAAGCCGTATAGCAGCAGGCCCATGCCGTGCCAGGTTTGCCCGCTGGCCACTACCCAGATGCCAATAGGCACATATACCGCCGCGGCGCCAATGACAGGTAGCAGGGAAGCAAAGGCAGTGACCACCGCCCAGAATACCGGCTGGGGTACGCCCAGCAGCCAATAGCCCAGGCCTGCCACGGCGCCCTGCAAAATGGCAATGAGGGGGATCACCACGGCATTAGCAATTACCATGGTATGCACCTCTTTGCCCATGCGCACCACATTCTCCTCGCGGAGGGGAATGTACTCGTACAAAGCCGCTTCCATGGCCCGTCCGCAGGTGAGCATGAAGTACAGGATGAAGTACATGATCACGATGGAAGTAAGGCTGCTCAGGGTGGCGCCCAGCAGGTTTGGCAACATCACGGTGAGCTTACTTTGCAGCTGTTGCAGGCGCTCCGGCGAGAGCAGGTTGAGCCCCGAGCTTTGCTGCAGGCGGCCGTTCAGTTGCTTTACACCGTCTGCCAGGTCTGTGTAGTGATTGATGGCATAAGCGGCCTTGGAGGCTAACATATTGATCAACAGGCCGAAGGGCAACAGAATGATGAGAAAGGACAACAGCATGATCAGGGTTGCGGCCAGGGGGCCCGGCCAGCGCCACTTTTCCACGAGGCGGAACATGACATTGCGGCACAGCACATAGAAGGTAACAGCGCCCAGCAGGGCGGGGATAAAGGGTGAGAGTTCGGTAAATAAAAGTATGCCCAGTAACAGGATGAGGATGATGAAGCCTACCTGCTTCAGATGTTCGTTTTGGATCAATCCCATTGGTTAAATGCTTGTTACAGAAGCCCATCAAAATGCAGGCCCAAGGACTAAAATGTTCAGATAGCTTTAACAATCAGGATACAATTTGTGGAATGGTGTTTGCGTCTTTACAGGCATCATCACATTTTTAAACACCTAAAAAAGAAACACTATGAACAACAGCTCCAAAGCAGTAGTATCTTTCATTGTAGGCGCGGCCGTGGGCGTAGCCGTAGGTTATTTCCTGAACTCCGACAAGAAAGACGAACTGGTAGACAAACTGAAATACCAGGCCGACAAACTGAAAGACAAGTTGAAGAAGAAGAAAGCAGAATATGATAATGCCCTCGAACACGAACTGGCCTAATTCATTTACCCTGCACCTGCAATAAAACCCTTTGCATGGAAGACAACTTCAGCAATTATTTTCAGGAGACGGGAAAGACCTTACGCAGTTACATACAAACCCGCGTGGATCTCATCCGCCTCCAGGCAGCAGGAAAGCTATCCAGAACCGTGGGCGTACTTTTTTCCATGATGCTGGCTTTCCTGCTGTTTTTTTTCGTCATCGTATTCCTGGGCATGGTGCTGGGTTTTTTCATTGGAGAAAAAACCGGCAGTTTCACCATTGGATTTTCCTGTGCCGCCGCCTCCTTCCTGGTACTGATGCTGCTTATGTTCCTGCTGCGCAAACCCATACAGCGCGCGGTGTCTAACCTCATTATCCGCGAAATACTGCACGATGATGAAACGGAAGAGTTGCAGGAAAGGGCCGAGAACCGGCCACCGGAACCTGAAGAAGAACAGGACGAACCGGTAACAGAACATCATTAACAAGCAACCAACTCCCTAATGATAAAACTTTACCCATGCAGAAAGTGACCCACATGGATGCCCTGGAACAAGAGATCCAGCGCCTGAAGAGAAAATCAAGGGCACTGGAAGCGGAACTGGGCGAACGGGCCGATCACCTGAAAACGAATTTCAAAGGCATGGCACTAAATTCCGTAGTACCGGGTAATGTGCGCAAAAGCGGCGCCATGGCCATTGTAGGACGGGTGGCAAAGATTGCCTGGGAAAGCGGCAAGTTCAAGAACTTTGCGACCACGGCACTCATGAGCGCCGTGGAATACATTGGTGTGAGAGCCGGTGTAAATCTCTACCAGAAATTCACCAGCCGTAAAAAGAAAAAGAAACGAGCGGAAGACTTCTGATCTCCGTTAAAAATATAAGGCCGCCCTTTGTAAAGGACGGCCACCGGATAATAGGTTTAATAGCGAAAAGTATACGCCTGTGGATGTTTATCTGCAGGCTTTTTCATTTATTCCCCCTGGGTGTCCCCAGTCTCCTTCAACGGGGACCGGTTCCTCCGGGTGGGATGGGCTAATCTTCCCACACTTTCGTACCCTCGCTACAGTTAGCACAGATGTCGATAGACTTGCGGCCTGTCATCAGCTGGGTCCTGAATTTTACGTATGCTTCATTGTGCCACAGGGTGCGGAAATCTTCTTTTTTCAGATCGCCCAGTTTGTGCTGTGCGTCTTTATCGAAGCAGCAGGGCACTACCAGCCCGTCCCAGGTTACTACCGGGGAGTGCCAGAGGCGCCAGCAATGATTGCCCAGCCCACTTTTGATCTCGTAGGTACCATCTTCTTTCTGGCGGTAGCGGGAGTACTTGTCTATGGTAGGAATGAGGCGGTTGCCTTCTTCAAAGTCATAGACCTGCGCGGTTTTAAAGCGCACTTCATCCACGCCCACTTCCCTGGCCAGCTGTTTTATCGCTTCTATCTGGTGCTCATTGGGCTTTACCACCAGGAACTGGAAGAACACGAACGGCTTTTTGCTGTTCAGCTCTTTTTTCCATTTCACAATGTTCTTAGCGCCTTCTATTACCTTATGCAACTGCCCGCCTACGCGGTACTGGGAGTACACATCCTGGGTGGTACCGTCAATGGAAATAATGAGGCGGTCCAGCCCACTTTCCACGGTGCGCCTGGCATTGGCATCATTGAGGTAATGCGCATTGGTAGAGGTGGCGGTGTAAAGGCCGCGGGCAGCGGCGTGCTTTACCATGTCCAGGAAACCCGGGTTCAGGTAAGGCTCGCCCTGGAAGTAGAAGATGAGGTATAAAAGGTCTTTGGAAATACTGTCTATGGTGCGGCGGAAGAAATCCTGCTCCAGCATACCCGTGGGGCGGGTAAACGCCCGCAGACCGCTGGGGCACTCGGGGCAGCGCAGGTTGCAGGAAGTAGTGGGCTCAAACGAAAGGGAGATGGGGTAGCCCCACTGCACCGGCTTGCCCGTCCACTTGCTCACCCAGTAGCTGGCCAGCACTTTCCCAGCATTCCACGCCCGGCGGGGCGTGAATTTGGAAAGGAGGTTCAGACTGTCATTCAGGTTAAATTCCGGCATGGCATAAAGGATTGACTGTAAAAATAGGACAACTACCCCTTATATAAACATAAAAAGAAATTTTAACGCTATAATTGCGGAATAATAGGCCCCGGCCTTAAGCACCTGCAACGTACCCATGATCAAAAAAGCCTGGCAATCTTCCTTCATTCTCCTCCTCCTGCTGGTGGCCGCTGTGGCGGCCTGGTGCTGGTACCGCAACCGTGGCGGGATCAACTTTGTGCACTATTCCGAATTTGGCATAGACCTGCCGGTGAACTATGAAATGCATGGCATTGATGTGAGTAAATTCCAGCAGGACATCAACTGGAATGCCGTGGGACAGATGCAGGTGAAGAAGGTGCGGATCAGCTTTGCTTTTATAAAAGCTACGGAAGGTATTACCCGGCAGGACGCCTCCTTTAAGCGCAACTGGACCAAGTGTAAAGACGCCGGTGTGATCCGGGGCGCCTATCACTTCTTTTACTCCACCCGCGACCCGCTGAAACAGGCCATCAACTTCAAGAACGTGGTAGACCTGGAGCCGGGCGACCTGCCCCCCGTGCTGGACATTGAAGTGAGCAATAACCAGCCCCCCGCCGTGATCCGCAGTACCGCCCGCATATGGCTGGAAGAAATGGAGAAGGCATATAAGGTAAAGCCCATCATCTACACCAATATGAAATTTTACCGCAACTACCTTGGTGAAGAATTTGATGATTACCCGCTCTGGGTGGCCCACTACTATGTGGAAAAAGACCCCAGAACAGACCGGGTGTGGACCTTCTGGCAGCACAATGACCGGGGCCGGGTAGACGGCATCCGCACCACGGTGGACTTCAATGTATTTAATGGCGACAGCGCCGCACTTTCCAAACTCCTGATCCCGTAAAACCATCAGCTATGCCCGATACGGAAGAACAGCGCAAAGAGGGAATAGACATGCACCTGGTGCGCTTCTTTGTGAAGATCATGCGCACCGTGTTCCTGGGTTTTTTCTGGATGATGCTCAACGTTTTCTTTGGCCTGTATCTGGGTTGGGGCCTGCCGGAAATGGCGCCCACAGCCTATTTGATAGGGTTCTATCTTTTCTTCGTAGCATCACTGGCGGGTTACCTGGTATATGTATACCGGGTATGGAAAGACCGTTTTAAAAAACAATAAGCCAAAAAAAATGCGCCGGATAGCCGGCGCATGTACGATGGAAAAATTGAAAGTTTGCGTTATTTAAGGGAGCCCTTGCCAGTTGCGCCCAGATCCATGGTCCAGTAATCACCATCGCGGGCAACGCCAATGTCTGTATAATTAGCGCTCATCATGTTCTGGCAGTGATGGGGGCTGCCCAGCCATCCTACTACTACTGCCTGCTCGTCCATATGACCCATGGCCAGGTTCTCACCGGAAAATACCCAGTTGTAACCCACTGCAGTAATGCGGCTTTGTGGCGTAGAGCCGTTGGGGCTGTTATGGTCAAAGTAATTTTTGATCTGCATGTCCAGGGAGTGATCCCAGGCAGCGCGTTCCAGCAGGCCGTTCCAGGTGAGGGGGCCTACGGGAGGCATTTGCACGCCGCCACAGTTGCAGCCATGGGCGCGCAGGCCATTCACCAGCTGGAGGAGGAACGTGCGGTTAATATGATTGTCCGCCACGGTATCTGTGATAGCCGCCACGGGGGTAGTGTCTGCGATGATGGTGGTTTGTTTGGGCACCACAACAGCTTCTTTGGTGCAGCTGCTAAAGCTGATCACTGCGATGACGAAGCAAAAAAATAAACCGAGGCTGGATTTGCCGATCATTATAATCCCGTTTTACAAGGTAAGTGTATTGCGGGCTTTAAACAGGACAAGGCTAAAAAGGAAAATTGGGTCGGTTTGTTCCAGAGGAAGGGTTAAAAGGAGGACTCAAAGATAAGTGCGCTATTTGGAATGTAGCGCACCGCTTTTGCAAACGTTTAGTTAATGACGGCGGGCCAGGATGGGCCACAGGGGCGGATTTGCGGTTACAAGCTCGGGATCAGCACCTTACGCATGCTAACGGGCGTGCCTGTATGAAATAAGGCGGCCCGGGGTTGTGCCCGGGCCGGATTTTAAATTTGAAGGCAGTGTAAAGGGTACTGCCTGTGAAAGAGAGGATGATAGCGCTGTAACAATATATCAGGGTTTAATTGATATAAGGATCACAGCAGTTTACGGGGGGCCAGGTAGGCCACATGAAAACTGCGGATGATGCGGTCGATGTCATCCGCTGTTTGGCCGATCTTGGTTTGTAGCCTTGCCAGCAGTTCGGTTTCATGTCCTTTCACATACACCAGATCATCGTCGGATAATTGTGTAAAACGTTTTTTAAGCAAGGGTTTCAGTTCCGGCCATCTCGTTAAATGGGAACTCATAGCGCATGTATATTTTAAACAGGTTTAAGAGAAATTAATCCCGTAACGGGAGAATATTTCATAGTCAAAACCTATGCCTTGTCATAGCAACCGATTTATGCATAAGAAGATGCGGATGTCATGTAGAAATCGTTTCCCAGCAGGATGAACGCACCACGCTTTTGGGGAAAATCTGCAACGTTGGCCACAGCCTGTAACCATTGCCCCTGCTGCCTTTTGTTGGAATAAACTTTGTTTTGGTTGTACCTGCAGTATAGTTTGTTCTGCAGCAAAAACGGAGATCATGAGCGACAGTAAAGACAAGCGCACTGCGCCGCAAAACCGGAACGATAACGCTGAAAGAGGCACTGGTGCGTATGAGCAGCGGCCGCAACCCCAATCCAAAGTGCTGGAAACAGACAAGGCAACCCATACTACCAACCCGCTGAGAGGGCCTCTTTCAGAAAAACCGGAAAAGGAAAACAAGGCAGTACGGGATAACAAAGACATCGGGAAAAAATAAATGGCATAGGAAATGCATTCTTTCCCACGTGGAACGGTTGTGAAAGCAACCGCCGGGAAAAGTGCAATGCCCGGAAGCAATTGTACGATCTACAAAACGAAAGCATTTGAGCATGTGCAGATCCGGCAAGCAGCGCATCGTTTTGTACAACTAAATCCTTACGAACTTCTTTTTAATGTTGTGGTGTATAGCAGCCGTCCTATTCCTGGGACGGTTCTTTTTTTATATGGATTCCACAAAGTGTGGAATGTTCACAACTATAACATCCCCACTAATGATCGCTGGAAGAGGAATGATCTGCCACAATTTTCCAGTTGTCATCTATCTTTTTGATCAATAAGGTGAAGTAACCCTGGAGGTCGCCCACGGAGCGCTTCAGGTGCCAGCGCCCTACCACAAACCAGCTGTCGGGGCTGGGTTGCTGCCACTCCAGTAGCTTGAAATCCAGTTGCCCCATACTGGCCCGGTCCGGGTAACCCTTGCGGTAGGCATCGAGCGTGGCCTGCCAGCCGTGGCGCAGGCCGTTCTTGCCCACGAAAAGCAGGGAGTCAGAGTGCCAGTAGGTTTGCATAAAAGCCTTGAGATCGCCTTTGTTCCAGGCAGTGGACTGGGCGTCCATTACGGCCTGTATTTCCGCCGGCGCGGATTGTTGGGCCAGGACATGCTTTCCCAGTAGCAGGTTTAAGCTTAACAGGATGCTGAGCAGTGAAAAACGCATGGCAAATTTTTAGTAAAAGATAAACAGTTTTTGGGATGCGCCCAATAATTGAATAATGTACCTTTGCGCAACACAAAAATAATTCACCCTTCACAAAACTGTGTATATGCCTGGATATGAACTTTTTGGCCACGCTGAAAGAAAAGAAGTAAACGAGGTACTGGAAACGGGGATCCTCATGCGCTATGGATTTGACGGACCGCGCAAAGGCATCTGGAAGGCAAAGGAACTGGAGCACGAGATCAGCAAGCGCCTGAACGTACCATATACACAGCTTACCTCCAGCGGCACCTCCGCCCTCACCACGGCCATGGCAGCCCTGGGCCTGGGCGCCGGCGATGAGATCATCATGCCCACCTTTACTTTTGTGGCCAGCTTTGAGTCCGTATTTTCAGTAGGCGCCATCCCCGTGCTGGTCGATGTGGATGATACCCTCACCCTGGACCCCAAAGCCGTGGAAGCTGCCATCACCCCCCGCACCAAATGCGTAATGCCCGTGCATATGTGCGGCGCCATGGCAGACCTGGATGCGCTGAAGGCCATCTGCGAAAAACACAACCTCATCCTGCTGGAAGATGCTTGCCAGAGCTTTGGCGCCACCTACAAGGGCAAGGCCCTGGGCTCTATCGGCCACGCCGGTACCTTCTCCTTTGACTTTGTAAAGACCATTACCTGCGCCGAAGGCGGTGCGGTGATCACCAACGATAAAGAGGTATACGTGAAGTGCGATGGCTACACGGACCACGGGCACGACCACCTGGGCGTGGACCGCGGTGCAGACCTGCATCCCTTCATTGGTTATAACTACCGTATTTCGGAACTGCACGCCGCCGTGGGCCTGGCCCAGGTGCGCCGCCTGGATGATTTCCTGGCGACCCAGCGGGCAAACAAAAAAGTGCTGAAAGACGCTGTAGCTGCCATTCCTGGCGTTACCTTCCGCCGCCTGCCCGATGAAGCCGGCGACAGCGCCACTTTCCTTTCCTTCTTCCTGCCTACGGAAGAAGCCGCGCGAAAAGCCACCGCCGCCATCAAGGCTGCCGGCCTTCCTGCCTTCTTCTGGTTTGACAACAACTGGCACTACTTCCGCCAGTGGCAGCATTTTAAACAAAGTGCCGTGCTCACGCCCTTTGCAGCGCAACTGCAGCAGGCCATGGAGGTGTACAAGACCAGGACCTTCCCCGCATCCGATGCGATCATGGGCCGTTGTATTTCCACCCCAATCAACCTTACGTGGAGCAAGGAAGAAACAGCCGCAAGAGCAAAGAAGCTGGCGGAAGCCATTCAATCAGCGTTGTAATATCTTTGAGGCAGCGATGTGGTGAAAGCCGCATCGCTGCTATGTTTTCAGCATATTATATTGGCCGCAGGCCTAAAGATCCAATATGAAGAAAGTTGCACTCATTCCCGCCCGCTACGGCGCTACGCGCTTTCCCGGTAAGCTGATGGCCAACCTGGGCGGTAAGTCCGTGATCGTGCGCACCTATGAAGCAGTGGTGAACACCGGCTTGTTTGATGCAGTAGCCGTGGTGTGCGACAGTGACATCATTTATAACGAAGTGGTGAACAACGGCGGCAAAGCCATCATGAGCAAGCAGGAACATGCATGCGGTACCGACCGTATTGCCGAAGCTGCGGAGCAGATGGACGCAGACGTTTTTGTGAACGTACAGGGCGATGAACCCTTTACGCAAAAGGCCCCGCTGGAAAAACTGCTCCACCTTTTTGACGGCCCCGATGGTGGTAACATCCAGGTGGCCAGCCTGATGCAGGTGCTTACAGACCCAAAAAGCATTGAAGATCCCAACTATGTGAAAGTGGCCGTGGATAAGCGTTTCAACGCGCTGTTCTTCTCCCGCTCCGTCATCCCTTACCCGCGTGATAAGGAGGTAAAGATCACTTACTATGAGCACATTGGCATCTACGCCTTCCGTAAACAAACCTTGCTGGACTTTCCCAAAATGCCCATGACACCCCTGGAGGCCGCAGAAAAAGTGGAGTGCCTCCGCTTCCTGGAAAACGGCATTGCCATGAAGATGGCGGTAACGGAATACATGGGCGTGGAAATAGACACCCCGGAAGACCTGGAAAAAGCCGCGAAACTACTGTAAGGCTTACGGCTGCTGCATTTGATAACGATTAACGAAAAGACTAGCGATATGAAATTCAGGAATTTTAAAATGGTGGACTACGTGATCTTTGGCCGAGGCTCCATTAACCAACTGGGTGAGATCATTGCGCCCCACCGCAAAGGCGACGCTCCGATGATCTTTTTTGTAGACTATCATTTTGAAGGCGATGCTGCTTTTGCCGCCCGCCTGCCGCTGGAAGGCAAAGACAAGATCATGTACATAGATGTGACCGACGAGCCCAAAACCAAGGTGGTGGACGCCCTGCGCGACCAGCTGGTGAAGGAATTTGGCACCGTGTCCGGCATCATCGGCATTGGAGGCGGTTCTGTGATGGACATGGCTAAAGCCGTATCCCTCATGATGAACAATCCCGGCTCTTCTGCAGACTACCAGGGCTGGGACCTGGTGAAGTTCCCCGGCGTATACAAAGTGGGCATCCCCACTATCAGCGGTACCGGCGCGGAAGTGAGCCGCACCTGTGTGCTCACCGGCCCTACCCGCAAGCTGGGCATGAATTCAGACTTTACCCCGTTTGACCAGATCGTGCTGGACCCGGAATTAGTGAAAGGCGTGGATAAGAACCAGATGTTCTACACCGCCATGGACTGCTACATCCACTGCATAGAATCACTGCAGGGCACTTACCTCAATGCATTCAGCAAATCTTACGGAGAGAAAGCACTGGAGCTGTGCCAGGAGATCTTCCTGCAGAAAGATAACTGGGACGATGATTCCGATGATAAACTGATGATGGCCTCTTACGCCGGCGGTATGAGCATTGCCTACTCACAGGTAGGCGTGGCCCATGCGGTGAGCTATGGCCTGGCTTACCTGCTGGGCACCAAGCATGGCATTGGCAACTGCATCGTGTTTGACAAGCTGGAAGAATTTTACCCCGAAGGCGTAAAAGAATTTAAGGAAATGGTGAGGAAGCACAACATCACTATTCCCCAGGGGATCACCAAAGGCTTGTCTGATGCGGATTTCAACACCATGATCGATGTGTCCCTGGGTATGGCCCCCCTGTGGGAAAATGCACTGGGCAAAGACTGGAAAGAACAAATGACCCGCGAACGCCTGCGCAAGCTGTACGAACAGCTGTAAGCATTGCATATATTTTTAGTAAAGCCCTGCGTTACAATAGCGCAGGGCTTTTTTATGGGTATTTGCTGCCACACCGCAGATCCACTGCGCATCCGGGCCTTATTATTACTTTCGTTATCAAATACGTTGTCATGTTACTCACCATTCTATTGGCCGCGGGCCTGGTATTGTTACTGGTTATTGTACTGTTGCAGCAGCAAAAGTCTGGTGCCGTGAAACGCCAGCTGGACGCGGTGCTCCGGGAAAAGCATGAACTGCAGCTGGTGCACCACCGCCTGCTGGAGCGGCATGAGCTGCTGCAGCAACAAACAGTGGAAGGGCGCCAGCAAATGCAGCAACAATTTGAGCTCACCGCACAGCAGCTGTTGCAGCGGGTTTCCGGCCACCTGCTGGAACAGAACCAGGTAAAACTGGATGACGTTTTAAAACCCTTGTCTGACCGGATAGAAAGTTTCCGCAGCGCCCTGCAACATTCCCACACGGCGGAAACCGCGCAGCGCGCGGCCTTGCAGGCGGAGCTCCACCAGCTGCTGCAATTGAACCAGACCCTGAGCAAGGAAGCCAATAACCTCACCAATGCACTGAAAGCAGACAGCAAGAAACAAGGCAACTGGGGCGAGGTGATCCTGGAACGGGTGCTGGAAGCCAGCGGACTGCAAAAGCAGCTGCATTATTTCACGCAGGATAGCCGCCGCGATGAAAGCGGCCGCCAATACCGGCCAGACGTAGTGCTGCACCTGCCGGAGCAGCGCCAGCTGGTCATTGACTCCAAGGTGTCGCTCCGGGCATACGAAGCATTTTGCAGTGCAGAAAATGAAGCAGACAAACAGGCCGCCTTGCGTGCGCACCTGCAATCCGTGAAGAACCACATTGATGAACTGAGCCAGAAAAATTACAGCGCATTGTACGACAACAGTACAGACTTTGTAATGCTTTTTGTGCCCATAGAGCCGGCCTACGCGCTGGCGGTTATGCAGGAAGAAGACCTGTATGATTATGCCTTCCGCAAACGCATTATCCTGGTAAGTGTACCCGCGCTGCTGGCTACTTTGCGGATCATCAACAGTATGTGGAAACTGGAACAGCAAAACCGCAACGCGGCAGAAATTGTGCGGCAGGGTACGGCTTTGTTTGAGAAGTTTGCCGGCTTTGCCGAAGACCTGCGCGGGGTAGGGGCCCAGCTGCACAAAACCCAGGAGGCATATGATAATGCCATCAGCAAACTAACCACCGGTAAAGGCAATCTCATGGCCCGCGCACAGGCCATGCACAAACTGGGGCTCAATAGCCGCAAGGACCTGCCCAGGGACCTGCTGGACAAGAGCGAATTGTTATCGCCGGAAGACTAGGCCAGGAGCGCGCCTGCCGGATAACAGCCACCAGTTATCACCGGAAAACTAAGCCTGGAGTGCCTTCCGGCGGGGATGCACGGTGAAAAGGTAGAGCGGCGCTGCCAGTGTAACGGCGGCCGTGATGAAGAACGTAACCGGGAAGCGGCCGTACCGGTTATTATACAGTAGGGCGGAAAAATAAGCACCCAGCCCAATGGCCGCTTCCTGCGCAATATACATGCTGGCCAGTGCCCGGCCCCGGTGCTCCGGCTGGCCCAGGTCAATGGTCCACGCAGTGACCGCCGGGGAGCCCAGTCCTACAGAAATGCCATACACCACGGCCGCAGCAAAGAGCATGGCCCGGTCGTGTGTAAGGGCTATCATGGCCATGGAAGCGGCCATGATCAAAGCCGCTATTTTCAGGATGGGAATGCGCCCGTACCGGTCAGACACCTTGCCCGCCAGCAGGCGGATGGCGATGGAGGCCCCGGTGAAGAAAGAAAAGAACAAACCTTTGTTATCAATGCCGAGGAAATCGCTCATGTCCGGGATGAGGGTAAACACCGCACCATAGCTCAGGTAAATAAGAAAGGTAACGATCACCGCGGGCCACACCAGCGGCTCAAACAGCTCGTGCCGGGAAATGCGTAACAGGGAAAGGCGGAAGCGCTGCCGGTTTGCCAGCGTTTCTTTCATGCCAAACAGGATCACTACAGACATCAAGGCAAACATGGCAGACAGGCGGAACATGAAGAGGATGCCCCATTGCTTGCTCACCCAGCCACCTATGGACGGGCCTATGCTCATACCAATGGTGTGGAACAACCCGATAACACCCATGGCCTCGCCCCGCCGCGTGGAGGGCACCAGGTCAGATACGTAAGCCGCCGTGCCGGTAGGCTTAAAGCCGGTGGAAAAACCATGGAAAAAACGGAGGAGCAGGAAAGCGAATACGGAGCCCACCACAGGATACAGTAAGCTGCACACCACGCAGGTAAATGCGCCAAACATCATCACCGGCACCCGCCCGATGGTGTCCGACAGCTTGCCGCTGAATGGCCTGGAAAGGCCGGCCATCAAGGTGAAGAGCGCGAGGATGTACCCTTTGTAATCCGCCCCGCCCAGGTGAGACAGATACCCTGGCAGTTCGGGCAGCAGCATATTAAAACTGGCAGAAAATAACAGGTTGCTCAGGCATAGTAACAGGAACTGTAAGGTATAAATCCGCTCTTCCGTTGTATTCATTTTGCAAAATTAACATTTGCCCAAACATTAGGTACGCTTTGTGTGGAAGGGTGAACAACACCGGCAAAACATTGTTATCTGTCATCAGCGGGGATGACGAAAAACAACGGTGGGCAACCAAACAATCCGTAATTTTAAATCACTGCAACTCACTCAAATATTTAAACATATGCAAGTACAGATCGGCATTACCGACAACCACCGCCAGTCCGTGGCCACAGCCCTGAACCAGGTGCTCGCCAACGAGGTGGTATTGTATCAGAAAACCCGCAACTACCACTGGAACATTGAAGGATCCAGCTTCCTGGAGCTGCACCGCTTTTATGAAGAGCAGTACGGCGAACTGGAAGAAGCCATCGATGATGTGGCAGAACGCATCCGCTCCATTGGCCATTATGCGCAGGGCCGCCTGGCAGACTTCCTGAAGTCTACCAGCCTGCTGGAACAGGACTACAGTACGGACCGTATTGTGCAGATGACCAACCTGCTGAACGACCATGAGACCATCATCCGCGAGCTGCGTACGCTGGTGGATGAATTCACCGGGAAGTATAAGGATTCCGGCTCTGCCGACTTCGTGACCGGCCTCATGGAAAAACATGAAAAAATGGCCTGGATGCTCCGTTCCTACCTGAAATAGGGCATCTGACCGATAAAGCTTAGATTTGTAAGGGCTGGCAGCAATTTGCCAGCCCTTATTTATTTTAAATATTCCCATATGGACCAGGAAAAAGACCTGCGCCTTGCCATGTTGATCGATGCAGACAACATTTCCTACACCCACATCAAGGGCATGATGGAAGAACTGGCCAAATACGGCAACCCTACCTTCAAAAGAATTTACGGAGACTGGACCAAGCCCACCCTCACCGGCTGGAAAACCGTGCTGCTGGACAATGCCATCACCCCCGTACAACAATACAATTATACCTCTGGCAAGAATGCGACGGATGCAGCCATGATCATTGACGCCATGGACATCCTGTACACCGGCCGGGTAGACGGCTTCTGCCTGGTATCCAGCGACAGTGATTTTACCCGCCTGGCCACCCGCCTGCGCGAGGCCGGCATGCGCGTGTTTGGTATGGGGGAGAAGAAGACCCCCAGCGCCTTCCGTGCCGCCTGTGATAAGTTCATTTACCTGGAGATCCTGCAAACGGACCAGAAGAAGGAGCGCAAGAAAACAGCCGCCAGTGGTAAAGCCACAGTAGATAAAACGGAGAAGATCAAGCCGCCTATCAGCAAAAAGGATGAAGAACTGATAAACCTGCTGACAGACAGCATTAACGATATAGCGGATGAAGATGGCTGGGCCTATCTTGGGGAGCTGGGAAACCTCATCCTCAAGAAGCAACCGGACTTTGACGCCCGTAACTATGGCTACACCAAACTGCTGCAGCTGATCAAAAGCTTTGACCAGTTTGAAGTAGAGCTCCGTGAGACCGGGAGCGGTAAAAAAGCTGGCAACAATTTGGTGTTCGTTAGAGTGATACCCGGTGTATTTTTCTTAAGCTAAAAACACTTGTTATGAAACGTGTGCGCGTGATCCAGGAAGACATCACAAAAGTGCATGTGGATGCGATTGTGAACGCCGCAAACAGTTCCCTGCTGGGCGGCGGCGGGGTGGATGGGGCCATACACCGCGCGGGCGGCCCGGCCATCCTGGAAGATTGTTACGCCATCCGCCGCCGCCAGGGCGGATGCCCCATCGGCGAAGCAGTACTGACCGGGGCAGGTAACCTGCCGGCAAAGTATGTGATCCACACCGTAGGCCCTGTGTGGAACGGGGGCAGTAAGCAGGAGGACCAATTGCTGGCCAACTGTTACCGCCGCTCCCTGCAGCTGGCCGTGCGGCACCACGTGGAGACCATTGCATTTCCCAATATCAGCACGGGCATTTATCATTTCCCTAAAGCCAGGGCGGCACGGATCGCGGTGAAGACCATTGCTTCGTTCCTGGAGCAGGACCACCAGTTGAAAGAAGTACTGCTGGTATGTTTTGATGAAGACAGTAAGCGGATCTGTGAAAAGTTCGTGGAGAACCCCGCCGCCAGTGAAGAGCACTAAAAAGCCCGCCAGGTGCGGGCTTCAGGAAGGTATAAAAAAAGCAAAGACAGGCTGCATGGTTTCATGCGGCCTGTCTTTTATATAAAATGACTTATGAACAAACTAGCGCTTAACGTACTTAACGGTAGCGAACAACACACCTAAAGCCAATAGGATCACGAAAAAGATAGCCAGGTAGTGACCGATCACATCACCGGTTTTGTAGAACTGGGTAGTAGTTACTTCTGAAACTAAGAGCGACGACAACATATACGATGGTTTAAATTCTGTGTGCAAGGTATGACATTCGATGGACAATTACAACGCAAGGGCTGAATTATACCTTATACATATCCATAATTTAATACGCCAGTAATTTGCCAAGAGTGGCCTCCAGCCTGGATTTGGCCAGGAATTGCTGTTCCAGCGGGCCGGCAAATGGAACGGGCGTGTCCAGGCTGGCGCAGCGCATTACCGGTGCATCCAGGGCGGAAAAACAATGCTCCGCTATCCAGGCGGCAATCTCACCCCCCAGGCCACCGGTCAGCGTGTCTTCATGCAGCACCAGCACCCGGCCGGTACGCTGCACCGTGTCACGGATGGCATCGTAGTCCAGGGGCAGCAGGGTACGCAGGTCCAGGATATCCAGTGAGGCTTCCGGGTGTTGCGTGGCATATTCCACCGCCCAGTGCACGCCACTGCCGTAGGTGATAATGCTGGCCCCTGTGCCTTCCATTACCAGGTGGGCCTTGCCGATGGGGGTTACATAATATGGTTCCGGCACCGGCCCATTTATACTGCGGTACAGGGCCTTGTGCTCAAAGTACAGCACCGGGTTGGGGTCTTCAAAAGCCGCCAGCAGCAGGCCTTTGGCGTCTGCCGGGTTAGAGGGGTACACCACTTTGAGGCCGGGCGTGTGGGTAAACCAGGCTTCATTGCTCTGGGAGTGGAACGGGCCGGCCCCTACGCCAGCGCCCGTGGGCAGGCGCACCACCACATCTGCCGCCTGGCCCCAGCGGTAATGCAGCTTGGCCAGGTTGTTCACGATCTGGTTAAACCCGCAGGTCACAAAATCAGCAAACTGCATTTCCACCATGCTTTTAAAACCGCGGACGCCCAGGCCGGCGGCGGCTCCCAGCACGGCGCTTTCACAAAGCGGTGTGTTGCGTACGCGGGCTTTGCCAAACTGCTCGGTGAAGCCGTCTGTGATCTTGAACGCGCCCCCGTACGCACCAATATCCTGGCCCATGAGCACCAGCTGCGGATGTTTGTTCATGGCCTGTTGCAGCCCCTCGGTAATGGCATCTATGAAGCGCTTTTCCCGGGGCGCCGGCATGGCTGCCAGGGCAGTTTCCGCGGCGGGCAGGGTAGTGGCGGTAGCGGGAAGGGGGGCGTAAACATCCCGCAGTTCGTGTT
This sequence comes from Chitinophaga parva, assembly GCF_003071345.1. Lineage (NCBI taxonomy): Bacteria > Pseudomonadati > Bacteroidota > Chitinophagia > Chitinophagales > Chitinophagaceae > Chitinophaga > Chitinophaga parva. Next base: position 552,176 of record NZ_QCYK01000001.1, on the reverse strand, counting down.
CAATGCTGCTGTGCGCAGGCGGTGCGGTAGCCGTGAGGGCCAGTTCTGCCTCAATAAGATCATGCAGCTCCTGGTAGATGGCGGTTTTGCGGTCATCGCCCAGCAGTTTATGATCTGCCAGGAATGCTTCATACTGGTGGATGGGGTCCAGCAGGGCCCATTCTTCCAGCCGGGCTGCAGGCACATATTTAGTGCCGCTGGCTTCTTCATGGCCCCGCATGCGGAAGGTCATGGCTTCGATGAGCACCGGTTTTTGCTCGCGGATGGCGTATTCCCGCGCTTTCTGGATGGTCTGGTACACTTCCAGCAGGTTATTGCCGTTAATGCGCATGCCTTCCATGCCATAGCCCCAGGCCTTGTCTGCCAGTTGGGAGCAGCGGTACTGCTCCTCTACCGGGGTGCTGAGAGCATAGCCGTTATTTTCAATGAGAAAGATCACCGGCAGGTCCCATACGGCCGCCAGGTTCAGGGCTTCGTGAAACTCGCCTTCGGAGGTGCCGCCTTCACCGGTAAAGGCCAGTACGGCTTTTTGCTCGTTTTGCAGGCGATGGGCCAGGCCTATACCGTCTGCGATGGAAAGCTGGGGCCCCAGGTGGGAGATCATGCCCCAGATATGATGGGCATTACTGCCAAAGTGGAAGCTGCGCTCCCGGCCCCGGCTATAGCCTTCCGGGTGCCCCTGCCACTGCTGGAAAAGCTTGTGCAGGGGCATGTTGCGCGTGGTGAATACGCCCAGGTTGCGGTGCAGCGGCAGGATCCATTCTTCCGCCTCCATGGCCAGGGTAGCGCCTGTAGCGATGGCTTCCTGGCCAATGCCGGAAAACCATTTGGAAATGCGCCCTTGCCGGAGCAGCAGGAGCATTTTTTCTTCTACCAGCCGTGGGTACAACAAAGCTTTGTAAAACTGAAGGAGTTGTGCGTCGGTCAGGTTGGATCTGTCGAAGTACATACCGTTTGATGTTGCGTGATACAGGTGGCTATTACACGGGAATGTGCAGTGGTGGGTCAAACATCTTCCGGGCGCTTGCCCAGTGATACCAGGAAGCTGTTGATCACGGTCATCACAAGGCTGAAAAGCAGGGCCCACCAGAAACCATCCACCCGGAAACCATTTACCAGCTTGGCCGCCACCAGGATGATCACCGCATTGATGACCAGCAGGAACAGGCCCAGGGTAAATACCGTGATAGGAAATGTGAGAAATACCAGTACCGGTTTTACCAGCAGGTTCAGTACACCCAGCACCACCGCCAGTATGAGAGCGGTCAGGAAAGAATCCAGCCTTACCCCGGGCAGGATGTAAGCGGTGGCAAAGGCCGCCAGGGCACTGATGATTAAGCGGAAGATGATATTCATACGCCGGGTTTAGAGTTTCAAATGTAGGGATTCTGGCTTAGATGGGTGGGTGTGGTTTAGGTAAAATCCCGTGGTTTACCCGTTAATTCTTTTTATTTTGAGCCAGGGCCATCCCACCCGTTTCCCGGGGAGCATGTGCCGTAAAAACGCGTTACCATTTTTCCATGAAGCAACTCTTTTTCCCGCTGGCAGCCTTACTGGTGGCCGCTTTGCCCGCACATGCACAGCTGGCGGAACGGGCGGCCGCCCTCCGCAATAACAAAGCCCTGGCAGGTGCGCACACCGGCATTTGTATTTACGACCCGGTGGCCGGCAAGTACCTGTACCAGTACCAGGATAACAAGTATTTCCTGCCGGCATCCAATACCAAGATATTTACCACCTACACGGCGCTCACCCTCCTGGGCGATTCCGTGCCCGCCTTCCGCTACCAGCTTACGGCAGACACGCTGTACGTGCAGGGTACGGCAGATATCAGTTTCCTCAACCCTTTATTTCCACAACAGCAGGCCTTTGCCTGGCTGCGTGCTGCGGGCAAGCCCATTGCCCTGGTGCCGGCTATCAATGAGGATCAGCCCATGGGTCCCGGCTGGTCGTGGGAGGATTATGAGACCTACTACCAGCCGGAGCGCAATGAATGGCCCATGTACGGCAACATGGTCACCTTCTATCACCGCTGGAAGGCGGATAGCATTGCTCCCGCTTTCTTTAACCAGGCGCCCATTCTCACCGGGGTGGATAACACCCTGAAAGAAGCTACCCCAGGGCGCTTGCTGCACAGTAACCAGTTTTATGTGCACTACCCGGAGCGGAATAACAACGCCACGGAAGTGCAGGTGCCTTTCATTACCGGCTCCGTGCAGGACCTGGCCGTGCGGCTGGCAGACACCCTGCACGTGGGCGTAACGGTAACGGCTACACATGACATGTCAGCAGCCGCCGTTTTTTACAGCCGGCCGGTGGATGAGGTACTGCGCACCATGATGTATGAAAGTGATGATGGCATGGCAGAGCACATGCTCATGGCCGCCAGCAGCCACCTGCTGGATACCATCAGTACCGCCAAAGTGATAGATTACATGCTCCGGCACCAGTTAAACAACCTGCCCCAGGACCCGCACTGGGTAGACGGTTCAGGGCTTTCCCGTTATAATCTTTTTACTCCCCGCGATATCGTTACTGTGTTGCAAAAGCTCTATGCCGGTTTTGGAGCGCAGCGGATCTACAAGATATTTCCTACGGCCGGCAAAGGCACCCTCTCTAATTATTATGCAGGTATGGAAAACGCCATCTATGCAAAGACCGGCTCTTTTGGCAACTGCTTTAACCTGAGCGGCTACCTGGTTACAAAGAAAGGACGCCGGTTGGTATTTAGCGTGATGGTGAATAACCATAATGATAAGAACAGCAATATCCGCGCGGCGGTGCAAACTTTCCTGAAAAGCATTTACGAAAAAGAATAGGCGCAAACTCCTGCTGGCAGCGGCATACAGCAGACCATGAAAAAAGCCCCGGCAAATGGCGCCGGGGCTTTTGTGTGATCTACAAACCGATATTTTATTTCACAATAGTGTAGTCAATGAGGCGCACGGTATCTGTCTGGGTATCCGTTTCCACCAGGCCCACGCCCGATGCGTAAAAGTTAGTGCCCAGTGAAATGGTGATGGGCAGGGGCAGGTCCAGCAGGGAGCCGGAAGTTTGCACGGCGCTTACTCCGGTGTAGCTGGTATCTCCCACTATTTTGGAGATGGCTTTCTGCTCCATGGTGTAGGTCAGTTTGCCGCGCTGGGCTATGCCCTGTACATCCACAGATACGGTATCGTTCCAGCTGGAACCCACGGGGGCCGCGGATTTCAGGTAAAGGCTTTTGAAAGATCCAAAACTGTATTGCTGGTAAGTGAGATGGCCGGCAATCTGGTAATAATTGCCCTGGTCATCATAACTGTTATACGTGGTAACCCCGTTACTTCCCTGCATGATCTGGTAAATGGTGCCATCGATCGTTGTATCGCCGGTCACGGTTACGGTGTAGGTAGTGGTGTCATTGAGTGTGCTTACATCCTGGTAGCGGAAGGAAGAGCCCACGGTGTAAGGCGCGTAGGAATCGGGCGTGGAAGGTTTTACGTTGCCTTCCCGGCTTTTTTCCTTTTTGCAGGCGGCAAAGGTAAGGCCCAGGCCCAGCAGGGCAATGGCGCTGTAACGGAGCATCTTCATGGGTGTGATATGGTTTTTAGCGGCAGCCGGAGATGGCCGCTGCTATCACACAAAAAATGTACCGTAACACCGCCATACACGCACGGCCGGTGCGCTGCAATGCGCTACCGCAAAGGATTCCGGTGTGTTGCCTTAGTGAGAGGGGCTCAGCGTAAACACTACCTGGTGGGTGGCGTAGGAATGCGTGACCATGGTGGCAGTATCTGCGTCGTAACCGGGCTTGCCCGCAATCACGGTGGCAGCGGTACTGTCTACCAGCACCTGGGAAAGTTTGAAATAGCCATTGGCATCGGTGTAGATGGTAACGCCGCCGGCGGTTACCTGGGCGCTGTCTATCACCAGGTTGTCCTGGTCTTTCACCACTCCTTCAAAGGTGGTGCGTACCAGGGGAGTGGTGTTCTCGGGATAAGGAGTGGAAAGTTCCTTTTTACAGGCGGCCAGCAGCAATGTGCCGGATGCTGCAAACAGCAGGTGTTTGTAGAAACGTTTCATAGGCGTAGTGGATTTGCAATCTCAGTTGCCGGGTATCGGTATTTCGGTGACCACGAAGATACATAAATTAAACAAAAATATTATTTATTTTAATAATTTGATTTGTCCGGTAAGCAGGCCCTTTTGTTGTAAATAAGCGTATGGGGTACCTTTATTTTTAGAAAATATTTAACGGGGAAAGTGGTATCTTGACGGAGCAACAGTTTTAGCATAGGAAACCGCCTAAAAGCAATTTAATCATTTTCGAAGATTCCACGTCTACTCATTATTGCCGGCACCCTTAGCCGGTATTTCCATTTTTGTATACGGGATATTTACGAAAATGCTATTCAAATCCGGATAGTGTTTTTTTTATAAATGTGTGTATTAAAGCTGCTGGTCTTCTGGCCGGCGGCTTTTTTATTTGAATAAGGGGGCCCTGGGCTTAGGTATTGTTCTTGCCGGTTATTCAATCCTCAAAGAATCTCATCCCGCCTGATATGTGCCTGGTACTTCAGGCCTGGGGCTTAGGACAATATTTAAAGACGAATGGCCAGGCATACGCCCGGCCATTGCCTACTTAACATATTCAACAATTGTAATCTTACACGCCTAAGCTCCAGCCCTGACGGTAGGTGCGCTTTACGAACTGGTTCGCATCGTCAAAGTTGGTCACCTTCATGTTCTGCTGGTCCCACAGGAGCTTGATGTAGCGGCCGGGATAGCTGAACTGGGAAGGATTTTCGGGTTTGGGCTTGCGGATGTCGAAGCTGCGGATGGCCAGGTTTGCCATAAGCAGGGTTTCGGTGAGCGGGCCGGCGATCTCGAAGGGAGAGCTTACCTGGTGCTTGCCGTAACCGGCAATGGCGGCATTCACCCACTGCAGGTAGTGGCCTTCCGCACCACCCGGTACGCGGGTAATGGTTTGCGGCACGTTTGCGGTAGCGGTTCTGCTGGTGGGCAGCAGCTGCGGGTTGATGCCATAGGTACCGCACATCATCTTGCCTTTGGAGCCGATGAACAGCGCGCCGTTGCCACCGTCGCCCATTACTTCGTTGGGGCCCAGTTCTTCGGGGCGTGTGGGCTGAATGCCACCGTCCATCCAGTGCAGGGTCACCATCTTGCCATCGGGTTTCTTGAACCGGAGGGTTACGTGGGAAGAGGGCGGGCAGCTGTCGGGGAAGTAGCCGCGTTTGAATTCATCTACATACACAGAACCTACGCTGCATTCCACTTCGCTGGGATATTCCAGGCCCAGTACGCGGAAGGGCGGTTCAATGAGATGGCAGCCCATGTCGCCCAGGGCGCCGGTACCATAATCCCACCAGCCACGCCAGTTGAAGGGCACCAGTTTATCCACGTAATCTTTATACGGGGCGGTGCCCAGCCAGAGATCCCAGTTCAGTTCCTTGGGTACTTCCGCCTTGTTAGCGCTCCAGGGAATACCCTGTGGCCATACGGGACGGTCTGTCCAGCAGTACACGGTGTCTACCTCGCCTATCAGGCCGGCATTGTACCATTCCATCAGCTGGCGTACGCCATCGCCGGAGGAGCCCTGGTTGCCCATCTGGGTTACCACCTTGTATTTTTTGGCAGCAGCGGTAAGGGCACGGGCTTCATAAATATCGTGGGTGAGGGGTTTCTGTACGTACACGTGTTTACCCAGCTGCATGGCGGCCATGGCGGCTACCGCGTGCTGGTGGTCCGGGGTGGATACAGATACCGCATCAATGTGTTTGTGCTCTTTTTCCAGCATTTCCCGGAAATCCTTGTAGTACTTGGCTTTCGGGAAAGCGGTGCGGCTGGCCTGGGCGCGGCGGTCGTCCACGTCGCAGAGGTAGGCAATGTCTACCGGCCCCTTTGCAAAGGCGGCGATGTCGCCCTGGCCCTTACCGCCCACGCCTATACCGGCAATCTGCAGGCGGTCGCTGGGCGCAATAAATCCTTTACCGCCCAGTACATGGCGGGGTACAATCATAAAACCGGCAGCAGCCAGTGCGCCGTTTTTCAGGAAATCACGGCGGGAATTTGCGCCGGTTTTTTTGTTGTCCTCTTGCATTGAGTGTTGTTTAAAGCATGGATAAATGGAGTAATAATAGTTGCTGCATCTGTATGGCGCAAAGTCGGTGTGGCCAGTGCCGCAGGGCGTTTAGTCGTCCCAGGTCATCAGCTTGCCGCGGTCTTCCATTTTCAGGTAGAGCGGCACGTACTTTTCATCATAGCTCAGGTTGTACTGGGCCAGTACATCCGCGGGCGGGCCATCCCATTCATTGGGCGCGTTGCCAATATAACCCAGGTCTTTCACGCCGAGCTTAGTGGTGTAAAAACCGGTGGCGGTGAGGTCGCGCATGTGGTTAAAGAAGGTAACACCCTGGCTCATTTCCGGGGCGGCCTGCTCGGGGTAGGCAATGAGGTCCACCATGGCAATGCGCTGTTCCGGCGTGGCGTCCACAAAGGATTTGCCATAGCGGGTGGCCATCTGCACATCCAGCCAGCGCAGGCCTCCGCGCAGGGGGATCTGCCACTCCGGCTGGTCTTTTACGATAAATTCTATGAAGTCCGGCACCCCGGCCTCCGAGGCGGAGCCGGAATGTTCATCCTTGGGGATGATGATATCTGCCAGCACGGTGATGGTGCTCATCTCCGCGGGGGTAAAGAATTTTTCCGCTTTCAGTTTGGTATCGCGCTCCGCTTCTACCGGGGTGCGGCCGTAGCCTTTTTCTTTTTCCGGCTTATCGGTGGCCTTTCTTTCTGTAGTGGTGCCTTCGTGGCAGCCCGCCAGCAGCGCGCCCGCCGCGGCACTGCCCACCAGCAGGGCTTTGATCGATTTTCTTCTATCCATGGGATTTGCGGCTTTTAGATGTTCTGTTTTTTCAGTTCTTCATACAAATACTCGGAAGAGCGGATGGCCAGGGCCATGATGGTCCAGGTGGGATTCTTATCCGCCTGGCTTACAAAAGAGCCGCCGTCCATCACGAAGAGGTTCTTCACATCGTGCGACTGGTTGTATTTGTTGAGCACTGATTTTTTAGGATCGTTGCCCATGCGGGTGGTGCCTACTTCGTGGATGATACGGCCGGGATTTTCCAGCCCGTACATGGTGTCTTCCCCGGGCTTGGTACCCATGGGAATGCCGCCCAGCGCGTGTATCAGCTCCTCGAAGGTGTCATGCATATGTTTGGCCTGTTTGATCTCGTGCTCACTCCATTTGTAGTTGAAGCGCAGCACGGGGATGCCATATTTATCCACCACGTTCGGGTCTATTTCGCAATAGTTGTCTACACGGGCAATAGCTTCCCCGCGGCCTGCCATCCCGATGGTAGCGCCGTAGTAGCGGCGGATGTCTTCTTTCAGGCCTTTGCCGTAACCGCCGGCGGGCTTGGTTTTGCCGTTCTTGTCCGGCAGGCCGTTCAGGCGGTGCATGCCCATGCCAAAGCCGTAGCTGGGCATACCCATACCACCACCCATTTCTATGTGGTAGCCACGGGCAAAATCCAGCTTGGAATTATCCGCCCACCAGGGCACATACACGTGCATACCGCCGGTGCCGTCTTCGTTGTAGCGCTTGCGGTCCATCAAAGAGGGAATGTAAGCCCCGCGGGAGGCCCCGGTGCTGTCGTGCAGGTACTTGCCCACCAGGCCGCTGGAGTTAGCCAGGCCGTTGGGAAAGCGGGCGCTTTTTGAATTGAGCAGGAGGCGGGCCGTTTCACAGGTGCTGGCCGCCAGCACAATCGTTTTAGCATTTATTTCATATTCCTGCAGGTCTGTCTTATCTACGTACAATACAGAAGTGGCCAGGCCTTTGTCATCTGTCTTTACCTCGCGGGCCATGGCATTTACATACAGGTCTACACGGCCGGTGGCCACAGCGGGTTTTACCAGTACGGAAGAGGAGGAGAAATCACCATATACCTGGCAGCTGCGGCCGCACTGGCGGCAGAAGAAGCAGGCGCCCCGGTCTTTATTCACGGAACGGGTTTGTATGGAAAGGCGGGAGGGGATCACGGGCAGGCCTATTTTGCGGCCGGCCTGGGTGATCAGCATTTCGTGCAGGCGGGGCTTGGGCGGCGGCAGGAAGTAGCCATCCGGCTCATTGATCAGCCCTTCTTTGGTGCCAAACACGCCCACCATTTTATCGAGGCGGTCATAATAAGGTTTAATATCGGCATAGCCAATGGGCCAGTTCTCACCCAGGCCATCCACATCGCGGTGTTTAAAATCGCGCTCGCTGAAGCGGAGGGAAATGCGGCCCCAGTGGTTGGTACGGCCACCCACCATGCGGGAGCGGAACCAGTCGAACTGGGTACCATTTTTCTGGGTGTAGGGTTCTCCTTCCAGTTCCCATCCGCCGTAGGCGGCATCAAAATCGCCAAAAGGGCGGGAGGTGCTGGCGCCCCTGCGCGGCGACTCCCACGGCCATTTCAGTTGGGTGGATTGTTCAGGATTGGCGGGGTCATAATTGGGCCCAGCTTCCAGGAGGGCTACACTCAGGCCCGCGTCGGCCAGCATCTTGGCGGCCATGCCGCCACCGGCCCCGGAGCCCACAATGCATACATCGTAGCGCTTCCCCTTCTTTTTAATTTCAAAAGCCATTGCGTGGTAGTTTAGATGCACAGCGATCAGTAAGCTGTGTTGTTTCCTTTTTAATGACAAATAGACAACGTGGACCCTCTGTTCATAAGCATACGAGCAGGAAAGTCTGCAATCTTTGGTTTCCGTGTTTCTCCCTTCACAGGGCGCAATAAATCTATAAAAGAATCAGGGAAAATGAAAGGTCTTTTTTTACTTTGTTCGATATTCGACTTATGAAAAGCGATGGGAACTACTTTATCGGGATAGATATTGGCACCAGCAGCACCAAAGGCCTGGCGCTGAGCAGCCAGGGAGTGGCATTGCAGGTAGAGCAGGTGCACTACGGCATTTACCAGCCCAGCCCCGATCACAGTGAACAGGACCCGGAACAAATGGTAGCCGCCGTGCTCCAATGCATTAAGGCCATCGTGGCCCGGCAGGGAGTGCCTGCGGCTATTGCCTTCAGTAACGCCATGCACAGCATCATGGCTACAGACAAGGATGGAAAGCCCATCACCCCCATGCTGATCTGGGCAGATAACCGCAGCCTGCCCATGGCCGCCCGGCTGAAGAACACACCGGAGGGCCGGGACATTTACACGCAAACCGGTACTCCTATCCATCCCATGTCGCCCCTGTGCAAGATAGCCTGGTGGCGCGGGTCGGAGCCGGCCATGTTTGCCAGGGCGGCTTATTTTGTGGGGATCAAAGAATACGTTTTACACCGCCTCCTGGGCCGGTTTTATATAGACGATGCCACGGCTTCCGCCACTGGCATGTATAACATTCACACGCATGCCTGGAGCCCGGAAGCCCTGGCCGTAGCCGGCATACAGGAAAGCCAGCTGGCCAGGGTGGTGCGCAGCGTGGACATCCTGCAAGGGCTGGAGCCCGCGGTGGCAAAGGAATTGGGCCTGCCTGCCCTTATACCCCTGGTAGCCGGCGGCAGCGACGGGTGCCTGGCCCAGTTAGGCAGCGATGCCATGGACGAAGGCCATGCTACCCTCACCATTGGCACCAGCGGCGCCGTGCGCATGACCACCCACCGGCCGCTGATAGATGCGCAGCAACGCCTCTTCACTTATATTTTGAAAGACCAGTACGTGAGTGGAGGTGCCATTAACAACGGGGGCGTGGTGCTGCAGTGGTATGCCAAACAGTTTATGCCCAATACCCCTTTTACCACCGCGCTGGAACAGGCCCTGGCACTGCCTCCGGGAGCAGAAGGCCTGCTTTGCCTGCCCTATCTCATGGGCGAGCGTGCCCCTGTGTGGGACAGCCTGGCGCGGGGCGCCTTTGTGGGTATACAACCCGGGCATACACCGGCGCATTTCCTGCGCGCCCTCATGGAAGGGATGGCCTATGACCTGCTGGAGGTAACTATGGCCCTGCAGGAAACCGTAGGCCCTGTCAAAAAGATCTCCGTAAGCGGCGGCTTCACGGCCAGCCCTGCGTGGATCCAACTGCTGGCGGATATTTTTCAACTGCCGATGCACCTGCAGCAGCAAAGTGACGCATCCACGCTGGGCGCCATCTGGCTGGCCATGGAAGCCGTGGGGCAGCCCCGCCCGCACAATGCCACCACCGATGCAGACAAGGTGTTTGCGCCCAATGCGGCCCTGGCAGCGGTTTACGGGCAATATTTCGGCCTGTACCGCCAGTTGTATGGCAATTTGAAAAAAGTATTTGAAGGCCTTCATACCTTGCAGGCAGCACCTGCCAGTGCAACAGACGCCGTAAACACGGCCGCCACCAGTAAAGAAAACAACAACACGCACCCGCGTGCCGTACAATAAAACAGGCGCCCTGTGCGCCTGATGGTATAACGAAATCAATACTCATGGGAATACTACCCGCAGTCATTTATGTGAGCAGCCTGCTGCTCGGCGCAGGCATCTGGTTACTGATCTGGAGACGGCTCCACCAGGGGGCATCTGAAAAATGGTCCCGCCGCAGAATCTCCACCGTGATGTTTGCCATAGCGCTGGTGCTGATCGTAGTGTTCTCCATCCTGGATGACGTGGTGCTGAGCCAATTGCCGTGAGGGGCACAAAAAAAAGAGGCACTATTACTGCGCCCCCTTCTCAAACATTTTATCTAGTTCATTTAACTTAAACGACACAAACGTAGCCCTTCCACTTGGCGATACATTCGGTGTAACGCATGCAAACAATTCATCGATCAGGTTCTGCATTTCCCGCACGTTCAACACTTTTCCCACCGGTATGGCATTGTTCCGTGCCATGGACCGAACCAGTTGTTCCCGCCGGTCCAGCTTCAGCTCCGCGCTGCTATGCTTGAACTGCTCCAGCAGGCCTTCAATGCTGGCCTGCTCGTTCCCGCTCTGGATATCCGCTGGTGTGCCCCGCACCACGAACGTGTTTTGCCCAAAAGGCTCCAGGTCATACCCCAGGTGCTGCAGGTCCGGCAGCAGGGCGTTTATCAGCGCAGCATCTGCCGGGGCCAGGTCCAGTGTGTGGGGGAAAAGGGATTGTTGGGTGGGCATGGCCTTATCCTGCAACGAACGGAGGTAACGCTCATACAGGATGCGTTCATGCGCCGCATGCTGGTCTATCAGGAAAAAACCGGACTTGATGTGCGACAGGATGTAGTGCTGGTGCACCTGCATGGGTGCTTTGTGCTGCTCCTGCCAGCTGGCATCGATGGCTGCGGGCCCGGTGGGCGCGGGTGCTGAGGGCATGGAGGGCATACCGGGAAACTCCGTTCCATCCGGCCGGGGCGCCGCTATTTCGTAGAGGTCTTTCCAGTGCCGCAGGTTGCTGTCATTCTTTTCAATGCGGTGGGCCTGGTTAGCCTGGCTGAACGTTTTATACAAAGAGCCGCCGGTAGAGGCTTCCTGTTGCTGGCGGGTGAAGGGTTGCGTTACAGCAGTAAGCTGCTGGATGCCCGGGTCCAGGTCAAAATCCAGGGTGGGGCTTACATTGAACTGGGCCAGGGAATGCTTGATGGTGGCCTGTATGAAGGCATACAGCACTTTTTCATCGTCAAACTTGATCTCCTGTTTTGTGGGGTGCACGTTGATGTCTACATGTTCCGGGTTCACCTCTATGAACAGGACGTAGAGCGGATAGCTGTCGCTGGGCAGCATTTCCGCATAGGCGGTCATCACGGCGTGGTGCAGGTAGGGGCTGCGGATGAAGCGGTTATTTACGAAGAAGAACTGGTCGCCCCGGGTCTTCTTGGCCGCATCGGGCTTACCTACAAAGCCGTACACGTTCATGTAATCGGTCATTTCCTTTACCGCCACCAGTTTGGAATTATAGTGCTGGCCCAGGATGCTCACAATGCGTTGTTTCAGGGAGCCTTTTTCCAGGTAAAAGAGCTGAGCCCCGTTGTGGGTGAGGGTGAATTGCAGCTGGGGAAAGGACATGGCCACGCGGATGAATTCATCCACCACATGGCGCATTTCCGCGGCATTGCTTTTGAGGAAGTTGCGGCGGGCGGGCACGTTGAAGAAGAGGTTCTTCATGGAAATGCTGGTGCCGGTCTGCCATTGCACGGGTTCCTGTTTGCGCACGGCGCTGTTCTCAATTTCAATATAGGTGCCCACAGCGTCTTCGGCGCGGCGGGTTTTCAGTTCCACCTGGGCCACGGCGGCAATGGAGGCCAGGGCCTCGCCCCGGAACCCCATGGTGCGGATGCTGAAAAGGTCTTCAATGCTGCGGATCTTGGAGGTGGCGTGGCGTTCAAAACAAAGGCGGGCATCCGTTTCACTCATGCCACTGCCGTTGTCTATTACCTGTACCAGCTCTTTGCCGGCGTCTTTGAGGATCAGTTGTATTTCAGTAGCCCCGGCATCGACGGCATTTTCCAGCAATTCCTTCACGGCAGAGGCCGGTCTTTGGATCACTTCACCAGCCGCGATCTGGTTGGCAATATTGTCGGGTAATAAATGAATGATGTCTGTCACAACGAATGATTATGATTGAGCTGCTGCACCGGCTATAAAACAGCCGGCTGGTAACTGCCAAAGGTAACGCAAAACGGGATGAAAAAACAGGAGGAGGCCACCGGCAGTTATGCAGATGCCAGGCCTAATATTTGTTAATATTTGTTAATGTGTGAACTATATCGATTTTGCGACAATCCGTTCCGGCACGGGATTCGTAACTTTATGTCAACCGTAGAAAAAGCGCAGCGTTATAAAGACGCAATGACTATGCAACTTAGCGTTAGTAGAGAAAGAACATGATGGTTCTGAATTTTGTTAGTACTTATGACGAACTGAATCCGTTCCAAGGGACGACAGCTCAAAAAACAAACCAATGGCAGATGAAAAAAATGCTGTGTACTCCCGTACTGATGCCAGCAAAGTAAACCTTACCAACGAAGAGTGGAAAAAAGTATTGCCAGCCGACCTTTATGAAATAGCCCGGGAAAAAGGAACAGAATGGGCATTTACCGGAAAATATTGGAACAACAAAGAAAATGGCATTTATTACTGCGCCGTATGCGGCAACCCCTTATTCGTATCTGATACCAAATTTGAAAGCGGTTGCGGCTGGCCCAGTTTCTATCAGCCCGTTTCCAAAACCAGTGTTATTTATGCGCCGGACAATAGTCACGGCATGGAGCGTACGGAAGTAATGTGCGGCCGCTGTAAGTCGCACCTGGGGCACGTTTTCAACGATGGCCCGCCTCCCACAGGCTTGCGGTATTGCATCAATTCCGTGGTATTGGACTTTGAAAAGGCGCAGGAAGCGGAGCGGCGCTATGAGCATAAATAATTTCCGGGTCCGGTGAATTTTTCCCCCATAATCTTTATAACCAGGGAAGGTCGCGGGCGGCCAATTTTCAACAGCACGTAAGTTCCGGTTTCCAACAGCAAGGGGATCGTCATTCACGGTTTCCCGTGGGATCGCCCGCCTTTGTAAGGTGCCTGGCGCACATCCGTGCTGCCTGGCCCGGTCGTGCATTGCCCACTTGTTTGAAAACCGGTGTGGCATTTCCCGGCGCGGGGAAATAACAACCCGGAAATGGCCTGCCGGGAACTCCCAGTTTTATTTTGTTTATTTTGCGGGCAAATACCCGACAATGAAAATTGAAACGAAAGAACAATATAGCGCAGCTATGGACAGGATCTATTATTTACTGTCTATGCTGATAGAGCCCGGGTCGCCGGAAGAGAAGGAGCTGAAGGAATTGACAGCAGTAGTGACGGTGTACGAGGCAAAACTGGAAGAGAACCAGGAACAGTAGCCGCGGGGCAAATTTTCCCCTGACCGGCAAAAGTGGCATCTGACAGCGGTGGGTTTTCTTTAACGGCCATGCAATGGCGGCACTTACTTATCCAGGTAGGAGAGCAGCGTTTCATTCACCGTGGTCGGCTCAAACTCGATGATCTCATAAAGGGCCAGCTGCAGGCGGTCAAACGGGTCTTCCGCAATGATGGCTTCCACGGCGCGGCGGCTGTCTGCCTTTACCAGGATGAGCCCGCCGGTGCGCGGTTTGCGCCGCCCGGAAATGGCAAACTGACCACTGTCTGAATACTTTTTAAGGAAGGCCATGTGCTGGTCTATGTAATGGTCTATGGCGGCCAAGGGCCGCACATACTGTACGAGCACTAAAAACATGATAGGTTTTTCAACTAGTTGTGATACAATAAAAGGAGATACGGCAAAGTAACATATAATTCCGGGTGCTGTCCCGTTGAGATACATGTTATTTCTGCGAAACCCCGTGCGGTGACCATGCAACAATAAAGCCGGAAACCAGGGTGCAGGTCGATTAATACGTGAATCCCGGCGGATTATTGTAAGCGCCTAAGAAAAAACAGAGTAAATTCACGCCTAATACATCATCAAACTTCAACCTTTCCCCTTGTTTATGACAACATCCATGTATCGATTGTTGGCGGTAGCACTGGTGGCCACCAGCTTGCTGACCTCCTGCGCCAAACTGCCCAAACAAAGCAAGTACATCCCTGCAGAAGCTGCAGTGGTGGCTGACATTAACACCCGCCAGCTCATAGATAAGCTGATGTCTGGTGGCCTTACGCTGGACAAGCTGGCCGACGCCACCGGCGAGGCAGCCCATCCCGGGAAGGACAAAAATGCGGAAGACTCTGCCCGCGCAGAAGGCCCCAGCAAAGCCCTCAAAAATATTGAGAACGCCGGTGTGGACCTTTCTAACCACTTCTTTGCTTTCTACGTACAGGACTCTGTAGACCAGAGCAAGTCTTATGTAAGCATGATCGCTACCCTGCTGGACTCCTCCAAATTCGCTGCGTTTATTAAGAAAACCATGCCGGAAGCCGTAGCTGGCAAAGGTGAGGACTTCGCTTATATTTTTATGCCTGGTCAGCAAACCATCATCGGCTGGAACGCAGAACAGGCCGTGTCTATCACGGGTATAGACCCGATGCGCTTTGCCAATCACGGCGTCTGGGCCCCCGGCTCCATGCCCCCCGGTGTGGGCGATACCGCTGCAACAGACAGTGCCTCCAGCGCGGTACCTGCCGCCCCCGCGGCCATCAGCGATGACAGCCTGCGCCAATTCTGGGCCGGCCGCCTGGATCACCTCTTCCACCTGAAGCAAAGCGAGCGCGCTACTTCCATCAAATCTTTCAAGTCCCTGCTGGACCAGCATGCGGACCTGAGCCTGTGGTGCAACTCCGGTGCCCTGCTGAAAAGCCTGGCCTTCCAGCAGATCCCAGGCGACCTGGCCGTGCTGCTGAAAGATGCTTATAGCGCCTCCTCGCTCAATTTTGAGAACGGTAAAGTAGTAGTGGCCAGCTCCAGCTATGTAAGCCCGGCGCTAGACAGCATCTTTGAAAAGTACAAGACCACGATCGATGAAAGTATGCTGAAAAACTACCCGTCAAAGAATGTGACCATGTTCTTTGCAATGGGCGCAGACCTGCATGCCCTGGGCGATATCCTTACCCTTACCCACACGTACGAGCTGGCAGACGCCGGCCTGCAAAGTGCCGCCGGCGTTTCCCTGGCAGACCTGCTGAACGCGCTGAGCGGCCAGCTGGTGGCAGTAGGCTCTGACTACGCCCAGGTGAAAAAGCCACTGGAATGGAGCCCTTCTGACTCTACCACCACTACTGATATGAAATGGATAATAGCGGCTAAGGTGAAAGACAAAGCTGCCTTTGACCGCATAATGGGCAGCCGCCTGCTGAACGAAGTAGTGACCAAGGACGGTGACCACTACGTCCCCGTAATCCAAAGCAACAAGTTCTTCTCCACAGACATCACTTCAGATCACATCATCATGGGCTCCAGCACTGCATGGATAAACCAGTACATGGCCGGCAAAGCCGGTGCATTCCCGGAAGAGCACCTGCCGGCCGTGAAGGGTAAGAACGCCGTGTACTACACCGATTTCACCCACATGCTGAATGAACTGAAAAAAGTAAACCTGCCAGACAGCAATGCAACGGCAATAGTAGGCAAAGCTGCCAACCTGTTCAAAGACTTTACTTACAGCGTATCCCCGCTGGATGATAAAGCCATGAAAGCAGAAGCGGTGCTTACCCTGCAGGACCAGAGCAAGAACGCCCTGCCCCAGTTGGTCAGCTTTGGCGTGGAGGCTTTTGCGGCTTACAAACGTGCCAGCATGCGGGACGAAGAAATGCCCATGGCTGCCGTTGATTCCGTAGCAGTGCAGGACACAGCTGCTCCCGCACAGCCCCACCACTAATGCGTTAAAATCTTTTATTTTTGAAAAAGCTGCTTCCAAAAGGAGCAGCTTTTTTTCTGATTAATACATGCGCGCATGAACATCCAGTTAGATCACCTGGTGCCCATTCCCCTGCGGGACAAGATCAAACAACAGGGCTCTGAAGTGTGGGACCGGGCCATCACCCTGGACGCCGGCCAGTTTGTGAAGATAAAGGCACCCTCCGGCACCGGCAAAACCACCCTGGTGCACTATCTCTATAATATCCGCTATGATTACAGTGGTCAGGTACTGCTGGATGGCAAGGCCTGGGCAGGCTTCTCTAAGAACGAAGTGGCCAGCCTGCGCCAGCAGCAGATCAGCATCGTGTTCCAGGACCTGCGGCTGTTTGACCAGCTTACCGCCCGGGAAAACATTAACCTGAAAAGGACCATGCACCCCGGCCAGCCATACTGTACTGAAGAGCGGGTGATGGAAATGGCAGACGCCCTGCAGGTGCTTCACGTACTGCAGCAAAGCGCTAAAACCCTTTCCTATGGTGAGCGCCAGCGCATTGCCATCATCCGCGCGCTTACCCAGCCTTTTACCTGGCTGTTCATGGACGAGCCATTCAGCCACCTGGATGCGGCCAATGCCAACCGTGCGGCCCAGCTCATTGCCGTGGAGTGCAACCGGCGCCAGGCCGGCTTTGTCCTCACAGACCTGGATGCAGATACCCATTTTGATTACCATGTACACTATCATTTGTAAGCCCGCAGCATGAAAGCATTTTTCCGACTTCTTCATAAGATCATCCGCACGGGCGTAGGCCGCACCCGCTTTGTGATGGCGGCTTTGGGCCTGGGCATTGCCACATTGCTGCTGCTGCTGGCCGTGCAGACCTGGGACGATTTTGAACAACTGCTATACAGCCAGCGCAATACCACGGAGAGCGCAGACTTCCTGGTAGTGAGCAAAAAGATTGAGCATACTTCCGCTTCAGTAAATGCCTCTAACATGTTTACCCCGGAAGAAGTGCAGGCCTTCAGCCGCCAGCCTTTCGTCAAAGGCCTGGGCGGCATCACTTCCAGCCAGTACAAGGTAGATGTGGCAGCTCCCGGCAACCTGCAATTCACCAGTGAAATGTTTTTTGAGGCCATGCCAGACAGTTTCATTGATGTGCACAACGATGCCTTCCACTGGCAGCAGGGCAGCCGCGTCCTGCCCATTATCCTGCCCAATGACTTCCTGAACTTGTACAATTTTGGCTTTGCCCTTACACAGGACCTGCCCCAGATCTCACCGGAATCAGTAAAAGTGATCCCCCTGGAGATCACCATCAGCAACGGGGTGCGCCGTGAGCAGTTCATTGGTAAAGTGGTGGGGTTTTCAGACCGCATTACTTCTTTCCTGGTGCCCCAGTCCTTTATGCAGTGGGCCAATGCCAGCTACGGCAGCGGCCAGCCCACACCGGCCTCCCGTGTGATCGTGAAGGTGGATGATCCGTCCAATCCTGCGCTGGTAAAATACCTGGATGATCATGCCTACAGCACTAACCAGGATAAGCTACGCCACAGCCGCACGCGCCAGGTGGTGCAGATCATTGTATCAGTGATCGGTTTTTTCGGACTGGTATTGCTTTTCTTTGCCATGCTGGTGTTCAGCATGTTCATACAACTCATCGTGGCATCGTGCCGTGGGGAAATAGAATTGCTGGTGATCCTGGGCACCGCTCCGGGGCAGCTGAGAAGGTTCCTCATGAAGCAATTTGCACCGCTTTATATGATCACGGGCATCGTAGCACTGCTTATTATGAGCGGGCTGCAATACGCTGCCAGCAAGGCTTTGCAGGCACATGGATTTTTTATGGGCAGTTGGATAGGTGTGTACACCGGTGTGGCGCTGCTGGTGATCATAAGCGCGGTGTACCTGGTAAATGTAATGGCGGTACGAAAATATGTGGCGTTATACAGCTAGGCACATTATCTTGTGCCCCTAAAATGACCGTACATGAGCAACCATAAATTTGTACACGTAGTAAATTTCTACCTGAAGCCGGACCTTTCTGCGGCCGACATTGAACTGTTTGAAACCGAGCTGAAAGGCCTGGGCGTTATTGAAAGCCTGCTGCTGTACAATGTGGGCAAGCCCGCAAACACAGACCGCCCGGTAATAGACCGCAGTTACAGCTATTGCGAGCTGGCGGTATTTGCAGACGAAGCAGGGCACGATATATACCAGGTGCACCCGTTGCATAAGGCCTTCGTGGAGAAATGCAAACACCTGTGGGAAAAGGTAGTGATCTTCGACTCTGAGACCATTTAACTGAAACCTATATGCGAACAAAAAAGCCTCCTTTTCCAGGGAGGCTTTTTCATTTATCGTGAAAATGTATTTCAGCTTTCTTTGGGCGGGGCATTCAGCGCTTCCCAGAGCATGTCTTTCAATCCCTGCAATCCTTGCTGGGTTACGGAGCTGATGAACGTGTGGGGGATGCCCTCCGGCAGTTCCGCGCTGATGGCCTCTTTCAGCTCATCGTCCAGCATATCGCTTTTACTGATGGCTATTACAAATTGCTTGTCCAGCAACTCAGGATTGTATTGCTGCAGCTCATTGAGCAGGATATCAAATTCCTTGCGGTGGTCTGCGCTATCGGCGGGGATGAGGAAAAGCAGTACGGAATTGCGCTCAATGTGGCGCAGGAAGCGGTGCCCCAGGCCTTTGCCTTCGTGGGCGCCTTCAATAATACCGGGCAGGTCTGCCATGCAGAAAGAGCGCTCATCACGGTAGCTCACCATGCCCAGTTGGGGCGTGAGGGTGGTGAAGGCATAATCTGCCACCTTGGGACGGGCGGCGGTGATGGTGGAAAGGAGGGTAGACTTGCCCGCGTTGGGGAAGCCCACCAGGCCTACATCTGCCAGCATTTTCAATTCCACTACCTTCCAGCCTTCTACGCCGGGCATGCCGGGCTGGGCATATTCGGGGGTTTGGTTGGTGGCGGATTTGAAGTAGGCATTGCCCCGGCCACCCTGGCCGCCGGGCAGCCAGATGATCTCCTGGCCGTCGTGCAGGATCTCGGCTTCTATCTCACCGGTTTCCTCATCGCGGGTGGTGGTACCCAGGGGCACTTCTATGATCACGTCTTCGCCAAAACGGCCGGTGCAGTTATCGCCGCTGCCATTTTCCCCGTCTTCTGCCAGCACGTTCTTGTACCAGCGAAGGTGCAGGAGGGTCCACAACTGGGAGTTGCCCCGGAGGATGATGTGGCCGCCACGGCCCCCGTCTCCGCCATCAGGGCCTGCCTGGGCGTTGAACTTGGTGCGCATGAAGTGACGGCTGCCGGCCCCGCCTTTGCCGGAGCGGCAGAATACACGGATATAATCTACAAAGTTTGCTTTTTCCATGGGTAAATGTGCCGGTTTTGCCGTGGGTAACGGCCCGGCGGGTGTTAAAATAAAAACGCAAAGATCGTGAAGTTCCGGCGATTTTGAATGCCGGCTTCCATCTTTGCGTTTTTGAAGTAGGTATGTGGGCACCTGCGTGGCCGCAGGGCGGTATCATGCGTTGGGAAAAGGAGGCATTAAACCTCTTCGCTCACCAGCAGGTTGTCGATCTCGCGGCACAGCAGGTCAAAAACTTCTGCTTCGGAGCCGTTGCCTTTTACGGTGCGGAACTTACCAAAGCGGGCGTAGTGATCGGCCACGGGAGCGGTTTTGCT
The DNA here is from genome assembly GCF_003071345.1 of Chitinophaga parva. Lineage (NCBI taxonomy): Bacteria > Pseudomonadati > Bacteroidota > Chitinophagia > Chitinophagales > Chitinophagaceae > Chitinophaga > Chitinophaga parva. The sequence continues at coordinate 532,216 of NZ_QCYK01000001.1, read as the reverse complement.
GTGGTATTCCACGATGCGGGCTTTCACCACTTTCTCATCTGCATCGTCGCTGCGGCCAGAGGTGAGGCCGCGGTTCAGCAGGCGGCGGATCAGTTCATCTTCTGGCACTTCGAGGGCCAGTACGATAGAGATAGACGTTTTTTTCAACGCCAGTAATTTATCGAGCGCTTCTGCCTGGGCAGTGGTGCGGGGGAATCCGTCGAAGATAAAACCTCTGGCTTCAGCGTTGGCATCCAGCTTAGAACTGATCATCCCGATCACTACCTCGTCCGGAACCAGCAAACCCTGGTCAATGAACTTACGTGCCTCCTGGCCCAGGGGCGTTTTTGCCGCCATTTCAAAGCGTAGCAGATCGCCGGTGGACAGGTGAAGCAGTCCGTATTTCTCAATGATTTTGGTGCTTTGAGTGCCCTTACCGCTACCGGGAGGGCCAAATAAAATCAGGTTGACCATGTTAATTATCTACGTTAAAGCAAGGCTGCAAATATAATAAAGAATTGAATGGTAGATAGAAGAATTTCCGTTTGACCGCAGTGGAATGAAAATTTATCCTTAAAATAGTAAATGTTTTGCAAATATCTGTGCCGTTGTGTAAATTTTTTGCAATCTAGCACTGGCAATCTTCGATAGGCCATGTTCCTTCTGCTGCGTTTGTTTACCTTGTGTTCCAGTATCCATGCTTTCGTAAGTTTATACCATGATGTACAGATCAGTAGTGAGGGCAATGGCCGGCCTGTGTGCGGCGGCCGCCCTCTGCAGCGCCGCGGTGGTGCCGGGCACTTCTCCACGTAATAAGCATAACGCCGTTCCCGGAGGCAAAGATTCCGCCCAGCGCTGGGTAGACAGTGTGTTTAACAGCCTCACGCCGGATGAGCGCATTGCGCAACTCATTATGATCCGCGCCCACTCTAACCTGGGGCCGGACCATGTGGAGAAAGTGATAAAGGATATCCGGGAAAATAAAGTGGGGGGCCTGGTATTTTTCCAGGGCGGGCCCCAGCGCCAGGCAGCCCTCACTAACTATTACCAGTCCATTTCCAAAGTGCCCCTGCTGGTAGCCATAGATGCGGAATGGGGACTGGGCATGCGGCTGGACAGTGTGACCGCCTTCCCGAAAAACGTGATGATAGGCGCCACCCAGGACACGGCCCTTGCCTATGCAGAAGGCCTGGCCATCGGCCGGCAGTGCAAGCGCATCGGGGTGCACATCAACTTTGCGCCGGATATGGATGTGAATAACAATCCCAATAATCCTGTGATCAACGACCGTTCTTACGGGGAAAATAAATACAACGTAGCGGCACTGGGCGTAGCCTTTATCCATGGCATGCAAAAGGCCGGGGTGATGGCCTCTGCCAAACACTTTCCCGGCCACGGCGATACAGAGGTGGACTCGCACCTGGACCTGCCCACCATCAGCAAAAGCATGGCCCAGCTGGACTCCCTGGAGCTGTACCCTTTCCGCCAGGCCATTGCGGCGGGCGTGGGCTCCATGATGGTGGCTCATTTGTTTGTACCGGCTATTGATAACAAACCGCATACGCCCACTTCCATTTCCGCAAAAACGGTAACAGGCCTGCTCCGCGGCCAGCTGGGCTACCATGGTGTGGTGGTAACAGACGCACTGGAAATGAAAGGCCTTTCCAAGTTCTATACAAACGGGCAGGAATCACTGCAATCACTCCTGGCCGGCAATGACCTGCTGGAACTGCCCAGCACCGCAGAAGGCAGCGTGGCGGCCATCCGCAAGGCCATCCGCAAGCACAAGATCAGCTGGGAAGTGGTAAATGAGCATGTGAAAAAAATACTCCGGGCCAAGTACGAACTGGGGCTGGCCAACTACAAACCGGTAGACACCGCACACCTTACGGAAGACCTGAATGCGGAGACCGACGCCTTGCGCCAGCGCATTGCAGACGAGGCCATCACAGTGGTGAAAAATGAGAATCGTCTTGTTCCCTTTATGCCCGCTACCATCCAGCCCCGCCTGGCCCTGGTGGCCATTGGCGCCAGCACGCCCAATAACTTCACGCAGCAGGTAAGGCAATACCGCCCCGATGCCGGTACCTACTTTTTTTCTTCCGCGGCAGATACCGCCCGCGCCCGCGAGATCATCGACGAAATTAAGGACCAGCACTACCAGGCCGTGGTGATCAGTGTGCATAATTACAGCCGCCGCCCTGCTCATAATTTTGACCTCACGGATGCGGCACTGCAGCTTATGCGCCAGTTGCAGCAGGAGTTGCCCTCGGTGACCATTTTCTTTGGTAATGCTTACGCCATCCAGTTTGCCTGCGAGGCACCGGCCATCATGGCGGCGTATGAAGATGACGATACTACGCAGGTCACCGCGGCCAGGGTGCTCTTTGGCCAGTTAAAACCCCAGGGCCGCCTGCCGGTAACGGTATGCCCCGGCCTGCCCTCCGGCCTGGGTATTACCTACGAACTGCCGGTGCCTGCAGTGGTGCCGGAGATCAACCCGGAGGCGGTGCACATGCACAGTGAGGTGCTGGCCCGCATAGACACGCTGGCCCGTGAAGCCATCCAGCGGGGTGCTACGCCAGGTTGTTCCATCTTTGCCATGAAAGACGGCCAGGTGGTGTACCAGAAGCAGTTTGGTAACTATGAATTTGGTAAGCAGGACCCGGTAACGCAAAAATCTATTTATGACCTGGCCTCCGTGACCAAGATCTGTGCTACCACGCTGAGCGTAATGAAAATGTACGACGAGGGGAAAATAAAGCTGGACGGCACTTTGGGGCAATACCTGCCCTGGGTGAAAGGCACGGATAAAGCGAAGCTGAAGATCCGCGATATTTTACTGCACCAGGCCGGCCTGGTAGCTTTTATCCCGTTCTACAAATCCCTGCTGGATGCAGCAGGAGTGCCGGATACCAGCTACTTCCGCCACCAGATGGATAGCGCCCACCAGGTGCGGGTAGCAGAAAACCTGTACCTGCGCAATGATTATCCTGCTACGATGGAAAAGATCATTGCAGACAGCAAGCTGGGTAAGAAGCACACCTATGTGTACAGCGATAATGATTTTATTTTCCTGGGCAAGATCGTGGAGCGGCTCTCCGGGCAGCACCTGGAGGATTACGTGCTGCATAATTTTTACGAGCCCCTTGGACTGGAAACCACCGGCTTCCGGCCACGGGAGCGCTTTGCCCTGGGGCTGATAGCCCCCACGGAAAATGAGCCCATCTTCCGCCGCCAGCTGATCAGGGGCGACGTGCATGACCCGGGCGCCGCCATGTTTGGTGGAGTGGCAGGGCATGCAGGCCTCTTCTCCGATGCGCAGGACCTGGGCATCATCCTCCAGCTGCTGCTGAACAATGGCAGCTATCATGGCCGCCGGTATTTCCGCCCGGAAACCATCAGGTTGTTCACCGCTTATAACAGTAAAATCAGTCGCCGCGGCCTGGGTTTTGACAAGCCGGAAAAGGACAATGCTACCCGCGAGGACCATTACCCCTGCAAGAGCGCATCGCCCCAAACCTTTGGCCACACGGGCTTTACGGGCACCTGTATCTGGGTAGATCCTAAGAGCCAGCTGGTATTCGTATTCCTGAGCAACCGGGTATGCCCCGACGGCACCAACCCCAGGTTGTCACAGCTTCATGTACGGGAAAATATAATGCAGACGTTGTATGATGCGATGTATTAGGGTCGTACAGCGTACAGCGTACAATGTACAACGTACATCAAAGCGTATGGATGCGCCAGAAGGGAATTGCGCACATCCCACCGGTATGGTGTGTAGAAGAGAACGTAAAGAAGAACAAGGGACAGTACGTTGTACATTGTACGCAGTACGTTGTACAATTTAATTCACCTTCCCTGTGCGGCTCACAGATGTTATGATGTTGATGGCGTGCTCAATGTCCCTGCTGCGGGTGCTGAGCACGATCTTGTAGGCGCCATCTTCCAGCTGGTCCAGGTTGTAGCGGGTTTCAAAGTGGGCCTTAACAGGCAGCACTTCTTCGTGCAGGATGTTACCGGATTTGTCCAACAGGTAGAGTTTTACTTTTTCCAGCTGTGGATTTTCCACGTTGATGTGAAAAGTAAGATTGGCGCCGGTAGCCTGCATTACGTTCATTTCCAGGGTGGGGGCGTCTTCCATTGTCATTATTACCGGGCTGGTAAATATGTTGCCATTATAGGCCACGAGGGGCTGCTGTGCAAATGCGGCAGTACCGGCAAGCAGGGTAGCAGCAAGAAGGATAGCGGTTTTGGTGTTCATTACACGTTTCATTTCCGTTGTGTTGATGGGTGATCGTTTTGGTAAAAGAATGGGGTATTAGCTAATACGGTTTTTTCTTTTGTTGTCGCCGCAAAGATCACGCGGAAGCATTACCGGAAGGTTACGGGGCAGTTAAGAAAAGGTTATCCCGGGATTAATAAAATGTGAAGCGGTAAATAATGGGGAAATGCAGGCTGGGGGCCATTCCTGGTCAATAGTAATTATGCCGCGATAAGGGCGCATCGCAGTAAAAAACAGCTACGCAGTACAAGCGTATGCAGCTATCTTATCCTTTAAAAAAAGAACAATACCCCTGCGGGAATCTTTGCCCCTGCAAGGCATATTGTTTTTAAGGGATGACCATCATTGGCTTTACGGGCACCTGTTCGGGTAAACCCGCAAAGCCATGTTGGTCTTTGGATTCCTGTGTTACCGGATGTCTATCCTGGGTGATCACAGCTTCATGTACGGGAAGTTATAATGCAAGCGCTTTGCAATGCCTGGTTGGCTGTACAACATACAGCCATGCATTAAAGCGTACGGGATGAACGCTGAAGGAAGAAAAATCTTCAGGCATCCCAGCGGTACAGAACGTACCGGCCGTGGAGAAGAATCTAACTTAGAAAGAGCAATGGACTCATTGGCTGCAAAGCAGCCACAGTAAAGGGAATTGTACTTAAAAAGCGGGGTACAATCAGTTTACTTTACCGCTGCGGCTTACTGAAGTAGCGATGTTGATAGCGCGTTTGATCTCCTGGTCGCGGGTGCTGAGAACGATCTTGTAAGAGCCGTCTTCCAGCTGGTCCAGGTTGTAGCGGGTTTCAAAATGAGCTTTAGCAGGCAGCAGTTCTTCGTGCAGTACGCTTCCGGTCTTGTCCAGCAGGTACAGTTTCACTCTTTCCAGGTTAGGATTTTCTACGTTGATGTGGAAGGTCAGGCCTTCAGCTTTGGTACCCTGGGCAATGTCCATTTTCAGGGCGGGGGCGTCGTTGCCGGTAGCTACGGTTGCAGCAGGTGTTTTGCCGTTATAGGCCAACAGTTCCTGGGCAGAAGCAGCGCCACCTACAAAAAGGGCAGCGGCAACGAGAAGGGCGGCTTTGGTGTTCATTACACTTTTCATAATTGTTCCGTTTTGCGTTTTTGTTAAAAGATATATTTACCTCGACTTGAAACTAGGTTAATCGATTTAGCAACAAAGCTACGGCATTCTGCGGTAATTAACCAAATTAAGAAAATGTTATCTGCCGATAAAAACTTATATGATTGATAATCAGCAGATTGTGTTTTCGATTTATTGCAACAAAGAGCACGTTGTTGCTGCCTGCTGCAACATTCTGCAATAAATTTAAATCAAATATTGCAAGAAAACAAAAATCAACGGGAAAAAACTGCCATGTGCGGGGTGGCTCTCGCGGAGGTAATAATTGTGCAAAGCGCCCTGCTTTCTCCGGTCCTGAGAAATATCAGTAAATAGCTGGCAGTGAGCGCCTATTTTTGCGGGCAGCGCCACCGGGAGCAAGGGGAGCTTAGATTTCGCTAATTTTGGTCGCTTGAACTTTTTATGGAGACAACTTATTCAAAACACCGCCCCGTGGCCATCTGGCTCTTCGTTGGCGTGGGTATGCTTATCATCATGGTCATGCTGGGCGGCATCACCCGTCTTACCGGCTCCGGTCTGTCCATTGCAGAGTGGAAGCCCATCATGGGGGCTATACCGCCTATGAACCAGGCGCAGTGGGAACATGCATTTGAGCAATATAAACAGATCGGCCAGTTTAAATACCTGAACAGCGATTTCACGCTCACGGATTTCAAACATATCTTTTTCTGGGAATGGTTTCACCGCGAGTGGGGCCGGCTCATTGGCGTGGTGTTCTTACTGCCCTTTATCTGGTTTATTATAAAGAGGAAGATCGATGCGTCTATGATCGTGCCCCTGGCCATCCTGTTCCTGCTGGGCGGGCTGCAAGGCGCCATTGGCTGGATCATGGTGCAGAGCGGCCTCAATGAGAATGATCTTTATGTAAGCCACATCCGCCTGGCCGGACACTTTATCACGGCTATGCTGCTCACCTCTTATACTTTATGGTTTGGGTTGAAGCTGATCGTGCCCGTGCGGGAGATCCAGTATAAACCCGGACTGCGCAAACTGAACCTGTTGCTGATCGTAGTGCTGGTGGTGCAGTTGATCTTCGGCGCCTTCATGTCTGGCCTGCATGCCGCTACCGCTGCCAGCACCTGGCCCAGCATCAATGGTGCGGCGGTGCCCCCCGGCATGCTCACGCAGGGATCATTTTTACAGGACATCTCGCATAACCTGATCACCGTACAGTTTATCCACCGCGGGCTGGCTTACCTGGTTACGCTGCTGGTGGTGAGCTGGTGGTGGAATGCGCGCAAGAGCGATCCGCGCTCCCTTCTGCACAAAATTCACATCGTGCCGCTTTTGCTGGTGCTGTTGCAGGTATTGCTGGGTGTGCTCACTGTGCTCAATGCCAGGATACACATTCCCATTGCCCTGGCCAGTATTCATCAGTGCGTGGGGATGCTCCTGCTGCTTTCCCTGGTTACATCACTTTTCATCAGCCGGGGAAAAGATGGGGCCACCTATCTCTATGTGAAACCTCCCCGGCCGGAAGACGCCATCGGCACACTTTGACCTGCCGGTTAAAACCTGTTATACCGCCTGTGGCAAATACCCGGGCGGTTTTTTTATACCGCTCCATATATATAATAGATTTTTAGTAAGTTTAACCACATATGCTGGGGAAACTAAAAATCATCGCTTTAAAAACATACTATTCCTTCCCGGTACAACTGTTGCTCTTGCACTTCCGCAAGTACCAGGTTCTATTGGTGTTTTGGGCTATTTTATTCAGTACCATCAATGGTGGTTTTGCCAAAGTATTTGGCGGCGATGCGCTGTTCCTCAATCCCGAATACCTGGGCCGTGTAAATTTTTACAGCACTGCCATCCTGGGCCTGGCCTCCGGCATTTTTACCATGAGCTGGCACATCACCACGTTCATATTACACACGCAGCGTTTTAAATTCCTGGCCACCACAGCGCAGCCTTTTTTCCGGTACTGCCTCAATAATTCTATCATTCCCCTGCTTTTCCTTATCAACCTGCTTTTCCGCGGGTGGGCTTACCAGCAGGATTACCAGCTGAGCGGCGTTACAGAAATATTGCTCCTGGCCGAGGGTTATGTGTGCGGCTACATGCTGATCATTTTCTTTTCCTTCTTTTATTTTTTTGGTGCGGACCGCAACATCGGCCGGCGGCTTACCCGCAAATTTGGGACACCCCGCAAGTTTGTAAAACTCATCCTCAAGCCTACGCAGGAGCCGGATGAGAACGCGCTGCCGGTGCACAGTTATCTTTTTACCCCCTGGAAAGTACGGCGCGCCAGGAAGGTGGATCACTATGATAAATTTTACCTGGACAGTATCTTAAAGCAACATCACTTTGCCGCCATTATCACGGTAGGCGCGGCTTTGGTGTGCCTGGTCATCCTTTCTTTCTTGATGGACTATAACGTGTTCCGCATTCCCGCAGGAGCCAGTGTGCTGATCTTTTTTGCGTTCCTCATTGGCATATCCGGCGCCTATGCATACCTGTTGCAAAGCTGGGCCATCCCACTTTTCCTGGTCATGCTGCTGGCGCTGAATATCATGGTGCAGAGCAACGTGGTGGATAACCGTAACAAGGCTTACGGCCTGGAATATAAGAACAAGCACCACCGCCCGGTATACAGTCCAGAAGCCCTGCAGCACTTCTTCACGGAAGCACGGCGCCAGGCGGATGTGGATAGCGGACTGGCCATCCTGGAGCGTTGGAAACAAAAATTCCCCGGAGGCCGGAAACCCTTGCTGGTGGTGATGAATTTCAGCGGGGGCGGCAGCCGCTCCGCCTTATGGAGCATGAATGTGCTGCAACGCCTGGACTCCGTGCTGGGCGGGCGCGTAATGCGCCACACCGTCATGATGACCGGGGCTTCCGGTGGTATGATGGGCGCCTCTTATTTCCGGGAGTTATATTATGAACAGCAACTGGGCATGCCCATTACATTATACGATACCACCTACACGGAACGCATTTCACAAGACCTGCTCAATCCCGTGTTCACCTCCCTGGCGGTAAACGATTTCATCACGCCCTTCCGCCGGTTTAAGATCGGGGATAATTATTACGCCCGTGACCGGGGTTATGCTTTTGAACGCCAGCTGAACCACAATACCCATAATGTACTGAACCGCACGCTGGGTGAGTACTACCTGCCGGAAAGCAAAGGCACCATCCCTATGCTGGTTTGGAATGCCACCATCAATGCAGACGGGCGCCGCCTCATGATCTCCCCGCAGAACATCAGCTACCTCTGCGCACCGGAGTACCTGTACCCCACGCGCATGGATAAGACCGCGCACCTGGTACGGGATATAGACGGGGTGGACTTTGGCCAGTACTTTGCCCGCCAGCACGCTATGAGCCTGCAGGTGACCAGTGCTATCCGCATGTCTGCCACCTTCCCGTATGTGCTGCCAAACGTATACCTGCCCAGCGATCCTATTGTGGATGTGATGGACGCCGGCATCCGCGACAACTTTGGGCAGCAGACCACGCTGCGTTATCTCTTTACCTTCCGGAAGTGGATCAATGAAAATACCGCAGGCGTGGTGTACCTGCAGATCCGCGATACCCGCAAGAATGATATTACCCGCATTAAAGAATCACAGTCGCTCAGTGATGTGATGTTTGCACCGCTGTTCACCATGCAATCGCACTGGAGCGCCATGCAGGATTTTAACCAGGATGCCACGCTGAATTACCTGGAAGGCTACTTCCCGAATAAATTCCACCGCATCATTTTCCAGTACGTACCACAGCAGGCCAATAAAACGGCGGCGCTCAGCCTTCACCTTAACTCCCGTGAGAAGATGGACATAGGCGATGCACTCGATAACCCTACAAACATGACCGCCCTCCGCTACGTGGAGCAGCTGTTCAATAATATCAATCCTGACAAATAAGCCATGGTATTGGGCCCTGCCGTTTATTGATTGCCATTGTCAATAAAGGGTAAGGGTATGAATATTTGACCGTGTCAACTAATGGGAAAAGCATTTGAAAACAAAAAAGCGCCTCTTTTTAAGGGGGCGCTTTTTTGTTTTGACCAAGTCAATTATCTTGTATTGACATTGTCAATTAATAGTTATAAAAGTAGTTGAAGATCAATTTTTAAGGAATCCAGAAACCAGTTGTATGAACTGGTCAAATACCTCCATATGCGGCGCATGGCCCACGCCTTCCAGCAATTCCAGGCGGCAACGGGGAATGCGGCTGGCCGCGGCCTTACCCAGTTCGGGGTAATTGCCCATCGTGGCCTTTACCTCGGGCGTTACCCGGTCTTTGCCAATGGCGGTACGGTCCAGGGAGCCGATGATGAGCAGGGTAGGGGCCTGGATCTTTTCTATTTCGTAGATCACCGGCTGGGTAAAGAGCATATCGTAACACAGGGCGCTGTTCCATGCCACTTTGGGATAATCGGGGCTCAGGGTCTGGCTGGCCTGGAGGGCGGCCCATTTGTCGTAAGCCGGTTTCCACTGGCCGTGGAAGTAGCTTTCCAGCTGGTATTTTTTGATCTTTTCGTAGTTCTGCTTCAGCTCTGCGGTGTACCATTTATCTACATCCTGGTAGGGCACTTTCAGTTTCCAGTCTTCCAGGCCGATGGGATCTTCCAGCACCAGTTTGGTCACCGTTCCCGGGTACTGGATGGCAAAGCGCATAGCCAGCATGCCACCCATGGAGTGGCCCAGCACCACGGCTTTTTGGATGCCCAGGCTGTCCAGCAGGCGGTGGGTATTCTCAGCCAGCAGGTGCAGGGAAAACTGCAGGTGGGCCGGCTTGTCAGATTTGCCAAAACCCACCTGGTCTGGCACTATCACCCGGAAGCCCTGGGCGGATAGAGCGGTGGCAGTACTATCCCAGTAGGCCCCGCCAAAGTTCTTCCCGTGCAGCAGCACCACCGTTTGCCCGTTGGACTGGCGCCCGGGTATGTCCATGTAGGCCATGCGCAGGGCATTGCCTTGCAGGGTCAGGTTGAAATAATGTACGGGAAATGGGTACTGGTACTGTGAAAAGGTGGCGTCATTGGGCGTGATCTGCTGCTGTGCGCGGAGCCCGCTCATGGTAAGCAGCATAGCGGCCAGGAGCATGGGGAAAAATTTTTGCATCGTTCGTTGTTATAAGGTTATGCTTTGGCAAATCTAAGGCCAGGGGCATAGTAATTGATGCAGGTTTAACACTCATTTTATCAGAGAGGGCCGCCCGGGGGATAAAAACCACGGAAATGCCCGTTGTATGAGCTTTTACCGTTTCATTACATTTATTTAAAATGGCGGTACCCGCTTATCCACTATCTTTTCGTACCTTTGCGCCGCGTTTGGGCGCCCTTTGTGTTCGCACAGCGCATTCTTTCACCAACAAAACAAAGCTCCGCCGAGGCGGATAATGTGTATGCAGATTAGAAACATTGCCATCATTGCGCACGTAGACCACGGTAAGACTACCCTGGTGGATAAGATCCTCCATGAGACCAACGTATTCCGTGCCAACCAGGAAACGGGTGAGTTGATCATGGATAACAACGACCTCGAAAGAGAGCGTGGGATCACCATCCTCAGTAAGAACGTGTCCGTTGAGTACAAAGGCACCAAGATCAATGTGATCGATACCCCGGGCCACGCCGACTTTGGCGGCGAGGTAGAACGCGTACTGAAAATGGCGGACGGCGTGATCCTCCTGGTGGACGCCTTTGAAGGCCCCATGCCCCAGACCCGCTTCGTACTGCAGAAAGCCCTGCAGCTGAACCTGAAACCTATTGTAGTTATCAATAAAGTAGACAAGCCGAACTGCCGTCCTGACGAAGTGCATGACGCCGTATTCGAATTGTTCTTCAACCTGGACGCTACTGAAGAGCAGCTGAACTTCCCGACCTACTATGGTTCTGGTAAGAATGGCTGGTTCAACAGCTCCCTGGAGCAGTGTGAGAACATCACCCCCCTCCTGGATGGCATCCTGGAACACGTTCCGGAACCTAAGATCGAGGAAGGCACCCTGCAGCTGCAGATCACTTCCCTGGACTACTCCACCTTCCTGGGCCGTATTGCCGTAGGTAAAGTAACCCGCGGTTCCATCAAGGAAAACCAACCCTTCTCCCTGATGCGTGCTGATGGCTCCGTGGTAAAAAGCCGTGTACGCGAACTGTACGTGTTTGAATCACTGGGTAAAAAGAAAGTGCCGGAAGTACTGGCCGGCGATATCTGCGCCGTGGTAGGCCTGGAAGACTTCACCATTGGCGATACCATCGCTGATTTTGAAAATCCCGAAGCACTGCCCATCATCGCCGTGGATGAGCCCACCATGAACATGATGTTCTCCATCAACAACTCCCCCTTCTTTGGTAAGGATGGTAAGTTTGTGACCTCCCGTCACCTGCGCGACCGCCTGATGAAGGAAACGGAAAAGAACCTCGCGCTCCGCGTGGTGGATACGGATTCTGCCGATAGCTTCCTGGTTTACGGCCGTGGTATCCTTCACCTGGGCGTACTGATAGAAACCATGCGCCGTGAAGGTTACGAACTGACCGTGGGCCAGCCCCAGGTGATCGTAAAACACATTGATGGTAAAAAATCTGAGCCGTACGAGATCCTGGTGGTAGACGTACCGGAAGAATTTGCCAGCAAGGTGATCGACCTGGTAACCCGCCGCAAGGGTGAAATGCTGATCATGGAAACCAAAGGCACCATGCAGCACCTGGAATTTGAAATTCCCTCCCGTGGCCTCATCGGCATGCGTACACAGATGCTGACCAACACTGCCGGTGAAGCTGTAATGGCCCACCGCTTCAGCGAATACAAAGCGTGGAAAGGCCAGATCCCCGGCCGTGGCAACGGTGTACTGCTGTCTAAAGAAGGTGGTACCACTACCGGTTACTCCCTGGACAAACTGCAGGACCGTGGCTCCTTCTTCGTAGATCCGGGTGAAGAAGTTTACGCAGGTATGATCATCGGTGAAAACAACAAACCCGGTGACCTGGTAGTAAACCCCAATGAAGGTAAAAAGCTGACGAACATGCGTGCGAGCGGTTCCGATGCAGCTACCAACATTGCGCCCAAGATCCAGATGACACTGGAAGAGTGCATGGAATACATCCAGCACGATGAATGCATCGAAGTAACGCCGAACCACATCCGCATGCGTAAAGTGCTTTTGAACGAAGAAGACCGCAAGCGTGTGGCCAAGTCCATGAAGACAGAAGCGTAGTCAGATGGCAGCATTGCCGGGCTAACGCTCAAAAATATAAATCCCCGCAAGTTTCAACGCTTGCGGGGATTTTTTTATGCCGGTATTTAGCGGGCCGGCCGGCTGCTTATAGGCCGTCGATGTAATACGCTGCAACCTGTCAATTTAAAACAAGCCGGACAGCCCCGGGATATTCAGCCCGCCCAGCATGCCGCTGGTTACGCCGGCCATTTCCTTGTCATACGCAGTTTCTGCACTTTTCAGGGCACGGTTCAGCGCCGTGATCAGCAGGTCTTCCAGTTCTTCTTTGTTGTCTGCATTGACCAGGCGGTCTGCAATTTCCAGTGATTGTACTTCACGGCTGCCGCTCACTACTACTTTTACGGCGCCATCGCCGGCTTCGCCAGTATGGCTGGTAGCAGCGGCGCGGGCCTTGGCATCCGCCATTTTCTGCTGCGCTTCCTGCAGCTTTCCCATAAGATCTCCGAACATAATTAAGGTGTGTTTGCCGCAAAGATAAATAATCGCAACTAACGTGTTAATTTGCAGCATCGTTATACCTGTGCGCGGGTAACATCCGTGCGCCGGTAGTGATTTACCAATAACGGTTGACCATTAACAATTAAGGATTAACCAGTAACTTAGGCATCTCAACCACAGCAAATTCTATGATTGAAACAACCGTCTGCGTGATCGGTGCAGGCCCCGCCGGAGCGGCTGCCGCCCTGCAATTGCAGCAATTCAATATTCCCTGTGTAGTAGTGGACAAAGCGGTGTTTCCACGCGATAAAGTATGTGGCGATGGCCTGAGTGGCAAAGTGCTCACCTGCCTGAACCGCATTAACCCTGAAATTGGTACCCGCCTCATGGAGTTCCAGGCCAAGCAGGGCAGCTGGGGCGTAACGTTTGTGGCGCCCAACCGCGCCAGCCTCGATGTGGCTTACAGGCCGGTGTATGATAAAGCCCAGGAGCCTTCGGCCGCGGGCTATGTATGCAAGCGCATGGATTTCGATAATTTCCTGGTGGATGAGCTGAAACGCTGCGAACAGGTGCAGTTGTTTGAAGGCCAGTCCATCGATAAATATGAACTGCAACCGGATGGGTATGTGCTGCGCGATAATGCCGGCACCTTTGTCGTGAAGGCACAGGTGGTGATCGTGGCAAATGGTGCCCACAGCGGGTTTACAAAGGAGGTAGCCAAGATCACCATGGAGCCCAGGCATTACATTGCGGGCATACGTGCCTACTACCAGGGCGTTACCGGCATGCATGAAGACAGCTTCATTGAACTGCATTTCCTGGACGAGCTGCTGCCCGGTTATTTCTGGATCTTCCCCCTGCCTAATGGAGAAGCCAACGTGGGCGTAGGTGTGCTGAGTGAAGTGGTGCGGAAGAAAAAGCTGAACCTGAAAAAAATGTTGCAGGACACGCTGGAGAAAGACCCGGTGCTGAGCAAGCGCTTTGAAAACGCAGAGCTGCTGGGCACTGTAGATGGCTATGGCCTGCCCCTGGGCAGCAAGCGCCGCACCCTTTCCGGCGACCGCTATATGCTCACCGGCGATGCCGGGTATCTCATAGATCCTTTTACCGGCGAGGGCATTGGTAACGCGCTGTACTCCGGCCGCATTGCCGCGCAGCAGGTAAAGGCCGCACTGGAAGCCAACGATTTTTCTGCTACGCAACTGAAGAAGTATGATGATGAAATATACCGTGTACTGGGACCGGAGCTGCAGCTGAGTACCCGCATGCAAAAACTGGTACAGCGCCCCTGGCTGTTCAACCTCCTGCTGCGCATCGGCATGCGCAACAAGCAGCTGCGGGAGTTGATGTCGTGCATGTTTTACGAGGTGGACCTGCGCAAGCGGCTTACCCGTCCTTCATTTTACCTGAAATTGCTGCTGAACCGCTAGCCGTTGCCAACGCGGCTTTACGGCGGTGCATACTGCTTGTTTTTGACCGTAGCCCCTTGCCCGAAAGGAGCGCTTTTGTAAGAGGAATATGTGTAGGTTTAGATCACTCTTATTGGCCCTTTGTTGTTGGATAACCTGCCTGCCGGCAAGGGGGCAGGCCAACCGTTTCAGCATAGCCCCCAAACCCACCTGGCTGGCGCCTTACCAGCCAGACCTGGCCCGCCGCCCGGATAGCAAGCGCATTGCGGAAGGATACTACCAGCTGCTGTTTGAAGAGCAGATCCAGGTAGAGCAGAAAAGTACTTACCGCCACATCATCCGCCAGATCGTTTCAGAAGCCGGCATCCAGAACGGATCACAGGTGTCCGTGGAGTACGACCCGGCTTATGAACAGCTGATCTTTCACCATGTACTGATCCGGCGCAATGGGGAGGTGATCAGCAAACTGGCTGCCCGCAACTTTAAGTTCCTCCAGCAGGAAGAAGACCTGGACGCTTTCATCTACAGCGGTACATACACCGCCCACCTGATCCTGGACGATGTGCGCAAAGGAGACCAGATAGAATATGACTACACCATTGTGGGCCGCAATCCTATTTTTGAGCATCCCTACTTTCACACCTTTTATCTTACCAGTTACGAGCCGATCGTTAATTTTTATAAATGCCTGATTGCAGACAGCAGCCGGCATTTTACCTTCCGGGGCTTTAATGGTGCACGCCCCCTGCAACGCAGCCTCCATGGCCACGACGCGTGGTACGAATACAAGGGCGATGTGCCCGTGCTGGAAGATGTGGACAACGCCCCTTCCTGGTACACGAACTTTCCTTTTGTGCAGGTGAGTGAGTACAGCAACTGGAAACAGATCGTGCAATGGGCGCAGCGCATCAATGTGGTGAAAAGCATGGGCCCGTTGCTGCGCAACAAGGTATATGGGCTGAAAGCCGCCACCGGGGCGGATCGTACGGCATACATGGAAAAGGCTATCCGCTTTGTGCAGGATGATATCCGCTACATGGGAATAGAGATGGGAGAGAATTCCCACCTGCCGCATACCCCGGACCAGGTGCTGGCCCAGCGTTTTGGCGATTGCAAGGACAAGTCCCTGCTGCTTTGCACTATTTTAAGGGCCAATGGCATAGCCGCAGATATGGCGTATGCCAATACCGATGAAGGCCCCATCCTGCAGACCTACCTTCCCACGCCCGATGCCTTTAACCACGCCATTGTGCACGCCTCCCTGGATGGCAAAAGCTACTGGATAGATCCCACCATTGCCTACCAGCGCGGTACCCTGGCTACCCTGGCCACGCCGGATTACGGGCAGGCCCTCATTGTGAACGACAGCAGCACCGGGCTAACGGCGATGCATACACGCCAGGCTGGGGAAGTAACCATCCGTGAGGAATTTTCCATCCCGGACGACAACCAGCAGCATGCCTCCCTCCGCGTGATCTCTGATTACACGCACTACTTTGCAGATGATATCCGCAATGAATACGCCAGCAACAGCGTGAAAGATGAGGAAGACAATTTCCTGAGCTTCTATAAAAAACTGTACGGACGTGTGAGCCTCAAGGATTCACTGGTAACGGTGGATAGCCTGCGCAGCAATCACTTTCACAGCGTGGAGCTGTACACCATACAAGATCCCTGGAAAACAGACAGTACGGATCATGACAAACGGGTATTCTATTTCCGGGCCAAGGCCTTCCTGGATGGACTGAGCCCCGTGGATGACGCCCAGCGCAAAGCCCCGGTGGCACTGCGTTTCCCTTTCCGTATGCACTACACGGCCACCTTTGACCGGGCAGAGGATTTCCCGGAAGAGGCCAAGGAGTTTGAGATCAAAAATGCCTATTACCGCGTCCACTTCCGCCCGGAGCTGGAAAATGATGAAGTGGTACTGCATTATGATTATGAAACCTACACAGACCATGTGCCGGTGGCTTACCTGAAACAATACATAGCGGACCTGGACCGCATTACCGGCCTTTGTTACCTCTCCTCCACCCAGCTGGATGACCGCGCGGCTGGTAATGGTAATCTGGAAAAGGCGGGCAATACCCTGATGGTAAACTACCTGGCCCTGGTGATAAGCTTGTTGGTACTGGGCATTTTCAGCTGGCTGGGATGGCGGTACGTGCACACCTACCGCGACATGCAGGAATATTACGGCTATGCGCAGAACCTGGGCGGATGGCTGCTGCTCCTGGGCCTGGGCCTGCTGATGTCTCTCCTGGCGCAGCTGGAGCATCTTTTTAACCTGCCGGTGTTTAACTATATGGAGGTGACAAAGTACACCAGTAACAAGGGCATGCAGAACGGCTCCGTTACGGAAACGTTCATGATGTTGCAGCTGATCGTGCACCTGTTCTTTTTCGTATACACCATCCTGTTAGACCTGCTGTTCTATTTCCGGCGGGATGTTTTCCCGCGCACGGCCATCGTGTATTTTGCGGCGTATGTGGGCTGGGGGCTGCTGGAGTGCCTGCTGGTGCGCAACCACCCGGCGCTTGGCAGCATTGGGAATGTGTATATGATGCTGGCCTGGAACACGGTGGGGGCGCTGATCTGGATACCTTACCTGTACTTTTCCCGCCGCTCCCGGGAAACCTTCCTGCTGCCCCACGTATCGCAGCTGGAGCATGGGCGCAGGGAGTAGCCGGTTTCCATCCCTTTACTTTATATTTACCTAAATTTTATCCCTTTGAAACGATTGACCCTTTTAGCATGCAGCGCTATGATAACCATGGCCGCATGCCAGACCAACAACAAGACGGAAGCCGGTACTACCACCGATTCTGTACGGGTAGCGGGAGCTGCAGCGCCGGACCTCAAAGGCCTGTACCGCTCCAATGATTTCAGCAGCAATGAAGAGCCCCTTTTCCTGTACATTAATTTTCACAACGCTTACCATGTGGCCGGGTATGACCAGCATAAAGGCCTGAAGCGCAATGTGAGCGGTAACGTGGTGCAGGAAGGCGATCACTGGAAACTTACCCTGCGGGAGCCGGGAGATAACCCGTTTGATGGCGTGTTTGAACTGGAGATAGACACTGCCGGCAATGGCCACGGCACCTGGACGCCGAATGACAAGCAGAAATTGAAGGCACACAGATTTTCACTCGTGGCGGTGCACCTGGAAGACAACCGGCTCAGTGGTTACCAGGGAGACCATTGTGATATTTCCTTTGAAGATGATGGCTCCGTGGTGATGAACTACTACCCTAAAACAAGCGACAGCACCTTTGCCCCGCAAATGCTTACCCTGCGCGGTGCTTACAATGTTAAAGATACCACCGTGTACCTGCACTGGCGCAATGCCGCTGCCGGGCAGCCTAATACAGATACCATGTTCCTCCGTTACGACGGCGAGGGAAAGGACCGCTATATTATGGGCCTGCACAACCGTGATTTTGAATTTTATATGGGTGAGTAATGCGGCAGGTCATCCATACAGGCCTGCGCTGGCTGGCGGTCTTGCTGATCCTTTGGGGAAGTGTGCTGATGATAAGGCTTTCACTGCCTTACGCCGCCTTTTACCGGTATACGGACTTCCTGATGACCAAGCAGCTGGTATACGCCAATCATTACTGGCGGTTTAGTTTTTATGTGCATGTATTGCTCAGCAGTTTTGTATTGATCACCGGCCTGTTGCAGTTCAGCAGATGGCTGTTGCTGCACCGGCCCCGCTGGCACCGGCTGTGCGGGAAAATATACGTGGTGATCGTGCTGTTTTTTAGCGGACCGGCAGGGTTGGTAATGGGATTTTATGCCAATGCCGGCTTCTGGGCACGGCTTAGTTTTGTGATCCTGGCGGGGCTGTGGCTGTTCTTTACCGCCATGGCCTGGCTTAAGATCGTGAAAGGCCGGTGGCAGGCGCACGCCACGTATATGCTTTACAGTTATGCCCTTACTTTATCAGCACTTAGCCTGCGCTTTTATGCACTGATGATAGGCATGCTGCATTTGCCGATACATCCCAGGCCCGCTTACATTGCCATTTCCTGGCTTAGCTGGACCCTCAACCTGCTGATCGCCTGTTTACTGGTACGCACTAAATTTTTACAGCGGTATGCTCCCGTGGAACGTACCGCTGTAAACAAATAAAAATTCCCTTATGGGCTACCGCATGGTCAGTGCCCCATTGCGCGGCACAAAGTGGCCATCCTGGCCCAGGCTGTAGCTTGCTTTATTCAATTCTTTTTGTTCCTTCAGTTTGTTATTAGCGTAACCGGAATCTTCCACTTTCTTTTCGTACACAAGATCAAAGCTGGTAATGTCAAAGTCGCCGTTAGCCTTTATGGTGGCTACTTTGAAAGGATCAGACAACTTTTCACGGCCACCGATGAGCATTTTATCTATCAACTTGCCGGTTTGGTTGTAGCTGGCGATGTAATACGTGAAAGGAATAGCGGATATTTCAGATCCGTCTTCTGAATCAAATACTTCATGGGAGGCATATACCAGGGTGCGTACACTGTCTGTGTTGCGTACCGTGCCCACCGCCAGAAAATCCTCGCCGGTTTCACGGGAAAACTCCACGGTGCGCATCTCTGCCACATAGCGCTCATATTCAAAAGAGATGGTGGGGAGTTCGTGCGTGGTACCATACTTCATATCCAGGGTGGTAGGCAGCTCCAGCACGGGCATATCGTGGGTGAATTGCGCCCACTCCATCTTTTCAGGATCCACGCCGCGGGTCAGCACATCCCGGATGCGCCACTCGAAATAATCCTGTGCAGTAGGGTTCATCCGCAGCAGGTCGGGGTCTTTCAAGATGTTCTTGACATTGGGATACCCAAATTCAATGGCGGTGATCACGTATTCTGCGGCGGAATCGCCTTTGTTCAAATGCGCATAGGCGCAGCCCATGTTGAAGAACACCCTGTAGAGGGGCTTGTAGTTCATGGCCTCCGCCACAGCATAGGCGTGCAAGGCTTCACCGGGCTTGTCCAGGTCCAGCAGGGCATTGCCCATTTCGTAATAGGCCTTGGCCTGTGGTTGCAGGAGAATGGAGGCTTTGAAAAGGGACAGGGCGCCCCGGGGATCTTTCTTGTTCCGGTATTTGTCAATGGCTGCCAGGAACTTTTTATCTGCCGCAGGGCTGGTGCCGGTGGTGCCTTTGAACACCATCATGGCCGTGTCCAGGTCCAGGTAATTGTTTTCGGTAAGGGTAATGCCGGAGTGATTTTGGGCCGTGTTGCTGCTCTGCGGGTGGCAGGCGCCCAGTACTACAGCCAGTAAGAACAGGGATAGGTAACGCATGGGGATGAGTGATGTTTTTTGTGTGCTAAAGATAAATAAAAAGGCGCACCGGTAAAGATGCGCCTTGGGGAAACAGTTTTGTTGCTGCTGGAGCCAACGATGGGACTCGAACCCACGACCTATTATTTACGAAACAATTGCTCTACCAGCTGAGCTACATTGGCAGGTATGCAAATGTAAAAAAAACAACTGCATACCACCAACGGCAGGCCGGGAAAATTTAAAGCAGGTGTTTAGGCATGTTGTGCCTCCGGCATTGTAGGGTCAAACAGCATGGCGGTGCACAGGCAGTTGTGACAACCTTTGCTGCATAGGATAGGGTAGTTGATGCAACTTTCACAGCCTTTCCAGAAGGCGGTGTCTGTAGTAATATCATGATAAGCCACCGGCATGAAACCCAGCTGGTTATTGAGTTTCATGACCGCGCCACCCGTGGTGATGCTGAATATTTTTGCATCCGGGTACAGGTGGCGGCTCAGGTCAAACACGGTGCGTTTGATGGCGGAAGCCACCCCCTGGTTACGGAAAGCGGGAGCTACAATCAGCCCACTGTTGGAAACAAATTCACCCTGCTGCCAGGTTTCCAGGTAGGAGAAACCTACCCAGGTACCATCGGGCAGAATGGCAATAACGGCTTTGCCCTGGAGGATTTTCTGTATAATGCTTTCCGGGCTGCGGCGGGCAATGCCCGTACCGCGTACCCTGGCGGAAGCTTCCATTTCGTTTACGATCTCACTGGCATATATCGTGTCTGCGGGCAGTGCTACCCGCACAATGACCTCACTTGTTTCCATGATGTTGTTGGTTTAATTGTTCCTGGATATAAAATGGATATATATTTTCCGGTATCAGATTGCAGCGGTCTATCCGCTCCCGGTTGTCTTGCAGGGGCAGCTGGGCCAGGTCGTGAATGAAAATGCCGATGATGGCTTGTTTCACAAATTGGTTACCGCGGGAATAAAGCCTGCCGGCGGCTTTCAGGCAACGGGCTGCCACGGCATAATTATGCGTGAGCAACTGGTCGTGCGTAAAGCGTGTGAAGCAGGTCATGGTGTCGTACAGCTGGAACACGGCCGGCAACTGGCGCAGGCGCTGGCGGAGGCCGGGCACGCTGTCTTCCAGGTAAGCGGGTACTTCATACTGGTTCATCATATGCTTGCGTTTAAGGACAGCTATACCGGCCAAACTTTGTTCCAGGTGGCTGGTTTTTGTGCCAATGGGCCATGGTGGCGCACGCCAGGGTAGACAAGCGCGCAGGAGGACCTGGAAACCATGCAATAATTGAAAACCACTTCCAAAACGGAATGGTATGGAACTGGTGGGAGTTGATGCGTGTTCTGCTCTATTCCCGATAACCGGCGGCCGGAGCGGCTTCGTATGCGGGGCTGGTATGTCCGCAACAATCGGGTTGCGGCCCGCCTGCGGCGGGGGTAATTTTACGTACCTTAATGTTTCGCCATGCAAACACCGCAATACCATACCATCGCCGCCGCTATTGAATACATTTCCACCCATTTCCTGGAACAGCCAGACCTGGAAACAGTGGCTGCACAGGTGCATGTAAGCCCTTTTCATTTACAACGCATGTTCACAGAATGGGCCGGCATCAGCCCCAAGCGCTTCCTCCAGTTTATTACTACCGCTTATTTAAAACAGAAACTGCACGAAACGCCTAACCTGCTGGAAGCCGCTGCCATGGCTGGTTTATCCGCCCAGTCGCGCGTGTATGATCTCTTTGTGACCCTGGAGGCGGTAACACCCCAGCAATTTCGCAGTGGGGGGGAAGCGGTACAGATCCGTTATGGCTATCATAACACGCCTTTCGGGCATGCCTTCCTGGCCGCCACGGAAAAAGGCATTGTAAGTATGCAGTTCCTGGAAGCCGGGCAGGAAGCGCTGGTGCTGGAGCAGCTACGCGCAGAATGGCCACAGGCGCGGGTGAGCGCAGATGAAGCCTTCACGGCGGTGTTGGTCAGCAAGATATTCAATGCAAAGCCGGGGGAAAAACTACACGTGATGGTGAAGGGCACCAATTTCCAGGTAAAGGTGTGGGAAGCTTTGCTGCGCCTGCCTGCCGGCAGCGTTACCACTTATTCCCGCATTGCGGAATACATTGGTCACCCCAGAGCTGTGCGGGCGGTGGGCTCCGCCATTGGGGCAAACCCGGTGGCCTTTCTGATCCCCTGCCACCGCGTGATCCGCAAGGAAGGCCAGCTGGGAGAATATCATTGGGGCAGCACCCGCAAAAAGGCACTGGTAGGCTATGAAATGAGTAAAGTGAATGAGACGGGAGAAGATGCCGCCTGACGGCTATTTGGGAGTATTGTCTTGCTTGTCGTCATCCCTCCAGGCCCAGAGGTAACGGGCTGCATAGGTGCGGTAGGGCGACCACTTAGCCGTAATTTTTACCAGCTTTTCTTTGAATGCTTTCTTATCTGTAGCATCCAGTTTGTAAAGTTTGATCATGGCGTTTTGCAGGCCCAGGTCGTCCAGGGCAAACACGTCTTCCCGTCCCAGCTGAAACATCAGCAGCATTTCCACGGTCCATCTTCCTACACCTTTGATCTGGGTGAGGTAGTTGATCACCTCGTCGTCCGCCATGGCATGCAGCTTGGCATCCGTTACTTTTTCTTCCACTACAAAGCGGGCCACGTTCAGCACATACTGCACTTTGGCGTTGGAAAGCCCGATGGCGCGCAGCTTTTCGGGCGCGGTGTCCATGATCATTTTTGCTGTAGGCTCTTTACCGTTATACAGGTCCAGGAAGCGCTGGTACAGCACCTGGGCCACCCGCACGCTGAGTTGCTGCGCCATGATGGAAGCAATAAGCCGCAGCGCCACATTGGGCCGCGGCTTTATCTCTTCCAGCGCAATGGTCATAATGCGCTGCAGTTTTTTGTCTTTGGAAAGATGTGCGTGGTGCATATCGGATGGTATTAATACGCAAACGGCTGCGTATACACCACCTGCAGCAGGGTTTGTCCTACAATGTGCAGGGTGGTTTTGTCGATGATGTCCATGTTATCGTGGGTGGTGTGCCAGTGTGCAGGAAAGTTGCCGTTGGTTTGCCAGCCCAGTACATCAAAAGTGGGGATATGGATGATATTGTTCACATACACGTGGTCATCATCTATGGAAGTACTTTCATCGTAGCGGAAGTACTGGCTGCCTCCCAGGCTGTTTGCCACATCCCAGAACATTTTCATCTGGCTGTAGGCCTTGTCTTTGGAAGTGGTTTCAATGGCAAAGATGGAATTTTTGCCCCCTACCATGTCCAGCAGGATGCCATAGTTTGCCTTGTAGCCGGGTACATGCGGGTGGTGCGCCCAGTACTGGGTGCCCAGTGCATAGCTGTCGGGCATTTCGCTGATGCCGGAATCTTCCACGTCTGTAAAAAGCAGGTCCACGCCCACGTTTGCGGGGATCTTTTGTGCCTTCATATGGCGCGCGGCCTCCAGCATTACGGCTACGCCGCTGCCGCCGTCATCGGCGCCGTCAAAGGGTTTGTCTTTGTTGGCGCCGGAGTCCTGGTCTGCATGCGGGCGGGTGTCCCAGTGGGCCAGCACCAGCACGCGGTCCTTGGCGCCGGGGTTGAAAGCGGCTACCACGTTGATACAGCGCAGCTTTTCCCGGTGCGGGCCGGTTACCGTGGTGCGTTGTACATACACGGTATCAGCCAGGGGCTTCACGGTGTTGATGATCCAGTTTGCACAGGCTTCCTGCGCCGGTGTGTTGGGAATGCGGGGGCCAAATGCCACCTGCTTAGCCACATAATTGTAGGCCGTGTCTGCGTTGAATACCGGTACATTGGCGGTGTTCACAGCGGGCGTGGTGGACTGGCTTTCCTGAGAAGCAGAAGAACCGGAATTGTTATGGCAGGCGCTGGCCAGGAATAAAAAGCCTGCGGCAGCCAGGGTAAGTTTTTTATGCATAGATGAATTGCTGAAACGCGATTTTATATTAGGTGGTGGCCCGTTTTTACTGCCGGCAATGCCGGGTAGAATACTTGCCGCCATCAATGACACTGGCAATAATAGTGCCTTGAAATGCTGATGGACAAAGGATTTCAGGGCGCCAATCATTTTTATACAATGCTGTAGGTCATGCTGCCGTCCTTCTCATCTTTCAGTTGTATGCCCATTTCCAGCAGCTGGTTACGGATCTTATCGGAAGTAGCGTAGTCCTTTCGGGCCTTGGCTTCTTTGCGCATGTTCATCAGCAGTTGCAGCACGTCATCCAGCTTGCTGTCGTCCGCCTGGCGTTCACCTACAATGCCCAGGATATCTACCAGGTATACTTTCCAGGTGTTTTTCAGGATGGTGAAGGTCTCTTCGCTGATCTCGGCCATTTTGATCTGTCCACTTTTCAGGGAATTGATCACCGGCGTCAGTTCAAAGAGGTTGGCCATTACCTTGGCGGTGTTCATGTCATCATTCATGAACCCGGGGATCTCTGCGCACCAGGTCCTTACCTGTTTGTCCAGTTCTTCATTAAAGGTTCCTTCGCCTTGTACGTAAGGCATGGCCTGTAGTAGTTCATTGGCCGCCAGCAGGCGGGCCAGGCCTTTTTCTGCGGCCTGCAGGGCTTCATTGCTGAAGTCCAGCGTGCTGCGGTAGTGGGTTTGCAGGATAAAGAAGCGCACTGTCATGGGGCTGTAGGCCTGCGTCAGTTCTTTTGCCGTGCCATTAAAAAGCTCGCGGAGGGTAATGGTGTTGTTGTAAGACTTACCCATTTTCCTGCCGTTGATCGTGATCATGTTATTATGCATCCAGTAGCGGGCCATCAGTTCACCGCCGGCTATTTCACTTTGGGCTATCTCGCACTCGTGGTGGGGAAATTGCAGGTCCATGCCACCGCCGTGAATGTCAAACTGGGTGCCCAGGTACTTGCGGCTCATGGCGGAGCACTCAATGTGCCAGCCTGGGAAGCCGTCGCCCCAGGGGCTGGGCCAGCGCTGGATATGCTCTGGTGGTGCAGCTTTCCACAGGGCAAAGTCCACTTTATTGTGTTTTTCGTCCTGGTTTTCCAGCTCGCGGGTGGTTTCCAGCATATCTTCCAGCACACGGCCACTGAGGATGCCATAGTGATGGTTGCCGGCGTATTTCTTCACATCAAAATACACGGAGCCATTCACTTCATAGGCGTAGCCGGCTTCCAGTATTTTTTTGATCATTTCTATCTGCTCTATGATATGGCCGGTAGCGGTGGGCTCTATGCTGGGCTCCAGGTTGTTAAAACGCAGCATGGCCCAGTGAAACAGGTTGGTATATTTCTGCACCAGTTCCATGGGCTCCAGCTTTTCCAGCAGGGCACCTTTGGCGATCTTGTCCACCGCGTCGCGGCCCTCTTCTTCAAAGTGGCCGGCATCGGTGATATTGCGCACGTAGCGTACTTTATACCCCAGGTAAGTGAGGTAGCGGAATAATACGTCGAAGGTGATATAAGGACGGGCATGGCCCAGGTGCGATTCGCCCGAAACGGTGGGCCCGCACACGTACATGCCTACATGCCCCGGGTATATCGGGATAAACTCCTCTTTCTGTCGCTTGATGGAATTGTAGACTTTCAGTGATGACATAAAAAAATAATGGATTGCAAAGATAGCGATTCGACCCTTGCCAAACTGCTTCCCCGCGGATTACAGGCCTCGGTGCCATTGCCTACTGCGCCGCACCGGGAGCGGGCTGTGGCAAGCGCAGTTTAAAAATAGTAATATTTTATCGCAGATAAGCGATCACCGGGTAGTGATCCGATAAGTTCGACTTGATCTTGCGGTACGCCAGCACCTTGAAAGTAGGATCGGCAAAGATATAATCAATACGCAGGGTGGGCGAGAGGCTGGCAAAAGTGCGGCCTATGCCGCTTCCCTTTTCCAGGAAAGCATCCTGCAAAGGCCCGCGTATGGTAAAGTAAGTGTAAGAAGCCGGGATATCATTGAAATCCCCGCAAACGATCACCCGGTAAGGGCTGCGGCGGATGAAGGACGCCACCGTATCTGCCTGGTGCCCCCTGCGCACCATGGCTGCCCGCATTTTCTCCAGGATGTTGCGTGTGGCCTTCAGCCCCGTATCTTCCTGGGACTTGATCTTATCCAGCTGTGAATAATCTTTCTGGTCAAAACGGTAGCTCTGCAAATGCATGTTGAGAATACGGATGGTGTCACCCTCCCGTGCTATGTCTGCATACACCAGGCTTTCACTCAGCGGCCCTTCGCTCATCTTTATCTTGCTGGAATTAATGATGGGGTAGCGGGAGTAAATGATGGAGCCCCAGTGCAGGTTGCCATTGCGGTTAAAATCGCTGGAAAAATAGCGGTAGGGCATCTGCAGTTCCTGGGAAATGTTCTCCCGGTTATTGGTGTCGTTATTTTTATCGGAAGTAAAAAAGTCCTGGAGGCAAAGGATATCCGGTGCTTGTTTTTTAATCAGGGCATAAATGGCCTGGCGGGTATAGCGGCTGTCCTTTTCGCGGTACAGGCCAAACTGCGCTACGTTGTAGCTCATTACCGTGAGCGAACTGTCTGTTACACTATCCGACACCGCATCGCCGGTGGGCCAGTGAAAAGCAATGTAGGCACTTACAGATTTCCACCCCAGCAGCAGTGCAATAAGCGGCAGCAGCGCATAACGCGCGTTAAAAAATAGCCAGCCCACCAGGAAAATAATAAGCAACGCCAGGAGAAAAGGAAAGCCCAGTGTAAGAAAGCCAATGGGCCAGAACCGCGCAGGAGAAAGGATAGGCGCCAGGCAGGTGATCAGGAACAAAACAGCAACGATCACGTTAATGACCAGAAAAAATCCTTTCGTAAATAGCCGCAGTAATCTCACCGTAAACGCTGTTTTGCCTGTTGAATTGGTTTGTCGAGTGGGATAAATTTACCGCAAATTCACGGAAGATCGGGTGCAGAAAATGCTAAAGTTTTTGCAGGTGCAGGGTGGCCATCACCGGTGTGTGCTCAAAGAGCGGGTGTGGGAAGGTGTTGTATGCTTCGCAATACAGGCGTGGATCAGTAAGGATGTAATCAATGCGCAGCGTGGGCGCCAGGGTACGGTAAGTGCGGCCTATGCCCCAGCCCTGCGCCAGGAATGCATCCTGCATGCCAGTGCTCAGTACATGGTAGGTATAAGACACGGGCACGTCATTGAAATCGCCGCAAAGCAGTACGGGGTAAGGGCTGTGGGCTATCAGCGCATGCAGGGTATCTGCTTCGTAAGCACGCGGGATCACGGTGTGGGTCATGCGCGAGAGGAGGTGACGTGTGTTGTGCAGTGTAAGATCCTGCAATTGCCGGATGCGGTCAATGGCGGCAAAATCAGTGTCAGTAAACATATAGGATTTCAACTGCACGGTATAGAGCCGCACGGTATCGCCATGCATCAGCAGGTCTGCCTCCAGGATGCTATGGCCGCTGCCCTCCTGGGTACTATCCACCGCAATGGCGCGGGCCTGTAAAATGGGAAAGCGCGTATACAGGGCAATACCCAGGAACACCTGTTCCCAGCGGTGTACATCTGCTGTAAAAAAGCAGGAAGGATAATCCATCACCTGGCAGATGGAGTCCAGGTTGTTGGTCCGGTTATACTGCCGGCCACTGTAGAATTCCTGCAGGCACAAGATATCCGGATTCGCCTGCTGTATGGTGCGGTACACCTTGTTCTGCACAGCGGTGTCCTCGCGGTAGTGCTTCAGTCCCAGGCTGCTGGCATTAAAGGTCATTAGCCGGAAACTGTTGGTGGCCGGCTTTTCTGCCTTGGCAAAGAGATGGCCACCCAGGCTCACAGACAGCGGCTGCAGGCAAACCAGCAGCGCCGCCAGGGAGAGCAGGTAATATTTTTTACCACAGACCAGCCATACCGGTACAAAACAAAGCATGGCCACGGCCAGGAATAAAAAGGGGATGCCGGCCAGGGTACCCAGGGCAAACCGGTGCGGGTGCAGCCGGGGCAGGAAGGCGGAGCAAAACAGTAAAATAGTAAAGAGGATGTGCAGTACCAGCAATGCACGGCATAGGCCATTCTTTAACCGTAAAGGCATAGTAGATGACGGATTTTTGGGGTTACCGTTATAAATAAAGTCCTCTAAAAAGCAATGCCGGTGCTACTTCCGGGCCACTAGTCCCTTTTGCTGGCGCGCAGCAGGGTATCCTTTTCTTCCACGGAGAGGGCGTCTATGCCCTGCATATTTATTTTGTCAAGCACTTCATTCAGTTCTGCTTCTGTTACACTGGCGCTGCGGGGGGCTGTGCGGCGGAAAGGCATGCCATGGCTCAGTAATTGTTCTCGGGTATTGTCCTCGTCGGGGTGAAACATATGGGATGCCCGGTACAGGAGGCGGTTCAGACGGGCGCCCCAGTCGCGGCCCTGCTGGTACTGGTGTATCAGCACAAAGCCAGTGAGCGCGCCTCCTGCCAGCAGCAGGTAGATACCTCCGAAATTATGGTCCATCACATTAGCACCTATCAGCAGTACAAAATACAACGCACTGATGATCCACAGCGGAATGCCGCCCTTGTGGCCCGGGCCGGTGAGCAGGCGGTAACCAGGAGCATACACCGTGGCAGCTACGGCAATGGCCATTACACTGGGACCAGCGCCCATAAAAAAGGAAGAAGACGCCAGCAGGCGGAAACCGGGAATGAGGTTCATACCGGCTATGTAAAATACGGCGCCTGCAAGGCCGCCAAAAACGTACAGGGGAACGATCCGCTGGTAACCGGCCGTGCGCTGCAGAATGGTCCCAAAGAAATAAAGCCACACCATGTCATACACAATACTTACATCAAACCAGGCATTGCCCAGGGGGCCATGGCTAAACATGAAGGTGAGCAGGGACCAGGGCTTTACCAGCAGGCGGGCGGGAGATGCAGGAAGGGTGAGCCAGTCTGCCACTTCCTCAAAAGAGGTTTCATGGTAACTGCCCAGCATGAAGATCACTTTTATAAAAAACAACAGCACAAAAACGGTGAGGTTAATGGAAACTAGTTTTGTAACCATGTTCCTTTCTTCACCGAGTGAAAGCGTGGGCTCGTGCCCCTTTTCTGCAACTTGCATGGTAGATATCATTTCACTACAAAAGTACGGAAACAGCGCAGTTATTTCCGCCGTTCCTGTATTTAAAACCCTTGCATAGCCGTTATTGCAGGCGGCCCCACATGACGGGCGCTGTAACAGGCTGGGCTTCAAAACACAAATCCCCGGCTACCAGGCAGTTGCCGCCGGACCCGGGAAAACGGTCACAAAAAGTTAATGGTAATTAGACTTGCCCGCCCCGGCCCACGCCTTGAGCAGGATATAACTGATGAGTACGCCACTCAGGTGGGCAAAATGCGCCACATTATCACCGGGCACGTGGTGGAAGCCCAGGATAAGCTCCAGCAGGATGTAGGCGCCTACCACGTACTTGGCCCGCCAGCGCAGGGGCCACACGATCATATTGGGGAAAAGAAACCCAAAAGCGAAGAGGATCCCAAACACGGCGCCGGATGCCCCCAGCACATAGGTGTTGGTATAACTGTCCACAAACTGGCGCACAAATTCCTTGGTGGTAAAGATCACCTCTGGGTCGTGCGGGTAGCTGGCCAGGCGCGACTTGGTCTCATCATATACATAATCACCGGAAGAGAGGTCGTAGCGGGCGTCCAGCTGCATGAAGTGCTGGTAGGTAGGCTGGTCCAGGAAGGCCTGCGCATCATGCTGTAACTGGTTGTTCTGGAAGTTCTGCACCCCCATGTACAGGGCGGCGGCGCCCATGCCACACAGCAGGTAGAACACCAGGAAACGCCCCGGTCCCCACAGCTTTTCCAGCAGGCTGCCGAAGAGCCAGAGGGTGCCCAGGTTGCTGAGCAAGTGCAGCAGGGACTCGTGCATGAACAAATGGGTGAAGAACTGGTAGGGAGAGAACATATCCGATCCCCAGTAGTGCAGTGCCAGGTGGTCTTCCATCCACTCCCGCAGGCTGTTGCCCGCGGTAAGCTGCGCCAGGAAAACCAGCCCGTTGATGATCAGCAGGTTTTTTATGACGATGGGAGGGATGAGGTCTATTTTCCTGGGCTTGGTAAAATGCATTGTTTCAGTAGCGCAATTAGTCGTTTTAGATATTAGGCCTGCGTTGCAGCAGCACTACATTCTCAATGTGATGGGTATGCGGGAACATGTCCACTGGCTGCACCCGTTCCACCGTGTACTTGGCATCCAGCAAAGCCAGATCCCTGGCCTGTGTAGCAGGGTTACAGCTCACATACACAATCTTCGGGGCGGCTATTTCAAGCAGTTTTTGTACCAGCTTTTCGTGCATGCCTGCGCGGGGCGGATCGGTGATGATCACATCCGGGGCGCCATGGTGCGCAAAAAATTCATCATTGCAGATGTCTATCACATCGCCAGCAAAGAATTCCGCGTTCTGCACGCCATTGTCCTTCGCATTTTCAATGGCATCGTCTATCGCTTCCTTCACCAGTTCAATGCCGATGATCTTCCTGGCTTTCTTAGATACAAAGATGCCAATGCTGCCGGTGCCGCAATACAGGTCATACACGGTTTCGTGGCCGGTAAGGCCAGCATAGTCGCGGGTTACCTGGTACAGGCGCTCACCCTGGTAGCTGTTGGTCTGGAAAAAGGATTTAGGGCCTATCTTAAATACGAAATCCTCCAGTTTTTCGGTGATGTAACCCTTGCCATGGTAAGTTCTGGGCTCCAGGTCAAAAATGCTGTCGTTCTTTTTCGGGTTGATGGTGTATACCAGCGTGGTAATGGAAGGCACAATGGCCAGCAGGTGGTCCAGCAGGGCGGTGCGGGCCGCCTTGTCTTCATGGTGGATCACGAGGTTCACCATGATCTCGCCGGTGGTGCAGATGCGGACCACCAGGTTGCGCAGCCAGCCGGTCTGGGCGCGGATGTCGTAGAAAGACAGGTCGTGCTCCAGGGCGTAGGCGCGGATGGTGTTGCGGATCAGGTTCACTGGTTCCTGCTGCAGGTAGCAGGTATTGATATCCAGCACCTTGTCAAACAGGCGGGGAATGTGGAAGCCCAGGGCATTGCGTTGGGGAATGCCGCCCTCATCGGGCAGGGTTTCCAGTTCGTCCTGGGGCACATAGGCGCGGTTACTGAAGGTAAATTCCAGTTTGTTACGGTAATGGCGGGTCAGTTCCCCACCCAGGATGGGCGTAATGGGGGGCAGGGCCATTTTGCCAATGCGGGTCAGGTGGTCTTCCACCTGCTGGGCCTTGTATTTCAGCTGCTCCGCATAGGGCAGCATCTGCCATTTGCAGCCACCACAGGTGCCAAAGTGCTCACAGAAAGGCTCCGTACGGGTGGGAGAATAGGTGTGTATATGAATGGCCTTGCCTTCTGCCCAGTCTTTCTTGTTCTTGCGCAGCCGCACATCCACGACGTCACCGGGCACCACGCCGCCCTCAATAAAAATTACTTTACCGTCTATCTTGGCCAGCGCTTTGCCCTCCGCGGCATAACCGCTTACCGGGACCTGCGCCAGGACTACATTTTTTTTCTTCACGCCTGCAAAGGTAATATTTTAAAGCTAGTCCCAACGGGCATTTGGGGAAATAAAGCACCACCCGCCAGGGCCAGCCGGCTAAGGCTCACCGTTTAACAATTAACACTTCCCGTTTACGTGTAATCCGTTATTTTTACGGGGTTACATTCCATTTTTCCGCCCTATGCGTAAACTTTTAATGCTTTTAACGGCCGTACTGTTCCTGCGGCCCGCCCTGCAAGCACAGGGATACCATATCACCGTTCAGGTAAAACCATTGAAACAAGGCCGGCTCTACCTGGGCCACTACATGGGCAAAGGCACCTACCTGGCAGATTCTGCGATGATAGGCCCCGATGGCACCGCCGTATTCCAGGGCAAGGAAAAACTGCTGGGCGGCATTTATCTGGTGGTGATGCCGGATAAGCGTGGCTATTTTGAAATGCTGGTAGACAAACAGCAGGATTTCTCCGTGACCTCCGATACCAGCGATCTCTCCGCAAAAGCCACTTTCAAGAACTCCGCAGATAATGATCTTTTCTCCGGTTACAATCATTTCCTGGCGGCCAATGCCGCGGAAGGCAATGCCCTGGCTGCGCAGCGCGCCACGCTGAAAACCGCTGCCGATACCGCTGCATGGCGCACCCGCCAGGTGGCTTTCACCAAAAAGATCCAGGCCTACCGCGATGACGTGGTGGCCAAACACCCGCAAACCCTGCTGGCCAGCATTTTCCGCGTGATGCAGGAGCCCGTGGTGCCGCCCACCCCTCCCGGTGAAGACTCCACCTTCCCCTACCGCTATTACCGCGCACATTTCTTTGACGGCACAGACTTCAGCGATGGCCGCCTGGTACGCACCCCCGTGCTGGAAGCCAAGCTGCAACAGTACTTCCAGACCCTGGTGCCCGGCTACCCGGATTCTATCAACGCTGCCTGTGATGAAGTGATAGCCAAAACCCGCAAGGACAAAGAGATGTTCAAGTTTGTACTGTGGTGGCTTACCTACAATTATGAATCATCCCAGTACATGGGCATGGATGCCGTGTTTGTATACCTGGTGGAAAAATATTACGTGCCGGGCGATGCCTATTGGCTCACGGATGAACAGCTGAACAAGATCGTGTCCCGCGCATACGCTATTGCACCCAACCTCATAGGCCAGCGCGCCGCGCCCCTGGAGCTGAAAACACCAGACAACAAACCCGTTTCACTCTACACCACCAAATCAAAATACACGGTGCTGGTGTTCTGGGACCCTACGTGCGGCCATTGCAAAATTGAGGTGCCCCGGCTGGACTCCGCCTACCGTGCCAGCTGGCAGAAAATGGGCGTTACGCTGTTTGGCGTAAAGACCGATGGTACCGTGGACCAGTGGAAAGAATTTATCAAAGACAATAAGCTTTCCGATGCATGGGTGCAGGCGTACGATCCCGAAAACAAGACCAACTATCATCACCTGTACGACGTGTATTCAACACCGTTAGTCTACCTGCTGGACGAGAATAAAAAGATCCTTGCAAAGCGGTTGGGTGTGGAACAATTGGACGAGTTCCTCAAACACAGTACAGCAGCCAAGCAATAGTGCAACTATATTAAAAAGATATGCCCCCGGCGCTTCGCTAAATTTTTAGCAGCCGGGGGTATTTCTTTGTGTTCAATACCATGGCCGGTTTCAGCGGAATATAGCTTCCTTGGCACAGTCTTTGGCTAGTGGTTGTTAACAAACCATTAAAAATTTCGGAACCATTTAAAAAACTAGGTTATGACTAAGAAGATCATGTTAACAGTGAGCGCATTGGCAATAGCGGCAGCTTCTTTCGCGCAATCAACATCGTCCATGAATGAACCGCCCACCCGCGCAAGAGTAGGGATCAAAGGCGGCCTGAACCTGTCTAATATTTCTAACCATAACAATGGGTCTACAGACAACAATAAAACCCTGGCCGGATGGAATGCCGGTGTGATCGTAGACCTGCCGCTGGCGCCCATCCTGTCATTGCAGCCGGGTGTGTTTTATACCACCAAGGGTACGAAGATAGAAGGGGGGACCAAAGGGTCTGTAACCGATCCATACTATAAATACACCACTAACCCTTCCTACATTGAGGTGCCGGTAAACTTCGTGGCCAAGCTGCCCCTGGGTGACTACACCAACAAGTTTTTCGTAGGTGCGGGACCGTATGCAGCCTTTGGTGTAGCCGGTAAGAACAAGTGGACGTCCAATGTGGGAGGTGTGGAAAGCAGTGGCTCTTCCACCATCAAATGGGATGACGATACCCCCTTTAACAGTGGGGATCCTAACCAGGGCTATGATAAACTGAAACGTTTTGACTGGGGCCTTAACTTCCTGACCGGCTTTGAACTGAATGACTTTATTATCTCCGCGCAGTATGGCCTTGGGTTTAACAAGATCTACAGTGGCACAGATGACCAACGGAATGACAAGAGTAAGAACCGTGTGTTCACGGTATCTGTAGGCTGGTTGTTCTAACCGCGGTGGTTGAAATTTCTAACCTCTAAAAAATATTATTGACCGCTTTTCTTAAAAACCAGCAAACCAATTTCACAACATGAAAAAGCTTTTATTGCTTGCGGTGATCATGATGACCGCCGCTGTATCCTTCGGCCAGGTAACTTTTGGCGTGGAGGCAGGCCCCAACTTTTCCAGCTACACTGCGAAACCGGACCGGGGCGACAAACAAACTTCCAAGATCCGCACCAGTGTGCGTGCCGGCCTCACCGCAGACCTGCCCCTGGGCAATGATTGCTACATAGGCACCGGCCTGTTTTACATGGGCAAAGGTGGCGTTAGCAAAGACGATTCCAACTTCAAGACAAAGCTCTCTTACCTGCAGCTGCCCATTGATTTTATGTACAAGGCAGACGTGGGAGAAGGGAAGGTGATACTGGCCGCCGGCCCCTACCTGGCCCTGGGCCTGGGTGGCACCGCGGAATATTCCCTGGCCGGCCGTACCATATCCACCAAGATCTTTGAAGACGAAGCAGGCGATGCAAAGCTGAAACGGTTTGATATGGGCGTGGGTATCCAGGTAGGTTACCAGTTCCCCATGAACCTGTACCTGGGCCTCAACACAGACCTGGGACTGGTGAATGCTTACAGCAATTCTGATGTGGGTAAATGGCATAATACCTCCTTTGCCGTATCCGTAGGTTATAAGTTTGGAGGAAAATAAGAGATTGAGTACTGTACTATTACTACGCGCCGTCTGCACCTGCAGGCGGCGTTTTCTTTTTTACAGGCATCCGTCCGGCAGTATACAACGTTAATATAACACACCTCCTCGCTAATTCAGATTAATTTTGCTTTGCGCTATACCGTATGAAAAAGATTGTACTGTTGATTGTTCTGACATTTCTGAGCACTGTCGTATCTGCACAGGCCAGCCTTGGATTTAAAGGTGGCTACGTTTTCTCTGATCTGGATTTCGGCAATAACGCCGGCGTACCGGCGGCCCGCAGCCATGGGCGCACTACCTGGCAGGCGGCACTGATGCTGAATGTGCCCCTGGGCGTACCGGGCCTGTACCTGGAGCCCAACCTGGGTTTTGTACGCAAGGGTGCTGCTTTTTCCGGCGGGCCCAAACTGGTAGGCCCGGGCGGGGCACCTGGCACCGGTCAAAGCCTGCTGCTGGATTACCTGGAGCTGCCGGTGAATGCAGTCTATAAATTTTCACTTCCCTTTGGCAAGCTGGCAGTAGGCGCCGGTCCTTACGTAGCTTACGGCCTGGCTGGCAGGTTTGACTACGTCCTGGAAAATGGCAGCGGTACCAATGCTACCGCCAGCAGGGATGTTACGTTTTCCAAGGCCTACAGCAACACCAGCATCAACATGGAGCGCTGGGATGCGGGGCTGAATGGGATGCTAAGCCTGGAGTTTAACAACTACCTGGTAGTGGGCGCCAATTACAGCTATGGCCTGGCCAATATAAATCGTTCCAACTTCGGGGATCTGCATAACCGTTACCTGGGCGTTACCCTCGGCATTTTGCTGAACCGCGAAGATTATTGATAACAGGTATTCCCGGCCACTAGCCGGTATAAAAAAGGCATGTTGTTTTGTGCAACATGCCTTTCGTTTTTTTATGCCAATGCCTGCAAATGCGCCAGCAGCCGCTGGCTCCAGGCCTCCGCGTCGTGGAAGGAAGAGAGGTGGTGCCCCGGGAAAGTGACCAGGGGCGTGCCTGCCTGCCGGGCCAGGTCCAGCGCAATAGCGCCGCCACTGCTCAGGCCCACCACATGGGCGGCTTCCTCGCCGGCAGCTTGCAGCACGGACAGTGCATCGTGGCTCTGGGTACTTACACAGGAGGGGAAAGCTGAAGGCGCGCTTTGCCCGCATCCGCGCTGGTCATAGGTGATCACGGTAAAGTGGGTGGCCAGTACGGGCAGCAGTTTATGGTACCACCAGGCTTCGCCACCCAGTGCGGGAATGAGTAACAGCGGGGCGCCGCTGCCGGAAACAGTATAATGAAGGTTGCAGCCAGGAACGGCTACGGTATGGGTGTGCATAATGATACAAGTAGTATGAATACAAAAGAATAACTACCCTGCACCGTAGGGAGCGGCAGGGCACGTGTATAAAGGCCACGGGCGTGGCCTTTAAAAGGCGGTTATATCTTCCTTGTTCACTGGCTTGTACATGATGGGAATATCGTTTATACAATGGCTGCCACCGCATCGCGCACTACCATGGGCTTGCCCAGGGTGTAGTAGTGCAGTACGGGTACGCCAAATGCTTTGAGTTCTTTGGACTGGGCAATGAGCCACTCAGTGCCCACCTGCTCTGCTTCTTTGTCTGTTTTGGTCTTCATCATGGCCAGGGCCAGGTCAGACGGGATGTCTACATTGAAGATGGGAGGCAGGGTGGTGAGCTGCTTTTTGCTGGTGAGCGGTTTCAGGCCCGGGATGATGGGAATATTGATCCCTGCTGCGCGGCAGCGGGTTACGAAATCAAAGTACTTCTGGTTATCGAAGAACATCTGGGTGATCACGTATTCAGCGCCGGCATCCACTTTTTTCTTGAGGAATTCCAGGTCTATCTGCAGGTTGGGGGCTTCTGAATGTTTTTCCGGGTAGCCGGCCACGCCTATGCAGAAGTTGGTCTTTACGCCGCCCTGCAGGTCTTTTTCCAGGTAAACGCCATTGTTCATATTGGCCACCTGTTCCAGCAGTTCTATGGCATAGCGGTGCCCGCCGGGCTCTGCCTCAAAGAAGCTTTCGTTCTTAGGAGCATCCCCACGCAGCACCAGCACGTTGTCTACCCCCAGGAAACCCAGGTCTATCAGGGCATTCTCCGTTTCTTCCCGGGTAAAGCCGCCACAGATCAGGTGGGGTACTGCGTCTATCTTATAATGGTTCATGAGCGCCGCGCAAATGCCTACGGTGCCGGGGCGCTTGCGGATCTCCACCTTTTCAAAAGTGCCATCCGGGCGCTTTTTGAACATATGCTCGCTGCGATGGTAGGTCACATTTACGAAAGAAGGCTTGAATTCCATCAACGGATCCAGGTGGTCGTAGGTGGATTCAATGCTCTTGCCCTTCAAGGGGGGCAATATTTCGAAAGAGATGGGTGTTTGCTTCTTCCCGGCTGCAGCAGCAATATGTTCAGTGATCTTCATGATGTGAGTATGAGGGGCGTTTGTTTTTAAACGCGGACAAAAATAGTATATCTCTGCCTTTTTTTAAGCTAAACCGGGCTATCCATAAATTAACAACCTGTTAAAGTCCTTGCCAGAGGCCATTGCAGCCGGAAAGTCGCACCCGGCGCGGCCTTACCCGGTTAACTTTCAACTTATTTCTTATTTTTGCTCAGTTTGAACATATGGGACTTAAAATTCATACAGACCAACTGGTCAAGAAATACGGAGCCCGCACGGTGGTGAACCACGTATCCGTAGAAGTGGAACAGGGGGAGATCGTGGGCCTGCTGGGGCCTAACGGCGCCGGCAAAACCACTACTTTTTATATGGTGGTGGGCCTCATTAAACCCGATGAAGGCAACGTATACCTTGACTCCCAGAACATTACCAAGCTGCCCATGTATAAACGGGCCCAGATGGGCATTGGCTACCTGCCCCAGGAAGCCTCCGTATTCCGCAAGCTCAGCGTGGAAGACAATATTGCCGCCGTGCTGGAAATGACGGACCTCAAAAAGGCCCAGCAGAAGGAAAAGCTGGAAAGCCTGCTGGAAGAGTTCCACCTTACCCACGTGCGCAAAAGCCCCGGGGATGTACTGTCCGGTGGTGAGCGCCGCCGTACCGAAATAGCCCGCGCCCTCGCAGTAGACCCTAAATTTATCCTGCTGGATGAGCCCTTTGCAGGGATAGACCCCATCGCCGTGGAAGACATCCAGGCCATCGTGGCCAAGCTCAAATACAAGAACATTGGCATCCTCATCACAGACCATAACGTACAGGAAACCCTCTCCATCACAGACCGGGCCTACCTGCTGTTTGAAGGCAAGATCCTCAAATCCGGCACGGCCGAGGAACTGGCCAGTGACGAACAGGTGAGAAAAGTGTATCTTGGGCAGAATTTTGTGCTGCACCGTAAGAATTATCTTGACGAAGCCGCCAGACAACAGTAAAAGACATTTCAATCCACACTAGTATCCTATATGAGAATATTAAGTCCTGCCTTGTCACAACTTGCAAGATTGCGGATGGGACGCATAGAGTATTTTATGCAGTACCCGGTGCAAGTACAGCAGCAGGTATTCCAAAACCTTATCAGCGCCGCCCAGTATACGGAGTTTGGCAAGCAGTACGGCTTTTCCAACATTTATAAAATAGACGAATACAAGACGCGCGTTCCCATTCATACCTACGATACCATTAAACCTTACATCCAGCGCGTGATGGAAGGCCAGCAGAATATTTTGTGGAACACCCCCATTAAATGGTTTGCCAAATCCAGCGGCACTACCGCGGATAAAAGCAAATTCATCCCCGTAACCGTAGAAAGCCTGGACGAGTGCCACTACCGCGCCGGCCGGGATGTACTCTCCCTGTTTTACAACAACTTCCCCGACTCTGATGTGCTCACCGGTAAGTCGCTCGTGATCGGGGGCAGCCACCAGGTCAATAAACTTTCCGCCACGGCAGACTCTTACTATGGTGACCTCAGCGCCGTGATGCTGCAGAACATGCCCTTTTACGGCAATATGATCCGTACCCCGGACCTTTCCATCGCCCTTATGGATGAGTGGGAAGAAAAGATAGAACGCATGGCCAATGCGGTGATCCACGAAAATGTGACCTCCATTGCCGGCGTGCCCACCTGGA
The DNA here is from genome assembly GCF_003071345.1 of Chitinophaga parva. Classification (NCBI taxonomy): domain Bacteria; kingdom Pseudomonadati; phylum Bacteroidota; class Chitinophagia; order Chitinophagales; family Chitinophagaceae; genus Chitinophaga; species Chitinophaga parva. The sequence continues at coordinate 493,693 of NZ_QCYK01000001.1, read as the reverse complement.
CGCTGGTACTCATTAAACGCATCTTTGAGCTCACCGGCACAGACAACCTGGCCGATGTGTGGCCCAATATAGAACTGTACATGCACGGTGGTGTAAGCTTCAAACCTTACCGCGAGCAGTTCAAACGCATTATCCGCAAGCCCGGCATGTACTACCAGGAAACGTACAACGCTTCCGAAGGCTTCTTTGCCGCACAGGATGTGATCGGAGAAGAAGGCCTGCTGCTTTTCCTCAACCATGGCATTTTCTATGAGTTTATGCCCATGGAAGAATATGGCAGGGAAGCCCCCCGCACCCTGCAGCTCAACGAAGTGGAAATGGGTAAGAACTATGCACTGATCATCAGCACCAACGGGGGCCTGTGGCGCTACCTGGTGGGCGATACCGTGCAGTTTACCTCCCTGTCTCCCTTCCGTGTAAAAGTGAGCGGGCGCACCAAATCCTTCATCAACGCATTTGGGGAAGAACTGATCGTAGACAACTCAGACCAGGCCATAGCCACCGCCTGCGAGGCCACCGGCGCCGTGGTAAATGATTATACCGCCGCCCCCGTGTACTTCTCAGAGGGCAGTAACGGTGGCCATGAATGGCTCATTGAGTTTGGCCAGCAGCCGGATAACCTGGAGCACTTCATCGATGTGCTGGATAGCACGTTGAAACAACACAACTCCGATTACGAGGCCAAACGCCACAAAGACATTGCCCTGGCCCGTCCCGTGGTGCATGTGATGAAGGAAGGCACCTTCACGGAATGGCTGAAGAGCAAGGGAAAACTGGGTGGCCAGCATAAAGTGCCCCGCCTGAACAATGAACGCAATTTTGTAGAAGAGATACTTACATTTTCAAAGCAACAATAGCATGCCCGCGGGGTTGCTATTAACCTATAACTACACGCATAATGATGAAATTACTGGAGAACAAAGTGGCAATTGTAACGGGCGCCAGCCGTGGTATTGGTGAAGGCATTGCCCTCAAATTCGCTGAACATGGCGCAAACGTGGCATTCACCTACCTGAGCTCCGATGAAAAAGCAAAGGCACTGGAACAAAAACTGCAGGCATTTGGCGTAAAAGCAAAAGCTTATAAGTCAAACGCCGGCGTATTTGCAGAATGCGAAACCCTGGTAAATGAAGTACTGAAAGATTTTGGCACCGTAGATATCTGCGTGAACAATGCCGGCATCTCCAAAGATAACCTCCTGCTCCGCATGAGCCCCGAGCAGTGGGATGATGTGATGAACACGAACCTGAAAAGTGTGTTCAACATGACCAAGCAGGTGATCCGCCCCATGATGAAAGCCAGAAGTGGTGTGATCATTAACATGAGCTCCATCATCGGTATCCAGGGCAATGCAGGCCAGAGCAGCTACGCCGCTTCCAAGGCCGGTATCATCGGGTTCACCAAGTCTGTGGCCAAGGAGCTGGGCAGCCGCAACATCCGTTGCAACGCTATTGCCCCCGGCTTCATTGAAACAGACATGACCCACTACCTGCAGGATGGCGACGCCAAGAATAACTACATGGAAAAAATCCCCCTGGGCCGCTTTGGTACCACGGAAGATATTGCCAACAGCTGCCTGTTCCTGGCCAGCGATATGGGCGCTTACCTCACCGGCCAGACGCTGAGCGTTTGCGGTGGGCTGAACATCTAATCTAGAAACTGCCCGCAGCAACATAAAAAAATCCAAATTCCATGACCGTATCGCGTCGTTGGAATTTGGATTTTTTATTGGAATACGTGGTATTACCCCTGCCTACTGTCTTTTATCAAACTTTTTACCCGGAATGGCCACCCGCACCCATTCCACGCACTTCCGGTCCTGCAGGGTTACGTAAATGGTTTGTCCGTCGGGGCCGCCAAAAACCAGGTTGCTGCATTGCTTGCCGCGCAGGTTGATGGTGTTGAAAATGCGGCCCGTGGGCGCCAGTACTACGATCTGGCCTGTGCCCCAGCGGCACACATAAAGGTTGCCGTTCTTATCGCATTTCATGCCATCCATGCCGCCGTCTTCAAATTCATAGAAAAGCTCTTTATGACTCAGGTTCCCCTTGTTGTCTACCCGGAACTTCCAGATCCTGCGCTGGGTGCCTTCATTTACATACAGGGTGCGCTCGTCGGGGCTTAGTTCTATGCCGTTGGTAGTGCCCATGTCTTTGGCCACCAGCGTGGCTTTGCCGTCTTTAATAAACCATACCTGGCCGGTATTTTCCTTCCAGTTGGGATCGGAGGCAAAGAAGCCGTCGTTCTTCATGAAGCACAGGTCATTGGGCTGATTAAAGGCATCGTTGTGCAGGTATACGCTTACTTTTTTGGTGCGCATGTCCACCGTCAGGATGTTGTGACCCACAAAGTCCGGCAGGTACATGGTGCCCTTGCTGTCAAAGTGCACCCCGTTGCCAATGCTGCTATCCGGCAGGGTTACGAAGATTTTGCCGCTACCGTTGCGGGTATTGATCTTGCCGATGGTGCCGTCTTTTTCAAAATTCACTACGTAAAGATTACCGGCCCGGTCAAAGTTGGGGCCTTCGATGTTCTTGCTGAACATGTTTTCCGCAGTGAGATCGTTGGCCTGGTTAAAGTCATCGGTCACTTTCTGGGCGGTGGCCGTCACGGTGACAAACACAGTGGCCAGCAGCAATGGTATTTTTTTCATAATATCCCCTTCGTTTTACAGCCATCAAAATAAGGAAAATGGTGATATTTTTGCACCCCCGGCGCCTTGGTCGGACAATATAATTATTTAATATGATTCATGTTTCCGACATCAAAGACCTGGAGAAACTTACTATTCATAAAGTAGGCAACGCATCTAAAGAAGAGCCACTTGTATTTTCCCAAAGCCCCCTGGCCCTGGAAGATGAGATGATCAGCCAGTTGCTGCTCACCTATTTTATCCAGCCATTCACCAACAATGCGGAATTTTTCCGCTTCACCCACGAGGCAGACCTCAACCTGAACGAAGTGTACCAGTACTGCCGGCGCATTTTTGAGGATGTGGAAACTTTCCAGGAGCAGTCCGTCAACATTGCCAAACACCTGTATAAACACAGCACCCACCCCAAGGTGAAAGGCGGGGAGCTGTACATTGTGCACTTCAGTAAATGCCAGGTGGACGGAGAGGAAGTGGAAGCAGTGGGCATCTTTAAATCAGAGAACCGCGATACCTACCTGAAGGTGTACCTGCAGGACGAGAACTACCAGGTAAACCATGATGATGGCATCAATATTTCCAAGCTGGATAAGGGCTGCCTGGTGTTCAATATTGAAGAAGAAGATGGCTACAAAGTGAGTGTGGTAGACAGCATCAGCAAGCAGAATGAGGCCATTTACTGGAAAGATGCCTTCCTGCAGGTGCAGCGCCGGGCAGACAGCTATCATCAAACGGAAAATATGGTGAACATGTGCAAGCAGTTCATCAACAACAAGCTGCCCACCGAGTTTGAGCTGAACCGCGTGGACCAGGCAGACCTCATGAACAAATCAGCCGCCTACTTCAAGGAAAAGGACCATTTCCAGATGGAAGAATTTGCCGAAGAAGTACTGGGCCATCCCGAGGCTATTGAGTCTTTCAAATCCTATCGCGAGTACTTTGAAAAAGAGAACCAGGAAGCATTCCCGGAAAGTTTTGACATCTCTTCCGCTGCCGTTAAAAAGCAGAATAAGGTATTCAAAACAGTGATCAAGCTGGATAAAAATTTTCACATTTATATCCATGGCAACCGTGAGATGGTGGAGCGGGGCTTTGATGAAACGATGAATATGAATTATTACAAACTATTCTTTGAAAGCGAAGCTTAGATAAATGAGAAGGCCGTCCTGGTTTATACCGGGACGGCCTTTTTTTATGCGGTAAAGCGCGGTTGTTTATTTCTTTTTCGCCACTGGTGCGCCGCTGAGTTTCAGCTCGTCGACCAGGTTTTTGCCGCCCCCCAGTTTGTCAATGCACCACAGTACATAGCGTACATCCACGCAGATGGTACGGTTGTACACCGGGTCAAACTGGATCTTGTGGCTGAGGGCCTCGTAGTTGCCGTCAAAGGCCAGGCCTACCAGTTCACCGTTTGCGTTCATTACCGGGGAGCCGGAGTTGCCACCGGTAATGTCGTTGGTTGTGATAAAGCACACCACCACATCATTGCGCGCAGCGTCCTTGTACGGGCCAAAGTCTTTGCGCCTGTACGCGTCAATGTAGTTTTGCGGCAGGTCAAATTCATAATCACCGGGCACATATTTTTCCATTACGCCAGTCATAGTGCAGGCATAATCATAATGCACGGCGTCACGAGGGCTGTAGGCTTTCACGTTGCCGTAAGTTACGCGCATGGTGAAGGTGGCATCCGGGTAGCGCTGCTTGTTGGGCTCCATTTCCATTACGCCTTTCAGGTATTCGCGGCCCAGGTCCTCGTTCGTGGTGGTAAACTTGGCAAAGATGGGCAGGTACTTGCTGTTGTAGTTTTTCAGGAAAGCACTGGCGTAGGCAAAGGCCGGGTCGTTCTGCAGGGTCACCGCATCCGGGTGGGCTGCAAAGTCGTTCCATTTTTTATCATCCAGGATGAAGGTGTTGCTCATCACGGAAGCGGCCCAGATGCGCCAGGTGTTGTCATCATCCAGGCTGCCAAATTTGCTGCGGATGTCTTCGTAAAAACCGATGGGCTGCTGGTTTTTGTCAATGTCTGTGTAGAACATGCGTGCGGTGGCCGCCAGTATTTTCTGGTCGCTGGGTTTATCTTCACCGGCCAGGAATGTTTTGCGGGCTTCGCTCACGGCGGTCATAGCCTTGGGTACCGCATCAGCCGGGGCGCCGGGTGTAGTGAGGGCCCGTTCAACGAGCACCAGGTTTGCCGCAAAAGCCGCCAGGGGAGAGCCCAGGATGCCTTCGCGCAGGTACTGGCGGTGTTTAGCGTAGGGGCGCCATTCATCGTATGCCTTGGCATAATCGCGGAAGATATTTTCATATTCCGGCTTGCCTTTGGCCCACTGGGTAAAGGCGGCTTCCTGTTTTTTCTTTTGGTCTTCCACGCCATACTTCAGCAGTTGTTTGCTTTCGCCGTCAAAGAATTTCCAGTAGTTGGCAATGCCGGCGTAGCTGGAGGCCAGCTTCAGTTTCACGGCCGGGTCTTTCTTCATCTGCTCAAACATGGCCTTCAGGCGTACATCGCGCAGGTTTACGATGGCCGGGTTTTCCACGCTGGTCTTCAGGTTTACACCAAAGGATGTTTCATAACGGTTAGTTCCACCAGGATAGCCAAAGATCATGGCGTAGTCGCCTTCTTTCACGCCCTTGGTAGACACAGGCAGGAAATACCTGGGCTTCATGGGCACATTGTCTGCACTATATTCTGCCGGTTTTCCATTCTTATCCGTGTACACGCGGAAAATAGAGAAGTCGCCCGTGTGGCGGGGCCATTCCCAGTTGTCGGTATCGCCGCCAAACTTGCCGATGCTTTCCGGCGGAACGCCTACCAGGCGGATATCTTTATAGCGCTCGTACACGTAGAGCAGGAATTGATTGCCTTTGAAAATGGGACTCACGCTGGCTTCGTAGCCGGTGCCTTCCGTGGCTTTGGCTACCAGTTCCTGCGTTTTATGTTGCTGTGCGTTTACGCGCTCCATGCCGCTGAGGCCTTTCAGCGCATCGTTCATCTGGTTGGTTACATCTTCCACGCGCACCAGGAACTGCACGGAAAGGTTCCTGGAAGGGATTTCCTCCTGCTTGCTGCGGGCATAGAAGCCATTCTTCAGGTAGTTGTGCTCCACGGTGCTGGCCGCGGCCACAGCGGCGTAGCCACAGTGATGGTTGGTAAAGATCAGGCCTTCGTTGCTCACGATCTCTCCGGTGCAGCCGCCACCAAAAATGATAATAGCATCTTTGATGGAGGCCTTGTTAATGCTGTACAGCTGCTCTTTCGTGAGCTTCAGGCCGCGCTTCACCATGTCGTTATAGGTTTGCTGGCCCAGGAGGTAGGGCAGCCACATGCCTTCATCCGCGCGGGTCACCTGGGCAGCCAGCAGCAGGATAAGGACGAACAGGTTTTTTTTCATGTCAGGTGAGATTTTTTTTGTTGTGGGTGGCAAACTAACTTTTTTTGCCCAAACGCAGGGCCGGAGCGGTATAAGCGGCGAAATTTCACCCGGGAAACCACAGCAGCCCCTGCTTTTTTGGAATGCCATTTGCCTTATGTACCCCGCCATTACAAGGTTGGAAAGACATAAGTATTTTTTAGATATATATTTAAATCATTTACTACCTCATACTATGAAAAAGGGAATAATACTGGTACTGAGCGTACTGCTTTTTGCCTGCCAGGAGAACAAGGCGCAACAGGAAAAGAAAGACTCCGCGCAAAAGAGTGTGGAAAAAGCAGGACAAAACCTGAAAGATGCTGCACAGGCCACCGGCGATTACCTGAGCACAGAGCGCGATAGCCTGAAGTCTGCCCTGCAGGTGCAGATCAGCAAAGTGGATAAAAAAATGGGAGAGTTGAAGAACGATGGTTCTGCCAAAGCGATGGAAACCAAAAAGCGTTTGCAGGTTTGGCGCGATTCGCTGAGCAGCAAAGCAACGGAAGTACAGAACGCCTCTGCAGACAAGTGGGAGGATACCAAAACGGGCGCCAACCGCCTGCTGGATAAGAGTAACCGTACCTGGGATAAGCTGAAACAGGGCATCCGGGACGCCTTTTCAGACAAGGATAGTACGAAAAAGGATAATTAACGCCTAATACTGTTCCTGTAGGTAATTTTGTACTTTTACTTTTACAGAAACACACCGAATTGCTGAAATCGTACTATCAGAAAGGAGTTATGGAAGCCGGCTGCGATGAAGCCGGCCGTGGATGCCTGGCCGGGCCTGTGTTTGCGGCAGCAGTAATTTTACCGCCCCGTTTCAGGCACCCCTTGCTCAACGATTCCAAACAAATGAAGCCCGCCCACCGCGAGGAAGTGCGGCAATACATAGAAACCAAAGCTATCTGCTACGCAGTAGCCAGCGTGGATAATGAAGAGATAGACCGGATCAATATCCTGAAGGCATCTTTCAAGGCCATGCACCTGGCCCTGGAGCAGTTGAAGCAACAACCGGAGTACATTTTAGTGGATGGCAACCGGTTTGTGCCTTATGGTACAGTGCCCCATGCGTGCATTATCCAGGGCGATGGCATTTATGCCTCCATCGCCGCGGCCTCGGTGCTGGCCAAGACCTATCGCGATGCCCACATGATGGCCCTCCACCTGGAACATCCCCAGTTTGGCTGGCATGAAAATAAGGGCTACGGTACACTGGTGCACCGCAACGCCCTGAGGGAACACGGCGAAACCCGCTATCACCGCAAATCTTTCCGGCTGAACTACGACCAACCGGAATTGGATTTTGAAAATACGGACGCCGGGCTGTAAATGCCTGCAAAGGCCCCACAGCGACGGCAACCAGGAAGATACTAGTTGTTAAAATTGTCGTTAGAAAGAGATTATGCTAAAACAGACCCAGCAACAAAAACTATTACAGAAGTTATCACCCCAGCAGATTCAGCTCATGAAACTGCTGCAGGTTCCTACTGTCAACCTGGAAGAGAGAATTAAGGAAGAGCTGGAAGAAAACCCGGCCCTGGAATATGGCGAAGACGAACAGCATGAAGATGAGTTCAAGGACACCCCGGATGAATATGAAGCCAGTGGAGAAGAGGGCGAAGGCGAAGACTTTGAGCCCGATGGCAGTGAAAATGAATATGACAATATCGATATTTCTGAATACGTGAGTGATGGCGATGATGACATTGCCGATTACAAGCTGCGCAACGATAATTATCCCGACCAGGATGAGAACAAGACCATCCCGGTAAAGGTGGAAACCTCCTTCCACGAGCACCTGCTGGAGCAACTGGGTATGCTGGAGCTGGAAGAGCGCCAGGGCGTGATCGCAGAGCAGATCATTGGCAGCATTGACGACGATGGCTACCTGCGCCGGGAGATCAGCGCCATCGTGGATGACCTTTCTTTTTCCCAGAATATTGATACAGACGAAGAAGAGATCCGTGGCCTGATCAAGAAGATCCAGGAATTTGACCCGGCCGGCGTGTGCTGTGCAGACCTGAAAGAGTGCCTGCTGCTGCAATTGCACCGCAAAGCCAGTGACGATCCGGGCGTGATCACCGCCATCTCTATCCTGGAAAATTACTTCGACGAGTTCACCAAGAAACACTACGAGAAAATACAAAAGTCGCTCAACCTGAGCGATGAAGACCTGAAGGAATCCATTTCCCAGATCATCCGGCTGAACCCGCGTCCCGGCAGCAATTACGCAAACCTGAACAAGGCTGAAAGCTACGTGCTGCCGGACTTTTTTATCTTCAATAATAATGGTAAACTGGAGCTCACGCTCAATTCCAAGAACGCACCGGACCTGCGCATTTCCGAGGGTTACCGGGAAATGCTGAAGGAGTACGACCGTGGTGATAAGAAAGACCGCCGCCAGAAGGAAGCGGTACTCTTCATCAAACAGAAGATAGACGCCGCGAAGTGGTTCATTGACGCCATCAAGCAGCGCCAGCACACGCTGTTGTCTACCATGGAGGCCATCATGAACTACCAGCATGATTTCTTCATCACCGGTGATGAAACTTCCATGCGGCCCATGATCCTCAAGGATATTGCTGACATTACGTCCCTGGACATTTCTACCGTAAGCCGCGTGGCAAACAGTAAGTATGTGCAAACCGAGTTTGGTACCTTCCGCCTCAAGTTCTTTTTCTCCGAATCACTTTCTACAGACAGCGGGGAGGAAGTATCTACCCGCGAGGTGAAAAAGATCCTGAGCGACCTGATAGCCGGGGAGCACAAACGTAAGCCGCTGAGCGATGAAAACCTTACGAAAATGCTGCAGGACAAAGGGTACAATATTGCCCGCCGTACGGTGGCCAAGTACAGGGAACAGCTTAATATCCCGGTGGCCCGCCTCCGCAAAGAACTGTAGGCGAATGCCCGAGAGGGCGTATCTTTGCGCCCACCACAATCCCGATTTATGATGGAAAATACCCGGCCTGCGCAGGGCTCCCGCACCGTTTACACCTCGGCGCCTTCTTTCCCGAAGGCTACGAAAGCCTTTGCGCAGGTGGTATCGGTAATATTTCACCCCCTCTTTATTCCCACGCTGATCACGGTAATGCTCGTGTGCAGCCTGCCGGAGTACTTTGCTACGTTCCGCAATCTCAGCAAGCGGTTTGATTATGATATTTTCTACTTCCGCGTGGTGAGCATCACGCTGATGTTCCCGCTGCTGGTGGTGCTGCTGTGCAGGACATTGGGTTTTTTGCCCAGCATACAGTTGAAGGGGCAGCAGGACCGGATCATTCCCTACCTGAGCACCATGATCTTTTATTTCTGGGCGTTCTATACGTTCAAGAAGGAAGGACAGGCACCGCCGTTTTTCGTCGTTTTTTTCCTGGGTATTTTCATTGCGGTGATCGTGTCATTCATCACAAACATCTTTGTGAAGATCAGCATGCACATGGTAGGCTGGGGTGGTGTGATCGGTTATTTGCTGACGCTGATGTGGGGATTGCAGGTCAATGTGTCCCTGCCGTTGCTGGTGGCGTTCCTGGTATGTGGCCTGGTGGCTACCTGCCGGATGATATTAAATGCCCACTCCCCATTCGAGGTGTACCTCGGTATTGTAGTAGGCATTGTGTCTCAGCTGGTAGCATATGGAATAGTCGGATAGTAAATAAAACGGGCAAACAAACGGGTTAACAATTGAGGTCATGTTCGGCTGTTGGAGGGATGCAGTGTATAAAAGCGCTTCTTGCTTGCCGGAAGAAACGCTTGTGAGCCGCGTACCATGGATGAGAATGTAGAAACCGGGGTCTTTAGATGGTGAAAGGCCTGACTGCGAATTCCTGTTCTTTCACTTTTCTCCCGCACACCACAAAAGTCCGGCTTTCCGTTAATCCGATCAAGCGTAGAAATACTGATTTTTATAAGTTCCGTAAAAGTACCTGCCGGCAGGCCTGCTTATGTAACCTACTTATAGCCAGCTGCTTATCTTTCCCTTTAAAAAATTTTAAAACTTTTTGCCTGCTACGCACATCCCTTGCGTATTAACCCTGCATCTTTGTAATGTTATCAGCGGGTAACAGCTGCAATAGATCAGCATCCTACTATTTATTTTAGTAAAAATGCTAATTATTTTAGGATAAATCAAAATTGCATATTACCTTAGCACACCATTGAATTCCTAATTACTAAACTTACTACAATGTCTACAGCCAATGCAGAAAAATTAAAGGCCCTTCGCCTTACCATGGATAAAATCGAAAAGGATTTTGGTAAGGGGTCTGTAATGATGATGGGAGAGAAAGGTTCGGAGCCGATGGAATACATTTCCACGGGTTCCCTGGGCCTGGATATAGCCCTTGGTATCGGCGGTTTACCCAAAGGAAGGATCATTGAAATATACGGCCCGGAGTCTTCCGGTAAGACGACCCTGGCTATTCATACAATTGCCGAAGCCCAGAAGAAAGGCGGCATTTGCGCTATTGTGGATGCGGAGCACGCGTTTGACAGTTCTTATGCGCAGCGCCTGGGTGTGGACGTGGACTCTTTGCTGATCTCCCAGCCGGACCATGGAGAGCAGGCACTGGAAATTGCGGATCGGTTGATCTTGTCTGGTGCGGTAGATGTAGTGGTGATCGATTCTGTGGCTGCCCTGGTGCCTAAAGGAGAACTGGAAGGGGAGATGGGAGAAAGCAAAATGGGCCTGCAGGCCCGCCTGATGTCACAGGCCCTGCGTAAGCTCACAGCTACTATTTCCAAAACAAACTGCTGCTGTATTTTCATTAACCAGCTGCGTGAAAAGATCGGTGTAATGTTCGGCAACCCCGAAACAACCACCGGTGGTAACGCCCTCAAATTTTACGCGTCTGTGCGCCTCGATATCCGCCGTATGACCCAGATCAAGGATGGAGAAGAGGCCGTGGGTAACCGCGTAAAAGTGAAAGTGGTAAAGAATAAAGTCGCCCCTCCCTTCCGCCAGGCAGAGTTCGACATTATCTTCGGCCAGGGTATTTCCAAAGTAGGTGAGATCATCGACATGGGTGTCGAATTTGGCATCGTGCAGAAGAGCGGTAGCTGGTTTAGCTACGATGGCAACAAACTGGGCCAGGGCCGCGATGCAGTGAAAACACTGCTGCTGGACAATCCTGGTTTGGCCAATGAAATTGAAGCCAAGATCAAAGCCAAGCGCCTGGAAATGCAGGCCGCCGAAGCGTAATTTTTTTTAAAGCCGTGGGTGGTAGCCCGGATTAACGGTGTATGGCTGCCCACGGTTTTTTCTTTTTAAGTATCCAGCTTTGCTATAGATTTTTTCCAATGCCGTTTTAAGTGCAATTGTTATAACCTGTGTGAATGCAGCACGCATTTGCAAAGGGGAAGGTTTGTACGGTCCATTGGCTCGTACCGTTATGGAAGGAAGGATTTGTGGGAAGGCATTCATTGGCTGGACCGTTATAGAGGACAGGTTTGTGTGGAAAGCATCCGTTGGCCGAACCTTACGAAAGGAAAGGTTCATGCGGTAAGCAACCATTTAACAGGACTATTACGGAGGCTTTACCGGCAGATATCAACAACAGGAATGGTTGATCCAGATCAATGATCTTGTCAATAACGAATAAGAAAAGCATATAGCCGCTGGTCTGTAACCCACGACTGGCAAGGCTGCTACAAATATTTCGCTTATCTATGTAAGCATTGGGTTAGTTAGTAATTTAATCATCCCTGCCTGTTTCCAGGCGGGGAGTTTTTTTGGAAAATGTTTTTGGGAAGAAGATCGGCAGGCAAGAAAGCTTATATTTATAGATACGTTTTGTAAAACCACTGGCTATGTTAACTGAAACCCTCACCCGGTTATTCCGCAGGGACCTGGAAAAGCTCAAAGATGAGCTGCAACAATACCATGACGAACGTAATATCTGGCGCGTTGCTCCGGATATTAAAAACTCCACCGGCAATCTTTGCCTCCACCTGGTGGGAAATCTCAATACCTACATCGGCGCAAACCTGGGCCAGAGCGGCTACGTACGCCACCGCGAACTGGAATTTTCCCTGAAACACATCCCCCGCGCCACGCTGCTTTCCAGCATTGACGATACCATTGCCGTCATCACGAATACACTGCCCAACATAAAAGCCACGGAGGAAGAATACCCGGAAGTGATCTGGGATCAGCGTACCAGCATTGAATACGTACTGATCCACCTGGCCACTCACCTGAATTATCACCTGGGCCAGGTAAATTACCACCGCCGCTTGTTGGATGTAAAGGAGCCGGTCTAAAGGATGGACTTGGGTCGGTTGATGATGTCAACAGGATAAACATGGAGATCACAGCAACAGAAATACTTTGTTGACGCAGGCAATGCATGCATAGCAATGCGCTATCATCAGGCGCCAAAAATATTTGCTTTACTCAATTATCTATTGCGGAAATTATTTGAAATGGTCAGGCAGGATGTTATGAAATGTCCGCCTGTACTGCGTTTCATCAATATGCCCTATGACTTTGGAGGGCACCATGAAAATATTGTTCAAAGCACTGGAGCTCCGATCGGAGTACTTCCCGGGCTGGTTGCATACAAGGAGAGGGATTTGTTTAAAAGAACTTGCCATGGAGCACCTGGTATTCCACCGGATCATCCGGGCAGGGCCCGAAACCGCATTCCAGGAACGCGATCACAAAGTTGCTCACGCAGATGATGAGCAGCAGCCAGCAGGTAAAGCGGATGGCATTCACCATGGAGCGCGGTACAAAGCTGGTCACCTGTGCGGTGCCATCAAATTGCTTTTCAGCAAAGAATAGGAGTGCGATGCAGACTATGCTGGCCAGGAAAATGAGCAGGCACCAGGTGTACAGGTGCAGCCCCAGTACCGGCGAGCCGTAACCGGTGTCGCCCGGCTTGGGCACAATGTGCAGGAAGATCTGCCGGGTAGCAATGCCGGCACCGAGTATGGCGCTGAGTATTGAGATGGCATAGTGCGCCGGCTTAATGCCGTTGCGCAGGTTCAGCATCAGCCCAAAAGCTACGCCCAGCACGCACATGCGCTGCAGCAGGCAAAGCGGGCAGGGAAATTCATGCCCGGCAAATTGTACTACATAAGCGCCGGTCAGTACAAAGCACAAACCCAGTACGCCCAGCAGGTTTATCAGGATAACAGTTTGTTTGCCCATGAATGTGTGCGTTAAAATTGTAAGTCCAGGTGGGAAGTCATGTGGTAGTTCCAGATCCAGCCAATCAATAGCAAGCTGGCTATCATCAGGATGATGGCCGGTTTGCGCCAGCCTTTATAACCAGCCCAGATAGCGATGCTCAGTAAAAAAAAAGGTGCGATCATCATGGCGCTTCCGTTTCACTAAAGGTAAGTAATTTAAAAGAGATGCACAGGCGGGGGCAACGGAACGGGTGCTGGTGGCTGCTTGCAGCTATATGCCATGTTGAAGGAAAGAGGGTGCCCCGTTAAAGCAAAAGGAGAGGTTCAATGCACAGGAATGGCTGCCGCATGGTACGTGGCCACTTTATTAAAGAGCTCATCGTAGCGCACTTCTGCGTTAAAGATGCGGGCATAACGCGCCAGGGCATAGAGCACGGGTCGGTTAGCCTCATCCAGCTGGCCTTTGCGCACCATTTCTTCCCACTTGGCAGTGGGGCCGTAAGCCTGCTTGAAATGGGAGCAAAGCTCATTGTGGAGTTTTACCTGCATATGCCGTGGAAGCAGCTCCGGCAGCATATTGTAGCCGAAGGCCTGCTGCAGGAGGTCACGGGCGGCTTCGTCCTGCTTGCTGATGTAAAAGTACTTGGCCCAGCTGATGCCGGCATTGACCATGATGGCCGCGAAGAGCGGCAGGCAATAAATATTATTGGCAAAGAGCAGCACCATACCTATAACGGGAAGGGTTATACGGGAATAGGCGGCCCATACACTGCGCTCACTGAGCAACATGGGGATGTCTTTGCCCGCGCCGGCCTGGTAATATGTTTCCCGCGGCAGCAGAGGAACGCCGGCAATCGTAAAGAACCTGGTCTTCACAGCCTGGTCGCAGTAGCGGTACAGCGTCCCCGAAAAGTGCGCACCAAAAATAGCGGCCATATTATCTCATGGGTTTAGGTTAGTCAGTGGCAAGGTATAGGAATGCTAATTTAAATATAAAATCTAATTATTCAAATAATTTATAATATATAATGAAAATTTGTTGTGTATAGAGGTACCTTTAGCGAGAATTTAACTGCCTGGCAGCCGCCGGGAACCGGGGCCGGGCGGCTGCGGGAGCCGTAATGCCACGATAGGAGACTGGCCGGGACGAACAGGGGCGCTGCTGGCCACTCACATGGCGCAGCGGGCTTCATAGGTAAGACCAGCCGCCTGGCGGCGACCATCACCTCAACATTCCCCGCTATACTACTGCTACAAACAAAAGGCGCCCCCTTCTCAGGAGGCGCCTTCGCATTCAAATATAAATAGGGTATTACATGTTATTCCTGGTAATTAGAAACAAGGTATTTTCCATCAACTCCTGGCGGGAGATTACCGGTCCTTTCCATCAGTCAATTCCCGGAAAAGATCCTTGCCCCGGTCATTGACACGTCCAAGTATTATGCATCCTTTTTAGGCTGCTGCTGGGATTGCTGCGGTTGTTTCGGGCGGTGGCGCGGGCCACGGTCACGGTGCTTGCCGCCTCCCTGGCCTTGTTGCGGTGCGCCCTCCGGGTTATCGCCACCTTGTTGCTGGGGCGGTCTTTCTCCCTTTGGCTTCTGCTCTCCCCTGGCCGGTCGTTGCTGTTGTGGACGTTCGCCACGGGGCTGGTTGTTACCACCACGGTCCCCACGGGGTTGATTATTGTTGCGGCCTTCACCACGCTCACGGCCTTCGCGTTGCTCACGCTGTTCACCGCGCAGTTCGCGGTCTTCGCGTGGTTCACGGCCTTCGTTCTGTTTTTCTTTATCACCGCGCTGGCGTTGCTTGTCCTTGTTGCCTTCACCACGGTTGCCGCCGCCCTGGGGCTGCTGGCCACCGCCTTTTTGTGATTGCTGGCGGGCTTGCTTGTCGCGGTCTTTCTGTTTGCGTTTCTGGGCATTCTTTTCCAGGGAGCGCAGGCTGATCTGGCCTACCACGTCCACAAAGCCCAGGTCTGCTTCTTTCGCACCCTTGCCAGTCACAACTTCCACTGCCTTCAGCTCATCCGGCTTCTGGCCCTGGCGGTTCATCTGGCGGATCTCCTTCACCCGTTGAATGGTCAGCGGGTACAGCTTGTTGCTGTTGGAGTAGGAGTACCACATCAGGTTCTTGAAAATATCGCGCTTCTGTAAAGATGCGGTGCCGCTGGCCGTTTCAATGGTGTCAGCGTCTTCCGGGAAATCTTTGAGGGCGTCCAGGTAAGTATCCAGTTCGTAGTTCAGGCAGCATTTCAGGCGGCCGCACTGGCCACTGAGCTTCGCCTGGTTAATAGAAAGGTTTTGATAACGGGCAGCGGTGGTGTTCACGCTCTTGAAATCAGTGAGCCAGGTGGAGCAGCAAAGTTCGCGGCCGCAACTGCCTATGCCGCCTACTTTACCGGCTTCCTGCCGGGCACCGATCTGGCGCATTTCCACCTTCACCTTAAATTCTGCGGCAAAGATCTTGATCAGCTCGCGAAAGTCTACACGGTCATCTGCGGTATAAAAGAAAGTGGCTTTGCGGCCATCAGCCTGCATTTCCACTTCTGTAAGTTTCATTTCCAAACCCAGGCTGCGGGCCAGGGCACGGCTGCGCACCAGGGCTTCTCTTTCCCGGCGCTTGTTTTCTTCCATCCGGTGCATGTCTTCTGTAGAGGAGCGGCGCAGTACCTTCTTTACTTCAGGGGTATCTTCTGCACGACGCTTTTTCATTTGCAGTTTTACCAGCTCGCCGGTAAGACTTACCATGCCTACATCGAATCCGCTCACACCTTCCACCGTTACCATCTCTCCTTTTTCAAAAAGCTGGCGCGTTACGTTGCGGTAAAAGTCTTTGCGGCTACCGTTGTTGAAACTTACTTCTATAATATCAAATGGTGCTAAACTATCACTGAGAGGGATATCGGCTAACCAGTCAAACACGTTCAGCCTGTTACATCCTCCTGTGCTACAACCTCCATTGCTCTTGCATCCTTTTGGTTTTCCATCTCCACCCGTACCACATCCGGCACAAGACATATGAGTCAATTTTAAATTTTACAAATAACAAAAATCCAGTCTAATCCCTCAATTTATGGTATTCCGGGCAGAACACCAAAACGAGGGATGTGGACAAAGATAAGGGAATATAACACGGGAAGCGGTCTTCGGCTTACAAAACTGGTAAAGGCTTTTTGCGGAAAATGTGTTGCAGGCGGATGGATAACGCGTGAAAAAGGATCTTGGCGTTAGCATTGCGCTCAATGTGGTAGCTGGCATTGTCCAGCTCCGTGGCTATCTGCTCCAGTTGCTCCAGGTTGGCCAGTTTCTGGATCTTGCCTGCAAAGTCTTTTTCTTCATCAGAGAAGGCCAGCTGGCTTTTGTCCATATACTGCAGGCGCAGGGAATGCTCCAGCAGGTTAATGAAGTAACGCAGGAATTGCTTCTGGTTCTCCCGTCCCATCTTCGGGCTGGCAATGTGCTCTACCCAGCCCTGCAGGCCCACGCGGTTGCCGGTGAAGATGAAATTGAGCCAGTTGCGCAGCAGCTCATAATAATCATCTTCCGCATGTTGCAGCAGGTGCAGGGCTTCCCGGTAGTTGCCGGATGCAATGGTGGCAATCTGCTGTGCCTTCTGCTCCGGTGCCTTGGCCCGGGTTACCAGGGCATTTACCATGTCTGCCTTGGTGAGTGGGTTCACTTTAATAAGGTGCACGCGCGACAGGATGGTGGCCAGGATGGCTTCCTGGTTTTCTGCTACCAGGATAAAAAGGGTATTGGCCGGTGGCTCTTCAATGAGCTTCAGCAGGCGGTTGCCTTCGTTGCCCAGGTACTCAGGCATCCACATGACCAGCACTTTGTACTCGCTTTCAAAGCTTTTGAGGGCCAGTTTGTGAATGATGTCATTACACTCCATGGCCGTGATGTTGCCCTGCTTGTTTTCCGCCCCGATGAATTGCAGCCAGTCATATGCATTGCCGTAAGGATGTACGTCTATGAACTGGCGCCACTCCGCCACGTAATCCGTACTGATGGGCTTATCGCCCGGTTTGCGGGGCACTACGGGGTAGGAGAAATGAATGTCGGGGTGGATGTACTTGCCGGCTTTTATGCAGGAGGCGCATACCCCGCATGCATCGTGGGCCTGTTTGTTCTCGCAGGTAATGTATTGGGAAAAGGCCAGTGCCAGCGGCAGCCCGCCGCTGCCTTCTGGCCCCAGCAGGATTATGGCATGACTGAGCCGGTTTTGCTGCACGGACTGCAGCAGTTGCTGCTTGGTGGCTTCCTGGCCTATGATGTCGGAAAAAAGCATGGACGCAAATTACGCATTACACCTAAAAAAACCGGCGCCTTCACAAAGGCGCCGGTAGCAGTATATTTTGGCAAGCTTTATTTCTCGATAGCAGCAATCACTGCCGGGTCGTCCGGGAGGGTTTTGGGGGCAAAAACGGCCTGTAATTCACCCTGTTCATTGATCAGGTATTTCTGGAAGTTCCAGGTTACCGCAGCGGGCTCCATGTGTTTGGCCACGCTCTGGTCGTACAGCCATTTGTACAGCGGGGCAATATCGTCCCCTTTCACGGAGATCTTGGCCGCCATGGGGAAGGTAACAGCATATTGCTTCGTGCAGAAGGTTTTGATCTCCTGGTTGGAGCCCGGTTCCTGCTGGCCAAAGTTATTGGCTGGGAAGCCGATGATCACCATTTTATCAGCGTATTTATTGTACAGTTTTTCCAGGGCGGCGTACTGGGGCGTGTTACCGCACAGGGAGGCGGTGTTCACGATCATGATCTTTTTGCCCTTGTAGTCGGCCAGGTTGATCTTATTGCCATCAATACCATCTACTTTAAAATCATAAATGCTGCCGGCGCCGGCGGCAAAGAGCATAAAGCTGGAGAGCATAAGAAGAAGACGAAACATAAAATGAGATTTATAAATGTGGTTAATAATTACGCATTACCTGGTTAAGATACGGAAAAAGAGCGGGCAGGGTTGCCTGGCCACAAAGATCCGCCATAATTGAAAAAAGCCGCTACCACTGGCCACAATTTGCCACGGCGGGCCACTATATTTTTAGATAGCAGGGGCTGGGCCTTCGGCCAATGCACACGTTGCTTAATGATCCGCCACCGCCAGGCTGCAAATGCTCACTTCCGCGCCCGGTACCTGCAGCAACAGGGATGCACAGGCCTCCGTGGTAGCACCGGTGGTGATCACATCATCCACCAGTAGCACATGCCGCTGCCCCAGTGCCTGCCCATCCCGCAGGGAGAACATATTTTGCAGCTGCTGCCACCGGTCCAGCCGGCCTTTGCGCGTTTGGGACACACCGGCGCGCTCTCTTTGCAACACGTTTGTCAGCACCTCTACCTGCAGCATTTCCGCAATGCCTTCCGCCAGTAACGCTGCCTGGTTGTAACCCCGCTGTTTCAGCTTTCCGGCAAAGAGGGGCACCGGCACCACGGCCTGTACTTCTTGCCACCAGGGGCTTTCCAGCAACAACCGGCCCATGCGTCTTCCCAGGAAACCAGCTATATCCCGGCGCCCCAGGTATTTGAAAAGGTGCACCAGTTGCTGCACCGGCGATCCACTTTCATAATAATAAGCAGACAAGGCATGCCGGATGGGCGTACGTCCCCGGAAGATACGCTGCACGGGATTTTCCTCCACCAGGTGGTAGTGGGTGAGCGGCAGTTTGTACAGGCAGCGCATGCACAGGATCTCCTCTGTGGGCGTTAGTTCCGCGCCGCAGGTATCACAGTTGTGCGGGTAAAATAATTGTCCCAGCGGGGACAGGAAACGGGTAATGGACATGTGCGCAACAAAATGGGTTGCGTTGGTTTTACAGCAGGATACAGGGCTTAGTGGAATAGTTGTTCATACACTTCTTCCACGCGGCCCACCGTTACCACCTGTATGTTGAACTTGTTGAAGTCAACGCCTTTCTGGTGGTAGCGGGAAATGAATATTTTTTCAAAGCCCAGCTTTTCTGCCTCGGCAATGCGTTGTTCAATGCGGTTCACCGCGCGGATCTCCCCGCTCAGGCCTACTTCCCCGGCAAAACAGATCTTGTGTGGCAACACCTGGTCTTCAAAGGAAGAAAGCAGTGCACAAAGTACGGCCAGGTCTATGGAGGGATCTTCAATGCGGATACCGCCGGTGATGTTGAGGAAGACATCCTTTACACCAAAATGAAAGCCGCCCCGTTTTTCCAGCACGGCCAGCAAGATCTGCAGGCGGCGCAGGTCAAAGCCGGTAGCTGTTCTTTGCGGGGTCCCGTAAACGGAATGGGTGACCAGTGCCTGTACTTCCACCAGCATGGGCCGCATGCCTTCCAGTGTGGCGCCGATGGCCACACCGCTCAGCATCTCGTCGCGCTGGGACATGAGTATCTCTGATGGGTTGGTCACCTGGCGCAAACCGGCCCCTGTCATTTCATAGATGCCCAGCTCAGAAGTGCTGCCAAAGCGGTTTTTGATAGTACGCAGGATGCGGTAGGCATAGTGTTGGTCGCCCTCAAATTGCAGCACGGTATCTACCATATGTTCCAGTATTTTGGGGCCGGCAATAGCGCCATCTTTTGTAACGTGGCCAATGAGAAATACCGGTGTATTGCTTTCCTTGGCAAAGCGTTGCATCTCTGCCGCCGTTTCACGGATCTGTGACACGGTGCCGGGTGCTGCTTCAATAAAAGGGGATTGCAGGGTTTGGATGGAATCTACGATCACCAGGTCTGGCTGCAACTGCTTTATTTCTTCAAAAATGGTCTGTGTATAGGTTTCCGTGAGCAGGTAAAACTGGTCATTTTTGATGTTGAGACGGTTGGCCCGCATCTTTATCTGCGATTCACTTTCTTCACCACTGATATAAAGCGTTTTGAGGTCCGTCATGAGCAGGGCATTCTGCAGGAAAAGGGTAGACTTGCCAATGCCCGGCTCTCCACCTACCAGTACGATGGAACCCGCCACTATGCCGCCTCCCAGCACGCGGTTCAATTCTGCGTCGGGCGAGATCCAGCGCTTTTCTTCGGATGCATCCACGGCATCCAGGTGCACCGTTTTATGTACTTTGGCGGTATCTGTTTTCCACTCCTGCTGGCGCAGTGGAAGATCCTTTTTTACCACTTTTTCTTCTACCAGTGTATTCCATTGTCCGCAGCTCGGGCACTTACCGGTCCACTTGGCTGCTTCATAACCACAATGCTGGCAAAAAAATGCCGTCTTGATTTTACTCATATCGCATAAAGGTAAGTCAAAGTAGAAGTATGAAAAATGAGATAGCAGATAACAGGTGATTGTAACGCGCCTGGAAAAATGTGAACGTGTTTTATGAAAATAAAAGGTTAAAAAACGATCGATAAGGGCATTAAAAACATAAAAAGTGGGGTAAAAAAGGGTCTTTAAAAATAAAAGAGCCAAACGGAAGATTCCGTTGGCTCTTTCTACTTACTAACCCATTAAATTCACGTCTAAATTACAAAATGGGTTCAGAATAAAAAAGTTTATTTGATCGCTGTGAATAACTTTAAATCCAATTTAAATTCGTATAGAAGCCCGTCCAGCCGCCGTTTCGGCAGACGGGCCCCTACAATATTACACGCAATAATCACTCATAAAAAGCTGATTCCGAGGTGCCAGAACCGGGTCTCCGAGGGGGTATTTTTGAGCAGTTAGCGGCATTTTCCGGGCTGACAAAATAGCCTTTTTGTCAGTTTTTCAGGTTTAATTTGTCAAAAAGGCAGTGTTAAATTTTTTGCGGGCAGCGTTTTATCGAACTTATGGAAAAAATGACGGGGTTTTCTTAACAAAAGCCTAAATCCTCCGCTTTTTGGAGGGTTGGATGCTAATTTGTACAGATTGCGTTAATATTACAGTATTAATTTAAATCCTACTATATCGTATGGTTACTCCTGGTGTTATGTTTATCTCCCTGATCTTTATCGTGATCAGTATGATCGTAAGCGGCCTCCTCAAGAGCCGCTTTCGGAAATACAGCGAGATACGCCTGTCGTCCGGCCTGTCCGGCCGCGAAGTGGCGGAGAAAATGCTGCGCGACAATGGCATTTATGATGTTAAAGTGGTGAGTGTGAACGGCTTCCTGTCCGATCACTACAATCCTGCTGATAAAACCGTGAACCTGAGCCCCGACGTTTACGAAGGCGTGAACGTAGCGGCCGCTGCGGTAGCTGCCCATGAGTGCGGCCACGCCGTGCAGCACGCCGCCGGCTATGCCTGGCTGCAGCTGCGTTCCAAGCTGGTGCCCGCGGTGCAGTTTTCCAATACCATCGTGCCCTGGGTACTGATGGGCGGTGTGTTGATGATCCGTGCTTTTCCCCAGCTGTTGCTGGCAGGTATCGTGCTGTTTGCCGTGACCACACTGTTCTCCCTGGTTACCCTGCCCGTAGAATTTGATGCCTCCCGCCGTGGCCTGGCCTGGCTGGATGGTGCCGGCATTACTTATAAAGAAGAGCACGATATGGCGAAGGATGCCCTGTGGTGGGCGGCCATGACCTACGTGGTAGCGGCCCTGTCTTCCGTGGCCATCCTGGTGCAGTACATCCTGATCTACCTGGGCAACAGCCGGCGCAATTAAGAGATAATACTTATTATATATATGAGGCCTGCCTTCCGGGGTGGGCCTCTTTATTATGGGGGGTATTTATATGATGCCAACTGTTCCGTTAGGGAGGTGGTTCGCAGGAGGCTGGGGCGGCGTTGCCTTGCGCATGGCGTCCCGCTAAAACCGGCAGCCCCTGTAAGTGCCTGGTTTTCAATCCCTGCAAGGATGTTTATAACTATTTGTCAAATTTTTTATTGAAAACCAATGTCTTACAGAGGTGCTTTGTAAAAAAGTAGGGTAAACCCATGGTTATTCAAATATCCCGGCATACCTTTGCCCTCCCTGAAAACAGGAAGGAATTTTACAGACGTAAAAACTTTATCGTTTCCAAAATGAACACTTTAAGTTTCAAAACCAAATCTGCCAACGACGCTTATGTAAAGCGGGAATGGCACGTCGTAGATGCTACGAACCAGACGGTGGGCAGAATGTGCGCGAAAATCGCCGCCATCCTCAGAGGTAAGAACAAGCCTTACTATACTCCCCACACTGATTGCGGTGATTATATCATTGTGATCAACGCCGATAAGGTGAAATTCACCGGTAACAAGCTGGCTGACAAAGAATACCTGACCTTCACCGGCTACCCCGGCGGTCAGAAGAAAGAGATCGCTAAGGACCTGCTGAACCGCCGTCCGGAAGTGGTGATCGAGCGCGCTGTAAAAGGTATGCTGCCGAAGAACCGCCTGGGCCGTGCGATGTACAAAAAACTGTTTGTGTACGCTGGTGCTGAGCATCCGCACACTGCACAGAAACCTTCTCCCTTAACTTTCTAATTTTTCTTTAATAAATGGAAAAGCAAAAGAACACAGTAGGTCGTCGTAAAGAAGCAGTTGCCCGCGTATACATCAGCAAAGGCACCGGTGCTATTACGGTAAACGACAAGGATTATAAAGTATATTTTCCCCTGGTATACCTGCAGAACCAGGTAGAACTGCCCCTCAAAACCATCGACGGCGTTGACAAGTTCGACGTGAAGGTGAATGCAAACGGTGGTGGTATCAAGGGCCAGGCAGAAGCGATCAAGCTGGGTATCGCCCGCGCACTGTGCGAAGTGAACCCCGAGTTCCGTCCTGCACTGAAAGCCCTGGGCCTGATGACGCGTGATTCCCGTGGTGTTGAACGTAAGAAACCGGGTAAACGTAAAGCAAGAAGAAGCTTCCAGTTCTCTAAACGCTAATACCTACCCTGGCTTTAGCATTCATAATCCTTTAATTGAGTATAAGTTATCATGGAAAATACTTCATTACAGCAGCAGCTTCTGGAAGCAGGTGTACACTTTGGTCACCTGAAGAAAAAGTGGAATCCTAAAATGCTGCCTTACATTTTCGCAGAAAAGAAAGGTATTCATATCATCGATCTGAACAAGACCGTAGAAGGTCTGCAGGATGCAGCAGCAGCCCTGAAGTCCATCGCCAAGAGCGGTAAGAAGATCATGTTCGTAGCCACCAAAAAACAAGCTAAGGAAATCGTTAGCGAAGTGGCCCGCCGCGTAAACATGCCTTATGTTACAGAAAGATGGTTAGGTGGTATGCTGACCAACTTTGCCACCATCCGTAAGAGCGTTAAGAAGATGCAGAGCATCGAAAAAATGCTGAACGACGGTACCTTCGAAAACGTAACCAAGAAAGAACGCCTGACCCTGACCCGCGACAAGGAGAAAATGGAAAAGGTACTGGGTGGTATCGCCCAGCTGGCCCGTGTGCCGTCAGCGCTCTTTATCGTAGACATCGCGCACGAGCACATCGCGCTGCTGGAAGCCAAACGCCTGGGTATCGCTACCTTCGGTATGGTGGACACCAACTCCGATCCTACGAAAGTTGATTTCGCAATTCCTGCGAACGACGACGCAACTAAATCTATCGCAATCATCGTAAACTACATCGCAGCCGCTATCGCTGAAGGCCTGTCCGAAAGAGCGGTAGAAAAAACTGACGACGTAGCGGAAGAAGAAGATACAGACGAAACCGCAGCTTCCTTCGACGTAGAAGGTGGTGAAGAACGTGACCGCAACCGCCGTGGTGGTGGTCGTGGTCAGGCCGGTGGCGCTGGTGGCCGTGGTCCTGGCGGTCCTGGTCGTGGTCCTGGTGGCCCCGGTCGTGGTCCTGGCGGTGGCGCCGGCCGTTCCGGTGGCGCTGGTGGCCAGCGTCGTCCGTCCGGTACTGGTGGCGGTGGTCGTGGCCCTGGTGGTCCCGGTCGTGGTCCCGGTGGTCCCGGTCGCGGTCCTGGTGGCGGCAGCCGTTAAGTTTTTGTGAATCGTTAATGGTTAATTGTAATCGTCGGCCTGGTGGCAGTATCTTGCCTGCCGGTGCGGTGATTGCGGTTAACCATTAACCACATTATACACAAGCATCTATTTAAGAAACTTTTAAAATCTATATAGCTCATGGCAACAATTACAGCATCTGATGTAAACAAGCTGCGCCAGCAAACTGGTGCCGGCATGATGGACTGTAGAAAAGCACTGGTAGAAAGTGACGGCGATTTCGAAAAAGCAGTAGACTACCTGCGCAAGAAAGGTCAGAAAGTAGCTGCACTGCGCTCCGACCGTGAAACCAAAGAAGGTGTTATCATCGCCAAGACCACTGCAGACGCTAAGTCTGGCGTGATCGTAGCGCTGGGTTGCGAAACCGACTTCGTTGCAAAGAACGAAGACTTCATAAAATTCGCCCAGTCTATCGTTGACCTGGCCCTGGCCAGCGGCGTGAAGACCGTGGAAGAACTGAATGCTGCATCACTGGAAGGTGCTACCGTTGCTGACAAGATCAACGACCAGGTAGCCAAGATCGGTGAGAAGATCACCCTCAGCAAATTTGAAAGAATTGACGCTGCCGGTGTTACTGCCTACATCCACGGTAACTACCGCATGGGTGTGCTGGTGGGCTTCACTACTGCCGTAGAAGAAGAAGTAGGTAAAGGCATCGCGATGCAGATCGCTGCTATGAACCCCGTTGCAATCGACGCGGATTCCGTAGCACCTGAAACCATTGCCCGCGAAAAAGAGATCGCTATCGAGCAGGTAAAAGCGGAAGGCAAAACCGGCGACATGGCAGAAAAGATCGCTATCGGTAAAGTGAACAAATTCTTCAAAGAAAATACCCTGATGGGCCAGGCTTACGTAAAGGACGCCGCCGGCAAATCAGTAGGAGATTACCTGAAATCTGTGAACGCTGACCTGAAGGTAACTGCCTTCAAACGCGTAGCACTGGGCTAATCAAACTTTTAATAAAAAAAGGAGGGAACAAAAATTCTCTCCTTTTTTTTACGCCCTGCCGCCAAAGCTGGCGCAGGTTACAACAGAATGCTTATATTCGGATACGGGAATAGCATTGCAAATCATCTTTTTACAACCTTTCTAAGCAGCATGTTGCCAAAGTATAAGCGAATCCTGCTCAAACTGAGCGGCGAGGCCCTGATGGGTGAAAACAGTTATGGAATTGATCACAAGGTAATTACCCAGTACGCACAAGAAGTGAAAGCCATCACAGACCTGGGTATCCAGGTGGCCATCGTGATAGGCGGGGGCAATATTTACCGCGGTATGAATGAAGCCGAGACAGGCATTGAACGCGCACATGGCGACTATATGGGCATGCTGGCCACCGTGATCAACGGGATGGCCCTGCAGAGCGGCCTTGAAAAAGCTGGCCTGTACACCCGCCTGCAGTCTGCCATCAAGATGGAACAGATCGCAGAGCCTTACATCCGCCGCCGCGCCATCCGCCACCTGGAAAAAGGCCGCGTGGTGATCTTCGGCGCCGGTACCGGCAATCCCTACTTTACCACCGATACCGCCGCTTCCCTGCGCGCTATCGAGATCCAGGCAGACGTGATCCTCAAAGGCACCCGGGTAGATGGCATCTACACTGCCGATCCTGAGAAAGATCCCGCCGCCACCCGCTTTGAAACCATCACCTTCTCCGAAGTCTACCAGAAATCACTGAACGTAATGGACATGACCGCCTTTACACTCTGCCAGGAAAACAAACTGCCCATCATCGTGTTTGACATGAACAAGGTAGGCAACCTGATGCAGGTGATCATGGGCAAGCCCGTAGGCACCCTGGTACAAGGCTAAGTTGTAACGGATATTTTTTGAAGGGCACTCCATAATGAGTGCCCTTTTTTTATGGCATGCAATGATATTGCTCATACCCTGGAGTGCGCTACAGCAGGCTGCTTGCCGGCAGATGTTTGCACATGTCATTGATTAAGTCATGCATGGCCATGTGGTTTTTTTCTGTTAACACACTTACCTTTGACGCATCAACAATTCCCCCTGACAGTCATGTTCAATCAACAGATAGCAGACCTGCGTAAAGACTACAAACAATCTTCCCTGGACGAGAAAGAAGTAGCCGCAGATCCCATTGCACAATTTGAAAAATGGTGGCAGCAGGCCACCCACAGCGATATTGCAGAGCCCAACGCCATGACCCTGGCCACCGCCAGCAAAGAAGGCAAACCATCTGCCCGCATCGTGCTGCTGAAAAGTTTTGATGCGGATGGCTTCGTGTTCTTCACCAACTACGAAAGCCGCAAAGGCCAGGAACTGGCGGATAATCCTTACGTGACCCTGTTATTTTTTTGGCAGGAACTGGAACGCCAGGTGCGCATTGAAGGTGTGGTGTCAAAGACCAGCGCCGCCGTCAGTGATGGTTATTACAACAGCCGTCCGCTGGGCAGCCGTATAGGCGCCATTGCATCGCCCCAGAGCCGCGTGCTGGCAGACCGGAAACTGCTGGAAGAACAGGTACAAATGCTGGCGGAAAGATACGTGCTGGAGGCCCCCCAGCGCCCCGCTTACTGGGGAGGCTATGTGGTGAAGCCCACGGCCGTAGAGTTCTGGCAGGGCCGCAGTAACCGCCTGCACGACCGCATCCTGTACACGCAGGACGGAGGGAGCTGGAACGTGGCAAGATTGGCTCCCTGATCAAACCGATAGATTGCTCCCACAATAGAAAAGGCCCTCCGAAGTGCATCGGAGGGCCTTTAATGTCTTTGGAACGGTTATTTACCGGCAGCAGTTTTAGCGGCGGCAGCAGTGTTCTTGTTTACTTTAGCCGGTCTGGATTTGCCGAAAGATCCTTTGAAGATCTTACCTTTTTTGGTTTTTACGTCACCTCTACCCATGATAGAATTTATTTGTTGTTGTTAATGAGATTGGCCGCAAGCGCGGCTTTCCGGCTGCAAAATAACGATTAAATCAGAATATTCCACCATACCGCACGCGGCCGGTACTACAACCGGTATAAAAACAAAAAGCAAGGAACGGAGACCGCACCTTGCTTGAATGAGTTGTTTGAACTGGTTAGAGCTTATCGGACAAAGCTTTACCGGCTTTAAACTTAGCCACTTTCTTAGCTTTGATCTTGATGATCTGGCCAGTCTGAGGGTTTCTACCGTTACGTGCAGCACGTTTGGTTACAGAGAAAGTACCGAAACCTACCAGGGTTACTTTACCACCTTTTTTCAGGCTGTCAGCAACAGCTTTGGTGAAAGAATCCAGGGCTTCGTTAGCCTGAGTCTTAGTGATACCGGCATCTTTAGCCAGCTTGTCGATTAATTCGGCTTTGTTCATAGTTAGTAAGATTTAACTAGTGAAAAATGTTTGATGTGAGCAAATATAAAGTGTTTTATCAGATTACCAAATTATTTAAGCCCTTTGTAAAAGTTTTTTTATCGGCTGAAAGGGCCTACAGGTAACGGTTACAGCCGATGGGATGTTTGACCGGCACGTATATCATACAACATATCAAGTCCGTAAAAGCGCACTGGTGGCTGGTTTACAACGCTT
Source organism: Chitinophaga parva (assembly GCF_003071345.1). Taxonomy (NCBI): domain Bacteria; kingdom Pseudomonadati; phylum Bacteroidota; class Chitinophagia; order Chitinophagales; family Chitinophagaceae; genus Chitinophaga; species Chitinophaga parva. The sequence continues at coordinate 466,102 of NZ_QCYK01000001.1, read as the reverse complement.
TCTATCTATAATGCTGCCATGTACCAAGTATTATACCAAACCTTCAAACCCTTTAGGGGCGGTGGATTACCTGTGGATAAGTTTAAAACCAGAAGGTGGTATACCTACGTAAAAAGGCCCGTAGACTTAGCGTTTACGAGCCTTTGAGCGGTTAATATCTTATCAGTGAGGTTATTTTTATACCACTTGCATCACGGTGCGGAAGCTTACAAACTGGTCGCCAAAGCGGTCAAAAGCCCGCTTCAGGAAGGCGGCAGCATGCTCTTGCTGAAAGGTCTGGTAGTTTTCCACGGTGTCAGCGAAACACTGCACCACGTAGGTGGATCCATCACTGTCGTCCTGCTCCAGCAGCCTGCACACGCGGTAGTCGTGAAACAGGCCTGTTTGTATAATGGCCGGCAGGTAGTCCTGTTTTATCCAGGTAAGCCAGGCCCCTTCTATAATGGGCGATACTTTCGTAGTGATATTGAAAATGATCATGTTCAAAGGTACGTTTCAGTAATTATACATCCAGCTCCAGGAACACCGGGCAGTGGTCTGAATGCTTGATATCCGGCATAATATGGGCGTCGGAAAGTTTCTCCAGCATGGGCGTGGTTACGTTAATGTAATCAATACGCCAGCCTTTGTTATTACCCCTTGCACCGGCCCTGAACGTCCACCAGGTATACTGGTGCGGGTCCTGGTTAAAGTGGCGGAAAGTATCCACAAAACCGCTGGCGAAGAACTTATCCATCCAGGCCCGTTCTTCCGGCAGGAAACCGGATGATTTCTTATTGCCCACGGGATCATGAATATCGATGGGTTTATGCACAATATTATAGTCACCGCATACTACCAGGTTGGGGCGGGTTTCCGCCAGTTCCAGCAGGAAACCATGAAACTCGTCCAGCCATTGGTATTTGTACGTCTGGCGCTCTTCCCCGGTGGTGCCGGAGGGGAAATAGGCGTTGATAAGGGTGATGTCACCAAAGTCCAGGCGGATCACCCGGCCTTCAAGATCGCTCTGGGCATGGCCGGTGCCATAGAACACGTTATCCGGCTTTATTTTGGTGAGCACGGCCACGCCGCTATAACCTTTCTTGGAGGCAGAGTGCCAGTAGTGCTCGTAACCCAGTGCTTCAAACTGCGCAAAGTCTACGTTGTCTTTATGGGCCTTTGTCTCCTGCACACAGATGATGTCTGCGGGATCTGTTTTTAACCAATCGGTAAAACCCTTGGTCATGGCGGATCTTACGCCATTCACATTGTATGATATGATCCTCATGCGCTGGTTTGATTACATGTCGTATTCCAGGATGGGGCGCAGCCATTTTTCTGCTTCTTCCACGGTCCAGCCTTTGCGGCGGGCGTAGTCTTCCACCTGGTCTTTTTCAATTTTACCGATACCAAAATAACGCGAAGCGGGGTTGGCAAAATACCAGCCGCTTACGCTGGCCGCGGGGTACATGGCCAGTGACTCTGTAAGGGTAATGCCGGTATTGCCCGTAGCATCCAGCAGGTCAAACAGTTTGAACTTCTCTGTATGTTCCGGGCAGGCGGGATAGCCAGGGGCCGGGCGTATGCCACTGTAAGCCTCGTCTATCAACTGGTCATTGGTAAGATGCTCTTCTGTGGCATAGCCCCAGAACTCTTTGCGCACGCGCTCGTGCATCAGCTCCGTAAAGGCTTCCGCCAGGCGGTCTGCCAGGGCTTTCAGCATAATGCTGTTATAGTCATCATGTTCTTCCTTGAACTGCGCTATCCACTTTTCAATGCCAATGCCGGCTGTTACCGCAAAGCCGCCAATGTAGTCCTGCTTCCCGGTAGCCTGGGGAGCAATGAAATCAGCGAGTGACATGTTAGGCTGGCCCGGCGCTTTCTTGATCTGCTGGCGCACATGCTCCAGGTTCACCGGTGCGGTGCCCGGTTGTTCCGGCGTTACGGTAATGGTATCCGGCGCCGTGGTATTGGCCGGCCAGAAACCTATTACTGCATTGGCCTGCAGCCATTTTTCCTTTACAATACGGTCCAGCAGGGCGCGTGCATCATCGTATAAACGGGTGGCTTCCTTGCCTACAATTTCATCCTTCAGGATCTGCGGGAATTTACCATGCAGCTCCCAGGAAATGAAGAAAGGATTCCAGTCGATATAAGGCACAATTTCTTCCAGCGGGTAGTGCTCAAACTTCTTAATGCCGGTAAAGGTGGGCCGCACCGGTTTAAAGGTGTTCCAGTCCACCGCAGCGGGGTTTTGCTGGGCTACTGCAAAGGGCAGGTATTGCTTTACCTGCTTTTTATTTTTGAAGGCTTCGTTCAGCTTCTGGTATTCTCCCTGTACTTCGGTGAGGAAGTTCTTTTTGAGTGCTTTGTTCAGCAGGCTACCGGTCACGGTTACACTCCGCGATGCATCCAGTACGTGCACTACACCGTGCAGGTATTCCGGTGCTATTTTTACCGCAGTGTGGGTGCGGCTGGTGGTAGCGCCGCCAATGAGCAGGGGCACATCAAACTGCTGGCGTTTCAGCTCACGGGCCACGTGCACCATCTCATCCAGGCTGGGGGTGATGAGGCCACTGAGGCCTATGATATCTACTTTCTCTTCGCGGGCGGCCTGTAATATTTTTTCTGCGGGCACCATGACGCCCAGGTCTATGATATCGTACCCGTTGCAACCCAGTACCACGCCTACAATGTTCTTCCCAATGTCGTGCACATCACCTTTCACTGTGGCCAGGAGGATCTTGCCGGCAGATTTTATTTCGCCGCCGTTCTTCTCCACGTTCAGGCGTTTTTCTTCTTCAATGTAGGGCGTGAGCACGGCTACGGATTTCTTCATCACGCGGGCGCTTTTCACTACCTGGGGCAGGAACATTTTGCCGCTGCCAAACAGGTCGCCCACGATGTTCATGCCGTCCATCAGGGGGCCTTCGATCACGTCCAGCGGGCGTGGATATTGCTGGCGGGCTTCTTCCGTATCTGCTTCAATGTAATCGGTAATGCCATTCACCAGTGCATGGCTGAGACGCTCCTGCACGGTGCCCTGGCGCCAGCGCTCGTCTTTTTCCACCACCTTGCCCTTGGCCTTTACGGTTTCGGCGAAGTTGATCAGCCGTTCAGTAGCGTCCTGGCGGCGGTTCAGGATGGCGTCTTCACAAAGCTCGCGCAGTTCCGGTTCTATATCGTCATAGATCTGCAGCATACCGGCGTTTACAATGCCCATGTCCATGCCGGCGCGGATGGCGTGGTAGAGGAACACGCTGTGCATGGCCTCGCGCACTACGTCGTTACCGCGGAAGGAGAAGGAAATATTACTAACACCACCGCTTATTTTAACCAGGGGCATCAGGGCCTTGATCTGGCGGCAGGCTTCTATGAATTCTACTGCGTAGTTATTGTGCTCTTCAATGCCGGTGGCAATCGCGAAGATGTTGGGGTCAAAGATGATATCCTGCGGGTCGTAGCCTACCTGGTCTACCAGGATCTTGTAGGCACGGTGGCAGAAGGAAACACGTTTTTCCAGTGTATCGGCCTGGCCGTTCTCGTCAAACGCCATCACGACCACGGCGGCTCCAAATGCCTTGCAGATAAAGGCCTGTTCTATGAATTTGGCTTCGCCTTCCTTGAGGGAAATGGAGTTCACCACGCACTTGCCCTGCAGGCATTTGAGGCCGGCCTCAATGATGCTGAACTTACTGGAATCTATCATCACCGGGATCTTGGAGATGTCCGGTTCTGCGGCCAGTAGGTTGAGGAAAGTGGTCATGGCCTGCTGCCCGTCCAGGAGGGCGTCGTCCATGTTCACGTCCAGGATCTGCGCGCCGTTTTCCACCTGCTGGCGGGCTACGGAGAGCGCTTCCTCATATTGACCTTCACGCACGAGGCGGGCAAATTTCTTGGAGCCGGTTACGTTGGTGCGTTCACCCACGTTGATAAAATTGGTCTCGGGGCGCACCACCAGGGGTTCCAGGCCGCTCAGGCGGAGGTAGGGGCGGATCACATTTGCAGTATCTGCAGTAATTGCATTCAGATCAGTACTCATTTATAACTCGGAGGGATGTGCGATCAGTAAAAAAGTTGGCTATACCAGGGTGTCCACCAGTTGTGGCAGCGGGCGGGCGGCAATCGTTTTCACGTGTTCTGCCATATGGCGGATGTGATCCGGTGTGGTACCGCAGCAGCCTCCCACAATATTTACAAAGCCGGAGCGTGCAAAGTCCTCTATGATGTGGGCGGTGTCTTCCGGTTCCTCATCATAGCCGCCAAATGCGTTTGGCAGGCCGGCGTTCGGATAGCAGCTCACATAGCAGCTGGCAATGCGGCTCAGTTCTTCCACGTAGGGGCGCATCTGCTCACCACCCAGGGCGCAGTTGAGGCCCACGGAGAATGGCCGGGCGTGCATTACGGAGATGTAAAAGGCTTCCAGCGTTTGCCCGCTGAGGGTGCGGCCGGAGGCGTCTGTGATGGTGCCGGAGATCATGATGGGCAATTCTTTTTTACCCGTATCCCGGAAATATTTTTTAACGGCAAAGATGGCCGCTTTACAATTCAGGGTATCAAAGATGGTCTCAATGAGCAGGATGTCTGCACCACCGTCTACCAGGCCGGAGATCTGCTCGTAGTAAGCATTGGCCACCTCGTCAAAGGAGACGGAGCGGAAGCCGGGATCGTTCACATCCGGGGAGAGGGAGAGTGTTTTGTTCATAGGCCCGATGGCGCCGGCTACAAAGCGGGGCTTTTCAGGGTTCTGCGCGGTGAATTTTTCGGCCGCGGCCTTGGCCAGGCGGGCAGAGGCCACGTTCAGCTCATAGGCCAGTGCCTGCAGGTCATAGTCTGCCTGGGCAATGGAGGTACTGCTGAAGGTATTGGTCTCGATAATGTCTGCCCCCGCTGCCAGGTATTCCTCGTGGATGGCGGAGATCACTGCTGGTTTGGTGATGCTGAGCAGGTCGTTATTTCCTTTGAGGTCGCTGGGGTGGTTGGCAAAACGTTCGCCGTGGTAGTCGGCTTCTTCGAGCTGGTAACGTTGGATCATGGTGCCCATGGCGCCATCAATGATCAGGATGCGCTCCCGGGCGCAGTCGGCTAATGATTTCATGAGAGAGGCGTTTATTAGTTACGATGAATAAATGCCTGGCAGCCGAACAATAAACAAATCCACTGCCAGACGAGCTATGCAAAGATAACAAACCCCTTTGTCTTCTCCACAAATAAGTGCCCCGGCCACTTTTGGCGGCAGCGCTAAAATTTTTTTTGGAGTTTTATAAAAGTCTACTACTTTTGTAGGGTAATCAAACCAACAGCATTACCAACATGGACCAGCGTTTCTTCTCCACTATGCGTGCCACCACCCCGATGCATAATTGTCATGCACGGTCCCGCTGTTGTTGGGCCTAACCCGGTTTCCCGGTTTTTTATCATTACAACAAAATCATAAGCCATGACTATCTCAAAGGATTTCCAAAGCCTGGAGCAGCATCTGGCGCAGTACGGCTTACAGGCAGTAGCCATTGAGCAACACACGCCGGAAGTATTTAAAGTATGTTTCCTGAATAAAATAGAGCGGGCCCAGTGGGAGAAGCAGCGCCATGCGCAGGGCGGGCTACCATTGTGTAGCAACAAACAAAGTAAATAGACCGGGCCTCCTGGGTCAATATATTTTCATAACGTGGAATTACAGGTTGAAAACAAACGGGTGTTGTCGAGCACCCGTATTTTTTTTGCGCTGATTTGAAGCCGGAGGGTAATTTTCAGGTGACAATTTCCAATACCAAGCAGGGTTTAAGGGTGCCAACGCCTGGTTCCTGGGAACCGGGATAATGCCGGCTCCGGGCCCGGTTCCTAAACTAACATACAGCAAAAGGTCCGGCTCCCGGGTATGCATCCCGGGAGCCGGACCTTGTTATATCTTGTAAATTGAAGTTGAAAGTTGTGATTTCCCTGGTATCGGAAATTTTACTTCTGCTGCACGTAATTCTCCAATGGCAGCCGGTTAAAGATAGACCTGGCAAGGGTCATTTCATCCGCATATTCCAGCTCACCGCCAAAGGCAATGCCGCGGGCGATGGTGGTTACTTTTACAGGAAGGTCCTTTAGTTTTTTGGAAAGGTAGTAGATCGTGGTATCGCCCTCAATGGTGGGGCTGAGCGCCATGATCACTTCCCCGATGCTTTTTTCCCGCACCCGCTCCACCAGGCTGTGGATATTGAGCTGGTCCGGGCCCACGCCATCAATGGGGGAGATGATACCGCCCAGTACGTGGTACTTCCCGTTGTACTGCTGGGTGTTTTCAATAGCCATTACATCGCGGATGCTTTCCACCACACACACCAGGCCATCATTGCGGGTGTGGCTGGCACAGATAGTGCACACTTCATCGTCAGATACATTGTGGCAATGCCTGCAGAATTTTATCTGCTCCCGCATGCGGGCCATGGCGTCGCTGAACTGCTGCACCTGGGCGGGCTCCTGCTTCAGCAAATGGAGCACCAGCCTGAGCGCCGTCTTCTTCCCAATGCCGGGCAGGCGGGCAAATTCATTAACCGCAGTTTCAATCAGCGCAGATGAGAAAATCATAGGGTGCAAAGATACTTGATTGGAGGGATTTAATGGTTGTATCAGGTCCTAAGCCCCAGGTACTTCCCTGGAGGTGCGAAGCGGCCTGCCCAGGTTACAGCAGAAGGCCCATGCATTTGTAAATACATGGGCCTTAGTTATCTGGCAGTTAATATTTCTTTAGCGCAATAGATACCTGAGACCTATTTCTTACAATCTCAACTCCGGCTTCACCAGCCAGTTTGCCTTAATATGCTGTATTTCAGGGAAGGTGACCACCCGCTCGGGTTGTTTTTTGGGTGTGCCGTAGTACACACCGCGGTCCCACTTGCCATTACCATTCCGGTCCAGCAGGATGCGGATCTCGTAATCACCGGGCTGCACCAGGTGCTGGATCCACGTGCCGTTGCTGCTGATCTTGCCGGAGTACCGGATGCCCTTGTCCCTCACCAGCTGCACTACATAATCTACCGGTTCGTTGGCAGCGGCTGCGCGCATACTGTCGCTCAGGACCAGGTGCAGGAATACTTCGCCGTAGTCCTGGGTGCGTTTGGCCACAAAGTTTACCGTGTCCGCCTTTTTCAGGCTGTTGTTATTGGTGTCTACAACAAAGCCGGGCAGTACCACCAGGCGGTAGGGCAGGCCGGATCTCCATTTGTAGCCTATGTTCAGGCGGGTGTGGGTGGAGTCAAAAGTGGTGGTGAAATTCACCGGGTCCAGGGTAGTGTCTTCATCCAGCTCCATGCGCGTAGTGTCTATAGAGCGGATGGGGAAGTTAAAGGTGAGGTGCATGGAGTCTGTAAGTTCCTGCTTGCCACCATCCAGGTTCACGCCCATGATCAGGCGGGGCTTCTTCTTTTTATCCTTTTCCTTTTTGTTGTTTTCTTCCGGCAGCAGCGTGCTGTCCACCGGCTTTTTGATCAGGGAGGTATCTGTTTCTGCAAAGGTGAGCAGGTTCACATCCGCCAGGTTACGGTTGATGGTGATCAGGCTGTCCGGGAAGGCAATAAGCTCTGAAGGATCATCGTATTGCAGGTCTTTATTCTCTTCTTTGAGGGCAAAGAGCTTGTAGGTGCCGGGCGCCAGGTTTTTGAACCGGAAGCTGCCATCACCGCGGGATTTGGTGTAGTACACCGGTTTTTCCTTGGTCACCACGGAGTCGTCGTCCAGCTTGCGGTACAGCATCACGGCTGCGTTACTGTCTACCCGCCCTATTTCCGCGTTAATAATATGCCCGCTGAGCTGGAGGGAGTCCAGGTAGTTGCCGGTAGACACCACGTATACAAATTCCTGCACGGAATTGCGCTCGTTCACGTCCTTGATGGCATCTGCAAAGTTGAAGGTGTAAGTGGTATTGGGCTGCAGTGTGTCCTTGATGACCATGGTCACGGAATGCAGCTTGGCAGTGACCTGGGGCGGTCGCTTCAGTGTGGGCGATACCACCAGCTTTTCATTCACGTTGTCCAGCTGCACATATTCGTCAAAAAGGAAGGTCACCTTATGAGTGTTGAACCCCAGGGTAGAGTCTGCGGGCGTGGCGCGCAGCACCACGGGAGGCAAGGTGTCCTTGGGCCCGCCCATGGGAGGCACAATGTTGGCGCAGTGTGTCATGCACACCGAGGAAATAAGTAAGACCAGCCAAAACGCCAGGTGCCCGAAAATCCGATTCATATTCCTTTGGTTCAAAAAAGTAACGCGCAAATGTACGGAAAACATGCCTTTACCCGCGGGCGCCATTGGCCGCAGGCCTCCGGTACGGCCCCGGTCAGGCCTCTTCTTCGGCCAGCAGGTCATGCAGGGCCACGTGCATTTTATTATCCTTGATAAAATTGCACCAGTGGCAGTCTTCCTTACCGCAGCCGGTGTAAAATTCCTTGTTCTGGATCTTCTGCCAGGTGTCTGCGATCTGTTTGCCCACTATTTCCAGGTCTTCCGCGGTGATCACCACTTTTTCCTTATGGTACACTTTCTGTTTGTTGGGCTCTATGAAGTCAAACTCGGTACTTACCACCTTCCAGTTCTTTATCCTGTAATTATCCAGCAGGATCTTATAGAACACCGCCTGGCGCCAGTAGTCGCCCCCATTGGGGTTGCGTTCATTGGGCCGTTCAAACTTCTTCCATTCTTTGATAGCTTTTTCGTAGTCGCCGGTCTTATAGTCCACTACGTTCACCTCGGAGCCGTTGAACTCCATCTTGTCCACTTTGCCTTTGATGGGCACCCCGCGCACTTCCACGTTGCGCACATTGCGTTCCACGCTCACGATCTTGTTCCAGGTGTGGAGATAGGTATCGTAATAGTCGCTCAGGATATCTTTCCCATATTCCATACGCCGGTTAAAAGCCTCGCGGGTAAAGCATTCCCGGTTACGCATCATGCTCCAGGCAAAGTCGCGCAGGAACTCTTCTTTTGATGGAAATTCATTGCGCCCGCCATCCTGCATTTTCACAAATAATTTCTCAATGGCGTAGTGCACGGCAGAGCCAAACTCGGTATTCTCCGAGCGGCCGGTGGGCACGCGCACCAGGTTTTTATAGAAGAAGCCCAGGGGGCAATCCAGGTAATTGTTCAGCGCCGTTACATTCATCACAAAGCTACTGAGCAGGTGGTCAATGAACTGCTGGTCCACCTTTTCGATCTCGGGGGCCTGGGGCTGGTTGTATTGCAGCAATTCAAAGGAGAACATGGCCTCCGGCGTATGTTCGATACGCTCACTGGGCAATGGATGCTCCTGTTGTATTTCGCTGATGAACATGCTGGGCTCCAGCGGTTTGGCATCCGCGCGGTACTCGGGATAGCTGATGTACAGGTGCTTTTCCGCGCGGGTGATGGCCACGTAAAAGAGGCGACGCAGCTCCTGCTCATCGCTGGAGAGGGCCTGGGTGGAAAATACCGTGTCCGGGAAGGAAAAGCCGCTGCTGTTTTTGCGCTTTTTCTCCCAGGTGTGGGAGTTGGTACCGGCCAGGAATACGTATTCAAATTCCAGCCCTTTGGAACCGTGGGCGGTGATCAGGTTAATGCCTTTTTCGTTGCCGCTCACCTGCACCAGCGGGATGGGCAGCCCGTTGGATTTCATGAGGCTCACCATTTCCATGAAGGTCACGATGTTCAGTTCGGGATTGCGGCGGGTTTCTTCTTTCAGGAAATCAAAGAGGGCCTGCAGTACTTTCATGAGCCAGATCTTTTCCGGCGATTGCATGATGTAGGCCAGCACGCCTCCCTCGCTGATCATCATGGCAAAGAGCTGCTGCAGGGTTACGTTATGGGCATCCTTGATCCATTTTTCCGTGGTGCGGCTCAGCTGCACCAGGGCTTCATCCGGCGTGTCGGAGAAGAGGGTGAGATTGCGCGTAGCGGCCCATTCCTTCATGTACTGGCGCAGGGAGGTTTTTTCCTGGTAACTCTTTTCCGTGGCACGGATGGTGGCTTTGGCGGCTTCCACGGGGGCTATGTTGTAAAAATCATAGTGCATGATCTCAAACAACAGGTCATCGCCACTGTAGGGCGTATCCAGTTCCGCGGCCACGTATTGCAGCAGGGTCAGTACTTTCTTTGCAAAGGAATTTTCAAAAAGGTTGATGCTCCGCTTTGAATAAAAGGGCAGGTTGAGCAGGCGAAGGTATTGCGCCAGCTCTTCCCCGTACCGGTTTTCGCGGTAGATCACCGCTATTTTACCTGGCTGCACACCATCTGCCAGGAGTTGCTGTACCTGCAGGGCAATGCCGGCCATTTCATCGCGGGGCGTGTTGTAGCGGCGAATGACGGGCTGTATATGCAGGGCGGTCAGCTTATCATTAGCCGCCACCAGGTCTTTGCTCAGGCCGGGTAGCTGGTTCACCAGGCGGGAGTTCCCGTTATTGTTGATCAGGGTCATGGATACATCCAGGATGTCCTGTACGGAGCGATAGTTCTCGGTAAGCACGATGGTGCGCAGGGTGCTCACAAAGCTTTCGGCAAATTGGGCCATGTTCTCCACGTTGGCCCCCTGGAAGCGGTAAATGGACTGGTCATCGTCTCCCACCACGAAGATGTTGGGCGCTGTTTCATCCTTCACCAGCAGCTGTATGAGGGTGTTCTGGGTACCGCTGGTATCCTGGTATTCGTCAACCAGGATGTATTGGAAGCGTTCCTTGTAGTCGGCCAGCAGGCCGGCGTTTTCGGAAAAGGCGCGGATCACCCAGTTGATCATATCGTCAAAGTCGTAGCGGTTCGCATTCAGCATCAGCTGCTGGAATACGTCAAACTGCTCCACGGCGGCCATAAGGCGGGCCATTTTTTCCTTTTCGGCGTCTATTTTGTCGGTGCGTACATCCCCTTTCTTAAATTCCTTGGTGGCGCGCTTGCAGATATATTCGTCCCGGGTGGGAAGGTCTGCCAGGTAAGCGTATACCCGTTCCCGTATGAAGGCAGCGGTCCAGCCTTCCCGCTTCATAGTGGAGAAGAGGTTGGCCAGGTTGTTCATATCAAAATACACATCGCCCCGGTAGCGTTTCAGGGGATTGTCTTTTTTAAACCCGTCTATCAGTTTTTTGAGCAACTGGATCTTTTCCAGGTCGGAAATAGGGTCCAGGATGGTTTTATCAAAAAGGCCCAGGTTGTCCTGGATCACGTCATTGCAAAAAGAGTGGAAGGTATGGATCTGCACGCGGTAGGCATCCGGGCCAATGAAGTCCGTAAGGCGGCGGCGCATGGCCACTGTACCGGCGTCTGTATAAGTGAGGCAGAGGATGTTCTGCGGCTGGAAGTCGGTATCGCGCAGGATCTTGCCAATGCGGGAGGCCAGGATCTGGGTTTTGCCCGTACCGGGCCCGGCAATCACCATCACGGGGCCTTCCGTGTGGTCCACGGCATTGCGCTGCTGCGGGTTCAGACGCTCGTACACTTCTTTGAACCGCTGGTTATGTAGTTGGGAATTAGTGGCCATATAGTTGTAAAAGTAGGGAATAGACACGGTACAAATATATGCGGGGACTACGCTATGTTTGTGCGTAGTAAATGTTAAAAACATGGCAGCTATCCACCGGTTGGAACGTACGCAGCTCATTCCCATTTCCCTGGAAAAGGCATGGGACTTCTTTTCCCGGCCGCATAACCTGGAGCAGATCACCCCGGCCTACATGCGTTTTCATATCACCTCCCCGCCGGTAGCGCACATGTATGCCGGGGAGGTGATCACTTATGTCATCCACCCCCTGCTGGGCATTCCCCTGCGCTGGATGACGGAGATCACCCACGTACAGGAAGGACGTTATTTTGTGGACGAGCAGAAGAAAGGCCCGTACGCCCTGTGGCACCACCAGCACCATTTTGAGCAGGTACCGGGCGGGGTGAAGATGACAGATATTGTGCACTACCAGCTGCCCCTGGGCCTCCTGGGCACATTGGCGGAAAAGCTTTTCGTGGCCCGCCAACTGGAAGATATTTTCGCTTTCCGCAGAAAGGCGATCACGCAATTGTTTGGAAGCCTGCAGGAATAGCCGTCATAACCCTGATAAAGCCCTACCAAAAACTTTTCCACACGCGCAATTTTTTTAATATATAATTTATTTCTATATTACATCCACTGTCCTGAACCGAAAACCTTTGTCCTATGAAAACCATGATGATTGCCGGCTTAGCGCTGGCTTTGATGAACAGTGTACCCGCCATGGCCCAGCATAAGAAGATTGCCATGAGCGCCCAGCCTTCCGTAAGCCTGGCCACAGATCCCGGCGACCTGGTGACCACCATTGAGTTCCAGGTAAAAGCAGAAGGAGAGGAGGTGAAGGTATTTTCCAAAGGCATTATCCCCTGGGTGAACCTGCAAAAGGCGGATAACGACCTGAAGAAAATGCTCAACGGTGCCGAGATCGTATTGCCCTATGGCAAAGTAACAGTGATGACCACCCTGCCCCAGTCCACCAGCTTCGTGATCAAGAGCGCCGGGGAGGGCGGTTTTTCCCGCAGTGCCCTGATCAGGGCGCTTAGTGATAAGATGACCAGATTGCCCATGGCCCGCCCGGAAACGCCGCTCAACCTGAGCACCGCGGATGTGTATGAAACAGAGAGTGGCCAGATCCTCCTCAAGCTGGACGTGGCTTCGTGACCACCGCGCCCTTCAGGAGGGACCTAACATTACTTATTACTACCCCGTTCATATTTGGCAAAAAGGGAAAGGCTGACGGTCGCCGGTCCCTTTTTTGCTTTCAGGGCTCCCTGATCAGGGGTAGCCGGGTTACTACCCTCAAATAGCTAAGTTGGACAACTTTCCGGCAAAACCAACCAACCCGCGCTTTCGTAGGTTTATTCGCAGACAAATTTTTTCTAAGACGTGCGGCGGTACGGGATGAAATTTTGAAGCGGGTAAGTGCCTGGTTATATCGTTGAAATCCTTACATTTAAGTGAGAAGATCCGCGAATCACCACCACTTGTCGAAAGCACCCGCCCATATAAATGAACAGATACTGGCTGCGCGCCTGCTGGCCGGTGACCCGGTAGCAAGGCAGTATTTGTACGACAAGTACGCTGGCGCTGTTTATGGGATAATATTACAGATTGTCGCTGACAGGAATAAAGCAAACGATGTACTGGTACGGGTTTTTGCGTACGCATTCCAGCACATCCATCATTTTACCAATGCCGGATATCATTCCCTTTTTGCCTGGTTAATGAAACAAGCCCGGGAAATATCCCTCCGGGAAACATCACCGTCACTAAGCCCTGGTGCAACAGTATCGCAGGGGCTGGTTTTAAGGAATAATCACTACATTCAGCGTTTTACAGAGGGACTTCCGGAACATAGCAGTCAGGTTTTCCGTCTTTGCTATTATAAAGGGCTTAGTATCCAGGCCGTAGCCCGTATGTTGGGCCTCCCGGAAGAAACAATAAAGCAGTCCCTCTCGATTGCCATGATTGAATTCAGAAAATATCTACAGTCCAATTGGAGCTAGAACAGTATATATCTACAGGTATCATTGAGAGTTTCCTGCTTGGCCTTGCCACCCCGGATGAAGTGGCGGAGCTGCAGCGGATGCGCCTGCGCTTTCCTGCGCTGGAAACAGAGATTGCCGCCGTGGAGCGCCGGATGGAAAATGCCGCCTTTGAAGAGGCCGTGATGCCGCCCGCCCGCGTGTGGGAGGGCATCCAGCAACACCTGAACTGGGAATCTTCTTTCCGCGATGAAAAACTGAGTGACGAAGAGCGCAAGCACTACACGTTCATCAGCATGCAACCCAAGGAGGGTACTTACATTTCCGTGCACCGCTCCTGGAAGATCATCCTCATTCTCTTCTTTTTACTCTCCAAGCTGTTCCTGGTGGGCTTCCTGTACTTTTATTTCAAGAGCCAGTCGCTCCAGGATAAACTCAATGAAGCCCGTCATCCGCAAACCACTGCTGCCACCCGATAGGCCTGCGGGTCTTCCTTTTATCATCTATACCATAATTCCAGGTATTTTGGTGCCGCCCGGCAGAACACTTTTGGTATGTTTCTTGTTTTTAATGCGTTTACTTTGCACCCAATTGCGAATTTTTAAAACCGCCACATAACATGAAGCACCTTACCCTGACTGCACTTTGCGCCTTATTCCTGGCATTTTTTGCTATTTCCTGCTCCCCCAAGACTGCCCCCGCCGATGGTGGCAGCGCTTCCATTAACAAGAAAGCCCTGAATGGCTCCTGGATCCTGACGGATGTTACCTTTGACGGCATTCCCAAGGGCTCCAAGATCACCGTTTTTGACCAGGCTTCTTACAAATGCTTCATTGGCAGCCAGTGGGATTTTGTATCGAACAATAACAAGGGCTCCTTCACCCTCACAGCCACAGACGAAGGCTGCGCCACCGGCAACCAGCCCATCATCTGGAGCATTATCCAGGAAAATGGCGGTAACGTGTTCCAGTTCAAAAAGCTCTACTCCGGCGATAAGGCCAAGAACGTGACCACCGGCTATAAAGTAGCCCTCACCGATGTAGAAGCCACCTCCATGACCTGGAGGGCTGCTGTAGGTTTCCAGGGCCAAACCGGCTACCTGGTGTATACGTTCCAGCGCAAATAGGATAAATTACCAGATGGTTACACTCCCGGCGTCCAGCCGGTAGTTGATCGCAATAGCCTGATCGCCGTTTTGTATTTGGCCCCTGCCACTTACAAAACGGCGGTCTTTTTTTTGCACTACCCGCCGGCAATGGGCCATTTGGCAATCTAACCACCGAACAATTTGTTAATCTGGCTTACCTTGCACCCCAAACCGGAACAAACATTACCATGAAAAAAACAGGCTGGATCTTACTGGCGCTGGTGCTTTGCCTCAGCGCGTGTGCACCGAACAATGTGAAAAATGAGCCCGATTGGGAAAAATACTTCACCAAATACAAGGCGGAAGGCTGCTTTATGCTGTTTGACAACAGCCAAGGGCAGTTCCAGGCTTATAACATGGACCGCATCCGCCTGCGCTTCCAGCCTGCCAACACCTTTGATATTTTCAACACCCTGGTAGCCCTGCAAACCGGTAAGATCGCCCACACCAGCACGGTGGTGGCAGATAGCGCCGCGGGGCAAAGCCTTACCACGGTCCAGGCTTTCAAAGACAACAATACCGCACATTTCCAGCAACTGGCCCGCCTCACAGGCAAGTCCGCGCTGGCCGCCTGGATGGACAGTGTGAAGTATGGCAACATGAAGATCAGCAGTGTAGACCAGTTCTGGCTGGACAACAGCCTGCTCATCTCCCCGGACGAGCAACTGGGCTTTGCCAAGAAACTATATTTCGATAACCTGCCTTTCACCAAGACCGCCATGGAAGAAGTGCGCAAAATGATGGTGCAGGAAACCACAGACAAGTACATCCTGAGCTATAAAACAGGGGCCGGTATGATGGGTAAAAAGAATGAAGGCTGGGTGATAGGCTGGGTGGAAGAGAACCGTCACCCCACGTTCTTTGTGCTCAACATTGAGTCGGAAGATCCCGCTTTTGATATGAACAGGATCCGCCTGGAAACTGCCAAAGCCATCCTCGCTGATGCGGGCTATTTCAAAGGCGAAAAGTAAAACAAGGATCACCACACCGTTCTGGTCGCGCGTTCCTGCCGGGGCGCGCGTTTTTTTTGGAGTAATGGCCCACCCAAACCCAGGCAGGCGCTGCATCCTGTTAAAATTTCCTAAAACCCGCAGGGAGCGTCTTGTTTAAAGGGTTAAAAAAATTATTTTTATGCCTCCCGTGCCCGCACGGCTTTACTGAAAACTGGATATGCTAAGATTTCAACATAGTGAATATTTATGGGGCCTGGTGTTGCTGGTACTGATGCTGCTGGTGTTCCTCGGCGTCTCTGCCTGGAAGCGCAGGTCCATCAAAAAGATGGGCGACCCTGCCCTGGTGGAAGAGATGTTCTCCGGCTACTCCCGCCGCCTGTTCACCCTGAAGTTCCTGCTGGTGTTCATCGCATTTTTCTTTGGAGTGATAGGCCTGGCAAACCTGCAGAAGGGCAGCCGCATGGAAAAGATCACCCGCAAAGGGGTAGATGTGGTGGTAGCGCTGGACGTGAGCCGCTCTATGCTGGCATCAGACATAAAGCCAGACCGCCTTACCCGTGCCAAGCAACTGGTCAGTAAGCTGATGGACAAAATGGAGAACGACCGTATAGGCCTGGTGGTTTTTGCGGGCAATGCCTACCTGCAAATGCCGCTCACCGTTGACTATTCTGCGGCCCGCATGTACCTGAACACCGTAACGCCGGACATGATACCCTCCCAGGGTACCGCCATTGCGGAAGCCATTCGTGTAAGCAATGAAGCGTATAACCAGAAAGAGCGCAAGCATAAAGCCATGATCATCATTTCCGATGGGGAAGACCATGATGAAAACGCCATCAAGGAGGCCCGTGCCGCCTTTGACCAGGGCGTGGCCATCAGCACCATCGGCATTGGTTCACCCAGCGGGGCCACCCTGCCCGATCCTGAAACCGGCGGTGTGAAAAAAGACCGGGAAGGCAACGTGGTGATCTCCAAACTGAATGAAGAAGAGCTCAAATCCATTGCCGCCGCCGGCAAGGGTATTTACCAGCACCTGGACAATAACAACGATGAAGTGGTAAATACCCTGGCTGCCAAAATAGACAGCATGGAGCAGAAAGAGTTTGGCGAGAATATTTTTACTGATTACAATTCTTATTTCCAGTACTTCCTGGTGGTTTGCTGCGTGCTGATCGCCATTGAATTTTTTGTACCGGAAACCCGTCGCCCGAAAGCTGAGCAGCCGGAAGACACCCTAAAACCCGTAGCATGATCCGTGCATTGAAAAAATATCTTTTCCTTGTAAGTACCATCCTGCTGGCCTTGCACACAGCGCAGGCACAAACAGGCAATAAATACATCCGCAAAGGCAACGACCTGTACAAAAAGCAGCAATACGCCGATGCAGAGGCCAACTATAAAAAAGCCCTGGAACTGAATGGCAAGTCTGTAGAAGGGAACTATAACCTGGGCAACAGTATGTACTCCCAAAAGCGCTTTGATGCAGCCCGCAAAGAGTATGACAGCTCAATGAAGCTTACTTCCAGCAAGGATGTGAAGGCAGATGCCAATTACAACATTGGCAACACCTACATGGAAGCCAAAAACTGGGAAGAAAGCATCCGCTCCTACAAAAATGCACTGAAGCTGGACCCGAGAGACGAAGAGGCCCGCTACAACCTGGCCTATGCGCAGGCCATGCTGAAGAACCAGCAAAACCAGCAGAATAAGGACAACAAGGATAACAAAGACAAGAAGGATCAGAAGAAGCAGGATCAAAAGCAGGATAAAGACAAGCAGCAACAACCCAAGGACCAGGACAAGGATAAGAAAGACCAGGATAAAAAAGACCAGCAGGACCAGCGCCCGCAGCCCCAGCCCAGCAAAATGGACAAGCAACAGGCCGAGCGCATGCTGGAAGCCCTGAGCCAGCAGGAAAAGAACCTGCAGGATAAAATGAAGAAAGTGAAAGGCCAGCCGGTGCAGACGGATAAGGATTGGTAATGGCGGCCCCGTCATATTTTTTGTATAAAAAGCGAAGGTTCCTTCGCTTTTTTGCGTTTAAAGCCCGCGGTGATCTTATTCCGGTGAGTTTTGCTTTGCAAACCGGATGAAGTGCTGGGCCAGTTTATCCTGCTGGCCTTGGAGGTAAATGAAATGGAACTTGCGCACCAGGCTGAAATTCTTCATAGACAGTAGTTTGAAATCTCCTGCTTCCAGCTCCCGTTTGATGGCCTGCAGGGGCAGGAAGGCCACGCAGTTGGAATTGGCCAGGTAAGATTTGATGCTTTCCGTACTGCCCATGTACATGGCAATATTGAGGTCTGTGGGCTTCAGTTTCAGCTGGGAAAGGGCGTCCAGGATCACTTCCAGGGTGCCACTGCCGTGCTCCCGCATGAGCAGGGGTATTTGCTTCAGGTCATTGGCCGTCAGTTTATCATCCTGGCCATACGTGTGCCGGGCATTGCCCACCAGCACTATCTCGTCCTTGGCCAGTTCCACGTACTTCAGCAAGGGATTTTTAGACTTGCCTTCAATGATGCCCAGTTCAATATTTTTTTCCAGGAGTGCCTGTTCTATCTGTTCCGTATTGCCCATGATCAGGGAGATCTCCACATCCGGATAGCGCTGGTGGAACTTGGCCAGCAGCGGGGGTATGAAATACTGTGCAATGGTGGTGGACGCGCCTATGGGCAGCAATCCACCCTGGGAGCTTTTCAGCTGGTTAATGTCGTACTCCAGGTTGCGGTAAGTGGTGAAGATGGTCTCTGCATGTTTCAGCATGATCTGCCCTGCCACCGTGAGTTTAATGCGGTTGCCAATGCGCTCAAACACTTTCACGCCCAGTTGCTGTTCCAGTTCGTGAATATGCTTGGTCACGGCCGGCTGGGAAATGAAAAGCTCCTCTGCCGCCTTGGTAAAGCTGAGGCGCTTGGCCACGGTGTAAAATACCCTGAGTCTGAAATCGAACATGTTGCTAATGTAATCAAAATAAAATAGGAGCCGCAAAGGGCTCCTGTACTGGAAAAATATTATCAGCTTATTGCTCTGGTATTAGCTTTTTTTCTTGGCGGCTTCTTTGTTAGCCTTGTAGCGCATGTCGGCAGTACCGTCTTTCTTGGTAGGTCCGGCAGGAGCAGCGGTGCTGGCGCCTTTGTTCTCTTTGTAACGTTTGTCAGGCGTACCGTCTTTCTTGGTATGAACGGCGGTAGAATCAGACTTGGTCTTTGCAGTTTTCTTCTGTGCGTTTACGCTGGATACGGACAGGGTAAGTACCATAACCAGGGCCATTAAGCCGGAGAGGAATTTTTTCATGTTGAAAGGATTTTAGGAAATGTACGGAGAAATGCAAAATGTGGACGCGGCGCCGCGCACATTTAAGCCAGTTTTAATTCCCTAATTCTTCTCCACCCACATGCCGTGGTCTTTGATGAGATCAATG
This sequence comes from Chitinophaga parva, assembly GCF_003071345.1. NCBI lineage: Bacteria > Pseudomonadati > Bacteroidota > Chitinophagia > Chitinophagales > Chitinophagaceae > Chitinophaga > Chitinophaga parva. The sequence continues at coordinate 447,138 of NZ_QCYK01000001.1, read as the reverse complement.
AGCTCGTCAACCGCCACCTCGCTGCTCAGGCCACGCTTCACCACTTCCTTGCCACGGTACAACGTGATCTTGCCCACGCCACTGCCTACGTAGCCAAAGTCGGCATCCGCCATCTCACCCGGGCCGTTTACAATGCACCCCATGATCGCGATCTTCACGCCTTTCAGGTGATGGGTCACCGCGCGGATGCGGGCCGTGGTTTCCTGGAGGTCAAACAGGGTGCGGCCACAGGAAGGGCAGGAAATATATTCTGTTTTGGAAATGCGGGTACGGGTGGCCTGCAGAATGCCAAAGGCCACATTGTTCACCAGTGCCCGGCTGCTCACGTCCGTGCCGCGCAGCCACAGGCCGTCTCCAAAGCCATCCAGCAGGAGGGCACCGGTTTCTACGCTGAAGTGAATGAGCTGCTCATCCGCGGTGGCATCTGCTGCGCGGGTTTCCAGCAGCGCAGGTGTATTGATCTTCTCTTCCTGCAATTGCATAAAGAAACGGCGCACCGCCGGCATGGCATGCACATTCTCAGCATACACGCTCAGCACCACGGTTTTATCTGCCGCCAGGGCCTGCAGGGTAGCCGCGTCCGGCAGCTGGTCTGCATTCATGCTCACAAAGTTGAAGCTGGCGGAGCGCTGTGCAGCGCCCAGGTAGTCCTGCAATGTAAAGAAGGGCAGGTATTTTTCTTTATCCTCCACGCCGGGCCACACCGCAGCCGGAACAATCACATGGAGGGTGCCGGGCAGGGCAAAGGTGAGGGGCTTTTCAGTGAAGAGGTAATCTGCCGCGGCATCTGCAATGTTCCATTTATCAGAGGACTCGTCGTAGGTGTAGCCAATGGACCGCAGGGCTGCAGGGGTAATATTTTCGACTCCTTTAAAATCTGCCACCACCACGGGTACGTGTTTATCGCCAATGTTGCCCACGGCGGCTGTGGGGCGGCGGCTGTATTCAAAAGGAGAGTAGGTGATCTTTTCTACGGGGGCAATGGGCGCCTGTTTGGCGGCGCGGTCGTTATAGCGTTTCACCAGGTCGCGGCACACAGGCAGCTCAAATTCCGGGTCTTCCGTGAGGCTCACGCGGATGGTATCGCCCAGGCCGTCTTCCAGCAGGGTGCCGATGCCGGCGGCAGATTTGATGCGGCCGTCTTCCCCGTCGCCTGCTTCTGTAACGCCCAGGTGGAGGGGATAGCAGTGCCCCAGTTCCTGCTGCATGGTATGCACCAGGAGGCGGTAGGCCTGCACCATCACCTGTGGGTTGCTGGACTTCATACTGAGCACAATGTTCCGGTAGTCCAGGTCTTCCGCAATGCGGAGAAACTCCATGGCGCTTTCCACCATGCCCATGGGGGTATCGCCATAGCGGCTCATGATACGGTCGCTCAGGGAGCCGTGGTTGGTGCCAATGCGCATGGCGGTGCCGTGCTCTTTGCAGATATTCACCAGGGGGGTAAACCGTTCGCGGATGCGGTCTATTTCCTCCAGGTACTCCGCATCGGTATATTCAATGAGCTCAAATTTCTTTTTGTCGATGTAGTTGCCCGGGTTGATACGCACCTTTTCCACGATGCGGGCGGCAATTTCAGCGGCATTGGGTGTAAAGTGGATATCGGCTACCAGCGGCGTAGTATACCCCTGGGCGCGGAGCCCGTTGCGGATATGCAATAAGTTTTCGGCTTCTTTTTTACTGGGGGCGGTAATGCGCACCAGTTCGGCGCCTGCCTCAATACAACGGATGGCCTGGGCAATGGTACCGGCAGTATCCATGGTATCGGTAGTGGTCATGGTCTGCACGCGGATGGGGTGTCCATTTCCAATAAGCAGGTCGCCCACCTTCACTTCCAGGGTGTGCAAACGTTGATAAGCGGTGAGAGAATTACAATAAAGCTGCATAAAAAATTGAGTCCGGTCTGTAGAGCTCAAAGGTAAGGAATGGCGGATTGAGAAAGTGTTAATTATGGAGGCGGGATGCTGGCCGGAAACCGGGAAGGTTTCATCCAGCTTTCCCAACCTCGATAACTTTTTAAGTCCCCTTTAATTTAATTGTCATACCAGCATCAACTATTCAATTTAATGGTAGGAACGGTAGCTTCCCTTCCATGAAGATGTGCTAATTTTACAAGTGGCAGCTATTCTATACTATGTTACGTAAAACGGAAGAGATACCATTCCAGCATTTCCCCCATGCCGGACAAATCAGTCTGTTCAAGATCGGTGATTATCAAAGCGAAATTACACGCAAACCACACCGCCATGCTTTTTACCACCTCATCTGGTTCACCCAGGGACGGGGCACCCATATGGTAGATTTTAAAGAGTACGAACAAAAAGACAATACGTTATTTGTGCTTCATCCCGGCCAGGTACACCAGGTGCTGGAAGATAAGGCCGCGGGTGGTAACCAGGGATGGACCATCTCCTTTACCGAGAAATTCTACTTTGCCCGGGCGGAAGACGACCAGTCGCACTTCCAGCACCTGAGCATCCTGCACGACTTTTACCATACCGCCCCCATCCACCTCAGTGACCACGCCAGCCGGTCGTTCCAGGGCCTGGTGCCGCTCATGGAGCAGGAGCTGCAATGGGCCCATTGCCAGCGCAACGTGATCAAACAATACCTTACCACTTTCCTTACTGTGGCAGAGCGGGAGCGCAAGCGCCAGGACCTGCAGGAAGTAGCCCAGACCGGCGAAACCGCCATGAACGACCACCGGACCGTGCAGCTGCGCCAGCTGCTGGAAAAGCATTTCCGCCAGGAGCACCACACCGGGTTCTATGCCAGCGAATTTGCCCTTACGCCCAAACGCCTCAACGAGATCAGCCGCCTCAACACCGGCAAAACCGTTACAGAACTGCTGCATGAGCGCCTCATGCTGGAAGCAAAGCGCAACCTGGCCTTCAGCACCGTAAGTGTGAAGGAGATCTGCTACGACCTGGGTTTTGAAGACCCCGCCTACTTCAGCCGCTTCTTTAAACACCATACCGGGGTTACACCCCAGCATTTCCGGGAGCATATGTTCAAATAGTACAAGGTGCCGAACAGATGTTCAAATTGTGCAAGCCGGCAGGTCCTTTGTCCTAACCCCTAGCACTTAGGCTAATCTAACTTTGCAATCGAATTTTTCACACCCGAGCACACACAGAAAGGGATTTATGTTAAAAAGTATGGACATCAGGAAACCCATTGGCCTAATGGCGGTTCTTATGGGTGGCCTCTTATCCGCTGCCAACGCGCAAGACAGTACACTGACCCTGCAACAGGCATTGGAAACCGGCCTCCACAACTACCAGTCCATTAAAGCCAAAGAAAACTACCAGAAGGCAGCCGCTGCCAATGTGACCGCAACCCGCCGGGAGTACCTCCCCGATCTTAGTTTCCAGGCACAAAATGCTTTTGGTACCGTAAACGGACAGAACGGTCCGTTCGAAGGCTACAAAGGCTGGACCGTTTCCAGCTCCGGGCCTGCCCTGGCACAACAGAACTGGAACTCCGCATTTGGCGGGATCTATGCCATGAACATCAGTTGGGATTTCATCCAGTTTGGCCGCCAGAAGGCCAAGGTGAATGCCGCTAAATTCCAGGAAGCCAGCAACGCGGCAGACCTGGCCCAGGAACAGTTCCAGCAGCAGGTACGCATTGCCGGCGCTTATCTCAACCTCCTGGCCGCCCAGCGCCTGCGCAAGTCCATGGAAAGTAACCTGCAGCGCGCCCAGGATCTCAAGCGCATGATCACGGCCCGCGCGGTGGGTGGCCTGAATCCCGGGGTGGACAGTTCCATCGCCAACTCTGAAGTGTCCAAAGCCCAGATCAGCCTTGTGGATGCCATCAATTACGAAGACCAGCAACAGAACTTCCTGGCCCAGATGATAGACATCCCTGGCCGCCGCTTCCTGTTGGACACCTTCTTTGTTTCCAAAATACCAGCGGACCTGCTGCATCCCCAGGACACCTTTGACCTACGGAACCAGCCCATTCTCCGCTTCTATGATAGCCGCATCCAGGCCAGCGAAGCCAGTGTGGATTACATTAAGAAAAGTATGCTGCCAAAGATCACGGCCATGGGCATTTTACAGACCCGCGGTTCCGGCTTTGACTACGATTACAGCCAGGCCAATCTTTCCCATTACAGCTCCGCTTACTGGAATGGCGTTAATCCTACCCGCTCCAATTACCTGCTGGGCATTAACGCGTCATGGACCATCACGGACTGGACCCGTACCAAAGCCCAGGCACAGCGCCAGCACTTTACTTCAGAGGCTTACCGTAATGAGTATGAACTGCAGTACAGTACCCTGCAGCACCAGCTGGACCTGGCCAAACAGCAACTGCAAAATTCCATTGCCAAGTACGAGCAGGTGCCCTTTGGCCTGAAAGCCAGCAGTGACGCGTATTTGCAGAAGAGCACCTTGTATGAGAACGGCCTGTCTAACATTGCCGACCTGGCCCAGGCCCTGTATAACCTGAACCGGGCGGAAACTGACCGGGACCTGGCCTACAACGGCATCTGGCAATCCCTGCTTTACCAGGCCGCTACCGAAGGAGACCTGCAGGTGTTCCTTACCCAGGTGGCCAGCGCCGGCAAATAGCATCGCCGCCACTTAATGCCAGTACCGGATTTTAATCATTTGAACCAAGCAGTATGAATCTTATTAAACTGGCCCTCCGCAAACCAATCGCCATCATGGTGGCCGTAGTTGGCTTGTTGTTCTTTGGCCTGTCCGCCCTGCGGGACATTAAAATCGACATCTTCCCGGACCTGAACCTGCCGGCCATCTATGTATCGCAGCCCTATGGCGGTATGTCGCCCCAGCAGATGGAAGGCTTTATTGCTACCAACTACCAGAACCTGTTCCTGTACGTAACAGGGGTAAAAGATATTGAGGCCAAGAACATCCAGGGCCTCACCATGATCAAGATCTCTTTTTACGAAGGCACCAACATGGCGCAAGCAGCAGCGGAAGTAACGGCCATGGCCAACCGCGCATTTGCCTCCATGCCCAGTGGCACCCAGCCGCCCTTCATCATCCGCTTTGACGCGTCCACCCTGCCGATTGGACAGCTGGCACTGAGCAGCCCGATCCGCAGCAATAATCAGCTGCAGGACCTTGCGATGACGCTGGTGCGCCCTTCCTTCAGCCGCATTCCCGGTCTTACTTCCCCGGCCCCCTTTGGCGGTAACTCCCGTACCATCGTGATCCACGTAGACCCGGAACTGATGCGCTCCCACCACCTTACGCCAGACCAGATTGTGGCGGCGGTGAAAGACAATAACCAGATCTCTCCCGCCGGTAACGTGCGCGTGGGCGATGTGACCTACCTCACACCGGCCAATACCGTGATCCGCACCGTAAAAGAATTTGAAAACATTCCCCTGCAGATAGGCGAAGGGCCCACCGTGTTTGTGCGCGATGTGGCCAAGGTGGAAGATGCGGCAGACATTACCTCCAGCTATGCCGTGATCAATGGCAAACGCTCCGTATACCTGCCCGTGATCAAGACCGCCGATGCCTCTACCTGGACGGTGGTGAACAACCTGAAAAAAGCATTGCCCAACATCCAGAAGCTGCTGCCGGATGATGTGAAAGTGAACTTTGTGTTTGACCAGAGCGTATACGTGATCAATGCCGTGAAAAGCCTGATCAGTGAAGGCGTGATCGGGGCCGTGCTCACAGCCATCATGGTGCTGCTCTTCCTGGGCGACCGCCGTTCTGCCTACATCGTGATCATCACCATCCCGGTGGCCATCATCATCGGGGTACTGTGCCTCAAAATGGCCGGGCAAACCATCAATATCATGACGCTGAGCGGCCTGGCACTGGCTATCGGTATCCTGGTGGATGAATCGACGGTGACCATTGAGAATATACACCAGCACCTGGAAATGGGTAAAACCAAGGCGCAGGCTGTCTGGCACGCGTGCCAGGAAATTGCCTTCCCAAAGTTGCTCATCCTGTTCTGTATCCTGGCGGTGTTTGCTCCTTCCTTTATCATGGTGGGCGTGCCCCGCTCCATGTTCCTTCCCTTGTCACTGGCCATCGGGTTTTCCATGATCGCATCTTATCTGCTGTCGCAAACCCTGGTGCCCATCCTGTCTAACTGGATCCTGAAAGAAGAAAAATTCCAGCACCATGGCAAGGCGCACGAGCACGTGCACAGTGGGGAGGTACATAAATCAGACAAGTACATCAGTGCAGAACTGAAAGATGAAGCTGCGCATGAAAAGGAAATTGCAGGTTTTGACAAGTTCAAGCTGCGTTTCCTGGGCTGGCTTACCGCATTGATGGCCCGCCGCAAACTGGTAATAGGGCTTTACTTCCTGGTAACCGGCGGGCTGGTGGTACTGTTCGTGTCAAACATTGGCCGCGACATCCTGCCCAAGCTCAATAACGGCCAGTTCCAGCTCCGCCTGAAAGAGCCTGCCGGCACGCGTTTGGAGCGTACGGAAACTATGCTGCTCAAGGCCACCGACATCCTGAAAAAGATGGTAGGGCCTGAAAATATTGACATCACTTCTTCCTTCATTGGTACCCATCCGTCTTCATATTCCACTAACCCTATTTATCTCTTCATGGCTACACCCAGCGAAGCGGTAATGCAGGTGAACCTGAAAGAAGATTATAAGGTGAACATGGATGAGTTCAAGGAAAAATTCCGCAAACTGATCCACGAGCAGATGCCGGAAGTGAAGACCAGCTTTGAGCCCATTGACCTTACAGACAAGGTAATGAGCCAGGGCGCCAGCACACCGATAGAAATTGCGGTGATGGGTAAGAACTTCAAGGACAGCCGTCCGTATGCAGAGAAGATCCTGCAGGAAATGAAGAAGATCCCCTACCTGCGCGATGTGGCCATTAACCAGCCCCTGGACTACCCGGCCATCCGCATTAATATTGACCGGGAACGCGCCGCGCAGCTGGGCCTGAGCATTGGCGAAATAGCCCGTTCCCTCACGGCGGCTACTTCCTCTTCCCGCTTCACAGAAAAGAACGTGTGGCTGGATGAAAAGAACGCTACTTCTTACTTTGTGCAGATCTCCGTTCCGGAAAACCAGCTGGCCAGTATTGAAGATATGAAGGCCATCCCGCTGAGCAAGGACCATGACCGCCCTTCCCTGGGGGATGTGGCCACCCTGCAGCCGGATACTGTGATCGGGGAATATGACCGTATTGGTGCGGTGCGCATCATCTCCATCGGTGCCAATATCTACAAGAAAGACCTGGGCACGGCCAGTGCAGCCGTAGCCGCGGCCATCAAACGTGCCGGAGAGCCGCCAAGGGGTATCTCGGTAGAGAAACGCGGGACCATGAACCTGCTGAATGAAACCCTGGACAGCCTGCAAACCGGCCTGCTCGTAGCTATCGTCGTGATCCTGTTGCTGCTGGCGGCAAACTTCCAGAGCTTCCGCGTGGCCTTCGTGGTAATATCCACGCTGCCGGCAGTGCTGGTGGGGGCTTTGGGCATGCTGCTGCTCACGCACTCTACGCTGAACCTGCAGTCGTACATGGGTATTATCATGTCTGTGGGTGTATCGGTATCTAACTCGGTGCTGCTGATCACGGGCACGGAAAAGCTCCGCCTGCAAAACCAGGACTCCGTAAGATCCGCGCTGGAAGGTACTTCCATCCGCTTGCGCCCCATCCTCATGACCAGTATTGCGATGACCGCGGGCATGATCCCGATGGCATCCGGCCTGGGTGAGGCCGGCGACCAGACAGCGCCCCTGGGCCGTGCGGTGATAGGCGGCCTGGTAGCCAGTACCTTTGCTTCCCTCTTTGTACTGCCGCTCATCTTTGCATGGGCACAGCAGAAAGCCGGTGTGAAATCTGTTTCCCTCGATCCGGAGGATGAGCACAGCCCGTATTATGTACCTGGCGCCGCAAAGCTGGTGGACTAAAACAAAACCTGATTACACACATTTAAGATACTTGGATATGCAAAACACTAGAACCATGAAATACATGCTGCTGGCTGCGCTGGCGCTGCCCGCCGCCGGTATCCTGCTCCCTGCCTGCCATAGCTCGCAGGCGGAGGATAACAAAGGTGCCGAGAATGGCCCCACCCAGGTGAAAGCCGTTTCCCTGGAAAGAACCCAGCTGGAGAATGTGCTGGAACTGCCCGGTGAAATAAAGCCCTACCAGTTTGCCGACCTGTATGCCAAATTCACCAGCTACGTGAAAACGGTGAACGTGGATATGGGCTCCCAGGTAAGCTCCGGCCAGGTACTCATGACCCTGGAGGCACCGGAAATGAACACCCAGCTGCTGGAAGCACAATCCCGCCTCCACAATAAGGAAGCGGTGTACCAGGCCAGCCGCTCCACTTACGACCGCATGCTTAAAACCAGCAAGATCCCCGGTACCATCTCCCCGAACGACCTGGAGATCGCATTTTCCAAGATGAGTGCAGACAGTGCAGAGCTGCTGAGCGCCCGCTCTTCTCTGCGGGAAATCCAGGAGCTGCTGGGTTACCTCACTATCCGCGCGCCTTTCAACGGGATCATCACCGTGCGAAACGTGCACCCCGGTGCTTACGTAGGCCCGGCAGGCAAGGGCTCAGACAAGCCCCTGCTGCGCCTGGAAGAGCAGAACCGCCTGCGTTTATCCATTGCCGTTCCGGAAACGTATACCAGCAGCCTGCAAAACACCGGTGTGGTGCATTTCACCGTGCGCTCCCTGCCCGGCGATACTTTTACCGCCAGGGTAAACCGCGTGGCCGGTAGCCTGGATACCAGGCTGCGTGCGGAAATGCTGGAAATGGATATCAATAACACCGATAAAAAACTGCTGCCCGGCATGTATGCAGAAGTGCACATAGACCTGCCCGGGAGTCATGATACCTTCGTGGTGCCGAAGGGTGCTGTGATCACCACTTCCGAGAAAGTGTTCGTGATCAAGGTGGTGAATAACAAAGCCACCTGGGTGCCGGTAAGAAAAGGCAATGAATCAAATGGTAAAGTAGAAATATTCGGTAACCTGGCAGATGGCGATGCCATAGTGACCAATGGCAGTGACGAGATCAAGGATGGCCAGCCGGTGCAGGTAACCAAAAACGAGTAACCAGCTTAGTGTGTGTTTTAGAGCGGTGCCTGCGGGATTGATCAACATCATCAGCATATAACACAGGAACCAACAGCCACGGGCACCCTCTTTTCTTTACTGAAAGTTTTTTCACAGGTCAAAAAAATCCCGGGCGAACGCGGAAGCGGATAGCCCGGGGTTTTTTGTTTCCGGGCGAATGCCGGGATCTTCCCTAAAAGAAAATTTCCAGCAAACCACTGGCGGGCGGCGCTGGAAATTTCTTTCAGGGGAAATACAGTATTGGAAGTAGAAAGACTTAAGCTTTGAGTACGCCCAGCTCTTTACCCACTTTGGTAAAGGCAGCGATGGCCTTGTCCAGGTGCTCCTGTTCATGGGCAGCGCTCAGCTGCACGCGGATGCGGGCCTGGCCTTTGGGCACTACCGGGAAGAAGAACCCGATCACGTAGATGCCTTCCTGCAGCAGGCGGTCTGCAAACTGCTGGCTCAGGGGAGCGTCGTACAGCATTACTGGTACAATGGGGTGCTGGCCGGGCTTAATGTCGAAGCCGGCAGCAGTCATTTTTTCCCGGAAGTAGGTGGTGTTGTATTCCAGTTTGTCGCGCAGGGCGGTGGTGCTGCTCAGCATATCCAGTACGGCAATGGAGGCGCCTACAATGCTGGGGGCTACGGAGTTGGAAAACAGGTAGGGACGGCTGCGCTGGCGCAGGATGTCTATTACCTCTTTGCGGCCGGAGGTAAAACCGCCTGAGGCGCCGCCCAGGGCCTTGCCCAGGGTGCCGGTGATGATATCTACCCGGCCCATGACCCCGCGGTATTCGTGGGTGCCGCGGCCGGTTTTGCCCAGGAAGCCGGAAGAGTGGCTTTCATCGCTCATGACGATGGCGTCATATTTATCTGCCAGGTCACAGATCTTGTCCAGCTGGGCAATGGTGCCGTCCATGCTGAAACTGCCATCTGTAACGATAATGCGGCTGCGGCAACCGGCGGCTGCCTGGAGCTGTTTTTCCAGGTCTTCCATGTTATTATGTTCATAGCGGAAGCGTTGGGCCTTGCAAAGGCGCACCCCGTCAATGATGGACGCGTGGTTCAGGGCGTCGGAAATGATGGCGTCCTGCTCGTTGAACAGGGGCTCAAATACGCCGCCGTTGGCGTCAAAAGCCGCTGCATACAGGATGGAATCTTCCGTACCGAGGAAGGCGGCGATCTTCTGTTCCAGCTCCCGGTGAATATCCTGGGTGCCGCAGATGAAGCGCACACTGCTCATACCGTAGCCGTGGGTGTCGATGGTGTGCTTGGCGGCTTCGATCACGGTAGGATTGGAGCTGAGGCCCAGGTAGTTATTGGCGCAGAAGTTCAGTACAGTTTTGCCGTTCACGGTGATCTCGGCACCCTGGTCGGAAGTGATGATCCTTTCGCGTTTGTAAAGGCCGGAGGCTTCAATGTCTCCAAGCTCCTGGCGAAGGCGGCTGACGAATTTTTCGTTCATGTAGAATACTTTTAGGTTCCCGGTAGGGCAAAGTTACTGGAATAAAAATAGGTCATAATGCGGGGCCGGCCTTCCGGGGCCGGTTTTTTTGCGCGAATTTTGACCCAGGTGTAACATTCCGGAGCAGGCGTTCGTCATACTTTTATCATGCTGGGTTTAGGGTAAAGTGCAGGAGAAAAGGCATGTGACGCGACGTATGGACGACAGGGAAGACACGGGAAAAGGGGATAAATTGGTGAAAATCGTGCATACGTCCCGTTTATAGAACATTTGTCGGAACTTCGCACTGAAAAAATCCCGCGTTACCGGATGACGGAAAAGGAGTACAATAAATGCGTGGATCTGTATTCGGACAACCTCTTCCGGTTCATCGTCAAAAACCTTGGCCATACCGAAGACGCCAGAGACGTGGTACAGAACGCATTCGAGATATTATGGAAGCACTGCCAGGAGGTTCCCTTTGAAAAGGGGAAGTCTTACCTGTTTACAGTGGCCTACCATAATATGATCGATCATGTACGGAAGGTAAAGCGGATCACCCTTGTGGAAAATTTCAAAGAGGAGTCCAGGATAGCGGATACCAATGTGCACAACGCCCGGGAGGTCATGGAAAAAGCCCTGGCCCGTCTCAGCGAAGTGCAGCGCTCCCTTATCCTCCTCAAAGATTATGAAGGGTACAGCTACGAAGAAATTGGTACCATCATGGAGCTCAACCCCTCCCAGGTAAAAGTATACCTGCACCGGGCCCGGCTCCACCTGAAAGAGTACCTGGTAAAAATGCAGAACGTTATCTAATCAATACCCAAAGAATTGTCAGCAGGAATTAACATAGCAAACTACGAAGTTTTTCTTCTCCGCTTCATCGACGGCGACCTGGGCGCCGCCGAAGTGGCCGCGTTGCAGGACTTCCTGGAGCAGCATCCGCACATCCGGCAGGAGCTGCAATTGCTGCAAAGTACCGTGCTCACACCCGACCCGGAGGTGGTGTTTGAAAATAAAGCCCTGCTGTACCGTGGTACGCCCGGCATCCATGCGGATAACCAGACCGGCTTCCTCCTCAGTTATATCGACAATGAACTGCCTGCCACGGAAAAAGACGCGGTAGAAAAATATATTGCCCAAACTCCCGCCGCCCAGGCAGAACTGGCCCTGCTGCAACAAACCCGCCTGCAGCCGGATCTGGGCCAGGTGTTCCTGCACAAGGCTTCCCTGTACCGTCACCGAAGCCGCATACGGCCAGTGTATTGGTGGAGTGCCGGTGCCGCCGCGGTGGTAGCAGGTCTTATCGTATTTACGGCGCCCTATGGCAGCAAGGATCATAGTGGGAATGTACCGGCCGTTGTGGCGGTGAACCAGCAGCAGGCTTCCGGCACACCGGCACCCGCTGCTACGGAAAATGTTATCGCCCTGTCACCTTCAACCGGTGAGGCTACCCCTTCGAAAGGGGACGTTATCTCCCTGCCTCCTTCCAAAGAGGACATCGCGGCTGCAATGCCCGCGAAGGCCCCGGCCTTGTCTGCTTCAAAAGGGCACGTACGCCCTGCCCCGCCCGTGACAACCAGTGTGGCGTTGCATACACCCAGCGCTTCCCCGGCAACAGCCGCAAAGCAGGATCATGAATCCACGCCCGCACCACGCGGTAATAATAACAATAACGTAATGGTGGCCAGCAACGACATACCGGTGACTGCGCCTGCCAACAGTTCTACATTATCCCACACCACCACTTCCGCAAACAACGTGAGCACCGGCACCGCGCCGGCCAGTACTTCAAACGCGGCTACCATAGCGGCTTCCAGCCAGGATGCCGCGCCTGCAAAGCCGCCGGTGATGATGGCCATGGCCAGCCCTAAAGAAGAAAGTGCAGCCCCGGCAAGCATTCATGGAGAGCTGATCGCCTCCGTGGTAAGCTCCGGCGACAACAAGCTGCTGGACAAAGTGACCAACGTGGCACGATTTTTTGCGAAGAAAAAAGCTAACAATAAATGAGTAACGTTGTTATTAAACGTAGGTTGTTGCAACCCGGCGCTTACCTGAAATGGATGATCTTACCCGTATTGCTGTTCATTGCCGGCACCAGCCATGCACAGCAGACGGCCCTTACAGACACCATCCAGATCAAAGGCCTGGTGATCCTCAAATCAAAAAGCCCTAGTGGTCGCACCAGTTATAAGTTCTATAACGACACTACCTACATCAACAATAAACTTAAAAAGAACCTGCATACCCGCTGGCTGGTAGTAGACTTTGGATTTAATAATTATATAGACCGCAGTAACTACAGCGGTGCCAGTTACCTGGCCTACTATCCAACCACCCCGTATTATGCGGCAAACAGGACCTATGATTATTCCGCAGAGGGCCTCAACAACTTTGCCCCCCGTTACGGCAGCTCCCCGCTCACCTCACAGGAGTTTAAGCTGATCACCGGCAAGTCTGTGAATGTGAATATCTGGCTGTTCATGCAGCGCCTCAACCTGGTGAAACACAAGCTGAACCTGCAGTATGCCCTGGGCGTGGAAATGAATAATTACCGCTTTGCCCGCAATATCACCTACCAGCCCGGCTATCCAACCACGGTATACCGGGATACGGTGAACTTCACTAAGAATAAAATGTTTGCCGAGTATCTCTCCATCCCGCTGATGCTGAACTACACGGCACATCCTTATAAGCCCAGCCGCTCTTTCAAAGTGAGCGCAGGAGTAATGGGCGGTTACCTGGTAAAGGCCCGCACCAAGCAGATAAGCCAGGAGCGCGGCAAACAGAAAGTGAACGACGATTTTAACCTCAATAAATGGAGAATGTCGCTGACAAGCGAAATTGGATATGGTCCGCTGAAACTGTATGGCAACTTTGCCCTGACGGCCCTGCATGATTACGGGCTGCTGCAATATCCTTATTCGGTAGGGTTCCGGTTTAACGGCTTCTGATGTGCCGTTAAACTTTTAACGCCAGGAAATATCTAATCCCGCGTGTGGGACATGGGTTCCAACAACGTTCCGGTCTAAAAATATCGCGTATGAGATCTATCTTAGCTTTACTCGTTTGCACCGGCCTTATTGCATGGGCACATACCACAAAGCACAAGTACCTTGGTCTCCGGGCCAGCCAGCCCGCGTCCCTGGCGGCAATGCCCGGGCAGGACAACAATGGCGCCACCACTGCTGATTTCCACCGCTCTGTATTTCATTTGCCCGTACTTCACAACGTATACCTCCATGGCGTGTCTGCCATGTACCAGGACAGCATGGGCCGCCGCACCCGCTTTGGCAACAGTGTCACCGATCTGTGGCAACTGCAGTAGCGGCTATGCTTATTGCCCGAAAACCACTATTTTTATTGCTTCATGGCGGCAAATAAGCAACACTCCCCGGCGATCTTTCTGGTATGCCTTTCCTGGATGGCAGGACTGGCCTGTAACCACGCACAACCTCCTGCTAACCTTAATACACGGCTTACCTATAAACATTTCCAGGGCGAGGTAGGCGCCCGCAGGACCGTGACCCTGCCAGACAGTTCGGAAGTGATCCTGAACGGCCCCTCCACGTTGTACGTGCCAGATAATTTTACCGTTCATCACCGGGAGGTGGTCCTGGATGGGGATGCCTTCTTTACGATCCACACGTACCCGGACACCCCTTTCCGCGTGATCACAGATGTACTGACCACCGTAGTGCACAACGCCGTCTTTAAAATAAAGGTGGAACAAAAAGGCGCCGCCGTACAGCTGCTCAACGGGGAAGCCAAGGTGCTGAAAGCCTATAAATCGCATGACAACCAGCCGGAGTGGGTGCATGGGGGAGAAATGGTGATGGGCAATTCCAGCATTGACCTCATAGAGCCCGAAACCTGCGATACCACGGCGCTGCTGATGTGGAGAAGCGGTAAGCTCACGTTTGAAAAAGAGCCCCTGCCTGCGGCCCTGCGGGTGCTGGCCGATTGGTATAATACCGATATTAACTGGGAAGGCAACATCCCCCTCAATAAAACCGTGACCGGTGCCTGGGACAATGAGCCCCTGCCCGGCATCCTGGACAAACTGGGCCCGGAGCTGGGATTCACTTACAAAATGGACCATAACACGGTAAATATCAAGATGAAATAATGCCACTCACCCGGCCAGGGCCGGAAGCCACCATACCCGCCGGGAATAATTATCTATCCCCGCCGCTCATCCTTTTTGTAACAGGTTTTGCCTCCTTTTAACGTTTTCTTGGAGCCCCATCTATTATATTTGAAAGCTGAATTCCAACAAAAAACAACCAACCTTTTCTCATGACTCTCACGAAAGCACTGTTAGTCTGCTACCTGGCAGCCTCTGTACAAGCCGTGTCGGCACAGGTAAAACCCGTATCGCACGAATGGAAAGAAGCCAGCTCCGGCGGCTACACGTATCGTTATGTAACAAACGATCCCCAGCAAGCCCGTTTTTACAAACTGAAGAACGGCCTTACCGTAATCCTTAGCGTAAACAAAAAGGAACCGCGCATCCAGACCCTCATCGGGGTACGTGCCGGTAGCAACAGCGATCCGAAAGACCATACCGGCCTGGCGCACTACCTGGAGCACCTGCTGTTCAAAGGCACGGATACTTATGGCTCCCTGGACTGGACCAAGGAAAAAGGCTACATTGACCAGGTAGATAACCTGTACGACAAGTACAACGCCACCACCGATCCGGACGCCCGCAAAGCGGTGTACCATCAGATCGACAGCGTGTCCGGCATTGCGGCAAAGTATGCCATTGCCAATGAGTACGACAAGATGATGTCTGGCATGGGCGCCCAGGGCACCAACGCCCACACCTCCGTAGAAGAAACGGTGTACGAGGAAGATATTCCTTCTAACGCCATTGATAAATACCTGGCAGTGCAGGCAGAGCGCTTCCGCTACCCGGTGTTCCGCCTTTTCCATACCGAGCTGGAAGCTGTGTATGAAGAGAAGAACCGTGGCCTGGACAATGACCAGAACAAAGTGCGGGAAGCCCTCTTTGGCGCTATGTTCCCCACGCACAACTATGGTCAGCAGACCACCATTGGTACCATTGAGCACCTGAAAAATCCGAACATCAAGGCCATCCGCCAGTTCTACAATACGTACTATGTGCCCAATAATATGGCCATTGTAATGGCAGGTGATTTTAACCCGGATTATGTGATCAGGACCATCGACAAGGACTTTGCTTACGAGCAGCCCAAGCCCGTTCCGGAATACACCGGCCCGCAGGAAGCGCCCATCACAGCGCCCATCGTGAAAGAAGTGGTAGGCCCCGATGCAGAGAGCGTATTGATCGGCTTCCGCCTGCCGGGTATCAATGACCATAAAGACAATGTGCTGGCCGTGGTGATGTCACAGATCCTCACCAACGGTAAGGCAGGCCTCATTGACCTGAACCTGAACCGCCAGCAAAAAGTACTGGCTGCAAACGCCGGCAGTGATACGTTTAAAGATTATGGTTTCATGGTATTCAGCGGCAAGGCCAAGAACGGCCAGTCGCTGGAAGACGTGAAGGACCTGCTGCTGGGCCAACTGGAGCTCCTGAAAAAAGGCCAGTTTGACGAAACCCTGCTGAAGGCGATCGTCAACAACTTTAAGCTGTCTGAGATACAGGGCCTGCAGAGCAACAACAACCGCGCTACAGACCTGATGGACGACTTCATTAAAACCAAAGGCGACCTGTATGCAGAAGATGTAGCCTTCGTGGATGACATGTCCAAAGTGACCAAGCAGGATGTAGTGGATTTTGCCAATAAGTATTTTGGCAACAACTATGTGCTGGTGTACAAGCGTAAGGGTGAAGACAAAGACGTGGTAAAGGTGGAAAAACCTGCCATTACCCCGGTAAGCGTGAACCGTGACGACCATTCTGCCTTCCTGGACAAAATTGCCGCCATCCCCGCCACGCCGGTGCAGCCGCAGTGGCTGGATTATGAAAAGGATATCCAGAAATCCAAGGCCGGCCCCGCACAGGTACTGTATGTGCAGAACAAGGAAAATGGCCTGTTCCGCCTCTACTACCGCTTTGACATGGGCACCTGGAACGACCGCAAACTGGCCCTGGCCGCGTCTTACCTGCAGTTCCTCGGTACAGACAAGGCCACCTCTGAAGAGATCAGCAAGCAGTTTTACAACATTGCGTGCTCCTTCAACGTGAACACCAGCACGGAAAATACTACCGTGGGCATTACCGGCCTGCAGGAAAACTTTGACAAGGCCGTGTCCCTGTTTGAGAACCTGATGGCAAACTGCCAGGTAAATGAACAAGCCCTGCAGGCGCTGAAAGGCCGTATTGCCAAGAGTCGCGCAGATTCCAAGCTGAATAAGCGCGCTATTGCCAGCGCCCTGGCCCAGTATGGCCTCTATGGTGCCAGGAATCCTTTCAACTACCAGCTGAGTGCAGATGAGATCAGCAACACTACCGCGCAGGAACTGGTAGACCGCCTGCACAAGCTCTCTACTTATGAGCACAAGGTGATCTACTACGGTCCTGGCTCCCTGAAAGACGTAGTGGCCAAAATAACGAAACTGCACCCTATGCCGGCCACCTTTGCCGCCGCCCCGCCGGCAGTGAAGTTTGAGAAGACCAGCCAGGTGGCAAACCAGGTACTGTTCACCAACTACGACATGGTGCAATCTGAAGTGAACTGGATCCGCAACACGGAGCAGTATAACCCGGATGAAACCGCGAAGCTGCTGTTGTTTAACAATTACTTTGGTGGGGGTATGGAGTCCATCGTATTCCAGACCATCCGCGAATCCAAGGCCCTGGCCTATTCTACCTACGCCCAGTATGTAACGCCTGATAAGAAAGAAGGCCGCTACACAGAAGTGGCTTACGTAGGCAGCCAGGCAGACAAGATGAATGACGCGATCCGCGGCATGAACGAACTGCTGGATACCATGCCTATGGTGGAAAAGAACCTGGCTACCGCCAAACTGGCGATCAAGCAGGATATTGAAACCGAACGTATCACCGAAGATGGCATCATCTTCAGCTACCTCAATGCGGAAAAACTGGGCCTGCATACAGACCTGCGCAAACAGGTGTATGGCCAGATCGATGGGGTATCACTGAAAGACCTGCAGCAGTTCCACGACACACAACTGGCACACAAGCCTTATACCTATTGCATCCTGGCCAGCGATAAGAAAGTGAGCATGGATAACCTGAAGCAGTATGGCGATGTGAAAGTGCTCTCACTGGAAGAGTTGTTTGGCTACTAGGTCATTCCGTTTAAAAAGATATTTTTGCGCAGCGAAACCAGGTTGGTACTCCGGCCTGGTTTCGCTGTTTTTATGAAAACACAATAAGCACCCGGTGCCAGCGTTTAAAAAAATAACAATCCTACAAACCGAACACAACTATGATGCGCTATTGCGGTTGGCTTGCAGCCATCTTCCTATTGCCATTATGCAGCTTTGAAACAGGGAGTACCACCACTTTGAATGCCGGCGCCAGCACGGCCCGGATGTGGACGGACCCCAAATTCCTGACCGCTTCCATGACCAGCGGGCTGGAATACCTGGTGATGAACGCACCGGAAAATATTGCAGACAATGCCGGCGGAGACCTGTACCGCACCCGCCTCCTGCCAGGCACCATGGATCCTGACAAAGTATTTCTCCTCATTGATAAAAGTGATTACCGCCTGTACGTGTATGAGGATGTAACACTGCGCAAGATCTACAAAGTAACCTTTGGCAACAGTGACCAATCCGACAAATACATGCAGGGCGACCGCCGCACACCGGAAGGCGTGTTCCACATCAACAACAAGCGCCTGGACGCGCGCTGGAGCCGCTTTATGCTGCTGGATTATCCTAACGAAACTTCCTGGACCCGCTTCCGAGACCGCCAGGCCCGTGGCCTCATCCCGGCCACTGCTTCCATTGGCGACGGCGTAGGCATCCACGGTGTGGAAGAGGCCTCCGGCATCAATGACCTGTACGTGGAGCGGAGGATCAACTGGACACTGGGTTGCATCAGTCTGAAAAGCGCTGACATTGCGGAACTGTACAACGTGCTGAAAGTAGGGACGCCGGTGGTGATACGCCGGTAGGAATAAACGTATACTAAATAGAAAATCCAGCTTCCGGCAGGCATTACCGGGAGCTGGATTTTTTTTCGTGCACCAGGAAATCATTCAGGCATCGCCATAAAATCTTTTATACCCGCTTTCCATTTATCTCCTTCATTACGGCAAAACGACTGGTGGCCGGAGCGCTCAAAGATCACCAGGGATTTATGGGGTGCTTTGACGCCCAGGTGGGCAAAGATCTTTTGGGTTTCAAACTCCATGACGCGCGGATCGTGCCTGCCCCAACACATCAATGCAGGACAAGTGATCTTCTCTGCGTAGCGGTAGGGCTCAAAGTCGAAGCCCCAGAAGCCCTGTTCAATGCCGCCCCAGAAAGTGAGCAGGGGCGTGAAAGGATAGTTGGGAATGTGCACGGAGCGCATGCGGCTGTTCACCGCATCCGTGAGGGAGGCAAAAGGGGCTTCCAGGATCACACGGCCGGGGTGCAGGTCAAATTCCGGTACGCCTTTGAGGATCACCGCCGCGCCCATGCTCATGCCCCAGAGTGTAATGCGGTTATCATTTTCCCCCTTGTTTTTTACAAAGCGCCAGGCGGCCAGCAGGTCTTCCGTTTCCCTGTAGCCAATGGAGCAGGCATACCCTCCGCTGCCGCCATGGGCGCGGAAATCAATGAGGAAAGTATTATAGCCCAGCTGGTGGAAATAATTGGCTTCCGGCAGCTTGTCGCTCCTGCTGCTGCCGTAGCCATGCAGCAGGATCACCGTACCATTGGGCGCCTTGTCTGACGGGATGTACCAGCCTTCCAGGCGGATGCCATCGCGGGTATGGAGGATCACATTTTCATGCTCCAGGGTGGGCGTGTCCGTGTCCACAGACTTGGAGATCTTTACGCCGGTGAGGATCATGGCCACTTTTTCACCGGAGGTCATCTGTTCCGGTTTTTTATTGACATGGTTTGGATCATCGTAGAAGTGAGTGAATTTCCAGGCGTGTATGGCGCCGATAACATTGAAGAGGATAAACAGGAAAAGCAGTAGGTAACCGCAGCGTTTGAGGAACTTCATGGATTAAAGATAAAAGGTGGCTTGTTTTGGTAAAGTTAAATACCGCAAAATAAAAAAAGGTGTACCCGGGTTGCAGGTACACCTGGTTGTTATCGGTTGATCTGATTAGAGCTTGCCTTTCTTGATCTCTTCCACCACGCTTGGTTCCAGCAGGGTAGAGGTATCGCCCAGGTTATCAAATTCGCCCTCAGCGATCTTGCGGAGGATGCGGCGCATGATCTTGCCGGAGCGGGTTTTGGGCAGGCCGGTCACAAACTGGATCTTATCCGGTTTGGCAATGGGCCCAATGATGCGGGACACCGTTTGCAGGATGTCTTTCTTGGTAAGTTCCGCATCGTGCGTAAGGCGTTCTGCGATCACGAAGGCGTAAATACCCTGTCCTTTAATATCGTGCGGATAGCCTACCACGGCGCTTTCCACTACGCCGGCGTGCATGTTGATGGCATTTTCCACTTCCGCGGTACCGATGCGGTGGCCGCTCACGTTCAGCACATCATCCACGCGGCCGGTAATACGGTAGTAACCGTCTTCATCCCGCAGGCAGCCATCGCCCGTGAAGTACATGCCTTCGTAGGTGGAGAAGTAAGTTTTGCGGAAGCGTTCATGATCGCCAAAGGTGGTGCGGAGTATGCCGGGCCAGGGGAATTTGATGCACAGGTTGCCATTCACCCCGTTGCCGGTGATCTCTTTACCCGCTTCATCTACCAGCACCGGTTGTACGCCTGGTAGGGGCAGGGTGGCATAGCCCGGTTTTTCCGGGGTAATGCCGGCAATGGGTGTGATCATGATGCCACCGGTTTCCGTTTGCCACCACGTATCCACGATGGGGCAGCGGCCCTTGCCAATATTATCTTTGAACCAGTGCCAGGCTTCTTCATTAATGGGCTCACCTACGCTGCCCAGCTTACGCAGGGAAGAAAGGTCCTTATGATTTACCGGGCCCAGGCCATAGCCCATGAGGCTGCGGATGGCTGTGGGGGCGGTGTACAGGATGTTTACCCGGTACTTGTCCACGATGTCCCACATACGGCCGGCATCGGGATAGGTAGGTACGCCTTCAAACATAAGGGTGGTGGCGCCGGCGCTCAGGGGGCCGTACAGGATGTAGCTATGGCCGGTGATCCAGCCAATGTCTGCTGTGCAGAAATATACTTCTCCCGGTTGGTACTGGAAGGTGTTTACAAACGTGTAGTTGGCATATACCATATATCCACCGCAGGTATGCACCACGCCTTTAGGCTTGCCGGTGGAGCCGGAGGTGTAGAGGATGAAGAGCATGTCTTCCGCATCCATTTCCTCCGCCGGGCAGGCCGGGTTGCCCTGTGTTTCCACCGCCTTGATCTCATCTTCCCACCACACGTCGCGGCCTTTGAGCATGCTTACGGGGGTGCGGGTGCGGGTGCACACGATCACGCGTTTTACGGACGGGCAGGCCATGAGGGCGTCGTCAATCACAGATTTCAGGGGAATGTCTTTCCCACCGCGGAAGGCCCCGTCGCAGGTGATCACCAGGGATGCCTGTGCATCTTGTATACGGTCTGCAATGCTTTGCGCACTGAAGCCGCCAAACACTACGGAGTGGATGGCGCCAATGCGGGCACAGGCCAGCGTGGCAATGGCCAGCTCGGGGATCATGCCCATATAGATACACACACGGTCGCCCCGCTTTACGCCGTTGTTTTTGAGCACATTGGCAAACTGGCAAACCTTGTTATACAACTCACGATAGGTAAGCACACGGTGGCGCTCATCGGGTTCATTTGGTTCCCAGATGATAGCGGGCCGGTTGCCCAGCGTACCGAGGTGGCGGTCCAGGCAGTTTTCTGTGATATTCAGTTTGCCGCCCGCAAACCACTTGATGTCGGGTGATTTAAAGTCCCATTCCAGGACCTTATCCCACTTTTTGCGCCAGTAAAAATGCTCGGCAATGTTGGCCCAGAAGCCTTCGGGGTCAATAACGCTTTGATGATAAGCCTGTTGATACTCCTCGAAACTTTTAAGTTGGTACGGATACACAGCTAGTGGAATTTTTTTTGCGTTAGAAATAGATCATGTATTTATACACGCAATAAATGTAAGAAAAATCATCTACGGCAGGTAGTCCCACGGAGGGATTTCTCTGCTTAGCTGATTGCAGGAGTAGCTGTGGTGTATGCGCTCACGCGCCATACGGGTTAACTGTACCGCTTAAAATAGTTAGTGGCTTCGTGCGTGATTTGCTGCATTACCGCCAGGATCTTGTCCCGCTCGGCATTACTGAATTTGTTCTCTTTCTCCCGCATTTTACGGTAAAAGGTGGGGGCGCTCCAGTTACATTCTTCACATACACGCTGGCGGAAGAGGGCAGACATGGCCACAAGGTGCTTGTGGATATCCTGCAACGGATTCAGTTCATCGTTGTCTTGCATTTAAAGGGTTTCTTTTAAATGAATGAATTGGTACAGGATGAAAGTGAGATGGTTGTGTAAGCAAATGTATTTACAATTTTACAAAAATGTACCAAAAACGGCATAAAAATTTTAGGATGAAGTAAACCGGGCTACTATCCGCAATTAACATGATTTTCACATGATTACCGGGGTTTCAAAGTGATTTTCTGCGGGTTAAAAAGATGCGGCGCCGGCGCGCTTTCCGGGCCCACCACCCTGCGCACCGCCAGCCGGAATGCCCTGTTACCAGGCATTCTACCGGCCGCCGCCTTTCCATCGCCGCGCCGCGCCTGGTAACTAGGCTGATAGTAATACTGCGATTTTAGCTGCTGAATTATCATTTTAACATCCAGTTAGCATTTTATGGAAGCTAAAGTGTTAAATTCGATACTTATAGTCTAAATTTGTAAGTATAATTATCATAAGTTAACTTAAATTATTGATACATGGCCCAAGGGCTACCCGATATGGGAAAACGACTTAAGCAGATCCTGAACGATAAGCATATCAAGATCGTGGATTTTGCAAAGAAAGCCGGTTTCACCAACCAGATTGCACACTATTACCTGCGGAAGAAAGACATCAAACGCACCACGCTGGAGCGCTTCTGCAAAGTGATCGGCATTACAGTGCAGGACTTTATGCAGTGGGAGGGCAGTGTACAGCCGGACGGGGTGCTGCATTACGGGCAGCGCTTCCGGCAACTGGTCAGTGAAAAGGGTATCAATAAAACGCGGGTGGCAGACCTCCTGGGCATTACCCGGCGCGAAGCCGCCGCACTGGCAGAGAAGCCCATGTTTTCCGAAAGTGAAATGGAAACCGTACTGAAGGGCCTCAAGATCTCTATAGAACATTTCCTGAACCCTGATGTGGTGGATGATAAGCCCCCGCCACCCCGGGACCAGTTGCTGCGGGAGCGTTATTACCGCTTACTGGAAGAACATACCGCTTTATTAAAGGAAGTGGCGGCATATAAAGAAGAGGTAAGGCTGCTGCAGGAATCACTGGAGAAGTTGCAGGCCTCCCGGTTAGGCCGGAAATAAAGAAGGGGGCTTGCCTGTGGTTGCCTCCACCGGGCCCGGCCTTCCGCGCGGTGGCAGCGGCTCATCTTTGACATGCACCATTTTTAACAAAGGGGCAACCCTCCTGTGCGCTTCCCCAGGGGAGCACCCGGCCTCCCACCTCCGGCCGGTATGCCCGACACGCCCATACCTTCAATTATTTTTACGGCGCCGGCAAAAAAAACTGCCGCAAAATGTTGCAATGTTTAGTTTGGAATCCAGCAATGTTGCAAGATGTTGCAAAAAACATGAGATGGATCATATTTATTACACCGCAGCGTGACGGCGCCGAATAGGGGGGAATTTGTTCATAAACAGGCAACTAAAAACAGGGAGAGCAGGGCAAAAAATTGACACGGCCCGCAAGGGGAAGGCCGTTCCCCATAGACATATTTTCCGAAATGAGCCACTGTGGCGTATTTAGCAAAAGCAACACACAAAAAAAACGGCGCATCCTTTAAGGAAGCGCCGTTTTTAAACAACAGTTAAATTTTGTTCTCGCAACTATAGCTGATCGGAGTTGCGTTCATGCCGGTAAGAATGCCAGCATCTTCTCCATTTATAATTCCACGTTATGAAAAGCAACCGTGCAATGAATTGCGTTGTTGACTAATTACATTGCAAATATACGCAAGTTTTTGCAACCGCCAACTTTTTCTTGCGATTTTTTGCGATATATTTGTGGCAAATACCGCAAGATGCTGAAAGAAGAACGGTTAGACTACATTTTAAAGAAGTTGCAGACCGACCACAAGGTCCTGCATGCCGAACTTAGTAACGACTTACACGTTTCTGAAGATACGGTACGCCGTGATCTGGAAGTACTGGAAAAAAGCGGCCTCCTTATTAAAGTAAGAGGCGGCGCCATCCCACATTCCCCCAATCCCTACTCTTTTAAAGAACGCGCGGTACGCCATGAGGAAGATAAACGCACCATGGCGCAAAAGGCGTTATCTTTCCTGCACGATGGGCAAACGGTGATCCTCGATGGTGGTACCTCCACCCTGATGCTGGTAAAGATGTTCCCGCCCAACCTGCACCTGCGCGTCATTACCAATAACATCCCCATTGCCCTGCAACTGGTAGACCATCCCTCCGTAGAGGTGATCCTTACCGGTGGCCGGGTCATTAAGAACTCACAGGTGACAGGCGGTATGGATACCATCCGCCAGTTTCAACGTATGAGGGCAGAGATTTGTTTTATGGGCATCTGCAGCCTGCACCCGCAGGCCGGCGTTACCGGTACCGACATGGAGGAAGCGGAAGTGAAAGCCAGCATGGTTACCGCCTCCAACAAGGTGATAGCCCTGGCCACTGCCGATAAGATGGGTACCGCTGAGACCTTTAAAGTGTGTGACATCAGTGCGCTGAACATGATCATCACCGATGAACCGGATATCCCGCTGACACGTCCTTACAAGGACCTGGGCATTGAAGTTATCTAAGTGCATTACGGCTCATAAGATCCTGTGCGTGGGCGTAATGAAAAAATCACAACGTTTTGATCGGGAGCATTTCATCTACGCCGGCGCGGGCAGCCAGAATTGCCGTCAGTGCCTTGTTCTTTCTGCAGGGGCTGTGCTTTGCCAGCTGGGCATCCCGCATCCCTGCATTGCAACAGTCGCTAAGGCTGGATGAAGCCCAGCTGGGCAGCATTCTCTTTGCCTTGCCCATTGGCGCCATGGTATCCATCCCCGTAGCGGGATGGCTGGTGGCGCGCTATGGCAGCAAAGTGTGTGTGATCAGCGGAGCCGCGTGTTACGCGGTGGTGCTGAGCAGTATAGGATTGGCGCAAACGCCCTGGCAGCTTGGGTTAGCGCTGGTGCTCTTTGGTTGCGCCAGTAATATTACCAACATTGCCATGAATACACAGGCCGTGTCTGTAGAAGCAGAATATGGCCGCCCGGTGATGGCATCCTTTCATGGATACTGGAGCCTGGCAGGTTTTGCCGGTGCTGCTATCGGCTGGGGAATGTCTAAACTGGAGTGGTCGCCCTTCCGGCACTTTGCCTGTATAACGGTCATGGATATACTCACTTTGCTGGTGGTAAGCCGCTTTGTGATGCAGCAGGATGTGGTGGCCCGGCGTACCCGCACCCGCTTTACCTGGCCAGGTAAAATGTTGCTCATGCTGGGATTGATGGCCTTTTGCGCCGCCATCTGCGAAGGCACGATGGACGACTGGAGCGGGGTATATTTCAAGAAAGTAGTATTGGTATCCGCCCTGCTGGATGGCGCGGGTTACGTGGCCTTCAAAGGAGCCAGTGCAGCAGCCAGGCTGGCAGCAGATTTTTTCACCGCCCGTTTTGGGCGCACCCAGATCCTGCAGGCCTGTGGTATACTCACTGCCGGCGGGTACCTGATGGTGATCTGCCTGCCTTATTTTATCACGGCCACCCTGGGTTGTTTGCTGGTAGGAGCGGGGGTATCCATCATCGTGCCGCTGATCAATAGTGCTGCCGGGCGCTCCACCCAATTGCATACCGGGCTGGCACTGGCCACGGTAAGCACCATCGGTAACATGGGGTTTCTCATAGGCCCGCCCCTGATCGGTTTTGTGGCTAAGTACAACGGCTTGCAGATTGCATTTATCATTATTGCCCTGCTGGGCGCCTGCATTACGGTGCTGGCATCAAGGGTTAAGACATAAAGATTTTTTTAGGTTTCAGTAAATGATATAGCTGGCAATTTCTATTGCCGGCTTTTTTATTGTTAATTAATGAAGGAAGGCCTTGAACAATGATCAGCCGTTTTTATGCGCGGCATCGTAGTACAGGTGACGGTCGCCAAGTGACCAGTTAAGCTGGTTGTTTTCGCAGCGCAGGTCCTGGAAAGTGGAGCCTGCAACAGCCGGATACCACAGGTCTGTAGTGTCGCCATGCGAGATCGCTGCTTCCGGGGGAACAGGATTTTTTCATGGGGATCATTAAACACAAAGAAATGCGTGATACGTAATGGTATAGGTAATTATAACCGGGGTTTCGGCAGGGATGTTTATAGCGGAATGTAGTAAAAGGATTAGCGGGCAAACATGGCAAACAACACACCCACACCAATGAGGATGAGGCCACCAAAGCAATACCAGGGCGCTGCTTTTTGCAGGCCCATTTGCTCAATATGCGATTCCAGGTCCGGGTTAGGCAGGTACTTGTTGCTGTCTCCCTGGCGGGCCAGTACCCAGGTTTGGCTGATCGGGAACAGGGGAATATAGAACACGTGGGCTACACGCTGGCGCAGCTCAATGGAGTGCAGGCCGGTTTCGTCGGCGATCTGCAATTCGGCAAAGCTATAGCGTTTGGTAGTGAATGAGGTGGTGCCCCAGATCAAAAAGAACATATGCATAGCAGGAGGTTAAATGGTATGAATGTGAACGCAAACATATTATAAATATTTGTATAATTATAAAAAAATTTAATGTGAAATAAGCAGCACGCGGTGCTACGTCCGTACCGCACCTGCAGGTGCCACCACGGTACCCGGGGGAGGGCACGTGCAGCACAAATAGCGGTGTGCAGGTGGTAGCTCCGGGGCATACGGCTTCGTGACCTGCCGGTTGCATAACAATGCCCATTTCACCGCGCTGCACCGCAAAGCGTTCCATCCACCCGCGTACCGGCGCCGTTTTAGCCTGCAGCCAATGGCTGCACCAGCCGGGGAAAGCGCGGCCAATAGCGCCAAATCCCGGCATGCTGCCAGGCGGGCTTGTGTATCAGTACTCAATTGTATAAACAATATGTTTATATGATTGAGACTCAAATTTCATGTGGTATTCCGGTGAATATCCCGTAGTTTTGCACGATTTTTTTGTTCCCCCGCAGGATGCAGGAAGATCGCAGTTTTTCATTTTCAATACCAATATTAAAAATGCCTAAAGACTCATCTGTTAAATCTGTGCTTATCATTGGTTCTGGACCTATCGTAATTGGCCAGGCTTGTGAATTTGACTATTCCGGATCCCAGGCGGCCCGCTCCCTTCGCGAAGAAGGCGTAAAAGTGATCCTGATCAATTCCAACCCCGCAACTATTATGACAGACCCGATGATGGCAGACAGGGTATACCTGCTGCCACTCACGGTGGAAAGCATCGAACAGATCCTGGAAGAAAACCAGATAGATGCAGTGTTGCCTACCATGGGCGGCCAGACAGCCCTCAATCTCTGTAAAGAAGCAGACGAGTTGGGCATTTGGGAAAAATACAATGTGCAGCTGATCGGGGTAGACATTAAAGCCATCAACAAAGCAGAAGACCGCGAACTGTTTCGCCAGTGGATGATAGAAATGGGCATCCCGGTAGCTACTGCAAAAACAGCCAACTCCTTCCTTGAGGGTAAAGAATTTGCCCAGGAAATTGGGTTCCCGCTCGTGATCCGCCCCAGCTTTACCCTGGGTGGTACCGGCGGCGGTTTTGTACACGCACAGAAAGACCTGGACGAGGCCCTGAACCGCGGCCTGCAGGCATCCCCCATCCATGAAGTACTGGTAGAAAAAGCCGTACTGGGTTGGAAAGAATTTGAACTGGAACTGCTGCGCGATAAGAATAACAACGTGGTGATCATCTGTACCGTGGAGAACTTTGACCCCATGGGCGTGCACACCGGCGACTCCATTACCGTGGCCCCGGCCATGACCCTGAGCGATACCGCTTTCCAGGAAATGCGTAACCAGGCCATCCGCATGATGCGCGACCTGGGCAACTTTGCCGGCGGCTGTAACGTGCAGTTTGCCCTCAATCCTGAGACCGAAGAGCTGATCGCCATCGAGATCAATCCCCGCGTGAGCCGCTCTTCCGCCCTGGCCTCCAAAGCCACGGGTTACCCCATCGCCAAGATTGCCGCTAAACTGGCCATCGGCTACACCCTGGATGAACTGAAGAACCAGATCACCCAGACCACTTCCGCTTACTTTGAGCCTGCGCTGGATTACGTGATCGTAAAAATGCCGCGCTGGAACTTCGATAAATTTAAAGGTGCAGACCAGACCCTGGGCCTGCAGATGAAGTCTGTAGGTGAAGTAATGGCCATCGGCCGCACTTTCCCCGAGGCCCTGCAGAAGGCCTGCCAGAGCCTGGAAAACGATGCAGTGGGCCTGGGCTACTACGGTAAGTCCCTGCTCACCACCGAGCAGCTTTCCGAGCGCCTGAAAACGCCCACCTGGGACCGCGTTTTCCGCATCAAGGACGCCCTCATGCAGGGAATGTCCGTGAAGCACATCTACCAGCAAACCTTCATTGACCGCTGGTTCCTGCACCAGATCAATGACATTGTACTGTTGGAAAAACAGCTGGGTGAACATGACCTGGCCTCCGTGCCGGATGAAATGCTGAAGGAAGCCAAACACATGGGCTTCTCCGATGCACAGCTGGCCCTCATTTTTGGCAACTGTGAAGAAGACGAGGTATACGAAAAGCGGAAGGCGCTGGGCATTACCCGCACTTACAAAATGGTAGATACCTGCTCCGCAGAATTCCAGGCTAAAACACCTTACTTCTACTCCACCTTCGATACCGAGAACGAAAGCATCCGCTCCGACAAGAAAAAGATCATCGTGCTGGGTTCCGGACCTAACAGGATTGGCCAGGGTATTGAGTTCGACTACTGCTGCACCCACGGCCTGCAGGCCATCCAGGAGTGCGGTTTTGAAGCCATCATGGTAAACTGTAACCCCGAGACCGTATCCACCGACTTTGACATGGCGGATAAGCTCTACTTTGAGCCCGTGTTCTGGGAAAACCTCTGGGAGATCATTGAACTGGAAAAACCGGAAGGCGTGATCGTACAGCTGGGCGGGCAAACCGCGCTGAAACTGGCCCGCCGCCTGGAGGAAAAAGGCGTCAGGATCATCGGCACCAGCTTTGACAGCATGGACATTGCCGAAGACCGTGGCCGCTTCTCCGACCTGCTGAAAGCACTGGACATTCCCTACCCGCAATACGGTACTGCCTACACCACGGACGAAGCCATTGAAGTGGCCAAGGAAGTAGGTTACCCCGTGCTGGTGCGCCCCTCTTACGTACTGGGTGGCCAGCGCATGCGCATCGTGATCAACGAAGAAGAACTGGAGAACTCTGTACTCAGCCTGCTGAAGCACCTGCCCGGCAATAAGATACTGATTGACCACTTCCTGGACCGCTGCCAGGAGGCCGAGATAGACGCGATCTTTGACGGGGAGAACTTCCACGTGATGGGGGTGATGGAACATATTGAGCCCGCCGGCATCCACAGTGGCGACAGTAACGCCGTGCTGCCTGCCTTTAACCTGAGCCCCATGGAAGTAACCACCATGGAAGTGTATGCAGAAAAGATTGCCCGCGCACTGAATATCAAAGGCCTCATCAACATACAGTTTGCCATTAAGAGCGGCAAAGTAAGCGTGATCGAAGCCAATCCGCGTGCCTCCCGCACCACGCCCTTCATCGCCAAGGCTTACCAGGTGCCTTACCTGAACATTGCCACCAAGATCATGATGGGCACCCACACGCTGAAGGACTTTAAGATCGAGAAGAAACTGAAAGGCTTTGCCATCAAGGAACCGGTGTTCTCCTTCAATAAGTTCCCCGGTGTGAACAAGGAACTGGGCCCCGAAATGAAGTCAACCGGTGAAGCCATCCGCTTTATCAAGGACCTGAGAGATCCTTACTTCAGAACCCTCTACAAAGAGAAGAGCATGTATCTCAGCAAATAAATTACACAGCGGCGCTATGAAAATGGCGCCGCTTTTTTTTGCCCGTTAACGAATGCATTAACCATTGCCGGGGGGATAAAAATTACATTGCAGGACCTCAGCTAAAAATTGTTTGTCCCGTGCAATTGTTTGTAACTACGTTCTGCAAGAAAGCGCCTTTTGTGCGCCTGCTGCTGCCCTGGATACTGGGCCTGCTGTGGCAATGGCATTTCCCCGGAATGCACGGCTACCAGGTGTTTACGGCGGTGTTGCTTTGTGCGCTGCTCCTGGGCTTCCGCTATCTTCCTTTATCAAGACAGTATTTCCTGGCGCCCCTGCAAGGCCTGTTTTTATTCGTGCTGGTAATACAAACGGCATCGTATGTAGCGTGGCGCAATGATGTGCGGAACAATGCAGGTTGGTTTGGGCGCAATGCACCCGCGCCTTTGCAACTTGTGATAGATGCACCGGTGCAGCAAAGGCCCTATGGTTTCCGTACCACGGCCCGCGTGGTGGCGCAGTACACCACGCAAGGCTGGCAGCCGGCCTGCGGGGAAGTGCAACTATATGCCAAACCCGCTGCCAGCCTGCATCCTGGCGACAGGCTGGTGTGCACAGACAGTTTACAGCGCATACAAAACAGTGGTAATCCCGGTGCTTTTGATATAGCCGGCTACATGGCCGGGCAGCATATTTTCCACCAGGTGTGGCTCACGCCTGCGCATACATGGGTGGTGGGCAGAACGCCAATGCCGCTGTGGCAGCGCATCCTGGCGGCCTGCCGCCAGTACTGTGTGCGCACATTCCAGCGCTATGTGCCATCCCCACGCGAGGCTGGCCTCGCGGAAGCGCTGCTCATCGGGTACAAGGATGACCTGGACAAGCTGCTGGTACAGGACTACACGCAAGCGGGCGTGGTGCATATCATTGCTATATCAGGTATGCATTTGTTGTTGCTTTATGAAGCGCTGCTTTGGCTGTTGCAGGCATTGCCGGAAAAGCGTTGGTCCAGGGCCGTGAAGGCTGCGCTGATGCTGGCCGTGCTGTGGGGCTTTGCGTTGCTTACCGGTGGTGCTGCGTCTGTACTGAGGGCTACGTTGATGTACACCTTCATCACCGTGGAGCGGCTGGTAGTGCAGCGCTATACGAACCGTTATAATTTACTGGCAGCATCGGCCTTCCTGTTATTGTGCTATCAGCCAAGGCTCCTGCTGGACGTGGGTTTCCAGCTGTCTTACCTGGCGGTGCTGAGCTTAATGTTGTTCCAGCGAGGTATAGCCCGCCTGTATGTGCCCAATTCCCGTGCAGGGCGTTTTGCGTGGAATATGACCACCGCTACCTTGGCGGCGCAGGTACTTACGGTACCGGTAAGCATCTATTACTTTCACCAGTTCCCTAATTTTTTCCTGCTGGCAAACCTGGTAGCCATTGCCTTGTCAGAGCTGGCTATGTACGCATGCATCCTGTTGCTGGCGGTAGGCTGGGTGCCGCTGCTGGCGCGGGCTACAGGCTATGCGCTGTATGGATTGCTATACGCCATGAACACCTGGGTGCAATGGATAGGCCACCTGCCTTATGCGGTAAGTAATGGATTGTACCTGGGCGGGTGGGAAGTAGCGCTGTTGTATGCCGGTCTGCTGGCAGTGGCCACCTGGCTGCTGCTGCAATACCGGCAAGCATTCCGCTGGGCGCTGGTTTGCGTGGCCATGGTAGCACTGCTGCATGTGGCCCGGCTATGGCAGGCGGGCCGGCAACAGCTGATGGTGGTGTATAATATCCGCCGGCACACGGCCATAGACCTGGTGCAGGGCCGGCACGTAACCTTTGCAGGCGATACGGACCTGCTACAAGGCGGCGGTTTGCAGCAATACCTGTTGCCTGCGCGGCTGCCTTTGCAGATTACCGGGCAGCAAAACCTGGCCCCGGCACAACTCGTCTCTTTTGCCGGCCACCGCCTGGTGATCGTGAATGCCCCGCTGCCAGACATATGGCCGGTAAAAAAATGTAAGACGGATTACATTTTGCTGTCACATGATCCGCAAGTGGATATCAGGCAGTTGTTACAGCACTTTGATGCGGGCCGCTTTATTTTCGATGCATCGTGCAGCCCGGCTAAAATCAGGAAGTGGAAAAGTGACTGTGAGGCGCTAACTTTGCGTTTCTTCTCGGTTCCGGAGCAAGGAGCCTTCATTCAAAATTTCTAATCTTTCCGATACATGCAAAAGCAAATCAAATCCGCATTGATCTCCGTTTTCTATAAAGATAACCTGGAGGGCATTGTGAAGAAATTAGGTGAGCAGGGTGTAACTATTTACTCTACCGGCGGCACCCAGAAATTTATTGAAGACCTGGGCGTATCCTGCGTAGCGGTGGAATCCCTCACAGACTATCCTTCCATCCTGGGCGGACGTGTGAAGACCCTGCATCCTAAAGTGTTTGGTGGCATCCTGGCCCGTCGCGACAACCCGCAGGACCTGGAGCAGCTCAAGCAATACGCGATCCCTGAAATAGACCTGGTGATCGTAGACCTCTACCCGTTTGAAGAAACCGTGAAGAGCACTACAGAAGAACAGGCCATCATTGAAAAGATAGACATTGGCGGCCCCTCCCTGATCCGCGCCGCCGGCAAAAACTATAAAGACATAGTGGTGATTGGCTCCAAGGATCAATACGCAGACCTGGAAAACATACTGGCTAGCCAGGGCGGCGCTACCACCCTGGAAGACCGCCGCCGGTTTGCCGCAAAAGCATTTGAAGTGGTTGCCCACTACGATGCGGTGATTGCCAACTGGTGGATGAGGGACGAAGCTGCACCCGCTTACTTCCAGACCTCTGTACCCCAGGGCCAGGTAATGCGCTACGGCGAAAACCCGCACCAGCAGGCCACTTTCTATGGCGACCTGTCTGAGATCTTCAATAAGCTGCATGGCAAGGAACTGTCTTACAACAACCTGGTGGACGTGGACGCTGCCTGCCAGCTGATCGCAGAATTTACAGATACCACCTTTGCCGTGATCAAACATACCAACGTGTGCGGCATTGCCTCCCGCGCTACCCTGGTGGAAGCCTGGGTGGCCGCACTGGCCGGCGACAAGGAAAGCGCCTTTGGCGGGGTACTGGTGTGCAATAAACAAGTAGATAAAGCTACCGCTGCTTCCGTAAGCGAGATCTTCTTCGAGATACTCATTGCACCCGGCTTTGATGCTGATGCACTGGAAGTACTGCAGTCTAAAAAGAACCGCATCCTGCTGCAACAGCGGCAGCCGGTAAAGACCACCAAGATGTTCAAGAATGTACTGAATGGTGTGCTGGAACAGGGGATAGATAAGGGCAACTTTGAGAAATGGGAAGAAGTAGGTGCACAGCCGTCTACCGCTGCCCAGCGTGGTGACCTGGAGTTTGCCAACCTGGTGTGCAAACACCTGAAATCAAACGCCATAGCCCTGGTAAAAGATAAACAACTGATTGGTAAGGGCTGTGGCCAGACCTCCCGCATTGATGCCCTGCGCCATGCCATTGAAAAGGCCGGCCAGTTCAGCTTTGACCTGAAAGGTGCGGTGATGGCTTCCGATGCCTTCTTCCCCTTCAATGACTGTGTGAGCATTGCCCACGATGCCGGCATCACCGCGGTGATCCAGCCCGGGGGCTCCATCCGCGATGCAGATTCCATCACCTTTACCAAGGAACATGGTATGGCGATGGTGATCACTGGTATGCGCCACTTCCGTCACTAAGCCGGACCTCTCCGAAGCAGAAAATTGTAACCTGAAATTTAGAAAGCAGCCGCCTGTAAAGCGGCTGCTTTTTGCTATATTTCCGGCCGGTAGCCCATGAAGTTCATACAGCAACATACCCTCACCACTACAGACGATGCCTCGCTGATCCGGGAGTACAAAACCACCGGATCACTTGAATATTTGTCCGTACTCTACCAGCGCTATATGCCGCTGGTGTATGGGGTATGCCTGAAATATATGGATGAGGCCTCCGCCCAGGATGCGGTGATGGCCATTTTTGAAGAACTGGTATCCAAACTGAAGCAGCACGAAGTACAAAATTTCAAAAGCTGGCTGCACGTGCTGAGCCGTAACCACTGCCTGATGAAACTGCGGGCCATGAAGAGCCGGCAAGGCCTGGAAGTGCCCATGATAGCCGGCAGTTTTATGGAAATGGGCGAAAACCCACATCATGACGGTGAATACCAGCTGGAAGATCACCTGCAATCCATGGAAAAATGCATGGAACGCCTGCCTGCTGAACAAAAGCGCAGCGTGGACCTGTTTTATCTCCAGGAAAAAAGCTACCGCGAAGTGGCAGAGATCACCGGCTTTGAAATGAATAAAGTGAAAAGCTATATTCAGAACGGGAAACGCAATCTCAAAATCTGCATGGAACAGCATGGATAAAAAGAGCGCCCATATGGACCCACAGGCAATGGCGGAACTGATCCGCCGTTACTTCGCCGGTGAGCTGGACGATGCGGCCATGCATGCCCTGGAAAAACGGTCCCTCTCGGACCCGTTCCTGGCGGAAGCCCTGGAAGGTTTTGAGCAGCACCCCGCAGATCAAAGCGCCCAACTGGCCGCGCTGGAAGCCCGCCTGCAGCAACGCCTGGCCGGAGACGAGGCTACCGCGCCTCCGCTTGCGGCCACCACCGCCGGCCAGCCGGAAACACCCGTGGTAAAGATGCGCCACTTTGATTACCGCTGGGCTGTCGCAGCCGCCGTACTACTGCTGGTGGCGGTGGGCGGGTACCAATGGTTGCACCAGGATAACAGCAGCGCTAAAACCACCATTGCACAAGAAGTGCCTGATCATGCAGACAGTACCACAGTTACGGCTGTCCCCGCATCCATTGCGCCCACGCCCGCGGGTTCAGACAGTAGCCTTGCAGCCGTGGCCGCCGCGCCGGCGCTGAAAAAGCCTGCCGCCCCTGCCCCGGCTATCACTAAAGCGCAACGCAGCACCTGGGCAGATAGCGCCCCTGCTGCCCCTAAAGAATATTTTGATGGAGGAGGCACTCCTGGTGCTATAACCCCTGCAAGCCCACGCGTGGCAATGGAACGAACGACCACCCAGGTGCGCGCAGACAGCACCACCAGCGGTTACCTGAATTTTGAGCGCGCCCCTGATGAGACAATGGCCTTCAAAAAAAAGAGCGCACGCTTGCCTGCTAAGCCGGCCGCGGAATTGCAAACCTTTGGCTCAACGCCAGTCAATGGCAATGCAGATAGCCTCATCGCCGGCTTTGATAAAAATGTGGCCAGCGGCCTGGCCGTGAAAGGCAGGGTAGTGGACGAAAAAGGAACACCGCTGCCGGGTGTAGTGGTGCGTTACAAAGGTGCCTCTACCGCCGTGCAAACCAATATGGACGGGCTTTTCAGCCTGCCGGCCAATGGCATTGATGCCCGCAAGGTAGAACTGCAATACGTGGGATTCAATAAAATAGATACCCTGCTCTATGCCTCAAATGATGTAAAAAATCTTACGCTTAAACAAGACTCCCAGGGCCTGAACGATGTAGTGGTGGTAGGCTATAGCACCGGTGCCAGCTCCTCAGACGCGCTGCCTGGATATGAGGCGCCCCGTCCCGAGGCGGGCTACGACAGTCTGCAGCGCTACCTGAACAAATCACTGCAGGTGGCTGGCGCCCGCCATACCAAAATGCGCATTGTGTTTACTGTAACCCCCGCCGGCAAGCTCGAAAATTTCCGCATTCTCAACGGCGTCAGTGACTTTGTAGATCAGCAGGTGATAGAGTTGCTGAAAGAAGGTCCCGCATGGAAACCCGCATCAGACGCCCGCCCTGCCAAGGTAAGGCTGGCAGTGAAGGTGCCGGCGCCAAAGAAATAGTGCCCGCGGGATGATGCGATTTGCAGTTGTTGCCTGACGGCGGTAACCATCGCAGCACAATCATACCTCATTACAAAAGCTTGCAGCCTGCCCATTACAACGCGGTGGCATTGGCCCCAAAAGCAAAAAAGGCACAGGAACAATGTCCTATGCCTTCCCGGGTATTTCCCCCGATAACCAGTTTAAATGTTTGAATTTTTAATAGCCCGCACCAGGCGCCGGTTGCGGCGGTTTTCCCGCGCTTCCTGGAGGGAGATCACCGCCCAGATAGCGGCCGGGATCCAGCCTATCAACGTGATTTGCAGGATGAGGCAAAGAATGCCGGTGAGGATGCGGCCTCTCAGCATGAAAGAAAGCCAGGGCAACAAAATAGCAAGCAGTGTCATAATCGTAACGTTGTGTGTATTAAAAATACGATTATTTCCTTCTTTCTTTCCAAAGCTGGTTAAAGGACTTGGGGGCAAAGATGGGCAGTGCGCGGTCATCGCCCCAGGCCTTGGCAAACAGGCGGCTGATCACGAAATTCTTCATGCGCCCGCCGGCTGCGTTCATCAGGCTGCGGTGCAGGCTGGCCTGCTTCCAGCCATACCATGCCATCTTTTCACCGCCACCGGTGAAGTTCTCTTCCACGGCTTTATGGCGGTTGTGCAGTAGCAGCTCGTGCAGGTTAATGCGCACAGGGCACACTTCTGTACAGTTGCCGCATAGTGAGGAGGCATAACTGAGGTGCATGTAGTTCTCCATACCGGCCAGGTGAGGTGTGATCACGGAGCCAATGGGGCCGCTATAAGTAGTGGCGTAGCTGTGGCCACCTATGTTCTTATATACCGGGCAGGCATTGAGGCAGGAGCCGCAGCGGATGCAGTACAGGGCCTCGCGGGCTTCCACGTCTTGCAGGATGTTGGTGCGCCCGTTGTCGAGGATCACCACGTACATTTCGTCCGGGCCATCCGGCTCGCCTTCCTGGCGGGGGCCGGTAATGATGGTGTTATAGGAAGTGATCTGCTGCCCGGTACCGAAAGTGGCCAGCAATGGCCAGAACAGCGCCAGGTCATTGATGGAAGGCAGTATTTTTTCCAGGCCTACCAGGGCAATATGCGTTTTCGGGAAAGAGGTGGTAAGGCGTGCGTTACCTTCATTTTCGGTAATGGCAATGCCGCCTATATCTGCGATCATGAAGTTAGCACCGGTGATACCCACTTCTGCCTGGGTGTACTTGGCACGCAGGGTATCGCGGGCCACCAGGGTCAGTTGTTCGGGGGAAAGGGTAGGATCCGTACCCAGCTTGTCTGCAAAGAGGCGGGCCACGTCTTCCTTGCTCTTGTGCATGGCCGGCGTTACAATGTGGTAAGGCGGCTCCTCATCCAGCTGCTGGATATACTCCCCGAGGTCTGTTTCTACGGATTCAATATTGTGCTTGGCCAGGAAATCATTGAGGTGGATCTCCTCTGTGGCCATGGATTTGCTCTTAACGATGGTCTTGCAGTTCTTGGCCTTGCAAATGGCCAGGATCTCCGCCTGTGCCTGTTCTGCATTCTCGGCCCATATCACTTTTCCGCCGCGCTTAATGAAATTAGACTCAAAGTCTTCCAGGAATTTATCCAGGTGCTCAATGGCGCGCCACTTGGTGTTCTTGGCCCTTTCCCGGGCGGTCATGATGTCGGCAAACTGGCGCTTGCCGCCTACTACGGCTGCATTGTATTTACCGATGTTGTAATTGATCGTTTGCCGGTGCTGCAGATCGGCCGCCTTCTCTTCACTTGCCTTCAGGAAAGTGGATGCAGATGGATGCATATGCGGGTCAGTTAGTTAGTAGTAAAAGCGAAAGATAAGCATTGGGGGCCAAAGCCCTGTCATGGTGTGTACCGTATGATTATCCTGGTGCAAGTTTAATCAAAAATCCGGCCACCGGCGCGGTATTTCTTGCCAAAGGCTGATACGATCTTGCAGTGTTGCGGATTATTGATCCTGGCGGGGGAATGACTTCTTCGCGATCTTGTCCAGCACTTCATAAAATTCCGTGCCGTAAGCGCGGATGATCGCATCGCGGAGAAAGCGGTATACCGGTACTTTCAGTGCCTTGCCGTTCTTGCAGGCGGCCTTGCAGATGTCCCAACGGTCGTAGTTCACGGCTTCCCAGGTATCGTACTTTTTAACGCGGATGGGGTAGAGGTGGCAGGAGATAGGTTTCTTGAAATCCACCTTGCCATCGTTATATGCTTTTTCGATGCCGCAACCGGTAATGCCGTTTTCATCCACCGTGGCATAGGCGCAGATGCCGCCGTTCACAATGGGTGTTACATAACCGTATTCATCATCGATGGTATGATAGCCGGTTTTTTCGATCTCGGCAATGCCTTCAGCGCGCAGGTAGGGCTTTACAGCGGGATAGATCTTTTTCAGGGTCTTGAGCTCCTGTTTATTCAACGGGGCGCCGCAATCACCGGCCACACAGCAGGCCCCTTTGCAGGCGTTCAGGTTGCAGACAAACTGCTCCTCCACCACTTCGTCACTGATATATTTATCGTCAATTATGATCATAGCTAAACCGCTTCCTTGCTGCAAAGGTCCCTTAAAAATTCACAAAAAACAATTACCTATCTCCACTTCAGCGTTTGTACCATGTGCCACATATCCTCCTGCAGGAACTGGTGCACGGGGGCCAGGGAGTCTGCATTGGGGGTAGCGTCAAAGTAGAGGGCGCCGCGCAGGAAATGATGGACGCTGTCTGTAGCATAGAATTGCTTGGCGGAAGCCGCGTCTCCCTCCACGTCGTAGAAGAGTCCATACACGTCGTTAGGCGTGTGGATGGGCTTTTCATTGATGGAGGAGGCTTTGAGGGTGTGCTTGTAGGTGAGCTTAAAGGCGTCATTGACCAGCTTCTCGTAGGAATTGCCGTTTTTGCCTATTTCCTTGTAGCTCATGTACACCTTGCCATTGAGGGAAGGAAATTCCAGGTTGATCCACCAGGGATTTTCGGCTTTTTCCCCGAAGAAGAGGGAATCTTTTACCACTTTGGCGTATACGGGATATTCAAAGGTGTAAGGGTAGCCCGGCTCGTTGAATACCTGGTATTTTCTTTCCGGGAATTTGATCTTGAAATAACCCCTGGGCTTCGGTGTGAAAGTTTGCTCACAGCCGGCCAGGAATACCAGCAGCAGGGCGCTGCCGGCTATCAGGCGCAGTACTTTATTCACAGATAATTTATTCAGATTTGGTAACACCGTGTTTAATGGTCACCTGCACTTTCATGATGCGCATCTTGGTGACTTCCAGCACGGTAAAGTCGTAATCGCCATAGGTGATCACGCTGTTTTCTTCCGGGAATTTGCCTGCCAGCTCCAGGATCAGGCCTCCTACGGAGTCACTTTCACCTTTCACGCTTTCAAATGTGTCCGGGCGGATGTTCATAATGCGGCATGCATCGTTCAGCATCGTTTTGCCCTCAAACACAAACGTATCGTTGTCTACTTTGTTGTAGTGGAACTCGTCTTCATCAAATTCGTCCTTGATATCGCCGATCACTTCTTCCATGATGTCTTCCAGGGTGACAATACCGGAGGTGCCGCCAAATTCGTCCACCACCACGGCAAAGTGGATGCGGCGGTTCTGGAATTCGCTCAGCAGGTCTTCTATCAGTTTATGGCCATGTACAAAGAAAGGCTGGCGCATTACTTCGTGCCAGTCAAAGGTATCGGGCTTGTCCAGGTAGGGCAGCAGGTCCTTGGTATGGATCACGCCTACAATGTTATCCAGGTTGCCCTTATACACGGGCAGGCGGCTGTAATGCAGGTCTGCTACGCGTTTCACCAGTTCAGACAGGGTGGCGTCGTACTCCACGCCGTTCACATCCAGGCGGCTTTTCATGATCTGCTTCACGGTAATGTTGCCAAACTTGAGGATACCCTTGAGGATGTTCTTTTCTTCCTGGGTGGTGGTGGCGTCCGTACTGGCTTCAATAGCTTCGTCAATTTCCTGGTAGTTGACCACACCGGTGTTGCGGTGAAAGAGCTTGTCTTCGATGTTGCCGCTGAGGCCAACGAAGAAGTCGCTCACTGGTTCCAGGGTGGCGTGCACAATATTGATAAACCAGGCAAAGTAGGTGGCAAAGCGGATATTGTTCTGGGCGGCCCAGGTGCGGGGCAGCACCTGCCCGAAGAAGAGCAGCACGGCGCAGATAATGATGATGCGCACGGGCACGGAGATCAGTTTCAGGAACGATTCGGCCCCGGCATCGAGCATGAGCTGGAATACGTAGTTGGTCGTAAAGATGAAGGCAATGCTGAGCAGGATGCCGGAGATCTGGAGGCTGGCCAGCAGGGATTTGGGTTTTTCCAGCAGCTTGATAATCAGCTTGCCGGATACGTTCTGCCGGGTTTTGAGCACGTTCAGGTCCTTGTAGTTCAGGGATAAAAATGCCACTTCCGATCCGGATACGATGAAGGCGAGCAATAGTACCAGGAAAATTACGAGCAGGTAGACCATTACGTTGGGCGTAAGCGTGGTAGCTTGCAGCAGGGGATGCCCGGTCAAGAAAGCGGTGGCCGATTGGATTTCCAAAGTCATGTGCGTTTATAAAAACCACTCAAAAATAAGGGAAAGTAATTCAGCCGCGTTGATTGAATCGCTTTCCCATGTGTAAAGATAGGCATATAAGCAGGCGGTTTTCAAACGCTACCTATATAATTATATGTAAAATTAAGTAATGCAATGATTAAAAAGGCAGATCTCCCGCGGGTTCGTTCATGGAAGGGGGGAGCTCCATATTGGGGAATGCTTCTCCGCCACTGTTGGTCCCGGTGCCGCCCTGGTGACCGCTGAGGCCATGGTCGGAACTGTTGAGGTCCAGGCGCTTATCCAGCATTACCAGGTTGTCGCCCACCACTTCAGTGGCAAATTTCTTATTGCCCTCCTTATCTTCCCAGCTACGGGTGCGCAGGCGTCCTTCAATGTAAACGAGGCTGCCTTTGTGAAGGTATTTTTGGGCCAGTTCTGCCAGCCCGCGCCAAAGTACTACTGTATGCCATTCAGTCTGGGAAATCAGTTTGCCTGCCCTGTCCTTAAATGTTTCGGTGGTAGCCAGGGAAAATTTAGCTACTGCGATGTTGCCTTCTAAAAATTGTACATCCGGGTCCCTTCCTAAATTGCCAATCAACATTACTTTATTGACGCCTCTCATGATTGTAGGTTTTTGCTATTGATAATGAATTCTTCGTTCATAAAACCACCTTTCTAAAGTTAATGTATTTTTTAATCCAGTGCTTATTTTTCCATGGTCCTGCGGCTTGAAAAAGCAAAGTTCAGGCCGATTTCAGGAAAAAACGACAAGTGTTGGATCGCCATCATCATCAGCCTTTTCGCGAATCAGCTTTTTTCATTTCACGGCGGTTGATCCGGTGAAGGGAAGGGCCCGCGCGGGCGGAAATGTGAACGTGGAATAAGCGCCAATTTCGGATTTTTCAGCAAAAAAAACGAGCACATTTGGGCCAATGCCGCGATATTGTTCGCCTGTGTGGCTTAAAACGGGCCCAACCGTGGAAAATGGCCCCCGGTGGGGAGAAATTTCCAGGTTACCCTTCCCGGTAACAAGGGGTTGCCACCCGGATTTCCGCTTGCCGGAAGTTGAGTGGCAGGAACTGGTTGCGGGTAGCCGGGCATGATGGGAAACTTCCACCTTCCGCACGCGCGGCCTTCAAGCCGGTCCCAACCAGGTCATTCACTGCTTCAAAAAAGGGTGAGGCCCGTGGTTTGCTGCTCCAGGTAACTGACAATCGTTTTCGGGAATGCATAATCATTCAGCAGGGACCGGGGCACCAGCTGGTAACCTTCCAGTTTGGGGGCCCTGCCCTTTCCTTTCAGCGTTAAAAAGCGGGCAAAGATGGTCTGGTGGGTAAGCTGCTGTTTGTATTGCTCCGACAGGCCTTCCACTTCAAACTGCACGCCGGGCAGTGTATGGCGGAATGCTTCACTGGCCTGCAGCTCCGCCAGGGTAACAGGGCCGGGCGTTTCTACCAGGATAAACTCATGCAGGTTTTGCCAGATATCTTTCCCCGCCCGTTTGCGGATATAGACCTGGTTGTTATATATTAGTATTATGTAATAGAAGTGCCGCTGCCGGATGACCAGTTTCTTGGTTTTTACCGGCAGCTGGTCCACCCGGTCTGTGTTATAGGCCAGGCACTGGGTACTGAGCGGGCAGGTGGGACATTCCGGCGCCTGGGGCTTGCACACCACCGCGCCAAAATCCATGATCGCCTGGTTATAAGGTCCGGCCTGCTTTTTGTCGAGCAGTTCCCCGGCCAGTTGGGTAAATTCCTTTTTGCCCGCTGTGGAGTCGGAGGGTGTCTGGACGCCAAAGTACCGGGCCAGCACCCGGTATACGTTGCCATCCAGCACGGCGTGGGGCAGCCCGTAGGCGAAACTGGCAATGGCGGCAGCGGTGTAGGCACCTATGCCTTTGAGGGCCAGGATGGCGTCGTAAGTGTTCGGGAATACGCCATGGTACCGGGTGGCTATCTCGCGGGCGGCGGCCAGCATGTTACGGCAGCGGGCGTAGTAGCCCAGGCCCTGCCACAGGCGGAACACCTCATCATCGTGGGCCTGGGCCAGGTGGGCCACGGTGGGGTAGGCCTGGATGAAACGCTCGTAGTAAGGCCAGCCCTGTTCCACCCGGGTTTGTTGCAAGATGATCTCGGAAAGCCAGATGCGGTAGGGGTCTTTTTCCCCCTTCCAGGGCATGGTTCTGGTATTAATTTCGCGGTTCCAGGTCAGCAGGTTATCGGTAAAAAATGCTTTTCCAGCCCTTTTCATAATAGATCGTATGTGTTGAAAGTCAATACTGTGGCGCATTTCGCGCCATCGGTGTCATTTTTTTTGTTGCCCAAGGAACGTTAATTATCAACGATTCAGTTATGAAGAAAAAAGATAAAATATATTTGGATGAAAGTTAGCAATTAGAAAAATTTTAAATAACTTTACGTATAAAGTAATCCTCCGCTTCAATATGAGAAAAGCTGACTTAATTAACAACATTGCCGAAAAAACAGGCATACCTAAAGTTGATGTGCTGGTAACACTTGAAGCCATGTTCAAGGAGGTGAAAGAGGCTTTGGCCAACGGCGAGCACATTTACATTCGCGGTTTTGGTTCTTTTATTACCAAGAAGCGTGCGGCTAAGATAGGCCGTAACATCAAGAAAAATGTGGCCGTTGAGATCCCGGAGCATTTCATCCCCGCGTTCAAGCCGTCAAAAGAATTTGTAGCCGAAGTAAAGAAGCTTAAAAGTTAGTAATTTCGCAGCCTAATATTTAAGGCGTGCGAAAATCACAAGTTCTTCTTACCGGTGCCGGCGTAGCCGCTGTTGTGTTGTTGTTTGTTTTTGGACGTACTGTGCCCAAGCCAGACAAGCATACTGTTGCTGCCGCTGCTCCCATGATGGGTGGCGGACAGCCCGTAGTATCCATTGACTTCAATGAAGTACTGGCAAAAGCGAAGCAAAATGTTTCAGCAGACAGCCTGAGTCAAATCACATCCCTTGAGAACAAGGTGGTGCGGGGCGATGTAAAAGCCCAGCAAATACTTGTGTTTCATCAACTTGCTACGGCATGGGATAGCCTTCACCAGCCGTCGGTGGCCGCCCATTACCTGGGCGAAGCGGCTAAATTGGAAAATTCCGAAAAAAGCCTCACCTTTGCAGCCAATTTATTTTTAGCGAACCTGGACGACGAGGACCCAAGTATGTCCGCCTGGCAAGCCAAACAGGCCATAGACCTGTATGACAAAGCCATCGCGATGGACACGGCCAACGTTTCGTTGCAGATCGCGCAGGCATCTGCCTACATGCGTACGGGAAGCCCCATGGAGGGTGTTAGCAAGCTGAGAGCCCTTGCTGACAAGTACCCGGACAATGTGGAAGTGCAGATCACCCTGGGCGACCTGGCCATCCAGTCCCGCCAGTTTGATAAGGCAGCCGCCCGCATGGAAACGCTGCTGCAGCAGCACCCGGACAATGCACAGGCACTGTTCATTGCAGCGGAAGCTTACGGTGGCCTGGGGAATAAGGAAAAAGCCATCCAGTTGCTGGAACGCTGCAAAAAACTCGTGAATAATCCCGCGCTGATCAAAGAGATCGATGATCATATTGCGGAACTCAAATAAGTTTATTTCTCACATTTTAAAATTTCAAGTATGCCTTGCGGTAAGAAAAGAAAAAGACATAAAATTGCTACGCATAAACGTAAAAAGAGGTTGAGAAAGAACCGTCATAAGAAAGGTAAAAAATAATTGACGCTGTTTCCCGCTTTGCCTGCCGGATTACCGGTATGGACAGAGTACGGGACCGGATAAAATTTTTCCATACATCCTGCATGATTTTGGCAATTATATTGTTAAATTGCCAAGGTCATGCAGGTTTTTTTACCGGAACCGAGACCATTTCCGGAGAATACCTGTGATCGCTAAACCCTTGAAGCGCAAGTCCTTCATCGTTAACTGTAATGAAGAATTGCTAACTTACAGATGTTAGCTGCTATCTGGCGATACCAAAGGATACCAAAGCCTGCAGGTTTATACGCGCAGGATGCCATGTCCCCCTTCAATGGTGCAGCTTAAAAGGCTAAAATTTAAGACACTTGAATAAGGAATTGATTATAAATGCAGCACCTACTGGTGTAGAGATTGCATTGCTCGAAGATAAGCGGCTCGTAGAGCTGCATCACGAGAGCG
Organism: Chitinophaga parva; assembly: GCF_003071345.1. Lineage (NCBI taxonomy): Bacteria > Pseudomonadati > Bacteroidota > Chitinophagia > Chitinophagales > Chitinophagaceae > Chitinophaga > Chitinophaga parva. The sequence goes on along the minus strand of NZ_QCYK01000001.1, from coordinate 402,787 downwards.
GCAATCCTAATTTTTCAGTAGGCGATCTGTACCTCGGGAAGGTGAAAAAGCTCATCCCCGGGCTCAATGCTGCTTTCGTAGACGTGGGGTTCGAAAAAGATGCCTTTTTGCACTACACCGATCTTAGCCCGTATATCCGCTCCATCCTCAAATTTACCCAACTGGCCATGCACGACAAGAGCCCCGAGGGATTTGATTTTGGAAAGTTTAAGAACGAGCCCGAGATCGTAAAGACCGGTAAGGTGACCGAAGTGCTGGGCGGTAAGCCGAACATCCTGGTACAGATCCTCAAAGAGCCCATCTCCTCCAAAGGCCCCCGCCTGAGCTGCGAAATTTCCCTGCCTGGCCGTTTTATCGTGTTAACACCCTTCAACGACATTGTAGCCGTTTCCAAAAAGATCCACTCCTCGGAAGAAAGGAAAAGACTGCAGAAAATTGTAGAGGCCATCAAATCACCCAACTTTGGCGTGATCGTCCGTACCGCAGCGGAGGGAAAGAAAACCGCAGAACTGCACGAAGACCTCACCGCCCTGGTGGAGACCTGGAAGATCATACAGGCCAATCTCAAAGGCGCCCAGGCCCCGCAAAAGATCCTGAGCGAACAGGCCAAGACCACCAGCATGCTGCGCGACCTGCTCAACGAAAGTTTTAACCGCATTGTGATCAACGATAAGAATATGTACAGCGATACGCGTGCATATATCCAGAAGATCGCACCGGAAAAGCAGGACATCGTTACCTACTACCACAATGGGGCACCCATCTTTGACCACTACGGCATTACCCGCCAGGTAAAATCTGCCTTCGGTAAAACCGTAAACCTGGACAGTGGCGTGTACCTGATCATAGAAGCTACGGAAGCCCTGCACGTGATAGACGTGAACAGCGGTTACAAAAGCTCCAGCAACAACCAGGAACAGAATGCCCTGGCCAGCAACCTGGAAGCCGCGGCAGAAATAGCCCGCCAGCTCCGCCTCCGCGACCTGGGTGGCATTATCATCATCGACTTCATTGATATGAAGTTGCCCGAGAATAAAAAGACCGTGTTTGAAGCCATGGAAAAGCACATGGCCCAGGACCGCGCTAAACATACTATTCTCCCGATCTCCAAGTTTGGCCTGATGCAGATCACCCGCCAGCGCGTGAAACCGGAAATGACCATTTCCGTTGCAGAAGACTGCCCCACCTGCCGGGGTACTGGTAAGATCGGCGCTTCTATGCTTATCCTGGAAGAGATAGAAAAGAACCTGCTCTATCTCATCAACCACCAGCACAAAGGCCTGAGCATCCGCGTACACCCCATCCTGTACGCTTACCTCACCAAGGGTTTCCTGGGTAGCCGCCAATGGAAATGGTACTGGCGCTTTAAACGCTGGATAAAACTGAGGGCGGACAATAACTACCACCTCACAGAATACCGCTTCTTCGACAACAACGACGAAGAGATCAAATTCTAACCCATACCCATTACAATAAAGACTTTAAGGGCTGGCCACGCAGGACCAGCCCTTTTTAATTGGCAGATTTTTTGGGCCTTGGGAAAGCCGGGCACGACTGCCCCCATTTACCAAAAATCCAAAAAGATGAAGATGCGGTCATTACCCCTGTATGCATTATGCTTACTCCTCTGTACCCTGATGGCCTGCCAGCAGCAAGGCAGGAAGAACGCCCCCGTGATAAAGGCCAAAGAACGCAGCACCAAGGTGCTCACCAAACAAGACTACCTTCCCCAGGTGGTAGACAGCAATGCGCTGAACAAATTCCTGGACTCCAGTTCCCTGTATAAGCATTATGCAAATGAGGTGCGCGACTTCTACGCCAAACGGGAATATCACTATGCCTGGGTAGACCATGATACGATGACCGAACAGGCGGGTAATTTCATCAACATGGTGGAAACAGATCCCGCGCTGGGCAACGGTACCAGCGGCCTGCAAAACAAGCAGCTCAACGAGCTTTATAATGAAATAGGGGTGGATAGCGGCAAGGTAAATCCCGGCGATCCCCGCATTGCCAAACTGGAAATGATGCTCACCGCCCATTTCTTTTTATACGCAGATAAAGTGTGGGGCGGCATGACCAGCGACTCTGCCAGAGCACTGGACTGGTACATCCCCCGCAAGAAACTGGACATGGGCAGCGTGCTGCAAAGCATGATCTCCCAGAAATCAGGTTCCTTCACCAGCGATGAACCGGTGAACCAGCAATACAAACTGCTGCGCGACCAGCTGAAAAAGCTGGCGGATATTGAGCAGGAAGGCCATTGGGATACCATTGCCGTAAGCAAGGCCACTATCAAATCCGGCCAGCATTCGCCCGTGATAAGCCAGGTAAAAAACAAGCTCCACGCCTTTGGCGACCTGGCCGATGCAGATACTTCCCAGACATTTACACCGGCACTGGATTCTGCCTTGCGCAACTTTGAAGACCGCATGGGACTGAAGGTGGACGGGCAGATCACCCCCGCAGTGGTGAACGCCCTGAACGTACCGCTGAAGAACCGCATGGAACAGATCCTGGTGAACATGGAGCGCCTGCGCTGGGTGCCTGCGGATCCGAGCGGCGATTATTTACTGGTGAATATTCCCGCGTATAAGTTATATGTGTATGAAGATGGAAAGCTGGCCTGGAGCTGCAACGTAGTTGTAGGTAAGCCTGGTGGCAGCACTGTGATCTTTACCAAGAAAATGCAGTATGTGGTGTTCAGTCCTTACTGGAATGTGGCTCCCGGCATCCTGGCGCACGAGGTATTGCCTGCCGTGAAACGCAACCCCGGCTACCTGGCGCGTGAAAACATGGAAGTAGTTACCGGCAGCGGTAAAGTGGTGACCGGCGTGAATTTCAGCAAATACACCGGCAGCAACTTCCCCTACATCATCCGGCAACGCCCTGGTGGCAAGAATGCGCTGGGCAAGGTAAAGTTCCTCTTCCCCAATGAATACAATATTTACCTGCATGATACGCCCAGCAAAGGCCTCTTCAACGCTACGAACCGTTCTTTCAGCCACGGATGCATCCGCGTGCAGGAGCCCGAAAAACTGGCCAACTGGGTGTTGCGGAAAGACAGCGTATGGAATGCAGATAAGATCCACGCAGCCATGAACGCCGGTAAGGAAAAATATGTACAGCTGAAAGGTGATGAACAGGTGCCCGTGTATATCAGCTACTTCACGGCGTTTGTGGATTCAAAGGGAAGATTGAACCTGCGCAACGACGTATACGGCCATGATGCGCAACTGGCAAAACTGCTCTTTGCGAACCGTTGATCGTGTGAATGTTGATAAACGTATGTAAAAAAGACCGCCGTTGATAGCGTTTGCTGCCAACGGCGGTCTTTTCTCTGGTAAAATATCTGCTACGCTGTGATGTCCGGGTATGATCAACCATTAACTATTTCCCGGCAATAACAGAGATCTCCACGTTCACACCCTTCGGGAGGCCGGATACTTCCACTGTTTCGCGGGCAGGGAAATTGGCGGTGAAATATTTTCCGTAGACTTCATTTACCGCGGCAAAATTGCTCATTTTCGTGAGGAAGATGGTGGTCTTCACCACATCGTTGAAAGTGAGCCCTGCGGCGGAAAGTACGGCTTTCAGGTTTTCCATGACCTGGGTGGTTTCAGTGGCAATATCGCCGGTCACGAGGTCGCCCGTGGCAGGATTGATGGCCACCTGGCCGGATACGAAAGTGAAGCCGCCTGCTGTTACGGCCTGGCTGTAAGGCCCAATGGGAGCGGGCGCGTTGCTGGATTGAATGATTTGCTTTTCCATGGCTTAAAATTACAGGAAAATACTGCTCAGCGCAAGCCGGGCCTGCCAAAGGCTGCGCATTGCGCGCAGCGCGGTTTTCGTTAAATTCGCCATCCAAACCTTTGGCACATGCAGATACTTGTGACTGGTGATGCCGCCCGCTGGGAGGCATTGCAGGCAAAACCTTTCGGCCATCATACCCTGCGCTACGAGACAGACATCTCGCGCACAGACCTTTCGGCTTATGCGCTGGTGATAGACCTCTCGCTGGACGATACACCGGGCAATGCCACCAGCTATGCGCAATACCCGGATACGCCGGTGCTGGGCAACGTAGTGAAAACATCGCTGCAGGCATTACGCGAAAAGTATAACGCTACCAGCATCATTGGCTGCAACTGGCTGCCGGGTTTTTTACATATGCCGCTGCTGGAAATGTCGTGCACAGAGGATGCGCTGTGGCAAAAGTGGGAAAGCCTGCAAACGCAGCTCGGCTGGGAAAGCGCCAGGGTAGCGGATATGCCGGGACTTGTAACACCCCGCGTGGTGAGCATGATCATTAACGAAGCTTATTTTACTGCCGCTGAAGGAACGGCCAGCCGCGAAGACATTGACCTGGCCATGCAGCTGGGTACCAATTATCCGTACGGGCCTTTTGAATGGGGCGCAAAGATAGGACTGGCGCAGGTAGTGGGTATCCTGCGGGCGGTGAAGGCCGCTACCGGTATGCCCCGCTACGAAATATGCCCCTTGCTGGAGGCAGAAGCATTGAACCATAAAAATTAAAAGAAATTGGCCACGATCTTACACATAGACACCGCCACTACCGTGGGCTCTGTATGCCTTTCCAAAGATGGCGCGGTGCTGCAACTGCTGGAAAATCCCGAGCAACGGGAGCAGGCGGCGTCCATTACTTTGTTTATACAGCAGGCATTGCGCCAGGCAGGCCTGCGCGGGCAGGACCTGGACGCCATTGCGGTGAGTGCGGGCCCGGGCTCTTATACGGGGCTGCGCATTGGCGTGGCCACAGCGAAAGGGTTGTGTTACACCTGGCAAAAACCATTGATCGGTATCAGCACCCTGCAACTGATGGCCCAGGGCGCCATACAGCAGCAGCAGGACCAGGAGGCATTGTACTGCCCGATGATCGATGCCCGCCGCATGGAAGTATTCACCGCGTTGTACAACGCCCGCCTGGAGGCGGTTTTGCCGGGTGAAGCGCTGATCTTATCACCCGATAATTTCCAGGAATGGTTGTCCACACATCGCATCTATTTTTTTGGTGATGGGAGCAGCAAATGGGAAAATTTCATGGAAAAATCTGTGAACGCCCGCTTTATTCCCTACCAGATCAGCGCAGCCCATATGATCCCCCTGGCGGAGGAAAGTTATGCTGGAGGCCGCTTTGAGGATGTGGCTTATTTTGCGCCCCATTATCTGAAGGCATTTTACCATCCGGTTAAATAGAGCAGGCTCAGCAGGGAAAATTATGTCACAGAAGTGTCAAATAATGGATTTTTCGCAAGTGACCGCCTTTATATATGAAAAAATAAGGTATGGAAATTTTTTTTATTGTGATAGATATTATAGTTTTGTATCAATCGATAAATCCGCGGCTATTTTCTAGTAGGTCGCGTTTTACTGTCCGTTGATCCCTTTATTCATCATTTTAAAAAAACTGTTTAAGCGATGGAAAAAACATTATTGACAACCTCTTCTAATACGCTTATTATTTCTAGGGGTAACAGCGAAAAAGACCAGATCAAGTTGGATTACATTGCAGTAAAAAAAGCCGCGATGGTATTGCGTGCGATTAACCACAAGTTGCGTCAGCAGATGATCCGCCTCCTGGAAGATCATAAGAAAATGACGGTAACGGAGATCTATGTAAAACTGCGCCTGGAGCAGTCCGTAGCATCGCAGCACCTGGCCATCCTCAGAAGAGCAGGTATTGTGATCACCGAAAGAGACGGCAAGTTCATTCACTACACCATCAACAAGGGCCGTATCGCCGAAGTTGCCAAATTTGTAGAAGAACTGGTTGGCTAATCAGGAGTTTGTTCGAAAAAGATTTAACTACCCTCTCCCGCAACGGAGGGGGTAGTTTCGTTTTGGAGGGCGGGCCTGCTGTTGCGGGAGTTTGCAGCCCACCCTCTTCCAGGGGGGAAGCGTATGGTCTTTGACCAATGTCAGGCATGGGTGGACGGGGCACGGGTCATTGTTCCGTCATTGAAGCCGGGAATGGTTTATTGGAAAGTGCCTGCCGGCAAATAGATTTTATCCATAGGCCGTAGCTTTGAATATTCGTATTTTTGCAACAATCAAAAGCCAACAACCATGTTCGTAAAGCAATTGTATACTAACTGCTTATCCGAAGCCGCTTACTTCATAGAGTCGGCCGGGGAAGCGGTGGTCATAGACCCATTAAGAGACATCGACGCTTATATTGCGCTGGCCAAAGAGCGCAATGCTACCATCAAATATATTTTCGAGACCCACTTTCATGCAGACTTTGTGAGCGGCCACGTAGAACTGGCGGAAGCTACCGGCGCCCCCATTGTGTATGGGCCACTGGCCGTGACCAGCTTCCCGGCTTACATTGCCAAGGACCATGAAATCTTTAAAGTGGGTGAAGTGACCATAGAGGCGCTGCACACACCCGGCCACACGCTGGAAAGCACCTGCTACCTGCTGCGCGATGAAAACAACGACGCGCACAGTGTGTACACCGGTGATACCCTGTTTGTAGGGGATGTGGGCCGCCCGGACCTGTTCAGCGGAGACCTGAGCAAGGAAGAGCTGGCGGGTATGCTATTTGAATCACTGAACACCAAGATCAAGGCCTTGCCAGACCAGGTAACGGTGTACCCCGCACACGGTCCCGGCTCGTCCTGCGGCAAGAACCTGGGCCCCAGCACTTACAGCACCATTGGTGATGAAAAGAAAACCAACTATGCATTGCTGGCTACTGATAAAGCTACTTTTATCAACGAAGTAACGGACGGCCTTACAACGCCCCCCGTCTATTTCCCCATCAATGCAAAACTGAATAAAGAAGGCGCAGGTGCCCTGCAGGAAGTGAAAGAGAAATCGCTGAAGCCCTTGTCTGTAGCGGAGTTCAAAGAACGCGTGGCCAATGGCGCCTTGATCCTGGATACCCGCCATGCAGATACATTTGCAGACGGCTTTGTACCCGGTAGCATCAGCATTGGCCTGGAAGGCCGCTTCGCAGAATTTGTAGGCAGCCTGTTGCCCTTTGAACGCGAGATCGTACTGGTAACGGAGCCGGGTAAAGAGGAAGAAACCCTGGTGCGCATGGCCCGTGTAGGTTTTGATAAAGTGAGCGGCTACCTGGATGGCAGCTATGCTGCCTGGCAGGCTGCGGGTGAGCCCATAGACCTGATCATTTCCGTGGAACCGGATGAACTGGCCATGGACCTGCCGCATGATGAGCATCTGATGATCGTGGATGTGCGCAAGCCTGCGGAATATGCGGATGGCCACATTAAAAATGCCCTGAACCTGCCCCTCAATGATATGACGGACCCCGGTTCCATGGCAGACCTGGATGAGCACTTCAACCTGTATGTGCACTGCCAGGGCGGCTATCGCAGCATTATAGCCTGCTCCATGCTGAAGCGCGAAGGCATTCACAACCTGCGCAACGTGGTGGGTGGCTTCAAGGCCATGAAAGACGAAAAAGGCCTGGAAGTGGTGAAGGAAAGGAACGTACTGAATTAAGTTTAGATTAAGTTTAGCAGGTTTAAATGTTATAATAGGCGTCGCCGTTCCGGTGGCGCCTTTTGCATGTATGGATCTGCGTGGCTACAGGCATGTAGCCTCATCCATTCCATCCGCCAGGTTAAGTACGCCGGCGCGTTTTGTGGCAATTATCAGTTATATTAGGATAAATTTCAAGCATCACCTCAAAATCCAAAACCACTTACGATGAAAAAAGCGAGCTTTTTTTTAGCCGGGTTGCTGGCATTGTCCATGGCAGCCTGTAAGCCTTCTGACAAGGATATCCAGAAGGACGTGAATGAAAAACTGACCAGCGCTGCTCCCGGGGTGAACGGGCAGGTACACGACGGGGTAGTAACCCTGAGTGGTGAAGTGAAGGAAGACAGCATCAAGGCAAATGCTGCTACCGCCGTGCAGGGCATCAAGGGCGTAAAAAGCGTAGATAACCAGGTGACCGTTGCTGCGCCCCCGCCTCCGCCTGCTGCCCCTGAACCCGTGGTGATCTCTCCGGACGTAACCCTGCAGAAAAGCATTGACTCCGGCTTTACTGCCAATGGCCTTACCGGCATTACCGCTACTGTAAACAATGGTGAAGTAACCCTCACCGGCAGTGTGCAGAAAGCATCGCTGCGCAAGATCATGCAGGTAGTGCACGAAAGCCATCCGAAGAAAGTAAACAACCAGCTCACCCTTAAATAAAACGTCATGTCTGTACAAGAAAAATATCAATCGCTGGTAGACCTGGCAAAGAACCAAGGTGTAACCGATCTGAAAGTAAATGAACAGGAAGGCACCCTTTACGTAAGTGGCACTGCGCCCACCGCGGAAGCAAAAGACGCTATCTGGGACGCTTATGAAGCTGCAGATCCTGAAATGCGGTCCGGTGACCTGGTGCTGGACATCACCCTGCCCGAGGGTGTAACCGAACCTAAAACCTACGTGGTAAAAGCAGGGGATAGCCTGAGTAAGATCGCTAAGCTGTTTCCCGGTGTGTCCTGGAACGACATCTTTAAAGCAAATCAAGACCAGATCAAAGACCCCAATCTCATTCACCCCGGCCAGGAACTGAAGATCCCGGGATGATTGATACAGTCATTGACCTTGTAAAATAATAAGGCCTGGAATGCTTTACCGGTAAGCATTTCAGCGGTATAAAAATACAGCGGGCATTATCTTCGTGATAATGCCCGCTTTCGTTTTATACGGTTGGTTGTCCTTTGTATTCGTGTTTCCATCGCCGGTGGCTCCACACCCACACCTCTGGTTGTTCATGGATATTTTGTTCCAGGAAGCGTACAAATTGTTCGGTCAGTTGCCCTTCCGGAAGGTTTTGCGGGTCTTCACTGGCCAGTACCAGGCGGGCCTTGTAATAACCTCTTTTCACCTTGCGGATGTCTGCAAACACCACGGGGATGTTGTAGCGGCGGGCCGACATTTCAGGGCCTTTGTAAAACGCGGTCATCTTATTGAGGAAGGGCAACCAGTAAGTGCGGCGGGGATTGCCGGGGTTCTGGTCTGCCACCAGGGCTATCAGGTATTGCTTGTGCAGCCAGGGTTGCATGGCATTACCCATATCATTGGCCGGCAGCAGCACGGTGCCTGCGCGCTCCCGGAAGTGGCGGAACAGCCGGTCGGCCGGCTTGCTGGTGAGCGGCATGTATACCACCAGGAAAGGAAAGTTAACCCCCTGCTGGCAGAACACGTTGGCCCATTCCCAGTTAAAGTTATGTCCCAGGTGCAGCTGGCAGCTCTTTCCTTTAGCATAAAGTTCCTGCAGTACGGTGAGGTCACAATCAAAACGGCGCTTCAGGTTTTTCTTGCTGATGGTGAGCAGCTTGATGGTTTCCAGCATCATGTCCGTAAGATTCCGGTAGTACCGGCGGGCCAGGCGTTTGCGCTCGGCTTCCGTTCTTTCCGGGAAGGCCTGTTGCAGGTTGGCCATTACCACGGCTTTGCGGTAGCCAAACACGTGGTATACCAGCAGGAACAAAACGTCACTGATCCCGTACAAGATAAAGAAGGGAAGCACTGATATGAAATAACATATGGCTAATAAGAGGTAGTACATTTACAGGCTACTTACAACCCGCTACAGGACAATATTCTGCAGCAGGGTGGATTTGAAAGGATAATCGGTGTTGTAGTGCAGGCCCCGGCTTTCCTTGCGGAAGTTGGCCGCCTTCACGATCAGGTAGGCTACGGTGATCATGTTACGCAATTCACAGAGCTGGGGCGATACCACGGTGCGCTCATAGAGGGCTTCTGTTTCTTCGTGCAGCATGTCCAGGCGGCGCATGGCGCGTTGCAGGCGCTCGTCTGTGCGCACAATGCCTACATAATCGCTCATCACGGATTTCAGCTCCTTGAGGCTCTGGGTGATGAGGATCATTTCCTTGGGCTCCATGGTGCCACGGGCATCCCAGTCGGGGATGTCTTCATTGAACTCGGTGCTGTCTATTTTTGCTACCGCTTCCAGGTAGCAGCGGTGGGCAAACACCATAGCTTCCAGCAGGGAGTTGCTGGCCAGGCGGTTAGCCCCATGCAGGCCGGTGCTGGCGCATTCGCCGCAGGCATACAGGTGGTTGATGGAAGTTCTGCCCCATTCATTGGTTTTAATACCGCCGCAGCTGTAATGGGCCGCAGGTGCAATGGGGATCATGTCTTTTGTAACGTCAATGCCGATGGAGCGGCATTTCTCGTAAATATTCGGGAAGTGGTGGATGAATTTTTCCAGGTCCATGTGGCGGCAGTCCAGGTACACATGTTCCGTACCGGTGCGCTTCATTTCACTGTCTATGGCGCGGGCCACGATATCGCGGGGGGCCAGTGACAGGCGGTCATCGTAGCGGTGCATGAAGTCCTCACCGGCCTGGTTGCGGAGGATGGCGCCATCGCCGCGCACGGCCTCCGTGATGAGGAAGGCATTGCTTACACCCGGCTCGTACAAAGCGGTGGGATGGAACTGGATGAACTCCATGTTCTCAATGCGGCCCTTGGCGCGGTACACCATGGCCACCCCGTCGCCGGTAGCTATGCCGGGATTGGTGGTGGTGCGGTACACCTGCCCGTTGCCGCCGGTGGCCAGCAGGGTAATGCGGGACAATATTTTTTCAATGCGGTTGTTGCGCTGGTTCAGTACATACACACCGTAGCACTCCACATCCGGTGTGCTTTTGGTAACCAGGTAGCCCAGGTGGTGCTGTGTGATCAGGTCTACCACGAAGCAATGGGTAACCAGGCTGATATTTTTTCGTTTATGGATCTCCGTTAGCAGGGCGCGTTCTATTTCTTTCCCGGTTACATCTTTATGATGGATCACGCGGAACACGGAGTGGCCGCCTTCGCGGCCCAGGGAATATCCACCTTGCTCGTTCTTATCGAAATTAGTGCCCCATGCAATGATCTCGTTCACGCGTTCGGGGCCTTCCGTTACTACGATCTCCACTACCTTAGGATTGCAAAGGCCATCGCCGGCAATGAGGGTGTCTTCAATATGTTTTTCAAAGCTGTCGTGCTCCAGGTCATTCACCACGGCCACGCCGCCTTGTGCATACTTGGTGTTGGTCTCGTCTTCCCGTGTTTTGGTGATGATCATCACTTTCTTATCGGGACATGCTTCCGCAACTTTGAGGGCATAGGTAAGGCCTGCTATCCCGGACCCGATCACTAAAAAATCAACTTGCTGCTCCATATTTTTTGCATGTTTCGCTGTGGGCTAAGCCAGGGCGTTCGTCAAAATTAAGGGATAACGCGGGAATTTAGATACCTGGCGGTGGCATAAACCAGCAGGGCCAGGCAGGCGTTCTGCACGTACAGCAGCAGGGGAATGGCGATATTTTGCAGGTAATGCACAAAATTCTCCGGCCAGTTCACCGGCAGGCTAATGCCAAAGGGCAGGCTGGGAAACTGTAATTTATACCGCAGCATCACGAAAACGAAACCCGCTACCAGCGCCAGCCTCGCTCCCGGTGCCACGGGACTGGAAAAGCCATGCACGATGGATTCAAAGAGAACAAATAGCAGGAGGGCATAGGCTATAAAAAGAACATTGATCCAGTTCCAGGTGAAGTTCATCCCATTGTTATACACAAACGTGAGCACTACCATGGTGGTGATGGGCACAAAGCCAAAAATCGCCACCCAGTTGCATCTGCTGCGGGGTGGCAGGCGATAGCGCATTTGCAGCAAGGTGTACACCAGGAACACCGGTACGCAGAAAAGCGTGAACAGGTAAGGCAGCATAAACAACCAGAATCCCAGGAAAGTACCATCAAAGCGGACCTCGTACAGGCGGATAGCGCTGATGTCCTGCGAAAAATTAGCCAGCAGGGCAAAGAGCATTCCGTAACGGAAGGTGGAAGCTACGTGTTGGGTATTGGTCCACCAGAACAGCATGAGCAGGGGCATGCCTGCCAGCAGTGCGTAGTGGTGCACGCCCACCGGCGTGCATAATACAGTAAGCAGAATAAGCAGGAACAAGCCTGCCAGCAGCAAAGGGCGCATGGCACCCCGTACACGGTTTGTCTCGGGCATGGTTTAAAATTAAGACATAAGCATCAATAACGCCAGTCCGTGCACCCGGTTTAACGATTTATGAAACAAAAGCCACCTGTGATAAGGAGCGGCTTTTGTATTACAGGCAGGTGCCGTTAATCTTTAAAACCGTAAAAAGCCGCTACCACAGCGTAATTGGTCCAATCCGGCATAGTGTCAGCCGCTTAAATATAATGCACTGGCTACGATCACCATTGCCGGGGTGGCAGTGGTGAAACGGGGCGGCAGGTTGAAGACGGAAGGATAACGCAATCATGCGGGCCGGCCATTCAGGTGCCGAGCAGCACCAGGAAGGTGGTGCCTTTGCCCGGTTCCGTGCTCACTTTGAGCTGGCCTCCATGCAGCTGTATGATCTGCTGGGAAAGACTGAGGCCAATGCCGGATCCCGTGCGCTTGGTGGTAAAGAAAGGGATAAAGATCTTGTCGAGGGCTTCTTCATCAATGCCGGGGCCATTATCGGCCACGCTGATCACTACCTGCTGCCCGCCCTGCAGGCTGGTGCTGATGGCAATGGAGGGATTGTCTGTGTGCTCCAGCGCATCCATGGCGTTCTTCACCAGGTTAATGAGTACCATCTGCATTTGTGAAATATCCGCGTGCACCTGTACGTCCGTTTGCATGGAAAGGGTAGTGCCGATGCCTGCTTTTTTGAGTGCGGGCAGCAGCAATTGATACACATCATTGACCAGCGTTTTTACCGAAATGATGGTGAATTGTGGCGCCGGTAACGTTGTATAATCGCGGTAAGCGTTCACAAAATTCATGATGCCCTTACTGCGGTTCTCAATGGTGGAGAGGGCTTCCTGGAGATCGGCCACGGCTTCGTTAGCGGGCGTTACGGGTGTAATGTCCATGTCTACGATCTCCTGCATGGTACCGATCAGTGATACGATGGGCGTAATGGAATTCATGATCTCATGGCGCAGGATGCGGGCCAGGTTTTGCCATGATTCCAGTTCTTTTGCCTGCAGTTCTGCATGGATGTTCTGCACAGACAGTAGCTTGATGGCCCTGCCCTGGAGGGTGATGGCCGTGGCGTGGATGGAAAGCTGCTGGCCGTTCTGCGTTTGGTACAGGATCTTTTTGCCGGAGGCCAGTTTCATGAGTTGCTCTGCCAGGTCTTCATGCGTGCCTTTCAGCTCCATGATATTGCGCAGGCGGTAAATACCCAGGAAGCGGAAGGCTGCCGGGTTAATGAGCTCTATCTTGCCGGCGGTATCAAAACTCAGCACACCAATACTGATGTGCTGGATGATGGTGTCGATGTATTTAAGGTTGGCTTCTTTTTCCGCACGCGTTTGGCGGAAGGCTTCCATCACTTCATTGAACTGCTGGTTAAGCGCCGTGAAACTGGCGCCCAGCTTATTGTCTGCGCTGAAGCGGATGGAGAAATCGCCGTAACGGATAGACTCCAGGAAGAGGGTGAGCTTACGGTTTACCCGGGTAATGTAATGTACCAGGTAAAACACCTCTATACCCAATACTACGGCAAACAGGAGGCCCAGCACAGGCGTAACCTGCATCCAGGCCCAGGCCCCGAGCATGATGGTGGCGGTGATGCCGGCCACGCGCAGCAGTACATTGAGGGTAAAGCGGTTCACAGTTTAGAGGTTGTATTTTTCCAGCCGGCGGTACAGGGCGGCCCGGCTAAGGCCCAGTTCCCGTGCGGCTTCCGTAATGTTGCCATTGCATTTTTTCAATGCCTGTACGATCATATTGCGTTCCATTTCCTCCAGGTTGTAACCGGTATTGTCTGTCGTTTCCGGCTCAGCAGGTTTAATGAAAACATCTTTAGGCTGCAGGGTTTTGCCCTGGCAGAGGATCACCGCGCGTTCTATGGCATGTTGCAGCTCGCGGATGTTGCCCGGCCATTCATATTGCTGCAACTGGTTGGCCAGGGAATCACTGATGCCGGTTACGGGGCGCTGGTACCGCAGGCGGTACTGCTCCAGGAAGTGCTGGGCCAGGGGCAATATGTCTTCCGTGCGTTCACGCAGGGGCGGCAGTTGTATGGCAATCGTGTTGATGCGGTAGAGCAAGTCCTGGCGGAACTGTTGCTGGGCGGCCATTTGCTGTATATTACGGTTGGTGGCGCAGATCAGGCGTACATCCAGCGGTATCAGCTTATTGGAGCCCACGCGGGTCACCGAGCGGTTTTGCAGCACGGTGAGCAGTTTGGCCTGGAGGGGCAGGTTGATATTGCCCAGTTCATCCAGGAAGATGGTGCCCCCGTTTGCCTCCTCAAAGCGGCCCTTGCGGTCGTCGCGCGCATCGGTGAAGGCGCCTTTGACGTGGCCAAACAGTTCGCTTTCAAAAAGTGATTCGCTGATGGCCCCCAGGTCTACCGCCACAAAGGGTTTTGCCTTGCGGAGGGACAGCTCGTGGATGTGGCGGGCCAGCACATCTTTCCCGGTGCCGTTCTCGCCCAGGATCAGGATATTGGCATCGGTATTGGCCACGCGCGACACGGTTTCAAATACGGCCTGCATGGCGGGGCTCTGGCCTATGAGGTTATGATTTTGCTGTTGTTGCGTTTTGTCTTTTTCCGTAGCACGGCGTTTATGCAGGGCGGCATGCACCGTGTCCAGCAGCTTCTGGTTTTCCCAGGGCTTCAGCACAAAATCTGCCGCACCGGCTTTGATGGCGCGCACGGCCATCTCCACATCGCCGTAGGCGGTAAAGAGGATCACGGCCGCATTAGGCTTGAGGTCCAGGATACGGTCCAGCCATTCAAAGCCTTCCTTGCCACTGCTCAGGTCACGGGTGAAGTTCATGTCCAGCAGGATCACATCATACTCAAAGTTGGAAACGAGATAAGGGATCTTTTGCGGATTTTTCTCGAAGTCCACCTGTTCAAAGTGACGTTTCAGCAGCAGGCGGGCTGCACGCAGTACATCCAGGTCGTCATCTACAATGAGGATTTTGGCCGGGTCGAGTGTTGTCATACATTTAGTTGTGTGAAGGGTGGAGCAAACGCTGTTCCGGGTTGGGGCGCTGGCCGCAAGGAAATCGTCTCAAAACCGGACGTGCCAATATAAATAAAAGATTTCACGCGGGTGCGCAACTACCTGGCCTGCAGGGGCAAATCGTCCGGAAATGAACGTGCTTTGTTCATCTGCGTACGCTTATAACGGTGAAAACCCCTGCAAAGTGGCTATAATCAAGCATTTCGGCGTTTGGCACATGGATTGGCTACTGCTGATCAGCCAAAAATCTCAAGGCTCCCGATCATGGACAGAAAAATTGAAAAGAAGTATTGGAACAGGAAACGCATCCTGTATGTGGGAGGTGCCGCAGCACTGGTACTGCTGCTCGGCTACAACCTCATCTTCGCCGACCACCGTTCCAAATTAAACGTTGAAAAAGACAAAGTGACCATCTCCAAAGTAACCCAGGGTCCTTTTGACGACTATATTGCCGTTACCGCTGTAGTACTGCCTCTTAAAACCATCCGCCTCGATGCCATACAGGGCGGCTACGTGGTAAAGAAATTCCTGGAAGGTGGCAGCATGGTAAAGAAAGGGGATTCCATCCTCCGCCTGGAAAACCAGCACGTGATGATGGACTATGTGAATCATGAAACAGAGATCTACCGCCTGGTGAATGAACTGGAAAACACGAAGCTGAACCTGAAACAAAGCCACTTTGAATCTGAAAAAACACTCGCAGACCTGGACCGCCAGATTGCACAGGCCAAAGACCTGTACGACCGTAACAAACAACTGGTAGATGAGCGCATCGTATCCCGCCAGGAATTTAACAAGAACAAGTACGAATACGAGGGCCTGGTGCACCAGCGCGATATCCAGGCGCAGTACCAGCAGTTCCAGGAAGAAAACGCCAAAGTGCAGATCAGCCAGCTTTCCGGCACCCTGCAACGCACCCAGCATAACCTGGAGCTGATGAAGGAAAACATGGCCAACCTGGTGGTACGCGCCCCGGTAGACGGGCAGCTGTCCAGCATAGACGTGGAAGTGGGCTCCAGCATCGTGGAGGGCCAGAACCTGGGCCAGATCGATGATATGGACGGGTTTAAAATGCGCGCCACCGTGGATGAGCACTACGTTTCCCGCGTATTTACCGGTCTTACGGCCTCCTTTGAATTTAACGGGGGTAATTACGAACTTACTGTGACCAAAGTATATCCCGAGATCAAGGATGGCAGCTTTGCCGTGGACCTGAATTTTGGCAAGGACGTGCCGGAAGGCATCCGCCGCGGACAAACCTCTCCTATCCGCCTGGAGCTGGGTAAATCTGCATCCGCGGTACTGCTGCCCAGCGGCGGCTTCTTCTCAGACACCGGTGGTAACTGGGTGTACGTGCTGGATGCCGGTGGCAAGCGCGCAGTAAAACGCAAGATCACCCTGGGCCGTAAAAATCCCATGTTCTTTGAAGTAGTGGACGGGCTGAAACCTGGTGAGCAGGTGATCACCTCCTCTTACGAAACATTTGGTAACAAAGAAGTCCTCGAATTTTAAAAACATACATCGATCCTCTAAATCAACTATCGTATGATACGTACCGTTAACTTACAGAAACTGTTTGCCACCGAAGAGGTGGAGACCACGGCGCTCAACGGCATTAACCTCGAGATCAGGGACGGGGAGTTTGTAGCGATCATGGGCCCTTCCGGCTGCGGCAAGTCCACGTTACTGAACATCATTGGCCTGCTGGACAACCCCTCCGGTGGCGAGTATCACTTCTGGGACAAGGAAGTGGGACACATGAGTGAGCGCCAGCGCGCCCAGCTCCGCAAAGGCTCCATTGGCTTCGTGTTCCAGAGCTTTAACCTGATCGATGAGCTGACGGTGTATGAAAATGTGGAACTGCCGCTGCTTTACCTGAAAGTGCCTGCTTCCGAGCGGAAGGAAAAAGTGGAAAAAGTGCTGGAACGCATGAACATCATGCACCGCCGCAACCACTTCCCCCAGCAGCTGTCTGGCGGCCAGCAACAACGTGTGGCCATTGCCCGCGCCGTGGTGGCCCAGCCCAAACTGATCCTGGCGGATGAACCGACCGGTAACCTGGACTCCACCAACGGGGAAGAAGTAATGAAGCTGCTGCAGGAGCTGAACGATGCCGGCACCACCCTCATCATGGTTACCCACTCCCCGTACGATGCCGGTTTTGCACACCGCATCATCAACCTGTTTGACGGTCGCGTGGTAACAGAGAATATCAAGGAGCAATTTCACGTATAGCCGATACCGTTATACAGCAGTTGCCTGGTCAAAGGCAACAAAGGAAACGTTGATGATGGCGGCGGCATGTAAAAAGGCCCTTCCATGTTCAGCCACTATTTCCTCACCGCTTGACAGGGCCTGTACCGCTGGCAGGAAGGGTTTACCTCCCGGATCAATTTAGGGCCCGTATTTTCCTGGCCACCATTGCAGCGTCCATACTGTTTGCCTGGATCACCGCAGGCTACCAGGGCATCCGGGCTGCATTGACCCATCCCGTTCATACGTTACATTCAACACAAAAAGTACTCCCTATGTTCAAAACTTATCTGAAAATAGCCTGGCGCAATCTCTGGAAATCCCGGGTAATGACCGGTGTAAACCTGCTGGGCATGACTGCCGCCTTTACCGTAGCCCTGCTGCTGGCCATGACGGTGTATTCCGAATTTTCGTACGACAATTTTCATACGAACAGTCAGTCTGTTTTCCAGGTGTACCGTAGTGTGAACGACCGGGACCGCATCAAGGAAATGGCGAACCTGCCCATGCCTGCCAATGCGGCTTTGAAGAATGAGGCCCCTGGCGTGAAAGCCGCCACCCGCGTGATCGGGAGCAGTGCCAGCCTACGTGTGGGGGATAAGGAAGTAGAACAATTTGTTAGCTATGTGGATGCCGATTTCCTGCGCATGTTCACCTTCCCGGTGATCAGCGGCAGTAAGGCCCCCCTGGAGGGAATGAGTGATATGGTGCTCACGGAAAAGCTGGCGCATTCCCTGTTTGGCAATGCAGACCCCGTGGGCAAAACCGTACAGGTAAGGACCTCCGGCGACTGGAAGCCTTTCCAGGTAAGCGCCGTGGTAAAAGATGTGCCGCAAAACTCCACCATCGACTTCACCTGCCTGCAGCGGTATGAAAATTATGATAATTATGAGCAGTGCAAGAACCGCTGGGATAACTCCATGACAGACCAGTACATTCAACTGGAAAACCCCGCGGCTGCGGCCACTTTTACGCAGCAGATCCAGGGCATGGTCAATAAATATTATGCCGGCACCATTGAAGACCACCGCAAGGATGGGGCCCAGCCGGACGCGAATGGCAACTTTATCCGCCTGCAGCTGCTGCCGCTGAAGGAAGTGCATTTCAATCCCATCACCGGTGGCAGCGGGCGCCAGTTCATTTACCTGCTGATGGCCATTGCCTGCTTTATCATTTTCATTGCCGCAACCAATTTTGTGAACATCGCCCTGGCCCGCGCCTTTGGCCGCGGGCGGGAGATAGGAATGCGCAAAGTAATGGGCGCCCTGGAACGCCAGCTGGTGCTGCAGCTTTGGAGTGAAACCCTGATCCAATGCCTGATGGCGCTGGTACTGGGTCTTTTGTGTGCAAGGCTGCTGCTACCTTTTTACAACGGCATGTTCCGCGCAGGGCTTTCCTTCTCCCTGCTGAAAGATCTGCACCTGCTGGCTTATACGGCTACAGCGTTTGTATTGATCACTGTATTTGCCGGTGGCTATCCTGCCTGGCGCATGGCCCGCTTCAATACCCTGCAGGTACTGAAAGGCAAGCTACGCGTGGGTAGCAACAACCGCCTGCGCAATAGCCTCATTGTAGGCCAGTTTACCATCGCGGCTGCCCTGATCTGCTGCACCCTGGTGGCCTGGCAGCAGCTCAATTTCCTGCGCAGCATGCCCCTGGGCTACAATAAGGAAGAGGTGATCAGCATTCCCCTGGACAATAAAGTGCAGTACGAACAAGCCATACAACGCCTGCGGAATAAGCTGGGCAGCGACGGCCGGGTAAAAGGCATCAGCGCCGCCAATGTGAATATGGGCCGGGGCAACGACGGCAGCATGTCTACCTCCATGTTGTCTTTCATGTACAACGATCACATGATCACCACGCACTGGCGCACGGTGGATTATGATTATGTAAATACCATGGGCATGCGCCTGCTGGCCGGCCGCGATTTCTCTCCCAGCTTTGCCACGGACACCAACGCACTGGTGATCAATGAAGCCATGGCGCGCATACTGGGCGGGCCGGAGAAGGCAGTAGGACAACTGATGCCGGTGAGTGGCAACCAGCCACCCATGCCCATTATAGGCGTGGTGAAGGATTTTAATTTTGAATCACTGAAGAAAACGATCTCGCCGCTTTCATTCACCCTTTCCGGCCGGGAAAACCTGCGCTATATTTTTGTGAAAGTAGGCCCGGGCAACCTGCCGGCTTCCATGCACCTGGTAAAGCAGGCCTGGGAAGAAGTGGCGCCTGGCAGTACTTTCCAGGGCAGCTTCCTGGATGAGAATACAGACCGCCAGTATAACCAGGAAGGAAGACTGTCCCGCATTTTTATCAGCGCCGCAGTACTGGCCATCCTCATTGCCTGCATGGGCCTCTTTGCCATAGCGGTGATGGCCATGGCCCAGCGTACCCGCGAAATAGGCATCCGCAAGGTGCTGGGCGCCAGTGTGAACAACCTGGTACTGCTGCTTTCTGCTGATTTCCTGAAACTGGTGGTCCTTTCCATCCTGCTGGCCGCGCCCCTGGCGTGGTATGGCATGGACCGCTGGTTGTCTGATTACGCTTACCGCATTCATATACAGGGCTGGACTTTCTTACTGGTGGCGGTGATCGCCGTGGGGATCGCTTTCTGCACCGTGAGTTTCAATGCCATCCGCACGGCGCTGGCTAACCCGGTGAAAAGCTTGCGCAGCCTGGATTAACACATCTTTTCAAACGAACAAATAGCAATGATACAGTTAAAGCACATCAGCAAGAGTTACCCTGCCGGTTTCGGCAAAGTAGATATTCTCCGGGACATAGACCTGGTGATCCACGAAGGTGAATTTGTATCGATCATGGGGCCTTCCGGTAGCGGCAAATCCACGCTGCTGCACATTATGGGCCTGCTGGAAGAGCCTACGGACGGGCAGTATGTATTTGACGGGGAGCTGGTGAGCAAGCTGAATGAAAAGAAGCGCACCCAGTTGCACCGCGGCCACATTGGCTTCGTATTCCAGGCTTACCACCTCATTGACGAACTGACGGTGTATGAGAATATTGAAACGCCCCTGCTCTATAAAAATATGAGCGGCGGTGAACGTAAAAGCAAAGTGGCTGATATCCTGGACCGCTTTAACATCGTGGCCAAGAAAGATCTTTTCCCCGCGCAGCTTTCCGGGGGGCAGCAGCAACTGGTGGGTATAGCCCGCGCGGTAGTGGCCCAGCCCCAGGTGCTGCTGGCGGATGAGCCCACGGGCAACCTGCATTCTGAACAGGCACGCCAGATCATGGAGCTGTTCCGCACCCTGAATGAGCAGGACAAGATCACGATCATACAGGTGACCCATTCCGAAGAGAACGCGGGGTATGGAAACCGCATTATACGCCTGCAGGATGGCCAGGTGGTATCCTGATCAAAGGGGGGCCAGGGACCAGCCGGGTAAAATTATCATGACTGGAACGCTGGTCAGCCCTTTCCCGCATTTCTACAACTACATAAATATTGTATCATGTTTTGCCTTAACTTAGTGTGGCTACGCGCCATGCCTGCCCGTGTATTGCCTGCTGTGAGGACGTTTAAAAAGGCATTGCCACAACTATCTTATTCAGTTTTACCCATGAAGTTATTCGCCCCGGCAAGCATTGGCTTGTGTTTTTCTTTACTGGTAGCTGGTGTGCAGCCCGTGGCTGCGCAGGTGGCAGACTCTGTTCGTCCCTGGACCCTACAAGAGAGTGTTGATTATGCCATGCAGCATAATATCACGATTAAGCAACAGGATGTGCAGCGCCGCTTTGCCGCGCTGACGCTGAAACAAAGCCAGATGCAGCAAGTGCCGAACGTGGCGGCTGCCTTCAGTGAGAACTATAACCTGGGTCGTACGATTGACCCCACCTCCAACGTATTTGTGAACCAGGGTTATTTATCCACCAGCCCCGGTTTGCAGGCCAGCGCCAATATCTTCAACTGGTTTTCGCTCCGCAACCAGATTGCCGGGAACCGTTTTGAAAGCAGGGCCAATGATATGCTGCTGGAAAAGGCAAAGAACGATGTGGCCCTGAACGTGGCACAGGCATTCCTCCAGATCCTGCTCAATGATGAGCAGGTAAATATCAGCCAGAACCAGCTGAAGCTCACCCAGTCCCAGTTGGAAAATACCCGCAAGCAAGTGATAGCCGGCGCCGTGCCGGAAAGCAACCAGGCCGACCTGGAAGCCCAGCTGGCACGCGACAGCAGCACACTGGTATCTGCCCAGACCACCCAGATCGTGTCTGTGATACAGATGAAAGCCTTGCTGAACCTGGGCTTTGACCAGTCTTACGCCCCGCAGGTGCCGGGCAATATTGCAGATATTCCCATGCCCCACCTCACAGAGCTGGCGCCGGAAATGGTGTACAGCGCCGCGCAGGCAACATACCCCCTTGTAAAAGCAGACCAGTTGCGGATAGATGAATACCAGAAGCTGAAAAAAGCTGCCTTTGGTGCCATGTTTCCCACCCTGTCTGTGTCTGGTTTTTTACGTTCCTATTATGCCCACACGCCCAACCAGGGCGATGCGCTCACTTATGGCTACAGCGTGATCGGCAACGTGGAAACCGCGCCGGGTGTGCCCAATGGCGCCAACGTAGGGGCCTACTATCCCAAAACATTCACCAGCTATTATGTACCGTTTAAAACCCAGCTCAGTGATAACTTCCAGCAGGGGCTGGGGATTACCTTGAACATTCCCATCCTGAACGGCTGGCAGCTGCGCACCAATTACAACAAGGCAAAACTGAACCTGGAAAATCAGAAACTGACCACAGACCTGGACAACCAGAAGCTGAAACAGGATATTTATACCGCTTATGCAAATGCGGTAGGCTCTTTACAAAAATACAACGCAGCCTCCCGCTCCGTGGAAGCTTCCCAGCGGGCATTTGATTTTGCCAGCAAGCGCTATGAACTGGGGCTGATGAATACCATCGATTATATTACTACACAGAGTAACCTGTTCCGGGCCCAGATCGATAAAGTATCTGCCCTGTATGATTACATCTTTAAAATGAAGTTGCTGGAATTCTACAGGGATCAGCATATCACCCTGTAGGCACCGGTGGCCCATCCGTCAAAACACGACACACACATTACCGCAATATGAAAAAAAGGACGCTCTTTTGGATTGGAGGCATTCTCCTCTTGCTGGTGCTTATCATCGTAGTGATGAAAGCCACGCACAAGGATGAAGGCATTAAGGTAGCCACTGACAAAGCAGCCACCCGCGATATTACCGAAGTAGTAGCCGCGAGTGGAAAGATCTATCCCGAAACGGAAGTAAAAGTAAGTTCCGACGTATCGGGCGAGATCACCGATCTGCTGGTTATGGAGGGCGATTCTGTGAAAAAAGGCCAGACCCTGGCCCGTATTTATGCAGACATCTACGGCTCCCAGCGGGACCGCGCCATGGCCGCCTACAGCCAGTCGCAGGCCCAGCTGGCCAACTCCAATGCAGCCCTGAGCTCTTACCAGGCTAAGCTGGAACAGGCAAAAGCCGCCTATGACCGCGCCAAAGCCCTCAATGAACAAAAAGTAGTGAGCCGTTCTGAATTTGAAACCGCGCAAGCCACCTATCTTTCTGCCCAGGCAGATTACAATGCAGCCGTGCAGTCTATCAACAGTAATAGATTTGCCGTAGCCAGCGCCCAGGCAAACGTTACGGAAGCCAATAAAACACTGGGGCGCACCACCATTGATGCGCCTATGAGTGGCATTATCTCCCTGCTCTCTGTAAAGAAAGGGGAACGCGTGGTAGGTACCGCGCAGATGACCGGTACAGAAATGCTGCGCATTGCAGACCTCAGCGTTATAGAAACACAGGTGGATGTAGGAGAAAATGATGTGCCCAAAGTGCACTACGGCGATACCGCTATCGTGGAAGTAGATGCCTATAACGATCGCAAGTTCAAAGGCGTTGTAACCCAGATCGCCGCGTCCAACAAGGGCGCAGCCCTTACCAACACCACCACCAGCACCTCTTCTTCCGGCGAAACAGTGACCAACTACGTAGTGCATATCCGCCTGCTGCGCGACACGTATGCAGACCTGATAGATCCTGCCCATCCCAAGAACTTTCCCTTCCGCCCCGGCATGAGCGCCAGCGTGAATATCCGCACCCGTACCCATAAAAATGTACTGGCCGTGCCGGTGAATGCCGTAACCACCCGCGAAGTAAAAGATACTGCCAGCCTGAAAGGCAAGGATGCCCGCAAGGAAGATGGAGACGCTGCCACACCCAGCCAAACCAAGGAAGTAGTGTTTGTGGTGCAGAAAGACGGAACGGTGAAACAGGTGGAGGTAACCACCGATGTACAGGATGATGACTACATCGAAATTAAATCCGGCCTCAAAGCCGGTGACGAAGTGGTAAGCGCGCCCTACCCGGCCATTTCTAAACAACTGGAGAATGGCAAAAAAGTAAAGGTGGTGCCGGCCAGCACCCTGTTTGACAAGAAGTAGAAAACCCGCTTATAAAGGCCTTTTTGTGCAGGTAGTGGTTGCAAAGCCGCTACCTGCTTTCGTTTCAGGACTTTGCGTACAAGGGAGCCCCGGGCTTTTTAACATTTCTTAAATCCACCATAAGTACCTTATTTTAGTTACTTTGCGCAAAAATACCCAACAAGTGAGTATGGCAAATCCGATTGCAATTGTGGGCAGCGGCAGCTGGGCCACCGCCCTGGCCAAGATCCTGACTGACAATGGACAACCCGTGTACTGGTGGATACGCAGCGAAGAAGTGATCCGCCACATGCAAACAAGGCATCATAATAAACATTACCTGACCTCTGTATATTTCAATACAGCCCTGTTGCAACTGAGTGACAACCTGCAAACCGTGGTAGCCGCGTGCGACACGGTGATCCTCGCAGTGCCCTCTGCCTTCCTCACGTCCGTGCTGGAAGCCCTGCCGGAAGATGCGCTGCAGAACAAGAAAGTGATCTCTGCCATCAAAGGCATGATCCCGGACCAGAACCGGCTGATCAACGAATACCTGCTCACAGAATTTGGCCTGCCCCTGGAACAATATTTTACCATCACCGGCCCCTGCCACGCAGAGGAAGTAGCGGCGGAAAAATTATCCTACCTCACCTTCTCCGGCCTGCAACCCGCCGCCACGGCGGAGCTGGCGGCCCTCTTTACCAACGCAAATTTACAAACGGTGGTGAACACAGACGTGATAGGTGTGCAATTTGCGGCACTGCTGAAGAACATCTACGCACTGGGCGCCGGCATTGGCCATGGGCTTGACTACGGCGATAACTTCCTGAGTGTACTCATCACCAACTCATTCCGCGAGATGCAGGGCTTCCTGGAAAAATATGGCCAGTACGCCGGCACGGAACATCACCTGGCGCCGGAGCATGATTACAATGCCAGCGCTTACCTGGGTGACCTGCTGGTAACCTGTTACAGCCTGCATAGCCGCAACCGCACGTTTGGTAACATGATCGGCAAGGGATACAGCGTAAAAGCTGCCCAGCTGGAAATGAACATGGTGGCGGAAGGTTATTATGCAAGCAGGTGCATCTATGAGATCAACCGCGAGGTAGGTGCATATATGCCGGTAGCGCAGGCAGTGTATTCCATTTTGTGGGAACAGCAAAATGCAGCAGAAGCTTTCATGGCGCTGGAGAAAGGATTTATCTGAACACGTCTTTGCCGTGTGATGCAAAGGGTAAAAATATTAAAGGTGGCCTCCGGCCAATGGTACGCACCGCGCAAAAGCGGTGCGTTTTTTTTATTGTATTGGGAGGTTGATTTGCTGCGTTGGTACGGATCTCCTGCTGTTTTTTGTGGCATGCTTTACTGCACAGGGGCAAAGTAAAGCTTCAGCATCTGCAGGATCTTTTCTTCCAAGGCGGGTGGGGGAGGCTGGCTCTTACCCGGCAGGAGCACAATACCCGGGGCATCCACTTCATATTGCCATTCCTCACCGTCCATGAGAACGGCCACCTGGCTTTTCCAGGGAATCTTGCGGACCATCACAATGTGGGTAACCCCACCGAGGGAAAAAGTAAATGACATACTTCTCATGTGGCTAGGATTTGGGCCGGTGTGCAAACGGGCAATCTAAGTTGGGGAGCGTTAACTGTTTCAATTTTAATTTACAATAATGCATCCGCATTTCAAAAGCCGGTCATTGGCAAATTGAATCAATGATAAAATCCCTGGTTAGACAACCAGGGACAAGGTTTTGCAGCAGACCACAGGTGCACATCCTGTAGCATACTGAGATCAAATGAAAACTACCATCATGGATGCATAGTTTTGAGAACCATCATAAAAGGTGTGTTATTACTACGGCATTACCTGCTTCCCGGAAACCTGGGCAGTGGCTTGCAGCACAACTGCCCGCAGTACACCCGGAAAAAAGACAAGCCCAAAGCAGGAAAGTGCAAAAACCAGAGATCAATCTTCCTTGCATTGTGTTTCAAATGTCAACATTTTCATTGATCAGCTAGTGAATGGCTTGTTAAGGAAAAAAAGAAAAGGGACCCTGTGAGCAGGCTCCCTTTTTCAAGCATGGTTTCCGTTTCTGATTAGTTTTTACAATTGCAAACCCCATACCACCGGGCCTTCCCCTGCAGAAGCATTCATGGAGCGCCCAGGTTTCCCCTGCCCCAATTGCAACAAAAACCGTGGAAAATATTCCACAGTTGACGGAGGCCCCTGAAAGCCCGTTACCCGGCGACCTGCTGGATTGATATTTGAAGTTACACCCCGTACTGCCAGCTCCTGACTGTTTAGCGAAAAAGAAACCATGACCAGGTGTGAGACTGAAAAAATTGAACTATGAACAAAACCTTGCTTTTTATCACCTCTTATCCGCCCCGTCAATGCGGCATTGCCACCTTTGCACAAGACCTTGTAAATGCCCTGCATAAAACCTTTGCCGGGCAGCTGCATATCCAGGTCTGCGCCCTGTTGGAACCGGGTAAACAAATTGATTATGAACTACCTGTAACATATACGCTCAATGCGCACGACGCCGAAAGCTGCCTGGCGATGGCCCATGCCATTAACGCCAACCCCGACATTGACCTCGTTTGTATTGAACATGAATTCGGACTTTACGGTGGCGATTACGGCCACAACCTGCTGGGCCTTTTGTCCTTGTTGGATAAACCCTATATAGTACGGTTCCATACCGTGTTGCCCAACCCGGACCAGAAATGCCTGAAAACGGTGAGCCTCATCGGGTCCCTGGCATCCAGGATCACGGTGATGACCCAGACCTCTGCGGACATTCTCACCAGTACTTACCACCTGCCTGCAGAAAAGATCATTCACATTCCCCACGGTACCCATGCCCACATTGTGGACGACCGGGAAATGGTGAAGAAACGCTTTGGCGTACAGGGTAAAATGGTGTTGTCCACCTTTGGGCTGCTGAGTGAGAATAAAGGGCTGGAAACCGGCATCCGCGCCATGCGGCGCATTGCAGACCGGTTCCCAGCGGCAGTGTACCTCATCCTCGGCAAAACCCATCCCACCATTGTGGCGCGGGAAGGAGAGCGGTACCGCGAACGCCTGGAGGCCCTGGTGGCCGAGTATGGTTTGCAAAACCACGTACGGTTTGTGAACAGCTACCTTTCCCTGGAAGACCTGCTGAACTACCTGGCTATCACAGACATCTATTTATTTACCTCCATTGACCCACACCAGGCGGTGAGCGGCACTTTTGTGTACGCCATGAGCGCCGGCTGCCCCGTGATAGCCACCTCGTTTGTGCAGGCCCGGGAAATGCTGGACGAAACTTCCGGCTACCTGATAGACTTTAATAACCACGACCAGCTGGCAGATGCCGCCCTGAAACTGCTGGGCAACCCTGCCCTGCGGGCTTCCATGAGCGCCAGGGCCATGGAAAAAACGCGCTCCTCCATTTGGGAAAACGTGGCCCTGGCCCATATGGCCATGTACCAGGACATACAGCGGGAGCAGCAGTTTATGCTGCCCAACCTGCCCGCGGCCTTCCTGGACCATGCAGACCGCCTCACCGATGAATTTGGGATGATCCAGTTTGCCAGATATGACGTGCCCGACCCCGCATCCGGCTACACGCTGGACGATAACGCCCGCGCCCTCATTGCCATGTGCATGTACGCCCGGGAGTTTTCCGGCAACCGGTATGTGCTTAGCCTGGCGCATAAGTACCTGGATTTCATAGGCTTTTGCCAGCAGCCGGATAAGGGCTTCCTCAATTATGTGAATACGGAACGCCAGTTCACCGCTGAAAACCGGAACTGCAACCTGGAAGACAGCAATGGCCGCGCTATCTGGGCCCTGGGCTACCTGATGGCGGAAAGCAGCCACCTGCCTACATCGCTGGTGAAACAGGCTTATCTTTACCTGCGCGACTGCTTTACCTGGATAGAAGATCTTGCCAGCCCCCGGGCTATGGCATTTGCCATTAAAGGGCTGTATTTTTACCTGCGGTACGAAACCTCGCGCAGCGTGGTGAACCTGATCAATAAACTGGCCACCCGCCTGCAAAAATTATATGCCAATAACCACGATGACGCGTGGAAATGGTACGAACCTTGCCTGACATACGGCAATGCCGTGCTGCCGGAGGCCATGATGATGGCCTGGATGGCTACTGGTAAAGCGGTCTATAAACACATTGCCGAACAGAGTTTTGAATTCCTGTGCAGCAAAACGTTTAAGGAACGCTACATGAAAGTGATCAGCAATCGCAATTGGTTTAAAAAGGAAGACGCAGAAAATTGTACTGCCGATGGAGGGGAACAACCCATTGAAATAGCCTACACGATGTTTACACTGCAAACCTTCTTTGATGCGACCGCCAATCCCTTTTACCTGGAAAGAATGCGCATCGCCTTTAGCTGGTATCTTGGCAATAACCACTTGAAGCAGGTCATTTATAATCCGCTCACCTACGGATGTTACGATGGATTAGAAACGAACTATGTCAATCAGAACCAGGGTGCAGAATCTACCGTGTGTTACCTGATGGCCCGTTTATTAATGGAACAATGGAATAAGCAAAAATATGTTGCATCAAAAAATACCGAGGCAAGACCACCCTTATATCTCAGCCTTAACTGATCCGGGCGTGAAAGGGGCGTCTATTTTGATTATCGACGATGAACCGGACATTTGCAGGCTGCTGCAACTGAGCTTGGTAAGACATGGGTACAACGTGAAGTACGTGAACAGTCTTACCGAAGGCCTCCGGCACCTGGAAAACCAACGGCCCGATATACTCTTCCTGGATATCAACCTGCCCGACGGTTCTGGCCTGGAAGCATTGCCCAATATCAAGCGCCAATGTCCCAACCTCCCGGTGATCACCATTAGTGCATACGATAACGGACCGGAAAAACAACAAGCCCTGGAAACCGGCGCATCGTACTTCCTGGCCAAACCATTCAGCACCAAAAACCTGGATGACCTGATCAATAACTTCAAAAGCTGACAAGGCTCTACCCTGATATATTCGTAAATTTAATGGCCATCGCCAATTGTTGTAAATTATGAAGAACATTCTTATCATCGATGATGAAATAAACATCTGCACGCTCCTCAGCAAGTTCTTAAGTAAACACGGGTTCAAGGTAGACACCACCATGTCTGGCGCCACCGCGCTGAAGATGATGAAAGAAAAAACCTATGACCTGGCCTTGTGTGATTACCGCCTGAAAGATACAGACGGCGCACAACTGCTGCAGGATATCCGCGGACTGAGCCCACAGACCATTGTGATCATCATCACCGGCTACACCGACGTACGGGTGGCGGTGGATATGGTAAAAAATGGTGCTTACGATTATATCTCCAAACCACTGTACCCGGATGAGATCCTGAATCTCATTCATAAGGCCTTTGTGCACCAGGAAGCCGTGAAAGAGCAATACGGTAACGCATTGCCCCCGCTGCCTGGCAGCATGCCTCCGGCCAATACAGCGCCGCCGGCACCCGCCGCCGGCCATTCCGAATATAAAGAACCGCAGAGCGAAACACTGGAAAACCGCCGCGATGAAAAATACGTGTATGGCGACAGCAGCCCTGCAAAGGAACTGTACCGCCAGATAAACCTGGTAGCACCCACAGATTACAGTGTGATCATCTTCGGTGAAACCGGTACTGGCAAAGAGTCCGTGGCGCAGCTCATTCACCAGCACAGTAAGCGCAGGGGCCAGCCCTTTGTAGCACTGGATTGCGGTAGCCTTTCCAAGGAACTGGCGGCCAGCGAATTGTTTGGTCATGAAAAAGGCGCCTTTACGGGTGCTATCGGTACCAAGGTAGGGGCATTTGAACAGGCCCAGGGCGGCACCCTTTTCCTCGATGAAATTGCCAACCTCTCTTACGATATACAGGTAGCCCTGCTGCGTGTAGTGCAGGAAAAACAAATACGCCGCGTGGGCAGCATGAAGGAAATTCCCATTGATGTGCGCATCATTGTGGCCTCTAATGAAAAGCTGTCTGAAAGCGTGCAGAAAGGACGCTTCCGCGAAGACCTTTTCCACCGCTTCAATGAGTTCACCATTTACATTCCACCGCTGCGCGAACGCCAGGAGGACATACAGTTGTTTGTAAACGCCTTTGTACGCCAGGTGGAAAAAGAACTGCAGAAACAAACCGGCCGCATCTCTCCCGAAGTATGGGAATGCTTCAAGAAATATAACTGGCCCGGCAATATCCGTGAACTGAAGAACGTGATCCGCCGCGCCTGCCTGCTCACCCCCCAGGGCGAGGAGATCTCCATGAGCACCCTGCCCCTTGAAATGAAAGAGTCATTCACCCAGCACTTCGTGGAAGACCAGGTGGAAGAACTGGTACAAATGGCCAAGGACAACGACCTGAAAACCGTGGCCCTGCAGGCTGAGTACAACAAGATCATCAACGTGCTGAAAGAAGTGAAGTATAACAAGACCAAAGCCGCACAGTTGCTGAACATTGACCGCAAAACGCTGTACAATAAACTGCGCCTGCTGAACATTAATTACTAAACACGTTTACATTTTCAATACGTCCCCTGTTGCACTACTGCTGCAACAGGGGATCTTTATTTCCGGTATGTATCTTGGATACACATCAGAAAAACCACTATCGTTATGCAAACCGAAAAGGAACCAATCAATGCGGAGAAAGCAAGCCTGTTTGAAAAATTTTCGTCCTGGGTGATCTGCGCCACCGGCAGCTCCGCGGCCTTTATTATCGCCATAGCATTCATCGTGGTGTGGGCTTTCACCGGGCCGGTATTCCACTACTCAGATACGTGGCAGCTCATTGTTAATACCAGTACTACCATCATCACCTTCCTGATGGTGTTCCTCATCCAGAAGTCACAAAACAAAGACTCCAAATCCATCCAGTTAAAACTGAATGAGCTGATTGCCGCTACCAAAATGGCCAATAATAAACTGATAGGCGCAGAAGACCTTACCGAAAGGGAACTGGATACTATGCATCAATACTACTCCATGCTGGCCGAGCAAACCCGCCGCCGGCGCGCCTCCCGGAAGGAAGACGATCCCATGGAAAAGGAATTAGGAAAACTGAAAGATGCCATTGAAAGGAAAGAAGACGCCACAGGCGATATTGAGAAAAGCCAGGAAAAGATAGAGAAGCATTTGAATGATGGGGCTAAGTCTTAGGTTTCAGGTCTTAGGTCCTGTTTTTTACTTTACTTAATAGTACCTGAGACTTAAGACATAAGACCTAAGACAATTTTTCACTGATCATACACCGGAAAAGAGACCCGGAATGTAGTACCCCGTCCTTCTTCGCTATCCACGTGTACGGCGCCTTTATGATTGAGGATAATGTTTTGCGTGCTGGTGAGGCCCAGGCCTGTACCTTTTGGTTTATTGGTAAAGAAAGGATCAAAGAGACGGGCTTTATTGGCCTCCGGTATGCCGGCACCATTATCGGTGATGGTGATGTATACCTTGTCGTTGTTCAGCTCTGTGGCCACGGAGAGAATGCCCTGTCCGGGTGTCATGGCCTCAATGGCGTTGATCACAATATTGAGCAGCGCAATGAGGATCTTCTCTTCATCCACCATGATATAGGCATCGCCCAGCATGAAATTCTTGTGCACCATGATCTCGTTGAGCTGCAGGCGGTCTGCGGCCAGTTGCAGGGTTTTGCTTATCAGCTCGTTCACAATATAGGCTTGCATGTTCATCTCGCTCATGCGGGTGCTGTGCAGCAGTTCTGTGATCAGCTGGTTAATGCGGGTACAGTTACGCTCAATGATATCCACATACAACTGGCTTTCTTCGTAGCTGGGGAGTTCTCCCTGTTTAAACTGGCTGATGGCCAGCAGGATATTGGTGAGCGGGTTGCGTACCTCGTGGGCTATCACGCGGGCAATGCGGCCCGTGATGGCAAATTTTTCCTGCTGCGCGCGCTCCTGTTCCTTTTGTTTTTTATCGGTGATATCCTGGGCTACGCAAAGGAAGGTCTGTTCCTGCTCATCCAGCATGATGCCGTTTGCCAGTACAATGAGGCGCTTCCCCAGCTTGGTGCTGAAGAAATATTCCACCTGGCCGGTAATGCTTTCATCGCCGATGTGCGACATGAAAAAATCGCGCTGCTCTGATTGCAGGAAGAGGGATTGCAGGTTCATTTGCAGCAGCTCTTCCTTGCTGTACTCCAGCACCCGCAGGGCTGCGGGGTTGGCGTCAATGATCTGTTTATTACGGTCCGCCATGAGAATGAGGTCGTGCGCTTTTTCAAACACGCCGTAGTATTTTTTCTCACTGGCTTCCAGGGTGCGGAGGTGCTTGTATTCATCCAGTGCATAGCGGATGGAGCGTTCCAGCAGGGCGGAACTGATCTCACCTTTTACAAGGTAGTCACTGGCGCCTGCTTCCATCGCTTCCCGGTCAATGTTGTAATCACCTTTACCCGTGAGCATGATCACGGGGGCTTTGTAGTGCAGCTCCGTGAAGTGGTGCAGGATGTCTATACCCGTGTAAGGCCCCAGGCGGTAATCAATGAGGTAAATATCGTGGCGCTTCTTTTCAATTTCCTCAAGGCCCTTGGCGTAGGTGGAGGCCCATTCAATCTCGTATTGGGCGGGAGAAATATCCTGCAGCAGTTCGCTGACAAGGAAGAAATCGTCCTCGTCGTCGTCTACCATCAGGATGTGGATTGATTTGTCGGTCATAAAGAGAAAATCGGTAATGGTGCAATGCCCATCCGCAATAAGGATGCTAGCTTTTTCTACCGGGCATTGTTTAGCCGTGCAGCCGTTGTTTTACAGGCAAAAAGATATCGAAGCGCGCGCCTTCCCCCGGTTTGCCCGATGCCTGTATAACGCCATGGTGGCCTTCCACGATCTTCTTGCAGATGGCCAGGCCAATGCCGGTGCCGGCGTATTCACTCATGCCATGCAGGCGCTGGAAGAGGAGGAAAATACGGTCTGCATATTCCTGTTCAAAGCCTATCCCGTTATCTGCCACGCTGATGCGGCAATATTCCTCGGTGGCGGGAAAATCTTTCGCAATGCCCTGGATCTCCTTGCCTGGTATTACCTGGCAGGTAATATCTACCACGAGGGGGCGGCCCGGCGCCGCAAATTTAATGGCGTTGCCCAGCAAATTGAGGAAAAGCTGGTGCAGCGCTGTGGCGTGGCCGGTGATGGTGGGGAGATTATCGCAATGAATATTTACATTTTTTTCCTGGATGGGGAGTTCAAGATCACTTCTTACAGTTTGGAGGATGACATTGAGGTCTACATCCGCAAAATTTTCCGGGGCCAGGCGGCCTGCCCGGGAAAAGGCCAGCAGGTCATTGATCAATACCCGCATGCGTCCTACGCCATTGTTCATACGGGCCAGTAAGTCCAGCCCATCCTGGGGAAGCAGGTGGCCGTACTTGCCCTGCAGGCGGTCACTGAAAGTGGTGATCTTGCGCAGCGGCTCCTGCAGGTCGTGGGAGGCCACGTAGGCAAATTGTTCCAGTTCCTGGTTGCTTTTGGCCAGCAGGGAAATGTGTTGCTGTAGCTCCTGCTGGTACTGCTTCAGCCGCGCATCAATGTGCAGTTGCAGCTTGTATTCCTTATTGAGCACTACGAAGGAATAGATGCCAATGATCATGGCCAGCAAAGAAGTCACAAAGATCACGGGCACCCACAGGGAAGAAAAGAAATTGAACAGGGCAGATTTTTCCGTGAGCAACTGGTCTTCTATGCGTTCCATGTCGCGGATCTTTTTTTCAATGCGGTTACTGGCTGCCTGGTTCTGCTGTACCTCGTGCCGCTCCCCGCCGGGTGTGTCCATGCGGGCGGCCAGCATGAGCTGCATGTATTTGTTGTCCAGCAGGATCTTCAGGGTATCCAGCTGTCTTTGCTGGGCAGGATGGTTTTCCGTAAAGCGCCGCAACTGGCGGTACTGGCGCTCAATGTTGGCGCTGCGGTCCACCATGGAGGGATGCAGGAAACTGCTGTCGTGTGTAATGCTGAAGCCCCGCACCGCGGCTTCGGCTTCCTTCAGGTCCGCATTGATCACTTCCAGCCGCTTGGTCACTTCAATGGAGTGATTGAGGCGGGTGGCATTATTGATAAGATTGATGGCGATCAGGTAAGAAAAAACGGCAGCTCCCACCATTACAGTGAAAGCGATATAAAATCCCAGTTTTATTTTTTTATGAACGGCAGGGTGCATTCAAAGTACTGTTTAACGGTTGCCTTTTCCAAATTAACATTTTAAAACCAATAACGGGGTTCAACAATTGAAATAGCTATAAATATCAATCCCGAAAGGCGCTTTTGCCGCTCCCGGCGGCCATTTTCGTGGATTTTGTTCTACAAATCCAGGTATTGCCGCGGGCTGTTCCGGGCGGAGATGTATGGCAGGGACTTTGAAATTTATTTAACAGAAAGGACACATACAGTGATTTACAAAGCACCTTAACTGTACGCGCCAACCATCATTGCTCACGTTTAAACATATAGTTTATGCTCAACGTTATCCAGCCCGGTCACCAGCCGGAACAACCTACCCAACCACAGCCACAGCAGCCGGACGTACCCACGCCCAACCCGCCGCAGCCCCCGCCCCCGCAGCCGCAACAGCCGCCGGTACCCAATGAAGTGCCGGACCACGACATCAAACGCACGCCTACCCGCCCGAATGACAAGGAAGCAGCCGAAGAGGATGGTACACCGGCAGATGAAAAGCTGGGGCCTACCAAAGATTACAATCCGCAGGGCAAGGGCCATTATAAAGACCGTTTTCCTTTTCCCAATTCCCGGCATTAACCTGACGTAAAGCAAGCTTATGGAGGCCACAATGGAAGTGTTACAAGATCCGGTTGCACTGGCACATGCTGCAAAGCTGCGTTACGTGCATGCAAATAAACCCGGCTTCACCCGGGTAAAAGAAAACGGGGAAATGCGTTACCTGGACCAGGAGGGCAAGGAGATCACGGATGAAGAAACATTGCACCGTATACGGGGCCTGGTGCTGCCTCCCGCCTGGGAGCAGGTGTGGATCTGCCCTTATGCCAATGGGCACCTGCAGGCCACCGGGATAGACGCCGCCGGCCGCAAGCAATACCGCTATCACAGCCGCTGGGCGCAGGTGCGCAATGAAACCAAGTACCACCGCCTGCTGCGCTTTGGCGAAGTGCTGCCCCGGCTGCGCACGCAGCTGAAACACAACCTGCGGCACCGCAAACTGGATAAGGAAAAAGTGATTGCCATTGCGCTCAGTGTTATGGAAGAAACCATGATCCGCGTGGGAAATAGCGCTTATGAGAAATTATATGGTTCGCATGGGCTTACTACGCTGCACAACAAGCATGTGATCATACAAGGCAGCAAAGCCTTCTTCCATTTCAAAGGCAAAAAAGGAGTGGAACACAAAATAGAACTGAAGCATTCCACCCTGGCCAGACTGCTGCAAAAAGTGAAAGAAATACCCGGCCAGGACCTGTTCCAATACTACTGTGAAGACGGGGAACACCGCTGCCTGGACAGTGGAGAAGTGAATGATTATCTGCACCAGCACACCGGGGAGGACTTTACCGCAAAGGATTTCCGCACCTGGGCCGGTACCCTGCACGCCATGAACCTGCTGGCAGACCTGGCGCCTTTCCAAAGTGCGGCGGAATGCAAACGTAATGTGGTGGGCATTATAGATGGTGTGGCAGCAAAGCTGGGGAACACCCGCGCGGTGAGTAAAAAATATTACATCCACCCGCAAATACTTAGCAGTTATGAAAACGGATCCCTGGACCCTTACCTGGAGTTACTGCGCCTCCAGCGCGATAAACCGGCCAGGGGCGCGTTGCACAATGATGAAAAAATATTGTTGTTATTCCTGAAAGACCTGGCCCGGGAGAAGCCGCGACGCAGGCATGCGGCATAGGGAGGCTGAATTGACAGCAACAAAATAAACACAAAAAAGCGGGCCCGGAAGCCCGCTTTTGCTGTTTCTGATGATCCCGTTGTTTAGCCAAAAAGGATCTGTTCTTCCCGGTCTTCCAGCGGGATCCTTTTAATAAAATCCGCAAATCCTGACTCTTCATGCGTACTGTAGACACCGTAAGCGTCCAGCACATAGCCTTTTCCGCCCTCTTTGTCGTGCATGAGGTAGAGAATGGAAGAATCGGACGGGTCTGACTCCCCTTCAAAACGGTAGGTTTTGACAATGGTCAGCTCATCGGGATTATATATTTTCTGGGTGTCCGGCGACTGCATCCTGCCATGATCACTCATCTTCAACTCGTGGTCGTAACCATTTTTGCGCATCTTTTCCATCACGGCGGAAAGCGTAGTCATAACGCCTGGTGTGTATGCTTCCATAAACGGTGATTTTAATATTGTAAAAACCAACAATTGTGCCACCTGGTGGCATGTAGTTTGGGTTAAAATTTATCTAAATCATTAAGTTATGAGAGCGATTTGGTCAGGCACCATCGGCTTCGGGTTGGTGAATATTCCCATCAAATTGTACAGCGCCGTTTCTGAAAGCCGGCTGGACCTTGATATGCTGGATAAGCGCGACCATTCGCATATCCGCTTTCACCGGGTCAATGAAAAAACAGGTAAGGAAGTACCCTGGGAAGACATTGTGAAGGGATATCTCTACAATGATGAGTATGTGATCCTCGAAGACGAAGATTTTGAACAGGCTGCGCCCAAGAAAAGCAAAATGATAGAAATAGAATCTTTCGTGGAGCAGGATGAGATCGATGACATTTATTACGATACGCCTTACTTTGTTGAGCCGGAAAAATCAGGTGCAAAAGCATACGAGTTATTGCTGAAGACCCTGGAGAAAACAGGCAAAGCAGGCCTCGCCCGTTTTGTGCTGCGCAGTGTGGAGCACATTTGCGTATTACGGCCCCGGGAAGACCACCTGCTGCTGCAACAGCTACGTTTTGATGAGGACGTGCGCAAGCCCGAGGAACTGAAACTGCCTGCCGGCGCCAGCAAGATCGGCAAGAAAGAACTGGACATGGCCACTGCGCTGGTAGACCAGTATTCCGCACCGTTCGACATCACGCAGTATAAAAACGAATACCGCGATGAACTGATGAAGATCATCAAAGCAAAAGCAGCCGGTAAAAAACCCGTGGTGAAGAAGATGAAGATCGTGCACACCGCCAGCAACGATTTGTTGAGCCAGTTGAAAGCCAGTATTGGTGGGGGACGCAGCAGCGCTCGTTCCACATCCCGCAGTACCGGTTCTTCCCGCAAACGGGCCTCTTAGTTATGGAATAGTGTTTGTATTTCTCCTACTAAAGCATGCTGACATGAGAAGATATGTTTCCCGGAAAACTGCCACCAGCATAGCATTGCTGGTCCTGGCCGGCGGCGCCGCGGCCCTGTTGGCCTGGCGCCTGCGCAAAAGAAAAAAACACCGGCAGGATGCTATGGCAACAGCGGCGCACCTGGAACATACCTCCCCGGAAAGCGGCTACAGCCGCTGGTCTGCAAGCAAACATACCAATGCAACAGGCAGCCTGGGTGCTGCTTCGCATTGAGTAAAAATTTGTTCACCATATCCATGAGCGAAGCAAGGCAGGAAGTGTGAAAGACCGGCGTGGATCCTAAAACTTACAGCTATGGCAAACCATGCAAACAAAACAACCAACCTGGTACCCGTGTACGGCATCATCATTTCGGTGATTGCCATTGCATTATCGATCATCTTTTATGTGACCAATTACTACGATACGTTGTGGACGGGATTTATGATCGGCGCAGTGATCTTCATCGGGGTGCTGTTATCCGTGGTCAATTATAACAACAATCACCATGAACGGACCAACGCAGCCGCCATGTTTGGAATGGGTTTCCGCACCACGGTTTTCTCCGTGATCATTATCTCCATTTTTTCGATCATCCTCCATTTGATCGCTACTTCCGGCACCCATGCCATGCCTACCACCGCCAATAACGGCGACCAGGTGGCTGGCCAGGGCAATTTCTGGATCTACTTCCTGGGCCAGACCGTTTTCATGAACATGACCATGGGCGTACTGGCCGCAGCGCTGGGCGCCTTTGTGTTCAAGCGCAACCAGACCACCCCTTCCGCACGCTGACAAACAAATAAAATACATACCGGCCGGCCGCCTGCAAAGACGGCCGCCATTTTATGGGTAATGCCGGAATCAATATCTTTGCTCATATTTTTTTTATATGGCCAAAGGCAATATCCTGGTAATCGACGATGAAGAACAACTCCGGAAACTGCTCAGCAGGTTGTTAAGCCTGGAAGGTTATACCCTTTTTGAAGCCGGCACCGTGCGCAATGCCCTCAAGCTCTTCGAAAAAGAAGACATCCACGTGGTGCTTTCAGATGTGAAGCTGCCCGATGGGAATGGCGTAGCGCTGGTGGAGACCATCAAACAAAAATACCCGCAAACTGAGCTGATCCTGCTCACCGCGTACGGCAATATTTCCGACGGCGTGCAGGCCATCAAGAACGGCGCCTTCGATTACATTACCAAGGGCGATGATAACAACAAGATCATGCCCCTGGTGAGCAAGGCCATGGACAAGGCTTTGCTGCAATTTCGCATCCGCGATCTGGAAAAGAAAATAGGAGGCAAATACAATTTTGATAACATCATTGGCGACTCCAGTGCCATCCGCAATGCCATTAACCTGGCCCGCAAAGTGGCGCCCACGGACGTAACAGTGCTGCTGCTGGGCGAAACCGGCGCGGGCAAGGAAGTATTTGCCCAGGCCATCCACGCCGCCAGCCAACGTAGCGCGGAACCCTTTGTGGCAGTGAATTGCAGCGCCTTCAGCAAAGAGATACTGGAAAGCGAATTGTTTGGCCACAAAGCCGGGGCCTACACCGGCGCGGTTAAAGACACCAAGGGCTTTTTTGAAGAAGCCCGCGGCGGCACCATTTTCCTGGATGAAATAGGGGAGATGGCCATAGAGCTGCAAGCCAAGCTGCTGCGGGTACTGGAAACCCAATCGTTCTACAAAGTGGGGGAGTCTAAGCCCACGCAAACGGATGTACGAATTATTGCCGCTACGAACCGTAGCCTGGAAGAAGAGATCAACAGGGGGAATTTCCGGGCAGACCTGTTTTACCGCCTGTCTGCTTTCCAGGTAAGATTGCCTTCCCTGCAAGAGCGCAAGAAAGACATCCCGGCGCTGGCCCGGTTTTTCCTGCAGCAGGTGTCGCCCAAGCTGAATAAGCGCATCAGCCGCATCAGTGATGCCTTTCTCGATGCATTGCAACAACATACCTGGAAAGGAAATATCCGGGAGCTGCGCAATGTCATAGAACGCGCGGTGATCCTTTCCGAAGGAGACACCCTGGATGTAAATGCACTGCCCCTGGACTTTCGCCTGGAAGATGAAGGAGAAACAGCCACGCTTAGCCTGGCGGCCATTGAAAAGCGCCACATTGCAAGGGTGCTGCATTATACCAATGGCAATAAAACAAAGGCCGCGGAGATACTGCAGATAGGCCTTACAACGCTGTACAATAAGTTGAAAGAATACGGGTTATAAACGGCTTACAGCAACCATCCCATCAGCAAACAAGCCAATACGATAATAGGCCCCGGCACACGTGTAAAACACAGCAGCATGAGCACACACGCGGGGATGGCCAGGCTGTACCAATGGAGCGGTGTGGCAATGGCCAGCAGCAGAATGGCGGTAGCCGCCCACATAACCCCCACCACCACCGCGTTGATACCCTCCAGTGCGCGGTAAATGATCACATGCTTTTTCAGGTTTTGCCAGATGGGGAAGAAGAAGAGCACCAGCAATAAACTGGGCAGGAAAATGGCCACCGGCGCCAGCATGCAGCCCAGCAGCTGGAAACCCGGCCCCATGTTGCGCATGACCATGCCCCCTACGTATGCTGATATGGAAAAAGTAGGCCCCGGCAATGCCCGCATAATGCCTGCCCCGGTCAGCAATTCTTCCGCGTTAAGGTATTGGGTTTTAGCGCGGGTTACATATTGTTCCAGCATCATGGCTATCAGCACATCGCCTCCGCCAAACACCAGGCTACCGAAACGGTAAAAGTTTTCGAACAAATTAAAGGGGCGGCCCGTTACCCATTGGTGGGAGCGCGTGTATTCAGACATTACACCGGCCAGCACAAAAAGCAGCACAAACAGCCAGATGTTTGTCCACTGTATTTTTTGGGGCTTTTCATCAAAGTCGGGGATACGTTTGTTACTAAAGTTGGAGATGAGCCCACCCAGTAGGATAAGGCAGGGAAAGGTCCACGGGGAGCGGAGATAGAACATCACCACCATGCTCATGGCCATGATCAGGAAAGTGGCCAGGCTGTTAACGCTGATCCGGTAAGCCCGCACGCTGCCATAAGCCAGGAAGCCTACCGCCATAGGCTGTACGTATTTAAAAATGTCGATGGCCAGTGCCCGCTTGTCAAAGTATTGCAGCAGGAAGCTGAGGGCACCCATCATTACGCAGGCCGGTGTGATCCAGATCAGCAGGGTTACAAGCGCCAGCGGTACGCCGCCCCGCTTATAACCAATGAGGGTAAGCGTTTGGCTGGACGAGGCTCCTGGCAGCAGCTGGCAGAATGCATTGTATTCCATCAGCTCTTCCGCGGTAATGTCCTTCCGCTGTTGCACAAAGGTTTTCATCATCATTGCCAGGTGCCCTTGCGGGCCTCCATATGCAGTGATGCTGTGGAAGAAAACAGCTTTTAAAAAGGGCGTATGACGATGGAACACTTAGGTTAGTTATGCCAGCCAACAAATCTGGTTTGCCTTGTAAAAATAGGGCATAATCATTGCAACCTGCTAATTAGTTTTTGTGTTTATTGTTGGTCGCCCCCGTTTATAGTTTTAACGCTTGTTCAAACAAACCGGTTCTGATGAAACCCTTATTCCTGGCATTTGTCTTGTTACTTTCCATTACCGCTGCGGCCCGGCGTGCCTTATAACAGTGACGCATATTGATCTTCTTTTGCTGTCCAGGATACAGTGCCACAGCCAGGTGCGGGGAATACCTGCCTGGTTTTTGTGAGTAACCGCCATTTCCTGCAAGACAGTCTCCGCTTCCTGCTCACTTTCCAGGACCAGCTGGGCGAAGTGTTGCGCCGG
This sequence comes from Chitinophaga parva, assembly GCF_003071345.1. Taxonomy (NCBI): domain Bacteria; kingdom Pseudomonadati; phylum Bacteroidota; class Chitinophagia; order Chitinophagales; family Chitinophagaceae; genus Chitinophaga; species Chitinophaga parva. The sequence goes on along the minus strand of NZ_QCYK01000001.1, from coordinate 361,984 downwards.
CACCCAAAGGAACCAATACCCTGCTTCCCCGCAAGGCGGCCACACCCGGTGAATGACTAAATTCCACTCAGCATATATCAACGAAAAAATCCGCTCTCGTGAAGCGGATTTTTTTATGCATTGCAGGGTGAAGATTATTTTTTCAGGCCTATTTCCCGCAGTCTTTCATCCAGGTATTCACCGGCGGTAACAGGCTCGTAGGCCAGCGGGTGTTGTGCATCCACGCAGCTGGGCAGGCAGTCCAGGCGTACGGTGGACTTGGGATGCAGGAAGAACGGGATGGAGTAACGGGAGGTGTTCCATTTCTCACGCGGGGGATTTACCACGCGGTGGGTAGTGCTCTTCATCCGGTTGTTGGTAAGGCGTTGCAACATGTCGCCCACATTCACTACGATCTGCTCCGGCAGTGAGGTCACGGGCACCCAGTTGTTATGCTTGTCCAGGATCTGCAAACCATCTGCAGAGGCGCCTACCAGCAGCGTGATCAGGTTGATGTCTTCATGCTGTTCCGCGCGGATGGCGGATTTGGGCTCCTGTGTAATGGGCGGGTAATGGATAGCGCGCAGGATGGAATTACCGTTATGGATCTTGTCATCAAAGTAAAACTCATCCAGGCCCAGGTGAATGGCAATGGCCTGCAGCAGGGCACGGCCGCTCTTTTCAAAGCCACGGAATGCCTGGAAGAAAGTGGGCGTGAACTGCGGTACTTCCGCTACGCTTACATTATCCGGGTATTCTTTTCCAACGGGATCATTGTCTTCCACAGTTTGGCCAAACTGGAAAAATTCTTTCAGGTCCGGTGCGTCAAAGCCTTTGGCGTGCTCTTTCCCGAAGGAAGTATAACCGCGCTGGCCAGCCAGTTCCGGTATTTCATACTGGTGCTTTGTGTCAAAAGGGAGGGCGAAGAATTCCTGCACGTATTTGTACAGGTCTGCGATCAGCTGGTCCGGAATGCCATGGTTCTTTACTGCCACAAATCCTACTGTTTCATAAGCTTCACCCAGCTGTGCCACAAAGGCCGCTTTGCGTTGCGGATCGCCCGATGTGAAGTCCGCCAGGTCCACCGATGGAATGGAATGTTGATTTGCCATAGTGCATGATTTTTACTGGGCTAAGGTAACAAAAAGTTGATAGCAGCCCGCACGCAACTATTGAAAATACTGGGCTTCCCAAGGTGCTATGTCCATGAAAGCATAGCGGTGTACCCGGTTGATAGATACCTCGTCCAGCAGGTCCACAGCGTTCTTATAAGTGGAGGAGCTTGCAGGTTTTATCAGGAGCATCAGGTCACCGGGATGGCCGGCAGCCGCCAGCAGCTTTTGTTTCCGGCGGATGATGTCGCCGATGCCGGTGGCCTCCGCGTACGTGGTGTTATGAATATCCTGCGGATGGGGCGCGGTTTCCTCCCCGTTACTTTCATAGAAAGCAATGCGGTTGTCCGGTCCCAGCAGCACGGTAAGTGCTTTGCTGGCGCTGAGCGGCATCTGCTTGCCATCACTGGCCGGCATGAGTAAATTGGTGACCCTTGGTTTGGCCATGGTGGTAGTAAGCATGAAGAAGGTGATGAGCAGGAAGCCCAGGTCTACCATGGGGGTCATGTCTACACGGGTAGATAGTTTTTTGCTGCGCCGTACGCCGCCACGGGAGCGGGTTTGGGTATTGGTGTTCATTCCAGCCATAACGATAACGTTTTAGGATATACGAAAACAGATACTGGCAGAAAGCGCTTTCTGCCAGTAAGACGCTAAGGCTGGATGATTCCACACGCGGGCGCAAAAAAATCCGCTTCCTGGTGTTGGAAGCGGATCTGTATTGGCTAAAAACCAAAGACTAAAATTCAGCGCTCTTCGGCGTTCTCGGGAAGGGGATCACGTCGCGGATGTTGGTCATGCCTGTTACAAACAGGATGAGGCGCTCAAATCCAAGCCCAAAGCCGGCGTGGGGGCAGCTACCAAAGCGGCGGGTGTCCAGGTACCACGACATTTCTTCTACCGGCAGGTGCATGGCTTCCATGCGGCTTACCAGCTTGTCGTAGTTTTCTTCGCGCTGGGAACCACCTACCATTTCACCAATACCCGGGAACAGGATATCCATGGCGCGTACGGTTTTGCCATCTTCATTCTGCTTCATGTAGAAGGCTTTGATGGCAGCGGGATAGTCTGTGAGGATCACCGGTTTTTTGAAATGTTTTTCCACCAGGTAGCGTTCATGTTCGCTTTGCAGGTCTGCGCCCCATTCTTCAATGAGGTAGCTGAACTTCTTGCTCTTATTGGGTTTGCTGTTCTTCAGGATCTCGATGGCTTCTGTGTAGGAGAGGCGCTGGAACTCGTTGTTCACTACAAATTCCAGTTTCTCAATGAGGCCCATTTCACTGCGCTCGTGCTGCGGTTTTTGTTTTTCTTCTTCCAGCAGGCGGGTGGCCAGGAATTCCAGGTCCTCGCGGTTGTTTTCCAGCACATAGCCGATCACGGATTTCACGAAAGCTTCCGCCAGGGCCATATTATCGTCCAGGTCATAGAAAGCCATTTCCGGTTCTATCATCCAGAACTCCGCCAGGTGGCGGGTGGTGTTGGAGTTTTCTGCGCGGAAAGTGGGGCCAAAGGTGTAGATCTCACCAAAGGCCATGGCTGCCAGTTCGCCTTCCAGCTGGCCGGATACGGTCAGGTTGGTAGCGCGGCCAAAGAAGTCTTCCGTATAGTCCACGTGACCATTTGCGTCCAGGGGCGGGTTCTTGGGATCCAGCGTGGTTACGCGGAACATTTCCCCGGCGCCTTCTGCGTCAGATGCGGTGATGATAGGCGTGTGCAGGTATACAAAACCGCGTTCGTTAAAGAACCGGTGCACGGCAAATGCCAGTGCATGACGTACGCGGAACACGGCGCCAAACGTGTTGGTGCGGAAACGCAGGTGGGCAATTTCACGCAGGTATTCCAGGCTGGGCCTGTTTTTCAGCTGCAGCGGGTATTTTTCAGGATCGCAGTCCCCGAGGATCTCCAGGCTGTTCACCTTCAGTTCCACGCGCTGGCCTTTACCCATGGAGGGGATCACCTCACCGCCCACGCTGATGGAAGCACCGGTGGTAATACGCTTCAGGGTAGCGGCATCCAGGCTGTCCAGCGCTACTACGGCCTGCAGGTTATTATTGGTAGAGCCATCGTTGATCGCAATGAATTGATTGTTGCGGAAACTCCGCACCCAACCTTTTACAATTACTTCGTAATTAGTCCTGTCATCGGCCAGGATCTGTTTTACTTTCACTCTGTGGCTCATAAATTTTATGTTTGGATTTTAATGATGGATTGCAAAAATAATCCTTTACAGGCAATAGTACAGTGGCTTTCCGCCATCTGTTAAAAAATAGATAAAGTTGGGCCCCGGGCCTCCCCGGCCGGGGCGATGCGCGTAAATTTGGTCAAATATTTGATTCCGGTACTACCAAACGGATACCACGTACGAGCACAATTGCCAGGGCAGCATATCGACAAATTTATATAAGTTTAATATATAAATAAATTGCCAGGGCCCCAGTTAGGTAATTAGCGGTTGGATTTTTTTGGTGAATATTAAAAGATGTCTTAACGTTGCAGTTACAACCTGTCTGATAAGTCACTTTTGCATTCCATCTTCATCAGCAGTCCAGCTTCACTCCCTACCAAAAGTCGTAACCAACAAATTTTATTGGACACAGAATATTTTGATACCGGAGAGCATGGTATGCAATAAGTACCCGCCTTTAATGACATCTCAACAAAAAACCTTAGATAACACAGATGATGTATGACATCTTACAATTGAACGACATGATCGTTCCGGAGTTGCTTGATATTGCCGACAAGTTAGAAATAGTAAGCCCAAAGAAAGTTGAAAAACAAGATTTGATTTATAAAATTCTCGATAAACAAGCAGTTATGGCCTCAGAAGCAAATGCCAATAATGGGGAAGAAAAGAAAGCGCGCAAACGGAAAGTGGTGAAGAAGGAAGATGAACAATTGCCCCTGCTCGCACACGATGATGATAACCATGCTGAAGAAAAGCCAAAGCGTGGTCGTAAGCCCGCCGCCGCAAAGAAAGAAGATGAAGCGCCCGTTGCTCCCCCCAAGCCCAAATCCAAACTTTTAGAATTAGACCTCGATATACCGTCACTCACTTTTGATGATGACGATGACATCATTTTGCCTGCATTCACGGAAGATGAGCAAGCCGCTAAAGCTGCAGAAACAGCCGGCCCGGAAGCAGAAGAGCCGGAACAGGCACCTCAAAGCTCTCCCTTTGAAGAGGAGGAAGACGCCGAAGAAGATGATGACTTTGTAATGCCGGACGACATTGTGATCCCGCAGAAGCAGCAACGCCTTGCTCCCGCCAAGAAGGAAGTGCCCTTCAACGTAGAGTTTGACGGTGTGATCATGAGCGAAGGCGTACTGGAAATGATGCCTGATGGCTACGGTTTCCTGCGCTCCTCCGACTACAACTACCTGAGCTCTCCGGACGATATTTACGTATCGCCCTCCCAGATAAAATTATTCGGTCTTAAGACCGGTGACTCCGTAAAAGGCTCCGTAAGACCGCCCAAAGAAGGCGAAAAATACTTCGCCCTCCTGAAGGTGGAAACCATCAACAACAAGCTGCCCGAAGAAGTGCGTGACCGCGTGCCGTTCGACTACCTGACGCCGCTGTTCCCCTTCGAAAAAATGAAACTTACCACCACGGCCAATAACTACTCCATGCGCATCATGGACCTGTTTACCCCCATCGGTAAAGGTCAGCGTGGTCTTATCGTAGCACAGCCCAAGGTTGGTAAAACCATGCTGCTGAAAGAAGTGGCAAACGCCATCGCTACCAACCATCCGGAAGTATACCTGATGGTAGTACTGATCGATGAACGTCCAGAGGAAGTAACCGATATGGAACGCAGCGTTAAAGCAGAAGTGATTGCTTCCACCTTTGACGAACCCGCGGAAAAGCACGTGAAAGTATCTGCCATCGCGCTGCAGAAAGCCAAGCGCCTGGTAGAATGCGGTCACGACGTGGTGATCCTGCTGGACTCTATTACCCGCCTGGCCCGCGCCCACAACACCGTGGCGCCCGCCTCTGGTAAAGTACTGAGCGGTGGTGTGGAAGCAAACGCCATGCAGAAGCCCAAACAATTCTTTGGTGCCGCCCGTAAAATTGAAAACGGTGGCTCCCTCACCATCCTGGCTACCGCCCTGATAGATACCGGTTCTAAAATGGACGAAGTGATCTTTGAAGAGTTCAAGGGTACTGGTAACATGGAACTGGCGCTGGACCGCAAGCTGGCCAACCGCCGCGTGTTCCCCGCTATAGATGTTACTGCATCCTCTACCCGCCGCGACGACCTGCTGCTGGAAAGAGACGTGCTGCAACGCCTGTACATCCTGCGCAAACACCTGGCAGACATGAACACGGAAGAAGCGATGAACTTCCTGCTGCAACACATGAGAGGCACCAGGAACAATGAAGAGTTCCTCATCTCCATGAATGGATAATTTCCAGGAAATCATAAGCTGTAACACTACAAGTTTGTAATAAGTAAAAATCCAAATTCACACAGCATCCGCTGCAGGAATTTGGATTTTTTTATCCGTATTATTCGAAAATTGAAATTGAAGCCGGCGCTTCCTGGTGCTCTGGAAATTTGAAACTTCCGTTTACGGGTGTGGTGGCGCTGGTGTGCCCGGTGGATGCGGCGGTGTGGGCGGATGCGGTGGCCGGGTGGGGGCGCAGCTGCTGGCCACAAAAAAGACGGCCATTATCGCCAGCAGCTTCAAAGCGCGGAGTGATCTTACTGTATTCATGGCTTTTGATTTTATTACACCGGGTGTAACACTAAAATGTTGCCAAAAGTAACAGGAAGATCCGCCATGGTAGCGGGCTGTGGCTTAAGTGAGGCGGCTTATTTCCATTTGGCGGGAAACTCCTTCCTGCGCCGCTCCGTCATCTCCAGGCGGATATTGTTCGGCAATATTACCTGCGACCGGTCTGCACTCAGTTGCAGCACCGGTTTGAGGTGCACCATCTGCGTATTGTTGATCTGGAAAAAGGGCAGGCTGCCCAGTAGGTCCAGGTAATAGCGGAAAGGCCGCTCTGCCGTAACAGGGCCCCCATTGCGCAGGTGGAATATACAGGTTTCCTGGCCCGCCTCCAGGTACAGTACTTCCGACAACGGGGTCACCGTTTCCTGGTGGGTGCCCGGTAGTACCAGTTGCCATTGTTCCTGCTTGCCCTGGTGAAAGTTCTGCATGAGCACCTCGTAGCGCCGTTTGTTATTGCCCCGCGCTATGCGCACCTGTACTGCGCTTACCGCCTGTAACAGGCTTTCTTTATCAATAGGTTTCAAGATGAGCTCTACTTCACTGAAGCGGATGGTATGCACGAATTTTTTTTCAAATGCCGTTACAAACACTGCTTCAAAGGTGATATTATCCAGCCCTTGCAGCACCTCAAAGCCGGTGCCGTCGGGCATTTCCAGGTCGAGGAACACGAGGTCCGGCTGCAATTCCTTTATGCGGGCAATGCCCTCCGCGCAATCATTGGCCAATGCCAGCACCTGCACCTCGGGGCAATACCGCTCCAGCATCAAGGCAATGATATCCCTGCTGTTTCGCTCGTCGTCAATGATGATGGCTTTAATCATGTGTTATAGTTGAGGGATCAATACACGCACCCGCGTGCCGCTTCCCTGCTGGTCATGCAGGGCTTTGTCTATGATCTCTATTTGTATACCGGTGTTAAACATTTTATTCAGTAACTCTGCACGGTTAAAGCTGATCTCCATACCAGAGCTCTGGTGGCTTTTAGGCATGGTTCGCAGCGCCTTGGTCTTTTCTATACCAATGCCGTTGTCTTCAATAATACATTCCAGCATATCCGGGCCGGCCTGCCCAAAGGTGATGAGCAAATGGCCTATGGGCTGGAAACTGTTGTTCATGCCGTGTTTCACCGCGTTCTCCACGTAAGGCTGCAGCAGCATGGATGGCACTTCCAGTTCAGACACCGCCAGGTCCGGGTCTACCCGGATCTCAAATTCCATCTTGTTCTCGAAGCGCATTTTTTCCAGTCCCAGGTACGTATTGAGATACGTGATCTCGTCTGTCAGCGCAATAAAGTTACGCCGCGAAAAGTCCAGTGTTTTGCGGATGAGGTAAGAAAAGTCCGACAAATATTTCTGCGCCAGTTCAAAATCGCGCTGCATTACAAACAGCTGGATGGAGTTGAGGCAATTGAAAATAAAGTGAGGGTTGATCTGCGCGCGGATGGCCTTCAGTTCTATCTCCGCCAGTTTTTTACCGTATTCAAAGTCATTTTGCAGTTTGCGTTGTTCTTCGAGTTCCTGTTTCTTGCGCAGGATCTCCGTGGTTTGTTCTTTCACCAGTTCTTCCAGTTGCTCATTGAGTTTGCGTTGCAGCTCCTTGTTCTTATTGAGCTGCTTAATGAGCATTTCCTGGGTTTTGGTGCGCTCCTGGTGTACCAGCTTGTTGCGGTAGCTGAGGCCTGCCAGGAAGAACATGGCCTGCAGCAGCATGCCCACCACAATGATGGGAGAAGGGAGGGTGAGCTGCGCAGTACCGCTGTAGAAACCGTTTTCGCCTATGTGGGTCACAAAGGCAAAGAGGGCGGAGATAAACAACGACGCGGCACCAAACACGAAGAAGCGGATGAGCGGGTGGTGGCGGGAACGCCGGGACAGCATGATAAACACCAGTATACTGGGGAGCAGGCTGGCCAGGTACACATACCCGTACAGCCGGTAGGAAATATGATAGGAGCCGCGTGCAATGAATGCCACGCATACCACGATTACAATGCCAATGAGATAGCTTACCAACACGAAAACCCGTTGCAGGAAAGGAAAGCGCTCCCGCAGGTTCAGGAATGAATTGCCAAACAGCAGGTACATGAAATAAAAGCAGAACAGCAGGGCCGGCACATCCCAGTAATATTTCAGTGCGGGAAACTGGTGAAACCACGATACCTGGTAAGGCTTGGTATCTACGCGCAGGGCAAAGTAAAAGATGAGCCCCAGCATGTAGGCGGCAAAGTAAAGGTAGGAGCGGTCTGGCAGCTGTATATAGTTAATGATGGCCGTGCTGAGGAATACAATGAGCATGCCCAGGAGCACAAAAATATACATGGCATCGCGCTGGAAATAGATCTGCTGCGCGTGCTCAAAATGTGACAGGGTAAGGTCATTGAAGCCTACGGGCATGAGGGGATGCTCTGCCAGGTTGCGGTTCATGATCCGCAGGTAAAAGGTGCGGGTGGCACCTGCGGGCACGCCGGCAATGAAGCCGTAATGATGCCAGCGTTTATCGCTCGTATCTGTCATAAAGCCCGTGCGCATCAGTATTTGCGGGTTGCCGTCGGGGCCTTGCACAAACCACTCCATCAGGTCGTGCCAGCCGGCAAAGAGCGTGATATGCCCGCTGTCTGTCCCGCTGTTGCGCAATTGCAGGCGCAGCCAGAGGTTGTGCGTATGATTGGTGAAAAGGGTATCTGCGTGAAAAATGTTTGGATTGCGGGAAAAGTAGTCCGCTTTGAGGTCATTTACACCGAGGCCGTAGCCGGCATTGTCAAAACTGAACAGGAAAGGGCGCAGGTCCAGTTGGTCCGGCGGCGCGGTAAGGTCCAGCACCAGGGTGTCCCGGTCCGGTGAGGGAGCGGCAGAAAGCTGGCAGCAGGCAAACAGGCAAATAAGGAGCGTTATAATTCGATGCACGGTAATGAAGAGGTCTGGTGTTTAGATCAAAGCATCGATGGCTTGTGCCAGGGCATGGTCTTTTTCCGTAACCTTATCACCGGCATCGTGTGTATTAAGGTAGATGTCCACCTTGTTGTACACATTGGTCCAGTAAGGGTGATGGTTATGCTGCTCTGCCAGGAGTGCCACCCGGGTCATGAAGGCAAAGGCTTCACTGAAATCCTTGAACGAGAATGCACGATGCAGACGGTTATCTTTTTCCTGCCACATAGATAAATGAATTGATCAATGAATACAAGGGCCGGTTATTCAGGATAGGATAAGGTAGTAAAATTATTGCGTGGATGACGGTGCTAAAAGATGAGGTTCATCTTGTTCTTGATATCCCTGATATCCAATAAAGATACTAATTGTACCAGCTCCAGTTGCCGCAGTTGCTCAAATAATTTTTTCATCTCTTCGGGCTGGTAGTAGTCGCCCTTAACAAGCCAAAGATAATCGATGTTGCGCAGTTCCGGTAGCAGGAACTCTGCCTGGCAGTGGTTATTGTAAAGATAATGGGTCACTGACTTGGTGTGCTCCGGGTACTCGTATACGGTGAAGAAGAAGGAGCGGTTGTTCTTGGCCAGGCGGATCTCCAGGGAATTGTTTACCCGGAACTGGCAGCCCAGTGTACGGTTGATCTGCCAGCAAAGCTGGTAGTCCCGGGCCTGCGACATGATGCCGGCCAGGTAAGTTCCTTCAAAAAAATCTTCGACCAGTTGGTCCTGGTCCAGTTTCAGTTTGAGTACAGACACAAGCGAAAGTTACTAGATTGTGGCCAATTGCCGGCCGATTTATTTTGCCCCTTTGATCACGGGCATGTCTTTGCTTTTGGCCGGCGGAAAGGCCCAGCGTAGCTTTGAGAAGTTTTGCACCTTGTCGTTCTTCACTTTTACACCTTCCTGTTCCAGCAGTTCCTGCATGAGGGTAGGGGTGGGAAAGGCCTGGCGCCCGCTCAGCACCCCGCTGCTATTGACCACCCGGTGGGCGGGTACTGGCGGTTGGGCGCTGCCTGCCGCGTGCATGGCCCAGCCCACCATGCGGGCGGTGATGCGGGCTTCGGCGGCGTTGGCAATATCGCCGTAGCTGGTTACCCTGCCTTTGGGTACCATGCGCACCAGGCGGAATACTTCTTCAAAAAAGGATTCCTTTCCCTTTGAAGGGGGCGTGGCTGCTGGCAGGGCTTTCCTGGCAGCGGTCTTTACCACCGGTGCGGATTTCTTGGCTGTTTTTGCATCAGCCGCAGGCTTGGTTTTCACCTTCGCTGCTTGCTTCACCGCGGGTTTTGCCGGCTTTGAGGAGCTGGCTGCGCCTGGGCTCGGGGACTTTTTCATATGCAAAAGGACAATGTTTACAACCATTGCCGCAGCAGTGCCCGCGTTTCAGGTGGAATGCTGCGGTAAACACTATGTATCCCTGTTCATTGAGATAATAATCTACGCCCTCAATCAGCTTCGGGTGCATCATCAGATGGCAGTTTTACTTTGCGCCAGTCTATGGGCGCGGCTGGCAGGCGGAACTGCAGGTAGCGGATGGTGCGGCCATCCGCCAGGTGCATTTTCTCGTAGAAGGTCTGGATGCGCAGCAGGGCCGGCACTTCCGGCAACGCATATACGTCAGGGATATCCTGTAGCAGCTCACAACCCAGCGTGGCGATCACTTCCTGGGTAAAATGGTACAGTTCCGGTGAGTCTGTTTTCAGGTTGATCACCGCTCCCGGGGCCAGCAACGGTTGGTACAGCTGCAGGAACTTGGGATGGGTGAGGCGTTTCTTCGACTTGGATTTCCGCAGGAACGGGTCCGGGAAAGTGATCCAGATACCGGAAATTTCGCCCGGGGCGAAATAATGCTGTATTTTGTCGATCTGCGTGCGGAGGAAAGCGGCATTGACCAGGGGCTCTTCCAGGGCGGTTTTGGCGCCGCGCCAGATACGGTTGCCCTTCAGGTCCACTCCCAGGAAGTTCTCACCGGGAAAGGTGCGGGCCAGGCCCAGGGTATAATCACCCTTGCCACAGGCCAGTTCCAGGGTGAGGGGATGGTCGTTCTTAAAAAAATCCTTCCATTTTCCCTGCATGCCCTCCGGGTAGATGAGCACGTTGGGAAAGGTTTCTATTTCCGCAAAGCGTTCTAATTTGTGTTGTCCCATTGTGGCGGCAAAGGTACAATAAAAGGTCCTAGGTCTTAGGCCCTGGGTACATTCGTGGAGAGGGGGGGATGCTGTAAAAAGTACTTAGGACTTAAGACCCGGGTCCTTTATCGGGGACGGAAATAAAAAAAGCCTGCCTCCATCAAAGGAAGCAGGCCCTGGAAAGCTGTAGGAGAAGGATTCGAACCTCCACGAGGCAGTTAGCCAAAGCACAAATAAGATTAGTGGTCAACCCATTATGCTCCGTTTATCCCGTTATCCTCACCCTCGAGACAAGAGGGCATGTCTGCCAATTTCATCACCCCACAGGATAAAACCAATGTTTTTTTGCGGTGAAATACGCTGTTTGAACAGTGATTATGATGCAAATCTAAAGAAGCATGCAATTCCTTGCAAATTATTTAAGAAAAATTTTTGAAATTTCGATTTTTTTTAAATATTTGCATATCGGTTTAATACAATCAAAAACGAATTGTAAAAATGGTCAACAATTTGAATATTGACAAACTTGATTTGCAGATCATCAGTGAGATGATGCAGAATGCAGAGATCTCCTATGCCGACCTGGGAAAGAAGCTCTTTGTATCTGGGGGTACCATCCACGTTCGGATGAAGAAGCTTCAGGAGTTAGGTATCGTTAAAGGTACTAAATTACATGTAGATTTAAAAATGATCGGTTATGATGTCATAGCTTTCATTGGGATCTACCTGGAAAAAAGCTCCATGTACGATACCGTGGCCCGCGAACTGCGCAAGATCCCGGAAATGGTGCGCCTCAATTACACCACCGGTAGCTACAGCATGTTTGCCGAGATCATTTGCAAGGACATCACCCAGCTGCGCCGCATCCTGCATGATGAGCTCCAGAAGATCAAGGGCATTGAAAGGACCGAAACCCTAATTTCCCTGGAAGAAAGCTTTTACCGGACTATCAACGTGGTGGAATAGCCATCCGTCCGGAAGTAATTCCACGCCGTCTGTTGCCAGTGCATTCCACGCATCATGTATTACCCGCCCTGCACATTCCGGTAGCCTTTCAATTACTGTATCGCATTTACTGTTTCGCCAGCGGGCATCCGTGCCCTCCCTGTAGCGGCACCTGTCTCCGATCTTATCATTGTACACCGTTCCGGATCACCCGGGCCTGCCCCCTGCTGGCCGCATGATTGTATTGTTCCCGGGTGAACGGGGGCCGGGCCTCTTTTTCCGGTATTCCCTACAGGCCTTGTGGGGCTTGCATTTCCCGCGTTTTTGCTGCGGAAAAAAATCAGTAATCTTGTGGCATGGTTACCACAGACATTGCTGAAAAAATCCGGCTGCTTGAAGAAAAGTACGCCGCAATGGGGCAGAGCCTTTCTGCCTATCTGGATGGTCTCTTGTATGCAGATTACCTTACCTATTGGGACTACATCCAGCTGGATGTGCTCCTGAACCTGCAACACCCGCGGACACCCTTCCCGGATGAGAGCATCTTTATTATTTATCACCAGATCACGGAGCTGTATTTCAAGCTCACCCTGAAGGCCATTGATCAGATCTGCGAGGGCGCACCAGACGCAGAAGTATTTGCCACGCAACTGAAGCGTATCAACAACTACTTCAAAAGCCTGATCTCCTCCTTTGAGATCATGGTGGACGGGATGGACAAAGAGCAGTTCCTGAAATTCCGCATGGCGCTCCTGCCGGCTTCCGGCTTCCAGAGCGGCCAGTTCCGGATGATCGAGATCTGCTCTACAGACCTGCGCAACCTGGTGTATGCCAGCCAGCGCGAGGAATTGCGCGCCCACCCGGACCTGGCGCACGTTCTCAACCACATTTACTGGCGCAGCGGCGCCACGGAACTGGCCACCGGCAAGCGTACGCTTACCCTGGAACAGTTTGAGAAAAAGTACATGCCCACCTTCCTGGCATTGGCACAAAAACATGAGCACAACAACCTGTGCGCCCGCTACCAGCAGTTGCCGGCAGCAGACCAGGAAGCGCTTACGCCCCTGCTGAAGGAGTATGACTTCAACATCAATATCCGCTGGCCGCTCATGCACTACAAATCTGCCGTGCGTTACCTGCACAAAAAGCCGGAAGATATCGCCGCCACCGGGGGTACCAACTGGCAGCAGTTCCTGCCACCCAAGCACAAGCGGATCACCTTCTTCCCCGGGTTATGGACAGAAGAAGAACTGATACGCTGGGGTACTACACACGATATGTAAATTTCCAGGTTTCAATTTCCAATACACAGGAAATAAGAGATGAAGAGAGTTCATGTCCATGCAGGTGCAGCATGTAAAAAACACAAGTACAAGTAGCCGTCTAATTTTCGGATTGCGGGTTCAACCAAACCAACCAAGGGAAATTTTTACCACAGGCCCACTTCACTTAGCCATCAAATTTCCAAACCATTAAAAGCTGCTCCGGGAGAGCAGCGCTGCTAAAACCAAAAATTCCAAACAGTAAAATCCAACATCAATGCCGGACGCGGTAAGGGCGTTTTGTGCATGGGTGTTGGATTTTGTTCTTTTAACAACTTTTCTTTGACGTTGGAAATTGCCTATTGTAAATCGCCTTACAAACTCGGCGTCCTGCCTCCATCTACCGGCAGGTTAATGCCGGTGATATAAGCCGCTGCCGGTGTGGCCAGGAATGCCACCGCGGCCCCTACTTCACTGGCTTCTCCAAAACGCGCCGCCGGTATCTCTTCCAGCCATTCCTTTTCAATCACGTTACGGTCTACCCCTCTTTGTTTGGACGTGGCATCAAAGATGCTGTCCAGCCTCGCTGTTTTGGTGGACCCGGGCAACACGTTATTGACCGTGATCCCATAACGCGCCAGTTCACCCGCCAGGGTCTTGGCCCAACTGGCCACCGCGGCCCGGATGGTGTTTGATACTCCAAGATTTTTCAGCGGCGTTTTTACAGAGGTGGAGATAATTTGGATAATGCGCCCGTAGCCAGCTTCCTTCATGCCCGGCACCAGCGCCTGCGTAAGCAATTGATTGGTGACCACATGCTGCGCAAAGGCCGTGGTAAAGGCTTCCGGCTCCGCATCGATGATAGGCCCGCCTTTAGGCCCGCCGCTGTTATTCACCAGGATGTGGATGGGCCGGATGCTTTGCAATGCATGTACTAATGCCTTTACCTGTTCAGTATTCCCCAGGTCTGCCGGTATGGAAAGATGTTGCTGCCCATCCGGTGAGGCGAGTGTAACCAGCGCAGCTGCCAGCTTTTGCGCATCTCTTGATACCAGGATGCAGCGCGCGCCCAGCAATGCCAGTTCCTGCGCGGCCGCCAGCCCAATGCCTTGAGAGGCGCCGCAGATGAGGGCAGTTTTGTTTTGAAGGGAGAGATTCATATGGGAGCATTGAAAGTGTCCAGGTGCCAATTTCCAACATCAAAAGGAATTTTCCCCCGATATTGGAAACTGGTTTTCTGGAAATGGAAATTTTTATTGTCCCAGGTATCCTCCATCCACCGGGTAATAGCTTCCCGTTACAAACGATGCTTTATCACTGCTCAGCCACAGCACCAGCTCCGCTACCTCCTCCGGCTTGCCCAGGCGGCCAATGGGGTGAAGGGCTACGAGCGCCTGCTTTTGCGCAGCATTCATCTGGCTGAGCAGGGGCGTGTCAATGAAACCGGGGCCCACTGCGTTGATGCGGATGTTTTGTGGGGCATATTCCAGGGCCGCGGTTTGCGTAAGGCCCACCACGCCATGCTTGGCGGCTACATAAGCTGCGGCGGTTCTGAAGCCTACGGAACCCAGGATGGAAGCCATGTTCACGATCACGCCACCACCTGCTTTGAGCATGGCAGGCAGTTGGTAGCGCATACCGTAGAATACGCCATTGAGGTTAATGTTGATCACCTTTTGCCAGCCATCCAGGGTATATCCCCCGGTGGGCAGGGCAGGGCCACCTATGCCGGCATTGTTGCAGGCGATGTGCAGGGCGCCAAACTTCTCCGTGGCGGCCTTTACCAGTTTTTCATTGTCTTCGGGGCTGGCGGAATCCGCTTTGACAAAGATCACCTGGGCGCCTTGACCGCTGACCTGCTGCGCCACTTCCTGGCCGTGCGCCTCGTTAATGTCAGACAACACCAGGTTGGCCCCGGCCGCGGCATAGGCCAGGGCTATGCTTTTACCAATGCCGGAGCCCGCGCCGGTTACCAGGGCTGTTTTGTTTTTCAGGAGATCCATAAATTTGATTTTTAGAAATTTTAACAAATAGGTTGTATGTCTTGTTGCAAAAAAATTGATACGTTTGTCGCTGGTAAATGCTGTCCGGAATAGTGATGCCACATCCGTGAAGGCCGGCTCCCCAGGCGGCTGTTCCGGAAAAGCTGGTCCCAGGCCGTTTTTCTTGGAGATTTTGCATTAAATTTGTTGTCTGCACTGCGCTACAATGCCGTTTTATGGTCTTACGCTGTACGGCTTTTTTCTATCTTATAATTTTGTTTCAAATACCAATATGGAATATCACATTGAAGGTTCGTACAACACGGACCGCAATCACCTGATAATGAAGGAGTATGGCCGGAATGTCCAGCGCATGGTAGAGTTCCTGCTCACCATCGAGGACCCGGAAGACCGCCAGCGCAACGCGATGATCGTGATTGAGCTGATGGGTACACTGAACCCCCACTTACGCAATGTCGAGGATTTTCGTCATAAACTCTGGGACCACCTGTTCCTGATCTCCGATTTTAAACTGGACGTGGAGTCGCCCTATCCCATTCCCACGCGGGAAAAGCTGCGCGCCCGTCCGGAGCCCATGCCTTACCCGAAACAATATCCTAAATTCCGCCACCTGGGCAAAAACATTGAGCAGATCATTGAACGGGCCAAGAAGGAAGAGAACCCCGAAAAAAGAGAGGGTTTTATCCAGTGTATTGGCAACTACATGAAACTGGCCTATACTAACTGGCATAAAGAAAGTATCCACGACGACGCCATCCGCGCGGAATTGCTGGGCCTTACCCGCGGCGAACTGGAATACCAGCCCGGCCATGCATCCGCATCTTCCATGGCCTCCAATCCCGGCCCCGGCAACTCAGACGTCGCTTTCCGCCCCTCCGGCAATGGCGGCTCCGGCAAGCGCAATAAGAACTACCAACAGAAGTTCAAGAACAACGGCAACGGTAAAAGCAACAATAAACAGAACAAATACAAAAACAGGAACAAGTGAGTAGCAGCGCTTTCGAAGTAAGAGGCGGAAACCGCTTAAAGGGAGAAATTATACCCCAGGGAGCCAAAAACGAAGCATTACAGATCATCAGCGCCGTGCTCTTAACGGCAGAAAAGGTAACGATAAAAAACATCCCGGACATTGTGGATGTGAACCTGCTGATAGAACTGCTGGGTGATATGGGCGTTACCGTAAACCGTGTATCCCGCGACACCTGTACTTTCCAGGCAGATAAAGTGGACCTGCAATACCTGCAGAGCCCCGAATTCCGCAAAAAATCCGGCAGGCTCCGTGGCTCCGTGATGATTGCCGGCCCGTTGCTCACCCGCTTTGGCCAGGCCTATGTGCCCAAGCCCGGGGGAGACAAGATCGGCCGCCGCCGCCTGGATACCCATATCATTGGGTTTGAAAAGCTGGGCGCCAAATTTGTGTACGACAACGATGATAATTTCTTCCACCTGCAAACCGATGGCCTCCAGGGCACTTACATGCTGCTGGACGAACCGTCCGTAACCGGCACGGCCAACATACTGATGGCCGCTGTAATGGCCAAAGGACAGACCACCATTTATAACGCGGCCTGTGAGCCTTACCTGCAGCAGCTTTCCCGGATGCTGAACCACATGGGGGCAAAGATCAGCGGGGTAGGTTCCAACCTGCTCACCATTGAAGGCGTAAGCAGCCTGAAAGGTTGTGAGCATGCCATGCTGCCGGATATGATCGAGATCGGTTCCTTCATTGGCCTCGCGGCTATGACCCAGAGCGAGATCACCATCAAGAATGTAGGACTGCAGCACCTGGGCATCATCCCCGAAAAGTTCCGCCAGCTGGGCATCCAGCTGGAATTCCGTGGTGATGATATCTTCATTCCCACCCAGGAAAAATATGAGATCCAGACCTTCCTGGATGGGTCCATCCTCACCATTTCCGACCATCCATGGCCCGGCTTTACACCAGACCTGCTGAGCATTGTGCTGGTAACCGCCACCCAGGCCGTAGGCAGCGTGATGATCCACCAGAAAATGTTTGAAAGCCGCCTGTTCTTCGTGGACAAACTGATAGACATGGGCGCCCAGATCGTTCTGTGCGATCCGCACCGCGCGGTAGTGATAGGCCTGGGCCGCCAGCATAAACTGAGGGGTATTACCATGTCATCACCGGATATCCGCGCAGGGGTGTCCCTGCTGATCGCCGCCCTGAGCGCCGAAGGTAAGAGCACCATCCAGAATATTGACCAGATAGACCGTGGGTACCAGTACATTGACCAAAGGTTGATGGCGCTGGGAGCGGATATTAAGCGGGTATAGTAATAAATAACGCGTGGTGCCATAATAAAGCCCAACGTGTGAACAAATAATAAATTCCAATTCTTAGGTGTAAGCGCACGGGGAATTGGAATTTTTTATTTAGGGCCTCCGGCCAATGGACCGCCTTTTCCAAAACCATGCGGCGCTCTCATGCGTTTATTAATGGAAAGCGGGAAAACGCCCTTTTCCCAGCTACGTGTTTTCCTTAACTTGCGGCATGAATTCAAAGAAGATCATCATCATCACTGCTCCCAGCGGTGCCGGCAAGACCACCATCGTGAAGAAATTGCTGGCCGCTATGCCCCAGCTGGCATTCTCCGTATCCGCCGCCACCCGTCCAGCCCGTGAAAATGAGGTCGATGGCCGTGACTATTATTTTTTGAGCACGGAAGCGTTTCAACAACATATAGACAATAATGATTTCGCAGAATATGAAATGGTGTATGCCGGCAAGTACTACGGCACCCTGAAGAGCGAGCTGCAACGCATCTGGGATGAGCACCGGACCCCGATGGTAGATATAGACGTAAAAGGCGCCTTGTCTATCAAAGAGCACTACCACGACCAGGCCCTCACCATCTTTATCCAGCCTCCCTCCCTGGAGGCACTGGCAGAAAGACTGGGTGGCCGCGGCACCGAAACACAGGCCTCCCTGGAGGAACGGCTGGGTAAAGCCCGCTACGAATTGTCCTTCGCCCACCAGTTTGATGAAATTGTGGTGAATGACCAGCTGGATCATGCATATGCCCAGGTGAAAAAACTGGTGGAAGATTTCCTGGCATAAAATCACCGGATTAGCTGTCCGGCCTGCTGGATGGATGCTTAAATGCCATTATCTTTAGTGAATAGCGGTTTGTTGGGAGTGCAAAACGCCTGAGACCTTATTTTAATAGCCCCGCCTGGCACACTTTTAGTCTGTTAGGAATTGATTTCTGTGGAATTTAGTATTCACTATCTTTGTAATGTATGGATACATATACCCTTGTGATTCTTATTGCGCTGCTCTTGGCGGCCGGTTTTTTTTCCGGTATTGAGACGGCCTTTGCCAATATCAACAAACTAAGCCTGGAACTGAAAAAGAAACAGGGCCGGGCCACCGGCAAGATCCTGGCCGGGTTTAACGAGCACCCCTCCCGTTTCCTGGCTACCAGTCTCCTGGGATTCACCATCATCGTGGTGATCTACAGCATCCTGGTGGCAGACAGTCTCCTGCCGTATTTAAAAAGTGTGACCGGCTCCTATAATGATGTGCGTTACGACCCGGTTTTCCTTTGTCTTGGCATTGTGCTTTCCGCGGCCCTGATGTGCCTGGTGGGCTTTTTCCTGCCCAGGGTTATTTTCCGCTCCTGGCCCGATGGCCTGCTGGGCTTCTTTGCCCTGCCTATTTCCGTGATCTCCAAGCCCCTGTTCGTGATCGGCAATATGATGGTGTCTATTTCCGAATGGATCCTTAAATATTTATTCAACGTGCGCATCCTGGAAAACCGGGATACCTTTCCCCGGGTGGATGTGGAGCATTTCCTGCGCCAGAGCCAGCAGCACGTGGTGGAAAATAAAGACCTGAACACAGAACTGTTTGAGAATGCGTTGTCGCTGGCCCACGTGAAGATCCGCGGCTGCCTCATTCCCCGGCGGGAAATTGAAGCGGCAGAGATCAACAGTCCCCTGGCAGATATCCGCAAGGCTTTTATGGAGACCAACCTTTCCAAGCTCATTATTTATGAAGGCGATATCGATAACATCCAGGGGTATGTACACCAGTTGGATCTGTTTAAGAATCCCGCCTCGGTAAAGGACATGCTGCACCCCATCCTGGTGGTGCCGGAAACAATGAGTGCCATTGACCTGCTCAGCAAATTCAATAAGGAACGCAAGAGCATTGCCTGGGTGGTGGATGAATTTGGTGGTACCGCGGGCATTGTAACGATAGAAGATGTGCTGGAAGAAATTTTCGGGGAGATCAAGGATGAACACGATGTGGAGGAGTTTGTGGAAAAGCAGATCGCGGAGAAGGAATATATTTTCTCCGGCAGGCTGGAACTGGACCACCTCAACGAAAAGTATGGATTTGATTTCCCGGAAGATGAGAGCGAAACATTATCCGGCTATATTATTAACCACTACGAAACCATCCCGCGCCTAAAGGAACGCATTATCATAGACGACTATGAATTTGACGTGCTGAACGTAACGGAAACGCGTATCGAAATGGTCAAAATGAAACTGCTTTCCTAGGCAACAGTTAATGTGAAGTTAACCGCTCCTGGGCTTGATGATTATTCCCAACTATTAACTATCTTAGTTAGCGAAAACGTTACACACCGGGAAAGCCGGCGTAAAAAGGCGCCAAATTGCTAAAACGTTTTTGTTAAAAGTTGTAGGAAAGTCGCTTTAGAATACCTACATTTGTTTAAGGTTGTAACACAATGATTTGATTTTTGTTAAAAAGCTGTAAAAAAAATTGTTGCAACATTGATAATAACAGATTTCTTTCTATTTTTGCATAACAATTACGGCATCTGGGGAATAAAGTAAGATTATCTAAAGCTTGCCAAATCGAAAGATAAGATTACCTACCAGACGCTAAAGACATTCTCGAATTCAACTTTTTTGGGGTTAACAAACAATGGATGAAAGGCCGGCTCTTGATTCTTCTCGGGCTGGCTCTTTTTTTTATGCTAACGTTTGCCCTGCAACTAACTCCTCTCCCTGTAACCCGCCACCCTGTTACGTTTCAGCCTTTCTACTTTTTAAGATGTACCCTGGTCTATATGCCAGATGGTTATGCGATCTGTATGCAATTCCATACCTGCAGGCATGGCGGTAACGCCTATATCGTGTTATCATCGTTGCGCAGCAGGTGCCATTAATTTATAGGTATTGCATAACAACGGATCAACGTTTTCTGCATGCGAACAGCCGGAGTGGTTTGTTGCCGGCTACAGCACCTGTTTGCTATATTGTTTTTTTACAGTTGTTGAGTTGCAGGCATATTGAGATTTACGTTTATGCGTTGTGGAATCCTTATGCAGCGCGGGTTTGAGCGAAGAGGTAAGTAAAAAAAGCATAATGAATTTAAGCACCGGCACCTGCCTGTTGAGTTGCAGGCATATTTAAAATCATGTATATGCGTGTAGTAAAAGGCCTACGTTTTTTTTCAGCGGACTGTTTTCATTGACGGATGCCTGCGGCTGAAAGCCTTTACTGGTAAGGGCTTGTAGTGCTACCGGTTTTTAGCGATGACACATCAACCGGATGTCAACAAATTCATGCATACTACTTTGCGTAGCAATTACAACGGCATCTGGGCGTAGTTACAACTGCTGTATAAAGTTGTATGAATATATGGATGAAGGTAGTTCCATCTACCTGCCGGGAATGTTGAACGCATCTTATTTTTTATAAAGCGGTGAAATAGTGTCTGTGTTGTTCCGCCTGTTAGCCCGGAAATTATTCCCCGGAAACCTTGTTTGTTAAAAATATTATGGTCACAACTCTACATTTCATCGTTTATATTTGTGACGCGCTGCCTGTGTGAATAAGCGTACCCGATAAATTATGTTGAAGAAATTATTTGCGAGTTCCGGCAAGGCCGAAATGTCTTTTTTTGACCATTTGGAAGACCTTCGCTGGCATATTATCCGCTCGGTGATCGCCATGGCTGTTGTGAGTACCTTCGGTTTCCTCTATACCAAAGAGATCCTCGATGGCGTGGTGTTTGGTCCTACCAATGCTTCTTTCCCTACTTACCGCGCCCTGTGCGCCATAGGCCACTGGCTCAATATGGGCGATAAGCTTTGCCTTACCCCGGCCCAACCGGCCTTCCAGAACCACATGATGGCCGGCCAGGTAATGTTGCAATTCAAACTGGCCTTTACGCTGGGCATTGTGGCCGCTTTCCCTTACATTTTCTGGGAATTCTGGCGTTTTGTGAAGCCGGCCCTCAAAGAACGTGAGCTAAAAGGCGCCCGTGGTGTGATCTTTTGGGTATCTTTACAGTTCTTTCTGGGTATTTCTTTTGCCTATTTCATGGTGATGCCTTTCACCATCAACTTCCTGGTGACCTACAAGGTGACCGATAAGGTGGTGAACCAGTTCTTCATCGATGATTATTTTGACCTGATCACCCAGATCGTAGTGGGGCTGGGCCTCTTGTTTGAGCTGCCCGTGGTGGTATACTTCCTCACGAAAGTGGGCATCCTGTCGCCCTCGTTCCTGCGGAAATACCGTCGCCAGGCCATCGTGGTACTGCTGGTGCTGGCCGCGGTGATCACGCCCCCGGACGTAATAGACCAGTTGATCGTATTTACGCCTTTATACCTGCTGTATGAAGTGAGTATCCTGATCTCCAAGAAGGCCTACAAGGCCCGCATGGAAGGCCGTGAAGATGAAGAAACCTCCGTACAGGAGTGGTCATAACGCAAGTAAAGTAGCTATCCGCCTTTAGCCATTCGCCCTTAGCACTGAGCCTTGCGTCTTTTAGAAGGATGCGTTGTTCACTGCCCTGGGCGGATGGCCGGAGGCTTCTCCAATAAGCTTTTAGCGCCGCAAGGGACAAGGCCCAACCGCCATCCCGGATGTAACGCTAAAAGCTTTTTTTATGCAAACGAATTTCGATTTCTCCCTGCCGGTGGCCATCGGGGCCGACCATGCCGGCGTGGAATGCAAGGAAGTGCTGGTATCTTTTCTCGAAGGGCGGGGGCTCCGCGTAAAAGACCTGGGTACCCATGCCGCGGATGCGGTAGATTATCCCGATTTTGCCCACCCGGTGGCCAAGCTGGTAGACCGGGGCCAGGCCTCCCTGGGTATTCTTATCTGTGGCAGTGGCAATGGTGTGGCCATGGCGGCCAATAAACACCAGGGCGTGCGCGCGGCTGTGTGCTGGGGCGAGGAACTGGCCCGGCTGGCCCGGGCCCATAACAACGCTAATATCCTTTGCCTGCCCGGCCGTTTTGTGGACCAGGTCCAGGCCCAGGCCATTACGGAAGTCTTTTTACAGACCCCCTTTGAAGGCGGACGGCATGTAGACCGGGTACGGAAAGTAGTACACTTATAATCCCTATTCACCGCTGGCCCCCGGGCCGGAAAAATGTCTGGAGGAAATACCTATCTTGTTGCACAGCAGCAGGCCGCCAGCCGCTGTGATCCTTTTAACCAACGTATGACTATGACATTCAAAACGATGTTCGGTGCCTGTATGCTCCTGGGCATGGCTGCACACGCGCAGCTCCCTGTAAAGCAGCTATCGCAGGCCACTCCCTTTGCCAACACCATTACCCCCGATTTCCTGGAGCAGCGCCTGCGTGTGCTGGCCAGTGCCGAAATGGAAGGGCGGGAAACCGGTACCCCCGGCCAGGAAAAAGCGGCCATTTACATTGAATCCCAGTTCCAGGGCTTTGGGCTCAAACCCGGTGCTGCCGGGCAGTGGCGCCAGTATTACCCCATGTTCATAGACACCCTGGGCAGCCACACAGCCCTGGAGGTGAATGGGACGCACATTCCCTACGGCGACGATTTTAAGGCGAACATTATGAGCAGCCACGGAGATACGCTGGAAAATGTGCCCGTCGTGTTTGTAGGCCGTGGCATAGCAGACAAGGACCGGGATGACTATGCCGGCCTGGATGTGAAAGGCAAGGTGGTGCTCTTTTTGTCTGAAGATAAATACCCGGCAGATAGCGCCTACACGGGCGCTGCCCGCGGCCTTTCTGATGCCGCCAAGCGTTTCTGGGCCTCCAATAAAGGCGCCAAGGCCGTGCTGGTGCTGGATGATAATCCCCGTAAGCCGGACTTCCCCCGGGCCGGCTTCATGCGCATGCAGCGCAATCCTGGTGGGCGCATGGCCAATGAATACCTGGTGCGCAGCGGGGTGGCCGCGCTGATCAGCGGCGTGGACTCCGCCTCCCTGAAAACACTGAAACCAGGTACGCTGGCCAACCCGGTAAGCATTCTCTATGAAAAGGTGCCGGTGGAGCTGAAACCCAGCAACGTACTGGCTTTCCTGGAGGGCACAGACAAAAAGGACGAAGTACTGTTCATCACGGGGCACTATGACCACCTGGGTAAAAAAGACGGTAAGATCTACTACGGTGCAGACGACGACGGCTCCGGCACCACCGCGGTGCTGGCCCTGGCCCATGCCTTTGCAGAAGCGAAGAAGGCGGGCAAAGGTCCCCGCCGCAGTATCGTGTTCATGACCGTATCAGGCGAGGAGAAAGGCCTGCTGGGCTCTAACTACTACGTGGAGCATCCACTGTATCCCCTGGAAAAAACCGTGGCAGACCTTAACACCGACATGGTGGGCCGCATAGACCCCGGCCATGAGCAGGATACCAACTACATTTATCTTATAGGCGACAACAAGTTGAGCTCCGCCATGCGCCCCATCAGCGAGGCGGCCAATAATGAATTCACCAAAATGAAACTGGATTATACGTACAATGATCCAAAGGATGTGAACCGTTTTTACTACCGCTCAGACCATTACAACTTTGCCCAGCATGGCATTCCTATCATCTTTTATTTCAACGGGGTGCACGAAGACTATCATAAGCCTACGGATACAGTGGATAAGATCCATTTTGGCCTGATGGCCCGCCGGGTGCAGCTGGTGTTCTACACCGCCTGGGACATTGCAAACCGCGATGAAAAACTGCCGGTAGACCGGCACGAACAATAAGCCAATACGCCAACAGGAAAGCGGGCCGTCTCGATGGTAGACGGCCCGCTTTTTAATTGTTAGGTCAACAGTTTGTGATATTCGTTAATATGTTTAAACTTCAACTATGAAGGCTGGCATAAATCCCCGGGAATGCCCGGTGGTACTGTGTTTCATCCCTTTATGGGGAAATGGGATATATTTTTTTGAAAATATAAAAACGTTGCTACATTTGTGGTAAGTCGTCCTAATATGCGTACGATCTTACAGTGTACAAATCCATTGCTGTTACCATATGCTTCGATGCCTGGAATCACAGCAAATAAACCGGAACTGAACACCAAGCGGGAATAAACGTCTACAACATTAAATTTTTAAAGAAAAACCGGGTTTTCCCCTTCAGATCATCTCTTATTCTACTGTAATACAGCTGAATTTTTTTTATTGTAAAAAATTAAGATTAAGTTAAACAACGTTCACCAACGTTTTGGTTGTAACATTTTAAGTGGTTTGTTGCCGGGATACATATTGCGCCGTTATAGGTTAGGTGCTGGGGATGAAAGTATGCACCTTGCTTGTGCGAATTAAAATCTCCCGCAAAGTGTTGAATGTGGAGTAATCAAAGAGAATGCTGATTGTGTATGTTCTACCTGACCTGTCCTTTGTGAAGCAGCATTTCTGGCTGAACAAATTGTCAATCATCAAATGAGAGCGGGCGCCGGTCCTGTATTTACAAGGCTGCCGGTGCGCCGTACTGCTTTTATGTTTTCACATCTCACATTATGATGCAATATTTTTCGCCTGTTATAAGATTATTGCCCGGGCCATTTTCCTAAAATGTTCTTGCCACTGGTATACCCGGACTGTGGCAAATGAGGAGCGGACCCCGGTGAGTGATCACATATACCCAAGACAAAACATTGTACCAATACTATCCTAAGGCCCAAGGCCATTTTAGAGCATCTTGAACCGTCCTTATATTAAGTCTTATATCCATTAAAACAACCCAATGTATATGAACACTACAACGAAGAAACAACTGACCCCCACAGACATGGTTGCACTGGAGAAAAACATGCAGACCGAGGCCGCTGGTCTGAACAAGATCCTGGCGGATGAATTTGTGCTGCATGCAAAACTGCTGCAATACCATTGGAACGTGACCGGTGTGAATTTCATTGAGTTGCACCGCTTTTACGCGGAACAATACCAGCAGGTAGCGCGCATGATGAAATCACTGGCAGAGCGGGTGCGCGCCCTGGGGCACCTGGCAGAAGGCCGGCTCACCGTGTGCCTGAAGACCACCAGCCTTTGTGAAGAAGAGTTTCCCTCCGTTCACCAGCAGCAGTTAAATAACCTGGTCAAAAGCCATGAGATCATCATCCAGAACCTTCAGCGCATGAAACGTTCGCTGGACAAGGAATACCGCATGTACGGCACGGGCGATTTCCTGGAGGACCTGGTGGCAGAACATGAAAGCATGATCATGCTGATCCGTTGTTATTTTTGAGCCGTGAACCATGTACCGGCTTTTTGACCCGGAATAATCGTTAGCCGCTGCGGTAGCCTGGTTGCGTATAGCAAAATGCGTGAAGGAAACCCAACAACAGCACACTCGCGGATGCATGCAAAAGGTGCGGGTGTTTTTTCGTATTTTTGTTCCCTTCCATTTTTCATACAAACAATCCAGGCCAAATCACGGATGAAGGACAATTATTTAGCAGAACTCAATGAGCCGCAGCGTGCCGCGGTGACCCATATTAACGGCCCCCTCATGATCGTGGCGGGCGCCGGCTCCGGCAAGACCAAAGTGTTGACTACCCGCATTGCGCACCTGCTGCGCAATGGGGTAGACGCCTTTAATATCCTGTCGCTCACCTTTACCAACAAGGCGGCAAAGGAAATGAAGGAACGTGTGGAACGCATCCTGGGCAGCTCCGAGGCACGTAACCTCTACATCGGCACCTTCCACTCCGTATTTGCCCGCCTGCTCCGCGCAGAAGCCACCAAACTCGGCTACCCCAGCGACTTCACCATCTACGACAGTGATGACGCCAAAAGCGTGATCAAGACCATCCTCAACGACCTGAACCTGGACGACAAGCACTATAAGCCCAACCTGGTATACGGCCGCATTTCCGCTGCCAAGAACAGCCTGATGAGCCCCGAGGAATACCAGCACGATCATGCCGTGCAGCAGGAAGACATGCGGGCTAACCGCCCCATGATAGGCCAGATCTACGACGCCTATGCCAAGCGCTGCTTCAAGAACGGCGCCATGGACTTTGATGACCTGCTGTACAAAATGTACCTGCTGCTCAAACATTTTCCCGACGTACTGCACAAATACCAGCATAAGTTTAAATACATTATGATCGATGAGTACCAGGATACCAACCCTGCGCAGTACGAGATCATTAAACTGCTGGGGGCCGCCCACGAAAACATCTGCGTGGTGGGTGACGATGCGCAGAGCATCTATTCTTTCCGCGGCGCCACCATCCAGAATATCCTCCAGTTTGAAAAGGATTATGAAGACACCAAGGTGGTAAAACTGGAACAGAACTACCGCAGTACCAAGTCCATCCTCAACGTGGCCAATGAAGTGATCGGCAACAACAAGGGCCAGATCCCCAAAAACCTGTGGACAGACAATACAGAAGGAGAGAAGATCAAACTGGTGCGCACCATGACAGACAATGAAGAAGGCAAATTTGTAGCCGATACCATTGCCGAGCAAAAGCTGCGCAACCACTATGCTAACCGGGATTTCTGCATCCTGTACCGCACCAACGCGCAGAGCCGCTCCTTTGAAGAAAGCCTGCGCCGCATGAATATCCCGTACCGCATTTTTGGCGGTATTTCCTTCTACCAGCGTAAAGAGATCAAGGATTTCCTGTCTTACCTCCGCGTGATCAGCAATACCCGCGACGAAGAGAATATCAAACGTATTATCAACTATCCCGTACGTGGCATTGGTAAGACCACCATTGAAAAAACAATGGTGTTTGCCAACGAGCATAATATGACCTTCTGGGACGTGCTGGTGCGCGCCCGCGAGTTTGGTTTCAAGGGTGGCACCCTGGAGGCCATAGATGGCTTTGTGACCATGATCCAGAGTTTCCAGGCCATGGCGCAGCAAAACCATAACGCGTATGATGTAGCTATTGCCGTAGGTAAATCCACCGGCATTGTGAAAGAACTGTTTAATGACAAGACCACGGAAGGCCTGGCCCGTTATGAGAATATCCAGGAGTTACTGAACTCCATCAAGGAATTTACCGAAACGCCTACGGAAGACGGTGAACTGCTGGAAAAAAGCCTGGGTACTTACCTGCAGCAGATCTCCCTGCTCACCGATGCAGATAACGGTAACGATGAAAACAGCGACCAGGTGAAGCTGATGACCATCCACGCCGCCAAAGGCCTGGAGTTTCCCGTGGTGTTCAACGTGGGCCTGGAAGAAAGTCTTTTTCCCAGTTCCATGTCTATAAATACCCGCGAAGAACTGGAGGAAGAACGCCGCCTGTTCTATGTGGCCGTAACCCGCGCCAAATCGCGCCTGTTCATTACTTATGCCAATAGCCGCTACCGTTTTGGGAACCTGGTGCAGAATGAGCCCAGCCGCTTCCTGGACGAGATGCCGGAAAAATACCTGGACCGCAGCTACGCCGGTGGTGGCGTGCGCAACGCTTTTGGCGGCAGTGGCAACAGTGGATGGGGCAACAGCAATAACATGTTTGACCGGAAGAAAACGCCGGCCACCACGCCACAATCCACTACCAGCCAGCGCCCGGCGCCCAAGCCAGCAGTAGTGGCCACTAACCATGTGCCTTCCCCGAACTTCACCCCCGATGACCCGGCCACCATGGAGCCCGGCATGGAAGTGGAGCACCAGAAGTTTGGCTTTGGTACCATCACGGCCATGGAAGGCGCTATGCATAACCGCATCGCCACCGTGGTATTCCCCAAGGCCGGCGGTGAAAAGAAGATCATGCTGAATTATGCAAAGCTGATGATCGTGAAGAAATAATAACATGCGCTCAGCCATACTCCAACTAAGAAGCTTCTGCGCCTACCAGGAGCGCTGCCATAGTGAAGTGCGGGAAAAAGCACTGGAGCTGGGCATGCGTGGGGAGGAGGTAGAGCAGGCCATGGCGGAACTGATCAGCGAGAACTTTCTCAATGAAGAGCGCTACGCCGGGGCATTTGCCGGTGGTAAGTTCCGCATGCAGCAATGGGGACGACGGAAAATAACAGCGGAGCTGCAGCAAAAACAAGTGTCTGCCTATTGCATTAAAAGAGGCCTGGCGGAGATCGATGAAGCGGACTACCAGGCCACCCTGGAAAAGCTGGCCCGTAAAAAATGGGATAGCCTGGGGAAAGACAGCTTGCCCAAACGCAGACAGAAAACCTGGGCTTACCTGGCCCAGAAAGGCTACGAGCCAGCCCTGATCACCCCGGTGCTGGAAAAGCTTGGAGGACGGGAAGATGACTAAAATTTACAGGGAAATATTGCAAAAAATCTAAGGCGGCAATCCGTAAATTTGACAAATATTATTTACCAGCAACATGGCCGATCTAAGCGTTACACTGCTACAGGCAAATTTAATTTGGGAGAACATTGACGCAAACCTGCGCCTGTTCGATGAAAAGATCAACGCTATCCAGGGTCGTACCGAAGTAGTGATCCTGCCCGAAATGTTCAGCACCGGATTTAGCATGCGCCCCGAGCACCTGGCCCAGACCATGGACGGCAGTGCCGTGAAATGGATGGAGCAGAGGGCAAAGGAAAAGAATGTGATCATTACCGGTAGCCTCATTATCAAAGACGGTGATAACTATATGAACCGCCTGATCTGGATGCAGCCCAACGGGGTGTATGGCATCTACGACAAGCGCCACCTCTTTGGCTACGCCGGGGAAGACAACCACTACCACGCCGGCGATAAACGGTTGATCGCCCAGGTGAAGGGCTGGAAGATCAACCTGGCCGTGTGCTACGACCTGCGTTTTCCCGTTTGGGCCCGCAACGTGATGCAGGACGGCGCCCCCGCGTATGATGTGCTGATCAATGTGGCTAACTGGCCGGAGCGCCGCAATGTAGCCTGGAAAACCCTGCTGCAGGCCCGCGCCATTGAAAACCAGTGCTACGTGATAGGGGTAAACCGCGTGGGCAATGACGGTAATAATATCTACCACAGCGGTGATAGCCGCATCATAGACCCGATGGGCGAGATCCTGTATGAAAAGGCGCATGACGAGGATGTATTCACCTACACCCTTACCCGTGAAAGGCTGGAAGCGGTCCGGAAAAATATTCCCTTCCTGAAAGACGCGGACAAGTTCCAGGTACTTTAACGAATTGACGAATAAAAAACGTTCCTTGCAGGCTGTAAGGAACGTTTTTGTTTTAGCACAAACCACATCGCTTATGTACCTCCATTCCATTCATCATATTGCCATCATTGCCAGCGATTATGCCCGCAGCAAGGCGTTTTACACCGAAGTGCTGGGACTGTCCGTCATCCGGGAGGTATACCGCGAAGAACGGCAGTCGTACAAGCTGGACCTGGCGCTGAACGGGCATTATGTGATAGAACTGTTCTCTTTTCCTGATCCGCCGCCGCGCCCCTCCCGGCCGGAGGCGCAGGGGCTGCGCCACCTGGCATTTGCCGTTACGAATATAGACCGCGCCGTGAAAGACCTGGAGGCAAAAGGTGTGATCCTGGAACCCGTGCGGGTAGACCCTTACACGCAGCAACGCTTCACTTTTTTCCAGGACCCGGACGGCCTGCCCCTGGAACTTTATGAAATTACCCGTCCTGTGGCCGACGAAAAAGCTTAAACATATTCCACCATGCTCACCGCCTATTTCAATGCCCGCATTTTCACGGGAGACGTTTTTGTGTACCACCATGCCGTGCTGGTAAAGGACCAGCAGGTAATAGCCGTGCTGCCCGTGGAGCAGATCCCGGCAGATGCACAACGCATAGACCTGCAGGGTGGCCTGCTGGCGCCGTCTTTCATAGACCTGCAGATCTACGGGGGCAATGGCCGCCTGCTGCTGCAGCAGCCCGATGCCGAAAGTATACAGGCCACGTATGATTACTGTATGAACGGGGGCGCATCCCACTTCATGATCACCCTGCCCACCGTGTCTTTTGACGTAATGGAAAAAGGTATGCAGGCAGTAGCGGATTATTGGGCTAAGGGCGGCAAAGGCTGCCTGGGCCTGCATTTGGAAGGCCCTTTCATGAACCCCGTGAAGAAAGGGGCCCACCTGGAACAATACATTAAACAACCCACCGCCGCAGATATAGACTGGATACTGGAGAAGAGCAACGGCACTGTAAAGTATATGACGCTGGCTCCTGAGCGCTGCAATCCCTTGCTGGTAGCCCGTTTGCAGACAGCCGGCATCGTGATCTCCGCCGGGCACAGCAATGCAACCTATACCGAAGCCACCCTTGGTTTTGAGCAGGGCATTGCCGCAGGCACCCATCTTTTTAATGCCATGTCGCAGTTCCAGAGCCGGGAGCCGGGCATGGTGGGCGCCATTTATGACAATCCGCGTGTAGCGGTAAGCGTGGTATGCGACGGTGTGCACGTAGATTTCAATGCCATCCGCATCAGCAAGCAGATCATGGGCGAACGCCTGTTCCTGATCACGGATGCGGTAACGGAAAATCCCAGCGGGGACTATATTTACCGGTTGCAAAAAGACCGGTATGTGAATGCCAATGGTGTACTGGCGGGTTCCTGCCTCACCCAGCTGCAGGGCGTGAAGAACTGCGTGGAGCAAGTAGGCCTCACGCTGGCGGAAAGCCTGCGCATGGCATCGCTGTACCCTGCCCGGGTGGCGGGCCTGCACCGCATGGGCCGCATTGCCCCCGGCTACGATGCACATTTTGTAGTGCTGGACGAACAGCTGCAACTGAAGGATGTGATCGTATAAAGTTATCTTTGCAACTATGATCAAGGCACTCCGTCGATATTTCAAGAAAGATCAATACAAGCACCTGTTTCTGCTGGCATGGCTGCTCCTTACCTTATGGCAGGCCGGCTGCACGGAACTGATGGACGACGAAGCCTATTACTGGGTGTACGCACGCCACCTGGACTGGGGGTATTTTGATCATCCGCCCATGATTGCCCTGCTCATAAAAATGGGCTATAGCATTTTTCACAATGAACTGGGGGTACGTTTTTTTATTGTACTGCTCAATGTGGCTACGCTGTGGATGGTGCAGCGCATGCTGCCCCAGAAAGACAACCGCCTGTACTACTGGCTGCTGGGCGCCATGGGAGCCATGCAGCTGGGCGGCATGATTGCCGTGCCCGACCTGCCGCTGATCTTCTTTGCCACTTACTTTTTTATCGTATACCGCGATTTCGTGCAGCAGCAAAGCTGGAAAAATACCTTCCTGCTGGGCCTTAGCATGGCGTTGATGTTTTACAGCAAGTACCACGGCATCCTGCTGGTGTTTTTCATAGTGCTGTCTAACCTGAACCTGCTGCGCGTGTTCCGCTTTTACCTGGCGGTGGCCATTACCACGGTGTTGTTCCTGCCGCATTTGTACTGGCAGTATGCACACCATTTCCCTTCTCTGCAATACCACCTGGTGGAGCGCAATGCGGCCCGGTACCAGCTCAACTTTACTACGGACTACCTGGTAGGCCAGCTCCTGCTCTTTGGCCCGGTGGCCGGGTGGTTGATCCTGTATTATGGATTTGCGTGCCCGCTTAAGACCGCCTTTGAAAGAGGGTTGAAATTCTGCCTCGTAGGCGTATTGGTATTCTTCCTGGCAAGTACTGCAAAAGGCCGCGTGGAGGGCAACTGGACGGTGATGTTGTTTACCCCGGCGGTGTACTTGGCCCACCAGTATATATTGCGCAAGCGGGTATCGCGCAAGCCGCTTTATATCCTGGTGCCCATCACCTTGCTCATCGTGCTGGCAGCCCGTGTATACCTGGTGTATGATTTTGTGCCCGGTGTGCGTATCCGCCCGGAGATCCATAACAATAAGGACTGGACCAGCCGCCTGGCCACGCAGGCTGCGGGGCGCCCGGTGGTGTTCATGAACAGTTACCAGCTGCCATCCAAGTACATGTTTTATACCGGCCAGGAGGCTTATTGTGTGAATGCGCGCAACAGCCGTCGCAACCAGTATAATTTCTGGGAAACGGAACCTCAACTCTGGGGAAAGCCCGTCCTTATTGTATTTCATGAGGGAGAGGGCCTGCCGGCAACGGATAGCCTGGTGCGTCCTTACATCCGCCTGTACACCTGTGCAGTGCCCCGGTACTATAGCTACCAGCTCATACAGTTTGAAACGGACACGCATACACGCTTTGCAAAACCCGGTACAGTAGTGCATTTCCGCCTGGGGGTAAAAAATAATTACACCTCGCCGGTATTGTTCGACAGTACACAGGTACCAGTGGTGGGTTATAGCATAGTGCATGTGGAAGATGAACTGCCCACGGTGAGATCTGCACTCACGCTGCCCGCAGCGCTGCAAAAAGACAGCGTGGATATGGAAGTGAAAATGCCCGATGTGCCGGGCGAGTATAAATTAAAGTTCTGCGTGTTTGCCGGCGTATTGCCACCCACGCACAACAGCCAGAGTATTACGTTGAAAGTAGAATAAAGGAAAGGCAACCATCACGGTTGCCTTTTTTATGCTTAGTTGTCGAGGCAGAGGGTATAATGGGTGCTGCGGCCGGCGCCGGCCAGCACAAGGGCGCCTATGGCTGCCAGGTCCTGCAGATCGCGGGTGGCAGTGGCTTTGGAGGCTTTGGTGATGGAGATATATTTCTTTGCCGTTATGCCGCCCTCAAAGCCTTCCGGGCCGGCATCCAGCATTTTATTGACGGCTTTCAGCTGGCGTTCATTCAGCTGGTCTTTAAAGCGGTCGTAGAACTTGCTGCGTTGCAGGGTATGTTCAATGAGCTGCTTGGCCTGTTGCTGTGCGTTGAGCACTACGTTTACAAAATACACCACCCAGTGCGTGACCTCGTTGCTGCGCTGTGCTTTTTCCAGGGCCTGGTAATAGTCTTTGCGCGCCGCTTCAATGGTGCGGGAAAGGCTGAGCACCAGCGGCCTTCCGGCGGTTTGTGACAGTGCTTTCTCCGCCAGGGCCCTGCCTATACGGCCATTGCCATCTTCAAACGGGTGGATGGATTCAAAGTACAGATGCGCAATGGCGGCCCGCAACGGCGCCGCGGAGATCTCCTGCCTGCCACCGGGCGCGGTATCGTTGAACCACTGGATGTAGCGTTTCATTTCTGCCGGTACTTTATCTGCGGGCGGTGCTTCATAATGTATCGTTTCCCGGCCGGCAGCACCGGAGATTACCTGCATGGGCTCCGTGCCTTTGCGCCATTGCCCCGTTTTTATGTGGTTGCTTTGTGAGAGCAGTAGGGTATGCCAGGTGAAGAGCTGCTGCTGCGATAGTGGATCTGCATAGCTGTTGCGTACTTCCACCATCAGTTCTCCTATGCCTTTGGCCCGTTTGTCTTTGATAGGCGGGTTATCGTGCAGGCCCAGCCTGTTGCGTACGGAGGATACTACGTCCCGGGGATTGAGCAGTTCCCCCTCAATGGCGGAGGTTTTGATGGCCTCTGCCACCATAGTGTTAATGATAGATTGCAACCGGGTAGACTGGGGCATGCTTTTCAGCATGCCGTTTGCCTCGGCAATTTCCGAGGAAAAGGCTTGCAATGCGGTGGTTATTTTGGCCACATTGTATTGAAAATCAGGCCAGTCTGCCTGCTGCCAATTGTAAGTCATGCGCCGGTTACTTATATTAATCGGCTCAAATATAGGCAAAATTTGAGCCGATTAAGGGAATTAATCGGCTCAAAAAATGATAAAAAATGAGCCGATTAAGGAATTTAATCGGCTCAGGCATTGATTTACAAGGCAAAACTATGCAGCACGGAGAGGTGCAGAATGTGGTTCATCGTTTTGGCACCGGTGGGCGCCTGGATGAATTGATTCATATACCCGGCCTCCAGGCGTACGCCCGCCGCCGTCATGTAGCCGGGGGCTACCAGGAAGCGGTTCTGGTCAAATACTTTCGGGTTGATGGCATTGCCCCAGAGGTTGATAAAGATCTCATTTTGCAGGGCCAGGTAGTAACTGCCTTTTTCCGGCTTGAGGGCC
Source organism: Chitinophaga parva (assembly GCF_003071345.1). NCBI lineage: Bacteria > Pseudomonadati > Bacteroidota > Chitinophagia > Chitinophagales > Chitinophagaceae > Chitinophaga > Chitinophaga parva. Next base: position 327,764 of record NZ_QCYK01000001.1, on the reverse strand, counting down.
AGGGGCAGGTATGTGCGGTTAAAGTAGCGGAAACGGTTGCCATATTTCCAGCTGGCAATATCGCCATGCACATTCTTTTGCCCCACCCAGCGCTGCTCCAGGCGTATGCGGTGGTGCATATCGAAATGTTTTTCCTGGTCGCGGTAAATGAACTGTTCAAAGATGCGGTGCTCGGGGAACCAGCGGCCTGTGGCATCATTGTACGTAGGTGCGTAGGCGTAGCCCAGGGTGTAATTGATCTTACTGTTCTGTACATACTGGATGCCCGGGCGGAGGAGGAACTGGCCCTTGTCTGAAAAGCCGTTGCGGATGCGGGCCTGCGCGTCAAAATGAATAGCCCAGTGGGGAGCAAATTTCATGTTGCCAAAATAAGTGTACCACTGCTGGTAATTGTGCTGCACGCTTTGCGCGCGGGTGATGATGGTGATGCTGCATAAAGCCAGCGCCAGTAGCATTCGCTTTCCGTACATATAGGTCTTGTATAAATGATGACTGCCATAAAAAGCGCAACACCTTGGCGGATGGGGTGAAACCATCCGGCAAGGTGTTGCGCAATAAAAAGTTCTTAACTGATACTATTGTTCAAAGGCGTTCCAGCCCTGGGCCACCAGCTTAAACTTGTTGCCCCCTTTGGTAAGAATGTGGGCGCCCTCGCTGTTTTCCGTCATGTAGCCTATGGGGCTTATGTTCTCATTCAGCGTGATCTTTTCATAATCTTCCTGGCGCAGGGTGAAGAGCAGTTCATAATCTTCCCCGCCGCTCAGGGCCGCCGCCGTGGGGTCGAGACCAAATTTCATGGCCACTTCACGGGTTTCATCGTGAATGGGAATTTTGTCTTCATAGAGCACTACGCCCAGGTTGCTTTGCTTGCAGATGTGCAGGATCTCGGAGCTGAGGCCATCGCTCACGTCCATCATGGAAGTGGGCGTGATGCCCTGTTCGGCAAAGTATTCAATGATGTCCTTGCGGGCCTCGGGCTTTAATTGCCGGCCCAGGATGTAAGTGCGGTTTTCCAGGTCGGGCTGCACGCCGGGGCTTTCCAGGTATATTTTCTTTTCCCTTTCCAGCAGGGTGAGGCCCAGGTAGGCCGCGCCCAGGTCGCCGGTTACGCAGAGAATGTCGCCTTTCTGTGCGGTGGAGCGTTTTACAAAGTTGCCGGGCGTTACTTCGCCAATGGCGGTAACGCTGATCACCAGGCCTTTCTGGGTGGCGGAGGTGTCGCCCCCAATGAGGTCTACCCCATATCTTTCACAGGCCAGGTACACGCCTTCATAAAACTCGTTCAGCGCTTCCACGGAAAAGCGGTTGCTGAAAGCCAGGCTCATGGTGATCTGGGTGGGCGTGGCGTTCATGGCATAAATGTCGGACACATTCACCACCACGGATTTATAGCCCAGGTGCTTCAGGGGTACATAGGCCAGGTCAAAGTGAATGCCTTCCACCAGCAGGTCTGTGGAGATCACGGTCTGTTTACCAAAATGATCTATCACAGCGCCATCATCGCCCACACCCACAATGGTGCTGGCTTGCTGTAATTCAATATTGCGGGTCAGGTAATCGATCAGGCCAAATTCCCCGAGCGTGCTGACTTCTGTTCTTTCTTCCATAAAATTTGTCCAAGGCCCTAAGTCTTATGTCTTAGGTACCATGCGTTTAAAAATATATATATACTGATATCCAGGATCTGAGATCGGGGACTTGATACAATTTTATTTCCCATTCACTACATCCAGCAGTGCCTGGTGGATCTTGCCATTAGTAGCCAGGATGCGGGGCTGGTAGGGAGAGTAGGGCTGGCCGTTGAAATCAGTAACGGTGCCACCAGCTTCCTCTACAATGAGGTAGCCGGCTGCGGAGTCCCAGGCATTGAGGCTGTGCTCATAGAAACCGTCAAAGCGGCCTGCGGCCACCCAGCAGAGGTCTATGGCGGCAGAGCCCAGGCGTCTTACCGGTATCCCTTTTTTGATGAAGCGGCCAAAGACCACCATCGGGTCATTGGGCATATCTTCCCAATGGTAAGGGAAGCCGGTCACCAGGAAGGAGCGTTCCAGGTCGTCTTTGGCAGATACCTGAATGGGTTTATCATTGAGCGTAGCGCCTTTGCCTTTTTCGGCAAAGAAAAATTCATTCATGACAGGGTTGTACACCACGCCCAGCTGCATGACCCCGTTCACCTCCACGCCTATGCTTACAGCGCAGATGGGAATGCCGTTGGCAAAGTTTACCGTACCGTCTATCGGGTCTATGATCCAGCGGGTATTAGAGGCCGTGTCCAGTGTGCCGGCTTCTTCGCTGAGGATGTAATGGTCGGGGAAGGCATCCCGGATCACCGCTATGATGGCGGTTTCCGCGGCTTTGTCGGCCGCCGTTACCAGGTCGTTGGCCGAGCTTTTGCTGCTGATCTCAAAGGAGCCGTTGAAATAGTCCAGTATAACCTGGCCACCGACGCGGGCGGCCTTCAGTAAGGTTTCTTTTAGCATGCCGCAAAGATCGATGGTAAATTTTAAATGCCCAATTCCGGATTCTCCGGGGGCTGTCATATTAACATTACTTTAAACTGGAATATATAACGCCTTTTTCATATTTTTAACGTGTGTTGGCTGTGCTTGCAGGTATATGCCGGATACTACGTACTTTTGTAGCAAAACTTAGAGGAATTTTTAATGGCCATCATCGGTAATCTTATATCAAGATCCCTGCGCATCAGGAAAAAGTTTTCTTTCAAATTAGGCGTTACACCTCGCCAGTACCAGTTGCAGGTACTGCACAGATTATTGTTTAAGGCCCAGGATACTCAGTTTGGGCAGCATTATGGTTTCGAAGAAATTCTCGCCAGCCCGCAGTTCATCAACCTGTATAAAGAACGCGTACCCGTACACAATTATAACAAGATGCACCAGGAGTGGTGGCATAAATGCCTGGACGGCCAGCCCGATGTGGCCTGGCCCGGTAAGGTGAAATATTTTGCCCTCAGCTCCGGTACCTCGGAATCTGCCAGCAAGCACATCCCCGTTACGCGCGACATGCTCAAGACGGTGAAGAAAGTGGGGGTGAAGCAGTTGTATTCCATGGCTAACTTCAACATACCGCCCCGCTCTTTTGAAAAGGGGATCCTCATGCTGGGGGGCAGCACCTCCCTGTATGACCAGGGCGATTATTATGAAGGTGATATGAGCGGCATCCAGGCGAAGAACATTCCCCGCTGGTTCCGCCGCTTTTACAAGCCGGGCAATAAGATCGCCAAGAAGAACAACTGGGAGCAACGTATTAAGCTCATTGTGCGCAAAGCCCCGCAGTGGGACGTAGGCACCGTGTGCGGCGTGCCGGCCTGGGTGCAGATCGTACTGGAAGAAATTGTGAAATACCACGGTGTTAAAAATATCCACGAAATATGGCCTAACCTGGCCGTATACATCCACGGTGGGGTATCTTTTGAGCCTTACCGTGAAAGTTTCCAGCGTGTACTGGGCAAGCCCATTACCTTCATTGAAACCTACATGGCTTCTGAAGGCAGCTTTGGCTTCCAGGCCCGCCCGGGTGTAAAGGGCATCAAGCTGGTGCTGAACGCCGGTATCTTCTTTGAATTTGTCCCCTTCAATGAAGAGAACTTTGACGCGGAAGGTGATATCAGGCCCAACCCCAAGGCTTATATGATCCACGAAGTGGTGGAAGATGTGGAATACGCCGTGATGCTGAGCACCTGTGCCGGCGCCTGGCGCTACATCATAGGCGATGTGGTGAAATTTACATCGGTAAAGGAACATGAGATCATGATCGTGGGCCGCACCAAACAGTTCCTCAGCCTCTGTGGTGAGCATATGAGCATAGACAATATGAACAAGGCCATAGACACGGTACAGAAGAAACTGGGCATTACTGTGAAAGAATTTACCGTGGCAGGCTTTCCGTATGAGAACCTCTTTGCGCATCGCTGGTACATTGGCACCGATGATGTCAATGCAGACCCGGTAAAGATCCGCGAGATCATAGACCAGACCTTGTGCGAAGTAAATGATGACTACGCCGTAGAAAGAACCTCTGCACTGAAACAGGTGTTTGTGGAGGTGATGCCCAACGACGTGTTCATTGAATACCTGCGCAACAAAGGAAAGGAAGGCGCGATGAACAAGTTTCCCCGTGTAATGAAGGGCGATAAGCTGAAAGACTGGGAGCGCTTTGTGGCTGGTAAGATCGTGAAGCAATAAGGAATCACATTTTCAACTTTATAAAAAAAGGGTAACTTTAACCGGGTTACCCTTTTTCTTTTACAGGACCAACCACCCTTTAATTTTTGGAATAAGAGCATGATAGCAGCGATTTTAGCAGGTTTGGCACTGGGGTTGTCATTGGCCGTTTCTGTGGGCCCGGTCATCTTTGCCATCATCAAACATAGCATCAATAATGGTTTCAAGGCCGGTATCGCTTTTGTGCTTGGTGTTTCCTTCTGCGATATTTTATACGTACTGGTAGGCAACCTGGCCTCCTCTTTTATTGATAACCTGGAGGCTTACCAGGATTATATCGGCATTGGTGGCGGGGGCTTGCTCATTGCCATGGGAGTATACGGGCTGTTGTTTAAAAAAGTAAAGATCAGCACCGGTGATGAAAAGCCCGAGACCTTTAAAACCCACCACTATGCAGGCATCTGGCTCACCGGCTTTTTAATGAATGCGCTCAATCCCGGCGTGATCATCTTCTGGCTCACCGTGTGCGTAGGCGCCGGCGCTACTTCCCGTTCCCACCGCATCATTATGTTTGGCGTATGCCTGGCTTTTGTATTGGCCACGGATGTGCTCAAAGTAGTAGTGGCGGATAAGATCCGTCATAAACTCACCCTTAAAACCGTAGAGTTGTTGAATAAAATTGCCGGCATCAGCATGATCGTATTTGGTATGGTGCTGCTGTACAAGGTGATCTTTGATGTGCAGATGACAGGGCATTAGGATTAAAGGTTAGTTCCGCTATAAAAAAAGTCGTCGCTCCGGTAAGAAGCGACGACTTTTTTTATGGGCTAATTATTGGCAAGGATAACCTTTGCTAACCATTAACTATTAACCTTTAACCGGCTACTTAATTTCCCAGGTCTCATTACCAGCCAGCAGCTTGTCCAGGTCACCGTTGCCGCGGCGGGCAATGGCATCGTCCAGTTGGAGCTGGAGGCTGTCTTCGTAGCAGGCACGTTGTGTGGCATAGAACACGCCGAAGGGACGGGGGAAGTGGCCGATCACGCGGGGATCGTCAAACAAACGCACCAGTACCTGTGCCTTGTAGAAGTCTGCCTCGTCGTGGATCCACAGGTCGTCTGCCGTGTACTGGCCGTCTGCCAGGCTTACTACTTCGGGGCGGAGGCCGTTGAAGCGGATGCCTTTGTCTTTGTTGGCGCCAAAGATCATAGGCTTGCCTTGTTCTACAAACAGGGTTTCTTCCGCCTTGCTGCCTTTTTCGGTGAATATTTCAAAAGCGCCATCATTGAAGATGTTGCAGTTCTGGTAAATTTCCAGCAGGGAGGCGCCTTTATGGGCGTGGCTGCGTTTCAGCATTTCCTGCAGGTGCTTGGGATCGCGGTCCATGCTGCGGGCAATGAAGGTAGCGTCTGCACCCAGGGCCAGGGCCAGGGGATTGAACGGGTGGTCAATGCTGCCCATGGGCGTGGATTTGGTTACCTTGTTCTCTTCAGAAGTGGGTGAGTACTGGCCTTTGGTAAGCCCGTAGATCTGGTTATTGAAGAGCATCACATTCACGTCAAAGTTGCGGCGCAGCAGGTGGATGGTGTGGTTACCACCGATGGACAGCCCGTCGCCATCGCCGGTCACGATCCACACGCTCAGTTCGGGGCGGGTAGCCTTGAGGCCGGAGGCAATAGCGGTGGCACGGCCATGAATGGAGTGCATGCCATAAGTGTTCATGTAATAGGGAAAGCGCGAAGAGCAGCCGATACCTGATACGATGACAATATTTTCGCGGGGAATGCCCAGCCCGGGCATAATGGTCTGTACCTGTTTTAGTATAGAGTAATCACCGCAGCCGGGGCACCAGCGTACTTCCTGGTCTGTTGCAAAGTCCTTGGCCGTTAATGTCTGCGGAGCGATAGTAGCTGTTGACATTTATTAAACGATTGGTGGTCTGTTGAAAATAGTTCGATTGGTTCTTGTTTATTGTGCCAGCAGCGCTTCCCAGTATTCGGCAGCGCGGCGGGTATGAGGGATCACGATGGTGCCGCCTACGATATTGGCTACGGCAAAGATCTCATACATTTCTTCCGTGGTAATACCCTGTTCGTAGCATTTACCCAGGTGATATTTGATGCAGTCATCGCAACGCAGCACCATGCTCGAGACCAGGCCTAACATCTCTTTCACCCTGGTGCTCAGCGCACCTTCCATGTAGGTATTTGTATCCAGGTTAAACAGGCGGTTGATCACCTTGTTCTGCTTACCGAGGATCACCTCATTCATCTTTTCCCGGTAGTCGTTAAATTCCTTGATCTGGTCGGCCATGTGATTTCAATTTGCCGGTCCGGTAGACCGGGTTGCAAAATTAGGCTATTCGCCTCATAATGCACAATACGCAAATATAAACAAAACCCACCGGTTTGGTAGAGTAATGCCTATAACTATTGGTTATCCGGCATAACGTGCCGGATGGGAATGGCTGCCCGTGGCCCGCCCTGAGCGCGAGTTTACAGCGGTGCCGGCCACGTTTTGTAAGATAGGAAGATTACTGCGGACATGAACTGATAAAAAACAGGAAGGATATTAATGCCGGGCACACTCATCCAGGAAATCCTGCAGGCCCTGCACCAGCTTCTCCACCAGCAATTTGCGATAGCTGGGATCCAGGACCAGTGTTTCATCGTCCGGGTTGCTGATAAACAGGGTTTCCACCAGGATGTTGGGAAACTCCGTAGGCTGTACCAGTGCGAAATTAAAGCGGCCATTGTTCTTGAAATCCCGCAGGCCCAGTTGCAGCAGTTGCCCATGAATGGCCGCTCCCAGCGGCTCGCAGAAGGGCTGCTTGTAATAAGTGGCGGTGCCTTTTATGTCCACCGGGTTAACGGAGGAGTTCAGGTGGATGCTTACCAGCAGGTCGGGGTTGCGGCTGCGGAAATTGAGCACCCGGTCATCGTTATTCACAGACTGGTCACCGGTGCGGGTCATGAGAATGCTGGCCCCGCGCCGGGCCAGGGTATCCTGCAGGCCCAGGGCCAGCAAAATGGTGATGTTCTTTTCAAAATTGCCGGTAGGCCCCATGGAGCCGGGATTGCTGCCCCCGTGACCGGCATCAATGGCGATGGTAAGGTGGGAGAAATCTAATGCGGCGGGCTGGCGCTTCACGCGGATAATGAGGCGGTTATCCTCGTAGTAAATTTTGTATCCCCAGGGCTGGGCATGGGCCAGGGGCAGGGAAATGCGGGTCACATTGGCCGAAGGCTGCTGCAGGAATGGCTGCCGGATCTCCTGGGTGCCCGTACTGTCGTGGAATACCGTGCCTGGCGCCAGGTAAGTATTGTATACATCCACCTCTACGCGGCCCGGCCCCACATGCTGGGTGCTGGTGTAAGGCAGTTTTTCATCCAGCTGGATAGCGGCATAATCATACTGCGCATCCGACCAGGTAACCGGCTGCTGCACGGTGCTCACGGGGGTGGGAGCGGCGAGGGACAGGGTGTCTACAAGGGGTTCGGGGATAAAGGCATACTGGCCAGGGGCCAGCATTACCCGGTAATAGTCATTCTCCCGGCCTACGATCTGCAGCTGCACATCCCGGTCCAGGAAGCCCATCCGGTCCGGCCCCAGCCGGTCCCCGTCCGTCGCGGAAGTGAGATAGCACATATCGTCAATGGTGCGCCCGTACAGGTTTTTCTCCCGCATGAAGCGGTAACGGTAGGCGCTTTCCCGCACGGCAGTATTGCCCTGTGGATCGCGGAGCACTACTTTCAGTTTATTGTTCAGGAAGGAGTCTGCCGCCTGGATGATGTAGGCGCCTTCATAGTAGCCAGGTATGCCCCCGCTACGGCTGGCGGGGAGCTCCTGCAACGGCTCCCCGTTGATCCAGGTGGCCTGGCAGCCCGGCAGGCCTTTTACCCTGATGCGCAGGGTATCCCCTTCGCTCACCCACAAATTGCCGGCAGGCGAGATGCCCATATAATCCACGCGGAGTGCGCCGGTAGCCACCGGCGGGGGTAGGGGCGTGTAATAGTAATAAATGGTCCTGGATGCGCTCCTGCCCAGGGTATCTGTGCAGCGCAGGGTATACACATTCTGCCCCTGCTTCAGGTTCATGGCCGTGGCAAAGGCGCCGGTGGGATATACGTGTATGCTATCATTATTGAGCCACAGGCGGCAGCTGGGGCACACATGCCCCGAGAGGAATTGCCGGGGCGTGGTTACATTCACCCGCTCCCGGTTGCCCTGTACCAGGAAGATGTTTGTCTGGGCAAATGCAGGCAATGCGGCCATTGCCGCTATAACGGTAAAGACTATACGTTGAATTGATCGCTTCATGGTTTCCGGTCGCTGCAAGGCGGTTACTGTATCGTGAAGATAACTAATCCCCTAAAAAAAATGCCGGAAGCCCTAAAGCTCCCGGCACTTGTTGTATGGCATGCAAGCTCTTTATAAGAAGTATTTGCCGCTGGCGATCATCTTATCTGCTATGCGGCGGCGGGCGTCCTTGGTGTTGTAAGGATCGGCCTTGGTAAAGCGTTTCAGGCCCAGCAGCATCATGCGTTGCTCGTCACCTTCTGCAAAGGCGTTGATGGCATCTTTACCGCTTTTATTGATCTTATCAGCCGCGTCGTAGAGGTAGGTGCGCACAATGTCTGCCTGGATGGAAGTAGCCGCTTCCCCCTGCTGGTCCTGCAGCTTCCGGAGGCGCAGCAGGGCGCTTTCGGCTACAAAGGTTTCGATGGCCATATCGGCAATGTGCATGAGCAGCTCCTGCTCATCGCTGAGCTTTTGCATCAGCTTCTGGGCGGCGGCGCCGGCCACCATGAGGATGGCTTTCTTGAAGCTGGCAATGAGCTTTGTTTCTTTGGCAAAAGGCGTATCATCATCGCTGCCAAAATCGGGGATGCTCATCAGCTCTTTCTGCACAGCAAAGGCGGGGCCCATGAGGTCCAGTTTCCCTTTCATGGCCCGTTTCAGGGTCATATCAAGGGTAAGCAGGCGGTTTATCTCATTGGTGCCTTCAAAAATGCGGTTGATGCGGGAATCGCGGTAGGCCTTGGACACTACATATTCATCGCTGAAGCCGTTGCCCCCGTGGATCTGCACGCCTTCATCCACCACGTAATCCAGTACTTCAGAGCCGTTCACTTTCAGTATGGCGCATTCCACGGCATATTCCTCCGCGGCGCCCAGCAGGGCGTCTGCAAAGGGTTTGCCTTCTGCCAGCAGTTCTTTTTCTTTCAGGTCAATGAGGTGGGCTGTGCGGTACAGGGCGGCCTCGCTGGTCCAGATGCGGATCACCATTTCAGCCAGCTTGTGCTTGATGGCGCCAAAGTTTGCGATGGAGGTTTTAAACTGCTCGCGGGTGATAGCGTATTGCACGCTGATATCGGCTGTTTTCTTGGCCCCGCCCAGGGCGGCGGCGCACAGTTTCAGGCGGCCTATGTTAAGGATGTTGAAGGCAATGAGGTGGCCTTTGCCAATTTCGCCCAGTACATTTTCCACGGGCACTTTTACATCCTGGAAGTAGATCTGGCGGGTGCTGGAGCCTTTGATGCCCATCTTGTGCTCTTCTGCGCCCAGGGTAAATCCGGGCGTGCCTTTTTCCAGGATGAAGGCGGTGAATTTGTCGCCGTCTATCTTGGCAAACACGGTGAACACGTCTGCAAACCCGGAATTGGTGATCCAGGCCTTCTGCCCGTTGAGGATGTAATATTTGCCGTCGTCGCTCAGTTTTGCATTGCTTTTAGCGGCCAGCGCATCTGAGCCGGAGCCGGGCTCGGTGAGGGCGTACGCGCCTTTCATTTCACCGGTGGCCAGCTTGGGAATATATTTTTGTTTCTGTGCTGCTGTGCCAAAATAGAGGATAGGCAGGGAGCCAATGCCGGTATGGGCGGCCATGGCCACGGAAAAGGAGTGGCCCGCACCCAGGGCTTCGTTGATCAGGGTGGCGGTTACAAAATCCTTACCCAGGCCGTTATATTCTTCCGGGAAGGCGGCGCCCAGCAGCCCCTGTTCCCCCGCTTTTTCCAGCAGGGAGGGCATCAGGCCTTCTTCCAGCTTATCCAGCCGATCCAGCAGCGGTGTTACTTCCAGGTTGATGAACTGTTCAGCCATCTCCTTGATCATGCGCTGTTCTTCAGAAAATTCTTCGGGAATGAAAGTGTCGGAAGGCGCAGTGGGCTTCACTAGAAATTCGGCTCCTTTCAGGTGGGTTTGTTTATCAACGGTTGCGTCCATCGCGTGGAAGTTTTAGTGTACTCCCAATTTACTTAAGTTTGGTGCAATTGGCAAAAGTTGTTTAAAATTGCGGGCCTATGCAGAACACGGACTTCCAGCTCACGTACGGCCCCCATGATTTTCACGGCATCCGCACCGGAAATGGGCCTGCTTTGCTGGTGTGCCTGCACGGTTTTGGGGAAAGCGCTGCACACTTCCTGCCATTGGCCAAAGGCCTGGGCCACCGGTTTACCCTCGTGGCCATAGACCTGCCACTACACGGTACTACGCAATGGAGCAGCACCGCGCCCATGACGCAGCAGGACCTCAAGAACATCCTGGAATTATTACTGCAGCAGGAGGGCTTTACACGTTTCAGCGTGTGTGGCTACAGCATGGGAGGCCGCGTGGCCCTGTGTGCCGTGGAGTGCATGGCGGACCGCATAGACCATGTGATCCTGCTGGCGGCAGATGGGCTGCACCGCAATCCCTGGCATGTGTTTGTAACACAGACCCGTGTGGGTAACCGCATTTTCCACTACCAGGCCCACCACCCGCTGTTCTTTTTCCGGGTGCTGCAGGCGGCGCGCAAGTTGCACTGGATCAATGAAAGCATTTATAAATTTGCCTACCACCGGATGAACACGAAGGAGAAGCGCTTGCAGGTATACAACGTATGGACTACTTTGCGCCGCATGATGCCGGACCTGCACAAAGTGGCAGTGCAGATGCAGCGCTATCACATCCCATTGCTGCAGGTGTTTGGGCGGTACGACCGCGTGATACCACCGGCCTTTGCGGAACGCCTGGCCCGGGCGCCATTCCCGGTTACCACGTTGGTAGTGGATAGCGGGCATCAATTAATTAAAGGATCGCTGGGGCATACGATCGATGATAACTTGTAGGAACAACACATGTACATATTACTTGGAATGATCATGGCCCTGGGGCTGGTGTATGGCTTCCTGCTGGTGCGCTACCGCTACGGCTGGCGCCAGCTTACCCAATACCCCCTCACGCCGGCGGCGCCGCCCTACCGCACCAAAGTGTCTGTGATAGTGCCGGCGCGCAATGAAGCAGCGAATATTCCCGCCCTGCTGCAGGCCTTTATGGCACAGGACTATCCGCAGGAGCTGGTGGAATTTATCATCATCGACGATTTTTCTACGGACGATACCGCAGCCCTCATCCGTGCATGCCCGGCGCCAAACGTGCGCCTGCTGCAGCTTTCAGACCATTTCAGCCTGGCCCAGCGCCTCAATTCCTACAAGAAAAAAGCCATTGAAACCGCCATTGGTATTTCCACGGGTGCATTGATCATAACTACAGATGCAGACTGTGTAATGGGGCCTAAATGGATCGCCACCATCGTGAAATGTTATGAAGAAGGTCAGGCAAAGTTCATTGCAGCACCGGTAGCATTCCACCAGGAAAATAATTTCTTCAAACAGTGGCAATCCCTCGATTTCCTGACCATGCAAGGCATCACCGGGGCCGCATCTGCCTTGCGTTCCGGCAGCATGTGCAATGGGGCCAACCTGGCCTATGAAAAAGCAGTGTTCTACGAAGTGGATGGCTTTAAGGGCATAGACCACCTGGCCAGCGGAGATGATATGCTGCTCATGCATAAGATCTTCAAAGCATACCCCGGTGGCATCACTTACATTGCCAGCCGGGATGCCATCGTATATACGTTGCCGGTAGATAACCTCAAAGACTTTATGCACCAGCGCATCCGCTGGAGCTCCAAGGCCGATAAGTATGACGATAAGCGCCTTACCCGGGTGCTGGCCGTGTTTTATTTTTGGAATGCCTGCATGGTGCTACTCCCGGTGGCGGCTATTTTTATACCCGCATTGTGGCCCTGGTGGCTGTGGATGATGGTGTATAAACTGCTGGTGGAGCTGTATTTCATCATCCCTGTGGCCCGCTTTTTTGACCGCAGTTTCCTGTTGCGCATTTTTGTGCCGGGCCAGCCTTTTCACATGCTCTACATCCTGGTGGCGGGCTGGCTGGGCAAGTTTGGTACCTATGAGTGGAAGGGCCGCAAGGTGAAATAAAACTGTTATCTTGATCTTATGAATAATACGGCTGGTCGTACTTCCGCTTGGCAAAGGCTGCTGCGCAACAGGGGCGCGGTGGCGGGCCTTTGCGTGATAGGGCTGGCCATCCTCACCAGCATTTTTGCGTACTACCTGGCGCCGGACCCCACGCCCAATGCTAACCGTATGACGCTGGAAATAGGAGGCGCCCGCCCGGGTTTTTCCGTGGCCATGCTGGAAGTGCCACGGCAGCCCGCCCCCGCGCCGGTGGGCTTTTTTGAAAGACTGGTCAACGGTGCCCCCGCAGCAGGCATTTACATTCCCATCAAAACATATTCACTCACCCGGGACAGCCTCGTGGCAGAACGTTATGTAGACGAGACCACCACGGCCCGGGAAGCCTTTGCGTGGAGCGCCCTGCAAGCCACCCCGCAAACGGCCGCCGCGCGGGTCTCACGGCATACCTACTGGCTGGGCACCGACCGTTTTGGGCGCGATATCCTGAGCCGCCTGATCGTGGGCACGCGGGTAAGCCTCAGCGTGGGTTGCATTGCAGTGCTCATTTCCCTGACCATCGGGGTGCTGCTGGGCGCCATGGCCGGTTATTTCCGCGGGTGGGTGGATGAAGGGGTGATGTGGGGCATGAACGTGATCTGGGCCATTCCCACCTTGCTGCTGGTATTTGCCATTACCCTGGCATTGGGCAAGGGGTTCTGGCAGGTGTTCATCGCAGTAGGCCTGACCCTGTGGGTGAGCGTGGCCCGCCTTATACGGGGGCAGGTATTGGTACTGCGGGAACTGCCTTTTATTGAAGCTACGCGGGCGCTGGGTTTTGGCCATGCGCGCACCATCGGGGTACATATCCTGCCCAACATTGCCGGGCCGGTGATGGTGGTGGCGGCGGGCAACTTTGCCACGGCCATCGTGGTAGAGGCGGGCCTTAGTTTCCTGGGCGTGGGCGTACAGCCTCCCCAGCCTTCCTGGGGGCTGATGATCAAGGAGAACTACAACTTTATCATCACCCATAACCCCGTGCTGGCGCTGGCCCCGGGCATTGCCATTATGCTGCTGGTGCTGGCTTTCAACTTCCTGGGCAATGGCCTGCGCGATGCCCTGGATGTGAAGTAAGTGACCCGGATATTTCACTTTGTTTGTATTAATAAAATATCTAATTTTATTGTCTCACAGCATTTGAAAAACCATATCGTCACGTATTCAAACCTCTACCATGTCGCGTATCCTTATGCGTTCCCTTTGTTTCCTTTTGCTGGCGGCAGGCCTGCTCACGGCTTGCAGTAAAAAGAAAAGTGGCAACGGCCCCGCAAAGCCCCAGGAGCAAGGGCTGGTGGTAACCCTCACGGATGTATCTGAAACCACGCCCACGGCGGCTCCCGGCGCCAGTTACCCCTTCTCTGTGAATGTTACTTCCACCATGCCTGCGCAGGGCGTAACGGTAACCGTGGAGGTAAAGACCCAGGCAGGCACGGTAATTCCCCAGCCGCCCATGCCGCCGCAAACCGGTACGCCCATCCAGGTAACGCTGGTGGACCTGCCGGAGCTGAAAACGTGTACAGTGACCATTACGATTGCTTCCGTAAATGATCCGGAGAAGAACTCGGTAACGAAGACGTTTGTGATCACGAATAAAACAGATGGGCCGGGGAACTGACCGGCTTTTAATATATTTCCCGAAATACCTGAAAAGCAGTCCACTACCCGGGCTGCTTTTTTTAATGCGAGCCTATTTGAAAATTGTGGCTTAGGTTTGCATCCACTGAATCTGGATCTATGAGAATGGCAGTTATGGCGGCAGGGCAGTGGACAGACGCACCTGCGGATTCCGGTAACCTTGTCCGTGAAATACTATGGAGGCTATGCCAGCAGCACCCTTCCTCCACATTTTTGTTTATCAGTAAAAAGACCTTCGATGGCAATGACCTCCCGGCCAATGCGCAACCCCTGGTGGTATCGCCCATCCTGAATAAATATTACTGGGAGGAGTGGCAATTACCCCGGGCCCTTAAAAAGGAAAAAGTGGACCAGCTGTTGGTGATGAATGACTGGCCCCCGGCCAAAGCAAAGATCCCTGTGACCTTGCTGATCACCCACGGGCGCTGGCTGCAGGGGGCAGATGCAAAGCGCGTGGCAGAACTGACGCCCCGGGTAAAGCAGCTCCTCGTATTTTCTGAGACCCTGCGCGATACCTTCCTTTCCCAGGCATCGGACCTTGCAGGGAAGACCGTGCTGCTGCAACCCGGGCAGGATGCTGGCTACGACCCGCTCGAGTGGGACGAGCGGCAGGTGATAAAGCAACAACATGCAGGCGGCACGGAATATTTCCTGGCCACCGGCAGCATAGACCCGCGCAATAATACGATGCCCCTGCTCAAGGCATATTCCGTGCTGAAAAAACGCCTGCGCAGCAATGTGAAGCTGATCCTGGCCGGCGATGTGACCGCCGCCGGCAAGGAAGTCACAGACGCGCTGACCAGCTACCGCTTCCGGGAAGACGTGATCTGGATACAACAGCCAGACGCCGCTACCCTGGCCAGTTTAACGGCCGGCGCCTATGGACTGGTGTATACCAACCGTCATGATGGCCTGGCACTGCCCATTTACCATGCCCTGCACTGCAAGGTACCGGTGGTGGCATTTGATAGCCCCGCTGCGCGGGAGGCCGGCGGCCCCGCCGTAGTGTATGCCGATCCTGCCCACGCAGACGACCTGGCAGAAAAAATGATGCTGCTCTATAAAGATGAACGGCTGCGGGCCAGCCACCTGGCTGCAATTCCCGCCACCGCGCACCTGCCAGACTGGGATACCGTGGTGACGGCCGTGGGCAAAGCCCTGGGATTGCCCGTTTCTGCCTGAGAAGCGCTACCTTTACGGCCTTAATTTTAGCAACAACATGGCAAAGACTTCTACGATCCAGATAAAAGTAGGCCTGGACGATCAGCGTGTTCCTGAATCCATTGAATGGAACGCCACTGATACGGCCCAGGAACGCATGAACAAGGCAAAAGCAATGATGGTGGCCTTTTGGGATGCCCAGGAGAAAACCGCGCTGCGCATAGACCTGTGGACCAAGGATATGATGGTGGATGAGATGGCAGAGTTTTTCTTCCAGAGCATGATGACCATGGCCGATACCTTTAAACGTGCCACCCAATCCACTCCCTATGTAAGCCAGGCGGATGATATCCGCGATTTTGCCCGTGAGTTCAGCCGCAAATTCATTGAAACACAAAAGAAAGAAGAGCAACAGAAATAGCCGCTAACCCATTAAATTAGGGGCCTTTAAAATTATTACCATGTCATTAGAACTAGATATCAACGGCGCTATTAAAACCGCCATGCTGGCTAAGCAAGAAGCAGAACTGCGCGCCCTGCGTGCCATTAAGGCCGCCATCCTGCTGGCCAAGACCGCAGAAGGCGCCACCGGCGACCTTACCCCCGCAGACGAAATAAAGCTGCTGCAAAAGCTGGCCAAACAACGCAAAGACTCCCTGGAAATTTTCCGCCAGCAAAACCGGGAAGACCTGGCTAAAAAAGAAGAAGAGGAGCTCGTAGTGATAGAGCGCTATCTGCCCAAGCAGATGGATGAAAGCGAGATCCGTGCTGCTATCAGTGCCATCATAGCACAAACCGGCGCCACTTCCCCCGCCGATATGGGCAAGGTAATGGGCGTGGCTACCAAGCAGCTGGCCGGCCAGGCGGATGGTAAAGTCGTTTCGGGAATTGTGAAGGAATTGTTAGCCAAATAATATAACTTGTCGCACGAAATGGCGGCAGTACACGCTGCCGCCTATAACCTGACTGAGAGAGAACCAATGTAGCAGGAACGCCTACCTCCAGGCATTTTGTTCCGCAGCTGCTGCTTATGCCGGGCGCCTGGATGCCCCGGAAATCACAGCAATCAAAAAAAGAAGACACACCAATCACCGGCTCGTAATCCTTATGACCATTGACATCATTTTTGCGATCATCCTGGTTATTGCTGTTTATAAAGGTTTCACCAGAGGCCTCATTGTAGCGGTGTTTTCTTTCCTGGCTGTGATACTGGGTATGGCAGCCGCACTGAAACTCTCTGCGGTAGCCGCTTTGTACGTGCAGCAGCATTGGGATGTACATGCCCGCTGGGTGCCGGTAGCCTGTTACATAGCCCTGTTCATCGGGGTGGTGTTGCTGGTGCGGCTGGGTGCCACGGCGCTGCAAAAGGTGGTGCAACTGGCCATGCTGGGCTGGGTAGACCGTTTGGGTGGCATTGTGTTGTATGTAGGCGTGTATACCATCGCGTATAGTGTGCTGTTGTGGATCGCTAACCAGCTGTACCTGCTGAGCCCTGCCACTAAAATGCAATCCGTGGTATATCCCTGGATTGCCGGCTGGGGACCTTGGGTGATAGACCTGCTGGGCAGGCTGTTACCGGTGTTCAAAGACGCTTTTGCACAACTGGAGCACTTTTTCGACAATGCGGCCCACCACATCCGCGACCGGCAACTGCAGCCGGATGCCTCCTGAAATGAAAGGACACAGGTTACATTAATTTTATATATCGTGTTCAATTCAAAGGGTATTTGAATTAATAAAAAGATTTATTTTAGCACAAAATTGACTTCAAGCTTTGGCAATGGATTACGAAATCAAAACAAAAGGGAAGTTTAGTTATATAGAAGAAGGTGAAGGAGAGCCGCTGGTACTGCTGCATGGATTGTTCGGGGCCTTGAGTAACTTCCAGGACCTCATTGAGCATTTCCGCAGCACCCATAAAGTAGTGGTGCCTTTATTGCCCTTATTTGATCTGAATATCCTCGATACTACGGTAGGCGGGCTGGCTAAGTTTGTGCATAAGTTCATCGAAACCCAGGGCTACACCAATCTCCACCTGCTGGGCAACTCACTGGGCGGCCACGTGGCGCTGGTGTACCTGCTCAAGCACCCGGAAATTCCCACAAAATCACTGATTCTCACCGGCAGCTCCGGCCTGTTTGAAAATGGCATGGGCGAAACCTACCCGAAAAGAGGTGATTACGAATACATCCGCAAGAAAACAGAACTCACTTTCTACGATCCGGCCATGGCTACCAAAGAGCTGGTGGATGAAGTGTTTGAAATAGTGGGCAACCGCCTTAAAGTTATCAAGGTGATCGCCCTGGCCAAATCCGCCATCCGGCACAACCTGGGCGAAGAGCTCAGCACCCTGACCTTGCCGGTATGCCTGATCTGGGGAAGGAATGATACTATTACACCGCCCATGGTAGGCGAAGAGTTCCATAAACTGCTGCCCAATTCAGAACTGCACTTCATTGACAAATGCGGCCACGCGCCCATGATGGAAGTGCCGGGAGAATTTAACCAGATCCTGGGCGCATTCCTGCAAAAGCTCAAATAACACGGTCAGCGTGCGGGAATGCCATGGCATAGCAGCCGTTTGATATTACACGAACGGTACATCTTTATTACAGGAATGATCGTTAATTTTAGGTAGAGGCAAGGGATCACCACCAAGGTCCTTATTTGGAATATTCTTTGTTACTGATAAGATATGCTGACCAGGGAACTTATATCAACGGTAGTACCGGTACTGCATCCGATGGATACAGGCGCGAAGGCCATGCGGCTGATGGGTGAATTTCACCTCACGCAACTGCCCCTGGTAGTGGATAACAAATACCAGCAACTGGTGGAAGAAGACGATGTGATGGATTGGGAAGATCCCGAAATGCTGCTGGAAACCATAGAAGACAACAGCTTCAAACCTGCGGTGAATGAACAGGCCCACCTTTTTGATGCCCTCAAGGTTTTCTCTGATTTTAAATTGACCGCACTGCCCGTGATCACCAAAGAAGGTGATTACCTGGGCGTGATCACCCGCGACAGCCTGCTGCTGGCCATGGCCGCCTACAATGGCGTGAAAGAGCATGGCGGCATTGTAGGCCTGGACATGGAGCCCCGTGATTACAGCCTCAGTGAAATAGCCCGCATCGCGGAATCCAACGATGTGACCCTCCTTTCCGTAAATACCCTCACCATCCCCAACGGTCGGCTGGAAGTGATGCTGAAAACCAACCGCCAGGAACTTTCCGGGCTGGTAGCCACTTTTGAGCGCTTCAACTACAACATCAAATACCTCTTCACCGAAGAACAAGGAGAAGACCTGCTCAAGAAGAACTATGACCTCTTCATGAACTACATGAGCATGTAGGAAGCCAGTTTCCCCAAAGCAATTCCGCTGATGTTGGAAATTGTTTTTTGGAAATTATATTTTTGGGAATGCGCAACCTACAACGATTTCTTTTCCTGTTACTGCTGCCGGTAGCCGCTGCTGTACATGGCCAGCCTGGCCCGGAGCCGGTAAAGGATACCGGGTATCTTGTGGTACGCCGCATTATTATCGAGGGCAATATCAAGACCCGTACCTCCATTATCCTCCGCGAACTGAGCACCGTGCCCGGTGATACCATCTACCTCCGCGACCTGGCCCTCACGCTGGAAGACCGGCGCAAGCAACTGCTGAATTTATCCCTCTTCCTCAATGTGACGGCCAATGTGAAGAACTGGCGCGGTAATGAGGCAGACCTGGTGTTTGACGTACTGGAACGCTGGTACGTGATCCCGTTTCCCATTTTTAAACTGGCAGACCGCAACTTTAACCAATGGTGGGTGGCGGAGCATCACGCCTTTAACCGCGTGAACCTGGGCCTCAAGGTAACCCAGAGCAACCTCACCGGCCGGGCAGACCGGGCCTCCCTGGGCGTGCAGCTGGGGTATACACAGAAACTGCTGTTCTCCTACAACCTACCTTACATCGACAAGCGTTATCATAACGGGCTGGGGTTCAACTTTTCATTTAGCCGTAACCGTGAGATCAATGACAGTACGGATTTTAACAAGCAGCTGTTTTATAAGAGCCGCGACTTCATTGAGCACCAGTACATAGCCGGCATCGTATACAGCTACCGCAAGGCCATCAGGGCCCGGCACCAGGTGATGCTCAATTTTTACCATGAAGACCTGGCCGATTCCGTGGCCACGCAGCACCCTGGCTACCTGGGGCAAGGCAGGAGCCGGGTAAATTACCTGGAGCTGGCCTACCAGTTCACCTACATTGATGCAGACAGCTGGAAGTACCCGCTGCGGGGCCGCCAGTACCAGTTTTTGCTGAGCCGGCGTGGCATTCCTCCCCTGGACGATATCAGTGACTGGCAGGTAAGGGCCAAGGCAGTGCGCTACTGGCAGCTGGGCCGGCGCACCTTTGGGGCGCTGGGCGTGCGCGGCCAGGGCATGCTGCCGGAGCAGCAACCCTATATCAACATCAGGGCGCTGGGGTATAATGACGATTTCCTGCGTGGCCTGGAATATTACGTGGTGGATGGCACCAGCTTTGCGCTGGCACAAAGCACCTTCCGCTATGAAGCGTGGAACTTTAACGTGCACCTGCCCATTGTGCCGGGTAAGTTTAACCGGGTGCCTTTCCGCATTTTACTGAAAGCCTATGGCGACATGGGCTACGTGTACAACAAATTCCCCGGCAACGGGATGCTTAATAACCGCATGCTGTACACGGCCGGGGCAGGGGTGGACATTGTTTCCTTTTACGATACCTGTCTCCGGGTGGAATACAGCATCAACCAGTTAGGGCAAAAAGGGCTATTTTTACACACAAAGATCGATATGTAGAACGGTGGTGTTTCGCCTGCGGCGGAATGCCATTAACACCAGACAGGAACGCCTGCCAAAAGAAAACGCTCATGCAAATTGCGCTTTACAGCCGTGGATTTATTACAGAAGAAGTGGACAACGTACTGCTGCTATTGGCGGAGTTGGACAATCACGCCATCACGCCCATCGTGTTTGAACCGTTTTACCAGACCCTGAAACCTTATCTTCCCTACAAGAAGGAACTGGAAACCTTTTCCTGCGCCGGTGACCTGAATGGGAAAATAGAATTTCTCATCAGCCTGGGCGGGGACGGTACCCTGCTGGACACCCTTTCTTACGTGCGCGATACCAATATCCCTGTGCTGGGGATCAACTTTGGCCGGCTGGGATTCCTGGCCAGCATTGGCAAAGACGAGATATCCGCCATGGTACAGGCTTTGCTGAACCGGACCTACGTGGTGGATAAACGGAGCCTTCTGCACCTGGACGCCAATATTCCCCTGTTTGGCGAGGTGCCGTACGCCCTCAATGAATTTACTATCCATAAAAAGGATACCTCCGCGATGGTAAAGATCCATACGTACCTGAACGGGGAATTCCTCAATACCTATTGGGCCGATGGCCTGATCGTGAGCACCCCCACCGGCAGCACCGGCTACTCCCTGAGCTGCGGTGGCCCGGTGGTGTTTCCCGAAGCAGGCAGTTTTGTGATCACCCCTGTAGCCCCGCACAACCTGAACGTACGCCCCCTGGTGGTGCCGGACAATAACATTATTTCTTTCGAGGTGGAAGGCCGCAGTGACCAGTTTATCTGTACCCTGGACAGCCGCATGGAGATCATAGACAGCGCGGTACAACTGGCGGTGAAGCGGGAAGATTTCACCCTTAGCCTGCTCCGCCTGGACGACAGTAACTTCCTGCACACCCTGCGTAATAAGCTGCTGTGGGGCATTGACGCCCGGAATGCGATCGGTAACCGGTAAAAACCCTGCACTCACAAATGAATTAATAAAATATTTAATTCATTTATATACATTTGTTTATTCCATAATACCAAAACGGCACTTCCTGCGTTTTAGTAAACTAGTTATGCGTATATCGACTTTTTCTCCCGGACGGTTCCTGGTATGGCTGCTGCTGGCGGCCGGTTTTTTTGTAGCAATGCCTGCCCAGGCCCAGAATGAGTTGTCTTACACCGGCGAGCTTGGATTTTCCGTGGGTGGCGCCCATTACTTCGGGGATCTTAATCCAGACTTCCACCTCAATTCCCCCAAACCCTCCATAGGCGTGTATTACCGCCGCTATATGAACGATTATATCGGGGTGCGCGGCCAGTTCCGTTTTTTGCAACTGGGCTATTCCGATGTGCATAACCGCAATGACTTTGACCACCGCCGCAACCTGAGTTTCAATACGGATGTGGTGGAGTTTTCCCTGCAGGGCGACTTTAACTTTTTCCGTTTTGAGCCGGGCAGCCTGGCTTACCGGTTCTCTCCTTACCTCACCGGGGGGCTGGCCATGTTCCACTTTAATCCTTACGCTTACCTGGACGGGCGCAAATATTTCCTGCAACCCCTGCATACCGAAGGCCAGGGCAGTGCCATGTACCCGGACCGTAAGCCCTACGGACTTATCTCCGCGGCTTTCCTGATAGGGGGTGGCTTTAAGTATAATATTTCCAAAAAGGTGAATGTGGGAATGGAATGCCTCTACCGCTTCACCCAGACAGATTACCTGGACGACGTAAGCTCCACCTATGCCGCGGCAGCGGCCTTTCCTCCCAATAAAGACGGGTCTCCCTCCGTGGCCTACCAGCTCCAGGACCGCTCCGGCGCCTATGGCGATCCCATCGGCTATCCCGGGCGCCAGCGGGGTAACAGCCGGGACAAGGACCAATATCTCACCCTGGAATTCACAATTGCGATTTTATTTACCTCCTACCATTGTAAATTCTAAAAATCCCATCGTTATTTGTGTGTGATTAATCGGGGAAACTCCGGGTTCCGCCGATTCTAATTGTGCATCCGCCAATCCCGTGGTAGTATGAAACCCGTAAGCGGCGGGCCTCTTCCGTTAAAAGTACGTTAAAAGAGGGGGCCGGGGTTGGCTAGAGAGGGCATTCGGGTATTTTTGTATCTTTGCACACTTTTAGTAAAATCTGGTATAATACGCTTTACACACTCATGAGTTTGAAGGAACAATTGGATTTGCAGCGGTTGCCCCGTCATATAGCCATCATCATGGATGGCAATGGCCGTTGGGCAAAAGAGCGGGGGAAAGACCGGCTGTATGGTCACCACGAGGGCGTGGAAAGTGTACGCACCATTGTTGAAGGGTGTGCAGAACTGGGCATCGGTTACCTGACCCTGTACGCGTTTTCCACGGAAAACTGGGACCGCCCTGTGTATGAAGTAAATGGTATCATGGAGCTGCTGGTGAGCACGATCCGCAAGGAAGTGAGCACCCTGTCTAAAAATAATATCCGCCTGCAGGTGATCGGTGACATGGAAATGCTCCCGGCCCAATGCATTACGGAACTCAATGAGGCGATGAGCCTTACTGCCCAAAACACCGGCCTTACCCTGGTAATGGCCCTCAGTTACAGTGCGCGCTGGGAAATTGTGAATGCTGCAAAGAAGATGGCCGAGGATGCAAAATCCGGCAAACTGGATCCCGACACTATTACACCACAAATTTGGCAGCAGTACCTCTGCACCCGGGATATTCCTGATCCGGAGCTCATGATCCGCACCAGCGGTGAATGCCGTATCAGTAATTTCCTGCTCTACCAACTGGCCTACGCGGAACTGTATTTTACCAACACCCGCTGGCCCGACTTCCGCAAAGAACATCTTTACCAGGCCCTCCTAGATTATCAAACCAGAGAAAGGCGTTTTGGCAAAACAAGTGAACAAATACAGCAGAATGAAGAAATTATTTCGTAGCAGCCACCTGCTGGCTACAGCTTTGTGTTGCAGCGTTAGCATAGGTGTGTCTGCCCAGCAGAACGATACGACAGCCCATAAACCGGCAACTGATACCGTTCCTGCTAACAACCTCCCTGCTGAAGCTCCCTTTACTTACGCAAACCCACAAGAGTATGAGATCGCAGATATCACCGTGTCCGGTACCCAATACCTGGATAAGTCCCTGCTCATTTCTATCGCCGGCATTTCCCCCGGCGATAAGGTAGTGTTGCCCGGCGACCACTTTGCCAAAACCATCCAAAGCCTTTGGAGCCAGCGCCTCTTTGCCAACGTAGCCATCAACATCACCAAGATTGAAGGCAACAAGATCTGGCTGGAAATAGACCTGACCGAACGGCCACGCCTGTCTGAATTTGTATTCCACGGTATCAAGAAATCTGAATCAGACGAGATCACCACCAAAGCTTCCCTGCGTAAGGGCAGCGTGGTGACCGAAAGCCTGAAACAAAATACCATCAGCGTGATCCGCCGGTACTATGCAGACAAGGGCTACCGCAACATCAGCGTGGCTTTTGAGGAACAGAACGATCCCCGGCAGACCAACAGCGTAAAACTGATCATCACCGTAAGCAAGGGTGAGAAAGTACATATCCAGAACATCAACATCGTAGGCAATGACGTACTCTCCGACGCTTCCCTGAAAAAGAAAATGAAGGGCACCAAGGAGCAGACCCATTTTACCCTGCACCCTGATGTGGAGCATGCCTACATCGACTCCGCGGACCTGAAAGATACTTACTGGCAGGACTGGGGCTTCCTCACACCCTCCCGCACCTTCCAGGAACTGGATCCCTGGTTCCGCTTCAAACTGTTCAGCTCTTCCAAGTTCAATGACAACAAGTACGCGGACGACAAAGACAAGATGCTGGCGCTGTACAACAGCAAAGGCTACCGCGACGCTGCCATCGTGGACGACACCACCTACTTTACCCGCAACGGTAACCTGAACGTGGACATCCGCGTGGAAGAAGGCAAAAAATACTATTTCGGTAATATCAACTGGAAAGGCAACACCCGCTATCCCGACTCCCTGCTGAACCAGGTGCTGGGTATTAAGAAAGGCGATGTGTACAACATGGAACTGCTGGATAAGCGCATCGGTAAGCAGCTGTCGCCCGAAGGGGGCGCTGATATCAGCTCCCTGTACATGGACAAGGGCTACCTGTTCTTCCACATTGATCCCGTGGAAACCGCCATCCGCAAAGACACCATCGACTTTGAACTGCGCATGACCGAAGGTCCGCAGGCCACCATCAAGGAAGTACGTATAGCCGGTAACGATAAGACCAATGAACACGTGATCCGCCGTGAACTGCGCACCATCCCCGGTGAGAAGTTCAGCCGCGCAGACCTCATGCGTTCCCAGCGCGAAATTTCCGCACTGGGCTTTTTCAACCCCGAGCACATTGAAATGAACCCGGTGCCCCACCTGGAAGATGGTACGGTGGACATCGATTATAAAGTAGAAGAAAAGGCAAACGACCAGCTGGAGCTTTCTGCGGGCTGGGGTGGCTATATTGGCCTCACCGGTACCCTGGGCGTTACCTTTAACAACTTCTCCCTGCGTAATATCTTTAATAAAGAGACCTGGGATCCCTTACCGAGCGGCGACGGGCAGAAACTGTCTGTGCGCGTGTCTTCCAACGGTAAGGCTTACCGCTCTTACAACTTCAGCTTCACCGAGCCTTGGCTGGGCGGTAAGCACCGCAACCAGTTCTCTGTGAACTTCTACAGCAGCTACCAGAACCCGAACGCATATTCCGCGGCGATCTATGGTAAGGCTATTTCCAATAACGCTTACTTTAAAGTACTGGGTGCATCCGTATCCATGGGTAAATCCCTGAAATGGCCGGATGACTACTTCACTTTCATCTATGCGCTGAACTACCAGCAGTATAAGCTGAAGAACTATAACTACTTCAACATTCCCGGCTTTGACAACGGTACGGCAAACAACGTGAGCATTAAGCTGACCCTGGCCCGCAGCTCTGTGAGCCAGCCCATTTTCCCGACCTCCGGTTCCAGCTTCTCCCTGTCTGCCCAGCTGACGCCGCCCTACTCCATGTTCGACCCGAGCAAGGATTACCGCCAGGAGTCACTGAAAGACCAGTTCAGCTTCATCGAATACCAGAAGTACCGCTTCAACGTAGACTGGTATGTGCCGCTGAGCAAGCCGCGCTCTGACAATAAGATGCTGGTACTGCGCCTTGCAGCTAAATATGGTATCATCAGCCGCTACGATAACCGCACAACATTATCACCGTTTGGCCGTTTTGAGCTGGGTGGCGATGGTCTGAGCAACTTTGCGATCTATGACCGTGACATCATTTCCCAGCGTGGGTACCCGGTGTACTACACCAGCGATCCGAAGGTAAACCCGGAAAACGGCCAGCCTACCGGTTATGAGGGCTTCACCGTATTCAATAAATATATCATGGAGCTGCGCTACCCGCTGAGCCTCAACCCAAGTTCCACGATCTTTGGTCTGGCCTTCGTGGAAGCGGCAAACGGTTACCGCACCGTGGAAGATTATAACCCCTTCCGCCTGCGCCGTTCTGCCGGTCTGGGTATGCGCTTTTACCTGCCTATGTTTGGTCTGCTCGGTTTCGACTACGGTATTGGTTTCGACCGCCTGCAGCCCGGTTCCGGCCTGAAAGACGCCGCCAAGTTCACCTTTATGCTGGGCTTCGAACCGGAATAATGACATTGGATTCGTAAGGAAAATTGATATATTGCATATCCAATTTCGGCGGCACGCCATTTGCCTACCCTATCCAAAATGTAACGGGGAGGGAGTGAGAATAGCTGCTTACCTGACCTGTTAAACCTGATCGTAGCATGAAAAAAATGTTATTCACCGCTGCCCTGGTGGTAATGTCTGCCCTGGCAGCCAGCGCCCAGCGCTACTGCGTGATCGATACCAAGTACATCCTGGACCAGATCCCGGATTATAAAGCCGCCCAGAAGCAACTGGATGCCATCGCAGACCAGTGGCAGAAGGAGATAGATGCCAAATTTGCGGAGGTGGATAAGATGTATAAATCCTACCAGGCGGAGCAGGTGATGCTCACCGAAGAGTTGAAACAAAAACGCCAGGATGATATCGTGGCACATGAAAAAGAAGCAAAAGCCCTGCAGCAGAAACGTTTTGGCTACCAGGGAGATCTTTTCAAAAAACGCGAGGAGCTGGTAAAACCCATACAGGATAAGATTTACAACGCGGTGCAGAAAATGGCTGCATCCCACATGTATGATTTTGTACTGGATAAATCCGGTGGTGTAACCGTGCTTTTCTCCGATCCCAAGCTGGATAAAAGCCAGGATATCCTGACCGCACTTGGGGTAAAGCAAGGACAGTAAAACCTAGAATTTTTATCACATAAACATGAGTATGAAGAAGTACGTAAGTGTTGCCCTCGTTGCTTTGTCTGGCCTGTTCAGCGCAACAGCCATGGCACAAAGCAAGATCGGTTACATCAACGCCCAGCAGGTGGTGGAATCCATGCCGGATACTAAAACTGCGCAGGCTACCCTGCAAGCTTTTGCAGAAAGCCTGGACAAGGATGGCAAATCCCTGGTAGACGAGTATCAGGCCCAGGCCCAGGCCTTCCAGGACTCTTCAGCTAAATGGAGCCAGGCGATCCAGCAGACCAAGGCCGCCCAGATCCAGAGCGCACAGAAACGCATTGAAGACTACCGCCAGAGCGCCGAACAGAAGATCGATGCCAAAAAATCCGAAGTACTGAAACCCATCTACGACAAGGCCCGCAAGGCTATTGAAGATGTGGCCAAGGAAAAAGGGTATGCATATGTGATTGACAGCTCTTCCGGTATCCTGCTCACCATGCCTCCCGGCGATGACCTGATGAAGGATGTGAAAGTTAAACTCGGCATAAAATAATTTTTTTGAAAGGGCGTCCTGCGGGTTAAACCGGCAGGACGTTTTTCACGTCAAACACGCAGCATCCCTTGCCTGACCTGAAAATCCGTCCCGCAAGTACATTTTTCCCTTAAATACTAACACAACTTTTTTTAAACACTCAACACATCATGAAGAAGTATGCAATGCTTGCTGTGGTAGCCGTTGCGGGCCTGCTCAGCACTGCTGCGAAAGCACAATCCAAAGTAGCTTACATCAATGCCCAGGCAGTAATTGAAGCAATGCCCGAAGCAAAGAAAGCCTCTGACTCCCTGCAACTGTTCCAGGACCAGCTTGAAAAAGACGGTAAAGGCCTGGTAGACGAGTACACTGCGAAAACAACTGATTTCAACAATAAGGCGGCTTCCATGACCGATAACATGAAGGACATTAAAGCCCGCGAGATCCAGGACGCACAGAAACGTATTGAAGATTACCGCCAGGCTGCTGAGCAGAAGATCGATGCAAAACGTGCTGAGCTGCTGAAACCTATCTACGACAAGGCCCGCAAGGCCATCGAAGATGCTGCCAAAGAAAAAGGTTACACTTACGTGATCGACGGTTCTTCCGGCATCCTGCTGGTTTCTCCTGCTGGTGACGACCTGATGCCCGCTGTAAAAGCGAAACTGGGCATTAAATAAGCTTATTTTCCAGGAAGAAGCGCCCTGCCAGCTGGCAGGGCGCTTCTTCTTTTTGGGAACGACTCAGCGAACTCACCTTTATATGGGAGGGAGATACACCCGGCAATTGCTGGGCGCTTCCTGACGGGCTAGCCAGCCAACTCACTTGGTTCAAGCAGGCACAAGTGCTGTCAATGTTTAACCACCGCTCCTGCGCGGAGTAGCCTCCTGGCTTCGTTTGTCTCCGGCAGGGGGAAAAGTGGCGGGCGGAAATTTTTATTGGGATGAGTCTTTACAATTCGATTTTTTCTCCCTACCTTTGCCTTCCGTTTTAAAACGGGTGGCCCACGGGGCTTTTTTAAAGTATAGTACAGGTAAAAACTAAAAAACAAAATGAAACGTACTTTTCAACCGCATAACAGACGCAGAAAGAGCGTTCATGGCTTCAGACAGAGAATGGAAACTGCTAACGGCCGTAAAGTATTGGCTTCCCGTAGAGCAAAAGGCCGCAAAAAACTGACTGTTTCCGACGAACGTAAGCTGAAATAAGCGTTAGCGGATAAAATAAACTTATTTGCCATTAAGACTTATTCTTTTACCAGGGAAGAAAGGTTAAAGAGCAAAAAACTCATTGAAACGCTTTTTCGCGAAGGAAAAGCGTTTTCTGTTTTTCCCTACCGTATCATTTACCACGCAGGGCCCCTGCCCACGGATGCCTTCCCGGTGCAGGTGGGCTTTACAGCATCGTCCAGGAACTTCCCCCATGCGGTGGACCGCAACCGGGTAAAGCGCCTGGGCAGGGAGTGCTGGCGCCGCCAGAAAGGTGCCCTTTACCAGCTCCTCCGCGATCACCAGCTCCAGGTGGCCGTTTTTTTCGTGTACACAGACAAGCAGATCGCGCCGTACGAAAACCTGTACAAACGTATGGGGCTTGCCATTGAGCGCCTGGGTAAAGCGCTCACAGAAGGCAATGCCGGGGGAGGGCGCCAAGCCTGACCCCCTTGTATTATTGACCGCAGGCCACCTCCTTAACGGCGCCGTGGGCCACCCTTCTCCCTCGGTAAGCTCCTCGTTCCAAACCAAAATGTTAAAATCGCCCGTTGCCCCTTTCATCATTCCCCGCTATCCATTAACTTTACTTCTTAACATTTTACCGAGCAAATGAGCCGCTGGCTGGGATATCCGTTTATTTTCCTGATCAAGTTATACCAGTGGGGTATTTCCCCCCTGCTGGGCGCCAACAAGTGCCGGTACACCCCCACCTGCTCTAATTATGGCATCACTGCCATTAAAAAGTACGGTATATTTAAAGGCGGGTACCTGACCATTAAACGCATTCTGTCCTGCCACCCGTGGGGAGGGCACGGCTATGATCCGGTACCCTGAACCAACACCACAGCAGTCCAGTTGCAATTTATCAATCTAACAATCTAAATACCATGCGCAGGTTCCTGCAACGTTCCCAACTCCTGTTCTTTACGGCTGCCATCTTTCTTTTTACGCTGATGGTTTCGTTCAGACGGGAGGACAAATACTTTGAGATCTCCAAGAACCTCGATATTTTTTCGGCATTTTACCGGGAGCTTAATACCTATTACGTGGACGATCTTTCCGCCCAGCAGCTCATGTACAAAGGCATCAATGCCATGCTGGATGAAACAGACCCTTACACCGACTTTATTCCCGAAGAGAACCTGGACGAACTGAAATTCATGGCCACCGGCAAATACGGCGGGGTAGGCGCATCCATCAATACGGACAGCGAGAAGACCGTGATCAGTGATGTGTATGAAGGCAGCCCTATGTACAAAGCCGGTGTAAAACCCGGTGATATCATCCTTTCCCTGGACGGGCACGATACCAGGGGCATGAAGCAGGACGATGTGAGCAAGCTGCTGAAAGGCCCGTCTGGTACAGTGCTGGACATGCGTACCAAGAACCCGGTAACGGGGGAGGAGAACACCCGCAAGATCACCCGGGAAGAGATCAATGTGAAGCCGGTGAGCTTTTCCGGCATCACCGCCGGTGATATTGGCGTGATAAAAATGAGCCAGTTCACCGAGAACGGGGGCAACCAGGTGCAGGACGCTTTTGAAAAACTGAAGGCATCGCACCCGGGTATGAAAGGCCTCATCCTGGACCTGCGGGGCAATCCCGGCGGCCTGCTGGAAGAAGCGGTGGCAGTGTCCAATATTTTCATTGACAAGAACCGCCTCATTGTAAGCACCCGGGGCCGCATCAAGAACTGGGATCATGATTACAAAACAGAGCACCAGGCCGTGGACCTTACCATGCCCCTGGTCGTGCTTACGAACCACTCCTCTGCCTCCGCATCGGAGATCGTGGCAGGCTCTATCCAGGACCTGGACCGCGGGGTGATCATTGGCCAGCGCTCTTTTGGCAAAGGCCTGGTGCAAACTACGCGCCCCCTGCCCTACAATACCAAACTGAAAGTGACCACCGCAAAATATTATACCCCCAGTGGACGTTGCATACAGGCGATCGATTACTCGCACCGTAATGAAGACGGGGAGGCAGACTTTGTGCCGGATTCCCTGCGCAAAAGCTTTGCTACCCAAGGCGGCCGCGCCGTGCGCGATGGCGGCGGGATAGAACCAGACGACAAAGTGGAGCCTACTTTCCTGAGCCAGGTGGCCGTAACACTGCTGCGCAGGCAATACATTTTTGACTACGCCACCCAGTACTATTACGCTCATCCGCAGGCGCCGCAGCCGGCTACGTTCTCCCTCACGGACGAAGAGTTTGATGGATTTGTGCAGTCGCTGGAAAATAAAGACTACAGCTACAAGACCCGTAGTGAAGAAGCCCTGGAATCGTTTGCCAGCACGGCCCGCCGTGAGAAATACTTTGATGCGGTGAGCGCGGAATACCAGGCCTTACAGGCAAAAATGAAGCACGATAAGAAGCAGGACCTGCTGAAAAATAAAGCGGAGATCAAGCACCTGCTGGAAGAAGAGATCGTGAGCCGTTACTATTTACAACGAGGCCGCATAGAAAGAGGCCTGGCGTGGGATAATGACGTGAAGGAAGCCGTGACCGTACTGCACGATCCACACCAGTACACCATGCTGCTGAAAGGCAAATAAATCCAGTAAATCTATTCTGTAAAATACTACCACGTATGAAGCATAAACTCATTTACTTTACAGGCTTGGCCTTAGTGACAGTTTCTGTTTTTGCGAAGTTGCATCACGAGCAACGGCACATGGGACCTGCTACCACAGCGGCTTCCCAGCCACCGGTAGACAACCAGCTTACCGACAAGGAAAAGGCGGAAGGCTGGCAGCTCCTCTACAACGGGCAAGACCTGCACGGCTGGCGGGCGTATAAGAACCAGCCTGCAGACGCCTGGGTATCTGACGGCGGCACCATCCACTGCCTGGGCGCACAGAACGGCCATCACCGGGTAGACCTGCTTACGGACTCTATGTACGACAGTTTTGTACTGGATGTAGACTGGAAGCTGGCTCCCAAGGCCAATTCCGGCATCCTCTACCTGGTAAACGAAACCCAGCAACAGCCTTACCAGACCGGCCCCGAATACCAGCTGATAGACGATGCCGGCTATCCTGAAAAACTGGAAACCTGGCAGCAGACCGGCGCTAACTATGCCATGGACCCACCCCTTACCCTGGCGGCCAATCCCATAGGTACCTGGAACCACACGCGCATTGTGGTAGATCGCGGCAAAGTAGAACACTGGCTCAATGATAAGCTGGTGGTAAAATACACGCTCTGGACCCCTGAGTGGGAACAGCACAAGGCCACCGGAAAGTGGAAGGACGCTCCTGAATACGCCCTGGCCCACGGTGGGCACATCGACTTCCAGAACCATGGTGATGAGGCTTGGTTTAAGAATGTGAAGGTGAAAAGATTGTACTAGGTCTCAGGTCTTAAGGCTCAGGTACCGGGCGTCACGCAGGGTATCAGGCAGCGACCGGGCAAAAACATATAAAAAGGGACGCTCAATCCAACGATTGAGCGTCCCTTTTTGATAAAATGCCGGTTTAGTACCACTATCAGTGCCTGGTACCTAAGACTTGGGACCTAAGGCCTGATACTGAATTAAAAGCCCAAGCCGCCGGCCTGGGCTTTTAATTTATTTAGCTGCTTCGAAGCGTTTGGTTACTTCAGCCCAGTTTACCACGTTCCAGAAAGCGGTCAGGTATTCGGGGCGGCGGTTCTGGTATTTGAGGTAGTAGGCGTGTTCCCACACGTCGCAACCCAGAATGGGGGTGCCTTTTACTTCTGCTACGTCCATCAGGGGATTGTCCTGGTTAGGAGTGGAAGTTATTTCCAGCTTGCCGTCTTTCACGATCAGCCAGGCCCAGCCTGAACCGAAGCGGGTAGCACCGGCGGTGTTGAATTTCTCCTTGAAGGTATCAAAAGAGCCAAAGGCGCTGTTGATCGCGTCGGCGAGGGCGCCGGTGGGCTGGCCGCCAGCCTTGGGGCCAATGATCTGCCAGAAGAAGCTGTGGTTCCAGTGACCACCACCGTTGTTACGCACAGCGGGGCTGATCTTACCGGCGTTTGCCACCAGTTCTTCCAGGGATTTATTTTCATTTTCTGTACCGGCGATGGCCTTGTTCAGGTTGTCAACATAAGCCTGATGGTGTTTGCCATGGTGGATTTCCATGGTCGTTTTATCGATATGCGGCTCCAGGGCGTCTGTAGCATACGGTAAACTCGGAAGTGTAAATGCCATAACGATGATTTTTGAAGAGTGAAAAAAATACTTTTTGCTTGAGGTGCACCAAATTTACTGCCTTATGAACAAGATGCAAAGAATTGTAATGCACATTTAACAATACGGTAGCCTGGTTTGTTATTCCGGATGAGGCAGGTGCCGTTAGTGGGGAGGGGGAATAAAAAGCGCTTCAACCGGTGTTTTTTGTACTGATTCAGACAATGATTAATTTGGCTGAAAGCCTTGCTCATATTGGTATTTATTTTATATTTACATTAAGTGTTATAACGTTTTATTGCCGGTATTGATTTTCGTATAATCTTTACGGTTAGTTTGTCTATTGTTTGTGTAAAAAAGTACGTATGCAGAAAGACGCCGGTAAGGAGAAGGCTTCTTCCTTTGCTGCATTGCAACAGGAGAATCAGGAATTAAAAGCTAGGGTTCAATGGCTGGAAAGAGTGGTCGATGAAGTACCTGCAATACTTTATGCTTCCAACAACACAAAGAAGACCGTGTACTGGTGTAACGCTGCTATGTGCGAAGCCACCGGGTACACCCTGGAAGAGATGACCGCTATGGGCATGCAGTTTTTCCAGGAGATCATGCACCCTGAAGATTTTGGACTGGCCGAAACGGCAAGACAGTCATTCATGGCCGCCAAAGACGTTTTTGGTGGGGTTACCCGTATACGCCGTAAGGGGTCCAGCACCTGGTACTGGCTGGTGGGGCTGGCCAAGCCATTTAACCGGGATGAAGATGGCAATGTGCAGGATGTGATCTGCTGCTTCCTGGATCTCACGCTGGCCATGGACACCAATTTCCAGCTGAGTGAAGCTATGCGCGAAGTACTGCGCCGCCAGAATGAGAACCAGCTGAACCGCCTTACTTCCCGCGAAAAAGATGTATTTGCCCTGGCTGTACAAGGCAAGAATAATAAAGAGATAGCGGCAGAACTGAACCTGAGCCGCTATACCGTGGAAACGCACCGGAAAAATATCCGCCTCAAACTGAAGGTTCGCAACAGTACGGAACTGGTAGCATTAGCCAAACGGATTGGTTTCCAGTAAAAAATACCACACGTTTGTTATCCCCATTCCCCGCATTTACGGTTTGTCTCTTTCCTGTTGATTTTTAGCGTTTTTCTAAAAATACCCAAGCTTGGGTATTTTCTCGCTTTTAGAAGTCCACTAATTTAGTGGCTAATAAAACGTATAACGAATCAATTGGATGTAAAAGCCCCTATGTCTATGATCACCGACGATAGAGCGTATGAAATTTTGCAAGTAGAAAAAACCGCTTCATCGGAGGAAATACTTGAACAATATGAGCAACTGAAATTGTCATACAAGAAAATGCGTGAGGAAACAGAAGATCTGCGCACCAAATTAGCCTGCCAGCTGAAGCAGATAGAACTGGACGACGCCTTCCTGTACTTGAAAAAAATACAAAAAATATAGCTGACCATATTTTTATCGCATTTCATTCCTTGTGTAGCCCGATTTTCTCCTTTATCCATTGTCGTTCCCCTTCATCCATTGTTTTGTAGTCCCCAAACACAAAGTGCAGGAACACCAGGTGCCCTGGTCTCCACCTCCTTGGCATCCTGCACTTGACCGGCCTCTCTCAATTGTTTGGGATACCCATTATTTGAATACCTGCTAAATGGGTTAGGATTTTATTACTTTTGATGAAATCCTAAACTCCATTTATCGTATGTTCTCATCCACTATTATCATTGTACTGCTCATCATCATCGTCGTGGTGGTCCTGAGCAGTTTTGTAACTGTACAACAGGGAACCATCGCGGTGACCACCGTGTTTGGAAAATACCAGCGCGTCCTGTTTCCCGGCCTCAATTTCAAAATTCCCGTCATTGAAAAAGTTTACAAACGGATCTCTATCCAGAACCGCTCCGTGGAACTGGAATTCCAGGCCATAACCATAGACCAGGCCAATGTATACTTTAAAGCCATGCTGCTCTACTCTGTGCTCAATAACCAGGAAGAGACCATCAAGAATGTGGCATTCAAATTCGTGGACGAAAGAAGCTTTATGCAGGCCCTTATCCGCACCATTGAAGGCTCCATCCGCGGCTTTGTAGCTACCAAAAAACAGGCGGAAGTACTGAGCCTGCGCCGTGACATTACCGAACACGTAAAGGAACAGATAGACCGTGGCCTGGAAGAATGGGGCTACCACCTGCAGGACCTGCAGATGAATGATATTACATTTGACGAAGCCATTATGCGCTCCATGGCCCAGGTAGTGGCATCTAACAACCTGAAGGCCGCTGCAGAAAACGAAGGCCAGGCACTGCTCATTACCAAGACCAAGGCAGCGGAAGCAGAAGGCAACGCCATCAAGATCGCCGCAGAGGCGGAAAGGCAGGCCGCACAGCTGCGTGGCCAGGGCGTGGCCCTCTTCCGCGAAGAAGTGGCTAAAGGTATGACCATGGCAGCCCGTGAAATGCAGCAGGCAGACCTGGATACCTCTGTGATCCTGTTTTCCATGTGGACGGAAGCTATCAAGAACTTTGCGGAAAATTCCAAAGGCAATGTGATCTTCCTGGATGGATCTTCCGAAGGCATGGATCACACCATGAAGCAACTCATCGCGATGAACAAATTGCAGCAGAACAATACCGGCACTGGCAGGTAACCGTGTTGCTGATATAACGCAAAGCCCGGACCACATGGCTGGTCCGGGCTTTTATTTTTTGTAAGGATACCAATTAATTCCTGCGCTGCTGGAAAAATGTTTTCATCAGCTGCAGGCTCTCTTCTGTGCAGGGCCCCTGTTCCAGTTTGGTTTTGGGATGGAAGGGGTTTGTTTGCCCGGTGGCGCGGCGGTAGCTGTTCTTCTCATCCGGGGCGGCATATACAATGCGGCCTATTTTGCTCCAGTACAACGCGCCCGCGCACATGAGGCAGGGCTCCACGGTTACATACAGGGTGGCATCCATCAGGTACTTGCTGCCCAGGTAATTGAACGCCGCGGTAAGGGCTATCATTTCTGCGTGTGCGGTGCAGTCATTGAGCATTTCCACCTGGTTGTGGCCGCGGCCTATCACCTGGTTATTGGCCACCACTACGGCGCCAATGGGCACTTCCCCGGCATCAAAGGCCTTGCGGGCTTCGCGCATGGCCTGCTGCATAAAAAATTCGTCGGTCATGCTTCGCTGTTAATGAGGGCAATAAATTCGTCTTCACTGAGAATATGCACGGTGTTGATCTTCTTGGCTTTTTCCAGTTTGCTGCCGGCGTCTTCACCTACCACCAGGTAATTAAGCTTACTGCTTACACTGCCCAGCAGCTTGCCGCCGTGGGCTTCCACCATGGCCTCGGCGTCGGCGCGTTTCAGCTTGGAAAGGGTGCCGGTGAAGAGGAAGGTTTGCCCGCTAAGGTTGCCTTCCACAGGGGCCGCGCTTTTCGTATTGACCAGCGAAACGCCCAGCTGTTCCAGCCTTTGCAGCATGTGAATGTTATCCTGGTTGCGGAAGAACTGCACAATGCTGCCCACTACCTTGGGCCCGATGTCTTCCAGCGTAAGCAGGGCTTCTTCACTGCGCTGCCGGAGGTCCAGCAGGTGGGATACGCTGTTGGCCAGGGTCTTGGCCGTGGTTTCACCCACATAGCGTATGCCCAGGCCATAAATAAGGCGGTGCAATGGCTGGCTTTTAGACGCCTCGATGGCGGCTTCCAGGTTCGACAAAGATTTTTTGCCAAAGCCTTCCAGCTTGCCTATTTTCTCAAAATCCAGTTCGTAAATGCCGGGTATGTCTTTCAACAGTTGCAGGCTGTAGAACTTGCGCACATTGCTCTCACCAAAGCTGCGGATGTCCATGGCGTCCTTGCTGACAAAGTGAATGATGCGCTCTACCACCTGTGCTTCACAATTGATATTGATGCAGCGCCATACGCTTTCGCCCTCCGGCTTGTACAGCGGGTCGTGGCACACGGGGCAAACTGTGGGGAACACAATATCTTTTTCATCACCGGTGCGCAGGTCCGGGATGGAGGCTACCAGGTAGGGGATCACATCACCGGCGCGTTCTACCAGCACCATGTCGCCGATCTTCACGTCTTTTTCGCGGATCATTTCTTCATTGTGAAGGGAAATGGAACCCACCATTACGCCCCCAATGGCTACGGGGTCAATTTTGGCCACCGGTGTAATGGCGCCGGTGCGGCCCACCTGGAACTCTACGTGGCGCAGGCGGCTGGTGGCCTGGCGGGCTTTGAACTTGTAGGCAATGGCCCAGCGCGGATGATGGGAGGTCATGCCCAGCTGGTCCTGCAGCGCATAGTCATTCACCTTGATCACCATGCCGTCAATTTCATAGGGCAGGTCGTCCCGGTGCTGTTCATAATCCAGCACGTGCGCTATCACGGCCTGTATGCCTTTTACTACTTTCTTTTCTTTGGAAGGGCTGCGCAAACCCAGGTGGGTAAAGAGGTCCAGTGTATTGCTGTGGGTTAGTATTTCCTTGGGCTCCTTTTTACCATCGATCATGGTATGGTAGCTCATATGGTAGAGGAATACTTCCAGGCCACGCTTTGCCACTTCACGGGGATCTACCATGCGCAGGGAGCCGGAGGCCGCGTTGCGGGGATTGGCCAGCACGGGCAGGCCTTCCGCGCTGCGCTGCTCATTGAACGCGCGGAAAGTTTTTTTATTGATCATGGCTTCCCCACGGATCTCTATGGTGTGGATGCCGTATTCGGAAAAGGCCGCGGATAACGGCACAGAGCGGATCTGCTTGATGTTGGTCGTGATATCATCCCCCGCCACCCCATCGCCACGGGTGGCGCCGCGCACCAGCAGGTCGTTTTCATAAATGAGGGAAATACTGGCCCCGTCAAACTTGGGCTCTATGCAGTATTCAATTTCAGGCAGGCCGCTGGCCTCGCGGGCTTTGCGGTCCCAGTCCAGCAGGTCATCGGCATTGTAAGAGTTCTCCAGGCTTAGCATGGGCACCAGGTGCTGCACGGTGGGGAAGGCGCTGGTAAGGCCCAGGGCCACACGTTGGGTGGGCGAGTCCGGGCTTACTTTATCAGGATGCGCTGCTTCCAGTTGCTTCAGCCAGGCAAAGAGCTGGTCATATTCATTATCGCTCAGTACCGGGCTACTTTGCACATAGTAGCGGTAATCATTGTAGCGGAGCACGCGGCGCAGGTCTTCCAGCGTATCATCCAGGGAGGTGGCGTTATGGGTGGCCACCTGTGCCAGCAGCTGCCTGGCACGCGCGGTGAGCTCTAGTTCTATGTCTTTGGTGTACATGGCGTAAAGGTAAAAATTGTACAATGTACTCTATACAAGGTACAATGATAAATTCTATGCACAGCGGTTGTAGTTAAAAATGAAAAACATCCGGTGAAGGGTGTTTTCGTGTCAATAATATAACCTTGAACAGTATGATCTCAAATGAAAACGTACATTATCTCTTGTATAGAGTACATTGTACAATATTTTTCTTATCTTAAATTCAATTCCGCGTTATTTAATTCCACGTATATGGTTGCCCACAACCTTTCCGGCCATCAGGAGCGCCCTGATATGGACTCCTTTTGCAGCCTTGCTGTATCTGTCGATTGTGTCATTTTTGGATCTGACCAGGATCAATTAAAGGTGTTACTCATGCCGTGCCACGAACCCGGGCATCAAGGTCAGTGGATCTTACCCGGGGACACTGTGCAGGTGCAGGAAGAACTGGATGCAGCGGCCCATCGTGTTTCACAAACCATTGCGGGAACGGACTTTCCCCACCTGAGCCAGTTGCAGGCTTTTGGCAGCGTGCAGCGCCATCCTGCGGCCCGGGTGATCAGCGTGGCTTACTACACCCTGGTGCACCTGCGGGAAAATAATTTTCCCCTGCCGGGTGAACTACGTTGGTTCCTGCTGAAGGACCTGCCTGCGCTGGCATTTGACCACGGTACTATTGTAACAGCAGCCCGCGACCGCCTGCAGCAGAAGTTGCAGGAGCAGCCACCAGACCTGCGTTTGTTGCCCCGCCGCTTTTCCTTCCGCGAGTTGCAGGACCTTTATGAGGCCGTGCTGGATCACAAACTGGACCGGCGCAACTTCCGTAAAAAAGTACTGGCCATGAACCTGCTGGTAGACCTGCATGAAGCAGAGAGCAATGTGTCTCACCGGCCTGCTAAGATCTATGGGCGCCAGCCAGACTAAGGCCTTGTAGCCGATGGCGATGTTATCACAATGGTGTGTTTCTATGCGGTTGCAATATCCCGCTGTGGTATTTTTATGCCTTTTACTATAAATTTTTTCTCTCCCCTCTTTGTGCTATGCAAATGCCTGTTCTTTTCTTTGGCGTCCACTTTGTTTACTAAAACGATTTACCGGACCGGAAATGCCAACAGTGGCTTCAGCAAGCTAAACTATTGCCAGGCGCAGCTACTTTGCGCCATTTTTACCATAAGTGTAAAACCTACAACTATTCTGCATTTGAGCCGATGGGGCTGAAAAATAAATAACACGAAAAATTTGTTTTTAACAATTTTTTAGGTTAAGATTGTGTAAAATATACGCAACACGTTTTAAGGAAGTAGTTTTTCTAAGCAGAAAGTCTGTAACTCGATCATACGCAATCAACCAGATTAAATTTTTTCTCAATCTATAGCTGATTATAATTCCACGTTATGAAATACCAGATGGTGTACTTTTAAGTATGTACTGGTGACCGTTATTACATTATTCCCTCACACAAGCCGTGTGAGGGAATTTTTTTTTGCGGGGCCTGCAACGGATTGTAATGGCCTGAAACCCGCCACCATTATAGCTTGCACCGCTATCCACCTAACTTTTGTACCTTGTGTGCCGGCAACTTCCACGTTACCACTATTAATTAAAATCATTCTCACCACACCCATGTCTTATACACCAAAACACCAGGTGCGCCTGGTTACGGCAGCCGCTCTCTTTGACGGCCACGACGCCGCGATTAATATTATGCGCCGCATCATGCAAAGCAAAGGCGCAGAAGTGATCCACCTGGGCCATAACCGCGCCGCGGAAGAAATTGTAGACTGCGCCATCCAGGAGGATGCGCAGGGCATAGCCGTTACCTCCTACCAAGGTGGCCACGTAGAGTTTTTCAAATACATGTATGACCTGCTGCGCCAAAAGGGCTGTGGGCACATTAAAATATTTGGCGGCGGTGGCGGCACTATCCTGCCGGATGAAATAAAAGAACTGCACGCCTACGGCATTGCCCGTCTGTACTCCCCGGACGATGGGCGGCATATGGGCCTGGAAGGCATGATAGAAGACCTCATCCGCCAGTGTGATTTTGAAACAGTAAGCTCGCTCAATGGTGAATTGAAGGGCCTGCCCGGGAAAGACGCAAAACTGATCGCACAGGCCATCACCCTGGCAGAAAATAAACACCCGCTGCCGTTAGCGCCTGCAGAAACAGCCAAGACCATACCGGTGCTGGGCATTACCGGTACCGGTGGCGCGGGCAAGAGCAGTGTCACCGATGAGCTGGTGCGCCGCTACCTGGGCCGTTTTCCTGGCAAGACCATTGCCGTGGTGTCGGTAGATCCTTCCAAGAAAAAAACAGGCGGGGCCCTGCTGGGAGACCGCATCCGCATGAATGCCATCCACCATCCCCGCGCCTACATGCGCTCCCTGGCCACGCGCGAAAGTGATAAAGCCATCAGTGAGCATATCCAGGAGGCCGTGGATATCTGCAAGCTGGCCGGCTTTGATTTTATCATCCTGGAAACTTCCGGCATTGGCCAGAGCGATACGGTGATCACCGGGCATTGCGATGTATCGCTGTATGTGATGACGCCGGAATATGGTGCGGCATCACAGTTAGAGAAGATCAATATGCTGGACTATGCAGATGTAATAGCCATCAACAAGTTTGATAAGGCCGGTGCACTGGATGCACTGCACGACGTGGCCAAACAATACAAGCGCAACCACGGCCTGTGGAGCGCAAAGGATGAACAGCTGCCCGTGATAGGCACCATTGCATCGCAATTCAATGATGCAGGGGTGAACCAGTTGTTTGAAAAACTGATGCAGGTGATAGGGGAGAAGACCCACGTAACCTTTGGCGAAGCTGCTACCAGCGCAGGCCCTGGAGGTACTACACGTTCCCTCATCATTCCACCTGCGCGCGTGCGCTACCTGGCAGAGATTGCAGAAACGCTGGACCAGGACAATGCCTGGCTGGAAGAGCAATGTGCCCTGGCTACGCAATGGTACCAGCTGGAAGGCGTGCTGCAGCTCACTAACCATGCAGCATTGCAGGACATCAAAGTAAATATTGAGCAGCAGTTGTCGCCGGAGAGCCGTGCGCTCATTACCAACTGGCCCAATGTGGTAGAGCAGTACCATGCAGACAACTATATTTTTAAAGTGCGCGACAAGGAAATAAAACTGCCCCTGTACACGGAAAGCCTTTCCGGTAGCCGCATCCGCAAGATCAGCCTTCCCACTTATAAAGACTGGGGCGACCTGCTGCGCTGGCAGCGGAAGGAAAACCTCCCAGGGGAATATCCTTACACGGCAGGCGTGTTCCCGTTAAAGCGCGAAGGCGAAGACCCCACGCGCATGTTTGCCGGGGAAGGTGGCCCTGAGCGCACTAACAAACGCTTCCACTACGTATCACTGGACCAGCCGGCAAAGCGCCTGTCCACCGCGTTTGACAGCGTAACCCTTTACGGGGAGGATCCCGCCGTGCGCCCGGATATTTATGGAAAGATCGGCAACTCCGGTGTGAGCATTGCCACCGTGGATGATGCAAAGAAATTGTACAGTGGCTTTGACCTGTGCGATCCCAAAACATCGGTGTCCATGACCATCAATGGCCCGGCGCCGGTGCTGCTGGCATTTTTCATGAATGCGGCCATTGACCAGCAGTGTGAAAAATATATCACGGAAAATGGTTGGTGGGACCAGGTGAATGCCACCCTACAAAAACAAGCTACCCTACCCCATTACCATGGTAACCTGCCGGCGGGCAATGATGGCCTGGGCCTGCGCCTGCTGGGCGTTTCCGGCGATGCAGTGCTGGAGCCAGCAGTTTATCAAAAACTGAAAGCACAGGCATTGAGCACGGTACGGGGCACCGTGCAGGCAGATATCCTGAAAGAAGACCAGGCACAGAACACCTGCATCTTCTCCACGGAATTTGCCCTGAAACTGATGGGCGATGTGCAGGAATATTTCATCCGAGAAAAGGTGCGCAACTTTTATTCCGTAAGCATTTCCGGCTACCATATTGCAGAAGCCGGGGCCAATCCCATTACCCAACTGGCCTTTACATTGGCCAATGGGTTTACTTACGTGGAGTATTACCTGAGCCGGGGCATGCACATTGATGATTTTGCGCCCAACCTTTCTTTCTTCTTCAGCAATGGCATGGACCCTGAATATGCCGTGATAGGCCGCGTGGCCCGCCGCATCTGGTCCAGGGCCATC
Organism: Chitinophaga parva; assembly: GCF_003071345.1. Classification (NCBI taxonomy): domain Bacteria; kingdom Pseudomonadati; phylum Bacteroidota; class Chitinophagia; order Chitinophagales; family Chitinophagaceae; genus Chitinophaga; species Chitinophaga parva. Next base: position 285,985 of record NZ_QCYK01000001.1, on the reverse strand, counting down.
CGGCATAGATACAAAGGCAACGACCGCTCCCAGAAACTGAAGTACCATATTCAAACCTCTGGCCGCAGCCTGCATGCGCAGGAGATAGACTTCAACGATATCCGCACCACCCTGCAGGCATTGTATGCTATTTATGATAATTGCAATTCCCTGCACACCAATGCCTATGATGAAGCCATTACCACGCCCACGGAAGAAAGCGTGCGCCGCGCCATGGCCATCCAGTTGATCATTAACCGTGAGCTGGGCACCGCAAAGAATGAAAACCCGCTGCAGGGTTCCTTCTTCATTGAAGAACTGACAGACCTGGTGGAAGAGGCTGTGCTGGCGGAGTTTCGCCGTATCACAGAACGGGGAGGCGTGCTGGGCGCCATGGAGCGCATGTACCAGCGCAACAAGATCCAGGAAGAAAGCCTGCACTATGAATCCATGAAGCACACGGGGGAGTATCCCATCATTGGCGTAAATACATTCCTGAACAAGAACGGCTCACCTACCATCATTCCACAGGAAGTGATCCGCTCTACCAGCGAGGAAAAGGACTTCCAGATCCACACCCTGCAGGCATTCCAAAAACGCCACGTGGATAAAAGTGACGCCATGCTGCAACGGCTGCAACAAGTGGCGGTGTCAAACGGGAACCTGTTTGAAGAACTGATGGAAACCGTGAAATACTGCAGTCTTGGCCAGATCACGCATGCGCTGTATGAAGTGGGCGGGCAGTACCGGCGCAACATGTAGTGTTAAATAAATATTAAGCCTTAAAGGCCGCGGTAGCTTGCGTACGGCGTTGGCTAACTTTAAAACTTTCGTTTTTTATTATGAAGAGAAAGTTACTGACTACATGCTTATTGGTGGCGGGCCTTGCGGCTGCGGCACAAACAACGGACACCCTGGCCCGACAACTGACACTACCCAATGGATGGTCACTTACGCCACCCGGCCACTCCCTGCCCCTGGGCGACTTACCGCTGAACATGGCCGTGACCCGCTCCCAGCACCTGGCAGCGGTGACCAACAATGGCCAGAGCCGACAGTCCATACAGCTCATAGACCTGCAGCAGGAACAGGTGCTGGATGATGTGACCATCCCGAAATCCTGGCTGGGACTAGCTTTTAGCCCGGATGAAAAAACATTGTACGCTTCCGGTGGCAATGACAACGTGATCTGGTGCTATGATGTGCGCGGCCGCAAGCTGCAATTGGCAGACAGCATCCGCCTGGGTAAGGCCTGGCCCAATAAGGTAGGCCCTGCGGGCATTGCCGTGGGCCCGCATCACCTCTACGTAGTTACAAAAGAAGACAGCAGCTTATACATTGCCGACCTGCAAACCAAACGGGTGAAGCAAAAAATAGCCTTGGGCGGAGAAGCATACACCTGCCTGCTGGCGCCCGATGGGCGGTTGTACATTTCCATGTGGGGCCAGGAAAGAATAGCGGTGTTCAATACCCGCAGCGGCCAGTTGCAGGCCAGCATCCCGGCCGGTAACCATCCCAATGAAATGTTGCTGACGGCAAACGGTAAATATTTATATGTAGCCAATGCCAACGACAATTCCGTGTCCGTGATCAACGTGGCCAGGCAGAAAGTGATAGAAACGCTGAACACCGCCCTCTATCCCGATGCACCCACCGGCTCTACTACCAATGGCCTGGCCTTGTCGGCCGATAGCAGGACCCTGTATGCCGCCAATGCAGACAATAACTGCCTGGCCGTATTTGATGTGAGCATCCCGGGTAAAAGCACCGCAAAAGGTTTTATTCCCACCGGCTGGTATCCAACCGTGGTGCGGGTCACCGGCAAAAAGATATGGGTGGCCAATGGCAAAGGGTTTACCTCCATGGCCAATCCTGATGGCCCCAAACCGGTGAATAAAAACGAGACCAGTGGCCTGCATGAGGCTAACAAGTCTAACCGGCCCATGCAATACATAGCCGGCCTGTTCAAAGGCACCCTTTCCATATTCAATACACCGGATGCAAAAACACTTAGCGCCTGGACCCGCCAGGTGTATGCAAACACGCCTTACACCAAAGCAAGGGAACAGATGGCCCCGGGCCGGGAGGGTAATCCCATTCCCCGTACGACAGGCGGCCCATCTCCGCTGAAGTATGTATTTTACATCATCAAAGAGAACCGCACCTATGACCAGGTGCTGGGCGATATGCCGCAGGGCAATGGGGATACCAGCCTTTGCCTGTTCCCCGAAAAGATAACGCCTAACCAGCACGCTATTGCAGCCAACTATGTGCTCCTGGATAATTTTTATGTAGATGCGGAAGTAAGCGCAGACGGGCATAACTGGAGCATGGCCGCTTATGGTACGGACTACGTGGAAAAGACCTGGCCCACCTATTATGGAGGCCGTGGGGGTACGTATGATTATGAAGGCAGCCGCCCCGTGGCCTATCCCAGGAAGGGATTCATCTGGGATTACTGCCAGCGCGCCGGCGTGAGCTACCGCAGCTACGGTGAGTTCATTGGCGGCGGCAAGCCCCAGCTTAAATCCCTGAAAGATCACTTCTGTCCGGATTTTCCACCCTTTGACCTGTCAATCCAGGACATAACGCGGGAAGCGATCTGGGAACGTGATTTTGATTCACTGGTGGCTATTAACGCGCTGCCGCATTTTTCCACCGTCCGCCTGGGCAATGACCATACCAGCGGTATGCATAAAGGAGCTTACTCACCCTACGCAGCCGTGGCCGACAATGACCTGGCGGTAGGCAAACTGATTGAACATTTATCCCACAGCCCTGTTTGGAAAGAAAGTGTGGTGTTTATCCTGGAAGACGATGCGCAAAACGGATCGGACCACGTGGATGCGCACCGCTCACCTGCTTATGTGGTAGGGCCGTTTGTGAAAAGAAATACGGTGGACCATGGTATGTACACCACCAGCGCCATCCTGCGTACCATGGAGCTGATCCTTGGCCTGCCGCCTATGAGCCAGTACGATGCGGCTGCAGTGCCGCTGTGGACGTGTTTTACGCCGGAGGCAGACTTTACGCCCTACGTGCTGCGCCCTGCACAGGTGGATATAAACGAACGTAACACCGCCTGGAATGAAAGCGCCCGCCGCTCTGCCGCCTTTGACCTGGCAGAAGAAGATAAGGTGCCGGACCTGGAACTGAATGAAGTGATATGGAAGGCCATTCATGGCGAGGATGCCGTGATGCCCAGCCCCCGCCGCAGTGCATTTATCCACTGGCAAACCAAAGAAGACGACGACGATTGATCCCCCTCCTTTCATCCATGTACTACTAAACATGCAACCAACCGAGATATACGCAGATAAGATCAAAACACTGCAGGCACAACTCCGGGCCACTGCCCTGCACCTAAAATGGCTGTCATTTGCCCGCCTGCTGGCTTTCCTGGCGGCAGCCACCTTTGCCTGGAAATGTATAGACCGTGATCCCTGGGCGATGGCGCCGCTGGGCATACTGGCGGCATTAGTGGTATTTGCGTTTATCCTCCGGCGTTATCAACGGGCCTCCCGCCAGGAGGCCCTGCTGAAAGCCTTGTTGCAGCTGAATGAAAAAGAGCATCAGCTGGCCACCGTGCATGTTTCCACCTTTGATGACGGGCAGCGTTTTGTGGATGAAGGACATGCCTTCGCCGGTGACCTGGATATATTTGGCCCTGCATCCCTTTATCATCACATGAACCGCGCCGGCACGCTTTCCGGCCGGGAAAGGCTGGCCAACCTGCTGAAGCATCCCCTGCAACACGCTGCCTCCATACAGGCCACCCAGGAGGTAGTGAAAGACCTGGCGGCCAGGTTGGAATTTCGCCAGCACATAGCTGCCCAGGCCAGCCTTACAGACGAACAGCCCAATGACCGGCACCGGTTGGAAACCTGGTTTGGTATGCCGGTGCGGTTCCTGCACAGCAAAGGACTGAACATACTGCGTTACATTAGCCTGGCGCTCACGCTGATAGCGGCGGTGATCAGCATCCGCAACCAGAGCATGTACCCGGTGGGCGTAATGATCCTGGTCAATGCCGTGATATTGAGCACCGTTACGGCAAAAGTGACGGAACAACACCGGCATTTATCCAGCCAGGAAAAAACGCTGTACCGGTTTGCCGCAATACTGGCATTGATAAATAAGGAACAGTTTACCGCCCGTGGCCTGCAAAAACTGCAGGAGCAGGTGAAAGAAGCAGATGATGCCCTGCGCAAGCTGGCCCGGATCAGCAATGCGCTGGACCAGCGGGCCAACCTGCTGGTGCTGCTTTTTTTACAGCCGCTTTGTTTATATGACCTGCATTGCGCCTTTGCGGTGGAGCGCTGGAAAACGCGTTACCAGGGACAGGTGCACGAATGGCTGGCCGTGATCGCAGAACTGGAAGCGTGGAACAGCCTGGCCACCTTTGCCTACAACCATCCCGCTTATGCCTACCCGGTGGTGGATGAGCAGGAAGAAGGTATTGTGGCTGCGGGCCTTTGCCACCCGCTGATCCCGCCGGAACAGTGCGTGAAAAACGACTGCACGCTTACCGGTGAAACCCAGTTCCTCATTATTACCGGATCTAACATGAGTGGCAAGAGCACCTTCCTGCGCAGCGTAGGCACTAACCTGGTGCTGGCCATGTGCGGGGCGCCGGTAGGGGCCACCACCTTTATTTTTGCGCCTATGCAGGTGATGACCAGCATGCGCATTAAGGATTCCATTGCCAAGCACACATCTTATTTCCAGGCAGAATTACAGCGCCTCCAGCAGATTGTTACGGCGCTGCAGCGGGGGCAGCGCGTGTTCATCATCCTGGATGAAATTCTGAAAGGCACTAATTCAGAAGATAAATTATCCGGCTCCCGCAAACTGGTGGAGAAGTTCCTGCGGTATAACTGCCTGGGCATGATCGCCACGCATGACCTGGAGCTGGGCCAGTTGGAGAATACCTATCCCGAGCAGGTGAAGAATTATTGCTTTGAAAGCACCATCAATGAGGCGGGCCTGCATTTCGATTACCGGATCCGGCCCGGCATTGCCCGGAATAAAAATGCTACGTTCCTGATGCAGCAAATGGAAATTATTTAAGGCATTTTTTCCCATGGAAAGCCGCTCCGGAAGGGGCGGCTTTTTTGTGCGAAAAATAAACTTGTACAGACTAAATAAATTAGTATTTTTACTAAAACAATTAGTAATGACCTTGCCGTTTGATACTGGATTGCAGGAGGAGGCCTATTATAAAGGCAGGGGGGCGCAGCTGAACCCAAAGAACAAGTTCCTGACGGGCGAGTATGCGCAGGAACACCCGGAAGGCATAGACGAGTGGTGGCAGGCCGACGTACCAACCCAGGTGCTGCAGGAACATGCGAAGACCCTTGTCAATAAAGTGGAGAGCCCGGATGTAGGCATGTGGTATTCTATGAACCCGTACCAGGGCTGCGAGCATGGTTGTATTTATTGTTATGCCCGGAACTCCCACCAATACTGGGGTATGAGTGCAGGGTTGGATTTTGAGCGGAAGATCGTGGTGAAGCAAAATGCGCCGGAGTTGCTGCGCAAGTTCCTGGATAACAAGAACTGGCAGGTGAAGCCCCTGAGCCTTTCCGGTAATACGGACTGTTATCAACCCCAGGAACGCAAGCTGTTTGTAACGCGCCAGTTGTTGGAAGTGGCGCTGGAATACAAACAGCCGGTGGGCATCATCACCAAGAATTCCCTGGTGCTGCGCGATAAATATATTTTGCAACAGCTGGCCAAGGATAACCTGGTGGTGGTTTATATGTCAGTGACCACCCTTAACGAAGACCTGCGCCTGAAGATGGAGCCCCGCACGGCTACCGGCCTGCAGCGCCTCAAGGTGGTAAAAGAGCTGTCGGAGCTGGGCATCCCCGTGGGGGTAATGACGGCCCCCCTGATCCCCGGCCTTAACGAGCACGAGATGCCCAAGCTGCTGGAAGCCGCTGCCAATGCGGGCGCCAAATGGGCCGGCTACACTATTGTGCGCCTCAATGATGCGGTGAAGATCATTTTCAAGGACTGGCTGTTTAAAAACTTCCCCGACCGGGCGGACAAGGTGTGGCATCTTATAGAAAGCTGCCATGGCGGTACGGTGAATGACAGTGAATTTGGCCGCCGCATGCGGGGAGAGGGAAATGTGGCGGCGATGATCAACCAGCAGTTTAAGATCCATACCAAGCGGCTGGGGCTTAATATGGAGCGGTTTGATTTCAACACCAGTATTTTCAAACGGCCGCAGGCGCAGTTGTCGTTGTTTGATTAGGGATTTGCCGTGCCAGGCATTAAACCGGCATTAATTTTTTGTGATGCATGATTTATGCAATCATCCCCCGTTTTTAGACAAGGCTTCATCCATGTAATGCATTAATCTTGTATAACTGATTGATTAAAAAAGCGGGGTAAGCGGCGCGGGTGATAAATTGCAAAAGTGGCGGCAATTATTTAGCGGGATACATGTGAAAGCTGGAAAATTTTTCAGAAAAAACTTTCAATTCAAATTGAAAATACCGAAAATTAAAGTACATTTGTTACAGTTGAAAAACGCAATGATTACATTACGCAAACACATGATAAAGATAAACGCGCATGCCTGTCAAAAGCAGGTCTGTACGGGTTTGCGGGCTGGTGAAACCGGTTGTTAACAAGAAAAAAGTTACAAGCAGTTATAAACTAAGGTCCCGCACTGAAACGTGATGGGACTTTTTGCTTTTTAAGATTTGTAATGAACAAACAAGCAAATTTTAATCAACGAAAGAGCACAAACTGGCATTGTTCCACCCTGTTAGGAAAACAGGTACGAATTATGCAAAAGAAGTCGTTTGCCAATGCAGCGGCGCCGGGATGGGTATGCATACCAGGATAAGGAGGTGAGAGCCTCTGCCAGTATAGCTACCCGGACCAAAGATGGCCGGGTTTTTTATTGACCCTTACACCCACTACGAAAACAAACACCCGGCCTGGCCGGCTGTCAATAATAAATAATTACCAATCTGGTTTGTCGGAACAAACCGCCCCGGCTTCCTGTTGTACCGGTGCAGGCACTTTTAACATTCCCTTGGTAACAAATACCAGCATCGAAGCATTCAATAGCAAGGCTAATATTCACCATTCACATATAGCCGAGCGCTTTCAAAGTCCCGGAAGTGCAAAGCACAAAACCGATACATCATGAGAAACGTAATTCAGGCAGTAAGAGAGGCATTGCAGAACAACTTTAAGGAATTGGACAACTGGTTCGATAAGGAAGCGGACTTGGTGGCTTACAAACCGGCCAAGGACCAGTGGAGTGTGCGTGAGGTACTGGAACATATCAGTTTGACCAATTACTTTCTCCTGCTCATTATTAACAAGAGTACCCGCCGTGCGCTGGACCGCAAGCGTGCGGGCCACAACGTGATCATCTCTTCCGATTATGATCACAAATTTGAGGAGATAGACGCCCTGGGTAAGGCCAATGGCGGCTGGATCCGCCCGGAACACATGGAGCCTACCGGGCAAAAGAACATGGACGACGTGCGTAACCTGCTGAAGCAGCAGTATGCGCAGTGCATGTATAACCTGTCCCTCCTCAAAAACGGGGAAGGCCGCCTGGTGTACACGAACATGTCTGTAAATAAACTGGGTAAACTGGACATCTATCAATATATCTATTTCCTGACCAAACACATTGAACGCCACATCCGCCAGATGAAAAGGCTGGAAAAACAGTTTGCCGGGGAGAAATTGCTCACTGCTGCCGCCAGTTGAGGCGACAGCCTTCCATAATTGTTTTCTGAAAAATGCCGGTCCCGCAGGAGCGGCATTTTTTTGTCCTTGCTTATTAGTCTATTGTATTTGTAGACTAATAATATTTCCGTATCATTGCAGTATGCCATCCACCTGGCAGCCCTGCCTGCGAGCGTTCACCACCACGGTCCGGCAGGGAAGAGACCATTACCTGATCATCAAAACCTTTGTACATCGTGCTGCAACACTTAAACCTGATGGCTTTTGCCATCCCGCTGTTCCTTGCATTTATGGGCGCTGAATGGTGGTATGCCCGTAAAAGCGGGAAGCGCTATTTTAATTTCCGTAACTCCGTGTCCAATATCAATGTGGGTATTGCCGAACGCCTGCTGGATACGTTTACCACGGGAATGTTCTTCTTCGTATACCAATACCTGTACCATCATTTTGCCCTCTTCCATTTTAAACCCAGTGTACTGCAATGGATAGCCCTGTTGCTGTGCACTGATTTCGTGTGGTACTGGTACCACCGGCTGGCGCATGAGATGAATATTTTCTGGGCGGCGCACGTGGTGCACCACCAGAGCGAGGATTTTAATTATACGGTGTCTGCCCGCATTACCGTGTTCCAGGCCCTGATCCGCACAGGTTTCTGGTCCATATTGCCGGTGCTGGGCTTTACTCCGGGGATGATCACGAGTATGTTGCTGGTGCATGGGCTGTACCCGTTCTTTATCCATACCCGCGCTATTGGAAAGCTGGGCTTCCTGGAATATATTCTGGTAACACCCAGCCATCACCGGGTGCACCATGCCAGCGATGAAGAGTACCTGGATAAGAATTACGGGGATGTGTTCATTATCTGGGATAAGGTGTTTGGCACTTTCGTGGAAGAGACCCATGCGCCTACTTACGGCCTTACCAAGCCACTGAACAGCCATAGTTTTCTCTGGCAGCACTTTCATTTTTACCTGGAGTTACTGCAGGGTGTCCGGCAAACGCAGGGGCTTACCCGTAAATTGAAACTGGTTTTCGGGAAGCCGGACCTGCTGGACCCTGCCATCCGCCCGCGGTTGGAAGAACGGTACCTGCTGCGCAATGATATGGTGCAGGCAACACGCAGGCTGCATGATTACGTGGTGATCCAGCTGGTGGTGATGCTCACCGGGCTCTTTACCTTTTTGCTGCTGGAACATTATGTACCGGTGGTGGTGCAGGTGTTGATAGCGCTTTTCATTTTTATTACGTTGATCAACTGTGGCGCGATTCTCGAACAGCGGCGCTGGGTGTTTTACCTGGAGTATGCGCGGGCCACGTTGTTGTTTATAGCAGCCTGGTACTTTTTCCCGTATGCTGTGCTGCTGTGGGTGCCGGCGCTGGCATTGCCCATGGCGCTTTACTATGATGCAAGGTTGAAGGAACGCTACCTGCGCCTGGTTTATGGGCGGGTATGATCATATACTGGAAACTTGCAGAGGGAAGGCCATCCGGGGCTTTCCCTTTTTGTTTTTAAGGGAAGTGCTGCGTGTTTGGTGAGAGGAGCTATGTTTTTGGGAGAGAAATGTAAGGTTGGGGAAGGGCTGTGCTGGAAGAGGCTTGGGGAGCCCCGTTTGTTGTTGCGAGTGGGGGGTATGTCGATAGAGATCTTCCGTGCAATGCACGTTCAGGGGCGGTAATGTGAAGTTAGGTGGAGGTGTTATTAGAGAGGGGCTGTGATGTATAAAATTCCCGGGACAGGAGGCTGCAATACCTTGAGACCTTCTACCAGGGAGGCTGATAACAGGCTACTGCGCCAGGGAAGTAATTAATGGAAGAGCGTGTTTGTGAAGGGGATGGGTAGTAAAAGAACGGGTGTGTTGCTTTTATGGGGAGGTCAATGCCGGACCAGTTGCGATTTGAGCATGCGCCGGGCAAAGTGGATGCGGCTTTTGATCGTGCCCAGCGGCTCGGAAAGAATATCTGCGATCTCGTAGTATTTGAAGCCTTCAAAATAGAGCTGGAAAGGCTTCTTGAAGATCACGGGCAGCACATGTACGGCGCCCTGGATGTCTTTTACCCGGAGATTGCTTTCGGCAGCGTTGCCAATGGAGGTCTGGTGGTAATTCAGCAGGAACTCATTTGACGCATAGTCCATGAACAGTAATTGTTTGGTCTTGCGCCGGTAGTTATTGATAAAGATGTTGCGCATGATCGTGAAGAGCCAGGCGCGGATGTTAGTGCCGGCCAGGTATTTTTCCTGGTTGGCCAGCGCACGGTACATTGTTTCCTGGAACAGGTCTTTGGCTTGTTCTGAATCTTTGGTGAGGGTTACTGCGAAGGGTTTGAGAAAATCAGCATTGCCTAGTAGTAGCACTGTGAAGTCAGTCGTAGACATGTTGTTTAACTTTAGTAGGTTATAATTTAAACAAAAATTCCCGCTGCAATAAAAAGATACGAAAAAAAACCGGGGACGGCGGCATTTTTGTTTTTATTTTTCAAGAAGTTAGCAGGAATAGGATGTTGTTATAAGGTGGAGGCTGGTATTCCGGGGGAGTTACCCGATTGGAAGCAGCTGTCATTGTGTTTAATAATTTTTATCATAAGTTAAACAGGTTGTGCGCAAGCAAATTGGTGACGGTGCACATGTTTCAAATATCTGGTTTCGGCAAATTATTGAAAAACAAGGTAGAAGGTTTGGGGATTGGGTGGGGTTTTTATGGGAATGGAAGGGATGAGCGCGGGCGGAGGTCGATTTTGGGAAGGGGATTGGTGGGATTTTAGTTATTTTGCCGCCAGTGGTTGAGTTGATTGGAGATGCCAAGACCCAGAACCCTTTTACTGGTCTGCTGAATTGATGCTGGTTTTCGTATCATTTTCCTTCCATATGAGAAACCGCTTTGCATGTTAAAAACGAAGGCAATATTTCTACATTATGATGGATTTAGTTTGAAATAAAATAATATATGATTCGTTGTTACATTACATTAAAGAGGCGTTTTTAGCGTGGTGAGAGCTGTTTTTAGCTAACATTTATATGTTATTTTATATAGATTTGCAGCCTATTTGGCGGATATTGAACTAAACAGGTCCGATATGACGCCTTATTAATTGATCTCGAGAAAGACCCTCTTGTACATGCTAAAAAGAATATTGCTGATCCAACTGTTTCTGCTGGGTCTGTTAGTCGCCAATGCTCAAATACAGAATATTACGCCGGCTCAGGCCAGTCAGGTAAACGTAGACAATCTTTCCGACAGCCAGATCCGTCAGATTGTAGCGGACATGAAGCAGAATGGTATGACTATGGATGACATTAATCTGTATGCGCAGCAAAAGGGCGTATCACAGGACGAGGCAGATAAGCTCAAAAGCAGGATTATGCAATTAGGCCTGGATAAGGAGCTAACTCAGGCAGCAAAAAAAACAGATGCTTCGCAAACTGCCCCCCAAACTAGCGACAGACGGTGGAGTGGTGATACTTCCGCGATTGACCTGTTTGGCCAGAAAAATTCATTACGACAAAATCCCAAAAGCCGTGTTTTCGGTGCAGATCTCTTTAATAATAAGAATCTTACGTTCGAGCCTAACCTAAGAATGGCAACGCCGCTTAATTATAAGCTTGCGACGGATGATCAGTTGCTGATCGATGTGTACGGATATTCTGAGACCCAGTACAATTTGACGGTAACAACTGAGGGATATATCCGCATTCCTAATGTTGGACCTATATACGTGAATGGCCTGACAATGAGCGAAGCCAAAGCGAGGATCACAAAACAGTTGTCCACTGTTTATTCGACCATTAGTTCCGGTCAGACCTCGGTGCAGGTTGCACTTGGGAATATTCGCAGCATACGTGTGCTGATGATAGGTGAAATTGAAAATCCTGGCTCATACACTTTACCATCCTTGGCCTCTGTGGCAAACGCATTGTACGTTTCCGGCGGGCCCAGTGAAAATGGTTCATTCAGAAGCATCCAGGTTATCAGGAATGGTAGTGTTGTCACTACCTTTGATCTCTACGATTTCCTGTCCCGCGGCGACTTAACCAATAACATTGTCTTACAGGATCAGGATATTGTAAAAGTAGACCCCTATAAAACGAGAGTTGAGATCACGGGGCAGGTTAAAAGGCCTTTGATATTTGAAGCAAAAGAAGGTGAGGTATTAGCAAATATTCTTGAATATGCAGGAGGATTTACGGATAAAGCATATAAGGAGAACATCATAGCTTATCGGAATAACAAAAGGGAGAAAGAGGTAGAGAACATTCCTTTTGCCGATATTGGTAGCTTTAAAGTGATGTCCGGTGACCAGTTTGTGGTGGACTCCATTCTTAATCGTTTTTCCAACCGTGTAACGATTGCAGGTGCCGTATTTCATCCTGGCGACTATGGCCTTGAAGAAGGCATGACGGTGGGCTCCTTGATAAAAAAGGCTGATGGCGTAAAAGAAGATGCTTCTTTAAACAGGGGGATCATCCGTAGGCTACAGGCTGATTATGCTCCTTCAATTATCAGCTTCAATGTGCAGGATATCCTGGCTGGTAAAAGCGATATCTCACTCGAAAAGGAAGACAGCGTAATCATTTTCAATAAATTTTCACTGCGCCAAGCATATACTGTTGCGATAAATGGGCAGGTGAATAATCCCGGTACCTATACTTTTTCAGATTCCATGCACCTGGAAGACCTGGTATTATTAGCCGGAGGGTTAACAGATGCGGCATCAACAACGCGGATTGAGATTTCCAGGAGGATCAGGAGGGGGAATTTTGACCCGGCTGACAGCGCTAAGGCGTTGGTTTTCCAGGAAGATGTAGATCCGACGATGGGCAACATCGCTAAGCAGCAATTCATATTGCAGCCATTTGATGAAGTAGAAGTGAGAAAATCGCCCGTATATAGCAACCAGGGAATAATGATGGTAGAAGGAGAAGTGGTTTATCCCGGTTCTTATACTATCGTTAATAAAGGGGAACATGTGTCGGACGTTATCAGGCGTGCTGGTGGCATCAGGCCGGAAGGTTTTACGGACGGCGCTGTATTGCTAAGAAAGACCTTTATTACAGATGCAGATAGTGCCTTGCTTAATAATAAACTTGAGTTGTTTTACTCTAAGGTAGAAGACAGTACCAGCGCAGCAAGTGTTCAGAAAATGCTTCAACGTAAATATCAGTTACTTGGTATTAACCTTACAGACATCCTTAAAAGGCCAGGTTCTAAATATGACATCCTGGTAGAAGAAGGAGATGTTATTAAAATCCCGAAGAAACTGCAAACTGTTCAGTTGTACGGCGAAGTGTATTTCCCTAAAAAGATCCGGTTTGACAACAGTAGTACTCTCAAAGATTATATACGTGGAGCCGGCGGTTACACTTCCAGCGCGCTGAAGCGCAGAAGCTATGTTGTTTATGCAAACGGTGATGTGAAAGCAACCAAGAAAGTCTTGTTTTTCAACAGGTATCCGAAAATTAAGCCGGGTGCAGAAATATATGTTCCGGCGAAGAAAGACAAGAAGAATCTGAGCACACAAGAATCAATTGCGTTAGTTACCGGGCTTGCAACTACTGCTCTTTTAATCATTACGTTAATAGACAAGCTGAAATAACCGTTGTCACAAAGAAGAAGCTCAAATTAAATTTTTGGTAATGAGTTCGCAACAAAATATGCAGGAACTGACTGAAACCAGTGAAGCAATTTCTTTAAAAGAAGTCATTCTACAGGCAGGGGTCTGGATCAAATACTTATTTAAACATTGGATATGGATGCTGTTGGCAGGCGTTGTCGCCGCCGCTATCGGGGTTGGAATTTCAACATTTTTGAAAAAAAAATACGAAGCTGAGCTTACCTTCATTTTGGAAGACGCAAACTCCAACCCATTGTCGTCTTATATGGGGCTTGCCAGCCAGTTTGGATTTGATTTAGGTGGCGGTGCAAGCAGTGGGCTGTTTACCGGAGACAATATAATTGAATTCCTGCAATCCAGGTTGATCGTTGAAAAGACCCTTTTAAGTACCGTGAATGATGGTAACGGCGGATTTACACTAGCGGACCGTTATATATCGTTTACAAAGATGAATGCTGGCTGGAACGAGGATTTGAAAAAGATCCATTTTTCACCGGGCAATAACAGGAATGCCTTTAACATTACGCAGGACAGTATATTAAATCTTATATATGTTGATATTACAGAGAAGCGGCTAAAGGTAGATAAGACGGATCCTAAGTTGAATTTTATTTCAGTAGATATGGTGACGGAGGATCAATTGTTTTCAAAGGTATTTGTAGAGCGACTTGTGGATGAGGCTATTAGCTATTATGTAAGTACGAAAACAGGACGGTCCAAAATTAATATTGACAGGCTGCAAAGCCAGGCTGATTCATTGGAAGAAGTGCTGAATAAACGAACCTATAGGGCGGCTACCGTTCAGGATATTAATCTTAACCCTGCAAAGCAGGTAGCTGCTGTTGGTGCAGAGGTGGCGTCGAGAGACAAAATGGTCATCCAGACAATGTACCTGGAAGTTGTAAAGAACTTGGAACTGAGCAAATTAACAATGGCACAGGAAACACCTATAATCCAGATTATAGACAAGCCTATTTATCCTTTAAAGGAGAAAAAAATAGGGCCAGTCAAAGCGGGTGTAATCGGCTTTTTCCTGGGGGCATTTCTGCTGACGGTTGTGGTGTTTATAAAAAGAATTTATCAACAAATCATGGCATGATAGGTTCTGCGGGATGTCTTTCCTTATTTTTCGTTTCTCTTGGTAAATGTGCTCGCTTTGAGTTTGATTAAGAAGAACTTTCTATATAATACACTACTATCAGTCAGTAAGATCCTTTTTCCACTGATTACATTTCCCTATGCTACCAGGGTGCTTGGCCCTGATGGACTTGGCCTTGTTAATTTTGTGGACAATTACACGCAGTACTTTGTTGTTTTCGTAGCGTTAGGTATCCCTGTTTATGGAATACGGGAAACGGCCAAAATAAGCAATGATCCCAAGGCGCTGAATAACCTGACATCTGACCTTTTGGCGATCAATTTTATTAATACCTGCTTAGGTGCTGTTATATATTTACTCATTCCTATCCTGACGGGTAAATTTGCAGAGAATAGCCATCTCTATTATTTGGGCCTTGCATATCTCTTTATTAATATCTTCACTGTTGAGTGGTTTTTTCAGGGAAAGAGTGAGTTTAAATATATAACGGTAAGAGCCCTGGTCATTAGGGTATTTGCCATTTTGGCGCTTTTCTTATTTGTTCACAGTCGGGAAGACGTTGTTTACTATTATGCGATAACCGTAGTTAGTTTTTTGCTGAATGCAATAGTCAATTACTGGAAAATGCTAAAGGAGATCACATTCAACTTCTCATTTTCCAGGTTGCGGAAGCATATGAAGCCGCTAATGTACTTGTTCTTGGCAAATGTGGCGATAAGCCTTTATATCTTACTGGATAGCGTTATTCTTGGATATGTTACCGACGAAACTGAGGTGGGATACTATACCGCCGCGCTCCGGATTGTTAAGATATTCCTGGCCATTATTGGTTCGTTGGCCATCATTATGATTCCCCAGATTTCGCAGCTTTATAAAGAGGGTGATCATGTGAAAGTACAAACACTGTTGTCCAAATCATTCCGTTTTATTGTTTCATTTGGAATGCCGATCGTAATAGGGCTTATGCTATTATCGAAGGAGATCATCCTGCTGCTTGCAGGGCAGGAGTATGTACCGGCGATAATGACGATAATGATATTATCGCCATTGGTACTATTTATTGGGCTAAGTAATTTGTTTGGCATGCAGGTGCTTACACCAACCAACAATGAAAAGTATCTGCTGGTATCTGTGGTGACAGGCTCTGTAATAAGTGTTAGTTTAAATATTATCCTGGCCCGTTTCTTCCTGCATAATGGAACGGCTATTGCAACCTTATTGGCCGAAGGATCGGTGATGCTTTTTTCCGGCATTTTTGCAAGCCGGCAGTACAAGATGAATCTGGATTATTCAGTGGTATGGAAGACAGTTCTAGCTTGTCTGCCATTTCTATTGTTCTATAAAATAGCAACGTTGTTTTTAACATCAAACGCGTGGATCATCGGATTTACGGTGGTGCCGTCTGCTATTTATTATGCCGGTCTTCAGATCTTTGTAATGAAGGACGATCTGTGGCGGGCTGGTATAGATATATTGATTAATAAGAAATTCAAAAAATGAGCACCTATAAATATGACTATCTGATCGTGGGATCGGGGCTGTTTGGAGCTGTGTATGCCTATATGGCGAAACAGAAGGGGAAAAAATGTCTGGTAATCGATAGACGTTCCCATACAGGCGGTAATATCTATTGCGAAAACGTAAATGGGATAAATGTCCACAAGTATGGGGCTCATATATTTCATACGAATGACAAAGGGATATGGGATTTTGTAAACCAGTTTGTAGAGTTCAACCGGTATACGAATTCTCCTATTGCAAATTTCAAAGGAGAGTTGTTTAACCTCCCCTTCAACATGAATACATTTTACCAGCTCTGGAAGGTGAAAACGCCGGAAGAAGCAAGGGCTAAAATAGCGGAGCAGGTAAAGGAGCTCGGCCTCTCGGAACCACAAAACCTGGAAGAACAGGCTCTTTCCATGGTGGGAGGCGATATCTATCAGAAGTTGATCAAAGGATATACGGAAAAGCAATGGGGGAGGGCGGCAACAGACCTGCCTTCCTTTATTATTAAGCGGTTGCCATTACGGTTTACGTACGACAACAATTACTTTAATGACAAGTACCAGGGCATTCCGATAGGAGGCTATAACAAACTAACGGAAGGCCTCCTTGAAGGTATTGAAGTAAAGACGGCATGTGATTTTTTTGAAGACAGAGCATACTGGTCTTCTCTTGCAGAAATGACCGTGTACACCGGCAAGATCGATGAGTTTTACGACTATCGGTTTGGAGAGCTGAACTACAGAAGCCTGGATTTTGAACATGCAATACTTGAGATCGAAAATTACCAGGGAAATGCAGTCGTGAATTATACCGAACGGGAAGTCCCCTATACTCGCATCATCGAGCACAAGCATTTTGAGTTCGGGACGCAGCCTACAACCGTAATTACAAAAGAATATCCTTCGGAATACGCCCTGGGGAAAGAACCGTATTATCCCATAAATGATGAGGGGAACACTGAATTATTTAGAAAATACAGTGCCCTGGCAGTAAAAGAGGAGAAGGTAATATTTGGAGGACGGCTTGCAGAATACCGGTATTATGATATGCATCAGGTAATTGGATCGGCGTTGAAAAGTGCCAGGGAAACAATCGTTTAATAGTTATGAGTAAGAAGATTTTGATCTGTAACGATTTCGAACTGTTGCCCAGAAAGGGGGGGCCCTCCACCTATTTATGGAACTTACGGCAGTACATTATAGAAAACCAGATTTCCAATATTGATTTTCTGGACAATTTTCAGGAAGCGAAGGCGTTGCAAGTTGCTTCGGGATCATCCAGGTTTGACAAAGGATTTTGGAAGTCTGGTTTTGGGCGAAATCTACGTGCCATTATCTCCTTCTTTTACTCCATTAAAAGGGAGAGGATTGATGCGGAGCCTGTTATGTCCAACTACGATGTCTTACATTTTCACAGCTCAAGAACACTTTACAGGTATCGGCATGTATTAAAGCAATTGGGTTCAAGGCCCGTAATAATACTGCAGTCGCATAGCCCATCTGCCTGGCACTGTGAAATGCTGGAAGAATGGTTCAAATTATCGCCGGATAGCGCGTATGGTATTACGCGAGCACTGTTGCAGATCCCGGACAAATATGCTTTCAGTCGCGCGGACTATTTAATTTTTCCGTGTGAAGGGGCAATGGAACCTTATAAACACAGTTGGCGGCAGTTTGACACGGTGATTAAGGATAAGAAAGTGTTGTTCCTACCCACCGGTACCAAGCAAGCCCATGCAAGTAAACAAGTAGCAGATGTGAGAGCCTTGTATCACATACCTTTGGATGCCAAAGTTATATGTTTTGCAGGCCGTCACAATAAAATTAAAGGGTATGATGTGCTGAAGGCAACGGCAATAGCAGTGCTGGCAGCCAATCCCAATATTTATTTTTTGAATGCCGGCACCCCGTCGCCGTTACAGCCTCTGGAGCATCCGAATTGGATTGAAGTAGGATGGACAAATGATCCGCACTCTGTGATCAACGCCGCAGACTATTTTGTGCTACCTAACAGGGAAACTTATTTTGATCTGATTTTGCTGGAAGCGTTGTCGTTAGGTAAAAAGGCAGTTATAAGCAACACTGGAGGCAACAAATATTTTAAGCAATTCAGTTCACCGGATATACATTATTTTGAATCAGAAGACGTAACCAGTCTGGCTGATTTATTGCTTTCAGTATGTGCCGTAGATAAGGGAGAACCAACGTCGACACCCAATCTGGATATTTTCCAGCAACATTTTACAGCAGACGTCTTTGGACAAAAGTATCTGGAATTGGTCAATAGTTTAAACGCATAATCGCTCAAACAAGATGTTACGGATTGTACAGTTAATCGATTCAATAGACTATGGTGGGGCGGAGCGGCTTACTATCCACTTGGCAAACTATCTTGCCCAAGATAACGAAGTATATCTTATTACATTTAAGGATCATGACGAGCATATGATCCCTTTGAACGAGTTGTCGCCGAGGGTGCGGTTTATTAGTTTGGGTAAAAAGCGAAAGCGGGAGCTTGGGCTATATACCAGGGTTTTCAAAACACTGAATAAAATTAAGCCAGAGATAATTCATTGCCATTTATCGGGTTTGGCCTATGCATATCCATATGCTATTGCAAAGCGTGTTCCCGTAATTCATACGGTGCATAGTCTTGCTGAAAAGGACGGTGGTAAAATGAAACGGAAGCTATATAAACTACTATTCCGTTCTTTTGATATTACCCCTGTATCAATTACCAGTCAGGTAAAGGAAAGTGTTATCCGGGTATATGGGGCTGCAATAGACACACCGCTTATATTAAATGGTGTACCCTTTCCGCAAACTACAGAGTTGATACCGGAAGTGGCAGATCACATCAATTCACTCAAGTTTGCGGTCAGCGACCAGGTAATAATCAATGTAGCTTCCGTGAAGCGTATAAAGAACCAGGCGTTTTTGATCCAGGCTGTAAATGAATTGAGGACTGAAGGCGTACCGGTTATATTGATAATATTGGGCAATACAGCCGCCGAGACGGACAACTTGTATGGGGAGCTGAAAGCAATGTCTGGGGATGGGATTTATTTCCTAGGGACGAAAAATAACGTGGGCGACTATCTGTCTGCAGCGGATGTCTTTTCCCTCACCTCATTGTACGAGGGCGCTCCGTTGTCATTGATGGAAGCGCTTGCATTAGGCTGTATTACGGTCGTACCTGAAGTTGGAGGAATTCCTGATATTGTGGGAAGCCCTACGACAATTGGATTTTCTTATCCCCCTCAAGATCTGATTGCGCTAAAAAATGCCCTTAGGATGGCAACACTCCAGGATGACGCTATACTGGAAACGCTGCGCACCAAAAGCGTTGAGCGGTTTAATGAGGTGTTGCAATTGGAAACCTGTGCGGAACTGTATTTAAAACTATATAGGCAGAAAATTAAAAAACAGCATACCGTTTGACGATGACACCGCAGGACTTTTTAAAAATTAACATATTCTCCATAGGGCTGATACTGTTTTATGCAACAGTATTGATCTTTATGTTGTTCTGGCTTTTGTCCGGGTTTCGTATACTTACATATAAGTCTGCTGCGATATTATTGCTGGGTTACGTTACATTTTTAGCTTTTGGCCTGCTGAACTCAATTTTTCAATTTATTCAAATTCCTCCTGATACAGTTGTTTATGGTGCCATCATTATTGATCCGCCGAAGTTTGTAATGTATAGCCTTGGGGTAAAAACATATGCCACGATAAACTTTTTCCCGTTCCTGCTTTGTCTCCGGTACCCCATTGTTTTTGTTACATTTTCCATTTTTTATTATTTTCTTGGTATGCTCCTGATATGGAGGGGCTATAGCCGGCTTATCCTCTATGCGGGAAAACGGGTTTCTCCCACATTTCTGTATCTCTATATGATATTGGCAATGGCTTATCCAATGGCGATTATTACCATTCCAACCTTACTTAGGGAATCATTAATGGTCTTGTCCCTGGGAATTTCTTTCAACCTGTTTACAATGATTTTTTGTAAGATCAAACTTGGCCTCATCAGAAACATATTGTTAGTTATAGCACTGCTGATACTTTTAGGAGTGCGCCCGGTAATGGGAATCTGCTTTGTTCTCTCTGCCTGGTTGTCTGTTTCTTTCTTTGGAAAGGGTAAAAAGGTGAATATGGGAAAAGTTCTGAGATTGTTGGTGGCGGGCTCATTGTTGCTTGTCTGTCTGATGTTCGTCGTACAAAAACTTTATACTATTACCTTTTCGCTACAGTGGCTGAATCTCTTCCGAAATTCATATATTCCAATACATGGAGATGAGGGGTACGGATATAACATGGACTGGGAGAATCCTATCCATATTGTAATTAATTTTGTGATATTGTTCATGCAATACTTACTGTCTCCGGTTCCTTTCCTGTTTCCTGCAGCGGTAAGCTTCCGAAAATTTTTGGCATGGGTAGATGTTTTCTTTATCGTTATCCTGTTGTTGATTATTTTCTTTAAGAAGGACCTGCCATACAAGAAAATGTTGCTGTTCTTTATTTTTATTAACCTAGTGATACCTTCTGTTTTTGAAACGCATGTAACCGGGGCTTTTAGACACCGGATGAATGGTATAGTATTATTGATGCCGATGGCGGCTTATGCCCTGAGCCGATTCTTTATTAAATCTAAAACTGAACCATGATTTCTCTGATAGTCGCAACTGTTGGTAACAAAACTGACGAGCTAAGACGCTTGTTTGAAAGTCTGGAGCGACAGCGATTTACAGATTATGAAGTAATTGTTGTATCGCAGGATAATCATGACGTTGTAGGCGGAATAGTAAGCGAATTCCGGGGAACAGCATTGCAGGTTCGATTAAACAGGAGAGGGCTAGCCTATGCACGAAACGAAGGAATAAGGTATCTGTCGCAGCGTTCCGGGATTGTCTCATTCCCGGACGATGACTGCTGGTTCCCGGAAGATGGATTGAGCATTATCGCGGAAAGCTTCAATCAAAACCCTTCTGAGGTGTTGAGTTTTAGAATATACGATCCGCTGACAAACAATTTTTACAAAGGTTACCCGGAAAGGCCGGACGGGAACCTGTCCTGGACGCAAATATTCAAAAAATGTTCAATTGAATTGTTTTTCCGGTTGGATGTTGTAAAAAAGGGAATCCGCTTTGATGAAAGGTTTGGCTTGGGCGGCAATTACCCCTCGGGCGAAGAGAATATCTTCCTTGCAGATGTAAAGCATGCCGGAATGACGATCTCCTACTTACCAGTTACAGTAATACATCACCTAAAACCACAACGAAAATCGCGACTGTCATTTGCTCAGTTGATGAGTAAAGGACCGATGTTCAACAGAATGTTTAACAAAGGAACAGCCTTGATACTGCTGACTGCCTTCATTATTAAAAAGCGCTCATTTGCTGAACACGGGTGGGCGGTCTTTAATCTCTACAGGGAAACACTTAAATTTAACAAGAAAGCTGATTAGTTAAAATTATGGATCCGGTTGTTAGTATTATCACACCCGCATATAATGCAGGCAAATATATCACCAAGACAATAAATTCTGTACTCGCCCAATCTTTTGAGGAATGGGAGTTGTTGATCATTGATGACTATTCTAGTGATAATACTGCAGAAGTAGTTCTAACTTTATTAGAAAAAGATAACAGGATAAAGTACGTCAGGATGCCGATGAATGGGGGGCCAGTGAAGGCGAGAAACCATGGGATCAGTATTTCAATTGGCCGTTTTATCGCCTTCCTTGACAGCGATGATTCCTGGTTTCCCAACAAGCTGGAGGTTCAGGTAAAATTTATGCTGGAGCATAATATTGCCTTATCATATACATCTTATTATGCAGACAATGGCATTACGAGAATCCTGCGAAAAGTACCCCAAAGACTTTCTTATAATCAGTTGCTTAAAAAATGCCATATCGGGTGCCTTACCGCCATGTATGACGCGGATCAAATAGGAAAACCTGCTATGCCGGATTTCCCTAAACGACATGACTGGGCATATTGGCTGGGAATGCTTTCTGGTGGCGGGTATGCATATGGCATCCTCGAGCCGCTAGCCACTTATACACTCCGTCAAACCTCTTTGTCTGCCAATAAAATAGACCTCGTTAAACACAATTGGAGGGTATTCAAGATGTACGAGGGCAATGGGATCAAAGCGCATTATAAATTTGCCATCTTTATGTTTGTCAATGTTTGGTATACGGTCTCTGAAAAAATAGGGCTCCGCCTCAATGCTTTATTCCGCAAGTCTGCTTAGAACATCAGAACTTTCCCTGCCGGCAACCATCCACTCTGTGGAGCAGGTGCCGGAATTGTCAGGGATTGTTTTTTCCCATTGCTATTAGCAATAGTCACATTTGCTGCACTATTATCCCCATTATCCATTTTATTCGCATCTATACGCAGTTGGTTCCCCTTTTTTTTAATGATCACGGCAGTCCTGGCAGTTGAAGCCAACTTATATTGATTATTACCAAATGCAAAATTTTCCGCCTTCCGACTGTCTAACATCAACGTACAGAAATAATCCTGGTAAGCCACAGATTGCTGATCCTTTGTATTTACTATTTTAAGGCCGCTTGATAAGGCTGTAAACTGGGCTCCCATCTGGTCTGCTGTAACATTAGGAACAACAACATAAATATATTCTTGGCAGTTCCATTTGCCTTGGTTTCCATGGACAATGCCAAGCTGGAAGATATTTACATTTTGTACCTGTGACGGGTTTCGCTTATCAATGTTATTCCAGTTGTTTTGCCGTTGTTCGCCAATTAGGTTAACGACTGTTTTTCCCTCACCTGAGGGAATAATGATATATCCTGTGTTGTCTTGCCAGAACCATGAGGGGCTGCTTAAGGTTAAAGTGGTGTTTACTTTTTGATCCGTCCCAACTGTCATTGGTTGTTTGCCATTTGCGGCATAGACGATGGGGGTTAACCGTTCAGACTGGTTGAGTGTAGTTACAATATTGTCCCCGTCTGGCGCATTATCGTTAACACCGTTGCCGAGACATAGCAGGAATTTCGGAAACGCGAAATATGCCTTCTGCGCATTTACCTGTGTATAATTGTTTTTTCTATCAAGGTAAAATCCCCCGATGCTTGTTTTCCCATCGGATACACCTCCTGCAATGTTATTGTTACTTTCAGAGAACTGGCCATACGCAATCAGCGGTAATGCACCGTTTTTTTGTTTTACAGTGGTGCCAGGAATGGCCCGCCAGTTCCATACAGCACGGGCATTGTCGTATTCCCTGCCCGTATGAAACATTATTGTTGATCCTTCGCCCATGTAATAGTTGTTGATGCCTTCACGGTTGTTCCTGTCTCCAGTTTCTGTAGAACCTGTTTTATTGGAAAGCATTTTTATACAGGCGAAGTAATCGGGGTTTGATTGGATCAGCAGATCCGAATTCCAGAAGTACTTACTAGAATCCATATTATAACTGCCAAAGTCATTGAGCCTGTTTTTTAATGACATCAACTTTTTATATGAATCTGTATTTTTGTTCTGTATTAGTGCCGACAGATAATTAATGTTTCCCCGTTGGTCCATGTAAGCCGGAGAGGCACTACCATTGACGATAAGCGCGTTATGGCGGCCCATAATGTTGAATGCCGGATGGTTTTTATAGAACATCCATTGC
This sequence comes from Chitinophaga parva, assembly GCF_003071345.1. Lineage (NCBI taxonomy): Bacteria > Pseudomonadati > Bacteroidota > Chitinophagia > Chitinophagales > Chitinophagaceae > Chitinophaga > Chitinophaga parva. Next base: position 262,414 of record NZ_QCYK01000001.1, on the reverse strand, counting down.
GTACCATCTGTCATTAGGTCTGCAAGTGTATTGAATTCTTTATCACTTAAGGCATATGGGGTGTTTCTGAACCAGTTTCCATAGCGGATCATATCATTGATGAAATCCCCTCCATAACCAATGTTATAGACCTGGGATCCACCGAGATTGTGTTGATCGATAATTCCATCGGATTTGATAGTTGCCGGGAAATATCCTGATTTATTGTAGTCGTACAGGAATTGATTTTTAACGATCATGGACAAGGTATCCATGGCGTTGTTATCATTTGTGACCATTGCGATTGACGCTAAGGCAAATATGCGGTAACCGACGTTGGCAAGCCGCTGGGTCTCTTCAAACTCGTCTGTTCCCAGATTTTGAAAATAAGATGATTGTTTCCCATTATTCCAGCTATAGCGTATATATTGTCGGCTCCTAGTCATCAGTTCTTCAATTTGTGGCCCTAATTTTTCACCCGTGTTTGCATGTTTCATATCGTTCTGCAGCATTAACAGGCTCATGGCGGCTGCTGACGGCTGTTCAATTGCGCCGGCGGTCCACGTAAATTTGGGTGGCGATGCCAACCAGGTCGTCAAGCTACCATAGGTGTTTGCACGGGATTCGGCGCCTGAACTGGCGCTTATCTGCTTACATGCAGTAGCAATGTCATTAATATTAGCTGTAATTGGCCCCTGTGTGCTGGTGTTCATTGCCCTTACATTTGCCTGGGTCATTTGTGTCACATTGTTAGGGGCAGCGTTAGAAGTTTTTACATTTTTCACTAACCTGGCATAGGTATCGGATTGGATTAATTTATCAATCACTGCCTGATTCTGTTGTTGCTTTTGAGCGGAACACATCTGGGCGCAACTGCACAACAAAAATGAAAAAAGTAGCTTGTTCATTTCACAGTAGATTTAAGATTATTGTCAATTAACGATGTTAAAACCACTATTTTCGGTTTTTATGATAAAATTTTCGTATTTAAGGAATCTGATTATCTTCGTTAAATAGAATAAAAAATCATTATATTATGCCTGTAGACCATTCGCTTACCTATAAAAAGAAGAGTCTTAAAAGTCTTCCCCATCGATACCGGCTAAAGGTGATTTTTGGCCAGTTGGACAGATTTTCGATTAAAGATGATCTTTTCGCTGATGTTGGTTGCAGTAATGGTTTTATTACGAATTTGATAACGAAAAAGTATGCCGTAAAAAAGCCGGTAGGACTTGAATATGTAGAAGAGCATGTCCTGGCCGCTCGGAAATCATACCCCCACATAAGATTTGACCAAATTAATCTTAACAATGATTTGCCGGTGAAGTTCAAATGCCAATTTGATGTTATAACATGTTTTGAAACTCTCGAGCATGTTGGAAATTTGCCCCAAGCGATATCCAATCTAATTGAAATGGGCAAATCTGATGCCCGGATACTGATAACGGTCCCAATAGAAATTGGCCCCTGGGGTATTACAAAATATCTTCTTAAACGCAATGTGTACAAGGGATACACCCTACAGGAACTCGGGGTTGTAAAATCCAGAAACTATTTTAGTGACCTGCTGCGCGGCAAGGATATTTCGGTGTACAGGGACCCATCGAGACCAGGCTGGGGGACGCATTTTGGGTTTGATTACAGGAGAATAGATAAATTGCTTGCCGACAAGAATATTTCGTTTAAGGCAAAAAATCATTTTACAACCCGGTTTTATGCTATTAAACTAGGCAAATAATTTATTGCGTAAATCTGCTTTCAGATAATTTGGCAGGAATTTTTGATAGATAATTTAATCAAATTCTAACGTGGTTGACTGGTGGCGATGTGAAAGACAATATTTTTGCATGCTTTTAAACAGGTTGTCATGGATTATGTCCTGTGTTAAATAAGCAGATAATCGTTTTTATGAAAACAGCCCTCATCACCGGCATCACCGGCCAGGACGGAGCCTACCTCACAGAGTTGCTCCTCAAAAAAGGTTACCACGTCCATGGTATCAAACGGAGAAGCTCCCTGTTCAATACAGACCGCATTGACCATCTCTACCAGGACCCCCATGAATCCGGCATAAACCTTACCCTTCACTACGGAGACCTCACAGACGCCACAAATCTCATCAGTATCATCCAGCAGGTACAGCCCGATGAGATCTACAACCTCGGTGCCATGAGCCACGTACAGGTAAGCTTTGAAACCCCGGAATATACCGCCAATGCAGACGGCCTGGGTACCCTGCGTATCCTCGAAGCAGTGCGCCTGCTGGGCCTTACACAAAAAACAAAGGTCTACCAGGCCTCTACTTCCGAGCTTTATGGCCTGGTACAAGAGGTGCCGCAGCGGGAAACCACACCTTTCTATCCCCGTTCTCCATACGCCGTTGCAAAACTATATGCCTACTGGATCACAGTGAACTACCGGGAGGCCTACGGTATGTATGCCTGCAATGGCATTCTTTTCAACCATGAAAGCCCCCTCCGCGGTGAAACGTTTGTAAGCCGTAAGATCACCCGTGCGGTGGCCAAGCTGCACCTGGGTATGCAGGACAAGCTGTTCATGGGTAACCTGGATGCAAAACGCGACTGGGGCCACGCCAAGGATTACGTGGAAGCCATGTGGCGCATTCTCCAGCAGGATAAACCGGAAGATTATGTCATCGCCACCGGCATTACCACTACCGTGCGTGAATTTATCCGTATGTCGTTCGCGGAAGTGGGCGCAGAAGTGGAATTTACCGGCGAGGGGGTACATGAAAAAGGCATCGTGAGATCAGTAACTGCTAAGGATTCCGTGCTGCAGCCCGGCCAGGAAGTGGTAAATATTGATCCCCGCTATTTCCGCCCCACAGAAGTAGACCTGCTGGTAGGCGACCCTACCAAAGCGCAAACACAGCTGGACTGGCAACCTCAATATGACCTGCCCGCCCTGGTGAAGGAAATGGTAGCCGCAGACGTAGCCCTGTTCCGCCGGGAAAAACTGCTGAAAGACGCAGGTTATAAAGTGCTGAACCAATTTGAATAGCATGCAACCTACCGATAAAATATATGTAGCCGGCCACCGGGGTATGGTGGGATCGGCTATTGTGAGAAGACTCCAACAGGAAGGATTCAATAATATTATAGGCCGTACTTCTTCGGAATTGGACCTCCGCCAGCAAACCGCTGTAGATGCCTTTTTTGCCGCGGAACGGCCGGATTACGTTTTCCTGGCCGCCGCTAAAGTGGGAGGCATCGTTGCCAATAACACCTACCGGGCGGAGTTCCTTTATGATAACTTAATGATACAGAGTAACATCATGCAGGCTGCCCACCTGCACGGCACTACGAAACTGATGTTCCTGGGCTCCTCCTGCATCTATCCCAAGCTGGCCCCCCAGCCCCTGAAAGAAGAAGCCCTACTCACCGGCCTGCTGGAACCTACCAATGAGCCATATGCCATCGCTAAAATTGCTGGCATAAAAATGGCAGATGCCTATCGTGCGCAATATGGTAGCCATTTTATTTCCGTTATGCCTACCAATCTTTATGGACCTAATGACAACTACGACCTGGAGCGCTCTCATGTGCTGCCAGCGCTCATCCGCAAGTTTCACACCGCAAAAGTGACCAATGCACCGGAGGTTGTAGTATGGGGAACCGGTACGCCGCTGCGGGAATTCCTGCATGCAGATGATATGGCGGATGCCTGCGTATTCCTCATGAAAACATACGATGAACCAGGCTTTCTGAATATAGGTATTGGGGAAGATATTAGCATTGCTGATCTGGCCAGGCTAGTACAGCGCGTTATAGGTTATGAAGGGCGGCTGGTGTTTGATACCAGCAAGCCGGATGGCACGCCCCGTAAGCTGATGGATGTAACCCGGCTTAGTAACAGGGGCTGGAAAGCCCGGATAGGACTGGAAGAGGGTATTCGCTCCGTATACGAGGGGGTGAAGGATACATGGGTCGTATAGGCGCTGCTGTGATACCTGTAACTACCATGTATCAACAGTCTAATCATAAAATAATCCTTGCATTCCGGCCTTGGTGCTTAAAATGCTATCTTTGGCCCCCGTATTCCAGAATCACCTCAAATAAAACAACGCAAACCGCACACCATGCAAATAAAAAACGTTGTGACTGTACTGCTGACCATTTGCTGCTGCATGGCCATCAGTGTTACCTATGCGCAAAACCCAGGCGATCAGTACTCACTGGGCTTTTACAACGCTACCGGCGATTCCGCCAACTTTCACTCCTCCCTGCGCGACTATAGTGTACGCCCGGCCTGGAACCTGCCCCCACTGGGCGATTCCACGAAGAAACGCTCCTGGTGGCACCGCAAATTATTCCAGGAGCACCTCCTGGAGTATAACAACCCTGATTACGATTTCTATGCAGACTTCCTGCCCGATTTCCAACTGGGCCACAGCTCCCGCAATGGCACCGACTGGCTCAATACCCGCGGTGTGATCGTAGGCGGCCGCCTGGGACAACGCTTTCATTTCTATTCTGAATTCTACGAGAACCAGGGCAAGTTTCCCGGCTATGTAGATGAGTGGGGCCGCAAAACCCAACTGGTACCCGGCCAGGGAGAATGGAAATCTTACAACAATGGTAAAGCATTCGACTTCGCCTATTCTTCTGCCGTACTGGATTACAAGGCTGCCAAGTTCCTGCAGCTGCAACTGGGCTATGGCAAGAACTTTATAGGCGATGGCTACCGCTCCATGCTGCTGTCCGACGTGGCGTTCAACTATCCTTATTTCAAAGTGGTGGCTACCGTTGGTAAAATACAATACACCACCATGTGGGCCCAGTTCATAGACCGCTTTTATCCCAAAGCATCTTACGATAACGGCTACCGCAAAAAATGGGGTGTCTTCAACTACCTGGATTGGAATGTGAGCAAAAAACTTTCCATTGGTTTATTTGAAACCGTGATCTGGCAGGACTCCGATTCATCTGGCAAGCGCGGTTTTGATATGAGCTACCTCAATCCTATCATGTTCCTGCGCCCCGTGGAATTTTCCGTAGGCTCCCCGGACAACGCCTTAATGGGCCTTAACCTCAAATACGTTACCGGCAAGCATTCCAACCTCTATGGCCAGTTTATCCTGGACGAATTTAAGTTCAAGGAAATAACGGCCGGCAATGGCTGGTGGGGCAATAAATTTGGCGGTCAGCTGGGCTTCCGTGCCAATGACATTTTCCATGCACAAAACCTGAACTTCCTCACAGAAGGCAATTTTGCGCGGCCCTTCACCTTCTCGCAGCGCACTACGCTCAACAACTACAGCCATTATGGCCAGCCGCTTACAGACCCGCTGGGGGCTAACTTTGTGGAATGGGTGAACGTAGCGGACTACCGCTATCGCCGCTGGTTCCTGCGGGGAGAGATCCAACTGGCGCATTATGGACTGGACAGCGCCGGTACCAACTACGGGCACGACATCAATAAATCTTACGAAACCCGCACCCTGGAGTATGGTAACCATATTGGCCAGGGCGTAGGCACCAATTTGATCTACGTAACCGGCACCGTGTCCTACCTGCTCAATCCTAAGAATAATCTCCGCCTGGAAGTAGGTGTTACCGGCCGCAAGGAGTCTAATGACCTCATGGACCGCAAGGAGCTGATCTTCAACATTGGCCTGCGGGCTTCCTTCCGCCAGTTGTATTACGATTTCTAAAGCATCCACTCTTTTTGAATAGCAAAGCAGCCCGCTCATCCGGGCTGCTTTTTTTATACCCGTAACTCCTGCAGGAGGTTTTGCGATCGAACTCCGGTTGCAAACAATGCCCACCAAACAAGGTGGTAGTTTGTTAACTTTGCGCCATGCATTATGTTACGGTAGAAGGGCTCACCAAGTCCTACGGCGCTACGCCTTTATTCGAAAATATCAGCTTTCACATTGAAGAAGGCGACAAAATAGCCCTGGTGGCCCTGAACGGTACTGGTAAAAGCACGCTCCTGCGCATCCTCTGTGGCAAGGAAGTGGCCGATGCCGGCAAAGTATGGATCCACAAGGATGTGACCGTGGTAATGCTGGAACAGCAGGCGGACTTCGTCCTCCACAAATCTGTGCTGGAGAATATCTTTAACTACAACCACCCTGTGCTCCAGGCCATCAAAGCCTATGAACAACTTACAGATGAAGACCAGGAACCAGACCTGGACGAACTGACCAAAGCCATTGCCCGGATGGACGAGCTGAATGCCTGGCATTTTGACGCCAAGGTGAAGCAGATCCTCGGCCGCCTCAACATCCACCACCTGGACCAGCCCGTGAGCAGCCTTTCCGGTGGCCAGCAAAAGCGCGTGGCCCTGGCTAAAGTGCTTATTGATATTGGGTTTGAGCACACCCACACCCTCCTCATCATGGACGAACCTACCAACCACCTGGACGTAAGCATGATCGAGTGGCTGGAAAATTACCTGGACCAGGAACGGGTAACCCTGCTGCTGGTAACGCACGACCGCTACTTCCTTGACAGTGTGTGTAACGAGATCATGGAACTGGACCGCCAGCAACTCTTCATCTATAAGGGCGATTACGAGAACTACCTGGAAAAGAAGGCCTCCCGCGAGGATATGGACCGCAGCAGCGTGGAGAAAGCCCGCAACCAGTATCGCAAGGAGCTGGAATGGATGCGCAAGCAACCCAAGGCCCGCACTACCAAAAGTAAATCGCGCCAGGACGCTTTTTATGATGTGGAAAAACGCGCCAAACAGCGCCTGGAGCAACAGCAACTGGAGCTTAATGTGAAAATGACCCGCCTGGGTGGCAAGATCCTGGAACTGAAAAAAGTATATAAATCGTTCGGCAGCCTGCAGATTCTCAAGGGCTTTGACTATACTTTCAAAAGAGGAGAACGCATCGGCGTGGTGGGGAAGAACGGGGTGGGTAAATCCACCTTCCTCAACATGCTCATGGGCCTGGAGCAGCCGGATTCCGGCAAGATCAACGTAGGGGAGACCGTGGTGTTTGGCAACTACAGCCAGCAAGGCCTGGTAGTAAAGGAAGATATGCGGGTGATCGAATTCGTGAAGAACATTGCGGAAAATTTTCCCCTGGCAGATGGCACCAAGGTGAGCGCCGCCCAGTTCCTGCAACTCTTCCTTTTCACCCCGGAAAAACAATACACTTTCATCTCCAAGTTAAGCGGGGGTGAAAAACGCCGTTTGTTCCTGCTGTCCCTCCTTTTCCGCAATCCCAATTTCCTCATCCTGGACGAACCCACAAACGACCTGGACCTGCCCACCCTGAGCATCCTGGAAGATTTCCTGCTCAGCTACCAGGGCTGCCTGCTCATTGTAAGCCACGACCGCTACTTCATGGACAAGCTGGTAGACCACCTGTTTGTATTTGAAGGCAACGGGGTGATACGCGATTTCCCCGGCAACTACACCCAGTACCGCGATTGGGAAAAAGACCAGGAAAAGATAAAGGAAATGCCAGTACCGGTTGAAAAGCCCGCTTCCAGTGAGCCCCAGCCATCCGCTGCCCCCGCCGCACCGCAAAAGCCAGCTACCAAAAAGCTCAGTTTCAAAGAGCAAAGGGAGCTGCAACTCCTGGAAAAGGACATTGAAGCACTGGAAGCAGAAAAGAAGCAACTTGATGAAAAAATGGGAGCCGGCAGCCTGCCTTACGAAGAGCTGGACGCCGCCGCCCGCCGCGTTGGGGAGATCATGGCCCTGCTGGATGAAAAGGGCATGCGCTGGCTGGAGCTGAGTGAGTAAGGACTGTAAAAAAAAGAGGTTAATGACCAATAAAAAGATGAACTGCCGTTTCGCATTTCACGTCTTCTGGTCATTAACCCCTGTTTGTGCGGTTCATAGATCCGCAGTAATCCTGGTTTTTCGCCGGGATTAGTCTTTTTTATTGTGGATCTGAGATGGCTTCAGGTACACCCTTTTGCCCTTATCGTCCACGATGAATTTCTTGTCATCTTTGGTGATGTAAACGGTTTCCCCGTGCGGACCTTCCTTGCCTTTGTAGACTTTCTGTGATACGGTGGAGGCCCCTTTTACAGCAATTTCAGCGGTTTTGTTACCTACCTTTTTAGCGGTACTGTCTATGCCTTGTGCCTGGGCGCCCAGAGTGGCAAATGCACCCAGCCCGGCGGCCAGCAGGAAAACTTTGCAATGATTTGCAGTGCTCATATAAGTAATTGATTGGTTCATGGATAGTAATCCAAGAATGGTGCCATTTGATGTAAGTGAAGGCGCCTGTCCGCACGGGCAGCAGTAGCATAGGCTAAACGGAGGCCCGGGCGCAAAAAAAAGGGGAACAATGCACGTAATGGCATTGTTCCCGCTCTGGTGGTTCCGGCAGGGATCGAACCTGCATCAAAGGCTTCGGAAACCCTTATACTATCCATTGTACTACGGAACCCGGTAGTGGACGGCAAAAATACTGTTTCCCCGAGAGATAAACAAACCGGCTTTTAGTGGGAGCCAATGCCGGCGTTGATAAGGCTTACGTTGCTTTTGAAAATGCCCACCGCAATGGCCAGCAGGATCACACCAAAGAATTTGCGCAGCACCATGAGGCCTGCCTTGCCCAGTATACGCTCTATAAAACTGAGGGAGCGCAGCACCGCGAAGATGATGGCCAGGTTAATGACGATGCCCACAAAAATATTATTGGGGTTGATGGTTGCTTTCAGTGACATGATGGTGGTAAGCGTACCGCTACCGGCAATGAGCGGAAACGCAATGGGGATAAGGCTTCCCGTTTTGGCATCGCTATCGCCTTTAAAAAATTCTATACCCAGGATCATTTCCATGGAGATCACGAAGATCACGATGGAACCGGCTACCGCAAAGGAATGCACGTCCACGCTGAGCAGGCGAAGAAACGGCTCGCCACCCAGCAGGAAAAGGATCATGAGAAAACCAGATGCAAGCGTGGCCTTTGCAGCATCGATATGCCCCATCTTTTCACGGAGCGAAAGCAGTACCGGCAATGAGCCCAGGATATCGATCATTGCAAACAGGGTAATGGTTACAGTGATGATCTGCCTGGAATCGAACTCAAACATGGTATTAAGTTTTCACAAATATAATGAATGGAGGCCAGGGAACCGGCTCACGCACAGGAGCATACGCAAAATGAACAAACTTTTTTGGCTGCCTGGCGGAATGCGGTATCTATTCATCAATACCAACTACCTGGAATGCCTTCCCATCGTAATCCAGCCGCGCCATGCGGCCCCACTCTACACGGGTTTCAAAAGACTGTTCCAGGGGTGTGTTCATCACATAGGCCAGTATACTGCGGATCACGCCCCCATGGGTAACGATAGCGCTATCCTGGCCGGTGGTGGTTATTTCCAGCAGGGTGGCGATGGAACGGGCGTAGAGGTCTTCATAACTTTCCCCACCTGGTACGCGCGTGTGCACGTAGTCTGTCATCCAGGCCTGCAGGGCGTTTTCGCCCAGGTCGTCCCAGCGCTGCATTTCCCAGTCGCCAAAGTTCAGCTCTTTCAGGCGGTCATCTGCGTTGATGGGGGCATTAGGAAAAAGGAACTGTGCCAGGCGGTAGCAGCGTTGTAACGGGCTGGCATATACGTTAAGCGGTACGGCCGGCAGCAGGGGCCGCAGGCGGCTGGCTTCCGTTTCAAAAGTAGGTGCTACATCCAGGTCGGTAAAGCCGTAACAGGTACCCCGGGGAATACAGGGCGTGGTATGTCTTATCAGGTATATGCGCATGTGGTGTAAAGCCGCAAAGATACATCAAAACAGCGGCCACAGTTGCACGCTCAGCACCAGGTAGATCATGATCTCCGCTACCTGCTGCACGGCGCCCAGGCAATCGCCTGTGTAGCCACCTATCCAGCGCCGCATAAGCCGCACCATGTACCAGCGGGCCAGTACCAGCACTACCAGCAGCACGCCGGTAAGTAGTAGCAGGTGCATACTATACCACCAGTACAAACAAACCGCCAGCGGCAGGAATGCGAAGCACGCCGCTACTGCCAGGCCCCCGGCCGTAATTCCTTTAGATACAGGCTTGGCCTTGGCGTCTTCATTTGCCCGCACATAAGTATCGGTATAGATCACCGTTACCGCTACAAAGCGGCTCAGTGGATGTGCCACGCAAAGCGCCACCAGTGCGGGAACGGGGGACAGCTGACTAAGACAGCAGAATTTAAGCAACAGCACCAGCAGCAGGCCCGCCATACCATAGGTGCCTATGCGGCTGTCTTTCATAATATCCAGGATCTTTTCTTTGGTCCATCCACCGCCAAAGCCATCACAGAAATCGGCGAATCCATCTTCGTGAAAAGCGCCGGTGATCCAAAGGGAAAGGGCCATGCTGAGGAGCACCGCTACGGGCCAGGGCAGCACCTTGGAAAAGACAAACAACGCCAGCGCAGCTGCGCCGCCTACCACCCATCCAATGAGCGGCAGGTATTTCGTAGCGGCATTCAGCTGAGCTGTATCGTGCCGCATATTGCGGGGCACGGGAATGCGGGTATAGAACATCACCGCTGCCAGGAAAAATTGCAGTTGTTTTTTCATAAAGGCTTATGCGGTTGTGCCGGAGGTAGACACGCCTGCCTGCGCAAATGTAGCCATGTGGTTCAGGAATCCAACGGCAGATTTTATCAGGGGAATGGCCAGTGCGGCACCGGTACCTTCTCCCAGGCGCATGTCCAGCTGCAGCAGGGGCGCGGCTCCCAGGTATGCCAGCATGGCGCGGTGTCCTTTTTCGTGGGAGCTGTGCGCAAACACGCAATAGGCCAGCACATCCGGGTGAGCCCTGTGTGCAGCCAGCAGCGCGGCGGTTACAATAAAGCCGTCTATCACCACCATCATCTGCAGGGCGGCTGCCTGCAGGATGGCGCCACAGATCATAACGGTCTCAAAGCCGCCATAGGTAGCCAGTACATCAAAAGGATCGTCCGGCACACCATGCTTTTCGAGGGCGTGCTGCAGGGTTTTCAGTTTCAGTGCCTGCTGGGTGGCGTTTGCCCCGGTGCCCGCGCCCACACAGTCTTCCAGCGGGATGCCGGTAATGCAGTGCATGATAAGGGAGGCAGCGGCAGAGTTGCCAATGCCCATTTCGCCAAAGCCGATGGTATTGCACCCGGCAGCCTGTTTTTCCCGCACCAGGGCGGCGCCGGCTTCCAGGGCCTCATGGCAGGCGCTGTCTGTCATGGCCTTGCCGTACAGGTAATTTTGGGTACCCATGGCCACTTTGCGGTCTACCAAATCAGAGTGGGGCGTGAAATTGTGGTTTACGCCGGCATCCACCACGGAGAGGGCCAGGTTGTGCACCGCGCAGAACACGTTGATAGCGGCGCCCCCATTCAGGAAATTATAGACCATCTGGGCGGTAACGGCCTGTGGATAAGGATTTACAAGCCCCTGTGCCGCTATGCCATGATCGCCGGCAAACACGATGATACCGGGTTTATGTACAATGGGGTGGAGGCTCTGCTGAATAAGGCCGGCCTGCAGGGCCAGTGCTTCCAGGCGTCCCAGGGCGCCGAGGGGTTTTGTCTTTTGGTCAATACACTGTTGCAGTGCGGCAGACAGGGATTGATCCGGGGCGGTAATGCGTAAGGTTGCTAACATGCGTTGTATTATTTAATGGTCATGGGCAAGCCGGAAACCATGAGTACCACTTTATCGGCCAGGCGGGCAATGAACTGGTTGGTCCAGCCCTGCAGGTCTGTAAACTTGCGCCCTGCTTCACTTTCAGCGTGCACGCCCATTCCGATCTCGTTGGTCACAAAAATGAAATGCCCCTCCATTTTATGGATGGCAAGAATTTCTTCCTTGATAGCCTGGAGCGCCAGCGAGGTATCGTACTGGTGCTTCACAAAAAAGTTGGTAAGCCACAGCGTAATGCAGTCTATCACCACGGCCTTGCCCTGTATGGGCAGGGCGCTTACCCGTTCCTGTTCTTCGTAGCTGGTCCATTCCGGGCCGCGCTCCTGCTGGTGATAGCGTACCCGCTGTTCAAAATCCTGGTCCCAGATGCGGGCAGTGGCCACATACACCGGGGTGGGCGACAGCTGTAAGGCCAGGTCTTGTGCGTAACGGCTTTTCCCTGAACGGGCGCCGCCGGTGATCAGATAAAGCATAGCGAAAAATACAGAAAAAGCTGCCAGTCCGGAAATGGAGGCTGGCAGCTTTACATAATGATAACCTGGATTGAACGGATATATACTTAAGCCGGGGCCCTTCAGGAGCGCACCGTGGCTGTATGCAGGGCCATGCACTTATGCTGCAGGTGAGCCGGCAAGGTAAACAATCCTGGATGAAAAAGGGCCGCCAGCATTTCGATCCCGTCTACCAGGGTACTGGCACTCGGCTGGGTAAACAGGTCGTAATCCGCCAGGAACACGGCTTTGTTACGCACGGCCTGCAGCTCGTTCCATCCTTCGCGGGCCGTGAGCAGGTGCAGCTCTTCGCGGGAGCGCTGTATGGTAAAACCACAGGGAGCCACCACCAGCACTTCCGGGTCGTATTTCCGTATTTTTTCCCAGGACGTTACAATAGAATCGCCGGCAGGATTGGAAAGCATATCTACACCGCCTGCCTGTGCCACCTGGAAGGGGATCCAGTGCCCGCAGTTGTACACGGGGGCCATCCATTCCATGAGCAGCACGCGCTTCAGCGGGGCGCGGTGGGCACGCAGGGTGTCCAGGATATGGTCCGTGCGGCGGGTAAGGCCGGCCAGGTAGCGGTAAGCTGCTTCCTCCTGCCCCAGCGCCGTGGCAATGGTCACGGCGCATTGCAGTACATCATCCAGGTTATTGGGTGATAATGGCAAGAGTACCGGCTGTTTTGGCAGGTTATGGATGGCGGCCTGTGTGCAGGCCGTATCGATCTGGCATACTTCGCATACATCCTGGGTAAAGATCACATCCGGCGCAATGGATGCCAGGAGCGGCTCATCCACGTAATAAAGGCTTTTGCCCTGCGCTTTGGAGGCGGAGAAAATGCGGTCTATTTCCTCGCTGGAATAGGCATGGCCTTCCAGTACACAACGCACCACGGGTGGCTGCTCCGCCAGCGCAGCGGGCGGGCACTCAAAGGTGACACCCTTAAGCAGGTGCTGCAGGCCCATGTCGTAGATCATCTGCGTGGCAGCGGGAAGAAAGGAAACTGCGATCATCGTTTACCGGATTGAAAATGAAAAGGTAACCCGGCTGCAATGCTTACAGCCGGGCATTTCGGGCTTAACGCAGGAATATCACCTTGCTTGCAAAAGAGGCATAGTCATTCAATGCAATGGTGAACCGGGTTTTGCCATTGCTGTCAAAGCAGGTCACCTTCGCCTTGGAAGATCCATAACTCAGCGCATCTGTTACGTATACATCGCCGGTTACCGCATCGGCGGAGATACCGTAATAGTAGCCAACGGTGGTGCCATCTGTAATAAAGTTGCCATCCTGCAGCTTGCCGGTCGCCAGGTTGTAAACCATCACGGGCTGCTTGCTGTCGTCCTTATAGGTCGACTTATAAAGGTAAGCGCGGTTCCTGTAGATGGCGATGTTGTCTGCCTTTACCGTGGTATCGTTCTGCAATACCTTGTCGTCCAACAGGCTGATGGTGGCCAGGGATGGCGGGACCTTGTCGTAATCACCCGCGCACAACACCAGCAGGTGGTCATACTGGTCGGTGGCGAGCTGGTTGGGGTTGGGGCCCACGGTGAGGGTTTTTTGTTCCGCCAGCGTGTTCAGGTCCAGAACAGATAAGATAGTTTGATTGGAACTAGGCCATACACCCGGTACCCCGATGTACACTTTATTATTCACGATCACGATACCTTCTGCACCGGGGCGGATAGTGGCCGTATTTGCAACCTGGTTTGTAGCAGTGTCTATCACCAGCAGTTTGCCTGCGTAAGAAGTAACATAGGCTTTGCCGTTGGCAAACGCAATGTGGCGGGGCTGCAGGTTGTCTACGTGAATGGTGGCCAGTGATTTTACCGTATGCGCGTCCATGATCTCCACGTTGTTGGAGTTATTGACCACGATGTACATCTTGCTGCCGTAAATAGCAATGTCATTGGCCACATCGCCCAGCGCGCGCTGGTTTACGCTGGCAAAGAGATGGAGGCTCAGCTGTTTGGTCTTTATGTCATAGAAGGAAAGGCCGGCGTTGTTACCGTTAAATGCGCCTTCTGTAAGCACATACACACCGGTGGCGGAATCAGCTTTGGGCGGCGTAGGGGTTACATCGTTTTTCTTGCTGCAGGCAAAAAGCACCAGCGTGGCAGCTATTGCCAGGTAAAGTCGTTTGTTCATGACAGTGTATTTAAGTAGAATAAGTAGCGTTAGTATTTCCATTGAATGCCCAGCTGGTAGCTCCTTCCCGGCATGGGAAAGTTGCGCACCACCGCATAGCGTTCATCGGTAAAATTGTTCACGGCTCCCATCACGGTCCAGCTGCCAAGGTTGTACGAGGCATTGACATCATGCACGGTAAAGCCGCTCATATAGTTTGACGGCGTGTTATCACTGAGCGCATAGCGGTAGCCGGAGTAAATGCCGTTATAACTGATCACCAGTCCGTGTTTTTCCACGCTGCACATGAGCCCTCCGGAATGCAGGGGCGTGTAAGGAAGTTGTCCCTTGTACTGCGGGGCGCCGGGGGTGGTTACATCCAGCACCTGCTGGTAAGTGTAATTGGCCGCCATCGACAATATCCAGCCATGCAGTGGCTGCAGGGAGGCCTGGGCATTTACATCGGCCCCGGTGATATGCACTTTTCCAAAATTGATCACGCTGAAGGAGTAGGCATTCTTGCCCGGCAGGGTGATGATCTTGTCGCGCACGGTGTTGTAGTAACCATCGGCACTGATGCGCAGCAGTGACAACACCCGGGAAAAATGGCGCTGCCAGGTGGCACCTGCATCGTACTGGGTGGCGTATTCCGGTTTCAGGGTGGGGTTGCCGAAAGTGCTGTAGTACAATTCATCAAAAGTAGGTGCGCGGAATATTTGTTTGTAGTATCCCCTTAGCCTGAAATCCGCTGTGGTAAATGGTTTCCAGCTGGCGCTCACGGTGGGCGTCACCAGGTTGCGGTGCTGCGCGGTAGGGCCGGTTTGTACAGACTCATTTAGGATAGTGCTCAGTGCATTGCCCTGGATCTCCAGCCGGGGCGTGTAGTAGCGGGCGGTAAGTGCGTTAAGAAAAGTAAAGCGTTCCGGGAAGGCGTATGCTTTTACATCCGCATTGAGCTTATTGTAGATGCCATCACTGGCATATGCAAGGATGAAATGCCGGCCCAGGCTGCGTGTCAGCACCGCGGAGGCGTAGCTTTCATAGCTGTTGTAATGGTTGTCCTGCAGGCCGGTCCCATTTCCCAGGCCCGGATCGTAATAACGGGTATGGATATACGAGAATTTGCCATTCAGCTTCAGTTGCCAGCCGTCACCCACCGGTTTAAAATAAGCAGCTTGTGCAAAGGCCTGCCGGTTCCAGAGATGGGTGTTGCCAGGTGTGCTGTAAAGGATATCTGCCCCCGGCAGTTGCTGGGAGTCATCGTAGTAATAAGCTTTCAATTGCAGGGTGGACGCGTCTTTCCAGGCAAAGCGGTTGTCCTGCTCCAGCCGCAGGCTGTGAATGCCGGCATTGGTGCGGCGCTGGTGCAGGGTGGCCACGCCATTGTCTGTGATGTAAGGATAATCACCCGTGATGCTGCGGTATTGCGCATTGAAAGAAGTGGTATACGTTTTACCGGCCTTGTAGTGCAGGGTGAGAGACGGATCAATATAACCCCAGCTGCCGCCTTTTACGCGGGTTTGTAGTTGCAGGGGCTTGTGGCCGGCTGTATCAAAAGTGGCGGTCTGCAGTTCCAGGGCCGCCCCATAGCTGTAAGCACGGGCGGTAGAAAGCAGGTCTGTGGGCTGGGCATTGTACAGGGAAAGGCGGGCCAGGTTATCCGGGGAATATTTACCCAGGTCTATCTGCCCGTTCTGGATGTCGCTGATCGCTATGCCATCATACAATACCCCGGTATGGTTAGCGCCCAGGCTGCGTACAGATACGGTTTTGAGGCCACCCAGGCCGCCGTAGTCCTTTACGATCACGCCGGCAAAGTGCTGGGCCGCCTGGGCCACGGAGGGCACGTTCAGATGGGTAAGTTGCTGCTGGCTGACGGACTGCACCGGCAAGGGACCATGCAGGCTGGTATCTGCCAGGCGGCTGGTCACTTCCACGCCGGTAAGCTGATGGGCACTGTCTGGCGTGGGCTGCTGCGCCCTGGCCTGGGCGGCCATGAACAGGCCTGCGCCGCACAAGACCATGCGGCAGATATGAAAACGAAGCGGAACATCCCGGTGCTGCATAATAATATAAACCGCTGCCGGAAAGGCCTGCGGTGTGGTTGATTAAAAGAATGCCCGGGAAAAATGAATAGCAGTAAAATGCGGAAACGCAGGAATGAATGCCTGCAAGACAACTGTACCGCGCCTTTTACCCGAAAGCGATGTTTACAAAAAAATCATAGACGGCAGGTTTTCTGGCTTACCGCCTTACACAGTCGCCTTCCCATCACGGTTTTATCCGATGACAGTGGCATCATGACTGCTGCAAGTGTTCCGGAAAAACCGGAACGGGCGGATTACAGCTACGGGAATAGCTCCGGCTTTGTACCGGATTCCCTTTTAATGCATCACCGGCGAAGCCGGGGACACAACCGGGTATGAAGAGAATTGGATAAAAAAGGCTGCCGCGCTAAACGACAGCCCGTTTACAGGAAAATATCTTAAAGTGCCTGCTTTGCCAGTACAGGAAAGCGGCGTTGCATCAATTCAAAGGAACCAAAGAAGATAGCACCGTAGATCAGGTTACCCCAGAACAATTTCAGTTCAAAGGGAATAGCCAGGTACAGGCAGCGCTGGAAGCCGGCGAAGCTCTTTTCAAAAGGCAGGCCGGTAGTGATATCCGTACCAAACAGGAAAGGACCGATGTCGGAAATGATCCAATGGATGCAGGCTGCCGCTACAGCACCTATCAGCACATTGGTCACCGTTACGTTTTTCATGAACTGGCCCACCAGCACCATGGCGGCAAATGCGAGGTAAGTGAAATACCAGCCCTGGTATGTGATCACGGACGACAGGGGCAGGTGGTAGATCATGCTATTGATCACAATGTCACTGAGGAAAAGGGTGAGCAGGGGGAAGACGTAAGATTTCCATTTCCGGGAAAAATAGGCGCCTCCAAAAAGACCCATGGCACCGATCGGGGTAAAGTTGGCCAACGGGGAGATATTGCCGGCACTGGCTTTTACCAGGATGATACGCAGGATGCCCGCTGCCAGCATAAACAGCAGCAGTACGCTCATGCGTGGATTCAGTTGCTTGATAGACATAATGATAGTTAAACAGATGGTTGGAGGTGAAGGTACAAAGAATTGAAATGAATAGCAAAAAGGAGGGTGCCCCGTTGCCTGGTTTGCCCCCCTGCCCACCCGGGCTTGACCCCAGTAAAAAAGCCGCACCCGGCAGGGGATACGGCTTTCAATATGATATGCAGGTAGCATCAGCCCGGCATGCGGGAAATGTACTTGTCGATCTCTTTGATCTGTGATACCAGTTCTTTGGTGGTAGGCTTCTCCGCCTTAGCGCGGCGGAAAAAATCTTTCGCCACTTTGAACTCGCGGCGGTTCATGGCAATGGAAGTAAGCTGGAGCAATGCGGCCGCTTTGTTTTCCTTATCCGGCAGGCCCAGGCGAAGCGCCTTCCGCAGGTTGGCATCCGCCGTTTTGATATCGCCTTTCTGGAGGGCAATGGCGCCCAGCTGCATGTACTGCATGCCTTCCTGGTCTTTCAGGGGGCTGCCCGCCTTGATGCTTTCGCGGATGGAATGTTCTGCCTTGTCCAGGTCCTGGTTGGTCATAGCCAGGTTGCTCTGCATCATGTAATAAGCGGAGCGGATAGGCTTGTATAACAGTTTCGGAAATTTAATACTGTTGAGAATACGCTGTGCACCTTCAATATCGCCGGCTTCTACGGCGTCCTGCACCAGGCGCATGGGGCCCAGCATGAAGTGAGATACCAGGCAGACTGCTGCCAGGAACAGGATGATGGTAGCTTCCCACCAACCCACGGTGATACCCATGGCAATACCGCCGATCAGCAAAACGATCCCCAAGGGGAAGCGGTAGCGCACAAATAATGTCAATGCTTTCATGTTCGTTTACATCAAGAGGCGCAAAGATAATGTAAAATAAAGGACTTGCAGGCGGGAATAATCAGGCGTTCCAGGGCGTTGAATAATGATAATAAATATATGTTATATATTCATTATTATTATTAAATGGGCAAAGGCGGGAGCGGTGCCGGGGGATATAACAAACCGGCAGGCGGGGGCAGCTGTGGAAAGAGGACTAGCTCCACCGGTCGCTGTAAGGCAGTGCGTAGGTTTCCAGGTTTGCCACCACGATGTTCATAATGGCCATTTCTATATCACGGTAGCGGGTCTGGCGCTCCACTTTCTTGGTGTACACTACTTTTTCGGCATCGGGCACTTCCCGGGGGAAGGTGGAGAACAATACCTTCAGCGTGGCCAGCTGCTGGTGGTAGTCGTCATTTTCCACGATGTAGAAGGTATGTTTCCAGTCTATCTGGTTATCCGGCGCCTTGGTCTGGATGGCGGTGGCCAGTTCGTAGAGGAAGGTGAGGGTGGCCCAGCTTTTATTGCGGAGCTCCAGTACCCAGGCGGATACCAGGCAGTGGTCCACTTTCTTTACTCTGGTCAATGCTTTCACGGGGATCCTGAACACTTCTTCAAAAACATCCTGCACATCTATAAGTACGACGTTGTCGCCTTGTTCGGCAATGATGATATTATGCATACACAAACATTAAAAATGAGCGGATAGGAGGTGTCGGTGCAAACCTGGTGTATAAAATTATAAACGAATAATGCCCGCGTTTGGTTGTTAGCCGTCAAAGTATTTGCCCGCGGGCAGGCAGGGCACATAGCAAACCAATGCCGGTGGCTACGCCAATGACCATGCCACTGCAGATCTCCCGCAGTGTGTGCCTGCCCAGCAGCAGGCGGGAAATCCCTACCACGGCGGAAAAGACCAGCATACCTACACCCAGGTCCACCCGGTAGTACATCACCGTGAAAGAGAGGAAAAAAGCCGTGGCACTGTGGAGGGATGTCTTCACCAGGAAGGCATTCACCGCAAAGCAGACCACCATCATGCCCAGGGCAAACCCCACGCCCAGCGTAAGCGCCCGGGGCTGGTGGGTGAGCACCAGGATGGCCGTGGCCAGTGCAAATGCCCCGATGAGGAACACATAAAAGGAAGTGCGCTGGGTACGTACGGACACATCAAAGTTGCTGTATTCGCCCTTGCGCGTTTTGCGGAGGTTCCATAAGGTTACAGGCAGGGTAATAATACCGATCACGATGCCGGCGGCGATCAGGGCCTGGCGAACGCCGAAGGCCTGCAGGGAAAGGAAGACGGCCACCAGGGATCCCAGGAGCAGGGGATGGCCAAGGACAGAGAAAAAGCGGGCAAGGCGTACCAGGACCGGCGGTAAGGTTTTCATAGATCTCAAAATTAGCATAATTCCAATAGCCAACTTAGCCGAAAACAAGCTCCCATAGGGGCATAAAAAAAGGCAGTGAGAACACCGCCTTCAAAATTTTAACCATATCCTATGAAAAACCTGATACAAAGATAGTGGAGCAGGCTGCCCTGTCAAGCCGTATTTGGTCAACGCTGTTTTTGACTTGGTGAATGCCGGGAAATGACCCGTGATAACAAGCGCTTAACAAATGGCAGGCAGGGCCAGAAATGGAGCCGTATTATGCGGTAAGCGGAAGTATGGCGGATGGCGGTGCTGAAAGTGTTATCCAATCTGGTGGAACGGGAACGTAGTCAATGAAAAATACTTATATACGTTCCCATTAGTATTGTTACTAGATGCCTATGGTTTGTATCTTCAAAGTGCCACCCGCACTACTTACTACATGCTTATTTCACCTTGATCGTGACTTCAATGTTATTACGTGTGGCCTTGGAGTAGGGGCACAGTTGATGTGCCTTGTGGGCCAGGTCTTCTACTGCTGCCTTCTCCATGCCGGGGATCTCTACGGTGAGGGTCACGGCCAGGGCAAAGCCGCCGGAAGCATCTTTACCGATGGTCACGGCTGCGGTGGTGCTGCTGGTGAAAGCAGGGAGTTTTTCAATGCGGCCTGCGGCTCCCAATGCACTGTCAAAGCAGGCGGCATAACCGGCGGCAAAGAACAGTTCGGGGTTGAAGTGTGCGCCGGCGGGGCCTCCCAGCTCTTTGGGCATTCTTACATCTACATCCAAAATTCCGTCGGCTGATGTTACATGACCATTACGACCGCCACCGGTTACGGTTGCTTGTGCGGTATACAAATTTTCCATTTTGATGAGTTTTTATGGTGATGGGAATGTGAGATAAAATACTATGCTTCTATGTTTTGCAGGAACGTGGCCAGTTGTTCGCGCAGTGCAATGACCTGGTCTATGGGAAGGTCCACTATGCTTCCAGGCTTTGCAGGAGCGTGGCCAGCTGTTCGCGCAGTGCAATGATCTGGTCTATGGGAAGGTCCATTTTCTCCATCAGCGCGTTGGTAATGGTGGGCGCTTTTTCCTGCAGGGCTTTGCCCGCGGTGGTGAGGTGCACATTCACGACACGCTCATCCTGCTGGTCGCGCTGGCGGTGCAGGAGTTGCTTTTCTTCCAGGCGTTTGAGCAGAGGAGTGAGGGTACCACTGTCCAGGTAAAGACGTTGCCCCAGTTCCTTTACGCTGCGGCCATCCTGCTCCCAGAGCAGCACCAGTACCAGGTACTGGGGGTAGGTGAGGTCCAGCGCGTCCAAGGCCGGCCGGTACACGCAGGTGATCTGCCGGGAGAGGGCGTAGATGGTGAAACAGAGATGATCTTCCAGTTTTAATGTTTTCATTGTGTTCAATTCGATTGTATAAAATTAAATTGTGTAATTGATTTCGCCAAATAAATTTTTGAAAGGGTGGGCTTGTACGAAAAAAGCAGTGCCGCCGGTATGGAATCATCCCATTGTATACATCCTGGGTATAACTGGCTGGTCCGCTGGTTTAAAAATGTATTGCGATGAAACAGTTTCTCCATGTTGATCTGCCCTGCCATGAAAACTGGGATGCCATGGCACAGGTACGGGATGGCCGGTTTTGCGGTAGTTGTACACAGCGTGTCATTGATTTCACGCAGCTCACAGACGGGGAAATATTGGAGGCGATCCGCAATGCAGGGGGCAATTGTTGTGGGCGTTTTACCACCATGCAGTTGGACCGCCCGTTGGAAGTGCATTCTGCGCACCGGGCGCCATTCAGAATGCCGGTATTAACAGCGGCGGCCTTTACTTCCTTTTTGCTGGTGCAGGCATTGCCGGAGGCACACGCACAACAGCAACACGCCAGTAACGTAACAGTTTCCCAGGCGCAGGATACGGCTGCACCCGCGAATATTTCCCACACGGAGGGGCCGTACATGATGGGGAAAATAGCACCTTACCGCGTACTAGCAGGCGTAGTGGTGAATGAACGGGGAAAGCCGCTGCACGGAATAACGATAAACGTGGAAGGCCAGCATGCACCTGGAAGCAGTGATGCGTCGGGACATTTTTATGTGCAACTGCCACTTTCCGTTACGACGGACCAGCCGCTTCACCTGCGCTTGTCGGATGATCATCGTCATGTGCAGCACGTAACGGTAACCCTGCGCCGTGCAGGAGATGACCTGCAGCTCCGCTTCCGGAATACAAAAGCGAATTGATAAAACCAACAACATATGCAACTATTGATCCCCACTCCCTGCCACAATACAAGGCGAATTGATTAAGACCAGCAGCGTATGCAATTATCGATCCCCACCCTGTCACAATACAAAGCGAATTGATTAAAACCAGCAACGTATGCAGTTAATGATCCCCACTCCCTGCCATGAAGACTGGGCGGCGATGACGCCACAGGAACAGGGCCGTTTTTGCAACAATTGCCAGAAAACAGTAACAGATTTTACCGGCATGACAGACGCTGAAGTACTGGTGGCGCTGGCCCAAAGCGGCGGTGGCTGCGGACGTTTCCGCGCGGGCCAGTTAGGCCGGGAAATGAGCATCCCGGCGCCTTTGCTGCCTGCTACCGGTCCGCATAAAACGTGGCTGCCCGTATGGACGCTGGCGGCATGTTTCGTTTTGTGTGCGCCCATGGCCTTATCCGCTGCACCCCGCGCACCATTGGTACAGGTAGTAACACTGCACCGGGTGCCCCTGCCGGCAGATACCGGCATCACCTTGCAGAGCCGCGTAGTGGATGAAAAAGGACATGCCCTGCCAGGAGCCATTGTGTCGGTTGCATCGCACCGGCTGCATGCGGTGACAAACAGGGAAGGCTATTTTACCCTCCGGCCGGAGGCTGCGCTACCAAAGCATTTCAGCCTCACAGTGAGCGCTGTTGGTTATGAAACCCGCACGCTGCGGGTGAAAGATGGACGTATACCTGCGAGCATCGTGATAAAAATGTCTATGCTGGTCCTGGGGGAAGTGGCGTTTATCCCGGCGGATTAAAGTGCATGCTTGCCGCGCTAAAGCCAAGCCTGCCATCCTTGCAGAAAAAGCGGGAATGGACCGGATTTTGTTGCGGGATAATCGATAAATTCGTTTACCGCAAAAAACAAAGACCATGGCATTACCCAAGTTTATGATCGCAGATGATCCGGTAACTGATCCGGAGAATGAGTACATCTTCCACACGGAGCCGCCCCGGTTCTTTGCCAAGCGGGTGGAGGAAGATGAAGACCACGCCTATATTGACATCGTGGAGGAACTGGATAACGTGGACGAATTTTTCAAAGACAAGCCGGAAGGCAAGCAGCAGTTGCTGGAAGACCTGGAAGATTGGTATTATGCCTACCTGGAATGGCTGGAAGAAGAGGAAGAGGAGGAGGATGAAGAGGACGATGAATTTTAAAACAATGCTTACGCATACAAAAGCGGGTGTCTCTTTTACTGGGACACCCGCTTTTTTTATACCATTTAATAAGCATTCACGACCGCAGCAACTTGTTGCGGATGCGGCTCAATGACACTGGTGTAATGCCCAGGTAAGAGGCAATATAATGTTGCGGCACCCGCATAATGATATCCGGCCGCTCTTTCATGAGCCGCTGGTAGCGTTCCGCCGGTGTATGACGGATAAAGGAAAAGAACAAGTGCATGTAGTGCACCTGGCGTTTATAAATGACTTCTATGTATTGTTGCAGGAAGACTACGTTGTGTTGCTGCTCCTGCTGTATGCGGATAAAATCTTCCCGGTGGATCCAGTATAACTCACAGGCTTCAATGCTTTCAATCGTGTATTCACTGGGTTTTTGCGCGCGGAAGCTTTCAATAGAAGACACGCCTTCTCCCTCAAAAAAGAACTGGCAGGTAAGCTCCCGTCCCTGGTGGTTGACCCACACGCGGAGACAGCCTTTTATAATGAAGTAAGCCCGCTGCGATACCTGCCCTTCCTGTAGCAGCACCGTGCGTGCGGGTACCGTTTGTTGGTGGAACAGGGCGGAGTACCGCTCGCGGGTGGCCGGATCCAGGGCCATCTGGTCTTGTAATAAGGGCGGTAACATACCACTAAAATAACGAATAAATAAGCGGTGTTCATGCTTCCTTTGGGGGCATGCGGCGCAGGATGGTGTAGTCGATGTAAAATGTGCCGAATGGGATGATGCAGGCCAGCAACACCTTCCAGGTGGTTTGTTTGAATTTCCAGCCGTATTCAATGCCCACGCTGATGGTATTGATCACGAAGAAAAGGAAGAGCAGGCCATGCACCGGGCCCAAGGCTTTTACGAGCGAGGGATCATGCCAGGCATATTTCATGGGCACGGCGATGCCGGTAAGTACCAGCAACGACAAACCTTCCAGCAAGGCAATGAGCCGCAGCCGCCCGATCTTGGTAGACAGATATTTCATGGTTTAAAAGTTTCTGAAGTAAGGCCGCTGTGCCAGCGGGGAGAATGGCCAGGGAATAGCGCAAAAGATGATCAGCAATGCCAGCGTGCAACAGATGGCCATGATGCGGAACCTGGCTGCATCCTCCTGCCGGCGCTTCGCAATGGAGGCGCCGATGGTGATCACGATGACGGCCAATGTCATCAACGCAATATGAATAATGCCAAAGAAACGGAATGCAAAGGAGGGAAGTGCCTCGTTTGCATGCGCCCGGAAATAGGCCACCACCGGGCTATTGAAGTAAAGAATGTAACCGATCGCCAGCTGGCAGTGCGCAATGGTGGCGGTAATATGGCGGATGCGTTCATCCAGTGCGGTAAAAGATCTGCGGCCCCACCAACCCCGGAAACCCCGCCAGCAGACCGTAACAAGGCTGGCAAGTACCAGCCAGCGAAGCGCATTGTGTAAGAAAAGCAGGAATACGTACATGCTGCAAAGCTGCGATGGATAGCCCGCTGCCAGCAGGACAAAACCCGCCTGTTTCAGGATATTTCTGTTGGTGCAGTGACCCGCCTGCGGAAAGCGCTGGGGGTAATGCCTTCATACTTTTTGAAGAGGCGTGTGAAATAGGAAGGATCCAACAAACCTACGGCGGTTGCCACTTCCGCTACCGGCGCATCTGATTGCCGTAGCAGGGCTTTGGCCTGGAGGAGGATGGCTTCGTCTATCCAGCGGGTGGGTGGCTTGCCGGTGGCTTGACGCACGGCTTTGTGCAGGTGGCCCGGGCTTACGTGCAATAGGGCGGCGTAGTCTGCCACGGCGTGTGTGCGGGAGAGGTTGTCAAACAGCAGTGCTGTGAAACGCTGCGCAAGTTGGTGCGCCGCAGATGTTGTGAGGGCTTGTGTATTTACACCGGCGCGGTTTACCTCGCAGAGCATGGCTACCAGGTAAGGTTGCAGGATATCCGGCTGCTGAATGCCGTGTGTGGCATAGGCTTGCCACATGCGCTCAAAAATGTGCAGTACGAATTGATAGGTTTGCTCATCCAGGTGTATGCAGGGCGGGCCCCAGCCACGCAGGAAAGACAAGGATGGGGCCAGGTCTGCATTGCCGTATTTTCCCTGCAGGAAGTCGTCATGGAAGCTGAGGATATAGCCTTTGTTGATTTCGCCATGCGGAAAAGAGAACACCTGGCCGGCGGGCACGAAGAGGATGTCGCCGGGGTGGATCGTATAGTGGCCGCCACCTACCTGCATGCTGGCGCTGCCTTCCGTGAGGAGCAGGCAGTTGTGGGATGTGCCTTTGCTGGGCGGTACGGCCGCGTGTACATGCTGGTACATGGCTTCCAGGGGGAGGATGAAAAATTGGGAGGTATCGCCCCGGAGCTGGGCGGAGAGCTCCCGGGAGGGCATAAAGGTGGCGGTGAAGCGGGCGGGCGTGTATTGTTTGATGTGCATGTAAGGGGAGACGGATGAGGGTGGGAGATATTGTAGATCGCTTGCCCTGCACCGGTAGCGCTTACTTTAAATCTTTTAAGAGGTCTGTCAATTCATCCGTGCCAATTTCTTCTGAAAGGCGCATATCATAGATCTCAATAAGTTTTGTGTAGGGGACCTCTTTGATCTTAATGTGATCCACCGTTCCTATTGCAGACACTTTTGGGCCCCGTGTAATCAGCCAGACCTGCTTGGGCTTATCTTTTATGGTGTACGTCTTGTATTGATAATTTATTTTCTCCGCACTTAATTGGTTGATGTAGTTTTTGATCTGTTGATCCTTCGTTGTCAAAAAGTCTGTATCTATTGTTGCATCTTAAATGACACTTAAGTAGGGAAGGTCAAAGAACCCGTCTGCCTGGCCTTTCTGTGATTGTTGAGCAATCGTATGGAGGTCATTTATGCCAATGCTGCGGAGCAGATAAAAACAGTATTGTTCAAAATCATTCCAGGAACAATTTTGCATTTTTGAAAAGAAGGGAGGCCTTAACAAACCCGTTTCGGCTACTGTTGCCAAAGGGAAACCTGTCTTATTCAAATGCCAGCCGACACGATGACTTTGTATATCAAGAGGGCATACTACTTCTTCCTGCAAAAGCACTTCAAATCGTACTGCAGGTTGGTCTTTGTAAATGTCTGGCGCAAAGTTATCGGCAATACCACGCCAGGCCCTTTCAAAGTTATTGTGCCTGTCTTTTTTAATAAATAACGTAGGCACCTTTCTTTCCCATGGCCCCTTTGCAAGGGCTGGGTCTTTAATCATGCTTTGTGTAAATAAGGTGCTTTGCACGCCTGGAACCGGGGATTTAAACTTGTCCCAATGACCATCCCAGTTTGTAACCATTATGTATTTAATCTTATCCATTTCCAGTTTGAATAATACATCAGAAATACTCCCGGGTGAGAAAAGTGGCATTAAATCACATCGCGCTTTTTTACAATAACAATCATAAACAAATTTTAGGGTGGTATAGATTGGTTATCTACAGGGTATCTACTTTAGTAAAACAGGGGCCGGGATATTGAATTTATGAAATTTAAGCCAATCATCCGGGATAGAAGTCTTAGCGCCAAGATTCCCCTTTAGGTATTGAGGCTATATGCAAAAAGGCAATGCCCGTTGAATGAGCATTGCCTTTCTATTTTCCGTAGCCCGGACAAGGATCGAACTTGTATCTAGAGTTTAGGAAACTCCTATTCTATCCATTGAACTACCGGGCCAATTCCCTCCCCTGGTTACCCGGGAAGGCCGGCAAAAATACACGTTTTTACCAAAATATCCCTACGCCTGGGCATAAATCTGCTCAATCTCGTTCTTATACTTCTCCTGGATCACTTTGCGCTTCAGTTTCAGGGTAGGCGTCATCTCACCGGTGTCTACCGTCCACTCATTGGCCAGCAGGCGGAACTTTTTTACCTGCTCTATGTGGCTGAAGAACTGGTTATACCTATCCACCGTTTGCTGGTACAGTGCCTGCACTTCCGGCATGGTCACCGCCTGCTCGTTGCCCGGCCAGGGCAGCCCCTTTTTCTGGAACCAGTCTTTCAGGTTGTGGAAAGACGGTACAATGAGCGCCCCGGTAAATTTACGGTCTTCTCCCACCACCATCAGTTGCTCGATATAAATAGACTCGCGGAACTTGTTCTCAATCGGCTGGGGTGCCACAAACTTGCCGCCGGAGGTTTTGAACAGTTCCTTTTTACGGTCCGTGATCTTCAGGAATTTGTTGTCCACCAGGATGCCGATGTCGCCGGTATGGAACCAGCCACCGTCCGTGATAGCTGCATCTGTAAGGTCGGGGCGTTTGTAATAACCTTTCGTGATGTTAGGCCCCTTGCAAAGGATCTCCCCGTCTTCCGCGATCTTTACTTCCACGTTGCTGATAATGGGGCCCACGGTGCCAAACATGCGGTCCTCCACCTGGAAGCGGTTCACACTGATCACAGGAGACGTTTCAGTAAGGCCATATCCTTCCAGAATGGGAATGCCGGCGGAGGTGAAGATGCGCAGCAGCCGTACCTGGCAGGCGGCAGCACCTGTTACAATAGCCTGTACACGCCCGCCCAGGGCTTCCCGCCACTTGCTGAACACCAGTTTATTGGCAATGGACAACTGGAATTTATACCAGCCGCCCAGCGGTTTGTTGATCTCGTATTCCTTGCCCAGGTTCACCGCCCAGAAGAACAAGGCGCGTTTAATGCCTTTCAGCTCCAGGCCTTTGGACATGATTTTTTCATATACTTTTTCCAGCAGGCGGGGCACGGTGGTGAAAATGGTGGGCTTTACCTCGCGCAGGTTGTCTGCAATGGTGTCCATATTTTCTGCGTAGTAAATGGTTACACCGGCGCGGATAAAGAGATAAGACACCATGCGCTCAAAAATGTGATTGAGCGGTAAAAAGCTCAGGGCGCGGGCGTCCGGGTTCACCGGCAGGTAAGGCTGGCAGGCTTCAATGTTGCTCATCACGTTATGATGAGTGAGCATCACGCCTTTGGGCGTACCGGTAGTGCCGGAGGTATAGATGATAGACACCAGGTGCTCCGGGGTGATCTTATCCCTGATGGCCTGGATCTTAGGCTGGTCGCTGTCTTGCGCCATAGCAGCCACCTCGCTCCAGTGGCGTACGCCTTCTATTTTATCAAAAGAGAAAACGTGCTGGAGGGAGGGCACTTTACCCAGCAGGGGGGCTATTTTTTCGTAAATGCCTTTATCACTTACAAAAGCGATCTTCACCTGTGCATCCGTGAGCATAAATTCTATTTCATGCTCGGAAATGGTAGGGTAGAGGGGCGTTACCACGGCGCCAATTTGCTGGGCGGCCAGGTCGGCCATGATCCACTCCGGCCGGTTCTGGGAAATGATGCTGATCTTATCCTGCCCTTCCGGCGTTAGATCGCCGGGGCCAATGCCCAGTTGCAGCAGGCCGGAACTGAGTTTGTTCACCTGGTCAATCACAGATTGTGTGCTATGTTTTACCCAGGCTCCGTTCACTTTTGCCGCCAGCATATCTTCTTTCGGGAAATGTTCCTGCTGGAAGGCGGTTACATCAAATAATCGTTCGGGTTGATGCATGTTTTGATTGTTAGGTGAAGACACATTTGCCTTTCCTTGGTTATTGGTTAAGGTGTAGGTTCATAACGTGTATTATAAATTTAAATAAATTATTGTATCTGCCAAGCCCTGTGCATAAATTGAACCGGGCGGAAACCCTTTCCCCGCAAGGATTTAACAAAGCTTTCTAAAAACAGGAAGGCTACAGGCCGTCCCTCTGCAGGGAAAACCTGTAGCCTCTTGCTGTAATGCTGCACCGGCCTAACGGTTGGCCACAATGTGCAGGGAGATATTCACCGTTGCATTGATCAGTTTATCCTGCATGGACTTATCCGTGCGGTAGGTCATGCCCCAGAGCGTACGGTCAATGTTGAAGTTCGCATCCGTGATCACGTGCTGTTTGGCAATGTCTATTTTCACGGGGAAGCTAATGTTCTTGGTTACCTGGCGGATGGTAAGGTTGCCTTTTACAATATGAGTGGCGTCTTTCATGATCAGCCCATCCCCGTTGCCCGGCAGGCAGCGGCTGATGCCCGTAACATCGAACGTAGCCTCGGGAAACTGGTTCACATCCAGGAACTGGGAGCCTTTCAGCTCACTTTCCAGTTTGTTTTTCATGGTCGTATCTGACAGCAGGTCTATGTTCTCCAGTGACCGCATATTGATCACAAAATGGCCGCCGCTTACGCTGTCTGCCGTCATGTAAAGGGTACCGCTGCTCAGTTTAAAACGGCCATGGTGCTTGCCGGTAGGCTTGGTGCCCACCCATTCCACCTGGCTGTGGGCCGTGTCCAGCGTAAGGCGGGCGCCTTCCGTAGGGGCCACAGCCTGGGCCGTGGTCACAGATGCAACATCTGCCTGGGGCGCTTGCTGGCAGGCGCCCAGTGTAAAAAGGAGCAATAAAGCCGGAAGTACGTGTCGTATATGCATCGTCGTTAGTTTTTGCCGTTTTGCAGGATCTGGAGTTTGCACCCGCCGCGGGATAGGGCGTGTGGGGATATTGGAAACTGTACAGCAAAATTAGGGCTAATTAATCACTTCCCTGTTGCCAACCCACACAAAACGCCGGGTGATGAAGTCCGGGTTTGTAAAACTGGCGTTACCCGCAGGATTGCCACCGGTAACATGGAAATCCGAAAACGCCGCATGCTGGTTCACCCAGATGGGACCGGTGAAATTCAGGGACACGGGCGTGAACACGCTGTTCATCTCCTCCACGATCCGTTCCTTCACGGCCGGGTCTGTGCTGTAAGCCGCGCAGGTAATGGCCCCATGCTTTTCCGCCAGGCCCTTGGCCAGGCGCAGGGAGTCTGCCGTGTCGCGGGTCTTGACCAGCAATACCAGCGGCCCAAAAAGCTCGTTTTCAAATACCTGCTGGTCCTTGCCATCTACCTGGATCAGGCTGGGTGCGCAGCTGCGGGCATTCGTGTACGCTTCATTGGCCACGGCTCCGCCGGCCAGCAGTACGGTGCCGCCCAGTTTATCCGCGCCCATAGCGCGTTCCAGGGTAGCTTTATTTTGGATGGCGCCCAGGGTGCCAGCGCCCATTTTAGGGTTGTTTACCAGGCTTTGCACGGCATCGCTGAAACGCTGGCAAAAATCGCCATAGCTCACCGTTTCCCCTGTCAGGGCATTGCGCACGCCGGCACTGCTGATGAAAATATTCTGCGGGGCGGTGCACATTTGCCCCGAGTAGAGGCTTACGGAAAATGCGAGGTTTTGCAGCACCGCGTCCAGGTCTGCCACGGAATCGATGATCACGGAGTTTACACCGGCTTTTTCTGTAAATACCGTTTTTCCCGCCAGGCTTTCCACATAAGCGCCAAAAGCGCTGCCGCCAGTGTAGTCTACCAGTTTTATGGCAGGGTGTTCTGCCAGTTGCCTGGTGATGGGCTGTGCTGCGGTAT
This sequence comes from Chitinophaga parva, assembly GCF_003071345.1. Taxonomy (NCBI): domain Bacteria; kingdom Pseudomonadati; phylum Bacteroidota; class Chitinophagia; order Chitinophagales; family Chitinophagaceae; genus Chitinophaga; species Chitinophaga parva. The sequence goes on along the minus strand of NZ_QCYK01000001.1, from coordinate 232,051 downwards.
CAGCCGCCAGCTGGCACAATTGCGGATCTTGCCCGTGGGCCTGCAACGTGCGCTGGATGGCAGCCACCACAATGGCAATGGGCAGGATGGCGCCGGGATGGGGCTTCACGATCACGGGATTGCCGGCTATGAGATTTGCGTAAATGCCCGGCAGGGAGTTCCACACCGGGAAGGTGCTGCACCCTATCACCAGGCCTATGCCTTTGGGAATGGCTTTGAATTGCTTGTCCAGTTTTACGCTCATTTTACCCATGGGCTTTTCCCAAACCAGGTGGCTGGGATAGCGGCTCAGTTCCTGGTAGCCCAGGGCAATGGCCTCCAGGGCACGGTCATTTGCATGGGGGCCGGAGGCCTGGAAACTCATCATAAACGGCTGCCCGCTGGTATGCATGGTGGCGTGTGCAATGGCAAAGAACCGGCCGGACACGGCTTCCAGGCTTTCTATCAGTATATCGGCCCGCGTGCCTGCATCCGTATGCTGCCATTTGGCGGCCGCTGCCTGTGCATTTTTTACCAGGATGTCGGCCGTAAAAAGCGGGTAGGTAATACCCAGTTTTTCCTGCGTGTAAGGCGAAACTTCGTCCCCGCCCCAGTGGCCTTCACCGGTTTGGAGCAGTTCTTTGAAAGGCTGGCGCAGTGCATTGTTAAATTCAGCTTCCCCCTGGACGGGAGCGGCTTCCCCATAAGCTTTCGGATGTTCCGGGTATTGTGCGTGAAAACCACGCGCCTGGTTTGCCTTCACTGCGGCGTCGAGAATGTTTTGGTGCTTGATCATGTACGTGGAGTTAGAAGTGTAATTTAAGGAAAAGGGTACAATGTACAGTGTACAAGGTACCGTACATGGCGGCCTGTATTACCGATATTCCCCAACAAAAAGGACGGCCATCGTGGCCGCCCTCTGTTAATAAGCTTCAATATCGTTTACAATTTTACCTCCCATAATACTCTTCCGGCCGCAGCTTCAGCGGGTTATCGCGCTGGAACTTGATGAAGGCATCATATTCCGGCTTGTGCAGGTTAGCCCAGGAGCGGAAGGCAGACTGGTTGGACGGGGGGCCAAAGATCCACTGGTTATAGGCATCAAAGAGACCGTCTTTGAGGAGCTGCTGCTGGTAGTCAAACAGGGCAAAGGGGAACTTCACGGCGTAGAAACCATACCAGTCCAGCAGGAAGCGGGTACGCAGCATTACCAGCGATTCGGGTTCTATGCCGGTGGTCACTACCAGGGCCTGTTTGGAAATGGTTTTTTTGTAGGCCGTGAGGAAGTCTTCTTCCCCGTCGCGGTTGCGTTTACTCTTTTTGCCACTGCTCACCGCATCCGCTTCCGGCGCGTTAAACAGGGTAGGATCGGAAAACAGTTTCTTGTAAGCATCCAGTACCAGCTCCCGGATCTCCACGGTGCGGTCTGTGTAGCTTTCCAGGTTTAGGAAGATCTCACCGTATACGATGGCCCAGATGGGCTCTTTGCCAATGTAGTAATAGGCGCGGGCGGCGTTGTAGTAATTCCCGGGATAGTTGGGATCTACGCGGATGCCGGTGGTCCAGCTCTTGATGGCCGCATCGTTCATCATGAGCTTGAGCTGCAGCTGCCCGTTCTCATTATTCAGCTCCCCGCTGTTGGGAAAGCGGCGCAGGCCTTTGTCATAGATCTTCTGGGCGCTTTTTACATCGGCCCTGGCCTGGGCTATGTTGCCTGCTATCTGGAAGGTCTGTATGTCCGCATCTTTCTTGTCCATCAGGGGATCAATAATGCTGCGGGCCTTGTTCATATCGCCCTTCAGGTAATAAGCAAACCCCAGCTCCTTTTTGTACTGCGTATTGTCCGGCTCCTGCTGCAGGAGCTGGTTCAGCACCAGCACAGCGTTGTTATAATCACCGCTTACCAGGAAACTGTGTGCGGTGTTAAATAATTCTGCCGGGTCCTGGCTCTGGGCCATGGTGCCTTGCGCCAGCAGGAGGAGCAAGCCCCCGGCCATGAGTGTTTTCAATAAAGAAGACCGCATTATCATTCCTTTTCGCTGTCGTTTGCTGTCAAAAATAAGGTATTTCTGTTCCGCGCCCATTCACCAATAATAATACCAAATGGCCCGGAGGGTAAAACGGCGGCCCAAAGCTGGCCGCCGTTTATGAAAAAGAAAGTTGAATCTGCGTTGGAATGAGCCATGGTAGCGGTTTCCGCTTACCCGATCAAATGCGTGATAAGGCCATCCCGGAGTTTGGGCTCAAACCAGGTGCTCTTGGGAGGCATCACATTGCCGCTGTCTGCAATGTCAAACAGCTGCTGGATGGTCACCGGATACAGGGCAAAAGCTACCTGCATTTCCCCGCTGTCCACGCGTTTTACCAGCTCTCCCAGGCCGCGGATGCCGCCTACAAAGTCAATGCGCTTATCTGTGCGCTGGTCCTTGATGCCCAGCAGTTTGTCCAGCACATTGTTGGATAGGATGGTCACATCCAGTACGCCGATGGGATCTGTTGTATAGGTGCCTTCCCGGGCGATGAGGTGGTACCAGCGGCCACCCAGGTACATACCAAATTCGTGCAGGGCATTGGGCTTCTTGGGCGTATGGCCTACTTCAAATACATCAAAATCATACTGGAGGAGGGAAAGGAACCCGGCCGGCGTGTGGCCGTTCAGATCCTTCACCACGCGGTTGTAATCCATGATGGCCAGCTGGCTGGCGGGGAAAATGGTGGTCAGGAAATAATTCACCGGGGCGTCTGCAGCCAGGGAACCCTTGGCGGCATACTCCTTTTGTACCAGGCCGGCAGATGCGGCACGGTGGTGCCCGTCCGCAATGTACGTGCAGGGCACTTTTACCTGGAACAGGCGGGTGATCTCGTTTACCACGTTGGCATCGTCCACTACCCATACGGTATGCTGGATATTGTCTTCCGCGGTGAATTCATAGGCCGGTGTATGCTGCGCCGTCCAGCGGTCAATGAGGCTGTTCACTTCCGGTACGTCGTTATACGCCAGGAATACGTTGCCTGTCTGGGCCTGGGTGGCCTTGATATGATTGATGCGGTCCAGTTCCTTGTCCGGGCGCGTAAATTCATGTTTCTTGATAATGCCTGCGTTATAATCAGCCACGGAAGATGCGGCCACCAGGCCGGTCTGGGAGCGGCCATCCATCACCAGTTTATAAATATAGTAGCACGGTATGGCATCCTGCACCAGGGTGCCGGCAGCTATCATGGCGCGGAGGTTTTCCGCCGCCTTGTCGTATACCGCCTGGCTGTGGCTGTCAATGTTTTCCGGCAGATCGATCTCTGATTTTGAAACGTGGTAGTAAGAATAAGGGTTTCCGTGGGCGGCTTCCTTTGCCTCGGCGGCGCTCAGCACATCATACGGTTTGGCGGCTACCTGCGCAGCCAGATTTGGTAAAGGACGGAGCCCTTTGAACGGTTGAATAATCGCCATGATCGGTATGTAAAAGACTGGTGAGCCGTAAAAATAGCAAAAGCCCACAGCTTTTTTCCGCCTATTCTGTTCACAATCAGACAAATGCTGTACTGAAAGCGGACAAGGCAAGACGGCTAAAATGCGTAGAAGCTTGATTTTGATAGGGGTTCGGAATTGGTATATTTTTAATGGTTGCTCTGGCACCGTTATTTTTAAATTTTTGCAAAGCGGGCTTCGTATTGTTTTACACGCAAACTTTTTCAGACATGTGGCTGAATTATTTTAAAATAGGCTGGCGCAGTCTCTGGCACAACAAGGGTTACAGCGCTATCAACATCTTTGGCCTGGGACTGGGCATGGCCGTGGCCCTGCTCATCGGCCTGTGGATACGGTATGAATTGAGCTACGACCAGTTCTTTCCCGGGCACGCCCACGCCAGCGAAGTAATGGTGACCATGAGTGGCGGCGGCAACGTGCATACCCAGGCAGCCCTGTCCCTGGCCGTAAAAAACGAGCTGGAAAAAGTGACCGGTGTGGAACGCGTAGCGGAAAGCAACTGGCCGGAAGCCAGTAGCCTGATCGTGGGCGATAAGAAGATATCCCAGTTTGGAATGGGCGTAGGGGAGGATTTCCTCCGCATCCTGGATTACCCCATGATAGCGGGCTCCCGGGAGCTGGCCCTCAAAGATCCCAACAGCATTGTACTCACCGCCAGCAACGCCAAAAGCCTGTTTGGGGACGCAGATCCCATTGGCCGGATGGTGAAGGTGGATAACCAATATGATATGAAGGTTACGGGCGTATTGGCAGACATTCCTTCCAATGCCTCCGTGACGTTCAACTACCTGGTACCCTTCAGCTTCCTGGAGCGTACCCGCAGCTGGATGCAGGGAGCCCGTACCCAGTGGCCCAATAATTCCTTCCGCATGTGGGCCAGCGTGCGCCCGGGAGCCAGCCTGGAGGCAGTGAATGACCAGATAGCGCATGTGTACCGGCTTTCCGGCGATGTAAATATGAAGGACTTCATCACTTTCCTGCATCCCGCCAGCCGCTGGCACCTGTTTTCTGAATTTAAGAACGGCGTCAATACCGGTGGCTTCATCGATTATGTGCGCATGTTCTCCCTCATCGGGTTCCTGGTGCTGCTCATTGCCTGTATTAATTTCATGAACCTGGCTACGGCGCGGTCAGACAAACGTGCGCGCGAAGTGGGTGTACGCAAGGCTGTAGGCTCCGGCCGCCGGGAGATCATTTTCCAGTTCCTTATCGAATCTTTTTTGCTCACGGTGATCGCCTTCCTGTTTGGCCTGTTGCTGGTGCAGGTAGTGCTGCCCTGGTTCAATAAACTGGCGGAATGTGAGGTGGCCATACCCTTCGGCAGCGCCTGGTTCTGGGTGTGCATGGGACTTTACATGGCGATCACCGGCGTACTGGCCGGCAGCCGCCCCGCCTTTTACCTGTCTGCCTTCCGCCCGGTAAAGGTGCTGAAGGGAAGTTTCAAAACAGGGGAGGGCAGCACCGTGGGCCGCAAGGCTTTGGTGGTGTTACAGTTTGCCAGCTCCGTGGCATTGATCATTGCCTCCGTTATTATTTACCAGCAGATCCGCCACGCGCAGCGCCGCCCCAAAGGGTACGATCCCGTGCGCCTGGTCTCCACCGATAATACTGCCGACCTGAGTAAAAATTACAAAGCCCTCCGCGCAGACCTCCTGGCCAGCGGCGTGGTGGAAGATGTGGCCCTTGGCAGTGGCGCCACCTGGGTAGACAGCCATACCATGATAGGCAGCTGGCCAGGCAAGGTAACGGCCGACCTGTTGGGCACCGGTATCATTGGCGTGGATAATGATTACTTCAGCACCATGGGTATGTCCATGAAAGAAGGCCACAATTTCAATGGCCTCGATCCTGATGCAGACAGTGCTAAAATAATTGTGAATGAGGCGGCCCTGGGGGCCATGGGCCTGAAAGACCCGGTAGGAAAGCTGATCCGGTATTACGTAGGCAGTGATCACGGCCCGGTAATGAAGGAAGCGGCCATCATTGGCGTGGTGAAAAACGCCATCATGGAATCGCCCTATGCACCGGTGGCGCCGGCCCTGTTCCAGCACCAGTGGGGCGGGAGCTATGTGGTGTACCGCCTGTCTGACAAGGTATCGCCGGTGGAGGCCATCCGCCGCCTGACGCCCATTTTTGAAAAATATAACCCTGGTTTCCCTTACAGCTATCATTTTGTGGATGTGGACTATGCCAGCAAGTTCCAGCTGGAAAACCTGGTAGGCACACTGGCAGCGGTATTTGCCGGGCTCACCATCCTTATTTCCTGCCTGGGCCTCTTTGCCCTGGCCACTTACATGGCCACACAGCGCACGCGGGAAATTGGCATCCGCAAGGTGCTGGGGGCTACGGTATGGCAGTTGTGGATGCTGCTGAGCAAAGATTTTTTAGTCCTGGTGGGTGGCAGTTGCTTACTGGCTGTACCGGTGGCCTGGCTCCTGCTGCAGCACTGGCTGGAGCAATTTAATTACCGCATCCACCTGGGCGCCGGCGTGTTCCTGCTGGCATCAGGCGGGGCACTGGTCATTACCATCTGCACCATCAGTTACCAGGCCATCCGTGCCGCCACTACGGACCCGGTGAAGAGCTTGCGCACAGAATAAGTGTGCATGTACATAAACTGTATCAAAGCGAGGCCCCGGTTCTCCGGGGCCTTCTTGTTAGGGTACAAAAAAACGGCGCCCAGAAGGACGCCGTTAAAACATAGTGGTTAATCTGAAAAATCTTTACGCCTTTTTCATGCTGAAGTATTTCATGGCTTCCACCATTACTTCCACGCTTTCCAGCGGCAGGGCGTTGTAAATGGAGGCACGGAAGCCGCCTACGCTGCGGTGGCCTTTGATGCCTACTATATCTTCTTTCTTCGTGAATTTCAGGAATTCTTCTTCCAGTTCCGGTTTGTCCATCACAAAGCATACGTTCATTTTGGAGCGGTCCTCTTTGACCACGGTGCCGCGGAACAGCGGGTTCTCATCGATCTCTCCATAGAGTAGGGCCGCTTTCCGGTCATTGAGCTTTTCAATGGCAGCTACACCGCCCTGGCCCTTCAGCCAGCGCAGGGTAAGCATGGAGATATAGATGGGGAATACGGGCGGGGTGTTGAACATGGAACCATTCTCAATATGCACACGGTAATCCAACATGGATGGGATGTTGCGGCTCACCTTACCCAGGATGCTCTTGCGCACACATACCACGGTGGCACCGGCTGCGCCCATATTCTTCTGCACGCCGCCGTAAATGAGGGCAAACTTGTTGAAGTCCATGGTGCGGCTCAGGATGTCAGAGCTCATATCGGCTACCAGGGGCACATCGGTTTCTGGGATGTGATGCCACTGGGTACCGTAAATGGTATTGTTCGTGGTAATGTGCAGGTATTTTGCCTGTGCGGGCACGGTAAAGTCCTTGGGGATGTAGTTGTAATTACGCTCGCGGGAGCTGGACACCACGTCTACATAGCCAAACAATTTTGCTTCTTTGATCGCCTTGGAAGACCATACGCCGGTGTCGGTATAGGCGGCTGTTTCCCCGCTTTCCAGCAGGTTCATAGGCACGGTCAGGAACTGGGTGCTGGCGCCTCCATGCAGAAAAAGTACTTCAAAGTCGTCATCGAGTTGCATCAGTTCCTTCACCAGGCTGCGGGCTTCTTCAATCACGGCTACGAAGGGCGGGGTACGGTGACCTATCTCCAGGATAGACATGCCGGACCCTTCAAAGTCAATAAGCGCTTTGCTGGCCTTGTATAATACCTCATTCGGTAATACAGAAGGACCGGCGTTAAAGTTATGCACCTTCATTTTGCGGTCAAGGTTAAATGCTTCGTTATTTTGTTCCACGTTGTTTGGTTTTTCAGAGGAAATAGCAAAAATATTAGACCCGGGCTTGCGGTAACCGGGGCAATTGAGATGGTGTAAGGATTGGCTAAAGTGTGACAGTGAAACAAAGATAGAGTATTCTTTGAAAAAGCTATATGACACATTTATGATATTGATAATGTGTATATAAAATGAACGCGCCCCCACCCGTGAACGTAATAGTTGAAGGTTTATTTATAATTGTTACTGCCTGTGTGGTAGCCGCGATGGTAAATGAGCCCGTACACGTTATCCGGATAAACGTTTCAACTTATTTTTTGCGGGCATGTTCAAGCGAATGATGGTACAGGTAATTTTTACAGCAACAAGGAAGCGGATGAAGGCTGCAGGTAAATTTTCACAGCAGCAGCGCGACCAATGATGGCTGCCGGTAAACAACCGCTAAACCGCTAAACCCCTGAGATCCGGTTGTCCTGCATTCACCCACGCCGTATACCAAAGGCTGGCCACCGCCAGCATGGATGCCCGCATGCGCCGCATCACCATATCACCCAGTAACGCATTGTACATTTTCGTATAGTCGTAAGCGTAGTCCCTTGTTAATGTCCCTTTCCGGAACCCAATGGCATAACGTGCCGCCTCGGGGTATTGCCCGCGCAGCAACTGCTCGGCCTTAAGCACGGTATCTGCCGCCAGCCCGCTGCCCAGCACTGCAGCCCAGATGAAATCGCGGGGAGCCTCCAGGTATTGTGCCTGCCCTGCCCAGTAGCTGAACTGTGCATCGGCAAACAGTTCCGGGATGCGGGATTCCCACAAGGCATGAATGCCTTCCTGCCCACTCAGCTGGCCGTTATGATTACTGCTGGCGTGCAGCGGCACATGGGCATCGCCTGCGTAGTGGCCAATGTCTGCCGAGAGCTTTAAGATCCGCTTTCCGTCTTTTGCGATGAACGCGCTGGTAAGCTGCTGCAGCATGCGTTCCAGGTGCCAGGGCAGTATGCCATATTTGTTCAGGGTATCTGCACTATAACATTCCACCGCCGCTTTCCAGCTGTGGGGCAGGGCTGCATAAGGCGGTGGCCCGTAATGATCAATGTCGATAAAATGCCGGGGCGCCTCCCCCGCCACCACATAGCGGCGCTGGTCCGGGTCCGTGGCATGTTTGGTCAGGTAATCAATATGCGGCTTGTAAAACGCCAGCATGGCCGGCGGTAGGGAAAATACTGCCATCCGGTTAATGCGCTGGTGCGCAAAGAAACCCCAGCACAGGGCATTTGCGGGCAACAGGCAGCAGCACAGTACAAACAATGCACGGGATAACATAAGCAGGTGTGTTTAATTACTGCGAATAACGGCTATTGCATTGACCCGGATCTTAATAACTCGTTAATGGATTGAAAAATTACAGGTTGGCAGGATCTGTATATTTTCTGTCATTGCAGCCACGTGGCAGTTTTTGTAAATTTGGTGTATAAAACAGACAAATCATGAAAGTAGCTATCAATGGGTTCGGCAGGATTGGCCGCATGACCCTTCGTGCCCTCCAGGACAAAGATGTAGAAGTAGTAGCCGTGAATGACCTTACCGATACCGCCACCCTGGCCCACCTCCTCAAGTACGACAGCGCACATGGCCGTTTTCCCGGCACCATTGCAGCAGGCGAAAACAGCCTTACCGTGAATGGGAAGCCCATCCGTTTTCTCAGTGAAAAAGACCCCGAAAAGCTGCCCTGGAAAGCACTGGACATAGATGTAGTGATAGAGTCCACCGGCCGCTTTACAGAACGCAGCAAGGCAGAAGCCCACATCCGTGCCGGTGCTAAAAAAGTGCTGATCACCGCGCCCGCCAGCGGTGGTGTAAAGACCATTGTGCATGGGGTGAACAATGAGCTGATAGGTGGCGATAATATTTACAGCACTGCCTCCTGCACCACCGGCAGCATTGCGCCCGTGTTGCAGATCCTTGATAAAGAATATGGTATTGAAAGTGGCTTCATGAGCACCGTGCATGCCTTCACGGCAGACCAGCAACTGCAGGATGCGCCCCACCGCGACCTGCGCCGCGCCCGTGCCGCTACGCACTCCATCATTCCCACCAGCACCGGTGCAGCAAAAGCCATTGGCGAAGTGCTGCCCAACCTCAAAGGCAAGATGGATGGCTATTCTTACCGGGTACCGGTGATAGACGGTTCTATCGTAGACCTTACTGTGAACCTCACCCGCGCCGTAAGTGCAGCGGAGCTGAACGAAACCTTTAAAAAATACGCCAACGGCGCCCTCAAAGGCATCCTGGAATACACCGAAGAGCCCCTCGTTTCTTCAGACATCCTGGGCAACACCCATTCTTCCATTGTGGATGGTACGCTGACCCGCAGCATCCAGAAAACCGTGAAGGTGGTGGCCTGGTATGATAATGAAGTAGGGATCTCCAACCGGATCTCAGAGTTGGTAAGCCTGTTGTAAATTCGTGCCATGGCAACCCGTAAACCCTCCCGGAAAACAAAGACCATCGTGCTGGTGGCCGTACCCGATGCCAGACTGCTCAACGTGGCCGGCCCCAGCGATGTATTTACCATGGCGTCCAAGATAAAGGACCCTGCTGATCCACCCTACCGCGTGCTACTGGCGTCCGCCACGCGCAGCCGGCAGGTGGTTACGGCGTCAGGGGTTACGGTGCTGTGCGAGATGAGTGCAATGGAAATTGATTTTCCCATTGATACGTTGATCGTAGGCGGTACTTCGCCCAAGATACCCCCGGCGTTTTACGAATGGCTGCGCGCCCAGTATGGCGATGTGCAGCGCATGGGCTCCGTGTGCGCCGGCGCTTTTTCCCTGGCCCGTGCCGGCCTGCTGGATGGTCGCAATGCCACCACGCACTGGGAGGTGTGCGGTAAGCTGGCTGCTGAATTTCCTACAGTGCAGGTAGATAGCAGTCCTTTCTATGTAAAAGACGGGAAGATCTATACTTCCGGCGGTGTTACATCCGGGATAGACCTGGCACTGGGCATGGTGGAAGAAGACCTGGGGCACGAACTGGCCCTGCAGGTAGCGCGCCGCCTGGTGCTGCATTTGCGGCGGCCCGGCGGGCAGCTGCAGTATGGGCACCTGCTGCCAGGGTTTGAGCAGGAAAGCCCGCTGGCAGGCCGCGTCCACCAATGGTTGCGCAAGCACATTGCCGAAGAGGTGAAGGTGGAAATGATGGCCGCCAAGGTGAGTATGAGCCCGCGTAATTTTGCGCGCGTATTCCTCCGGGAAACAAAAATGACACCTGCCAAGTACCTGGAAAAATTAAGGGTGGACATGGCCCGCCAGTACCTGGAAGATTCTGACCTGAGCATGGAGCAGATAGCGGAAAAATGTGGCCTGGGAGGCCTGGTGTCCATGCGGCGCACTTTCATGCGCCACCTGAAAATATCGCCCAGCTATTACCGCAGTACCTTCCGCAAGTCGTTTGCAGCAGCGGAACAGTTGTAGCAGCGCATCCTGCAACAAAAAAGCGCCTGGCAGCAACCAGGCGCTTTTTTGTTATGACTTATCTTCCGTGACCTCCTGGCCCTCGGGATTCAGTACCGTTCCATGTACATGCCCGGTGGTGACCCCGCCGGATACCACGAATTTCATGGCCTCCGCGGCGGTAATGTTTTCCAGTAATCTCACTTTATGTTTTGGCACTAAATATACTTTGCCGGCAATGGCGTACGATTGCGGGCAGTACACGGCCATGTAGTCCGTGAGGCCAAATGCGCTCATATCCTGTTGGGTAATGAATCCCACCTCCCACACATCTTCCCCATAGATCTGCGCCAGCACCGGATGGTCGAACTTTTTCTTTTCCCCTACAAACGCATCAAATACATCCTTGATGGAAGAATAAATGTACTTCACGAAAGGTGTGCGTTCCAGCGCGTGGTCAAACAGATCGAACAGGCGGCCCAGGATGAAGGAGGAGCTGAGATAACCCACCAGCACAATGAGGAACAGCACCATCACAAACCCTACCCCTTTGTAGCGCAGGAAAAACAGCGGTGTGTGCTCTGGCACCAGGTTCAGTGGCAGCAGGTTATCAATAGTCTGGAATCCCCAGTAAATAGCAAAGGCAGTAATGCCTATGGGAGCAAGGATAAGCAGGCCCTGGAAGAAATAGCGGAGTAATCTTGTCGTGAGCGCGTTGAACGTAAATTTTGAAGCCATAGTAGCGTATTCACGGTAAAATTACGCCATTCACCTGCTGCAGCCCCTGGTTTTACCGAAAAAATGCCGGAAACTTTTGGTTTGATGAAAGTTTCCATTAGCTTTGTTCCGTACCTGAAGAGAGGTATATGCCAAACCTATCGCATGGAAGTACCCGAAAGAATCCTGGACACCGCTTTTGGTTTGTTCCGCCAGTATGGGACACGCTCCATTACCATGGATGACATAGCCATGAAACTGGGCATTTCAAAGAAAACACTGTACGCACACTTTACGGACAAGAACGACCTGGTGGTCCAGGCTATCGACCGTTTTTTAAACCACATCAGATCGGCATCCACGCATTTACCACAAAAAGCAGACAACGCAATAGAAGAATTATTCCTGGTAATGCTGCTGATGCATGAGCAGTACGGCGAGATCAATCCCGTGATCATGTCCGACCTGCAGAAGTTCCATCCATCCGCATTTGCATTGTTCCAGGATCATAAAGACGGTTATATGAACACCATGGTGCGGCAGAACCTGGAACGGGGCATCCGGGAAGGACTGTACCGCCCTGCGCTCAATCTGACAGTGCTGCCACATTTCAGGACCCTGGCCATGACGCTCTGCCTGGAGGTGGAACGTTTTAACCTGCAGCACATGGATATGTGGGAAATACAAAAGGTATTGGTGGAACATTTTTTATACGGCGTAGCATCCCCGAAAGGGTACCAATTGATCGAACATTACCGGCACACACTTACGAACAACAAATAATAAATCACAGGAATGATGTTAACACAAAGGACGCTCATGTGCTTTTTGTGCGCCATGATGCTTTGGACAACCGCTTCCGCGCAAAGCCAGGCACCGTCTGCCACAGACACGCTGGCCCTCTCGGCCCGCGCCGCGGTGGATTATGCCATAGCTAACCAGGCTGCGGTAAAAACGGCCCGGCTGGACCAGCTCATCCAGCTGGCCAAGAACAAAGAGGTAAGCGGCCTGGCGCTGCCTACCCTCACGGCAGATGGTAACTACCAGTACAGCCCCATCCTGCAGAAATCTGCGTTTGACCTGCACAACTTCTCCGACTCCATTCCCATGGGTACTTACCAGTACGTGGCCTTCCAGCTGAAGCACAACGTAACCGGTGAGTTCAAGCTTACCCAGGTGCTCTTTGACCCCAGCGTGCTGGTGGCCCTGCAGGCCCGTAAGTCGCTGGAGGAACTGGTGTCGCGCAACGTAACCCGTGCGGAAATAGATGTGAAGGTGAATGTGTACAAGGCTTATTATAACGTGCTCAATGCGCGTAAAGCCCTCAACATTCTCAACGAGAACATCACCATGTTCAGCAAGAACCTGCACGATGTGACCGTGACCTACCAGAACGGCCTGGCCGAAAAACTGGATGTGGACCGCCTTACCGTGCAGCTCACCAACCTGCAAACGGAAGCCATCAAGCTGCAAAACGTTACGGAAATAGGCCTGGCTGCCCTCAAATTCCAGATGGGCATGCCCCTGCAACAGCCCCTGTTGCTCACAGATACGCTCTCGGTAGAGAACGTGACGGCCGAGCTGGTGACCGATACCTTCAGCTACGCATCCCGCATTGAATACCAACTGGCCCAGACCCAGAAAGAGGTGAACGAGTATGACCTGAAGCGCTACAAACTGAAAGCCTTGCCCAGCCTGTCCCTCTTTGGTACCGGCGGTACCCTGCGCGGCAGTAATAAATTCGACTACTTCCAGAATAACATGTGGTATGGTTATGTGACCCTGGGTCTGAGCATGAATGTAACCCTGTTCTCCGGCCTGCAACGCAAGCGCCAGGTGGAACAGGCGGAACTGAATGTGCGCAAATCTGACGTGAGCCTGGAAAACACCAAACTGGCCATAGACCTGGAGCGCGAACAGTCTGCCACCAGCTTCCGCAACAATGTGCTGACCCTGCAGGCACAGGAAAAGAACATGCAGCTGGCCCAGAACGTTTATAATACTACCCAGGTTAAATACAGGGAGGGCGTAGGTTCCAGCCTGGAAGTAACCACCGCAGAAAATGACCTGCTCACCTCACAGAACAATTATTTCACCGCTTTATACAATGCCGTGGTGGCCAAGATTGATTACCTGAGAGCAAATGGTAAACTCTAACCGTCACCCCTCAAAACACACTGAACTTATGAAGACAAGTGCTTACATCATCCCCCTGGTAATCCTGCTCGCGGCCTGCGGTGGTGGCGATAAAACAAAAGATAATGCTGCCAGGCTGGAAAAACTGAAAAGCGAAAAAGCCAAGATCGATAAAGAGATCGCTGACCTGGAAAAACAGCTCAACGTAAAAGATAGTGTACAACGCAAGAACGTGGCCGTACTGACACTGGCCGATACCACCTTCACCCATTACATTGATGTGCAGGGCGCTGTAGATGCCCGTGAAAATGTGAACGTATCTGCCCGCACTCCCGGCACCATCACCAGCATTTTTGTGAAAGAAGGTACCCACGTAAGCCAGGGACAGACATTGGCCCAGGTAGACGACCAGGTACTGAAAGCCAACATGGCCGAGCTGAATACACAGCTGGACCTGGCCAATACGCTGTATGAAAAACAAAAGAACCTCTGGTCACAACAGATCGGGTCTGAAGTGCAATACCTGAACGCGAAATCACAGAAGGAAAGCCTGGAACGCCGCATGGGCACGCTGCAGGAACAGATGAACCAAACCCGCATTGTGGCGCCGATCAGCGGCACCGTGGATGCCGTAATTGCCAAAGTGGGCGACCTGGCCCAACCCGGCGCACCAGCCTTCCGCGTGGTGAACAGCAATAACCTGAAAATAGTGGCAAACATTGCCGAAGCCTACGCCGGCCACGTACACACCGGCGACCGTGTGAAGGTCACCTTCCCGGATATCAACAAAAGCATTGAAAACAAGATCACCTTTGCCGCGCAAACCATCGATCCCCTGAGCCGCACCATCCGCGTGGAAGTGGCCCTGGCACCGGATGCCGCGTTGAAAGCCAATATGGTGGCCCAGATCCAGATCGTGGATTACCAGGCCCCCGCGGCTATCATCGTGCCCGTAGGCGTGATCCAGTACTCCCTGGGCAAACCTTACGTACTGGTGGCCCAGCAGGAAGGTAAAGGCCTGGTGGCCAAGCGCCGCATGATAGAAATAGGCCGTACTTACAATGATAAGGCGGAAGTGAAAAGCGGGCTGCAAGCCGGCGAAAAGCTGGTCGTTACCGGATTCCAGGACCTGAACGACAATGACCCGGTTCAACTTTAGTACGCTTAAAACGCATTGCGATGAAAGATCTACAAAAAGAATTTAAGCCCACCAGTTGGGCCATTGATAACCGGGTGAGCATTTACGTGGCCACGGTGCTCATCGCACTGCTGGGCATTTCGTCCTACCTCTCGCTGCCCAAGGAGCAATTCCCGGAAGTGGTGTTCCCGCAGTTCTACATCAGCACCATCAACTTCGGTACATCACCGGAGGATATGGAAACGCTGGTGACCAAGCCCATTGAAAAGCAGCTGAACGGCATCTCCGGTGTGAAGAAGATCAAGAGCACTTCCCTCCAGGACTACTCCGCCATTTCTATAGAATTTAATGCGGAAGAGGATATTGAAGCGGCCCGCAATGAAGTGCGCCAGAAGGTGGATGATGCGCGCAAAGACCTGCCCCAGAAACTGGACCAGGAACCGCAGATCATCAAGATTGATGTGAGCCAGATGCCCATCATGAACATCAACCTTTCCGGTGATTTTGACCTGCAATCCCTCAAGCGCTATGCAGATGAAATGCAGGACCGCATTGAAGCCCTGAATGAGATCACCCGCGTGGACATTGTAGGGGCGCTGGACCGTGAGATCCAGGTGAACGTGGACAAATACAAAATGGATGCGGCCCAGATCTCTTTTGACGATATTACGCGCGCCATCCAATCGGAAAACATCACCATTTCCGGTGGCCTTGTTTCCATGGATGGACAAAAACGTACGCTGAGCATTAAAGGGGAATACAAAGACCCGCTGAAGATCCGCAACATCGTGATCCGTGGCAGCGCGGGCAGCACCGTGTACCTGAAAGACATTGCCGATGTGGTGGATGGCTTCAAAGAGCAGGAAAGCTACGCGCGCCTGAACGGGGAGAACGTAATTACCCTCAACGTTATCAAGCAAAGCGGTAAGAACCTGATCGATGCCAGTGATAAGATCCGCGCCATCAAGGAAGACATGGAGAAAACCTATTTCCCCAAAGGCCTGAAAGTGACCATCACCGCAGACCAGTCCAAGTCTACCCGCTCCACCCTGCGCGACCTGATCAACACCATCATCATTGGCTTTGCATTGGTGACCATCATCCTCATGTTCTTCATGGGAGCCGTGAATGCAGTGTTTGTGGCCTTGTCGGTACCCATCTCCATGTTCATCGCGTTCCTGCTGATGCCGGTGTATGGCTTTACGCTGAACATGATGGTATTGTTCTCCTTCCTGCTGGCACTCGGTATCGTGGTGGATGACGCCATCGTGGTGATCGAGAACGTGCACCGTATCTTCTACGAGACCAAGAACCTGGGCATTGTAAAAGCCGCAAAGATGGCCGCGGGAGAAGTATTCCTCCCGGTGCTATCGGGCACGCTTACGGTACTGGCGCCTTTTGTGCCACTGCTGTTCTGGCCCGGGATCATCGGTAAGTTCATGTTCTACCTGCCGGTAACACTGATCACCACCCTGCTGGCATCGCTGTTTGTGGCGTACATCATCAACCCGGTGTTTGCGGTGGACTTCATGGACAAGCATGAAGGGGAGGCGCACCCGAAAGCAAAGTGGGACCGCAAGTTTACCATTCTTACCATCATCTTTGCCGTACTGGCGCTGATCTGTTATGGCACTAAGAACGCGGGTGGTGGCAATTTCATCATCTTCCTGTGGTGCCTGATCGCGCTGGAACGTTTCTGGCTGGGCGCTATTGCACGGCGCTTCCAGTACGGCTTCTGGCCCAAGGTGCAGGAGCGCTACAAGTCCGTCCTGGCCTGGTTCCTGGTGGGCTGGCGCCCGGTATGGATCCTCTTTGCCACCTTTGGCCTGCTGATCTTCAGCGTGATGCTCATCGGCATCCGCGCACCCAAAGTGGTATTCTTCCCCACCTCCGATCCGAACTTCATTTATACCTACATAGAACTGCCCATGGGCACGGATCAGAAGTACACAGACTCTATTACCCATGTGATCGAAAAGCGCATTACATCCGTAGTGAAGCCCAATAACCCCATCGTGGAATCCATTATCTCCAACGTGGCGGTAGGCGCAGGCGATCCCTCACAGATGAGCCAGGGTACAGAGCCGCAGAAAGGCAAGGTGACCGTGGCTTTCGTGGAGTTCGGAGAAAGGCACGGGCAGTCCACCAAGGACTACCTGGACAAGATCCGTGCAGCCGTAAAAGGCATTCCCGGGGCCAACATTACCGTGGAGCAGGAACAAAGCGGTCCGCCCACGGGTAAGGCCATCAACATCGAGATCTCCGGTGATGAATTTGAAACACTGACCACCACTTCCGATAAGATCAAACGTTACCTGGACTCGCTCAACATTGGCGGGGTGGAAGAATTGAAAAGTGATTTTGAAAGCAACAAGCCGGAAGTTGTAGTAGAGATAGACCGGGAGCGTGCTAACCGGGAAGGCATCTCTACCGCCACCATCGGCATGGCCCTGCGCGGCGCCCTTTTTGGTACGGAAGCCTCCAAGTACCGCGACCCGGAAGATGACTACCCGATCAATGTGCGCTTTAAAGAAGACCAGCGTAACAACGTGAACACGCTGATGAACACCAACATCATGTTCCGTGATATGAACATGGGCGGTGCGGTGCGCCAGGTGCCCCTGAGCGCGGTGGCTACCATCCGCTATGCCAATACATATGCAAGCATTAAACGTATAGACCAGAAGCGCGTGGTGACCCTGGCATCCAACGTGCTCTCCGGCTACAATGCCAACGAGGTGGTGGGCCAGATCAAGGCAGCCCTGGATGAATTTGCCAAGCCCGCCGGTGTAATGGTGAAGATGACCGGTGAGCAGGAAGACCAGGAAGAAACCATGAACTTCCTGCTAAAGGCCATGGTGGGCGCTTTTGGCCTCATCCTGCTGATCATGGTGCTGCAGTTCAACTCCATAGGCCGCCCGCTGATCATCTTCTCCGAGATCCTGTTCAGCATCATCGGGGTATTCCTGGGCTTTGCCATTACCAAGATGGATATTTCCATTGTAATGACCGGTGTGGGCATCATGGCCCTGGCGGGCATCGTGGTGCGCAATGGGATCGTGCTGGTAGAGTTTACAGACCTGCTGCTGATGCAGGGCGCTACGGTGCATGAGGCAGTGATGGAGGCCGGCCGCACACGTATGACCCCGGTGATCCTCACGGCCATTGCGGCCATTCTGGGGCTCATCCCGCTGGCGGTGGGCTTTAATATTGACTTTGCATCCCTCTTCTCCTCGTTTGAGCCGCACATCTTCTTTGGCGGGGATAACGTGGCGTTCTGGGGGCCCCTGGCCTGGACCATGATCTTCGGGTTGATCTTTGCCACCTTCCTCACCCTCATCCTGGTGCCGGTGATGTACTCCATGAACAAGCGCTCTATTGACGTGCTGGATTACATGGGCTGGCCAAGGGCGTTGAAATATGTGCCCTTCCTGGTGCTGATCGTAAAGCTCTTTATGCCCAGGGCTAAAGTGAGGGAGCTGCATGATGATAACTACCTGTCTCCCAAGCCATATAAATTCTTTAAAGGGAAAGACGAGCCCGCGCATGCGGACGACGCGCATGCTACGAACGGGGTGCTGGTAGAACAGCCCCAACCCCTGAAATAGGCTTGCTCCCGGAATGCTTTACAGTGTAACAGTTGTAAGTTAGGTGACGCCGCCCGGAATCCTCCGGGCGGTTTTTTTGTGAAAATTTTGCTCCCGGAGGCCCGGCCAAACCTTAAAAACCCGTTAAAAAACGGCTGTTTGTAGTCCATTTATACGTTTTTGGGCCATTTACCAAACTTTAACAAAAGAACATTGTTATATTTGGAAAGGCTTTATTATTTTTGGGTCCTTATTGAAAGATTGAGAAATACCATCTGGCACATTTTATAGCCTGAGCCAACTATTTAGATACTGAGAAAAGAAAGCGAAGGAAAACCGAAAAGCGGTCTGTACTGCACATTTTGAGAAAATAGATATAAAAGTCCCAAAACAACCAGTAAGATAAGCTATCCACGGGGTAGGCCTTTCACAAAGTGTGTAGGCTGCACAGCGCTCCAGCATAACATTAGCAAATTTTTTGAGTCGTAAACCAAGTTTATTCCTGACGATATTATCCAGACAAGGCATATTCTGGCCGATCAAACAAGGCTTATAGACCGGTAGGCGGTTATGGCCTGGGATTTGTGCCAATTTAGAGAATGCAATCACTGTAAAATCATAACAAGACAATTTCCACCTGGTAAGCCCGGAACCGAACAATAGCGCAAGATTAGAAAGAAAGTAACGATGACGTACCAAGCATCTTTATCCTATGCAGTAAGCCAGGATCAGCAGGATTCACTACATAAGTTCAGGGAGCAATTCCATTTTCCCCGTCACGAGGGCAAAGAAGCCATTTATTTCTGTGGGAATTCATTAGGTCTGCAGCCAAAAGCGCTACAGGCAGCCATACAACAGGAGCTGGAAGACTGGCGCACCCACGCCGTGGAAGGCTACTGGAAGGCGCAAAATCCATGGTTGTATTACCAGCAGTTCTGCCGCAAGCCCCTGGCCCCCCTGGTGGGCGCCCTGGAGCAGGAAGTTTCGGTCATGAACACGCTGACCACGAACCTGCACCTTTTGATGCTGAGTTTTTACCGCCCGTCCGGTAAGCGTTACAAGATCATCATGGAGGCAGGCGCATTCCCGAGCGATCAGTATGCCGTGGAAACGCAAGTAAAATTATACGGGTACAACCCGGCAGACGCGATCATCGAGATTTCGCCCAGGCCGGGAGAACATTTGATCCGGATAGAAGATATTTTACAGGCAATCGGTGAACAAAGTGATAGCTTAGCCTTGTTATTATTTGGCGGCATTAACTATTACACCGGCCAGCTTTTTGACATGAAAGCCTTAACCGAGGCAGCCCATCAAGTGGGCGCTTTTGCCGGTTTTGACCTGGCACATGCGGTAGGCAATGTACCTTTGCAACTACACGACTGGGAAGTGGACTTTGCGGTATGGTGTTCTTACAAATACCTCAATGGCGGGCCCGGTGCAGTGGGCGGCGCATTTATCCATGAAAAACATGCCGCACAGCTGGATTATCCCAGGGCAGGCGGCTGGTGGGGTAACGATGAAAGTACACGCTTCCTGATGGAAAAAGGGTTTGTACCCAAGGCTACCGCCGAAGGCTGGCAACTGAGCACAGCGCAGGTATTTAACATGGTGGGACTAAAAACATCCCTGGAAATATTTGGGTCCACCAGCATTGCTGCATTAAGAGAGAAGAGCATACAGCTTACCGGTTACCTGGAATATTTGCTCCATCAGATCGGTAGTATCAACTTTGAAATTTTAACACCTGAAAATTGTGCGGAACGTGGTGCGCAATTATCTTTGTTCTTCGGAAACCAGGGCAAAGCCATTCACCAGCAACTCACAGCAGCAGGTATCATTGTAGATTACAGAGAACCCGGCGTTATACGGTTTGCACCGGCGCCACTTTATAACACGTACCAGGATGTATTTCATGTTTATGAAATCATCTCTAATATTCAAACGTTTTAATTTAGCAAGATGAATTTTGAGAGAAACGAACGCCCCCGTAAGCCTTACAATCCGGACACCAACAAAGAATCTGATCCTAATTCCAATTCAGAGAAACCAGGTGGCTACAACAGGGACAACCGCGAATTTGACAGCGACAAGACTGATATGAACAGTCGTCCTTTCAATCCCGACCGGGAAACCAGGCCCTACCGGCCTAATTACAACCGCGAAGGTGGTGATAACTATGGCAACCGCGAAGGCGGTGGTGGCTATGGCAACCGTGAAGGCGGTGGTTATGGCAACCGCGAAGGTGGTGGCGGCTACGGTGGTGGCTACAACCGTGGTGGTGGCTATGGTAACCGCGAAGGCGGCGGCTACGGCAACCGCGAAGGTGGTGGCTATGGTAACCGCGAAGGTGGCGGCTATGGCAACCGTGAAGGCGGTGGCTACGGCAACCGTGATGGTGGTGGCTATGGTAACCGTGAAGGCGGTGGTTATGGTAACCGCGAAGGCGGCGGCTATGGCAACCGGGAAGGTGGTGGCTACGGCGGTGGCGGCGGTTACAATCGCGGCGGTGGCGGCGGTTATGATCGCGGCGGCGGCGGTGGATACAACCGTGGCGGCGGCGGTGGTTATGATCGCGGTGGCGGCGGTGGCGGATACAACCGTGGTGGTGGCGGTGGTTATGATCGCGGCGGTGGCGGCGGTTATAATCGCGGCGGTGGCGGCGGCTACGGCGGCGGCGGTGGATATAACCGCGGCGGTGGTGGCGGTGGCTACAATCGCGGCGGCGGTGGATACGGCGGTAGCCGTCCGGGCGGACGTCCCGGTGGCAACAGACGCCCCATGATGCCCAAACCAGATAACAAGATCTACTTTATTGCCCTGCTGCCCACTGCAGAAGTAGGTAAAGAGATCATTAAGATAAAACAGGAGTTTGCAGAAAAGTATGGCCCGGTGTACGCCCTGAAAGTACTGCCGCACATTACGCTGCAGGTACCGTTCACCGCAGACCCGGCCCTGGAAAAAGCCTTCTGCGACGAGCTGACCGAATTTGCCAAGACACAGGCGCCTTTCGAAGTGAACCTGAACGGCTTTGGTACATTCCCCAACAAGCAGAACCGCGTACTGTTTATCAACGTAGAGAAGAGCGAAACGATGTCAGCTATGCACCGTTTGCTGATCAACTTCCTGCGCAAAGAATTCGGCTTCTCCACCATGCTGGCACGTACCGGCTTTACCCCGCACGTGACCGTAGCATTCAAGGACCTGACCGACGAGCAGTTTGAGAAAGCATGGCCGGAGTACGAAAACAAAGAGTACACTGCCAGCTTCAAGGTGAATAACCTGTACTTCCTGCGCCACAACGGCAAATCATGGGAAGTGCTGCAGAAATGCAAACTGGGCGGCGCGTGAGCGGATGCCTGAAGATAAAGGAAACGCCCCTGCCACACCGGCAGGGGCGTTTTTTGTTGACCGCAAGCCAACCATTCCACAATGCAACGGAAAATGCATCAGGCATATAACGCTAACGCATACACGTAAATAACATGCCGCAAAAAAAGAAGCCGGCCATACAGACGTATGATGCCGGCTTTTTGATTAACCCCTATGAAAACCAACTATTGCGTTGATAAAGACTTTATTGATCCAGTTTGATCTCGCCCAGGTCAGTGACCTTACCATCTTCTACTTTAACATTCTGGATGGTAGCATCCTTGTATGGGCTTTTGGCATTTACGATCACGGTATACGTTCCTGCCTTCACATTTTCAAAGCTCACCATCCCGTTTGATACTGCCGTTTTCAGTGTATCACTGCCCGCAAACGCCCACACTTCTGTGGCCCCGTCGGGCGGTGTGATCTTGCCGCTGATAGAACCTGCCGCAGGGCGGAATGCAATGGCGCCCGTAAGCAATGTCATCAGCAATGTGAGTCGTATATATTTCATAAACGTTGGTTTAAAGAAATTGGTGTATGATTTTTTTTGTTTTAACACTACTTTAGGAATTTGCAGTACAGCTTACCGTCAACTGCGGCACAGCTGCAAACGTAGTAGCAGCGCTGGCTTCAGGGATAATATTCCAAACACCATGCCATGGCATTTGCGCATTTTTTCTTTTAACAAAACGTGTAAATGCTCGGGTAGAAAAGCGGGTACAGCCATCCTTCCCTATTACAAATTATGATGGGTCATAACCTGCGGTAATCCGCTAAACAATGCAAATGCCCTGCGGTCCTGGTATTGCGCGCAGCGCACCTACACCTGGCCCTGCTACCTGGATAATATGCTTTTGTAGAAGTCTACCAACATTGTGTACTTTTGCACCAGGCAGTTTTTCCCGATTGGGATACCATTAGTACCTGCCGAATTGCTAACTTTACCAGCTCAAATTATCGTAATGTCCAATACTCCGATACAACAGATTGAAGATGTGGTGATTAAGTTTGCCGGCGATAGCGGGGACGGGATGCAGCTGACCGGCACCCAGTTTTCCAATAACACCGCCCTGATTGGCAACGACCTTAGTACCTTCCCGGATTTCCCGGCCGAAATACGTGCCCCGATAGGCACCCTGCCCGGGGTGAGCGGCTTCCAGCTGCACTTTTCCTCTAACCGCATTTTTACCCCTGGCGACGCCTGCGACGTGCTGGTGGCCATGAACGCCGCCGCCCTGAAAGCGAACCTGAAAGGTCTGAAAAAAGGCGGCATCATCATCGCCAATACGGACGGTTTTGATTCCAAGAACCTGCGCCTGGCTAACTACCCCGAAGGCGTGAACCCGCTGGAAGACGGCTCCCTGGCCGCTTACCAGCTGCACACCATGGACATCACCAAGATGACCCGCGAAGCCCTGAAGGACAGCCCCCTGGGCATGAAGGAGAAAGACCGCTCCAAGAACATGTTCGTGCTGGGTTTTCTCTACTGGCTCTACGACCGCGATATGAACAATACCGTGGCCTTCCTCAATGACAAATTTGGCAAGAAGCCGGACGTGCTGGAAAGCAACCTGAAAACACTGAAAGCCGGCTATAATTATGGCGATACGGTGGAAGCTTTTTCTACCCGCTACCGCGTGGAAAAAGCCCGCATGGAGCCCGGCGTGTACCGCAGCATCACGGGCAATACCGCCCTGGCCTACGGCCTGGTGGCTGCCAGCCAGAAATCAAACCTGCCCCTGTTCCTGGGTACCTATCCCATTACGCCGGCGTCAGACATCCTGCATGAACTGAGCCGCTATAAAAACTTTGGCATCAAGACCTTCCAGGCAGAAGATGAGATTGCGGGTATTACGTCTGCCATTGGCGCCTCTTACGGTGGCCACATGGGGGTAACCACTACCTCCGGCCCGGGTATGGCCCTGAAAAGTGAAGCCATGGGCCTGGCCATGATGCTGGAAATTCCCCTGCTGATCATAGATATCCAGCGTGGTGGCCCCTCTACGGGCCTGCCCACCAAAACGGAGCAATCTGACCTGCTGCAGGCCTACTACGGCCGCAACGGGGAGTGCCCCATGCCGGTGATCTCTGCCAGCACCCCGTCCGACTGTTTTGAGGCGGTGTTTGAAGCCTTCCGCATTGCGGTGCAGCATATGACACCGGTGATCTTCCTCAGTGACGGTTATATCGCCAACGGTGCGGAGCCCTGGCGCTTCCCAAAAGCATCCAGCCTGCCCCAGATAGCGGTGAAGTTCAAGACGCAACTGGAAGAAGGAGAGGAGCATTTCTATCCCTACCAGCGCGATGAGAAACTGGTACGCCCCTGGGCAGTGCCCGGCACTGCCGGCCTGGAACACCGCATTGGCGGCCTTGAAAAGCAGAATATCACTGGTAACGTGAGCTACGATCCGGAAAACCACCAGGTGATGGTGAAGATCCGCCAGGAGAAAGTAGATCGCATTGCTGACTATATTCCCGCGCAGAAAATAGAGCTGGGCCCTGAAAAGGGCAAAGTGCTCATACTGGGTTGGGGCTCTACCTACGGTGCTATCAAGAGCGCGGTGCTGGAACTGCTGGAAGAAGGCCACGAAGTAGCACATGCACACCTGCGCCACCTGCGCCCGTTCCCCAAGAACCTGGGTGACATCCTGCACAGCTTTGACAAGGTGCTTATCCCCGAAATCAATAATGGTCAGCTGATCAAGATCATCCGCGACCAATACCTGGTAGACGCCATTGGTTATAACAAGATCATGGGCGTGCCCATTACCAAAAGCGAACTGGTGGTGCGCATCAAAGAATTGCTGACAGCCAAATAAGGTGTAAGAGCCTGGCTGTTCCGGACCGTTAGTTACAGTTGCCACTGCGCTGTGCTAACGGTTTTTTTTAAGTGCTGGCCGATGCCATCTATCACACGGAATTGTTAGCGGGCCACTGGTATTTTTTTGTATATTTAAAAACAGCGGATCAAGAACTAAGTGTTACTATGAAATACCTGTTGAGCTTCATGCTTGCCTTCTTTACTGTAAAACCGGCCCACGCACAAACGCAGCAATACCAGATCGTGTTTGGCAACCGGCCGGTGGGTTTTGTTAATGCCAGGCAAACCCAAAGCGGCAATACCCGCAACATTACGATCAAGAGCGAGTTTCACATCATTGGCAATATCACCACCCAGCTGGACGTGCAGTTTGCAGGTAGTACGCTGGAGCAGGCCCGCAATGTGCGGAACAAATCCGGAACGGATGAAGTAACCACCACGCTGCATGCGGGCAGGCAATACAATGTCAGTCACGATAATACTAAAACCGTGATCCCGGAAGCCTCCATCACACACTGCGTGAGTGAGCTTTACTTTACAGAGCCGGTGCGCATCACCTCCGTTTTTTCAGAAGCGCAGGGCCAGGTGCTGGCACTCAGGTCCCTTGGTGGCAGCCGCTATGAGCTTACCCTGCCCGATGGTAAACGCAATGTGTACCGGTATGAAAAAGGGAAGCTGGTGGAAGTGGAGATCAATCATACGTTTGGGAAAGCGTATATCCGGCTGGTAAGCTGAGCCCATTTTCATTGTTAGATAAAATTGCCACGGAAGGCAATACCTGTTTGATCGATTTATCAACCAATTTCTAAGCAAAAATTCCAAAACACAACCCGGCTGAAAGCCTTGTGGGTATTGCGTTTTGGAATTTTTTATTGGATAATGTTCCTAAGCAGTGCTGCTGCAGAACGCTTGAGAACTGAATTTGAAATTCCCGGGAAACCTGAAATAGGAAGCTTTTCCGCCTACACCGTTTTCTCCGTGATCTGCCCCGTGGTCTTATGTTTCAGGATCAGTTTCTTAGCCCCGTAGTGCGTGGTTTCTTCTTTGATCAGGTAGTGGTCTGCATCGTATTCCTGCTGGTCTTTGTTGCTGGTAACACCGGTCTGGCCGCGCCAGATGTCCAGTTGCACGGGCTCCCACTGCTTGCTGGTGGCTGATCTGTAGGCGGCATCCAGGATAGCGTTTACCACGTAGCCATCATAGAAGCTTTCACGGGGTGTTTGCTTGTTTTCGATGGAGCGGAGCATGTCGGTGAACATATGGTTGTAGCCCAGGTCATTGATCTCATCACCTACGGGGAAGAGCCAGCCGCTGTTGCTTTCTGCTTTTTCTGCGACATAGTCTGCTCCTTTGCCGGTGGTGAACATATCGAAACCGGTGCGCAGGAAGTTATTGATCCAGATGGTGCCTTCCGTACCCATTACCTCATCGCGGAGGTCCAGGCCACCCCGGAAGGTCCAGCTTACCTCAAACTGGCCAATGGCGCCATTCTCATACTTCACCAGGGCAATGGCATGGTCTTCTGCATCGATGGGTTTTACCTGTGTATCTGCCCAGCACATGACTTCCATGGGGCGGATGTCTTTGCCGATGAAGCTGCGGGTTATTTCCACGCAGTGGCAGCCCAGGTCCAGCATGCAACCGCCGCCGGCTTGTTCCTTATCCCAGAACCATTCGCTGTGGGGGCCAGGGTGTGTTTCACGGCTCTTGGCCCAGAGGATGCGGCCCAGGGCACCATTCTGCACACTTTGCAAGGCTTTGCTGAATTTGGGCGTGTACACCAGGTCTTCCAGGTAGCCGTGGAAGATGCCTGCTTTTTCTACGGCTTCCAGCATGCGTTTGGCTTCTGCGGCATTACGGCCCAGGGGCTTGGTGCACAGCACGGCCTTTTTAGCCGCGCAGCAGGCCAGCACCGCGGCTTCGTGCAGGTTGTTGGGCAGGGAAATGCATACCACTTCCACATCGGGGTGGTTAATGGCGGCCAGCATGTCTGTGGTGGCATGCGGTACTTTGTAGTCTTCGGCAAACTTGCGCGCGCTTTCTTCGCGGCGGGAATAGATACTTACAATTTCATCTTTGCTTCTTTGTCCCAGCAGGGAATCCGCATAAAAACGCCCGATAAAACCCGAGCCCAGCATGGCAATTCTCATGGTAATAATGTGTTGGTGAAGGTTAAATGATCACGTGGTTGTTAGTAAAAGAAAAGCGGGTATTAATTGCAATGATCGATTGTTTGATAGGAATAAACAATAAATGATTACGATTAATACCCGCGGGATAAAAGCGTTTGGTAAAAGCCTGGTTAGTGGGCCGCGGCAGCTGTAGCCAGGTCTTCCTGTTTGATAGCGTTGCGGTCTTTAAACAGCAGGACGAACAGCAGGAGCACCACTACGGCAATGCCGGCAGGGATCAGCCATACAGACGTCCAGTTGTGGGTATCTGCACCGGTCTTGTAGCTGTTTACAATAGGGCCGGACATGTAAGAGCCGATCAGCATGCCCACGCCATAAGTAGCCAGCGTGATCATACCCTGCGCAGCGCTCTTGAATTGCGGGCCGGCCAGGTTGTCGGTATAGATCTGTCCTGTTACGAAGAAGAAGTCGTAGCATACACCATGCAGCACAATGCCACCGATGAGCATCCAGTAACCCGCATCCACATTACCATAAGCAAAGAAAATGTAGCGGAGCACCCATGCGGCCATACCTACAGCCAGCATTTTTTTCACGCCCAGTCTTACAAAAAGCAGGGGCATGATCACCATGAACAGCAGCTCAGAAACCTGTCCCAGGGCCATTTTCCCGGCAGCAGCCTTCATGCCGATCTCGTTCAGGAAAGGATTGGTGAAGTTGTAGTAGAATGACAGCGGCACGCAGATGGCGATAGATGCCAGGAAGAAGATCAGGTAAGATTTATTGGCCAGCAGTTTCAGTGCATCTAGGCCAATGATATCGCCCACGGTCACTTTCTGGCCTCTTTTGCCCGGGGGGGTATTGGGCAGGGTAAAGCTCAGGAGGCCCAGTACCAGGGATGCACCGGCAGCCATTTTGAAGGTAAGGTCCAGTTTATGATTGGATTCCCATGCCAGCCAGCCGATCAGCACACCGGCCACGATCCAGCCCAGGGTGCCCATGGTACGGATGGGCGGAAACTCTTTGCTGGGATTTTTCATCTGGTTGAAGGAAACGGTATTCACCAGTGCCAGGGTGGGCATGTACAATACCATGTACAGCACAATGAGCGGGTAAAATGCGGAAAAGTCTGTAAGGGTGGAGCAGTACCACAGGGTGGCAGCGCCCAGCAGGTGCAGCACGCCCATAATGATCTGTGCGGCGATGTAACGGTCTGCGATCAGACCAATGATAAACGGTGCAATGATGGCACCAAATGACTGGCAGAGATAGGCTTGCCCTACGTGACCGTCGTTAGTGTTCTGTAAGTTTTTCAATACAAAGGTTCCCATGGTAACGAACCAGGCGCCCCAGATAAAGAACTCCAGGAACATCATCAACATCAGCTGTAGTCGGGTGGCTGCTTTCATAAACGTGTAAGTAAGGCTTTTGGTCAGGTAAAATAAAACGCTGGTTAAGATAGTAAAAATGTCGGACGCACAAGTTATTTTTTGGGCGGCCGGCAAAAGGCAGAATGCAGTACAGATGGCCTTTGAAGCCTATTTTGTTTTCTTTGGTTTCACAGCCGCTTTTTTGGGCGTGGCCGCTTTCTTTGCAGCAGTGGTTTCCTTTCCGGCGGCTTTCTTTGGTTTCGCTTTTGCCGCAGGCATCACGTGCGACGGGAGCAGCGGCAGTTGCCGTGCTTCCAGTTCTTTTTTTACAACCGTGTTGTAGTATTTGCAGGCCGGCCGCAGGCCACACTCCCCGCACCTGGGATTGCGGGCCACACAAATGTAGCGGCCATGCAATATGATCCAGTGGTGGGCAATATGCACCTTGTCTTCCGGGATGTATTTGAGCAGCTGCATTTCCGTTTGCAGCGGTGTTTTGGCACCGGTGGTAAGTCCTATGCGGGCCGATACGCGGAATACGTGGGTATCCACGGCCATGTTGGGCTGGTGGTCTATCACGGAGGTAATCACATTGGCCGTCTTGCGGCCTACGCCCGGCAGCGTAATGAGCTCCGGCACGGTGTGTGGTATTTCCCCATGAAAGTCATGCACCACCTTCTCCGCCATGCCGATCAGGTGTTTTGTTTTATTATTCGGGTAAGAAATGCTGCGGATCAGCGGGAAGAGCTCATCAAACGTGGCAGTGGCCAGTTTCTCTACCGTGGGGTAGCGCTGGAAAATGGCCGGGGTGGTCATATTCACCCGCTTGTCCGTACACTGGGCCGATAGGATCACAGCCACCAGCAGCTCGTAGGGATTGTCGTAAACCAGTTCTGTTTCGGCATCCGGGACATGCTGTTCAAACCAGCGGATCACGAAGTCGAAGCGCTCTTTTTTAGTCATTGTATCTGGTAGTATGTATGATGTAGTAGGTACGGTGTACAAGGTACTGCGTACAATGCGTTAAGGCGCAAAATAAGATTTTACGACCTGTTTTGCACATAACAATACGAAGCACCTGTGTACTTATTACTTACTACCTGGTACCAACTTCTTACCGGGAAACCTTCTCCTGCGCTGCTGCCGCATGCGCAAAGATCGCTTTCAGCGCTGCGGCGCGGGGGGCGGTGCGCAAAGTGTCCAGTGCAGCATAAGTTTCGGAAAGGTGTGCCTGTTCTGTAGCGGGTAAAATGAGATCCTGGGATACGAGCGTGGTTTGTTTTTGGCTACCAGTGACAGGGAAGGATTTTGTAAAAGAGAAAGGTGTAGAATTATCCATGCAGTGTATTTTATATGTGAACTTGGATATTACCTTCTTATAACGGACAATGTTAACGGCGTATTGTTGCCCGTGCCCAAAAATTATGGGACGCAGATAAGCCCGGCTGGCGGCTGTTGTTACTCTTTCTCCTTGATAATGAATTCGTCTTCGTTGTCTTTTTTGAAAAGGTACTTCTCCCGGGCAAATTTCTCCAGAGCATCCGGGGTGCCCAGCAGTTCTTCCTGTTCTTTCCGGGTTTGCGCTATCTGTTGTGTCAGGCTTTCCCGGCGGGCCACGCGCTTGCCCACTTCCCGTGATAAATGAATGCTGTACAGCAGGTTATGATCGTCAAAGAAAGCTATCCAGAGCACAAAAGCCGTAGCCGTAACCACGTACTTATTACGGGCCCAGGCAGGGATGCTGAACTTCGGACGTTTATTGCTTCCGTCAATGATCTCGTCATGGTTTTCCAGTGGATCCTGCAGCTGCTCTTCCATTCGCGTTGAATAAACGGGTTAAAAAAATACCGGGTACTGCCTCGGAAGTCAGTACCCGGTTGTATGTTTATACACTGCTAAACCAGTGTACCATTGGCCTTACTTCTTACCAAATTTAATGGTATTTCCGGGATAATAAGCCACATTGTCCAGTTCTTCCTCAATGCGGATCAGCTGGTTGTACTTGGCAATACGGTCCGTACGGGAAGCAGAACCGGTCTTGATCTGGCCGCAGTTCAGGGCTACTGCCAGGTCGGCGATGGTTACGTCTTCGGTTTCGCCGGAACGGTGGCTCATCACGGAAGTATAGCCGGCTTTGTGGGCCATGTTCACCGCGTTGATGGTTTCGGTCACCGTACCGATCTGGTTTACCTTGATCAGAATAGAGTTGGCAATGCCCTTATCAATACCTTCTTTCAGGCGGGTTACGTTGGTTACGAACAGGTCGTCGCCTACCAGCTGTACCTTGGCGCCGATCGCTTCGGTCAGTTTTTTCCAGCCTTCCCAGTCGTCTTCTGCCATACCATCTTCGATGGAGATGATGGGATATTTGTTTACCCATTCTGTCCAGTAGGCCACCATCTCATCGCTGGTCAGCACCTTGCCGGAAGATTTGTAGAATTTATAGGTCTTGTCAGCCTCGTTGTACATCTCGCTGCTGGCGGCGTCCAGGGCGATACCGATCTGGGAACCTGCTTTGTAGCCAGCGGCTTCGATGGCTGCCAGTACGGTTTCGATAGCTTCTTCATTGCTCTGGATCTCCGGGGCAAAGCCGCCTTCGTCCCCTACGTTGGTGCTGTAGCCTTTCTTTTTCAGTACGGATTTCAGGTGGTGGAAGATCTCAACACCCCAGCGCAGGCCTTCGGAGAAGGAAGAAGCGCCAATGGGTACGATCATGAATTCCTGGTAGTCGATCTTGTTATCAGCGTGCACACCACCGTTGATGATGTTCATCATGGGTACGGGCAGGGTAGAAGCGTTAACGCCACCCAGGTAACGGTACAGTGGCAGGCCCACTTCGTCCGCAGCGGCTTTGGCTACTGCCATAGACACGGCCAGCATGGCGTTTGCTCCCAGCTTGCTCTTGTTGGGAGTACCATCCAGTTCGATCATAGCCTGGTCAATGCCAGACTGGTCTGTAACATCCCAACCGATCAGTTCTTCAGCAATGATATCATTTACGTTGGCTACTGCCTGCAGAACGCCTTTGCCCATGTATACACTCTTGTCGTTGTCACGCAGTTCCACGGCCTCGTGCTTACCGGTAGAGGCGCCGGAGGGCACAGCGGCGCGGCCAAAGTGACCGTCTTCTGTGGTTACGTCTACTTCTACAGTGGGATTGCCACGGCTGTCAAGGATTTGTCTCGCGTGAATAGCTGAAATGATGCTCATTTTTTAAAAATTGAGATTTGAAATATGGTTAAAGAAAATCAGTTGTAGAATAGTTGCTGGTGCAACGGCTTTGTGTGGCCCTGTAACAAGCACATTTACGACGAACTTTACTTTGTCAATTCCCGGAAAATACTTTCCAGGCTTTGTGAATTGCTCTGCAAAGAAAGGATGTTCCGGTTATTTATCAAAGCGAATTGTAGCAGGTTTTTCCGCACGGATTCTACATCCTGGCTGTACAATGTCCAACTGTTGCCCTCGCCGGCCTGTACCCGCGTTACACCTGCAATGGCTTCCAGGGCGGCCGGCACGAGCTGCTCCGCGAAAGATACCTGTATGGAACCACCACCAGTGCTGGTTTGCTGCAGGGCGGCAATGGGGTTGTCCATCACCAGCTGGCCTTTGTTGATAATAAGCACGCGGC
This sequence comes from Chitinophaga parva, assembly GCF_003071345.1. NCBI lineage: Bacteria > Pseudomonadati > Bacteroidota > Chitinophagia > Chitinophagales > Chitinophagaceae > Chitinophaga > Chitinophaga parva. Next base: position 200,417 of record NZ_QCYK01000001.1, on the reverse strand, counting down.
TGCACATGGCTTCCACTTCCTGCATGATATGGGTAGAGAGGATCACCGTTTTATCCGCACCCAGGGACCGGATCAGCTGGCGGATCTCCACCAGTTGGTTGGGATCCAGGCCGGAAGTAGGCTCGTCCAGGATGAGTACTTCAGGGTTATGCAGCAGCGCCTGGGCCAGGCCCACCCGCTGTTTGTAGCCTTTGGACAAGGCACCTATTTTCTTTTTGCTTTCCGGTGCAAGGCCGGTCACCTGGATCATTTCTTCCACGCGCTTTTCCGCGGAAATGCCCAACTGGTGCACGCCTGCAATGAAGCGCAGGAACTCCCGCACGTACATGTCGAAGTACAGGGGATTGGATTCCGGCAGGTAACCTACGCGTTTGCGCACTTTCATGGGATCTTTCACTGCATCAAAGCCGCACACGGTAGCCGTGCCGCCGCTGGGTGGCAGGTAGCCCGTGATCATTTTCATGGTAGTGGATTTACCCGCACCATTGGGCCCCAGGAACCCCACGATCTCGCCCTTCTGCAAGGAAAAGGAGATGTTGTCCACTGCCTTTTGTTCCCCGTAAATCTTGCTGAGCTGCGCTACTTCAATGGACATGTGGTCTCACATTTTAAGGCCACCAAAGTAGAAAAAAAATTGCATATATGTTGGCCGGTAACATTTAAAAAATGTTTGGTATCATTGTTATGAGTCAACCTAACATCCGCACTTTACACGGGAACTTTTTATGAAACGATATTTTGGTTTTTGCTTATTTCTGGCCCCGTTACTGGCCTCCGCGCAGGACATGCCGGTAAAGAATTATCCGAAGGGCTACTTCCGCGATCCGCTGGATATTCCTATTTCCCTGGCCGGCAACTTTGGTGAGCTGCGCCCCAATCACTTCCACTCCGGTATGGACATTAAGACCAACCAGCGGGAAAACCTGGCCGTGCACGCCGCGGCAGATGGTTATGTGAGCCGGGTAGGGGTGTCGCACACGGGCTTTGGCAACGTGATCTACATTACCCATCCCAACGGGTTTACCACGGTGCACGGGCATTTGAACCGCTTCTTCCCCGCGTTGGAAAAGTATGTGAAAGACCAGGAATACAAAACCGAAAGCTGGGCATGTGACATGGCCATACCGGCCAATATGTTTCCTGTAAAGAAAGGCCAGTTCATTGCCTGGAGCGGCAATACGGGCGGCAGCGCGGGCCCCCACCTGCATTTCGAGATCCGTGAAACCGCCAGCGGCAAGCCGGTGAATCCCCTGCTGTTTGGCTTTGACGTGCCCGACACCCGCGCCCCGGAAGTGTACCGCATCGCGGTGTACAACCGCTTTACCAGCATTTACCAGCAATCACCGCAAATGATCTCCGTAAAAAAAGTGGGGAATGTATACCAGCCCGCCACGCCCGTGATCACTACGTCCCACAGCCTGGTGAGCATCGGTGTGCAGGCCATAGACCGGCAGAATAACTCGGAGAATGCCAACGGCATTTACGAGGCGGTTTTATTGCAGGATAACACACCGGACATTGGCTTCCAGTTAGACCATATCGGGTATGAAGAAACGCGCTACATCAATGCACATGTGGATTATAAAACAAAGAAGAACGGAGGCCCTTACCTGCAACTGCTATATGCCCTGCCGGGCAATAAACTCGATATTTATCACCCGCTGAAAGGGAGTGGCATCGTGAGTTTGAGCGATGGGGCCGTACATAACCTGCAGCTGCAGGTGAAGGATGCCTATGGCAATACCAGCATAGTGAAATTTGCTTTGCAATGTAAAGGGGAAGATGAACCGGCAGACAGTTGTGCAAAAATGATCCGCCCTTCCATGCGCAATGATTTTGCGAATGCCAACGTGGCCTTTTCCTTAGGGGAAGATGAGGTGTATGATTCCTTCTGCTTTGACTATGCAGAACGCCCTGCAAAAGATGCGGATTATTATTCCAATAGCTACCAGTTGCAATCCGTGCTGGTGCCCGTGCACGATACATTCTCCGTGCGCATAAAACCCACCAAACCCGTGCCTGCAGCGCTTACCAACAAAATAGTGATGATCCGGGAAGGTGGGGGCGACAGGGCTGCCGCCGCGGTGAAACTGGAGAACGGATGGTACCGGGGCGTGTTCAAAGAGCTCGGCAACTTCCACCTGGAAACAGACCTGAAAGACCCTACCATCAAGCCTTTGGGCAAAGTTACCCCGCACATGAGCCTCAAAACGGCTACCAAAATATCCTTTGCTATGGGTGACAACAACGGCATTAAGAGTTACCGCGGTATGCTGGATGGCAAGTGGCTGATGTTTTCCCGGAAGAACAACGTGCTCACCTACACCTTTGAGGAGCATTGCCCGGAGGGCGAACACACGCTGGCCCTCACCGTTACTGACCTGGCAGACAACAGCACCACTTACACGCTGCAATTTAAGCGTTAACTTTGCCCCCGGAATAAAACGACAGTAAGATGAAACACCTGAAGCCAGGCGATGTGGCGCCAGCCTTTACGGCACAGGACCAGGACGGCAATACAGTTTCCCTCAGTGATTACCGCGGTAAGAAAGTAGTGCTCTACTTTTACCCGAAAGACAATACGCCCGCATGTACCGCCCAGGCCTGCAACCTGCGGGATAACCACGCGTTGATGCTACGCCAGGGCTACGTGGTGTTGGGTGTAAGCGCAGACAGCCAGAAAAGCCACAAGAAGTTCGCTACCAAATTCAACCTGAACTTTCCCCTGCTGGCGGATGAAGACCACACCATCCTGAACGCCTACGGCGTGTGGGGTGAAAAGAAATTCATGGGCCGCACTTTTGATGGCATTCACCGCATGACTTTCGTGATCAATGAGAAGGGGGTGATAGAAGAGGTGATTGAAAAGGTGCATACGAAGCGGCATGCAGAAGAGGTGCTGAAGATGTAATACAAGCGTACAACGTACAGCGTACAGCGTACAGCGTACAGCGTATTTTGTTTTAGAAAAACAATACTGACGCGGTTTTACGCCGCAATTTGATCACCAGGAGAATGTACATTGTACGTTGTACGCTGTACGTTGTACGTTAGATAAACAAAAAAGCCGGGCACGTGCCCGGCTTTTTTGTTTATCTCTTTTGTCTTTGTTTCTTAAAGATCTGACCTGTTTTGAACTTGTTACCCTCCGGGCTACCTACGCGGTCCATGGCGCAGCGGAAGCCGATGGTGTTAGTGGCCAGGTCTTCCTGCATGTAACGGCGGTTACCGGGAGAGAGCCAGTAGGCGCGGTCGTTCCAGCTGCCTCCTTTTACTACGCGGCTCTTATCGTTGATCAGGGAAGTGATGCCGTAGCCATATTCCACCTGGGAGAGGGAGTCACCATCCAGGTAGTTGATCACGTCGCCTTTCTGATAGTTCAGGCGGCCGGCGCTTTCCTCGTCGGTTACGTCACGCATTTTCAACTGGCCCAGGCTGTCCTTTTCGGGTTCTTTATCACCGTTCAGGTACAGGGTCTGGAACTTGTTACCACGGAAGTAGTTGAAGTCATCACCGTCAACAGGAGAGAGTGGGCGGTAAACGTCCAGTACCCATTCGCTCACGTTGCCGGACATGTTGTAAATGCCGAAAGTGTTGGGGAAGAAAGAGGTTACAGGACCGGGAATGGAAGCGCGGTCATTCAGGCCACCGGCCATACCCATGTTGTCACCGGAACCACGTTTGAAGTTCGCCAGGAACTGGCCCTGCCAGGTGCCGCGGCGGATATCGCGCAGGCCGGAGTTGTTAGTGCCCCAGCTGTAAACCTGGCGGTTCATGATCAATTCTTCACCACGTTTGCCTTCTTTCTTGGAAGGGCCGGGGTTCTGACCAATGTAACCGAGAGCGGCGTATTCCCACTCTGCTTCTGTGGGCAGGCGGTAGTTGGGCAGCATGATACCATCTTCAAACTGGGCAGCGCGGGGAGATCCATCGCTGTTGCGCAGCTGGGCTTTCACGTCCTTGGACATTTTACCCGGGGTACCTTCGTACTGGCCGGCCAGGTAAGATTTGGTATCGAAAGTATTGTCGTCTGCCTCGGTATTTACGTCTGCTTTAGAGAGCAGGCCTTTATCCATCAGCAGTTTTTCGTTTACACGGTTAGAGCGCCATTTCGCATAATCAGCGGCTTGTTTCCAGTTTACACCTACTACCGGGTAGTTGTTGTAAGCAGGGTGGCGGAAGTAGTATTCCACCAGGGGCTCATTGTAAGCCAGTTCGCTACGCCATACCAGGGTATCGGGGAGGGCTTTTCTCACTACATCGGGGAAAGATTCGCCGTATACGCGCTGCAGCCAGAAAAGATATTCACGGTAGTGTACGTTTGCCACTTCTGTTTCATCGATATAGAAAGATGAAACCGTAATGCGACGGGGAATGTTGTTCCAGTCAGCCATTACGTCCTGCTCAGTAGCACCCATTACAAACGTACCGCCCTGTACAAACACCAGTCCGGGGCCGGTTTGCTGGTCTTTGTTTTTGGCAACGCTAAAACCACCCATTTTAGGGTCGTTATAGCTCCAGCCGGTGGCGGAGGAACTTTCTTTTTTCTTCCCGAACAGTCCCCCGTTTTTACACGCGGTGAACGAGAACATCACGCTGGTGCCTAGGAGCAATGATAGGGAGGTTAATCTACGCATGCGATACGGCTTTATTTAATTTTATTGAATATACTGATGGTAAACGCAAATTTAACATTTTTTATTTTATATCAAAAATAAATAATCTGTAATGATTTGCCCTTGAATAGACCGGGTTCGGCTTTCAAATCAGGGAATTGGATTTAAGAACGGGCCTTCCCAGGAAGTAATTTAACGTATAGAAGGTATTTATTATTTTAGACGGCTGTTAAAATTTATGCGGGGAATGCCCAACTTGCTTATTTGCCTCCGGTACCTGGCCGCCTGGCCCGCTGTGCTGGCCCTTTGGAGCGGTGCCGCAGCCGGCGCTGCGCCTTCACTTTTTCCTGCCGATACGGTGCCCCGGCACTCCGTACTGGCCGGCGGCAGCTGGTATAAATTAGCCGTGCCGGCCGCCGGTGTGTATAAAATAGATGCCGCCCTGCTGGGTGCTTTAGGCATATCCACTACCCATCTTAACACCGCCAGCATACAGTTGTTCGGCACCGGGGGGCGCATGCTCCCGGAGGCCAATGCCGCTTTCCGCCACCCGGACCTGCCGGAAGTGTCCCTGGAAGCGGTGGACGGCGGGGATGGGGAACTGTCTGGCCGCGACTACCTGGCCTTCTATGCCCCCGGCCCCCATGCCTGGACTTACAGCGGGGGCGCCTTCAGCCACCAGTATAATTTATATACAGACACTGCTTATTATTTCCTGCATATCGGGGACGCCGGGGCCCGCATTGACAAAAGCCCTACGCCAGTGGCGGCCCTGCCCCCGCTGACCAGCTTTACCTACCTTGATTTTTATGAGCGGGACAGCCTGAACTTCCTGCATAGTGGCAAGCAATGGTTTGGGACACAGTTTGGCAGCGGCAACGGCCAGCAGCTGGCGTCCAGCGTGGGTTTTAGCCTGCCGGGCACCCCGGTGGACGGTAAGGCCCTGCTGAATGTACGCCTGGCTGCAAGATGCTTTGATTATGGCAGCTTTAATATTTCATTGAATGGCGGGCCTGCCGGCACCCTTAACATGAACCCCGTAAGCGGCGATATCTTCGAAGCCTACGCTACCGCTGCCGCCACGGGGTATGAGGCCAGTTTAAACCAGGCCACTGCCATGGTGGAACTGGCTTTCAGCGGGGGAAGCGGGGCCCTGGGGTGGCTGGACTACCTGGAAATACAGGCCCAATGCCCCCTCCGCCTGCCGGCCAAAGGCATGCTGGCCTTCCGCAACGCCGCTGCTGCCGGGGCGTTGAAGACCTTTAACCTCGCCGCGGCCGATGCACAAACGGAGGTGTGGAATGTAACGGACCTCCAGCAGCCGGTAAAACAAAACACACTGCTGAGTGGCGCCACCCTGGCCTTTTCTGATGTAGCCACCACCTTGCAGGAGTATGTGGCCTTCCGCCCGGCAGACCTGCAAACACCAGTGGCACTGGGACCTGTTGCAAACCAGGACCTGCATGGCCTGCCGGGGGCAGACCTGCTGATAGTGACCGCGCCCTCCCTGGGCGCGGCCGCTACCCAACTGGCCGCCTACCACCAGGCACACGATGGCCTCACGGTGCAGGTGGTGTATATAAATGATCTCTTCACAGAATTTGCCAGCGGCAACCCAGACCCTACCGCGTTACGCGATTTCCTGAAAATGCAGTACAACCGCGGCCAGGCACCCCGCTACCTCCTGCTCCTGGGCGCCGCCAGTTATGATTACAAACACCGCCATCCCAATAACGATAACCTGGTGCCGGCCTTTGAAAGTGATGCATCCCTGGACCCGGTAAATTCTTACGTAACAGACGACTACTTTGCCCTGCTGGATGATGTCGCAGACATTGGCAATGCCGCCAGCAGCACCCCTTTGCACCTGGCCATCGGCCGCATACCCGCCCGTAATGCGGCCGATGCCAATGCGGCCGTGCAGAAGATCACCAGCTATCACGACCCGGCAAACTTTGGCCCCTGGCGTAACAGTATCACCTTCACCGCCGACGACGGGGATGCCAATTTGCACCTGGACAATGCCGATGCCCTGGCAGATACGGTAAACCTGGCGGATGCACAGCTGAACATAGATAAGATCTACCTGGACGCCTATACGAAACAAAGCGGGGCGGGGGGCGCCCGCTACCCGGAGGTGAATACTGCCATTAATGCCGGCATCTACAAGGGCACCCTGATATGGAACTACACCGGCCATGGCAACTACAGCCGGCTGGCGGAAGAGGACATCCTGGACCAGGCCGCGGTGAACGGGTGGGACAATGCCCACCACCTGCCCCTTATGATCACCGCCACGTGCGACTTTGCCCCGTTTGACAACCCGGACTACCGCTCCCTGGGCGAGGACCTGGTGCTGCGCCCCAGGACCGGGGCCATTGCCCTGCTGACCACCACCCGCGCAGTGTATGCCTATGCTAACCAAACCATCAACCAGGCCTACCTGCAGGCGGCGCTCACCCCGGGAAGCGATGGCAGCCTGCCCGATCTGGGCAGTGCTGTTATGTATGCTAAAAATAAAATATATAAAAGTTTTGGAGATGTCACGAATAGCCGTAAATTTCAGCTTTTGGGCGACCCGGCACTGGCGCTGGCGTGGCCCGCATTGCGTGTAATCACCGATTCTATCCACGCCCTGCAAGGCAGTGGGAGCGACACGTTGCAGGCATTAGGTCAGTACAGGATCTATGGCCACGTGGCAAATGATGCCGGCGCATTGCAGGCAGGCTACAACGGTACACTGGATGTTACGGTATACGACAAACCGGCACGCCTGGTAACACGCGGTAATGATGCAGGCAGTACGCCGGCTACGTATAGTTTGCAGCACAATATTTTATATAAGGGCAAACAAACTGTTTCAGATGGAACGTTTACCTTTACATTTGCAGTGCCGCAGGATATCAGCTACCAGGCCGGCGCCGGGAAGATCAGCTACTATACCAGCAATGAAACGCAGGATGGGGGCGGCTCTTACCAGAACTTCCAGGTAGCGGGTACCGCGCCCGTGGCGGATACAGACCACACGGGGCCTGCCATCCGGCTGTTCATGAACACGGAAGCATTCCGCGATGGCGACCTTACGGGGCCTGCGCCGGTGCTGCTGGCACAGTTGCAGGACCCGCACGGTATCAATCTTACCGGTACGGGTGTGGGGCATGATATGGTGGCGGTGCTGGATGATTCCACTACGTTCTTTGTACTGAATGACTTTTACGAGCCCACGCTGGACAGCGCCGGGGCTGGCAGCATCCGCTTCCCGCTTTCCGGCCTGGCAGACGGTCCGCATGCTATTACGCTCAAGGCCTGGGACACCTACAACAATTCCGCCACCGCCGTGGTGCATTTTGTAGTGAAAACCAATGCCAGCCTGGCCGCTGAGCGTGTATACAATTATCCCAATCCCTTCCATGACCAGACGCGATTTGTTTTTGAGCACAACCAGGAGGGCGGCGAACTGAAACTTACCGTACAGATCTATACGACTGACGGTAAACGTGTTAAAAAGATCATATATACAATAAATGCTGCGGGCAGCCGTTTTGATGGGGTGCAATGGGACGGACGTGGCGATAACGGAAGTAAATTGCCGCCCGGATTGTACTTTTACAACGTGATGATTGATAATGGCCCTCAACAACGGGTACTGGGTGGAAAACTGATTTTACTATAGCCTATGACGTCGTATGCAAATCGCTATACCGGGCGCTTGCCAGACTCAAAACCCCTGCTCCAAACAGCATAAAAAGAGCTATTTAATTTATTTACACCGGTAATAAACATATTTTTTGCATGATCCGTAAGGTAACGCTGAGCCTTGTGTTCACATCTTTTTTTATTCTCGGTCTTAACGCTGTATCTGATGCGCAGGTAGCCAATCCTGGCCAAACAGACGGGCGCACCGGAGAAAATATCATCAACACAGCGGTTCCCTTCTTACGTATTTCGCCCGACGCCCGCAGCGGCGCCATGGGCGATGCCGGCATTGCCCTCTCCCCGGACGTGAACGCCACGTACTGGAACTTGTCCAAACTGCCTTTTGCTGAAGAAAACACCAGCGTGGGCCTCACTTATACCCCCTGGCTGCGTGAGCTGACCAACGACGTGTTCCTGGCCAGCCTTAATGGTTACACCAAGCTGGATGAGAACCAGGCCATCGGCGCCACCCTGCGCTATTTCTCGCTGGGCAACATCCAGTTCACCGACTGGAACGGCACTCCCAACGGCGATTTCCACCCGCGTGAATATGCTTTCGACCTGGGCTACGCCCGCAAGCTGGGTGAAGAATGGTCCATCGGCCTGGCAGGCCGTTACATTTACTCCAACCTGGCTAACGGTCAAACCCTGGGTGGTACCGCCATCCGCGCGGGCCGCGCCGTGGCAGCGGATGTATCTTTCTTCCATACCAAGACGTACGACAACGACAACGGCAGCCAGAATGTGTGGAATATTGGTGCCACTATCACTAACATTGGTACCAAGATATCCTACACTTCCTCCGCACAATACAAGGATTTCCTGCCCACTAACCTGGGCATTGGTACGGCCTATACGTTTGGCCTGGATGAGTTTAACAAGATCACCCTTACCCTGGACGTCAATAAGCTGATGGTGCCCACACCAGACAGCAGCGGCGATTACCGGAACAAGGGCGTGGTAGCCGGCATGTTCTCCTCCTTTGGCGACGCCCCCGGCGGCTTCAAGGAAGAACTGCACGAACTGATGTACAGCGGCGGTGCGGAGTATTGGTACAATAACACCTTTGCCGTGCGTGCAGGCTATTACAGCGAGTACAAGACCAAAGGCGACCGCAAGTATTTCACCGCGGGCGTAGGGCTCAAGTATGATATCATTGGCGCCAGCTTCTCTTACCTGGTACCTTCCGGCAACGGCACCCAGCGCAACCCGCTTTCCAACACGCTGCGCCTTACGCTGACCGTGAACCTCTCCCGCGATAACGGCAACTAACCGGCGGGGACCATATTTACCAAAACTTTATCGGACATCCCCCGGCTGCACTGCGCCGGGGGATTTATATTTGTAAGCTGTACAGCGTACCGTTTACATTAACTGGTTGGTTCAGGATCAGTGCTTATCTTGCATATTGCTTTTATTATATAGAATGGTACCTTGTACACTGTGCATTGTACCTTGTACAAAAAAAAATTCATGAGCAACTTCAGAATAGGACAAGGCGTAGATTTTCATCAACTCGTGGAGGGGCGCGACTTCTGGCTGGGCGGTGTAAAGGTGGACCATCACAAGGGAGCCCTGGGGCACAGTGATGCAGATGTGCTGCTGCACGCCATTTGCGATGCCCTGCTGGGTGCCGCTGCGCTGGGCGATATAGGTACCCACTTCCCGGATACCGATATGCAATACAAGAATATTGACAGTAAAATACTCCTGGCCCGCACCAAAGACCTGATCACACAGAAGGGATATGCGGTGGTGAACATTGATGCTACGCTTTGCCTGGAAGCACCCAAGATAAAACCCTACGTGCCGCAAATGCAGGCCGTAATAGCCCAGTACACCGGGCTCACCACAGACGAGGTATCCATCAAAGCCACTACCACAGAGAAGCTGGGCTTTGTGGGCCGCCAGGAAGGCGTGGTAGCCTATGCCACCGTGCTGCTGGAAAAGGCGGGAAACCGGTAGTTTGTACCATGTGCATGGCACCGCATGCAAGCCACTCCTGTTCCGTAACCTGGCCCGTTTATAACATTGGTACCTTGTGCCTTGTGCATGGTACATTGTACAATTAAAATTTATCTTTGCCCAATGCCGATCACTGTAAAAATTATTAATCAGTCCAACAATCCCTTGCCGGAATATGCTACTGCCAGCAGCGCTGGTATGGACCTGCGCGCCCACCTGGAAGCGCCGGTGACCCTGCAATCACTGGAGCGCACGCTCATTCCCACCGGCCTGTTCATGGAACTGCCGGAAGGCTATGAAGCACAGATCCGCCCCCGTAGCGGCCTGGCCATCAAGCAGGGACTTACGTTGCTGAATACGCCGGGTACCATTGATGCAGACTACCGTGGAGAGATCAAGATCATCCTGATCAACCTTTCCACGGAAGCGCAGACCATCCAGCCGGGCGACCGCATTGCACAGATGATCATTGCGCCTTACATCCAGGCGCAGCTGGAAGAAGTAACCTTATTGACAGATACTGCCCGCGGCAGCGGTGGTTTTGGGCACACCGGAAAATCCTGATCTGAGATGCGAATTGGAATAGCCCTTTTAGGCCTGGCCCTTCTGGCAGGCGCATGCAGCCATACGAAACACAGCACCGGTGCCAACGTGCCTGGGAGCCGCGACACCGCGGCCCTGCACCGCTGGACGGACAGCGTGTTTTTTGCCGCGCAGCGCTCCAAGATGGCCGGCGATTACAAGAAGGCTATCACTCAGTTTTCCGATGTACTGCACTACCAGCCCGACAATGCCACGGCCTATTACGAGATATCCCGCCTCTTTGGGCTGCTGCACAATGACGGCTATGCCCTGGGCTTTGCCAAACGGGCTGCCGGCATGGATACCACGAACCGCTGGTTCCAGCTGAACCTGGCCGATGCGCTTTCCACGGCTAATAAATTTGACAGCGCCGCTTTCATCTATGACCGCCTGAGCCGCCTGTACCCCGATAACGACGACTACCTTTATAACAAAGGCCTGCTGCTTTCCCGCGCCGGCGATGCGGAAGGGGCCCTGGCCGCTTTTGACGCCCTGGAAAAGCGCAGTGGCATCGTGGAGGAAGTAGTATACCAGAAACAACGCATGCTGCTGAAACTGAGCCGGGTGGACGAAGCCGCCACCGAGATCCAGAAGCTGATAGACCAGAACCCCACGGAGATGCGCTATCACCAGCTGCTGGCAGAGCTTTATGATGCCAACGACCGTACGGACGACGCTAAAAAAGCATACGAATACATCCTTACCCGCGATCCTAATGATACGCATGCCCTCATAGCACTGGCCACTTACGCGCGCAAGGCGGGTGACTATAATACCTACCTGGTTTACCTGCGCCGCGCCTTTGCCAGCCCGGATTTCAGCATTGATGAAAAGGTGGCGTACGTGTATCCCTACCTGCAAATGAGCACCGTGGATACCTCCAAATTGCGCGAAGCGCTGGGCCTCACAGACCTGATCGTAGAAGCACATCCCAATGAGGCCAAGGCTTATGCGCTGCGGGGCGACATTTACTCACAACTGGACTCCCTGGACGCAGCCCTGAATGATTACAAAGCCTCACTGGCCCGCGATTCCAGCCGCTATACCGTGTGGTACCAGGCCATGTGGATCTACTCCCGCGAGAATGATAATGAAGGCCTGCTGCGAACCAGCAATTCCGTGACCCGCCTTTTTCCCCACGAGTTCATGGGCTTTTATTTCAACGGGATGGCCAACTACCTGCTGCAGCATTACCCGGAAACAATTACCGCACTGAAGAAAGCCGTGGATGTGGGCGCAGACAAAAAGATGCTGGCCAATATTTACTCTCTCATGGGCGACACCTACCATAACCTGCAGAACGATAACCTGTCTGACAGCAGCTATGAACTGGCGCTGGCCCTCCAGCCCAATGATCCGCTGGTACTGAATAATTATAGCTACTACCTGAGCGTGCGCAATGTGCAGCTGGAAAAAGCCGAGCGCATGAGCCGGGAAAGCCTGGAGCTGGAGCCGGAAAGCCCTAACTACATGGACACTTACGCCTGGATACTGTTTCGCATGGGTCGCTTTGCGGATGCAAAAACCTGGATGGAAAAGGCCCTGACCTTTCCTTCCAGCCAGGACAGTCCCGGCATGCTGGAGCACTACGGGGATATTTTATTCAACCTGAAAGACGCGGCAAAAGCCGTGGAGTATTGGCAGAAGGCCCGCGACAAGGGTGGCGATTCTACCACCCTGGTGCGTAAGATCACAGAAAAAAGATACATTCCCGATCCGGCGCCCGCGCCCTGAGTTGGCATTCTTTTTCGATAAACAGCAGGTAAGAAATAAGATCACATGACAAGGACGTTCACCCATGTTGCCGCTTCCGTTCTGATAACGCTCACCGCTATGCTGGGGAGCGCCTGCCACCACGCCCGTCACCTGGCCCGGCCGGTATTTGCCAGTGATACGGCGTCCGCGCATGTAACCGTGCCGGATAGCAGCGGGGAAGCCGCGCAGGCTGCTGCCCTGTACAAGGCGCAATTGCTGGCCACCATCAACAGCCATCATATCAACTTTACCACCTTCTCTTCCAAGATAAAACTGGACTATGACAATGGTGCCGGCAGCGGCATGGATGGCCTTACGGGCAATATCCGTATCCGCCGTGACAGTGCCATCTGGATCTCCGTATCTGCCCCCGTACTGGGAGAACAAGTACGGGTGCTCATCACGCCAGACAGTATGAAACTGGTGAATAAGTACGACAAGAAAGTACTGCTGCGCAGCCTGGCCGATGCCCGCAAGCTTTTGAATATTCCTTTTGATTTTAATACTTTGCAGGATCTGCTGACCGGCAATCCTGTACTTTTAACGGACTCCTTGTACAATGTGGTGCATAGCCCGTCCGTTATTTCGTTCAACTGTGACGGAGATACCTTCACCAGTGTATTTAACCTGGCGCCGGACAACCTGAGCCTGCAGCAAAGCAAGGTGGAAGACAAAATAGGCAGCCGGTCCTGTGAACTTACCTACGCAAACTATGGGAACCAGCAGGGACGGGATTTTGCAGCCAGCCGCCGCATTTTTATATCAGACAAGAACGTGGTGAAAGCCGCGATAGAATATACCCGGGTGGAGTTTGACGGGGCCATCAGCCTGCCTTTCAGCCTGCCTTCCAGTGGTTATACTGTAAACTAACTTATCCATAAAAACATTCATGTTGCAGCGTAAAAGATTTATCCCCTTCATATGGATCTTGTTGCTGGCGCCAATGCTGGTGCTGGCCCAGAACACAGGCCAGCAGCCCGGTTCCAGGGACGACCTGGAACGACGCAAGCGGGAGTTGCAGAAAGAAATAGACGATGCCAATGAAGCCCTGCGGGAAACCAAGAAAAGCACGAAGGAAAGCCTGGGCCAGTTACGTGCCCTGCGCGACAAGATCACGCTGCGTACCCGCCTGATCGAAAATATCAACAGTGAACTGTCTTTCATCAACGACGACATCAGCAATGCCGCCCGCGATGTGAAGACCCTGCAGAAAGACCTGGACACGCTGAAGGTACAGTATGCCCAGCTGGTGGTGTATGCGTATAAGAACCGTAGCACCTACGACATGATGAACTTCATTTTTTCCGCCCAGAGCTTCAACGACGCCCTGAAGCGCTATCAATACCTGAAACAATACCGCGAATACCGCCGCCACCAGGCTGAGAATATTGTAGAAACAGAACAGCAGCTGCAGGCCAAAATAGGCAACCTGCAAAGCCAGCGGGTGAAACGTGCAGATGCGCTGAAAACAGAGGAAGAGCAACGTAAAACGCTGGAAGCGGATAAGAAGGAAAAAGACCAGGTGGTACAGGGCCTGAAAGGCCGTGAAAAGGAACTGCAGCAAGACATCACCCAGCATAAAAAGGAAGCAGCAGAAGTGCAAGCCGCCATCCGTGCGGTGATCCGCCGCGAAATTGAAGAGGCCAAGCGTAAAGCTGCAGAAGAGGAACTGGCCCGTAAGAAAGCAGAAGAAGAGCGACGCGCCCGTGAAAAGGCCGCCCGCGAGGCCGCGGCCGCACAAGCCGCCGCCGACAGGGCCGCGGCCGCAAAAGCAGCAGCTACCAATGCGGCCACCAACAAGCCGGCTACCAAACCGGTAGAGGCCAGGCCGGATGTAGCCGTGAACAATCCGCCCGCCACCAAACCGGTGATAGAAGAAAAACCTGCTTCCAAGCCGGCCCGCGCGGAAAACCCGCTGGAAGCCACGCCGGAAGCACTGGCCCTGTCTGAAAACTTTGAGGCAAACCGTGGGCGCCTTCCCTGGCCCATTGATGCAGGCCGCATCATTTACCACTTTGGTACCCAGCAGAAAGAAGATATCAAGATCATACAGGACTATGACGGTGTGGTAATGGCTACTGCCCGCAATGGCCGTGTGAAAGCCATTTTTGATGGTGACGTAGCCGCCGTGGCAGTGGTGCCTGGTGCCGGTTATGTAGTGGTGATCCGCCACGGTAAATACTTTACCAACTACGTGCACCTGGCCTCCGTGACCGTGAAGAAATACGACAAGGTGAAAACCGGCCAGGCCATTGGTACGGCCAGCTACAGCGATGAAGAAAATGCCGGTATCGTGGAGTTACAGATCTGGCAGGGTGTACAGAAACAAGACCCTGAAAGATGGATACTCAGGAGATAATATCGAATGTTATATCATAAAGAAAGGCAGCCACGCGTGGCTGCCTTTCTTTATGATATATTGTCTCAAACGATATACTGGCGCCACTTTCCGCCATTACCGTTTAGCTACATTTTTTCAAACACCATTGCGGCTCCTTGTCCCACACCTACGCACATGGTAGCCAACCCATACTTGGCATCCGGTCTGCGCTGCATTTCGTGCAGCAGCGTGCCCACAATGCGGGCGCCGGAACAGCCCAGCGGGTGGCCAATGGCAATGGCGCCACCGTTCACGTTCACTTTATGCGGGTCCAGGGAGAGATCGCGCTGACAGGCAAGGGCCTGGGCGGCAAAGGCTTCATTGAGTTCAATAAGATCCAGGTTGGTGGTGTGCAGGCCGGCGCGGTGGAGGGCCTTGCGGGTGGCGGGCACTGGTCCTATGCCCATAATGGACGGGTCTACACCCGCTACTGCCATGGACCTGATACGCGCAATAGGCCGCAGGTTATAGGTTTTAAGGGCACGCTCAGACACTACCAGCACTATAGCGGCACCGTCGTTGATGCCAGAAGAATTGCCGGCAGTAACGCTGCCGTCTTTTGCAAATACGGGTTTGAGGGAAGCCAGTTTTTCCAGGGAGGTATCACGTGGGGGCTCGTCTTTCGAGAAGATCACCTGCTCTTCCTTATTGGGTGTGATGGGCACGGGGATGATCTCCTGTTCCCACTTGCCGGCGTCCAGGGCGGCTTTGTACAGGGTTTGGCTGCGCAGGGCGAAGCGGTCCTGGTCTTCCCGGGAAATATGCCACTGGCGGGCTACGTTTTCCGCGGTTTCGCCCATGGAGTAGGGTGGGTACATAGCGGCCAGTTTCTTGTTGGTGAAACGCCAGCCAATGGTGGAATCGTACATTTCCGTACTGCGGCTGAAGGGGCCTTCTGCCTTGGGCATTACCAGCGGGGCGCGGGTCATGCTTTCTACGCCGCCGGCCAGGTATACATCACCTTCCCCGCACATCACGGCGCGGGCGGCGTCCATCACGGCCTGGAGGCCGGAGGCGCAGAGGCGGTTCACCGTATTGCCCGCCACGCTTACGGGCAGGCCGGCCAGCAGGGCGGCCATGCGGGCCACATCGCGGTTGTCTTCCCCGGCCTGGTTGGTAGCGCCGGCAATCACGTCTTCAATGCCGGCGGGGTCTATACTGTCGTTACGGGTAAGGATGCCATTGATCACGAGGGCCAGGAGGTCGTCCGGCCGGACGGTACGGAGGGCGCCACCGTACTTGCCCATGGGCGTACGTACGGCATCTACAATATATGCTGCCTGCATCTGTGCAATTGGTTTTGGGTTGGTAATTTACCCTTTTTTGAGCTTGCAGGGCACGGCGTTTTGTGTATGCAATTATTTGTGCATATAACATATACAGGAATGCCACTTATCTGCCATTTTGCATCGCCAGTGTAAAAAATGCTGCCGGCCGCTAATTAGCACTGGCAGGGCGTGTGGCGACGGCTTAATTTGCGATGTACTATTAATCGAAAATCGCTATTAACCGAATTTTTACATCCATCTACACGCACCCCAAAAAAGAGTAAACAGTTCCATCTTAGCCCCAAAAATCATTATTTCTTCCATCAGCCCCAAGAAAGCAATCCCCTCCCAGCCGGCCCGTTCCAGGGCCGGACTCCGGGCGGGGTATTTTAATATGAGCGTGGCGCCATCCCCGGAAATCGCCTGCAGCCATTGTTTTAGCGGCCTGCACTCCCGGAGATCACCCGCCATCCGTCCTTTTTCAGCCATCATCCCCGGGGCAAATTGCCCGTTCCCTGCATTAACTGCACTTTAACAACCGCCATCCCCTCAAATTCCCCTATCTTTGCAGTTGCTTATCCGACTGCCGAAAGGTAGCCAATTACTCAGTTAACGATCTGTAATGCATTCAGCACAAAAAAAGAATATCAGGCATTTTGACCTGCCCTCCCTCCAGCAATATTTCCAGGAAATCGGCGAAAAACCCTTCCGCGCCAAGCAGGTGTACGAATGGCTGTGGCTGAAACATGCCCCCACTTTTGAGGCCATGACCAACCTGTCTAAGTCGCTGCGTCAGCAACTGGAGGCTAATTTCAGCCTGCCCGCTGTAACCGTGGATACCTTGCAGAAAAGCGAGGACGGCACCATGAAAAGCCGCTTCCGCCTGCACGATGGCTATTTCGTGGAAGGTGTGCTCATCCCCACCGATACCCGGCAAACCGCCTGCGTGTCATCACAGGTGGGCTGCAGCCTGAGCTGCAAGTTCTGCGCTACCGGCACCATGGGCCGCAAGCGCAACCTCCACTTTGACGAGATCTACGACGAAGTGGCCCTGCTGAACCAGCAAGCCCTGGAAAGCAGTGGTAAAAAACTGACCAACATTGTATACATGGGCATGGGAGAACCCCTGCTCAACTACAATAACGTGCTCAAATCCATTGACCGCATTACCGCGGCAGATGGCCTGGCCATGTCGCCCAAGCGTATTACCGTGAGCACCGCGGGTATTGCCAAGATGATCAAACAACTGGGCGATGACAAGGTGCGCTTTAACCTGGCGCTCTCCCTGCACGCGGCAAATGACCGCAAGCGCAACGAGATCATGCCGATCAATGAAACCAATGACCTGAAATCCCTGGTCGAAGCGCTTAATTACTTCTACAAACAGACGGAGAGCCAGATCTCTTTTGAATACATCCTCTTCCGCAATTTCAACGACAGCCAGCAGGATGCCGATGAGCTGATCAAGATCTACCGCCAGGTACCTTGCGACCTGGTGAACATCATCGAGTACAACCCGATAGATGGGGGCCGCTTTGCCAAGCCGGATGAAGACAAAACACAGGCCTTCATGGATTACCTGGGCAAGCACCGCGTAAACTCCCGCCTGCGCCGCAGCCGTGGGAAGGATATTGACGCCGCCTGTGGGCAGCTGGCCAATAAAACCGCATAAACACGTCATTTCACCCTGCATCCTGCCACCCGGTGGGATGCTTTTTTATAAGTACTGCAGGAATGCAGGATAACAGTCAAATATGAAAACAAACAAACCTGGCGGTAAACGCCCCGGCTCTGGCAAGTTTGCCGATAAAGGCGGCTTTAAGAGAGAAGGCAGCGCCGGCAAATCTTTCCGCGCCGGAAAACCCGGTGAAGACCGTCCCTCCCGTGAACGTAAAGCTGATGGCGAAGAAAAACGCCCTTTCCGCTTTGGCGACCGCCCGAAAAAAGAAGGGGACAAGCGCTTTGGTGATAACCGCCCCAAACTGAGCTTTGGCGATGACAAGCCCAAACGAAGCTTTGGTGATAAGCCTAAACGTACTTTCCGTGGAGAAGAAGGCGAAGAAAAACGTTCCTTCCGCAGCCGCACAGGCGATGATACCAAACGCCCTTTCCGCAGCCGTGAGGAAGGCGAAGCAAAACGCCCTTTCCGCAGCCGTGAGGAAGGCGAAGCAAAACGTCCCTTCCGCAGCCGTGAAGAAGGTGAAGCAAAACGCCCGTTCCACAGCCGTGAAGAAGGTGAAGCAAAACGCCCGTTCCACAGCCGTGAAGAAGGTGAAGCAGGTGAAGACCGCCCTCAACGTAAAAGCCCGATGGAAGGCCGTATCCCCGTACGCAAGCCATCCGCCGACCGGCGTGAAACACCGTCCGGCTTTAACCGTAAAAAATATTTTGATAAGGCCAATGAACGCTTTGCCGATAAGCAGGCGCGTAAGAAAGATGTGAAATCCGGCCTGGAAGGTTTTGAGGAAAACGGTGCAGCAACACCTGCCCCGCATAAACGCGTACGCAAGAAAATAGAAGTAAAACCCGCCGGTGCCGAAGCAACGGAAACCGCCGGTGAAATGCCGCTGAATAAATTTGTGGCGCACTGCGGTATCTGCTCCCGCCGCAAGGCCGTGGATTACATCAAGGAAGGCAAGGTAGCAGTAAATGGTACTGTGATCACTGAGCCTGCCTTCAAGGTAACGGCAAAGGATCATGTGAAGCTGAATGACAAGCGCATCATCATCCAGAAAGACCTGGTGTACATCCTGCTCAATAAACCCAAAGGTTACATCACCACCACCGACGACCCGGAAGGCCGCCAGACCGTGATGGAATTGATTGAAGAAGCGGTGGAAAATGAGCGTGTGTACCCTGTGGGCCGCCTGGACCGCAATACCTCCGGCCTGCTGCTGCTCACCAACGATGGTGAACTGGCGCAGCGCCTGGCCCATCCCAGCAACAACGTAAAGAAAATATACCAGGTAGGCCTGGATAAACCCCTGACCAAGGCGGACTTTGATAAGATCATCAACGGCGTAACGCTGGAAGACGGTCCTGCACAGGTAGACGCCCTGGGTTATGTGGACCCGAAGGACAAGAGCGTGATCGGGATTGAGATCCATTCTGGAAAGAACCGTATTGTGCGCCGCATTTTTGAAAGCCTGGAATACAAGGTGGAAAAGCTGGACCGCGTGATGTACGCCGGCCTTACCAAGAAAAACCTGAACCGTGGCTCCTGGCGCCATCTCAGCGAAAAAGAAGTGATCCTGTTAAAGCATTTCAAGCAGCCAAAATAGGAGATGCGCGTAGAAGAACTGATCTTAATGGAAACGCCCGATTACGTGGTGGTGAACAAGCCTTCCGGCCTGCTCACCATCCCGGACCGGCACGACGGGGAGCTGCAATCGCTCCGGGGCATCCTGCAAAAGCAATATGGAGAGATCTTCGTGGTGCATCGCCTGGATAAAGATACCAGCGGCATCATCCTCTTTGCACGCCATGCGGAAGCCCATAAATATTTTTCCCAGCTGTTTGAGACCCGCGGGGTGAGCAAGTTTTACCAGGGCCTCGTTACCGGCCAGGTAGTGCCGCCCAAGGGCAGCATCCTGGAGCCTATCATTGAACATCCCACCATCAAGGGGAAAATGGCCACGGCCCGCAAGGGGAAAGCCTCCCACACGGATTATGAAGTGCTGGAAGATTTTGGCACTTACAGCCTGGTGAAGATGCAGATCCATACCGGCCGCACCCACCAGATCCGCGTGCACATGAAGCACATCGGCAACCCCATCGTCATGGATGAGATGTATGGTAAGGCCAAGCCGGTATTGCTCTCGGATATCAAAAAGAAGTTCAAACTGGGAAAGTTCACAGAAGAAGAACGTCCCCTGCTGAACCGGCTGGCACTGCATGCATGGCGCCTTGAATTTGACGACATGCAGGGACAGGCCCAGGTGGTGGAAGCCCCACTGCCAAAGGATATGCAGGCAGTGATGACGCAGTTGCGCAAGCATGGGAAATAGCAGGGATTGAGGCTTTGTCCTATGTGTTAAGTCTCAGGTCTTAGGTCCTAAGCCCTAAGACCTGAGACTTGAAGGGCGTAAGCGATATAATCTCCTGCAAGCACTTATCCTAAAAGTAATGCTATAAAAAACGCCTCGCCGGTAAGTCCGGCGAGGCGTTTTCCTTTATCCGTTAGATGGTACCTGGGACCTAAGACCCAGGGCCTAAGACAATTTCCAAAAAATAAAAACGGGGAAAAATCCCCGTTTCGTAAAATCAAAAACCAACCATTAAAAAAATACTTGACAAAAGCTGTTGAGGCTTTTGTGCCTTATTTGTTGGGCTGCGGCGTGGTGCGCAGGTAAGGCTTAATAATTTTATGCCCTTTCGGGAAGCGGGCCGGAATTTCTTCGGTGGGCACCGCAGCAGTTACAATTACGTCTTCACCATCTTTCCAGTCGGCCGGCGTGGCCACGCTGTACTTGGCAGTGAGTTGCAGGGAGTCTATCACGCGCAGCACTTCCAGGAAGTTGCGGCCGGTGGACGCAGGATAAGTGATGATCAGTTTCACTTTCTTATCCGGCCCTATGATAAACAGGGAACGCACCGTGAATGTTTCGGAAGCGTTCGGGTGGATCATATCATACAGGCCGGCTACAACGCGCTCGGGATCTGCAATGATGGGGAAATCCACCTGGGTGTTCTGTGTTTCGTTAATATCCTTGATCCAGCTTTCGTGGCGCTCTACCGAGTCAACACTTACAGCCAGTACCTTCACATTACGTTTTTCAAATTCACTTTTCAGCTGTGCGGTGCGGCCCAGTTCTGTAGTACATACCGGCGTAAAGTCGGCAGGGTGAGAGAACAGAACGCCCCAGCTGTCACCAAGGTATTCGTAAAAATCGATATCTCCAATAGAGGTCTTTGCCTGGAAATTGGGTGCGATGTCGCCAAGTCTTAAGCTCATAGTAAAACAGTTTTACGGGTGTACTGCCAAAAATAAGTATTTCCTACAATTTTAATAGACTTTTCAGCGGGTTGGGTGGAAATTCCGTAGAAACACTTGTTGTCTTTGGTTGGTCACGATCCCCGTGGCGACAAATCTGGTGCGAATGTAGGGTTTATCGTTGGATGGCGCAAATGAGAAAAACACAGCATTAACACATTCCGCCGGAAAAAAAGGTTTTTAGGGCTAACAAAATATCAGCAGCAGCGGCCGCGGCGCCTGTTTTTTGCCGGGGGCATCAATGCTGCGCCGGGCTTGCTGCTGAAGGGTTTCAAACACATGGATCTGTCACGGGTACAGGGTAGGACAATGGATGAAGGTCGGGGTCTTTCAATGGTTCAACCTGGGCTTAACAAATTTCTCAGGCGGCCTGCTGCTTCCAGGCGCAGTAAGCCATCGTATATTTCAGATCGTCTGCCAGGCCGGCTTCTGCGCGGGCGGCAGCTTCGTCAAATTCCAGTTCCATAAAACCCAGGTACAGCGCGTAGCTTTTGCTGAGCAGGTCCATACAATGGTCCATCTGGCGTACCAGGGCGCCGGGGCCGGCCGGGGGCGCGGTGTGGGGCGTTACCTGCTGGATGTAATAACAACGGTCACCGGTATATTCCATCCAGGCGTCTTCCCGGTGAAAGCGGGGACGGCTCATGTGAAATGTCATTTTATTGAACAGCATAGGCGCGCCCAGCAAGGCTTCCAGGTCAATGATCTCCGGGATCTGGTCCGGGCGGCTGCGCATGTCTTCCAGTTTTTCCACGATGAGCATCTGCAGCTGGTCACTGGCAGGTGCCTGGTGGCGCAGCATTTCATTGAGTACATCATAGTTGGCCACAAAATCACAGTCTACCCAGCCGCTCTCAGTTTGCAGCTGTCCCCAGAAGGTCAGGTAGTTCGATGCATCCATGATCACCTGGGTAATGGAAATAGCGTTTGCGTAAGTGGCAGTGTTGGTGTGTAATGTTTTCATACGGTTATGTTGTTGATAACAGTACGAAAGTAGCAGGGCGTTACGCAGGGGATCTGCGTAGGGAAATAAAGTGCAGGATTTCATTTTCCGGGCGCCGGGAACCGTTTTTTGGAAATCCACTAAAAGGGGAATTTCCTTTACTTTACACCCAAAAAAAGACGCATGCCCAAAAACAAGGATGCCGTATCCCGCTACCGCTGGATAGACGAGCGCCTGCGCAACAAACGTTTACCCAAGCCCACCCTGGAAGCACTCATCAGTTTTGTGTCGGAAAAAATGGGGAAGGATATTTCTGTCCGCGCCATCCAGCAGGATATTTATGATATGCGCAATGATAAGGAGCTGGCCTATTTTGCGCCCATTGTATATGACCGGAAAACCGGCAGTTACCGTTATGAGGATGAAGGTTATTCCCTCAATAATAACCCCATCGATGAAGCAGACCTGCAGGGGCTGGAGATCGCCATCGGCATCCTGGAGCAGTTCCGCAGCCTGCCGGTAGTGGCCCAGTTTGAAGATGCTATTTTAAAGATAGCGGCCAGCCTGAAAATGAACCGGGAGGCGCTGCAAAACCAGGGCCTGATCCGCTTTGCGCGCGCCGGCCAGTACAAAGGCGTGGAATTCATCCCCGAGATCGTGGATGCTATCAAAAACCTGGAAGTGATCCGCATTGCCTACCAGAGTTTTAACCGCGCGGAGCCAAAGGAACATTGGGTAGAGCCCTATCACCTGCGGGAATACCAGCACCGGTTTTACCTCATTGGCAGGAGCCAGCAGGCCAAAGGCGGCAGTGTGCTCACCTTTGCGCTGGACCGCATTGTAAAACTATGGCCCACCAATAAGCATTTTGATGAAAAGAATTTTGATGATGCCGCTTACTACCAGCACGCCCTGGGCATTACGGTGCCCGGCGGAGACCCGCAGGAAGTAGTATTGCGCTTCACGCCCCAGCAGGCCAAATACATCAAATCACAGCCCATCCACCCCTCCCAGGAGATATTGGAAGACAATGAAACCGCCTGCGATGTAAGGCTTCAGCTGGTGATCAACCCGGAGCTGCGCATGCTGCTCCTGAGCTATGGCGCCAATATGAAAGTGCTGGCTCCCGCTACCCTGGCACAGGAAATGGCGGCAGAAGCGAGGAAGATGGTGGGGTTGTATTGAATGAATTTGTCCCAGGTATTAGGTCTTAGGTCTTAAGTCCCAGGTCTTAGGTACAAGGTTATAGGCATTGAGGAATCTGCGGTATGAAAACAGGGCATAAAAAAGCGCCTCGTGGAAACTGACCACGAAGCGCTTTTTTTATTTTAAGTACCTAAGACCTGGGACTTAAGACCTGCGGCATTCATCATTTCCCCGGCATCTTAAACAAGCTGTCCTCAACGGGCTTGTTGTATTCTGCTTTGGTAATGAGGATGGTCATGCCCGAATTGGTCTCTTCGATCACGGAAGGGTAGGCGTAACCGTCATCCGTTTTTTTGTAATCGTGCAGTTTTACGGTAACGTCCACGGTATTGCCCTGTACATTTACCGTATTCTTGGTGCGGATCAGGTAGTAGCTGGTGGGATCCAGGTAAGCAATGGCTTCTACGCCGTCTTTGGAAGTGATCTTGAGTTTGTAGGCGTCTACCCCGTCAATATTTTCCTTGCCGAGGGCCTCTACTTTCTTGCCGTCGGTTTTGTAATCAAAGAGGTCGCCGTTGATGCTCAGCTGGGGCTGCATCATTTTGGCTTTGGCGCTGTCCAGCGGGGTAGGGTCTGTCTGGCCCTGGATGGGCATCAGTGACCAGCCGCCACCTTTGGTTACCACCTGGATATTGTTGGTGCCCATGATGTCGAACTCCATACGCATGGCTTCGTGTTGAATTTTCCAGATCTTGATGGGGAATTCCTGGCCCTGGACCTGTATGCTGCCTTCGTTGTATGCAGTTTTCAGGTTTTTCAGTTTGTCAGCGCCGCCCATAGCTGCGATAGATTTATCCATGAGCTCATCAGCGGTTTGCGCTTTAGCGCCGGCAATGCCGAGTACAAACAGGAGTGCAAGCAGTTTAATGCTTTTCATACAAATGTGTTTTTGTGAATTGGATCGGTAACAAATCTATTCTTTTTATACCAAACCAAAAATCTATTTACCGGTGCGGAATGGCCGTTTACCGGCACCTGCATTGACCGGAAAACTTCGTACTTTTCCGCCCGTTCACCAACACATTTTCCATGCAGATCACGGGCAATTATGTAGATATTCTCCACCAGCGCATTTATCCAGCCACCATTACGGTTAAGGACGGCCGTATTGCCACCATTGTGCCGGTGAGCGGCACGTATGAGCAGTACCTGCTGCCAGGCTTCGTGGATGCCCACGTGCACGTGGAAAGCTCCATGCTCATCCCTTCCGAGTTTGCCCGCCTGGCGGTAGTGCACGGTACGGTGGCCACCGTGTCTGACCCACACGAGATTGCCAATGTGCTGGGTGTGCCTGGTGTGCATTATATGATTGAGAACGGGCGGCAGGTACCGTTTGGTTTTTACTTTGGCGCACCTTCCTGCGTGCCCGCCACCCCATTTGAAACGGCCGGCGCCACGGTGAGCGTAGCGGATGTGGAAGCCCTGCTGCAGCGGGATGATGTGAAGTACCTGAGTGAAATGATGAACTTTCCCGGCGTGCTGCACCAGGACCCGGAAGTGATGCAGAAAATAGCGGCCGCAAAAAAACACAACAAACCAGTGGACGGCCACGCACCGGGCCTGCGGGGCGATGCGGCCGGCGCCTACATTGCAGCCGGCATCAGCACTGATCATGAATGTTTTACGGAAGCGGAAGCACTGGACAAGCTGCAACGTGGTATGAAGATCCTGATCCGCGAAGGCAGCGCCGCACGGAATTTTGATGCGCTCATACCCCTGCTGCTCCACTGGCCGGAAGCCATGATGTTTTGCAGTGATGACAAGCACCCGGACAACCTCGTGGAAGGCCATATCAATGTGCTCGTGAAACGCGCGCTGGCAGCGGGTATTCCTTTGTTCAACATCCTGCGGGCCGCCTGCGTGAATCCCGTGCTGCATTACGGCCTGGAAACCGGCCTGCTGCGCATGGGCGATGCGGCAGACTTTATCATCGTAGACAATCTCACGGAGGTAAATATAAAGGCCACCTACGTGAAAGGCCAGCTGGTAGCGGAAAACGGCGTTTCAAAAATTGCCTCCGTTGCAGTGCAGCCCATCAATCATTTTCATTGTGACCCCATCACCACGGCACAGCTACGTATATCCGCCACCGGTAGTACCGCGCATGTTAAAGTGATCGTAGCCCTGGACGGAGAACTGATCACCAACGCGGAAACCGCCACCCTGGCGGTAAACGAGGGCTGTATAGCAGCAGACACTGCGCAGGACGTGCTGAAACTGGCGGTGGTAAACCGTTATAACCCTGCCCCGGTAACACTGGGCTTCATTAAGAATTTTGGCCTGAAACGCGGTGCCATCGCTTCTTCCGTGGCGCACGACAGTCATAACATCATTGCCGTGGGGGTGGATGATGAAAGCCTGGCATCTGCCATCAACGCCGTGATCGGGGCCCGCGGCGGCGTGAGCGTGGCCCACAAACAATCCACGGTGATATTACCCTTGCCTGTAGCAGGCCTTATGAGCGAGGCAGACGGCTATGAAGTAGCCCGGCAGTACAGCGCCATGGACAAGGCTGCCAAAGACCTGGGAAGTAAGCTGGGCGCGCCTTTCATGACGCTCTCCTTCATGGCACTCCTGGTGATCCCGCACCTGAAGCTGAGTGACCTGGGTTTGTTTGACGGGGATGTGTTTGCGTTTACACCGGTAGTGGTGTCTTAAGCACGGGACCTCAGTTCCCGCCCATCCACAAGGCACCGCCTACACTATCGCGCATGGCGCCGGTGACGGAGGAGAGCACATTTTCTTCCTGGCGCCAGCGCAAAGTCCCTATCAGGGCCATGATCAGTGCTTCCTTGAATTTTACGGACTGTGCATCCGGCACTACCAGGTCTATGCGGAACGGGCTTACCAGCGCATCTATCCTTTCCAGTAAAAAAGTGTTAAAGGCGCCGCCACCGGTCACCAGCATGTTGAAGGGGGCTCGGCTGCCATCGGCCTGCAGGTGCAGGGGCGCTATAGCCTGGGCTGTCTGGGTGGCAATGTGTTCCACGTAAGTACACAACTGGTCCGGTACAGAAAGGCCGGAGGCTTCCAGCAGGGGCAGTACGGTATCCAGGCCAAAGCTGTTGGCCAGGGATTTAGGATAGGGCTGGGCGTAGTAGGGCAGGGCATTGAGTTGGGCCAGGAGGGCTTTATCAACGTTGCCGGTGCGGGCCAGGGCGCCCTCTTCATCAAAGGGATGGCCCATTTGCAGGGAAAGGGCGTTCAGCACCCGGTTTGCAGGGCAAATGTCAAACGCAATGCGGTCTGCGCCTGCGGTGGCACTTACGTTGGCAATGCCGCCCAGGTTCAGCCAGTATTGAAAATCGGGGAAGAGGAGTTTTTCCCCAATGGGCACAATGGGTGCGCCCTGCCCGCCCAGGGCCACGTCCATGGCGCGCAGGTCGCTGATCACGGGCAGGCCGGTGGTGGCGGCTATAGCGGCGCCATCACCCAGTTGCGCGGTGGTGTGCTGCGCCGGCAGGTGGAAAGTGGTATGGCCGTGGGAGGCAATGAAATGTACTTTATGTTGCAGCTGGTGCTGTACAATGAAATGGTTGATCTGCTGCCCTGTATAGTGGCCGTAGGCGCTGTGGAGCACCAGGTAGTCCGCCGCAGGCAGGCTGGTGGCGGAAGACAGGCGCGCGGCCCAGTCTTCATCATAGGGCAGGGTGTCTGCCGCTTTTATTTCGTAGGTCCATTGCCCCCTGATCTCTGTAAGCTGTGCAAATACGAGGTCCAGTCCATCCAGCGAGCTGCCAGACATGGCGCCGATCACGTTGTAAACCATTTTCCGGAAAAATTTGGGCAAATGTAACAGAATTTATGCGGGCATTGGCCGCAGGCCGGCTAAACCGTAATGGACAAGGCATTAGGGGGCAAGGGGGAAGTCG
The DNA here is from genome assembly GCF_003071345.1 of Chitinophaga parva. Lineage (NCBI taxonomy): Bacteria > Pseudomonadati > Bacteroidota > Chitinophagia > Chitinophagales > Chitinophagaceae > Chitinophaga > Chitinophaga parva. The sequence continues at coordinate 173,141 of NZ_QCYK01000001.1, read as the reverse complement.
ATATTTTAGCTAGTTTTGCAGGCACAAAGCATCCCATGGTAATAAATTTAAGTGAGCAAAATTCATTGGTAGGCGAATGGCTGAGCGAGATCCGCAGCGTGAGCATACAGACAGACCGCATGCGGTTCAGGAGGAATATGGAGCGTATAGGCGAGATAGCGGCCTATGAGATCAGCAAAACGCTGGAATATGAGGAACGCGAGGTGCAAACCCCGCTTGGCATTGCCAATTGCCGCGTACTGGCTGCCCAGCCGGTACTGGCCACCATCCTGCGCGCCGGCCTGGCCCTGCACCAGGGATTGCTGCATTATTTTGACAAGGCAGACCATGCCTTTGTATCCGCTTACCGCAAGCACCGCCATGACGGCTCTTTCGACATCAGCCTGGAATATGTTTCAAGCCCCGGCATTGAAGGCCAGGTACTGATCGTGTCTGATCCCATGCTGGCCACCGGCGCCTCCCTGGTAAAAACCATCGAGCACCTGGAGTCACTTGGAAAACCTGTGCATGTGCACGTGGTGGTGTGTATAGCCTGCACCGTGGGTATTGAATACGTACAACGCAATGTGACCAGTCCCCTCACTATCTGGGCAGGCGATATCGATGATGAGCTGACGGCTAAAGGCTATATCGTTCCAGGCTTGGGCGATGCCGGCGACCTGGCATTTGGCAATAAGCTACAGAGCTAAAAAGTATTTCCTCCCCGGCATACCGCGCGGGGAGGGTTTTTCAACACCGGGCGCTCCCCCCGCGGTTAACGGGCTGATGCACAGCACTTCCTGCAGGCTGGCATCTTTGGAAAAATTCCAATAAAAACGCTTATTTTACGGACCGTTTACTATCTATCGCCAATCAAATACACTTGATCAAGTAAGACCGTACTGACGAAAACCTCGGAAACAGCCTGTTTCCGGCCGACGAAATCGAATATCTTTTAGTTATATAAATTTAATTTGGCATATGAAAGTGATTTCGTACCTTCACTATTCACCGTCCGACCGAAAAACCCTATACGCTTAACGTATATGAAAAAATTATTATATATAATAGCTATCCTACTATCCGTCACTTCGCTGAAGGCGCAAGACCCGCATTTTTCCCAGTTCTTCGCTTCACCGTTGACCCTGAACCCCGCGTTCACTGGCCTGTTTTCCGGGGATTACCGCATTGCGGGCAACTACCGCTCCCAGTGGCAAAGCATCGGGGCGCCCTTCATCACCGGCACCGTGTCCGGCGATTTCGGGATCCTGAAGAACTACATCAACCCGAATGATATCTGGGGTGTAGGTATCCTGGCCATGTACGATAAGCAAGGTCCTAACGGCGCCATGAGCACCAACTATGTGGCACTGAGCACCGCCTACCACAAATCACTGGACCCGGAGGGTAACCATACCCTGGCCATCGGGCTGCAGGGTGCGTTTGTGACCAAGCGGGTAGACATCAGCAAGATGACTTTTGGCGACCAGATAAACCCCGATGGCAGCACCACCGGCGGTACCACGGAGACGATCTCCAAACCATCCCTCAGCTATTTTGATCCGAACATCGGTATTCTCTATAACGGCCTGGTAGGCGAGGCATCCAACATTTATGCGGGCTTCTCCTACTACCACGTTACCCAACCTTATGAATCGTTCTACGACAAGATGAACGATGCCAACCGTATTCACAAGCGCATTACCGCCCATGCTGGTGGCTCTTTCCCGGTGAATGGCAACAACCGCATTTTTGCCAGCGCCCTTTTCATGAAGCAGGGTACCGCCACAGAAAAGACTATTGGTGCGGCTTACGGCTTCCTGCTCAATGGCATGCCCGATGATCCTACGATGTTCTACATTGGCAGCTGGGTACGTTTCAGTGATGCAGTGAACCCTTACGTAGGGCTGGAGGTGAAAGGTTTCCAGGTAGGCCTTACCTACGATACTAATATCTCTTCGCTGAAACCCGCGTCCAATGCGCGTGGAGGCCTGGAGATCTCCGTGATCTACATCCACCGCAGTGATGGCAATAACAAGTACAAGACCCTCTGTCCCAAGTTCTAGTCTGGCGCATATTGGTTTAAAATATGGAAGCCGCTTGCTGTTTGCAGGCGGCTTTTTTTATGCGGTTACAATCCCTTTCCTTTGCTTACCCAGGGGTTATCTTTTATCGAGAACCGGTACGGCAGCAGTGCATCTTCCTTTGCGTAAGCCACGCCCACGCGGGTACCGGCTACAATGTTGGCCTCCTTTACCGGTGTTGCCTTTTCAATAAAGATCTCGTCGCCCAGGAGGGAAAGCCCGGTGTTGGCCGTGGTAATGCCCATGGCTTTGCAAAGACTGCCCGGGCCGTTAGTAAGGGTGTAGTTAAGTGCTGGTTTACCGGTGCGGGCCAGCATGATATCAATGCCTTCCAGTGGCTGCAAAGCCCTTACCAGCACGGCATGCGGCACTTCCTTCACATTGGTGACCACGTTGAATAGATAATGAATACCGTAACAGAGGTATACATAAGCAACACCGCCTTCGCCAAAGATCACTTCCGTGCGCCTGGTGCGGCGGTTGCCGTAAGCGTGGGAGGCGCGGTCGATGGCACCGTTATAAGCTTCCGTTTCCACGATCATGCCGGCGGTGCGCTGGCCGTTGATCACGGTGACCAGGTGTTGTCCCAGCAAGGCTTTGGCTATGGTCACTACATCGGCGCGCTGATAAAAGGATGGTTTCAGTTTCTGCATGCTTAAAAAATAATACTAATTTCGGTCTTTCAACTATTTCCTGAATTACTGACAAAAACCTAAGCCTTGTTTTCTTTACGAGAAGTGATCGCGGCTATCCAGTCCTATGGAAAAGCGCATGAGTTTGTGTTGCAGCATCGCCACTGGCGCTGGATACTGGTGCCCGGTATTGTTTTCTGCGTGTTGTTTTTCCTGCTGATCTTTTTTGTGTGGGGCTACTCCAATGATTTTGTGAACTACCTGTTCAACGCCATACCAGGCCTGAACTGGATACAGGAAGCAGACAGCGACTGGATCCGGTTCTTTTTCCTGCTCACTACTTTTTCCCTGCACAGCATTTTCCTGTTGCTGTATGTGGCGCTATTCCGTACCGCTTTCCTCATCATTGGCGCGCCGGCATTTGCCTACATCTCTGAAAAAACGGCGTCTACCCTGCACCGCAAAAAAGCGGATGTAAGTGCCGCGGAATTAAAGCATGATACCCTGCGCAGCATACGCCTTTGCGGGCGCAACCTGCTTTACCAGGCCGGCTGCATACTGGCCCTGGTGCTGCTTTCCTTTGTGCCTATCGTGGGCCTGCTGGCGCCATTGATCGCTTTTTTCATGGAATGTTATTTCTTTGGCTTCTCCATGCTGGATTACAGCTGTGACAGGCATCATATGGAACTGCCCGAGACCATTGACTTTGTGAAAACACACAAGGGCATAGCGGTGGGCAATGGATTGATCTTTTACCTTTTCCTCGTGGTGCCCATCCTGGGCTGGATGCTGGCCCCTGCCTACGCAACGATAGCCGGCACCCTGAGCCTGCAGGACAAACGCCTTATCTGATGAGCAACACCGGCAAAGTATACCTGATCCCCACCGTGCTGGCGGAAGACCACCTGGAAACCATCCCGGCTTACGTAACCGCAGTAGTGCAAAGACTGAAAATATTTTTCGTGGAAAATGAGCGCACGGCCCGGCGCTATATGAAGGCGCTGGACCGCGGCATTGTGATAGATGCCCTGCAGCTGTACCCCATGAACAATAACCAGCCCCCGGATGTGGCACTGGCTAAAAAGCTGCTCCTGGCGGGCCACGATATTGGCGTGATGAGTGAAGCCGGATGTCCTGCCATAGCAGATCCTGGTCATCTTATTGTAGGCGTTGCCCACCAGGTGCATGCACCCGTGGTGCCCATGGTGGGGCCCAATTCCATCCTGCTGGCCCTTATGGCCTCCGGGATGAACGGGCAGAATTTTGCCTTTACCGGCTACCTCCCGGTAGACAAGGGCGCCCGCGTAAAAGCCATTAAAGACCTGGAACAACGCTCCGCGAAATTCCAGCAAACGCAGGGCTTCATTGAAACCCCTTACCGCAACAACGCCCTCTTTGCAGACCTGCTGGCCACCCTGGCCGGTAACACGCAACTGTGTGTGGCAGCAGAGATCACAGGGGATCATGAATATATTTTAACGAAAACGGTAGCGGAGTGGAAAAAGCTTCCTGCACCGGAGTTGCACAAAAGACCCGCGATCTTCCTGATCAACGTGGCGCAGTAATTTCCAACGTACAATTTCCGTTATCAGGGAAATCACAAATTCCAGGATCAGTTTCCAATGGTTTAAATAGCAAAACCCAGATCCAATGGCTGGATCTGGGTTTTGTTTTGATATTGAAAATTGTAAGATGAAAATTTTACTTCGCTGGCAGCAATTGACCATTATTGGGCTCTCCTGAAATGGAGTACACGCTGTCCACGATAAACTCACTCATGCCTCTCCATGGCAGGGCGCCCAGGTATTCTGTGTAATGGAGCTCTACGGATTTACCGCTGGCCCGCATGAGCTGGTCTGCTACACGGGGATTGGTAACGGAAAAATTGAACTCGTTGGACTGGATGGAACCGGGCTGGCTGCTCCTGTAGCCGGACTGGATGAGGCGCCCTTCGTAGGTTTTAAAAACGAAGCCCTTTCTTACAAAGAAATTCAGCTCACCGGCCTTTACGCCATCGCCAAATTCGTAGTAGTACCGGTAGCCAAAGCATCCGCCCAGGCCTACCACGATAACGGCTACAATGATGAAGAGAAATTTACGCATGTGTTGATTTTTTGAGTGGGATTGACCGGGCGAAGATCGGGATTACAATCCGTATTTATCCACCAGGTAAGTGAGGGCGGCCATTTCAATAGCGCCCAGCTCCATTTCACGCTTGTTCACATTCTCAAATACATCATTCGCTGCGTGGTGCAGGTCGAAGTAGCGCTGGGAGTCCGGTTCCAGCTCACCTACCGGGGTTCCGATGGCCGGGCGCAGGTAGCCCACGTCTTCACCGGCGCCTTCTGCGGCCACGGTGTACACGCCGTAAGGCTCCAGGAGCGGGATCCAGGATGCGATCTTACCCCGTTGCTCCGGGCTTACTTCCAGGGAAAAGCCACGGGGTGTAAAGCCACCGGCGTCGCTTTCCAGGGCAAAGACATGTTTTTCCCCTTTCAGTTTGGCCTGTTTGGCGTACTCGCGGCCACCGTTGGTGGCATTTTCTTCATTGGCATAGAGCACAATGCGGAGGGTATGTTTAGGCTGGATGCCCAGTTTTTTAAAGGCTTCCAGCACCTGGATGGATTGTACAATGCCGGTGCCATCATCATTGGCGCCTTCATTCACATCCCAGGAGTCCAGGTGCCCACCCACGGTGATGTACTGGTCCGGGAACTCGCTGCCGCGGATCTCGCCGATCACGTTGTGGGCCAGGGTATCGGGCAGCATTTTGCCCCAGGTGCGCACAAACAGTTGCAGGGAGGGATCGGCCTTGATGCGGGCGCTCAGGCGGTCTGCATCTTCCAGGCCAATGGCCAGGGCGGGGATCTTGGGGAAGGAGTCGTTGTAGTGCAGGGCGCCGGTGTGCGGGAAGTTGTTGGTCCCGTGCGACATTGAGCGCACCACCACGGCCAGGGCGCCGTATTTGGCTGCGCGGCTGGCGCCGGCGCCACGGTAACGCACGGCATCGCCGTAGGCGCGGAAGGTTTCTACAAAGCGGGGATTGAAGGGGTAGTTATAGAAAACAATCTTGCCTTTCACCTCGTCTTTCCTGGCTTCCAGCTCTTCAAAATTCTTTACTTCTATCACGGGGGCGGTTACGCCTTTTTCCCCGCTGCCATTCGAGTTGCCCAGGGCGGTTACGGCCAGGGGGGCTACAAAATCGCGGCGTTTGGAAATAATGCGGGCTTCATCTTTGCCGCCGCGCACCCAGTGGGGCACGGTCACATCCTGGAAATATACAGTGTCTGCACCGGCACGGCGCAGTGCTTCGGCGCCCCATTTTTCGGCCTTGTAGGTGGCAGGGCTGCCAGCCAGGCGGCCTCCTATTTTTTTAGTGAGTACGCGCAGGTTTTCATAGGCCCCCCCGTTGGTCAGCACCGTATCTGCCAGGCGGCGGATGAGCAGGGAGTCGTCCACGTGCTGGGCCTGTGCAGCAAGGCCGGAGGTGAGCAAAAGGAGTGGTAACAGCAGATTTTTCTTCATCATCGCGCAGGTTTAATTTTGGTTTAAAAGAGCATAAAACAAGGGCCTAAAACTAGTGATTTAGGCGGGCGCCTGCAACTCCCGGGCTGGTGAAATCCGAAATTACGCGCTACATTTGCCGTACTGCCCGCCGTGGGCATGGAAATTGGACCTGTAATACCGTTTACTTTAGGCACTTGGAAAGAACGGCTTGCCCTTTACGGCAGCACCTTGCCTCGCTTTTAAAAAGAGAAATTCATGCGGATTGGAATAGTATGTTATCCAACATATGGGGGTAGTGGCGTTCTGGCCACGGAACTGGGTAAGGCACTGGCCGACAAAGGCCACCAGGTGCATTTTATCACCTACCAGCAGCCGGTGCGGCTCAATGCTTTTCATGCCAACATTTACTACCACGAGGTGCAGGTACCCACCTACCCGCTCTTTGATTTTCCGCCGTACGAGTCGGCCCTGAGCAGCACCATGGTAGACGTGATCCTCAATAACAACCTGGACCTGCTGCATGTGCATTATGCCATCCCGCATGCATCCACCGCTTACCTGGCCAAGCAGATCGTGGCCAAGCAGGGCAAGCGTATCCCCTTTATCACCACCCTGCACGGTACAGATATTACCCTGGTGGGCAAAGATAAAACCTATGCGCCGGTGGTGACCTTCTCCATCAATGAAAGTGACGCCATCACCGCGGTGTCTGACAACCTGCGGGATGAAACCTATAAGTCTTTTCGTATTGAGAAAGACATCAACGTGATCTACAACTTCGTGGACACCCACCGCTTCCGCCGCCGGGAGCTGCCGCATTTCCGCAACGCCATTGCACCAAACGGGGAAAAGATCATGCTGCATGTGTCTAACTTCCGCAAAGTGAAACGCGTGCCCGATGTGGTCTCCATTTTCCGGAGAGTACGGGAGCAAATGCCCGTAAAGCTGCTGCTGGTGGGCGATGGGCCGGACCGTCCCGGTATAGAGAGTATGGCCCGTGAGTGCAACCTTTGTGGCGATATCCGTTTTGTGGGCAAGCAGGAACAGCTGGAAGATGTAATGTCCATCAGCGACCTGTTTATCCTGCCTTCTGAATACGAAAGCTTTGGCCTGGCAGCCCTGGAGGCCATGGCCGCACAGGTGCCCGTGATCTCTTCCAATGCGGGCGGCCTGCCGGAAGTGAACATTAACGGCCAGACCGGCTACACCAGCCCCGTGGGGGATGTAGATGCCATGGCCGCCAATGTGCTGCGCATCTTCAATGACACAGCCATGCTGGAACGCCTGCGTGCAGGTGCCCTGGCCCAGGCACAACGTTTCCACATCGATAATATCATTCCGCAATATGAAGCCCTGTACGAGCGTACCCTGGAGGGCACGCTGGCTGAAAGCCTCTGAACAGATTGTTGAAATAGATTGATGATCATGCGATCCGCTATCATTCCCCTGCTGCGCTACGAAGAAGACCCGGATATACAGCCGGGCATGATCATGGAACCACTGGCAGAATACCTGCAGGTGGTGTACGTGGTACTGCGGGCAGATGGCTGGGAGCCGCTGTGGCAGCGGGATATGGAGGAGCACGACCTGTGGATGGAAGAGCTGCTGCCCCTGGCAAAGGACAATCTTGAACGGCTGTATGCCGGGAAATATACCACCCGTTCCCTCAACTTTTCCCGGGAGCTGCCAGGCACCTTACCTTTCTTCCGGGCAGATGTACTGCCCGCCTTTTGTACGCCTTCACTGATGCTGCTGGATAGCATGTGGGCCGCAGTGCGCGAAGCAACAGGGGCCACGCTGGTAGCGGTAAACCTGCCGGCAAAGGACCTGCTGTTCTATGCAGATGCCGCGCGGGAAAAGAGTTTCCAGGCGCTTTGCCAGGTGGGCGCGCGGTGCTACTACAGCGCTGCTGCGGAAGAAAAAGCACTTAGTTCGGAAACCTACGTATATGTGGGCGGTAAGTGGGAACGCTTCCTGGATGAAGAAGACCAGTGGTATGAATGGATAGAGAAATTGTAATAATAAAAAGTCCCGCTCACCGGCGGGACTTTTTATTTTCTATTGCTTCTTGTTGTTCAGCGTGGCCTTGGGCAGCTGTGGCGGATGCGTGAACAGGTTGGGATCTACTTTCGCAGAATCGCCCTGGTACACCCACGTGAAGTGGCCCATGTATTTGTTAAAGGCGTGATTGATATCCTGAACAGACACTTTTTTGAGGTCTTCATGCAGCGTGAGGGCACGGTGCCAGTTGTTGAACAGCACTTCGTTTGCGGCCAGGGATGCGGCTTGCGCCTGGTTAGTCTCCTGGCGGTAGAAGAAGCTGGTCACGTAATAAGACTTCATGTTCTTTACTTCTTCCGCGTTGAAACCATGCTCGCGGGTGCTGTCTATAAGGCGCTGAGCCACGCCAATGTAGCGGTTAGGCTCCGTGGTGCTCACAGTGATATTGCCAGAGGCGGTGGGAGAGCCGTCAAAGTAGGCGCCCGGAGCGTAAGACAGGCCGTTCTTGGTGCGTACGTCCAGGAAGTGGCGGTCATAGAAAATGCGCATGGCCAGCATGTAGGCGTTGTAATCTGCCATGCCGGGTACGGGTGCGGCGCTTACGCCCTGGATGTAGTTAGTAGCCAGGTCTTTTTGCTCCGCGGCGAAAGTATTTTTAGTGGGCGTAAAAGGCTCTTTTTTCAGTACGAACGGAGCACCCTGGGGCACCTTATCCAGCATGGCTTTCAGCTTGGCTTCCAGGTTAGCGCGGTCCACTTCTCCCACCACGATGATCACCATGCGGCTGCGGGTGAGGATGGATTTATAGTAAGCCTTGGTTTCTTCAGCGGTGAGCGGGGCCACGGTAGCTTCTGTACCGGAAGGATCATTGGCATAGGCCTTGCCCGCAAATGCAACGCGTTTGGCCATGAGGGAGATAGAGTTGTCCGGCTCAGAGGCTTCAGCGCGCAGGGTGTTGATGGCGTCCTGGCGGATGCGGTCAAATTCCTTGGCGTCAAAACGTGGGGTGATGAGGGCATCCACGTACAGGGGCCACACATATTCCAGGTCGCTCTTAATGCAGTTGAGCCCCAGGGAAGAATAAGCCGGGCCGGCCACGCCGGATACATTGGCATCTACCTTATCCAGTTTATTTTTCCAGCTGTTCTTGTCGTCTTTTTCCGTGCCGCATTCTGTGAGGGCATTGAAGGCCAGTTTTTCTATACCGGCTTTGCTGCCGGGGTAGTTTTGCAGGCCACCTTTGATCACGGTGCGGATCTCCACGATCTCGTTGGCGCTGGGTTGTACGATCACCTTTACACCGTCTACCGTCATTTCGTAGGCGGGGGCTTTTTTCTGGGCCTGCAGCAGGCTGGAAGCGCCTAGCAGCAAGGCAAGCAGGATAGAAGATTTATAGTGCGTTTGCATGTGCTGAGTACTTGAGAAAATGATTAATTGGATTTAAAGATATTGCCTGCCTGTACGGTCTTGTTCATTTCAGGGCTGATGAGCAGGCCTGCTACGTACGGCTTGTTGGTGATGTAAGTGTTCACATAGCGTTTAATGTCGTCACGGGTCACCTTCATGCAGTTGTCCACATAATCCGTCATGTAATCAAACGAGGTGCTGCACCAGGCATAGCTGGCCTGGCTGGGCAGGGAAGAAGGTTTTTCCTCCATGCGGATCTGGCGGCGGCGCAGGGTTTGTTTGGCATCTTCCAGTTGTTCATCGGTAAAGTAATCGTCCTGTGCCCACATGGCTACCTGGCGCAGGATCTCTTCATGGCATTCCTTGATCTTCGCGGGATTGGGCATCACGAAGATGTTGATGGGACCTACGTACCTGGAAGTCTCATAGCTTACGCTGGCCACGGTGGCCAGGCCTTTGTCCACCAGGGCCTGTTGCCACTTGGAGCTGTTCATACCCAGGATGGTGCTGAACACGTCTGCCGCCAGGGTAGCAGCAGAGTCGTGGCGCGTGTCCGGGCCCTGCCAGTAGTACATGGCATAGGGCGTCTGTGCCACGGCCGATTCTTTTACAAACACCTCGCTGCCGGCCAGGGGCTTAAATTCCGGGATGGGATATTTTACAAAAGGATCAAAGTCGCTGGGCTTCCAGTCGCCAAAGATGCGTTCCGCATCCGCAAAGGCCTGTTCATGATCCACATCACCGCAGATGGTGAGCAGGGAGTTATTGGGGAAATAATATTTGTCTTTAATGATCATCATCTTTTCCGGCGTGGCGGTGTTGATGATGTTATGGTCGCCAATGGGGTTCTTCCGTGTCATCAGATCGCCCCAGAGCTTTTGCTGGCAGGCGTAGTACAGCTGGAAACCGGGATCGCTTTCTGCGCGCTGGAACTCACCGTCTACCACGGGGCGCTCTTTCTTCATGTCTTCCACGCGGTAAATGGGGAAGCGGATGGCGGCGTTCATAAAGTGCAGGCCTGCATCCAGGCTGTCTTTATTGAAAGTGAAAAAATAGTTCACACGTTCTGTGCCGGTAGTACCGTTCCAGATGGCGCCCAGTTCCTGGGTGCGTTTCAGGAACACTTCCTGGTTGGGATAATCGCGGTTGGCCTTGAAGAACATGTGCTCAAACAGGTGGGAGAGCCCGGAATACTCGGGGCCTTCTGTGTAAGCACCGTTGCGCACGGCAATTTCAATGGTGGTAAGGGGTACTTTGTCGTTTTCAATGACCAGTACTTCCAGGCCATTGGGCAACTTTTTCCAGAAATAACCCTTGGGGAGCCTGGGCTGGGCAAGCAATGCGGCCGGCAGTAGCAGCAGCAGCAATAACAGGTGTTTTTGTTTCATACAGCGGTTTATATGTTGTTAGAATGGGATGCCAATACAATACAAAAGCCTGCGCACGCGTAGCGGCGCTGCGTGTGTTTTTTAGATCCTGGTACGACGGGGTATGTTGCGGATTTGGGACTACTACAGAAGGAAGATACGTTAATTGTGGATGACTGCAAATGCGGGCGGGAGAAAAATACGGGAAAGGCAGAAAAGGAGGGATGAAAACCAGGAAAAAAAACGAGCGGTCGCAAAATCCGCGGCCGCCCGTCGCTGGCAAGCTAAGAGTTTATAGATATGGTTTTATAAGGCGATCTGTTTTTCAGTCATCATCTTGCGCAGGTTGATGAGGCCATAGCGCATACGGCCCAGAGCCGTGTTGATGCTTACTTTGGTAAGGTCAGCGATCTCCTTGAAGGAGAGCTCTGCATAGTGGCGCAGGATGATCACTTCCCGCTGCTCTTCCGGCAGCAGGTCCAGCATGCGGCGCACGCGGTCGTGGCTCTGGCGGGTGATCAGTTTCTCTTCTGCGCTGCTTTCGCTGAAGCTCAGCACATTGAAGATGTCCTTATCATCGCTGGTGCGCACAATAGGGGTACGTTTTATTTTACGGAAATGGTCTACACAGAGGTTGTGTGCAATACGCATAGCCCAGGGCAGGAATTTACCTTTCTCCGTATACCTTTCGGCACGGATGGTATCGATAATTTTAATAAAAGTGTCCTGGAAAATATCTTCTGCAAGGAAAGCATCCTTCACCAGCAGCACGATAGAAGTGTAGATCTTGTCTTTGTGGCGGTACACCAGTTCTTCCAGCGCAGTGCTGTTCCCCTTCTGGAACAGGGAAATAAGTTGCTCGTCACTTAATTTATAAGTTATCTGCATAAACGTCTGCTAAGCGTGTGTTTTAATAAATGGAGACAAAACCCTTTTCAGGCTGTCGGTTTAGCGTAGAGGTTTATGCGATAGTCAGTCGATTTAAGTGATATAATCTGGTGAAAATAGGATCGGGAATAGGGGCCAGGCGATACTGGTTATTGCAAATATAATTTTTTACCGGTTATAAACAAACATTTCCCCGGGCATTGTTTTCCTCTTTCACGGCCATGCCCATACGTATACAGGGCGAGGAGATAGTGCTTTAGAATTTATTTAATATTATGTAAAAAATATATTTAATATCTAATGATTTACCAGGCGGGCGGTATAGTGGGGGCTGAATTTTTAAAAAATCCGTTGTCGCCTGTGTGAACTTATCTTCGGGAGGATCGGGCCGGGAGGCCAGTCGCCTCTTTCCTCCTGATTGTTTATATTTGTTGGATATGCCTACCAAAACGAAGAAGCAGGAAGTGCTGCAAGAAGAACCACCGGTAAGCACCGCGGATTCCATCTATATCAAGGGTGCCCGCGTGCATAACCTGAAGAATGTGAATGTGTCCATTCCCCGTAATAAATTGATCGTGGTAACCGGCGTGTCCGGCTCCGGCAAGTCCAGTCTTACCATGAACACCCTCTATGCAGAAGGCCAGCGCCGCTACGCGGAGAGCCTCAGCTCTTACGCGCGCCAGTTCCTCATGCGTATGAACAAGCCGGATGTGGATTATATCAAGGGCATTTGCCCCGCCATCGCTATTGAACAGAAAGTGGTGACCCGCACCCCCCGTTCCACCGTGGGTTCCATGACGGAGTTGTATGATTACCTGCGCCTGCTCTTTGCGCGCATCGGCAAAACGTATAGCCCCGTATCCGGCCAGCTGGTGAAAAAGCACGAGGTGGCAGACGTGGTGGATGCCATCGTGAAACTGAAAGCCGGTACCAAAATACTCATCGTAGTGCCTTTCCTGCGCCACGCCAAGCGGGATGTGAAGGAGGAGCTGAACATCCTGATGCAGAAAGGTTTTTCCCGCCTGTATGCGGCCGCCAAGGATGGCCCGGGGAGCCTGCTGCGCATCGAGGAACTGCTGGAAGAAAAGAAACCGGTGCTGGGTGAGAACACCTACGTGCTCATCGACCGCCTGGTGGCCAAGGACTTTGAAGAAGACGATAAACACCGGATAGCAGACAGTATACAAACCGCTTTTTACGAAAGTGAAGGCCATGTGCACCTGGAACTGGATGGCAAGCAATGGCTGCATTTTTCCAACCGTTTTGAACTGGATGGGATCCAGTTTGAAGAGCCGGTGCCCAACCTGTTCTCCTTCAATAATCCATACGGCGCCTGCCCTACCTGCGAAGGTTTTGGCCAGGTGCTGGGTATTGATAAAGACCTGGTGATCCCCGACAAAAGACTGAGTGTGTATGAAGGCGCCATTGCGCCCTGGAGGGGAGAGAAGATGGGGGAATACAAAGAAGCGCTGATCAAGGCATCGCGCAAGTTCGGGTTCCCCATCCACAAGCCCGTTTCAGAGCTTACGGATGAACAAGTGGAACTGCTGTGGACTGGCAATGAGCATTTTTACGGTATCAACGAGTTCTTTAAAATGGTGGAGCAAAACCTGTACAAGGTGCAGTACCGCGTGCTGCAAAGCCGCTACCGTGGCCGCACCACCTGCCCCACCTGCAACGGCGCCCGCCTGCGCCAGGAAGCCCTCTACATCAAAATAGGCGGTAAGAACATTGCCGACCTGGTAGATATCCCCGTGAGTGACCTGAACGAATGGTTCACGAACCTGGAGTTGAATGACTATGACCAGAAAGTGGGCAAGCGCATTTTGCTGGAAGTGCACCATCGCCTCAAAACCTTGCTGGATGTGGGTTTGAGCTATCTTACCCTGAACCGCCTGGCTAACAGCCTTTCCGGTGGGGAAAGCCAGCGCATACAGCTCACCCGCTCCCTGGGCAGCAACCTGACCAACTCCCTCTACATCCTGGATGAGCCTTCCATAGGCCTGCATGCCCGCGATACCGCCCGCCTGATCAACGTGCTCAAAGAGCTGCGCGACCTGGGTAACACCGTGGTGGTGGTAGAGCATGACGACCTGATGATGGAGGAAGCAGATCACATCATTGACATGGGCCCCCTGGCCAGCCACCTGGGCGGGCAGGTGATCTTTGCCGGTAACTACCAGGAGATCTTGAAAGACCCGAACAGCCTGACCGGTAAATACCTGAGCGGTGAAATGCGTATAGATCCGCCCAAGCAGGTGCGCAAATGGAAGCGCTCCATCAAGGTGGAAGGCGCCCGCCAGCACAACCTGAAGAATGTGACCGCCGAGTTCCCGCTGGGCATCTTCACCGTGGTGAGTGGGGTGAGCGGTTCCGGCAAAACCACGCTGGTAAAGCAGATCCTGTACCCTGCACTGATGAAGCTGAAGGGCGAGTTTACCGAGAAAGTAGGCCGCCACAAGGCCCTCACCGGCGACCTGGATAGCATTACGGCCATTGAAATGGTGGATCAGAACCCCATCGGCAAATCATCCCGCTCCAACCCGGTCACTTACATCAAGGCATATGATGAGATCCGTGATCTCTTTGCCCGCCAGCCTATGAGTAAAATGCGCGGCTTCCAGCCCAAGCATTTTTCCTTTAACGTGGATGGTGGCCGCTGCGATACCTGCAAAGGCGAAGGCGAAGTGATCGTGGAGATGCAGTTCCTGGCAGACGTGCACCTCACCTGCGAAAGCTGCGGTGGGCGCAGGTTTAAGGAGGAAGTACTGGAAGTGACCTACAAGGGGAAAAATATTTATGATGTGCTGGAACTGGGTGTGGATGAAGCGATCGACTTTTTCAAGGATGAAAAAGACGTAGTGTCCAGGATAAAGCCCCTGAGCGATGTGGGACTTGGTTATGTGAAACTGGGGCAAAGCTCTGATACCCTGAGCGGTGGCGAGGCACAGCGTGTGAAGCTGGCGTCTTTCCTGGGCAAGGGCAAAGCGCAGGGCAGTATCCTTTTCATTTTTGACGAACCGACTACGGGGCTGCACTTCCACGACATCAAGAAGTTGCTGGCATCGTTCAATGCACTGATTGAGCAGGGGCATAGCATCCTGGTGATAGAACATAACCTGGATGTGATCCGCAGTGCGGACTGGGTGCTGGACATGGGACCGGAAGGTGGTGAAGGTGGCGGAAACCTGCTGTACGCGGGCGTTCCGGAGGGATTGAAGAAAGTGAAGGAGAGTTATACGGGGAAGTACTTGTAAGCAGTGTTTGCATTAACAATCCACTGACGATGCCCCAAAACCATTTCAGGGCGAAAATATGATACCGGCGTAGCAGGGGCGCTCCATAATGCCCCGCTACGCCGGCCTTTTTTTATTTAGCGCGTGCAATAGAAGTCTCCTTCACAATCTGCCACCTGCCATCCAGGTACTCATAGATCAGCGTAAGGAACCTCCTGCTATGACGCCCATTCACATCCAGCTCCCGCGTAATGGCCACCACGCCCATGTTCCCATCCGCTACCGCGTAATGAAATTCCGTCTTATCTGATAACGGCGGCAGGTTTGCATCCTTGCGCTGCTGCTGGAAACCCACCAACTGCTCCTTGGTCATAGTAGCAACGCTTCCATCGTCATCTACATTCATGATAAACAACTTGTCTGCATAAGCCTGTTTCACGTAAGGCACATCGTAATGCGTGGCGCGCGCAATGACCTCTTTCGTGATGGCGATTAATTCTTCATTCATTGGTTAATGTTTTAAGCGGTTTAAATGCCGTTGAATGAAGCGGGATTTACAAGTAGTATGCCTGTAAATAATCAATTGCAAACCATGTGTTTAGGACAGCATGGGTATTGAGATTGCACGATATTTCGCACAGCGCATGGTGGAGTGGCGAAATAAAGTGATCGCAGATACAGCCATTGTTTTGAAATGAACATGGTGGCGGAAGGTTATTATGCAGACCGATGATGAGGTAGTGGTGGATATAACCGGATTGCCCGGAACGCCGCTGCAGGCCGGAGTGCATAGCGGTTGGTTGTCTGTAACCCGCAACCTGTTGCCGCCGGTATATGGCAATTATGCGCCATCGTACGATAACGATACCAAAGTGGTAATTTCCCGTGTGGCTGGCGATACCATAGAAGGCTATTCCCAGCAGGTGCTTTCCGGGATGGGGCGGGATTCATTAAAAGCCTTTATGGGTTTTGTGCTCTATTAATCACCAAAAAAGGGAAATCTCACAAGTAAAATAAGGTGCGGAGCATCGCATAAATAATTCCATCAGGTATCCGAATAAAATGGGGGCGTCCCTTCAAAGTTATGAGACGCCCCCGTTCCATTTTATCCGCATGCAACGTTTATCGCAAACGGTCGAGTGATTTGATCAGTTTCTCATCTTTATAGATCCCCCTTGCAGCGAGCAGCAGCAATACGGTGATCACAATAGGCAGGAATGCAGCCGGCAGGTAGCTGGCCGTAACAGGCCCCAGGTTATTGGCCTGCAGCTGGTTGCCTTCTGCCTGCACCTTAATGTATTGCAGGGCAGTGGCCGCAATGGCCAGGATCACATTCAACACCGTAAGGCGGAATTGCAGTTTGCGGTTCTTATACAGGAAAATACTCACCGCGGCCAGGGCTACGATGATCATCAGTACTATAAACAACAGGTAACTTTGAGGAGCATGAAACTCCACCTGTGTGCCATTGGTCAGCGTGGCATGCCACAGCGGAAAGTACCAGGTGGCAGCGCCCGCAATGGCTGCCAGTAATAAGTAGAGCGATTGTATCCGTTGTATCATGCGGTAAAAATAAGGAAAATGTATTAAGTAGGATGTATTATGTACCAAGTATAAGCAATTGTTTTATATTATTATCTCATTGTAATTCAATCTGTTTGGTGTGCTAAATTAGAAAATGCCTAATACTTACCACCTGCTACTTCCCACATCTTCGTATATTGCACGCCCATAACTAACCATCCAATGGCGAAGAAACTGAATAAACAGGACGCGCTGGACTATCATGCCCTTGGCCGTCCCGGAAAGATTGAGGTGATACCAACGAAGAACAGCAAAACCCAGTGGGACCTTTCCCTGGCGTACTCTCCCGGTGTGGCGGAACCCTGTAAAGAAATTGCCCGCGACGTAGAAAACGTTTATAAATATACTGCCAAAGGCAACCTGGTAGCGGTGATCAGCAACGGTACCGCCGTACTGGGCCTGGGCAATATAGGCCCCGAAGCCAGCAAGCCCGTAATGGAAGGAAAAGGGGTACTGTTCAAGATCTTTGCAGACATTGACGTGTTTGACATCGAGGTGAATGCTACCAACATAGATGAATTTGTGAACGTGGTGAAAGCCCTGGAGCCCACCTTCGGCGGCATTAACCTGGAAGATATCAAAAGTCCCGAGTGCTTTGCCATTGAAGAACGGCTGCGCAAAGAACTGAAGATCCCCATCATGCACGACGACCAGCACGGCACTGCCATCATCTCTGCCGCCGCCCTGCTCAATGCGCTGGATATCGTTAAAAAGAAAATAGAGAAAGTAAAGATCGTGGTGAATGGTGCCGGCGCCGCTGCCATGGCCTGCGTACGCCTCTACGTATCCCTGGGGGCCAAACCCGAAAACTTCATCATGTTTGACAAGGACGGCGTGCTCAATACCCAGCGCACGGACCTGGACGACGTGAAAAAGATATTTGCCACCACTTCCAAAGTCACCAAACTGGAAGAAGCCCTGAAAGGTGCCGACGTATTTGTAGGCCTTTCTGTAGGTAACGTGGTAACCCCGGAAATGATCCGTAGCATGGGCAAGTACCCCATTGTATTTGCCATGGCCAATCCTGATCCGGAGATCGCTTACGAAGTGGCCAAGTCCGCCCGCCCGGACATCATCATGGCCACCGGCCGCACGGATTATCCCAACCAGGTGAACAACGTACTGGGCTTCCCCTACATCTTCCGCGGCGCCCTGGACGTGCGTGCCACCCAGATCAATGAAGCCATGAAACTGGCTGCCGTGCACGCCCTGGCAGACCTGGCCAAGACCCCCGTGCCGGATATCGTGAACATGGCTTACAATGAGCGCAACCTGGTATTTGGCCCCACCTACATTATTCCCAAACCACTGGACCCGCGCCTGCTGGCCACGGTAGCCCCGGCTGTAGCCAAAGCGGCCATGGAGAGCGGCGTGGCACAAAGCCCCATCACAGACTGGCAGGCCTACCAGGAGAATCTTAACCACCGCCTGGGCCTGGACAACCACCTGTTCCGCGTGATCGGTTCCAAAGCCCGTAAAGATCCCCGCAAGGTGGTATTCGCAGAGGCAGATAATATCAAGATCCTCAAAGCCGCGCAGATAGTGAATGATGAAGGCATTGCCTATCCCATCCTGCTGGGCAATGAAAGTAAGATCCGCGGCCTCATGGCAGAACATGGCATTGAGATAGACGACGTAGTGATCATAGATCCCAAAAGCGATGAAATGCAGGCGAAGCGCCACCACTTTGGGGAGCTGTTCTTCGAAAAGCGCAAGCGCAAGGGCCTGAACCTGTATGAAGCCAAAAAGATCATGCGGGAACGCAACTACTTTGGTTGCATGCTGGTGGAAACCGGCGAGGCAGATGCCCTCATCTCCGGCCTTACCCGCAAGTACCCGGATACCATCCGCCCGGCCCTGCAGGTAATAGGCATGAGCCCCGGCGCCCGCCGTGTAGCCGGTATGTACATTATAACCACCAAGCGCGGTCCCCTGTTCCTGGCCGATACTACGGTGAATTTCAATCCCACCGCGGAAGAACTGGCAGACATCACCCTCATGGTGGCAGAAGAAGTGAGGCAGTTCAACATCACGCCCCGCGTGGCCATGGTGTCTTATTCCAACTTTGGCAGCAGCCAGACGCCGGAGGCACAGCTGGTAAGTAAGGCCCGCGAGATCGTAAAACAAAAAGATCCCACCCTTACCTGCGATGGCGAAGTGCAGGCAGCTATTGCCTTTAACCAGGAGATCCTGAAAGACAATTATCCTTTCAGTGAATTGATCGGGGAAGAAGTGAATACGCTGATCTTCCCGAACCTCTCTGCCGGCAATGTGGCCTATAACCTGCTGAAGGAAGTAGCTGGCTTTGACTCTATTGGTCCCATCCTGCTGGGCATGAAAAAGCCCGTGCACATCCTGCAACTGGGCAGCACTGTGCGGGAGATCGTGAACATGGTGCTCATTGCCGTGCTGGATGCACAGACCAAGTGCTGCCGGGAACCGGAAGCACAGGATAAACGCAACAAGCGCAAATAAAGGATAAGGACTACTTGTATACGGCCCCTGCCTGCAAAAGGCAGGGGCTTTTTCGTATCTTCAACCCATGCAAACCATTTCCAGGAAAAAGGTATTCTACCCGATCAACAGTGCTTTCCGCAAATACCTGAAGCTGTATGAGCGGGAAATGGTACTGCCCGTGAAATATGAAGACCTGCGCTATTTCCAGTACGGGATGGCAGTGTATGATAAGCAGGGCCGGGACACACTGTGGGAAACGGTTTTCTATCCACCCAGCATGGTGGACAGCCTGCACCGCGGCCTCAAACGCATTTACTCCCTGCTCAAGGCAGGCGGAGACCAGACGGCGGAAGAACACCTGCACGTGGAGCGCATTGACTACTGCACCTTTGGGAACTCCCATCCCTTCCGCATCAAGATCGTCAACAATTATAACGAGGTATACGATTATTACTATGTGAAAGTGGCCGATGCATCGCGCATCTACGGGCTGGAACTGGAACACGTGCTATCGCCCTACTGGATGAACTTTCTCGTGGATGGCAACACGCTCGTGGAAGAGCATATTGCCGGCGTGCCCGGCGACCAGTTTGCCAGGCACTGGATAGACCGGCCGGAATTTAACCACAAACGCATCGCCAAGGAATTTGTGAAGTTCAATGAACGCTGCTTTGCCCGGCTGCTGGGGGACATGCGCTCGTATAATTTTGTGTTTGATATAACGCCGGATTTTGATGATGTGCAGTTCCGCATCCGCGCCATTGACTTTGACCAGCAGTTCTATGAAGGCCGGCGCACCCTGTACATGCCCCAGTTCTTCAAGGAAAACCGGGTGTTTGTAGACCTGGCCATCAAGCACCTGAATGCAGAAACCGTGAAACAATACCAGCAGGAAGAACGGTCGCTCATGGCGCGCCGCATCAAGGTGGAGCGCCACCGTATCAAAGACCTGCGCGATGTGATCATGACAGACCATGTGTCTTCACCGGAAAAAGTGAAACAGCTGGGCGATGAACTGGCGCATTATTATGGCGACAGCGGTTTTGAACGCTGCCGCACCATGGGCGAGATCATTGAACGCAGCCTGAAACGGCTGCTGGTCCAGAGCCTGAAATAAACCCGGTAAACCCCGGCTGTGGCGCATCATGCATCCACAGCCCTCATTAAAAAACACCTATCTTTGACCAGTTATGGAGTTTAAATTTTTCTACCTCTTTGGCCAGTACCTGCTCATGCTCAAAGGCATGTTCACCAAGCCGGAGAACATCCGGATGTACTGGAAGGAATTTATGAATCAATGTGAAGACATCGGTATTGGTTCGCTGGGCATCGTAGTGATCATTTCCATCTTCATGGGGGGCGTTACCACGTTGCAAACCGCCTACCAGCTGGTCAGTAACCTCATTCCAAAGTCCACCATTGCACAGGTGGTGCGCGATACCATTGTACTGGAATTTGCACCCACCCTTACCTGTATTGTACTGGCAGGGGTTATCGGTTCCAAGATCGCATCAGAGCTGGGTAACATGCGCGTGTCTGAGCAGATAGACGCCATTGAGATCATGGGCATCAATACCAAAGGTTATCTCATTTTACCCAAACTGGCCGCCGGCCTGCTCATGATCCCCTGCCTGGTGATCATAGCCGGTTTCCTGGGCATCTGGGGCGGCAAGACCGCTGGCCTGGCCTCCGGTATCATCTCTAACGATGAGTACTGGCGCGGCCTCCGCCAGGAATTTAAGCCCTACAACGTGTTCTTTGCCCTCACAAAATCTTACGCCTTCGCCTTCATCATTACTTCCATACCCTCTTTCTACGGCTACAACGTAAGCGGCGGCGCCCTGGAAATAGGTAAAGCCAGTACCCGTGCCGTGGTGGTAAGCTGCATCCTGATCCTCATTGCGGATTACGGCCTGTCTGCACTGCTGTTGTCAAATGGTTAATGGTTAAAATTGATGCCCTCATCATGATAGAACTTATCAACATAAAAAAAGGTTTTGAGGATCGCGAGATCCTGCGCGACGTATCGGCCACCATGGAATCCGGTAAGGTAAACCTCATCATCGGCGCCAGCGGCAGCGGCAAAACGGTGATGATGAAATGCATGGTGGGCCTCATGGAGGTGGATAGCGGCCACATTGCCTACGATAAAAAGAACTTCACGGAGATGGATACCCACCAGCGCAAGGAACTGCGCAAGCAGATCGGGATGCTGTTCCAGAGCTCCGCTTTGTTTGACAGTATGACAGTGGAGCAGAACGTGATGTTTCCCATGGACATGTTCAGCATGGGCACCCTCAAAGAGAAAAGGCAGCGTGTCATGGAGTGCCTGGACCGTGTGAACCTGAAGGATGCGGCCAAAAAGCTGCCGGCAGAGATCTCCGGTGGTATGAAAAAAAGGGTAGGCATTGCCCGGGCCATTGTGCTGAAGCCCAAATATCTTTTCTGTGACGAGCCCAATTCCGGCCTGGACCCCCAGACCTCCCTGGTGATAGACCAGCTGATCAAGGAACTGACCCACGAAAACAACATGACCACGGTGATCAACACCCACGATATGAACACCGTAATGGAAAGCGGGGACCACATCGTGTACATGTACCAGGGCCAGAAACAGTGGGAGGGAAGCAACAAGGACATCATTTTCAGCAAAGACCAGCAGCTGAATGACTTTATTTTTGCCTCCGAATTTCTCCGCGAAGCCAAGGAAATGCGGCAGATGGAGATCTTCCAGCACAAGGATTGGCGCGACCAGCTAAAGAAGTAGGGGCGAAACGGGAAATTAACAGGGCCCGGATTGCCATTATCCACATTTATCCGTTAATTTTGCCCCGCCCGGACAGGCGAGATTTATATCTTAAACCAATAAACAAAGCGCGCGATGAGTGTTTTAGTTAATAAGCAAAGCAAAGTGATCGTGCAGGGATTTACCGGTACTGAAGGTACTTTCCATGCCACACAAATGATCGAATACGGTACAAACGTAGTAGGCGGTGTAACCCCCAACAAAGGCGGTACCAGCCACCTGGACCGTCCCGTGTTCAATACCGTGTCTGATGCGGTAGCGGCTACCGGTGCTAATGTATCCATCATTTTTGTGCCCCCGGCATTTGCTGCCGACGCGATCATGGAAGCTGCCGAAGCGGGCATTGCCCTGGTGATCTGCATCACCGAAGGTATTCCCGTACAGGACATGGTGAAAGCTAAGCACTACCTGCAGGGTACCCAAACCCGCCTTATCGGGCCCAACTGTCCTGGTGTGATCTCCGCCGAAGAAGCCAAAGTAGGCATCATGCCCGGCTTTATCTTCAAGAAAGGCCGTATCGGTATCGTATCCAAATCCGGTACCCTCACTTATGAAGCTGCTGACCAGGTGGTGAAAGCCGGCCTGGGCGTGTCTACCGCTATCGGTATTGGTGGAGACCCCATCATCGGTACCCCCACCAAGGAAGCTGTGGAATTGCTGATGAATGATCCCGAAACAGAAGCCATCATCATGATCGGCGAAATTGGTGGCAGCATGGAAGCGGAAGCCGCCCGCTGGATCAAGGAAAACGGTACCAAACCCGTGGTAGGCTTCATTGCCGGCCAGACCGCGCCTCCCGGCCGCCGCATGGGCCACGCCGGTGCCATCGTAGGTGGTGCAGACGATACCGCCGCCGCCAAGATGAAGATCATGGCAGAATGTGGCATTACCGTAGTGGAAAGCCCGGCCAACATCGGCAAGACCATTGCCGAAGTGCTCAAAAAGAAATAGTACATCACATCGATATTTTAAGGGACATAGCCGGTCGCGCGTTTTTGCGGCCGGCTTTTGTTTTGTCAAAGCCGGTAGCCGGGAAGGTCTCCGGTTTTTTTACGCCCTTTTATGGAAATGTAGCGACAGGGAGCATCTTGTAGCAAACACGCGTTTGCTCATTCCACTAAATCTCCGTGTATGCGTTGTATATCCCTCCTGTTGCTATGCCTGTGCTTTCTTACGGCCGTCCATGGCCAGTCTGTTAATTATGATAGCCTGTGGCGAAATGTGGATTCAAGTGAAAAGCATCAACTACCCCAAACTGCGCTGGAGCAGGTAAACGGGATCTATGCGGTGGCACAACGCAGCGGGCAGCCCGCACAGGCCGTGCGTGCCCTCCTGTACCGGGTGCACCTGGAAGGACTGCTGCAACTGAAAGGCACGCAGCAGGACCAGGAAACCCTGCTGGCAGCTTATGACACGGCCACGGGCCCCACCCGGGCGGTGCTGGCCCTGGCGTTGGCAGAATTTTACCTGCAGAAAGCTAACTACCGGTCATACCGCCCCGCCGGCGACGTAACCGGCGATACCTCCACCAACATTGCTACCTGGTCGTACCGCAGGCTTCAAAAAGAAGTCACCGCCTGGCAGGATAAAGCACTGGCGCCCGCGGCCCTGCTGGCGCAACTGCCTTCCGCGTCATGGCGCGCCATGGTGGTAAAAGGCAATGTGCACAGCAATCCCACCCTCTATGATCTTATACTGGACCGTGTGCTGGTGCAGCGTATGGACATGCGGGCCCGTGGCATGCAGTGGCTGGACGACAACCCTTATTTTGCCAGTGCGGCAGCTTTTGCAGCGGTGCAAACTTTTGTACAGCAACCCTTGCCGGCAGACACGAACGGGGCGCTGCGCGATGTAGCTGCCCTGCAGTTCCAGTTGCATAACCTGCTGCAACGGAAAGACACCGCTGCCCTGCTGCTGGCAGACCTGCAGCGGGTAAGTTATATGCACTGGGCCGCGGGCGTAAAGCAGCCAGGTGCTGACAGCAGCTATTACCTGCCGGCACTGCAACGCATGCGGGCGTACTATACCGGCCAGGAAGAAGAAGGAGCTATCCTGTGCGCCATGGCGCAATATTATTTTGCCAAAGACTCCCTGGTCCTGCCCAAACTGCTTTGCGACATGGCCATTGCCCTGCATCCCAATGCCGTTAGCAACGCGGATATCAAGGCAATGCAATCGCTTATCACCCGCCCTGGTTTCCACCTGCAAACCGCTGCCGTAAGCCTGCCGGACCGGCCCATCCTGGCCAGTGCGGCATACCGGAACCTGCACCGGGTGTACTGCCTGCTGGCCCGGGATAATGATAGCCTGGACCGCCGGATGTCAGATCAAAACAGGCAATACCTGCGCGGGCATTCCTTCCGCCAGTGGGCGCAGGACCTCCCAGATCCGGGTGACTTCAAGGAGCACCGCACGGAGATAAAGATCAATGCATTGCCACCCGGCAGGTACGTGATGCTGGTGAGCGATACCGCTACGTTTCAATCGGACGCTGTTTCCCAACTGCATTTCACCGTATCCGGCATTGCTTACCTGGACCAGGGAAATGACTGCTGGCTGATGGACCGGCAAAGTGGGGAGCCGCTGGCAGGCATGAAGGTGATCGTGGAAGGGAATGATGACGATAGCATTTATTTCACTGACAGTGAAGGGCACCTGAAGCTGAAAAGCGGGAAAGAGGCCACCTCCCCGGACCTTACCTGCATACGCGGAAAGGATACGCTGCGCATCACGGCAGATGTGCCCGCAGGCTACGTGGCGGATAGCCGCGATGAGGAAGAGGAACCAAGGATGACCTACTTCACGGACCGCGCCGTGTACCGCCCCGGCCAGCCCATTTACTTCAAAGGCATAGCCAGTAATGATGCCAAAACAAAAGTGGTTGCGGGCTATAAGGACGTGATCTTCCTGTACAATGAAGAAGGGGATGAAATGGATTCCCTGGCGGTAAAAAGTAACCGCTACGGCTCTTTTTCCGGCGTATTCAAAATACCGGCCACCGCGGTGCCCGGCAGGTACAACCTATCGGCAGATAATGCGATAGGAGACCTTGATATTGAAGTGGCAGCCTATAAACGCCCCCGCTTTGAAGTGAAGCTGGACACGGTAAACCACCAATATCGTTTATACGACACCGTTAGTATCGCGGGTACGGCAAAAGCATTCGCCGGTTTTAACCTGGACCAGGCCAAAGTGCGCTACCACATTACGTCTTCACCGGCCGGAAACTGGCGGTGGGGCGGTACGCCCGAGGGCGGGCACCAGGTGGTGGAAGATAGTACCAGCACCGATGCCGGGGGTCACTTCTTACTGCGCTTCCCCGCCGTGC
The DNA here is from genome assembly GCF_003071345.1 of Chitinophaga parva. NCBI lineage: Bacteria > Pseudomonadati > Bacteroidota > Chitinophagia > Chitinophagales > Chitinophagaceae > Chitinophaga > Chitinophaga parva. Next base: position 147,865 of record NZ_QCYK01000001.1, on the reverse strand, counting down.
CGGATAAAAAAGATACCGCCGCTGTGTTCTTTGTAAATGTGACCGTGACAGATGCCAATGGAGAAAGCCATGATGCAAAATTACAGCTCTCCCTTTTCCGGGCCTACCTGCACCTGGAGCTGCAGGTAAGCGACGTGATGACCGCGGCAGCACTGCACCAGCTCACCGCCGTGGCCCGCAATGCGGGTGGCAGGGCCGTGGAAACGCCCATGAACGTAACCTTGTACCGCGTAAATACGCTCCCCGGCGCAAAGCGCAAACGCCTGTGGGATGCGCCGGACCAGTATGTGATGAACCGGTCCACTTTTGAAAAAGATTTTCCCCTGGACCCGTATGACGATGCTGGTGCGGAGCCACATTGGCCTACCGGGGAAAAAATATGGGGGCAAACCGTGCAAAGTGGTCATGAAAAGCCATTTGGACTACCGGTAAGTAACCTGCCCTCCGGCCGCTACGAGTTGTGTGTGCAGGTGTACGATACGCTGCACAACCTGGTGGAGCGGCGGGACCGCTTTACGTACGTTAATGCGGTCTCTGGCAAAGCCCCTTTCCCCACACCTTTACTGGTGACGGGAACCGGGGAGCAATGGGTTGCAGGAGGGGCGGTATCACTGAACGTCTGCACTGATGCAGACACCCTGTACGGCATACAAACTATCCTTACCGGCAAGGCGGGCGATGCCAGGCCATCCACTAAACGCGAGATCATTTTACTCACCAAGGGCGTGAACCACCTTACCCTGCAAATGCCCGCGGAAGGCCAGCTCACCTGGGACCTGGCCACCTGGCATGATGGGCGCCTGTACCACGTAATTAAGCACTATGTGCTGCAGGCACAAACAGGCCCGGACCTGCGCCTGGAGGCTCACCGGGACCGGCTGCTGCCCGGTGAGAAAACGCAGTGGACCCTTTCACTACCCGCCGGTACCTCCGCGGAAACCATGGCCTGGATGTACGATGCCTCCCTGGATGATATTGCGCGGCTGCAGCCCAATGTTTTCTATCCTGCCCAGTCATCTTTCAGCGTGTACTGGCGCAACCTGTGGAATAACACCCGGAGCTCAGATGACTACGATTGGTACCGCGAGCCGCGTTTTGCTTTAATGAAGCCGGACGCACTGCGACTATTGGAGCCGGTGCCAGAGGATGGCATCACGGAATTTATGGACCAATCCGCACCAATGACCATGGTGGAAAGCGCGGCACCGGGTGTGGCCATTTACGGTACACGCGCTGTAAGTAAAATGTCATTGGCAGGCAGCCTATCCGATGTAGTGGTAGTAGGCTATAGCACCATCAGGAGCGTAGAAAATCCTTCCAACGCAGCCCTGTCCCAGCCCCCCGTAACACCCCGGCGCAACTTTGCAGAAACTGCTTTCTTCTATCCGGTCCTCTACCCGGACGCCCATGGAAAAATGACCCTGCATTTTGAAATGCCGGAATCCCTGACCCGCTGGCAGTTCTACAGCATTGCCCACGACCGTAACATGCGCATGACCCTGCTGGGCGACCAGGTGGTAACCCAGCAACCCCTCATGGTAATGCCCAACGCCCCCCGCTTTCTCCGCGCGGGCGACAGCCTGGAACTGCCGGTAAAGATCATCAGCATGACGGATAAAGCCCTTACCGGCAATGTACAACTGGCGCTGCACGATGCTGCCACCGGGGCCCCGCTGGACGCGGCTTTTGGCAACAATGGGCCTTCTTCATCTTTCACATTATCACCCGGCAGCTCCGTTACACAGGCATTCCGCCTGCAGGTGCCCGCGCATTTCAGCGGCGCCCTGCAATACACGGTAACGGCCCGTGGAGGCGGGTTTACAGATGGGGAGGAGAACACCATCCCGGTATTGTCCAAAACCATCCTCATCACCAGCACGCTGCCACTGCCGGTTTCCGGCGATGGCACCCACACATTTACCCTGCCCGCGCTGCTGCACAGTGATACAGCGGCCATGCTGCAGCAACACTCCCTGAAACTGGAATACACCGCAAACCCCGCCTGGAACGCGGTACAGGCGCTGCCTTTCCTCATGGAGTACCCGTACGAATGCGCAGAGCAAACCTTTAACCGCTACTATGCAAATGCCCTTGCCGGCTACCTGGTATCTTCCATGCCCCGCCTTCAGGAAGTGTTTAAGCAATGGGCACGCAACGGCAGCACTACACTCACCAGCACCCTTTCCAAAAACGAAGACCTGAAAAATGCCCTGCTGGCAGAAACACCCTGGGTGCTGGACGCCGCCGGCGATGCTGCCCGCAAACAACACGTGGGCCTGCTCTTTGACCTGTACAAACTGGGCGTGGAAAAATCAAACGCCAAAGCCAGGCTGGCCTACATGCAGCTGGGCAATGGCGCCTTCCCCTGGTTCAGCGGTGGCGTGGAAGACCGCTACATCACGCAGTACGTCGTGGCCGGCATGGGACGCCTGCAAAAGCTTTCGCTCTCCGGCGCCACAGATGGAACCATGCAACAGGTTATAAAGCAGGCATTGTTGTACCTGGATAAAAGGATCGCGAAGGATAGTGGTTATGCAGCATTAAACATCCACTATTTGTACGCCCGCAGCTTTTTTCCCGGTGTGCCCATAGACTCCGCCGCGCGCCCGCGCATAGCGCAGTTGATGGGCACGGTCGCACAGCACTGGACGCAGTACAGCAGCTATGAACAGGCTATGCTGGCCGTAACGCTCTACCGGCACCATGATGAAGCCAAAGCCCGGCAGATCATGGCATCCCTGAAGGAAAACGGCATCCGTGATGGAGAGCAGGGCACTTACTGGAAAGACATGCAGCCCGGCTATCACTGGCAGCAGGGGCCCATTGAAGCAGCGGCGCAAATGTTGGAAGCCTTTAATGAGATAACACAGGATACGGTGATGGTAAATGGCATTAAAACGTGGCTGCTGCGCAATAAGCAGGTACAGGGCTGGAGCAACAGCAAGGCCACGGCAGATGCGTGTTACGCCCTGCTGTTGCAGGGAGGTAACTGGCTGGCTGGCAGCCCCACGGTGCACATTACGGTAGGCGGTGAAGCTGCCGCTCCCACCAGCACAGATGCCGGCACCGGCTACATCAGCCAGCAGTGGAACGTGGCCGCCATACGGCCGGCAATGGGCGAGGTTACCATAACCACCAGCGGCACCCATGGCCAGCCATCCTGGGGAGCCCTTTACTGGCAATACTTCCAGGACATGGACCATGTGCAGCGTGCGCAAACGAACTTACAGTTACAAAAACAACTCTATATTACCAATAGTGAAACGCTGCTGCCGGTTACAGCTGCACACCCGGTAAAAGTAGGTGATAAGATCACCGTGCGCCTCACCATCACCACGGACCGTGATATGGACTACGTGCAGCTGAAAGACTTGCGGGCAGCAGGTTTGGAGCCGGTGGAAACACTGAGCGGGTACCAGTATGACGCAGGATTATCTTACTACCGCGCCACGCTGGATGTGTCTACCAGCTTCTTTTTCAGCCGCCTGCCCCAAGGTACGCACGTACTGGAGTACCAGGTGTATGCCACGCATGTGGGCGATTTTGCGAACGGCATCACTACGCTGCAATGCATGTATGCGCCGGAATTCAGCGCCCATAGCGGTGGCCAGCGCATCGTGATTGCGCAGTAGTTTTCCGTAACTTGCCCGGCAAATGAAAGACTACCTCATCATAGGCCAGGGCATTGCCGGCACGCTGCTTAGCTGGCACCTGCTGCAGGCGGGAAAAGATATATTGGTGATCGATGAAATCCGCCCCCACACCGCCTCCCGCGTGGCGGCGGGCATCATCAATCCCGTGTCCGGCCGCCGCTTTGAAATAGCCTGGGAGTATGACCGTATTTTTCCTTTTGCGCAGCAAACTTACCGGGCCATGGAAGCCACACTGCACACGGAGATATTCGTGGAACGGGATATCTGGACGGTATTCCCTTCCCCGCAAATGCAGCAGGCCTTTGACGCCAAGACACATAACAGCGCTTACATATTGGCCGCAGGCCAGCACCGCTACGCGGAATTTTTACACCAGGAGCACAGTGCTGCCATTATCAAGGGGGCCAATGTGCAGTTGCAAAATCTCCTGCCCGCATACCGGGCCTACCTGCTGCAACGGCAATGCCTGTACGAAAATGTATTTGACTTTGCACAACTGCAACTGAAAGAGGACCACGTGGTGTACCAGGACATCCCTGCGCGCTGTGTCATTTTTTGTGAAGGCCCCGGCATTGCCCGCAACCCCTATTTCTCCTTCATTCCTTTTTTGCCCAACAAGGGAGAGGCCCTGCAAATAAAAGTGCCGGGCTTCCATACCACAGACATTATCAAAAAGTCCATCATGCTGGTGCCCCAGGCCCCGGAACATTTCTGGGTGGGCTCCACCTTTGAATGGGACTATCCCCACCTGGAGCCTACAGCGGCCAAGCGGGCGGTACTGGAGCAGGGCGTGCAGCAATTGCTCAAAGTACCGTATGAAGTAGTGGGGCAGCTGGCCGCCGTGCGTCCTTCTACTACAGACAGGCGCCCCGTGGCCGGTTTGCACCCGCAACACCCCCAACTGGGCGTTTTCAACGGGATGGGAACCAAGGGATGCTCCCTGGCCCCGCTTACCGCCTGGCAATTAATGCAATGCCTTGAAAACCAGGTGGAAATGCCTGCTGAAATACAGATAAAACGGTTTTTTAACAGGTTGAAAGCATAAAAATCAGCCTGCAATACTATCTTTGCGCACTTGCGGTGTGGCCAAAACTGGTCGGCCGCCCAGGCATTCACAGACAAATCAGTATCATTCATTATGTACAGGACGCATACTTGTGGCGAATTAAGGATTGAACACGCGGGGCAGCCCGTAACCCTTACCGGTTGGGTACAAACCGTGCGTAAGTTTGGCAGCATCACCTTCGTGGACCTGCGGGACCGCTACGGTATTACGCAATTGTTGTTCAATGAAAGCCTCAATGCGCAGCTGGATGCCCAGCCCCTGGGCCGCGAATTTGTGATCCAGGTACAGGGTAACGCCGCGGAGCGTACCAATAAGAACAAGAACATACCCACTGGTGATATTGAGATCATCGTTAATAATTTCACCATCCTTAATGCGGCCAAAACGCCCCCCTTCACCATCGCCGACGATACGGACGGCGGGGATGAACTGCGTATGAAGTACCGCTACCTGGACCTGCGCCGTAACCTGGTGAAGCAGAACCTGGAGCTGCGCTACCGCGTAAACCGTGCTGCCCGCAACTTCCTGGACAGCCGCGGCTTCATGGACATTGAAACGCCTTTCCTGATCAAGTCTACCCCGGAAGGTGCCCGCGACTTCGTGGTGCCCAGCCGCATGAACGCCAACGAGTTTTACGCCCTGCCCCAGTCCCCGCAAACCTTTAAGCAGCTGCTGATGGTAAGCGGGTATGACCGTTACTACCAGATCGTAAAATGCTTCCGCGACGAGGACCTGCGTGCAGACCGCCAGCCGGAGTTTACCCAGATAGACTGCGAAATGAGCTTCGTGGAGCAGGAAGATATCCTGAACAACTTTGAAGATATGACCAAGTATATCTTTAAAGAGATCAAGGGTATTGAGTTCAATGAGCCCTTCCCCCGCATGACCTGGGATGATGCCATGGAATTTTACGGCAATGACAAGCCGGATATCCGCTTTGAGATGAAGCTGGTGAACCTCACCAAAACCGTGCAGGGCAATGGCTTCAAGGTGTTTGACGAGGCAGAGGTGGTACTGGCCATCAATGCTGCCGGCTGCGCCGAATACACCCGTAAACAACTGGATGAGCTGACAGACTGGGTGAAACGCCCCCAGATCGGGATGAGCGGTCTCATTTACGCCCGCGTGGGTGCAGATGGTTCCATCAAGAGCTCTGTAGATAAATTCTTTGATGAGCCCAAGCTGAAAGTATGGGCCGAACTGGCCAACGCCAGGCCCGGTGACCTGATCCTGGTGCTGGCTGGTAAGGAAGAAAAGACCCGCAAAGCGGCCTCTGAACTGCGCCTGGAAATGGGCGAGCGCCTGGGCCTGCGGGATAAGAACGTATTCAAACCCCTGTGGGTGATTGACTTCCCCCTGCTGGAATGGGCAGAGGAAGACAACCGCTGGGTAGCCCGTCACCACCCGTTCACCTCACCCAAACCGGAGCATATTGCCCTGATGGACGACCTGAGCCGTTATGGGGAGATCAAGGCCAACGCCTATGACATCGTGTTAAATGGCACGGAAATTGGCGGTGGCAGCATCCGCATCTTCCAGCGTCCGCTGCAGGAAAAAATGTTTGCCGCTTTGGGGATGAGCCCGGAAGAAGCCCAGCACAAGTTTGGCTTCCTGCTCGGCGCCTTTGAATACGGCGCCCCGCCGCACGGTGGCATCGCCTTCGGTTTTGACCGCCTTTGCTCCCTGCTGGGCGGCAGTGAGACCATCCGCGATTTCATTGCTTTCCCGAAAAACAACTCCGGCAGGGACGTAATGCTCGATGCGCCCAGCGCCATCGATGACAAACAACTGGCGGAATTGCGTATAGACCTGGTGAAAGAGGCAAAAGCCTAACCACCGACGGTCAATCTTTTTTGGCCGGGACGAAAAGATGCATTAAATTTAATTTTAATCTATTCGGGTAGTAAGTGCGAATGAACCCTTACTACCTGCTACTTAAATACATTTCTTAACGAAAACATCGATTATTGAACAGAGGAACGAGTTGGGGCGGTTGCTTTATTGAACCTAAACGTCACCAAATGAAATGCAGTAAGATCTTCAGGGCCCTCGTATTGACCCTCAGCCTCCTGGTCTTGGTGACCATGGCGCAGGCGCAGCAATACAACGCGAAAAGTTACCTGCATGAGTTTAAACCCGTAGCGCAACAATTAATGAGGGAATCTGGCATACCCGCCAGCGTGATCCTGGGTGTTGCGATGCTGGAATCCGGAATGGGCAATAGCAAAAATGCCCGGCTGCTGCACAATCACTTTGGCATAGTCGGTAAGAACAATTTGCATAAGAAAGGTACCTATCATTCCAAGTATAGAGAATACACCACGGCAGAGGCTTCGTTTCAGAGCTTTGTAAAAACGCTCAAAAAGAAGCGGTGGTATGGCTCCGTTAAGGGCTCGTCTGATTACGCTTTGTGGCTAAAACACATGCATGCAGGCAAGTACTCTTCTGCGGGCAATGTGTGGGTTTCAAGAGTCACTGCAATTATCACCCGTTACAAACTGCATGCACTGGACGCCGATATGACGCTGGCAAAAGAATAATAAGCGTACATGAATGAGCGTTAGTGCGGCATTCAAGTATTGGTATGTCTGAGAATAATAAATTTGCTTATCCTTTTTTGATCGTGGCGGGAACCCTGGGCTGTCTCATTGGCCTTTCCTGTGTACAGAACAGTTTTTCCCTGAAAGATTTTACAAGCCGGCGGGTAGACCTGCTGGCCGACCTGCGGGTAAAGCCGCAACCCGGTCAACCGGGAACTGATGCAGCTAATGCCTCCCTGGCAGGCCCCGATGGATCCGATGCACCTGGTGACCCCTCTTCCACCCCCGGTACTATTGACAGCACCCCTACCAGCCCGGCCGATTCAACGGCCATGCCCCATCCTACCCAGGATTTTGAAACGTACACCGGCATAGTGGACGACTGGAAAACCGCTACGGCAGTTAATAATGTGAGCCCCGGGATCAGCCATTTCATGGATGCCCTGCGCGAACTCAAGGCCGGCAAGCGCAAAAAAGTCCGCATCGCCTACTTTGGCGATTCCATGATAGAAGGAGACCTGATCACGGAAGACCTGCGCGACAGCCTGCAGGTTTATTTTGGTGGCGAAGGCGTGGGCTTTGTACCGGTAACCTCCGTGGTGGCCTCTTTCCGCACCACCATCAATCATACTTTTTCCAAAGACTGGACAGATTACCACTATAAAAATCTTCCCGGCGGCAACCTGCCCCTGGGCATCAGCGGGCATACCTTCCTGCCATCTTCCGGCAGCTGGGTAAAATACAGCCCCGTGAAAAAGCCCCGTCTGAACCGTTTTGAGGAAGTGAACCTTTTCTTTGGCCCCGGCAGCGGCGCCGTAACGGCAAATGACCGCGCCTACACGCTCCACGGCGGCGATGCGGTGAATACCGTAGCCCTGCAGCCCGACAGCAGCAATGGCCTGATGCTGAAATTCAACGGCGCAAACCCACCCCTGTACGGCGTTTCCTTTGAAAGCCCGGAAGGTGTTTTCGTAGACAATTTCTCTTTCCGCGGCATCAGCGGCATTGAACTGGGCCGCCTGTCCCGCGATATGCTGCAACACCTGCAGCAGGAGCATCCTTACGATCTTATAGTACTGCAATACGGCGCAAACATTCTCTGGAAACCGGAGCTTACGGATTACAGCTGGTATGAGCGCCCCATGACCAAAGTGCTGGACAGCCTGCGGTCCGACTTTGCACAGACCTCTTTCCTGCTGATCAGCACCGCAGACAAAAGCTACCGGCATGATGATAAATATGTGACCGCTCCCGGCGTGCCGGCCCTGCTGAAGGTACAGCATGAAATGGCAGAAGCCCACCAGGCGGCCTTCTGGAACCTGTACCGCTCCATGGGTGGCAATGGCTCCATGACCCAGTGGGTAGAAGCAGAGCACCCGCTGGCCAATAAAGATTATACGCACTTTAACCGGCAGGGAGCAGCCCGCGTAGGCGCCCTCCTGTATAAAGCCTTACTCAACGAATACCATGAAGATGAAAAGCAGTAAGCTGGCTACGTGGTTACTGCTTTGCGGCCTGCTGGCCGGCTACATGCCCGGCTTTGCAGCCCGGCAGCAACATGGCAAAACCACGGCGAAGCAAACCACCTCACCTACCACCGCAAAAAAGACCACGCATGCCAGCGCCCGCGCTGGCAAAGCCGGTACTGCAAAAAGCCATAAGGCTAAAGCCGGTGCCAGCAGCAGCTTTGCACCGCCTAACCGCATACAACAGCCGGAAGCCATGGCGCCCTTCTTTGCCGCCCTCCGGCTCAAAGACCAGGTGATCTCCGTGCTGCACCTGGGCGACAGCCACATACAGGCGGGATTTTTCCCTGCGGCAGTGGCCACCCGCCTGCAGCGCGACTTTGGCAATGCCGGCCGGGGATGGGTTTTTCCTTTTAACCTGGCCGGTACCAACGGCCCGTCTGACTTCCGGTGGAACAGTGCCCGCATCTGGGACAGCCAGCGCATAGTGGACCGTAACCTGAACGAAGCTCCCGGCCCCGGCGGCATAGAACTGACCACCCATCAAAATAATATCTCCCTCCAGTTTGAAGGCATGGATGGGGACGCGATGGACAATACCGTGAAGAAAGCCACCCTGCTTTACTGGGGCGGCCCGGATGCCACGGTGGTGGCGGGCGGCGCAGAAGTGGCCACCCAACAGGTACCCCTGCCCGGCGATGCCCTGAAGCTCACAGACGCCACGCTTACTTTCAATGCCCCGGTGACCAGCTTCTCGGCTAACTGGGTAACCTCCTCCGGCACCAATTTCCATTTTTACGGCGCCCTGTTGCAGAACGGGCATCCCGGTATTTTATATAGCGCCATCGGCATTAACGGGGCCATGTACCAGCACTACAATGACAACAGCAGCACCCTGGTAGCGCAGATGATGGTGCTACAGCCGCAGCTGATCATCATTTCCCTGGGTACAAATGAAGCTTACGGCGCGGTGAGCGCCAGCAGCATGCTGGCCAGCATAGACCGCACAGTAACCACCATCAAGGAGCAAAATCCTGATGCAGTACTGCTGCTTACCACGCCCGCAGCCAGCAGCATAGCCACCCGCAGGGCATACCGCCACAAGCAGGGCAAGCGCTATGTAACCTGGTACAAGGTGAGCTACCACCCCAATGCCAACGTAGTGGTGATGCGCAATGCCATCCTGGAATATGCCCGGGAGCACCGGCTGGCGGCATGGGATTTTTATGAGCAGAACCGTGGCATGTCGGCGGCCTTTTCCGGCGGCTGGGCGGCAGACCATATCCACTTTAACGTGCGCGGCTATGCGCTGCAGGGCAGCCTGCTGTATGATGCCATTCACAGCGCATATGTACACTATTCGGATAACCATAATCAAACGGCGCAGTAATGAACGAGGTGTTGCATAACCTGATCTACCAGCTACAATACCATAAGGAGGACCCCATCCTGCTGAACAGCGGTTTTTTCCTTTATTTCTTCGTGATCTTCATGGGGTGCTACCTGGCTGCTGCCAATAACAAGCGGGCCAGGGTAATGATCTACTCCCTGTTTTCGCTGTACTTCTTTTACAAAGCCTGTGGCGCTTATGTGGGGCTGGTTATCCTCTCGGCCGTGGTGGATTTTTCACTGAGCAACTGGATCTACCGCACGGAAAACAAGGCGAAGAAAGCCGCCCTCATGACCATAAGCGTGGTGGCTAACCTGGGCATGCTGTTCTATTTCAAGTACACAGACTTTTTCATCGGCATGATGAATGACCTCCACTTGGGGCATTTCAACCTGCTGCACCTGATGCTGCCCATCGGCATTTCGTTTTACACCTTTGAAAACCTGAGCTATACCATAGACGTATACCGTGGGGAAATAGAACCCGTGCGGGATTTCATGGATTATGTATTCTTCCTGTCTTTCTTCCCCAAGCTGATGATGGGGCCTATTGTGCGGGCGGCAGACTTCATCCCGCAGATCTCCCAGCCTTACCGGCTCACGAAGGAAGATGTGGGAAAAGGCATGTACCTCATTATTTCCGGCCTGTTCAAGAAGATGGTGATCTCCGACTTCATTAACCAGAACTACGTGCAGTATATTTTTGACGATCCGTCCAAACACGTGGGGCTGGAATGCCTGCTGGGCGTATATGCGTATGCGTTAGTGATCTATTGTGATTTCTCCGGGTATTCAGATATGGCCCTGGGCATAGCCCGCTGGACCGGATTCAAGATCCCGCCCAACTTTGATTCGCCTTACCAAAGCGCCACCATTACAGAGTTCTGGCGCCGCTGGCATATTTCCCTTTCTTCCTGGTTGCGGGACTACCTGTACATCCCGCTGGGGGGCAACCGCAGGGGCAAGGTGCGCCAGTATGTAAACCTGGCCCTCACCATGTTGATCGGTGGCTTCTGGCATGGTGCCAGCTGGAACTTCATTTTCTGGGGCGGCCTGCACGGCACGGCCCTGGCCGTGGACAAGGTGCGCATCACCTTCCTGAAAAAGCAGCAGATCGTGCTGAAGGGCTTCTGGGCGGGCTTCTGGAAGGTCACAGGCATTCTTATCACGTTTAATTTTGTGTGCTTTTGCTGGATCTTTTTCAAGGCAAGCACCTTCCATGATTCCTGGACCATCATCCACCAGATCGTGTATGATTTTGAGCCCAATGTGCTGGGCACCCTGTACGATGGGTATAAGCCGGTGTTCTGGGTAATGGGCCTGGCCTTTGTGCTGCATTTCCTGCCCAAAACTTCCGAAACCTGGATGGCCCGCCGCTTTGAGCGCATGCCGGTGGCGGCCAGCATAGCGGTAATGGCCATGTTCCTGTGGTTCATTGTGCAGGTAAAGGCTACCCAGCCGATGATGCCTATTTATTTGCAATTCTAAGTCTCCAGGGAAATAATTTTTCGTAGCAAAGCCGGATCACGCAGGATCCGGCCTTCTTTTTTGCCCCCATTGCCCGGAGCTCTTGAATACTTGACGGCTTACAAGTCTGATAATCAAACCTTCATTCACCGCAAAAGCATTTGCAATATTCAATAAATCTGCTATATTTAATTATTGAAAACCTGAACACAACATTTTCCCACCTAAACCAAATTCTATGTTAACAGTTCTGTTAGTGCTCGCACTGTTGTTTTTCATTGCCCACGTTGCCCTTTTATTTACTTCTTTCGGGAAAGATGCCTACAACAAACGGCGCTATGCCTGGTCGCACTATACACTGTGGATCTGCGGTGCCATCGTATATGCCGCGGCAGTGCTGTATGCCCGTGAAGACAATTCCCTGAGCATTTTCAATTCCACGGCAAAACAATTGCTGATCCTTGTTACGGTAGTAGTATTGTCCATCGTGGCACACACCATTGTGCGCCTGCTGGTGCTGCCAAAGTATAAGGCATCAGGGAGTAATTTGAGTGCCAGGTCTTAGGCCCTGAGTCTCAGGTCTTAGGTCTCAGGTCCTAGGTCTTAGGTCCTGGATACATCTAGCATGACAATACAGTAGGGTATCAACGTAAAAGCGGCTGCTTCTTTTTCAGAAACAGCCGCTTTTACTTCATGTATAGCCTTGTTCGCAGTGATGATGCAGGTACCTAAGACCTAGGACCTAAGACAATTTTACTGCTCTTTCGTAGAATCCAGCGTAAACCCAAATGTGGAGCCGATCTCCGGCTTGCTGCGCACGTTGATGGTTTGCCCGTGGGCTTCGATGATGTGCTTTACGATGGCCAGTCCCAGGCCGGTGCCGCCTATGTCGCGGCTGCGGGCCTTGTCTGTACGGTAAAAGCGCTCAAATACGCGGGGCAGGTGGTCTTCATGCATGCCGATGCCGTCGTCTGAAATTTCTACCAGCACCCGTTTGCCATCCATGTTGTAAAAGCTGGCTACCGTGTGGCCGGAGGGCTTGCCGTACTTGATGGAATTGTCTACCAGGTTAATGAGCACCTGGCGGATCTTTTCTTTGTCTGCCAGCACCTGCAGGGGGGCTTCGCAGCCTTTCTTGATGCTGAATTTAATGTCTTTGGTACCCGCCTTGAGGGAGAGGGTGTCGAATACGTCTTTCGTGAGGTCCTGGATCACGAAGGGCTCGGGGTTCACTGTCATTTCACCACTTTCCAGTTTGGAGATCTCATCCAGGTCGTCCAGCAGGCGGCAGAGACGGTCAATGTTCTTAGTGGCATTTTTCAGGAACATCTTATTCACGTTCGGATCTTCCAGGGCGCCATCCAGCAGGGTGTGGATGTAACCCTGCACCGCGAAGATGGGGGTTTTCAGCTCATGCGAAAGATTGAGCAGGAACTCCTTGCGGAACGCTTCGTTCTTGCGCAGCACTTCCAGTTCTTCTTTCTTTTGCTGGGCCCATTTTTCCACGTCTTCACTCACTTCGTCAATGGTCTTAAGGGGGAGGATGTTCTTATGGAAGAAGTCCTCTCTTTTGGTGGCCTTGGTCTGGTAAATGAATTTGTAGATCAGCTTTATTTTGCGGTAGATGAAGTTTTGCAGCGTATAAAGATAGAGGTAGTAAGACACCAGGAAGGTAAGCCCAAAGGCAATGCCTACCACGGTCCACCGGCCATCGGCAATAAGGCTGAATAAAGCAAGTATACTGGCAAGGACTAAAGCGGTAAAACCCGCAAGTTTCTGCGGGGACAGATTTTTGGCACTAAACATACTCCAGAGCGAGTAATTTGAATAATAGCGGGAAATTAATTTAAATTTTTTGTTTTTCATGCAGGGCATAACAGTGCCGGGCGGTCCCGAAGGCCGCCTGGACAAATGCGTGAAGAAATAGCAGGAGGGTTTAGATCTCGAATTTGTATCCCACCCCTTTCACGGTTGTGATCAGGTCTACGCCCAGCTTCTGGCGTATTTTGCGGATATGCACATCAATGGTGCGGTCGCCCACGATCACCTCTGTTCCCCATACCTGGTTGAGGATCTCGTTGCGCAGGAACACACGGCCTGGCTTGGAGGCCAGGAGTTGCAGCAGTTCAAATTCTTTCTTGGCCAGCACGATCTCGGTACCCTTGTAAGTCACCGTGAATTTTTCCCGGTCTATCACCAGGTCGCCCAGTTGCACCTGCATGTCTTCCGGCTTGTTAAGGCGGCGGAACAGGGCATTGATGCGGCTTACCAGCAATTTAGGTTTGATGGGCTTGGCAATATAATCGTCGGCGCCCATGTTGAGGCCGTCTATTTCAGATTTTTCGTCGTTGAGTGCCGTCAGGAAGAGGATCATGGTTTCCTTGAATTCCGGCAATTTGCGCAGGTCGCGGCAGGTATCTATGCCATTCTTGTTGGGCATCATGATGTCCAGCATGATGAGGTCAGGGCGGAAGATCTTCGCCTTCTGGATGGCCTCCAGGCCGTCCTTTGCGGTCACCGTGTCGTACCCGGCGCTTTTGAGGTTGTAGCTGATAATTTCCAGAATGTCCAGTTCGTCATCCACCACTAAAATTTTTCCTGCAACCGCTTGATCGATCATAACTTTTACATTTAGTTGAAAAGACCCTGCAAAATTAACCAGCCGCATCTGATTAATGTGAAGTTTACATTATGAAATTGTTAATTAGCGTACAGCGTACAGCGTACAACGTACAACGTACAACCTACGCTGTACAATGGACGGCAAGCCGAAAATACCCATGATGGCCGGTTTATGAAGCTTTGAATCCCAGGAGGAAAGCCCGCGTTCCATGGCCTGGCCCGCCTGCAAACTGATCAGCTCCCTCCTTGCCCGGGCCGTCACAAATGGAAATGGTACGTTGTACGCTGCACGCTGTACGTTGTACAATTGCTCACTTCTTCACCGCCTCCAGTATATCATTCATCATACTGATCTGGATCTGCTGCAATTCCATCATATCCTGTTGCTGGTTGATAAGCAGGTGGTCCAGTTTTTCATGGATGATGCGGATCTCCATTTCGGATTTCAGGTTTACCATGTAATCGTTCCGGGCCCGCACCCGGTCCTTTTCCTCCTGGCGGTTCTGGCTCATCATGATCACGGGCGCCTGCAGGGCGGCCAGGCAGGAAAGCACCAGGTTCAGGAGGATGAAAGGGTAGGGGTCAAAGGCCTTGCTGGAGAGCAGGAACACATTTATGGCCATCCAGACCACGATAATGCCTCCAAACCAGCCAATGAAGGTCCAGCTGCCCCCAAAGTCGGCGATCTTGTCAGCCAGGCGCTGCCCGGGTGTCAGGGGCATGGTGTCTGTAGGGTCTTGCTGGGCTACATTCTCATGCAGGCGCAGCTTTTCCAGTACCTGGCGCTCCAGGTCCGTAAGGGTTTGCACCTCCCGGCGGATCAGCTTTTCATAATACTTCTGGCGGTACCGTTGTAATTCCGGCATGGCCAGGCAGTGCTGGTCGGAGAATGCGGGATGCTCCGCCTGGATAAGGCTCATGATAGACGCCCGCAGGGCCTTGGCCGGCACCCGCTCATCCAGGGGATAGGTCTTTCCTGATAAATCGCTCGTAAATGTTTGCATAATAATTTCAGACCCCACGAATGTAGCGAAAAATGCACCCACCCGGCGCACTGAAAATGAACATATCATTGATTAAATCTGTTATATGAAACTGCCTGTTATCCATTTTTTAAAGCTATTAGCAGGCGCATGCATAGGGTAAAATTGCCAATTTGGTAGTAAATTTGCAATGTATAGTCAACGTACAACTAATTCATTCATGAGGAAATTTTTTATGGTCGTTCTACTGGCCGCCGCTCCCGGCAGCCAGCTCTTTGCGCAGCAAGCACGCCCCCAGATACCAATAGGCAGGCAAGGGATCCACGAAAGCATTGACCGGGAACAGGTGGCCGCCGATAAGTTTGACGGTAAACAGGATAACACTGTTTCCGTGGGAGAGGATGCCACTATCAACCTGGAAGTGACAAACGCCCTGATCACCCAGGTAGACAAAATGCAGGACCAGATAGAACTGGACTCCGCACTGGACCATCGTCTTAAAATGAAATACCTGACCGCGATCAACCAGGTATTGCACCTCTACAATCAAAACCGCTCTTATCATAAGATTGAAGCCGCAGACGCGCCGGACATGATCAGAGTGTTCCAGCAGATGATGCAGGCCGATATACAAGGCCAGAGTGTGGCCCCCCTGCTGGATGGCCTCACCTACGAGACGGCCAATATTGTGCTGCAGCCTTTCTCCGGCAATCCCGGTTTTAAAGACGCCAAGGGCATCCTCTTTGCCAAGTATGCCTTTAACCACCTGGAAACCATCATGGCCGATGTGCCCCAATACCTGGAGTACCCGGTAACAGACAGCGTGGTAGCGGCCGTGGCCCGTAAGTACCCCAACCAGGTGCTTACCTATGCCACTTCTTACACCCCCACCGCCGCAGCCATCCGCAAGAATCCTGACCCTATTGTACAACAGATCGTGCAGATAGGCCGCAGTGAGCAGAGCACCCGCATCCTGCCCTTCATTGACGAGCTGCTGGATGGCAGTACCACCATTGCCAGCCTGGAAAAAATAGTGGCCAATGACGACAGCTATTACAAGCAGATGGTAAAATCCACCATCAAACTGCAGAACCGTAAGCTGTCCGGCGAAACGCCCATAGGCCTCAAAGCCATGCAGGAAAACCTGCAGGCAAAATCCCTGCTTTACATCCGCGAGGTGGACGACCTGCACGAAGAGCAGCCCCCCGTACGGTTCCGCATTGTAAAAGATTTTACACCGCAAGAGCTGTACTACCTGATCGTAAACGGCCAGGAAGAGCTCTACACCTCCAGCTACACCAATCATAACGGGGCCGGCCTGTACGACCAGATGATGGCCCGTATGAAGCCTCCCCGCGGAGACAGCCTGCTGATGCTGGTAGGCTTTGACCACTTCAAGAAATTCCTGGCCATGGCGGCCGGTTTTAATACCCTGGATAACTTCCTGAAATCCATGGAACCGGAAAATGCCAACTACCTCATGAAGAAATTTGTGAGCAACCTGGAAAAGACGGAAGACCTGGAAGATGCCGTGGACGTGGCCAATTCTTTTGGCAGCATCCGCGATCCCAAGCTGCTGGATTTCCTGCGCAGCGAAGTGCAGAAGAACTACGCTTTTGTGAGCAAGAAAAAGGACCGCCGCGGCACGGTGATCTACTCCCTGCTGAGCAGCCTGTTTGAAACGGAGGCCGGCGCCGGCAATGACTCTTCCAAAGCCACAGATATGGCTGCGAAGTTCCAGTTGCCCCCCATTAATTATGTAAACTTCAACACCCTGCAGAACGACAGTGGCCGGGTATACGAACAGGTATTTTTCTATGGCGATAAAGACGGCCAGGAAAGTTTTGCCAGCTTCATGACCAACTTCCCTGCCGGCGACTGGCGCATTGTCAAGAATGCCAGCTGGGCCACCATCACCTCGCTGAAAGGCCAGCCGGTGACCATTTACGCCAACCTGCCTATAGACGAACCGGGGGATAAGGAAGCCATCCAGAAACTGAGTGATTTCCTGGATGAAAAAGATATTCACCCTACCATCTTCATCCACCGTGGCCACAGCTACCATGTGAACACCACGATGGATAACCTGCAAAGCTCTGCCAAGATCGTGGTACTGGGCTCCTGCGGGGGCTATCACAACCTGGCCACGGTACTGAACAAGGCACCGGAAGCTCACATTATTTCCTCCAAACAGGTGGGTACCCGCCGCGTGAATGAGCCCATCCTGCGCAACCTGGAAGAAGATGTGCGCCAGGGCAAACGCATAGACTGGGTAGCCATGTGGGCCAACCTTTCCAAACGCTTTGCCGGGGATGCCACCAGCCGCGACCTGTTCAACGACTACGTGCCGCCCCACAAGAACCTGGGTGCTATTTTTATCAAGGCCTACACCCAGATCATGAAAGAGAACAAGTAGCACATTAATTTGTCAGGTTGTTGGATAAAATGAATTGACAAAAATTGGTGGGCTGATAAGTCGTAAATTTGCCGGGTAGTTAAAACCGCAACAAACAAAAGTTGCCGTTTTGCTGCCCGGCATTTGCTTTTTGATAACCCGGCATTTTACAATTGAATAATCAATTTTTCATTCTTCCGGCCAGTTATCAATCCGGCAATCTGGCAATTTGATCATCTAACAACCTAACCACTTGGAAAATATAAAGGTTAAGAAAGTCTTTGATTTCAGCCTGCTGCGGCGGTTGTTCACGTTTGCCGGGCCTTACCGGCGCTCGTTCTACTGGTCTATGGTGATGACCGTGCTGCTGGCGCTGATCTCGCCGGTGCGGCCATACCTCATACAGCTCACAGTAGATAAATACATTGCTAACAACTGGATCCAGGCGCTCATCAACATAAGCCTCATCCAAGTGGGTATGCTGCTGGTGGAAACGGCCATGCGTTTTCTTTTCACCTATCTCACCAACTGGCTGGGACAAAGCGTGGTAAAGGATCTGCGCCTGGCGGTGTATAAAAAAGTGAGCCACCTGAACCTGGCCTTTTTTGATAAAACACCCATTGGTACCCTTACTACCCGTACCATCAACGATATTGAGGCCATCAACGATATTTTTTCCGAAGGGCTGATCTCCATCATTGCAGATGTGCTGATGATCGTGGCCATCCTGGCCATGATGTTCTTCCAGGACTGGCGCCTTACACTGGTAAGCCTTTCGCCTTTCCCCGTGCTCATCCTGGCCACGTATCTTTTCAAGGAAAGTGTGAACAAGTCTTTTTACCAGGTGCGCAACGCGGTGGCCGCGCTCAATGCGTTTGTGCAGGAACATATTACCGGCATGGTGGTAGTGCAGGCATTTTCAGGAGAGAAAAGGGAATCTGCCAAGTTTAAAAAGATCAATAAGGAACACCGCAAAGCCAACGTGGACGCTATTTTCGCATACTCCGTGTTTTTTCCCGTGGTGGAAATTATCCTGGCCATTTCCCTGGGCCTCATGGTGTGGTATGGGGCTAACCAGGTGCTCAACTACCAGGTAACACAAGGGGTAATGATCGCGTTTATCATGTACCTGAACATGCTCTTCCGTCCCCTGCGGGTGCTGGCGGATAAGTTCAATACCCTGCAAATGGGCATGGTGGCCTGTGAGCGCGTATTTAAGCTGCTGGACAGTGACGAATACCTGCCGGACCACGGCACCAAAAGCGCGGCAAACCTCAAAGGCGCCATCACGTTTGACAATGTTTCCTTTGCTTACAAGGACAATGACTACGTACTGCGGAATATCAATTTTGATGTGAAGCCCGGCGATACCGTGGCCATTGTGGGGCATACCGGTTCCGGCAAAACCACCATTATCAGTATCCTGAACCGGCTGTATGATATCCAGCAGGGCCGCATTTTGCTGGATGGGGTAGATATCCGCGATTACAAGCTGGCCTCTGTGCGCAGCAGGATAGGAGTGGTGCTGCAGGACGTGTTCCTGTTTGCCGGCTCCATTTATGAGAACATGACCCTGCGCAATCCCAACATTACGCGGGAGCAGGTGGAAGCCGCCACCAAGATGATCGGCATGTACGAATTTATTTCCGAACTGCCGGGCGGCTTTGACTATGCAGTGATGGAGCGCGGCAGCACCCTGTCCCTGGGGCAGCGCCAGCTCATTTCCTTTGTGCGCGCCCTGCTTTACAACCCCGCTATCCTGGTGCTGGATGAGGCCACCTCCTCTGTAGACACCGAGTCTGAAATGCTGATCCAGCACGCCATTGATAAGCTGATCTCCGACCGTACGGCCATCGTTATTGCCCACCGCCTGTCTACCATCAGCAAAGCTGACAAGATCATTGTGCTGGACAAGGGCGAGATCAAGGAGATAGGCACCCACGAGGAATTGCTCAAAAAAGAAGGGTTCTACTTTAAGCTGCACAGCATGCAGTTTAAGAAGGCCAGCGTATAGCCATCTTATTTTCCAATAACGCATCCCCGCCCGGCTTCTGCATGGGCGGGGATTTTTGTGTTAGTGCAGGAAATTAACTATATATGTCAAAAAAATGTATATAACTTGTGCGCCATACTGTTTTAATGCCCGAACCCTTATGAAACGAAGTACCCTGATTGTCCTGACCTTATGCGCATCCCTATCTCTCCGTGCAGGTGATTATGAAAAGGCCTGGGAGTACATCCACAAAAATGACATCCCCCATGCGCGCGAATGCCTGGCCAGGGCCATGAAAGCGCCCGCCACGCATGATAATGCGCTGGCCTCCCTGCTGCTGCTGGAAATGTATGAAGGCTACCCCGAAGACGTGGCCCTGCGCCTGCACAACCCGGTGACCACCTTTTCCAAACCATCCCCTTACTGGTACGCATTCTGGTTTTCGGAAGCCCTGCTGGGCGACTATGGTGGAAAAAAAGGTTACCAGCTGGATAACCTGAACCAGGTACTGAAAGACCCGGCCATGGATGGCTCGCTGCGGGCGGCCGGCCACTATTTTTACGGCAAGCACCTGTACGACCTGAACGAAGTGGCCCAAACGCCGGCGCACTTCCGGGCCATGGGCGCCGTGGAGAACTGGGCCCATGTAGGCCCGTTTGACAACACCTCCGGCAGCGGTTTTGACAAGGACTTTGGCCCGCTGCACGAACCGAAGACCGGCAAGGGTTTTACCATTTACAATAACACCATGGCCGACTGGTTTGTGCCACCCATCCCCACCAATGAAGGCTGGGCCTTTGTGGGCCAGTACTTCCCCGCGGTGACCGGCACCGGCATTGGCTATTCCCAGTCGTTTGTAAAGGCCCCCGCTGCTACAGATGCCCTGCTGGCGCTGGGAGGCGCCGGCTCCTTTAAAGTATGGGTGAATGACCGCCTGCTCATATCGCATGCGGAAGAAGCACTCACGGAACTGGACCGGCACGTGGTGCCGGTGCACCTGAACGCCGGCTACAACCGTGTGCTGGTGCAGACCGGCTTTACGTCCGGATCTGACCGGGCTAACTTCATTATCCGTTTTATAAACGACCGCCATGATCCCATACCCGGCCTGGAAAATACCACCGCTGTGCAACCTTACACGGTGGATACGCAAACAACGCAGCCGGAAGAGATCCCGCACTTTGCCGTGGCCTTTTTCAAGGATGCATTGAAGAAGAATCCCAATGATGTAGCCAATGCCATACTGCTGTCCAAGGTGTATGTGCGCAACGAGGAATACGATAAGGCCAAGGAAGTGATGCACCCCTTCTACCGCAAATACCCGGATGACCCGGTGGTGCTCAATTACTACACGGCCTGCCTGGGCGAATCCAAAGACCGCACGGAAGCGGCGGAGGTAAGGGAACACCTTAAAGCGATAGACCCCGGTAATTACTGGGTAAAGATCGTGGAGAGCCAGCGCCTTGCAGATGAAAAACAATACCAGGAAGCCCTGGATACCCTGCTGGCAGCAGAAAAAATGCAGGGCGAACGCTTGTATACCGATATCCGAAAGGTAGGCCTGCTGGCAGGTATGCAGCTCATAGACAGTACCGTGAACACCCTGCGCCGCGCATACGAGCGCTACCCGGAAAACCGGGAAGTGACGAACATAATGTACAAAATTGAAAAGCAGGTATACTCCGACAATGAAGCGGCCCTGGACGTACTGAGAAAATATGTAGCGCTTACAAATGACTACAACGGCTCTTACAACCTGGCCAATGAGTACCTGGAGCAATCCAAGGCAGACAGCGCACTGATGGTATTCCGCAAAATGACCGCGGTGGAACCCTACAACAAGGCCAGCTATGAAAACCTGATCAATGTGTTTTTCAAGCAACGCCAGTACGACAGCGTGATGCACTACCTGGAACTGCAGCACAGCATCAGTCCTTACAGCCACAGTGTATATGGTTCCATGGCCACTTGCTACCTGCAGCAGAAAAATGAAGCCAGGGCCATTGAGAATTACGAGAAGGCATTGGCCATTTACCCCAGCCAGTACGAGTACCGCCGCCGCCTGCGTGAACTGCAGGGCAAGCCTAACATTTTTAAATACTTCCCCACGCTGGAATATACCAAGGTGATAGCGGATGCCTTTAAGCAGCCGCAGGATAGCACAGAGCCCATCACCGTATTGTTTGACCAGGATAACGTGGTGCTGTATGGTAAAGGCGCCACAGAGCGTATCAACAGCTTTGCGGCGGTGCTGCAGAACAAGGCTGCCATTGACAACTGGAAGGAGCTGTCATTGCCCTACAATGATGCCTACCAGGACCTGGACATTATCAAGGCGGAAGTAGTGAAACGCAGTGGTGCCCGCATCCCCGGCGATGTGGAGGGCAACCAGATCGTGTTTGAAAAACTGGAGCCGGGTGATGCGATCTATTACAGTTATAAAGTGAGCAGTTATGGTATTGGCCGCCTGGGCCGCGAGTTCTGGGACAGCTACATCTTTGGGTCCACCGCGCCGGTAGTGCACCAGCAGTACAATGTGCTGGTGGCAGACGGAGAGGAGCTGAACTACCAGGTGCTGAATGGCCCCGACCTGAAGCCCGCCATCAGCCAGCAGGAAAATTTTAAACTGTACTCCTGGACCCGCGATAACATGGCCGTGATCCACAGCCAGCCCTTTATGCCGCCGCTGGCGGATGTGGGGATGAACCTGCAGGTGTCTACCGTAAAATCCTGGGATGTGATAGCCGGCTGGTACAGTGATCTTACCCGCCTGCAAAGCCGCGATGATTATGATGTAACCCAGGCCTTCCGGGAGATATTCCCCGCCGGGGTGGCAAACCTGTCTGATTCCGTAAAGGCGCGCCGCATCTATGAATACATTGAAAGTAATATGGCCTATAGCTCTGTGTCTTTCCGCCAGAGCGCCTTTGTGCCCCAGCGGGCTTCCCGCACCCTGGCCACCCGCCTGGGCGATTGCAAGGACCTGTCTACCCTGTTCCTCGCCTTTGCCCGCAAAGCCGGCCTGGACGCCAACCTGGTGCTGGTGAACACGCGAGACAACGGCAGCCACGTGATGCAGTTGCCTTCCATGGAATTCAACCACTGCATTGTGCGGGTGAAATTCAACGACACCGATCATTACCTGGAACTTACCAACAACATGCAGGCCTTTGACGTACTGCCCAATAACGTGTATGGCGCGCAGGTGTTGAATATTCCGTACAACTTTACGCCACCGGCCGCCATTGCGCTGCTGCAGCCCCGGCGCTTTGCACAATCAGCTGCCCATGTGCGTTCACAGGTGAAGGTAACCGGTAGTGACGTGGAAGTGATGCAGGACCTGTGTTTCACCGGCGCCCGCGCCTCCCTGATCCGCTCCGTGTATACAGACCGGAACGAGGCCGCCCGGAAGGACCAGGTGCACTACGCGGTGAGCAATATGTTTAAGAACCCGGTGGAAGTGGAAACCTTCAACTTCGGTAACCTGGGTGGCCTGGCAGACAGTGTGCGTGAAAGCGTGAAGTTCCGCGTGAGCAACGAGGTGATCAACGTGGGAGATTTCAGCATGGTGCACCCGGTGTTCCGGGAGCAGGTAGCCACCGCCGGTATTTTTACAAACGAAGCCCGCCGCTATCCCTTTGAATACTGGGATTATGAAAATACAGATAACTATACTGATGAGGTAGAGATCCACCTGGAGCAGGGTAAAACCTTTAACCAGATACCCGGTGGGATGGATACCACGTTCAAGGGCATGCACTACAAGCTCAGTTATGCGCAAACCGCTCCCGGTGTGCTGCTGGTGAGCCGCAGCTTCATTACAGACAGTAAGGCGGAAATAGCGGAAGCGGACTTCCCGGGCCTGAAGGCCTTTTTCCAGAAGATCATGAGCGAGGAGCAGAAATACATCTCCTTCAAATAAACGAAGTTTACACCAGGGGTTTGCTGGCAAGCGCCCCGTGAAGGGGGCATCCGGGGGATGCTCCCTTTTTTGTTTTTGCGCCCCGCTGGCATGGTATCTGTACCCACCGCAGTAAACCATGCAACCATGAACCAGAACCCAAATCCGAACCAGTCGTCCTATGAGCCGGAGGCCGGCCATAGTTATTCCGAGAAAATAGATGCTTTCAAAAAGGACCTGGATGCCATTGAGGCCCGCCACCCCGACCTTTTTGCCAGCCGGGGAGATAAGCTGGCAGACCATTACGTGCTGGATGCTACCAATACCAGGGCCGGTTTCCGCTTCCTGCCGGATTCAGACCTGCCGGAAAGCGTGAAGGAGGAGTGCATTTGCGCCTACCGGAAAGAATTTGCCCTGGTGGAATAACACCGGGGTAGCACCCCGGAAAATTTTCCGGTACACGGGTGTACGACATTAGGCATTATAAAATAATATATATGATAATCTGCCTATGTTAGGCCTTTTTCCCTTGCCTGTACCTGCCTTGTGCCAAAGGGGCGCCAGGGGTTAGAAATCCCTGTTCCGGAACCACTTTATCGCAAATAATAATATGTATTAATTCACTGATAATTAATTCCCTCCGCCTGGTCTCCTTCTTTTTTGTTGTCGTCATCGTTTTTGAACTAAATTCTGCTATCTTTGCGCAAAATTTCAAGAAAAGGTGATTTCCTATAAACTGTTCAAACATAGTCTGGTAGCTACTCTGACGGCCTTGTGCCTGCATGGTTCCATGGCTTTTGCCGCTGCCCCCGAAAATGCTTCCGAAGGTGCTGAAACGGCTAAAACCGAGACAGCTGCTCCTGAAGCGGAGGGCAGCAAGAAGATCGATGCGAAAGAGTTACTGCTCGGACACGTAAAAGACAGCCATGAATGGCACTTCTTTAGCCTGGGTGAAAAAAACCATGTGACCATTCCTTTGCCCGTAATTGTTTACTCTTCAAAGGGCCTTTCTGTATTTTCCTCCGCTAAGTTTGAAGAGGGAGAGGCTACCCACGAAGGTTTCCGCCTGGTAAATGCCGAGTACCGTGCAGAACACCAGTTGGACGAAGCCGCTTATCCCAATGAAAAGATCATCGCGGTAGACGAGCACAACAATCCTACCGGTGAAAAAGTATATGATTTTTCCATCACCAAGAACGTAACTTCCATGATGATCGCAGCCATCCTGCTGCTGTGGATCATGATCTCCATCGCCAATACTTACAAAGCCCGCGGCGCCAAGAAAGCGCCCAAAGGTTTCCAGGGTGTAATGGAACCGGTGATCATCTTCATGCGCGATGAGGTAGTAAAGCCTAACATCCCCGGCAAGAAGGCAGATAAATATGCACCGCTCATCCTGACCATCTTCTTCTTTATATTGATCAACAACCTGCTGGGCCTCCTGCCCGGTTCTGCAAACGTGACCGGCAATATTGCGGTAACCGCTGCACTGGCGCTGATCTCCTTCATCGCTATCCTGTTTGCTACCAACCGTCATTTCTGGGCGCACATCTTCAACCCGCCGGTACCTGGCTTTGTTAAGCCTATCCTGGCCCCGGTAGAGCTGATCGGCGTGTTTACCAAGCCGGTATCCCTGATGATCCGACTTTTTGCAAACATGCTGGCAGGCCACATTATTATCCTCAGCATTATCTCCCTCATCTTCATCTTTGGTGCCATGAACAAGGCCGCTGGCTATGGTTTCATGCCGATCACCATTGTGTTTAACATGATGATGATGTGCCTGGAGCTGCTGGTAGCCTTTATCCAGGCTTTCATCTTTGCCACGCTCACAGCGGTATTCATCGGCCAGTCCATGGAAGGTGCACACCATGATGAGGAGCACGGTCATGCACCGGCTCACCACTGATCAATTCCGGAACTAACTTTTTATTTAAATACAAACAAATAATCAATTATGGCTCTTTTAACAGTTTTGCTGCAGGCTGCTGCAGGCGCTGGCCTGGCTAAGGCAGGTGGCGCAATCGGTGCTGGTGTAGCTGCTATCGCTGCTGGTATCGGTGTAGGTAACATCGGTAAAAGCGCGCTGGAATCTATCGCCCGTCAGCCCGAAGCTGCAAACGACATCCGCGCTAACATGATCCTGGCTGCTGCACTGGTAGAAGGTGTGGCCCTGTTCGGCGTTATCGCTGGTCTGCTGGCAGTAGTAAGCTAATTGACCTTCTTTACTGCATCCTGCGCACAGGGCAAGGGATGCAGTAAATTTTTTTCCCACGGCCATTTTTGATTATTACCAATTCAACGCAAACAATAACACGCTATAATAAATTACTATGGATCTGTTGATGCCTGGCTTAGGCTTATTTTTCTTCTCCCTTGTCATCTTCCTCATCGTTTTCTTCCTGCTGAAGAAATTTGCCTGGACTCCCATCCTGGGCGTGCTGAAGGAAAGAGAAACTTCCATTGCTGACTCCATTGCATCTGCAGAGCGCGTAAAGGAAGAAATGGCACAGATGAAAGCCGAGCACGAACATGTGCTGGCGGAAGCGAAAGCCGAAAGAAGCAAAATCCTGAAAGAAGCCAAAGACGCGAAAGATCACATCATCGCGGAAGCGAAAACACAGGCGCAGGCCGAAGCCAAGAAGATCATCACCGAGGCTTACGCTGCTATTGAAACCCAGAAACAGGCTGCCCTCACCGAAGTGAAGAACCAGGTAGGCAACCTCGTGATCGATGTAGCTGAGAAAGTGCTGAGAAAAGAACTGGCAGACAAAACTGCACAGGAGCGCTACATTAAAGACCTGGCCGGAGATATTAAACTGAACTAATTAACACGGAGGAGCCGTTTGCTGTAAATCCTGCCTGTGGCTGGTTTACGACAAGCGGCCCCGCTGCGAAAAGCGATATAAACACATGCAGAATCCCCGCTTAGCATCGAGATATGCAAAATCATTGGTAGACCTGGCCCTGGAGAAATCCCTGCTGGAGCCGGCGTACACCGATATGAAACTGCTGGTGAGCATAGCCAAGAGCAACCCCGATGTGGTGAGTTTGCTGAAAAGCCCTATCATCAAGGCCGATAAGAAGAACAGCATCCTGTCTGCTATCCTGGCGGGCAAGGTAAGTGAGCTGACTTCTGCTTTCGTGACCCTGCTGGTGAACAAAGGCCGCGAAGCCTTCCTGCCGGAGATCGCAGCCGCTTTTATTGAACAGTACCAGGCGATCAAACATATCCATAAGGTGAAGATCACCACTGCCGTACCGCTGGATACCGCAGCACTGGCCGCCCTCACAGCGCGGATCCAGGCCAGCTTCCCCGGCCAGCAGCTGGACATTGAAACCGATGTGAAAGAAAGCCTGATCGGCGGCTTCCTGCTGGAAACCGGCAACCAGCTGTTTGACGGCTCGGTGGCCCGCAACCTGGAAGACCTGCGCAAGAACTTCAGTGGTAACGCTTACGTTCCTGCTATTCACTAATTTTTTTCCTACAGCAGCCGCTGCGTAGTCGCAAAGCTGTCTGTCGTTATATATTTTAAACGACTCTTTTAAAAACACATAATTTATGGTGAGCATCAAACCCGATGAAATTTCTGCGATACTGCGCCAGCAGCTGAGCAACTTCAATGCATCGGCCGAACTGGAAGAAGTGGGTACCGTACTGCAAATAGGTGACGGTATTGCGCGCATCTACGGCCTGAACAATGTACGTTCCGGTGAACTGGTAGTGTTTGAAAATGGTGTAAAAGCAATTGCCCTGAACCTGGAAGAAGACAACGTGGGTGTGGTACTGATGGGGGATGCAGGCCAGATCAGAGAAGGTGACAAGGTACGCCGCACCGGCCAGATCGCTTCCATCAAGGTAGGCGAAGGCATGGTAGGCCGTGTGATCAATACCCTGGGCGAACCGATAGACGGTAAAGGCCCCATTACTGGTGAACTGTACGAAATGCCGATCGAGCGTAAAGCCCCCGGCGTATTGTTCCGTGAGCCGGTAAAAGAACCGCTGCAGACCGGTATCAAGGCTATTGACGCCATGATCCCCGTAGGCCGTGGCCAGCGTGAGCTGGTGATCGGTGACCGCCAGACAGGTAAAACTGCCATCTGTATTGACACCATCATTAACCAGAAAGAATTTTACGAAGCCGGCAAGCCGGTATATTGCATCTACGTAGCCATTGGCCAGAAAGCTTCTACCATTGCCGGCGTAATGCGCACCCTGCAGGAAAATGGCGCTATGGCTTATACCACCATCGTAGCCGCTTCCGCAGCTGATCCCGCTCCCCTGCAGTTCTATGCTCCCTTTGCCGGTGCTGCTATCGGTGAGTTCTTCCGCGACAGCGGCCGCCCCGCACTGATCGTATACGATGACCTGTCCAAACAGGCCGTTGCTTACCGTGAGGTGTCCCTGCTGCTCCGCCGTCCGCCCGGCCGTGAAGCATATCCCGGTGACGTATTCTACCTGCACTCCCGCTTGCTGGAACGTGCGGCTAAGATCATCGCCAAGGACGATATCGCTGCCCAGATGAATGACCTGCCCGAGTCTATCCGTCACCTGGTAAAAGGTGGTGGCTCCCTGACCGCGCTGCCTATCATCGAAACACAGGCGGGTGACGTATCTGCCTACATTCCCACGAACGTGATCTCCATCACCGATGGCCAGATCTTCCTGGAATCCAACCTGTTCAACGCCGGTATCCGCCCCGCGATCAACGTAGGTATCTCCGTGAGCCGTGTAGGTGGTAACGCCCAGATCAAGTCCATGAAGAAAGTGGCCGGTACCCTGAAACTGGACCAGGCGCAGTACCGTGAGCTGGAAGCCTTCTCCAAATTTGGCGGTGACCTCGATGCGGCTACCAAATCCGTACTGGATAAAGGTTCCCGCAACGTGGAAATCCTGAAACAGGCCCAGTTCAACCCGTACACCGTGGAAAAACAGGTAGCCATCATCTACCTGGGT
This sequence comes from Chitinophaga parva, assembly GCF_003071345.1. Lineage (NCBI taxonomy): Bacteria > Pseudomonadati > Bacteroidota > Chitinophagia > Chitinophagales > Chitinophagaceae > Chitinophaga > Chitinophaga parva. Next base: position 119,433 of record NZ_QCYK01000001.1, on the reverse strand, counting down.
ACCCAGGGCCTGCTGCGTGAAGTGCCCCTGAGAAATGTACGTGCATTTGAAGAAGCCTTCCTCAACGAAATGGACGTAAGACTGCCCGAAGTACTGGCCGAATTCAAAAAAGGCGTACTGGCAGATGAAAGCCTGAAGAAAATGGTGACCCTGGCAAACGAGCTGAAACCCCGTTTTGCCTGATCGCCCGATAATATTTAAGGAAAGCGCCTCCGCCGCAAGCGGGGGCGCTTTTATTTTATGCGGTGTAACACCCTACCACAGCCTATTTCACCGGTTTTGCCTATTTTAGAAGAAGATTAACAATTTTCACCGCCGGACAGCCCCGTTTTTACCGGCGATTTGTACTGATCTTGCCGAAATGCCCTTCCGCATCTTTATAATGCACCCTTTCTTTGCTGTAAATACTGATGGCATGAAACACTTATTACTACTGCTTACCACTGGACTACTGCCCATCCTGGCGCACGCCCAGACCACAACAGTAAGCGGTCAGGTAACCGACTCCAAAAAACATCCCCTTACCGGCGTTAACATTGCAGTACAGGAAAGTTATGACGGCACCACCTCCGGTAAAGACGGCCGCTTCACCTTCACCACCACGGAAACCGGCGATAAGTTCCTGCTGGTAAGCCTCAGCGGTTACCAGGACCTGCAGATCAAAGTATCCCTCCATGGCGGCAACGAAAGTGTACAGCTGGTCATGAAGCAATCTGCCAATGACCTCCGCCTGGTGACCATTTCCGCGGGTGCCATTGAAGCCAGCAGCAAAACCAACACGGTGCTGAAACCCCTCGATATCGTTACCACCGCCGGCGCCAATGCAGATATTGCTTCGGCGATCAAAACATTGCCCGGCGCACAACAGATCGGGGATAAGACCGGCCTGTTTGTACGCGGTGGCACCGGTTATGAAACACAAACGTATATAGACGGCTTGCTGGTAAGGAATCCTTTCTTTACAGAAATGCCGGACCTGCCTTCCCGCGGGCGCTTTTCACCCTTCCTCTTCAAAGGAACCACCTTTAGCAGCGGCGGCTACAGCGCGGCTTACGGCCAGGCGTTATCCTCCGCCCTTATCCTGGAAAGCAATGACCTGCCGGACCGCTCTTCTTCATCCGTAGGTATTTCCACGGTAGGCGTGAACCTGGGGCTGCAGGAGCTTTCAAAGGATAAGAAAAGTTCTTACGGCGTGGAAGCGGATTATACCAACCTGGCGCCTTACTTCAAGTTAGTGCCGCAGGACCGCGCCACCACCATTTATCCTGCGTTCTGGAACGGCTCCGTGAACTATCGCCTGAAAACATCCCGGACCGGCATCCTCAAATTTTATGGATACCTGAACACCAACAAGCTGGGTTTCACCCGCGAAAGCCTGGAGTACCCCGGTTACCTGGAGCTGTTTGAACTGCATAACAAGAGCGTATATACGAACCTGACGTGGAAAGAAAGAATTGATGATCACTGGCGGGTAGACTTGGGCGTGTCTTACAGCACTAACCACGATAAAATAAAACTGGATACCATCAATAAACGGGAGCCGGTCAATGTAAATAACCGCTCAGACCTGAGCCAGGTACACGTGGCGTTTTCCCGCAGCCTGGGTAGTTTCTCTTCGCTTAAACTGGGCGCCGATTACCAGTATGCGTTGGAAAACTCCGGCTACAACCAGTACCACATGAACTATGCGGATCATTACACCGCCCTGTTTGCAGAAAGCGAGATCTCCCTGGCACCGCGCCTGCTGGCCCGCGTAGGTGGCCGCGCAGAGCACTCCACCGTGCTGGATAAAACGGTGCTGGCGCCCCGTGCATCCATGGGGTATAAGCTGGACCAGTATTCACAACTGTCCGTGGCGTATGGAGAATACTACCAGAAGCCGGAGCCGGACTTCATCCGCTGGGACCATAACCTGGACTACATGCGGGCCACGCATTACATTGCCACGTATCAGAAGATCGCTACCAATTATACGTTCCGCGCAGAAGTATTTTACAAAAAATACCATGGCCTGGTAAAGACCGTACCCGATACCACCAACGGTGGCACCGGCTATGCCCGTGGCGCAGAGATCTTCTGGAGGGATAAGCGAACCTTCAGGAACGTGGACTACTGGGTGTCCTATTCTTACCTGGATACCCACCGCCAGTACCTGGACTTCCCGAAGTCTGTACAGCCCAATTTTGCTGCCACCCACACGCTGTCTGTAGTGTATAAACAATATGTGCCCAAGATCAAGACGAGCTTTGGCCTCACGTACAGCTTTGCTACCGGCCGTCCTTACTTCAACCCGAACATGCCGGTGAGTGAGTTTATGTCGCAGCACACCAAGCCTTACAATACCCTTGGTTTCAGCGCCAATTACCTCACCACCATCCGCAAGGCATTCACCGTATTTGTATTGTCTGTGACCAATGTAACCGGCAATAACCTGGTGTACAATTACAATTATTCTTCAGATGGTATGCGCCGCCAGGAAGTAACACCCAATGCGCCGCGCTTCTTCTTCCTGGGCATGTTCATGAGCTTTGGCATAGACCGCCGTCAGGAAGTGATAGACAACCAGTAACGAAGCAATTTTCAACAGCCAATTTCCAAATAGCAAATCATCCTTCATTCATACCTTTCAAAAACACAATGCACATGAAACGCATTTTCCTTTCTCTTATGCTCTGCGGCAGCATTGCTGCCGTAAACGCCCAGGACAACAGCAAGTTTGAAGCTGCCATGAAAAAGAACATTGACCAGCTGGACAGCGCGCATGCGAAGATAATGACCGGCGACGCCACCCTGATGGAAGCGGAGGCCAATGCCTTTGAACGCATTGGCAACGCGGAAAAGGACAAATGGCAACCTTACTACTATGCAGCCTATGCGCAGGTAATGGAAGCCATGTTCATCAAAGACAAGGATAAGGTGGACGGCCTGGCAGATAAGGCCACCGTAAACGTGGAAAAGGCCGAAGCTTTCAGCCCCAATAACAGTGAGCTGACCTGCCTGCGCTCGTTGATCGCCGTGTCCCGCATTTCAGTGGACCCCATGACCCGTGGCGCACAGTACGGCATGGAATCTGCCACCCTCCTGGAAAAGGCTAAATCCCAGAACCCGGAAAATCCCCGCGTGTACATGATGCAAGGCCAGAACCTGTACTTCACGCCCGCAGAATTTGGTGGTGACAAGGAGAAGGCCAAAGAACTTTTCCAACTGGCCCTGCAAAAATTTGCCAGCTTCAAACCTGCTACCAGCGTAGATCCCGCGTGGGGTGAGGCGTATACGAAGAAGTTGTTGGGGACGATGAAATAGTCGTACAACGTACAGCGTACAACGTACAGTGTACTTTGATCTTAGCGAAAGGGGCTACTGGTTGGCAGTCTTTTTCTTTGGTGTTATTACAAACAAAAAGCCGCTCCAATTGGAACGGCTTTCTTATATCATGCAGGTGTACATTGTACGTTGTACGCTGTACATTGTACGTTTTCTAATTCTCCGATGCCAGCTGTGTTTTCTTCAGCGGGTTGCGGGTATTCTCTTCGTAGTTGCGGCGCTTTTCGATGATCTCCAGCGCAGTGAAGATGGCCTGGCGGAAAGATGATTCGTCTGCCAGGTTTTTGCCGGCTATGTCAAAGGCGGTACCGTGGTCCGGGGAGGTACGTACGATGGGCAGGCCCGCGGTGTAATTGATACCTTCGCCGGCGGCCAGTGATTTGAAGGGGATGAGGCCCTGGTCGTGGTACATGGCCAGTACGCCGTCAAAATCTTTATACATCTGGCGGGCAAAGAAGGCGTCTGCACTGTAGGGGCCGAAGGCGAGGAGGCCCTGGTTCCTGGCTTGCTTCACGGCGGGGATGATCACGGTTTGTTCTTCCTGGCCGATGAGACCTTCATCGCCGGCGTGGGGGTTAAGGCCCAGTACCGCGATGCGGGGCTTGTCAATGCCGAAGTCCTTCACCAGGCTTTCGCGCATGAGCTGCAACTTGCCCATGATGTTTTCAACGGTCACATATTTGGCCACTTCGGCAATGGGCACGTGCTCTGTGAGCAGGCCTACGCGCATGTTGTCTGCGGTCATCAGCATCAGCACGTCCTTGGCTTTAAAGGCATCGCGCAGGAAGGGGGTATGACCGGTATAGTTCCATTGCTGGGTTTGAATATTTTTCTTGTGGATGGGCGCCGTTACCAGGCCCTCAATGTGGCCATCCTTAAGGCACTGCACGGCCACATCCAGGGAGCGGGCAGCGTATTTGCCACCGGCTTCATTGAGCACACCGGGCTGGATCTGGATCTCCTCTTCCCAGCAGTTGAACACGTTCACCTGCTTGTGGTTGATCTTTGTGAAGTCCTTGATGCTCTGGTACTGGAAATTATTTTCATTGAGCTGTTTACGGTAGAAGTTCACCGTCTTATTGGACGCAAAGATGATGGGGGTACAGAAATCCATCATCCGGCCGTCCAGGAAGGTTTTGATGATGATCTCCGCGCCTATGCTGTTAATGTCGCCGATGGTGATGCCGATCAGCGGCTTGGGATGATTTGTATTACTCATAGCTTTTTGGCTTCGACGGTCAAATATACAATAAATGTGGGTGAATTGGCCGAAGGCCCGATCTTCCGTACCTTTGTGGCCAGATGTATACGCTCAAAAAATCTCTCGGACAACATTTCCTGCGCGATGAAAATATGTGCCGCAAGATCGTGTCCAGCCTGCCGGTAGCGCCGGGCACCCAGCTGCTGGAAGTAGGCCCCGGTGGCGGCGCCATTACTAAATACCTGCTGGAGCTGCCGGGTGTGGATTTCAAGGCCGTGGAGTTTGACCAGGAGAAAGTGGACTTCCTGGAAAAGACCTATCCCGCCATCCGCGGGAAGATCATCCACGCAGACTTCCTCAAGGTGCCGGTGCCTTTTGAAGGCCCTTTCAAAGTGATCGGCAATTTTCCTTACAATATTTCTACCGAGATCCTGTTCCGCATCCTGGAATGGCGGGACCAGGTGCCGGAGGTGGTGGGCATGTTCCAGAAGGAGGTGGCCCAGCGCGTGGCCTCCGTGTACAACACCAAGGAATATGGGGTGATCAGTGTGCTCATACAGGCTTTTTATAAAGTAGACTACCTGTTTGATGTACATGAAAACTGCTTCAATCCACCGCCCAAGGTGAAGTCTGGCGTGATCCGCCTTACCCGCCTGCAGCAGCCCTATGACATGGCCAGTGAGCGCAAGTTCATTACGCTGGTGAAGACCGCCTTTAACCAGCGCCGCAAGCAGTTGCGTAACCCGCTGAAGCCTTTATTTGCCAAAGAAACATTAGCAGAAGATATATTTACCAAAAGAGCAGAAGCCTTAACGGTAGCAGATTTCGCTGCCTTAACGCATAAAATGTTATGAGCCAGAAAGTTTTGATTACGGCCAAAGTGCACCCCTGGTTACTGGAAACACTGACCGCCAAAGGATTTGAACCTGTATACCAACCCGCCATTACCACAGAAGAAACCAAGGCCATTCTTCCGGACATCACGGGCCTTATTGTTACCACCCGCCTGAAAGTGGACAAAGCCATGCTGGATTGTGGCACCCGGCTTAAATGGATAGGACGCCTGGGCAGCGGCATGGAGCTTATTGATGTGGCCTATGCGGAAAGCAAGGGCATTCAATGCGTGAGCAGCCCCGATGGCAATTGCGATGCAGTAGGGGAGCAGGCCCTGGGCATGCTGCTTTGCCTGCGCAATAATATTTTGAAGAGTAACCTGGAACTGCGCCAGGGCATCTGGGAGCGAGACGGAAACCGCGGCTGGGAACTGAATGGCAAGACGGTAGGTATTATCGGTTTTGGGCATACCGGCCAGGCATTCACCAAAAAATTGCAGGGCTTTGATGTAAAGATCCTGGCCAATGATAAATATAAAAGCGGCTTTGATACGGAGGTGGTAAAGCAGGCCAGCCTGGAGGAGATCTTTGCACAGGCAGATGTGGTAAGCCTGCACCTGCCCCTCACAGCAGAAACCCACCACCTGGCCAATGCGCAGTTTTTCAACGCTTTTGCAAAGCCGGTCTATTTCCTCAACACATCGCGGGGTAAAGTGGTAGATACGGCTGCACTGGTGGCCGCACTGGATGCCGGTAAACTGGCAGGTGTGGGGTTGGATGTGTTTGAAAACGAGAAACTGAACACTTATACTGATGCGGAAAAGCAGCAGTTTGAGCACCTGCTGAAGGCGCCGAATGTAGTACTTACACCGCATATTGCGGGCTACTCCCATGAGGCCAGCATCAAGATGCCGCAGTACGTGCTGGAGAAGCTGGGCATACTGCCAAATAGCCGGGGATAGGCCCTGGTGGCGGGTTGGTGCCGGATCGTATTATGGTTTTTAAAATACTTGGATTGGTGCTAACGAATCCAAAAAACCTTATATTTGCATAACAACATCTTGACAACGCTTCCGTGTAAACGGGGGCGTTGATTTTTTTTATCTTTTTAAAACGAATAAAGGTATGTCTGGCATCAATTACGTTACCAAGGAGACCCTGGAGCAAATGAGGAGTGAGCTGAATCAGCTGAAGACGAAGGGGCGTGCCGAAATTGCCAGGGCCATTTCTGAAGCCCGCGAAAAAGGTGACCTGAAAGAAAATGCTGAATACGATGCAGCCAAGGAAGCACAAGGCTTACACGAAGCCAAGATAGCCGCCCTGGAAAGCGCCATCGTAACTGCCCGCGTGGTAGAAGCTACGTCTATTGACACCTCCAAGGTTTCCATCCTCTGCAAAGTGACCATCACTAACCTGGCTAATAAGAAAACGCTCACTTACCAGCTGGTAAGCGAGCAGGAAGCAGACCTGAAGGCCGGCAAGATCTCCGTATCTTCCCCCATCGGCAAAGGCTTGCTGGGCAAAACCATCGGCGATGTAGCCGAGGTGCAGGCGCCTAATGGGAATTTGCAGTTTAAGATTGATAACATCACTGTGTAAGGAAATCATACAACGTACAATGTACCGCGTACAACGTACTTTAAGCCGCTTCGGAAGGAGCGGCTTTTTTTGTGACGGCAGGTGGCTTTCTTATATTGGAAATAGCTTGTACCTTGTATGCGGCCGTACGTTGTACGCGGTACATTGTACGTTGTACAAAACTTTTTCCCATGACAATATTCACCAAGATCATCAACGGGGACATTCCCAGTTACCGCATTGCGGAGAATGATAAATTCTATGCATTCCTGGATATCTCGCCGCTGGCGGAAGGGCATACGCTGGTGGTGCCTAAAGTGGAGGTAGACAAGTTCTTTGATGTGCCGGATGCGTACATGACGGAGTATCTCTTATTTGCAAAGAAGGTGGCCGGGGCACTGGAGCGCAGCTTTGCATGCAACCGTATAGGCGTGAGCGTGGTGGGGCTGGAAGTGCCGCATGCGCATATGCATCTGATCCCGATTAATCATGTGGATGATATGAACTTTGCCCGTCCTAAGCTGAAGTTAACACCGGAACAGTTCAAAGTGATCCAGGAGAAGATCCTGTCTAATTTTTAGTTCTGTGGAACATTGAAGCGGAAACCCACGCCATGCAGGGTTTCCAGTTTGATCTCGGGGTCTGGTTTGAAGTGTTTCCTCAGTTTGGTAATAAATACATCCATGCTGCGGCCCAGGAAGTAATCGTCCTTGCCCCAAACATGATAGAGGATCTCTTCGCGTTTGAGCGTTTTATTTGGGTTTTCGCAGAGGAATTTGAGCAGGTCTGCTTCTTTTTGGGTGAGGGTGCTGGAAGTGGATGCTGCGGCAAAGGTGAGCCGTAATTCCCCGTAGTCAAATACAAATTTGCCCACGGTGTAGCGGTTCCGTTTTTCAACAGCCGGCTGTACGGTGCTGTTGCTGCGGGTGCGCTTGATGAACACCTCTATGCGCATGAGCAGTTCCGTCATGCTGAAAGGCTTGGTGATATAATCATCCGCACCTGTTTTGAAACCGGTGATCTTGTCTTCGTCCATGGACTTGGACGTGATGAACAGGATTGGAATAAGGTCGTTCTTTTTACGGATCTGCTGTGCCAGGGTAAAGCCATCTTTTTTAGGCATCACCACATCCAGCAGGCAGATATCGAAATTGCGCATTACGAACTGGTCCCAGGCCATTTGTCCGTCTGTGCAGTGAAATACTTCATAACCCTGTTCTTCCAACCTTTTTTTAGTGACCGCACCCACATTTTCATCATCCTCTACCAAGAGGATCCTTGCTTTCATATCCATCTGTGATGCTGATTAAAAGTAATATCGAATAAGTATACCATGGATAGCCCCTTTATGGTGTAAATCAGATTCATAGTATAGTTTAATACGCCGGGTCTTCTGCCAGGGATTAAAAAAAGGAGATTTTTGTCAAAATAAATACAATTTCCCGATTTAAAAAATATGCGCTGCCGGCCTTTTACCATGCAGGCCCCCCGGAAGGGCCGCTGCCAGCAACGGTATGCAGCCATAGGGCCGGCTGAAACCAGCCACCAGTAAGGGTTTTATTTCACAATCCGGTGTGGGTTGTCCTGTAAAAACTGGTCCCATCCCCTGGACTTGCCCACCCCGGCCAGGGGGCTGCTTTCCTGGAAGAAGTGGCAAACGGCCACGGCCAGGGCATCGGAGGCATCCAGGTACTCCGGGCGTTCCCCGCATTGGAGAATGCGTTGCAGCATGCCCCATACCTGTTCCTTGTCTGCGTTACCATTGCCGGTGATCGATTGCTTTACTTTCTTGGGAGAGTATTCAGACACGCCTACGCCCGCCTGCATGGCTGTGGCGATGGCTACACCCTGGGCGCGGCCCAGTTTCAGCATACTTTGCACGTTCTTCCCGTAAAAAGGTGCTTCAATAGCGCAGGCGGAGGGCCTGTGAAGCCCGATGAGTTCCTGCACCCGCAGCTGTATCAGTTGTAACCGTTCGTAATGATCTTTGTGTTTGGATAGCTTCAATACATTCATCTCAATGAGGCTGGCTTGCTTGTTTTCAACGCGGATCAGGCCATAGCCCATTACCAGGGTGCCGGGGTCAATGCCAAGAATTATTTTAGAAGTGTTTGTCAACCAACAGCGTATTTTTGCCCAAATTTATTCGTCTGGACAAAAGTACAAAAACAATCCTCAAATACGGGCTAGGCACGGTTTTATTTGTAGTGCTGGCTTACCTCATCTACCGGCAGGTAAAGCAGCAACCCGATCTTGATGAGGCCTATCGCGTAATGCGGCAGAACCTCACTTTCAGGTCCGTGGTACGCATACTTACCGTGCAGCTGTTGCTGATGCTGGTGAACTGGGGGATTGAAGCCTGGAAATGGCAGTTGCTGGTGAAGCGGCTGGAAGCCATCAGCTTCCTCAGGGCCTTCCGGGCCACTTTGGCCGGCGTGTCCATCAGTATCACCACGCCCAACCGGGTGGGGGAGTATGGGGGAAGGATACTGTACCTCAAGAATAAGAACAAGCTTAAGGGCATTGCCGTGACCATTGTAAGTAGCTTCAGCCAGTTGATCACTACTATTATCTTTGGGTTAATTGGCCTGGCCTACTATCTCTACTATTATTCCTTAAGTGCAGGCAGTGAGGCAGTTATGTCTGCCGGATGGGAGAAATTCTTCGTGGTGCTCCTCATCCTTATTTGCATATTCACGATAATCCTTTACTTTCGGCTTCCATGGATTGTGACCTTGTTTGAAAAAATACCCAGGCTTCGCAAAGTCCGCATTTTTGTAGCCATTGTAGCACGCTACAAGCCCCGTGAATTAAGCATTTTACTCCTCCTATCCGCTGTACGGTACGTGGTCTTCTCGGCACAGTATTTGATTTTGCTTCGGGCACTGGGGGTGGAAATCGTGTGGTGGCAAGGGTTTTTAATGAACTGTGTGATCTACCTGGCCCTGGCAATCATCCCCACGTTTGCCATGGCCGAACTAGGGATAAGAGGGCAGGTAAGCGTTTATATAATGCGCCAGCTCACTACCAATACTGCAGGGGTCATTTATGCAACTGCAGCTATCTGGGTCATCAACCTTTGTATACCCGCTGTGCTGGGAATTGTTCTGCTGCTGGGCGTTAAAATATTCAGGGAAAAATAGCCACCGTCAAATGAAGCGTTGTTTACTTGTACTCCTCGGTATCCTTCTACTTAGCTCCGCACGGGCCCAGGACTTTTGCGGCTTGCGCAACACCGCTTACCACGCCGGTGAATCCTTTACCCTCAAAGTATTTTACAATCTCGGCCGCATTTATGTAGGCGCCGGAGAGGCCGTAATGACCATCAACAATGAAAAGCTCGATGGCAAGGACGTGTACCACATCGTTGCTGCCGGCAAAACCTACCGGTCTTACGACTGGATCTTCAAAGTACGGGATACCTACCAGACCTATATAGACACTGCTACCCTCCAGCCCTATAAGTTTGTGCGCGATGTGAACGAAGGCGGTTATAAGATCAATGCCAACGTGACCTTTGACCGGGAAAGCAATACCGCAACCAGTACCAAGACCAAGATCACCGTGCCCCATTGTGTGCAGGATGTGGTGAGCGCCGTATATTATGCCCGCAATATTGATTTCAATAAATATAAGGTGAACGATAAGATCACCTTTTCCATGTACCTGGATGACCAGGTGTACGAGATCTATATCCGCTACCTGGGCAAGGAGGAAGTGGATACCCGCTTTGGGAAGTTCCGCGCCATCAAGTTCAAGCCCCTCCTGCTCAAAGGTACCGCCTTTACCGGGGGAGAGCAGATGACGGTATGGGTGAGCGATGATGAGAACAAGATACCCCTGCGCATAGACAGCCCCATTTCCGTGGGCAGCATCAAGGTGGATATGATCGACTACAAGAACCTGCGTTACCCCTTCACCTCCCTGCTCGGTAAGCGTTAGGGCCCTAAACTTTAACAAAACATACACGGTCGTGAACGCTATGCGGACGCAGCGGTGTTGAGATATAAAGTATATTTGTCAGTATATAATTGCAGTCACATGGAAGAACGCAAGCCTAAAATATTACTGGCCGAGGATGACACCAACCTGGGCATGGTATTGAAAAATTACCTGGAACTGAACGACTATGATGTAGAACTGTGCCGCGACGGCATCCTGGCGCTGGCCGCCTTCCGCCGTGAGAAGTTCGACATCTGCCTGCTGGACATTATGATGCCCAACATGGACGGTTTTAAACTGGCCGAAGAGATCCGCGATGTAGACCCGGATATTCCCCTGTTTTTCCTTTCTGCAAAGACGATGAAGGAAGACATCATCCAGGGTTACAAACTGGGTGCGGATGATTACATTTCCAAACCTTTTGACAGTGAATTACTGTTGCTGAAAATAAAGGCCATCCTGAAACGCAACCAGGAACTTTCCGCGAAGGAAGAAGACCTGCACGAGTTCCAGATAGGCCGCTATCATTTCAACTCCCGCCTGCGTAGCCTGGAGCATGATGGACAAACGCAGACGCTCTCCCCGAAAGAGAATGAGCTGCTGCGTATGTTGTGTGAACACAAGAATGACCTGCTGCCGCGTGAACTGGCCCTGAAAAAAATCTGGGGCAGCGATACGTATTTTAACGGCAGGAGCATGGATGTGTACATTGCGAAGCTGCGTAAGTATTTAAAGGATGATACCCATATTGAGATCGTGAACATTCATGGGAATGGATTCCGGTTAGTAGTACAGGAATAGTATTTGATTTGAAGATACAATGCGGGACGCCGCTTTCCTTTTTAAGGGAGGCGGCGTTTTTTTGTGAGCTGCTTTGCCATGCGGATGCGGCCATCGCAGATGGTCATGATTATGATCGCTCTAATTGTGCCTAGAGATAGCTTAGATGCAATTAAGGTACCGCAGGTCGATCGTATCGTATTCGCCTCTACCAGTTCAATAGGTTTACTATCATTCTTTTAAACCGATATCAAAAATGCAAAGAGACGGCATATTAGACAAAAAGAAAATGCCTCGCGCCTGCTGTGGTTATCTTACATTTACTGAAAGATCTGATACTTGTCCTGTGTGCAATCAGAAGCATGATCTCGTACAGGAGGAGCGTTTGTACGATGACGATGGCGCTAATAAAGTATCCTTGGTCAAGGCAAGAGAAAATTTCAGGAAATTTGGTGCGTGCATGGATATGGAGTTTTAAACTTACACAGTTCCTGAAATAGTCCCCACAAAAAATGCCGCTGTCTGAGCGGCATCTTTGTATGACATCTAAAGTGTTTCTAAAACAACAGACTCCCATTCCCCTTCCCCGGCGTCTTCCCCAAATGCAGATACGCCTTCTCCGTCACTTCTCTTCCCCTCGGCGTCCGCTTAATAAACCCTTCCTGTATAAGAAAAGGCTCATACACCTCCTCCAGCGTCCCCGCTTCTTCTCCTACCGCCGTAGCAATGGTCGTGATCCCCACAGGACCACCTTTAAAATTCTCAATGATCGTATTCAGGATCCGGTTATCCATCTCATCCAGCCCATATTCATCCACATTCAGCGCACGCAAACTATGCTGCGCAATGGCCAGGTCTATCACTCCATTGCCAATCACCTGCGCAAAGTCCCGCACACGGCGCAGCAAGCCGTTGGCAATACGGGGCGTACCCCGGCTGCGGCGTGCTATCTCCATGGCCGCATCAGACGTGATCTTGGTCCCCAGTATTTCCGCGGCGCGCCAGATGATCTTCTGCAGCATATCCGCACTGTAATATTCCAGTCTTGACTTAATGCCAAACCTGCTGAGCAGGGGCGCCGTCAGCAACCCGGAACGGGTGGTGGCGCCTATCAGTGTAAAGGGCTGCAAATTGATCTGGATAGACCGCGCATTGGGCCCGTTATCGATCATGATATCAATGCGGAAATCCTCCATGGCGGAGTACAGGTATTCCTCCACCACGGTGCTCAGGCGGTGGATCTCGTCGATGAAGAGTACATCATGCTGGCCCAGGTTTGTGAGCAGGCCGGCCAGCTCGCCGGGTTTTTCTATCACCGGGCCAGAGGTTTCCTTAATATTCACCCCAAGCTCATTGGCTACAATGCGCGACAGGGTGGTCTTTCCCAGGCCGGGAGGGCCATGGAACAGCACATGGTCCAGGGCTTCGCCCCGGAGCTTGGCCGCCTTGATAAATATCTTCAGGTTTTCGATGATCTGATCCTGCCCGGAGAAATCAAGGATCTCTTTGGGCCGTATGCTGTTTTCAAACTCTTTTTCAGCGTTGGTGAGCCGGTTCTCGTCTGGCCTTAAATGCGGATTGGACATAATGATCGGGTAGTTGATACCTGCAACAAAAATAGGGTTTTTACCGCGCTGTGATGGAAATTCCGATTTAGCCCGGAAAAGCCTTATTTTACCGCACATTTCTAAACTGCCATTATGAACCGGTCAACCAAAATGTTACTGGCCCTGGGCCTGCTGCTGCACGCCGCATGCGCCCTCCATGCCCAAAGCGATATTAAAGAAGGCGAAGTAAAACGCATCATCAGTACCCTGGCGTCCGATAAAATGCGGGGCCGTAAAACCTTTACCCCGGATATCCAGCGGGCATCTGCTTTCATTGAAAGCGAGTTTGCCAAGGCGGGCCTCAAACCCCTCCCCGGCGAAAAGAACTTCCGCCAGGAATTTTCTGTGTTCAAACTGGTGAACACCAAAACAGACCTGCGCATCAATGGCCAGCCTGCCCATAACAAGACCATCCTGCGCAGCAATAACACCCACCTGGACTGGACCTCCACAGACAGCCGCGTAGAGATCATGAACATTGGCCCGGATGAGGACCTGTTCAAAGAAATGGGCAAATACCTGCGCCTGCAAAAGAACGCCGTGATCTGGGTAGATGCCAAACATGCAGAACAGTTTGCCCAGTTCCAGGGATACCTGAACAACAACGCAAAGGAAAAGCTGGACAGCAGCCATAGCCTGCTGTTTGTGCTGAAGGATAATAACAATGCCAATATTGATAACTGGAGCCTGTCTGTAAACCAGCGGATCGATAAGGCGAAGCTGAATAACGTAGTAGGCATCCTGCCCGGCAGGAGTAAAAGCCTGAAAGGTGAGTACGTGGTATTCTCCGGCCATTATGATCACCTCGGCATCATTGAGCCCAATGCCGCTAAAGACAGCATTGCCAATGGCGCAGATGATGATGCTTCCGGCACTACCGCGGTGATCACGCTGGCCCAGCACTTTAAAAAACTGCATAACAATGCGCGTACCCTTGTATTTGTAGCTTTCACCGCGGAAGAAATGGGCGGCTTTGGTTCCCATTATTTCTCCCATCAGCTGGATGCAGACAGCGTAGTGGCCATGTTCAACATAGAGATGATCGGTAAGGAAGCCAAGTTTGGTACCAACACCGCTTTCATCACCGGCTTTGAGCGCAGCGATTTTGGCCCCATCCTCCAAAAGAACCTGGAAGGCACCGCCTTTAAATTCTACCCCGATCCTTACCCGGACCAACACTTGTTCTATCGCTCAGACAACGCTACCCTGGCGCGTTTGGGCGTACCGGCGCACACCATCTCCACAGACCAGATAGATGCTGATAAAGACTATCACCAGGTAACAGATGAAGTGAAAACGCTGGACATTGCCAACATTACCAAAACCATCCAGGCCATTGCCCTGAGTGCACAAAGCATTGTCAGCGGCAAGGATACGCCTACCCGCATTGATAAGAACAGCGTGGATCAATAAAAGAAATAACATACATAAAATAAAAATGGACTGATCAAATGATGATGCAGTCCATTTTTATTTTTATACGGGATGATCGTTAGATCACCAGGTTGATCATCCTTCCTTTCACGATCACCACGCGTTTTACCGTTTTACCATCCAGCCATTTCTGGAGGTCTTCATGGGCCAGCACGGCGGCTTCTATGGCTGCATTGTCTGCATCCAGCGGGAGGCTCATTTCAGTGCGGGTTTTACCATTCACGGCTACGGGGTAGTTGAAGGCGCTTTCCTTGGTGTACTGTTCATCAAACACCGGGTAGGCTGCATCCAGTACGCTGGTGGTGTTGCCCAGGGCTTCCCACAGCTCTGCGGCAATATGCGGCGCGTAAGGCGCCAGCAGCACCAGCAAAGGTTCCAGCACTGCACGGCGGCTGGCCTTCAGGGTGGCCAGTTCGTTCACGCAGATCATGAACTGGCTTACCGCGGTATTGTAGGAGAAGTTCTCCGTATCGTTATCAATTTTCTGGATGGCTTTGTGCAGCACTTTCAATGCTTCCGCGGAAGGTGCTTCTTCGGTCACGATCCAGCCTTTCTGCTCATCGTAGAACAGGCGCCAGAGTTTTTTCAGGAAGCGGTGTACGCCTTCAATGCCCTTGGTATCCCAGGGTTTGGATTGCTCCACGGGGCCCAGGAACATTTCATACATGCGGAAAGTATCAGCACCGTATTTATCCACCAGTTCATTGGGGTTTACGGTATTGTACTTGCTTTTACTCATTTTCTCCACTTCCGTGCCGCAAATGTACTGTCCGTTTTCCAGCACGAACGTAGCATCTGCAAAATCTGTTTTCCATTTGCGGAACGCTGCTGTATCCAGCACCACGCCATCTACAATATTTACATCCACGTGCAGGCGGTCTGTTTCATATTGATCTTTCAGGCCAAAGGAAACGTATTCATTGGAGCCTTTTACACGATAAACAAAACGGCTGGAGCCCTGGATCATGCCCTGGTTGATGAGCTTTTTGTAAGGCTCGTCAAAACCGATGAGGTCCAGGTCGCAGAATACTTTCGTCCACATGCGGGAATACAGCAGGTGGCCTACGGCGTGCTCTGTACCCCCTACATATACATCCACCTGGTTCCAGTAGTCCGTGGCATGGCGGCTGGCAAAGGTTTCTGAATTATGCGGGTCCATGTAGCGCAGGAAGTACCAGCTGCTACCGGCGTAACCGGGCATGGTATTGGTTTCGCGGCGCACACCGGGGGCAATGTCCACCCACTCGGTAATGTTGGCCAGCGGGCCTTCGCCTTCAGGGCCGGGTTTGTAATTTTCAATATGCGGCAGTTCCAGCGGGAGTTCCTTTTCATCAATGGGATGGGCCACGCCGTGTTTGTACACGATGGGGAAAGGCTCGCCCCAGTAACGCTGGCGGCTGAAGCCAGCATCGCGCATCTTGTAATTGATCTGGCGGCGGCCAATGCCCTTATTTTCCAGCTCCCGGATCACGATCTCGCTGGCGTCGCGCATGGGCGTGCCATTGAGGGAGCCGCTGTTTTCCAGGATCGCATCCTTGGTAGGATTGGCTTCCTGGCCGTTGAAGGCGGCACCGAGGATATTGGTGATGGGAATATCAAAATGCTTTGCAAAGCCAAAGTCGCGCTGATCACCGCAGGGCACGGCCATGATAGCGCCGGTGCCGTAGCCGGCCAGTACGTACTCGGAGATCCACACCGGCACTTCCTGCCCGCTGATAGGATTAATGGCATAGGCCCCTGTAAAGGCGCCGGTCACCTGTTTTACTTCTGCCATGCGCTCCCGCTCTGAGCGGCTTTGCACATAATCAATATAAGCGCTGATGGTAGCCTGTTGTTCGCCGGTGGTAATGATGGATACCAGCTCATGTTCCGGAGCCAGCACCATGAAATCTACGCCGTAAATGGTATCCGGGCGGGTGGTGTACACGGTGATAAAAGTCTCTGCCGGCGCGCCTTTGATGGGGAATTTGATCTCTGCGCCCTGGCTCTTGCCGATCCAGTTGCGCTGCATTTCCTTCATCGCATCGCTGTAGGCCACGGTTTCCAGGCCTTCCAGCAGGCGGTTTGCATATTCAGTAATGCGCATGAACCATTGGCGCATTTTCTTTTTCACTACGGGGTAGCCACCACGTTCGCTCACACCGTTCACCACTTCGTCATTGGCCAGTACGGTGCCCAGTGCCTCGCACCAGTTCACCTCTGCATAGGCCAGGAAAGCCAGGCGGTACTGCATTAATACCTGCAGGCGGGCGTCTTCACTGTACGCCTGCCAGTCTACCGCGGAGAAGCGCAACTGGCGGTCGCCGGGGCATTCATGGCGCACATTACCTTCCGCCGCAAAGATGGATACCAGGGTGCTGATGGGTTCTGCCTTCTGGGTGTGGCGGTTAAACCAGCTGTTATAGATCTGGAGGAACAGCCACTGGGTCCATTTGTAGTAGGAAGGATCGCTGGTTTTCACCTGGCGCTCCCAGTCGTAGCAAAAGCCGATATTATCCAGCTGGGTGCGGAAGGTGTTGATATTATTTTCCGTGGTCACCGCCGGGTGCTGGCCGGTTTCCAGGGCATATTGTTCTGCGGGAAGGCCAAAGGCGTCATAACCCATGGGATGTAGCACGTTAAAGCCTTTCAGGCGTTTATAACGGGCATAGATATCGCTGGAGATGTAGCCCAGCGGGTGGCCTACGTGCAGGCCGGCGCCGGAAGGGTAGGGGAACATGTCCAGCACATAACATTTGGGTTTGTCGCTATCGTTGCTGACGCGGTATGCATGGGTAGCATCCCATTGCTGCTGCCATTTTTGCTCGATTGACCTGAAATTGTATTCCATAAAAGCTTGTATCCTGTCTTTTCAAGTGTGTTTGCAAACAAAATAATGCATTGTCTGCCAACGTTATTGAATTTGTTAATTTTTAAATCTGTTGGGACGGCAAAATTAAACATATTTGTTATTTTCGCCCATAAACCGTGACTAATGGCTCAATCTGGGAAATCCTCGTCTAAAAAATCCAGTCCTTCTTACATATCTTCCATCATAGGTGTAGCCCTGGTCCTTTTCCTGCTGGGCACCCTGGGCCTCTTTGTTATCCAGGCCAATAAGCTTAGTGTGTATTTCAAGGAAGGGGTGGAGATCCAGGTGATCCTGCGCGATAACGTGAAGGATACCCAGGCCCAGGCATTGAAAGACTCCATTGCCAATAAACCGTATGTGCGCAGCATTGAATATGTGTCCAAAGATATGGCGGCAGAGCGCTTTAAGAAAGACTTTGGAGAGGATTTTACCAGCCTGCTCGGCTATAACCCCCTGTATGCCAGCATTAACTTCAAGGCGCGGTCTGCCTACGTGAACGCAGACAGCCTCAAGATAATTGAAAACAGCTTCTCCCAGATCGCAGCGGTGCGCGAGGTATCGTACCAGCGGGCCCTGGTAGACAAATTAAATGAGAACGTACGCAGGATAGGCCTGGTAGTGCTCGGGCTTTGCGTGGTGCTGGCCCTGGTAGTGATCGTGCTGATAGACAATACGATCCGCCTGGCCATGTTCAGCAACCGTTTCCTGATCAAGACCATGCAGATGGTAGGCGCCACCCGCTGGTTCATTGCCAAACCGTTTGACCTGCGGGCCATTATCAATGGCGCTATCAGTGCGTTGCTGGCCATCATCGGCCTCATTGGGGTGTTGTGGATCACCCGCCAGCGCCTGGAGCTGCCCGGTTTTGAAGACCTGAAGGATTACTTCCTGGTAGGCCTCCTCTTCCTGGGCCTGATCTCCCTGGGCATTGGCATCTGTGTGCTGAGCACCCACCGGTCTGTGATGAAATACCTCCGCATGAAACTGGACGACCTGTACTAGCAGGTACCCGTTAGACCCGGATTTCCCGGCATTGGGCGGTGAGAGCGGGGGCCTGGGCGGTTTTGACATTGGTTTTTGGACATTAATCGTATATTGCTTTCCAATTTTAGAAAATACTTATGGCTAAAGGATATAATGCACCGGGCAAACCGGCAGAAAAACATGCCGAAAAAGCTGCGCCGGCCGTAGATAACCGCTTCCTGTTCGCTAAAGATGCGTACAAGATCATGGCTGCCGGCCTGGTGGTGATCGTGATCGGCTTTCTCCTGATGACCGGTGGTGGCAGCAATGATCCCAATTCCTTTAAACCGGAGGAAGTGTACAGCTTCCGCCGCATCACCCTGGCGCCCATCGTGATCCTCCTGGGCCTCGCTATTGAAGCTTATGCTATCATGCGCAAACCGAAGAGCACCACGCCGGAAGCCGCAAAAACCCTTTAATTCCCTCCCGGATAAACGATATTTTTTTAAGTCACAAAAGCGATGCACCCCATCGCTTTTTGTATGCCCATAAGCAGGCATTAATTTTTTATTATGGATTGGTTACAAACGGTTATTCTTGCTATTGTTGAAGGTATTACAGAATACCTGCCCATTTCTTCCACCGGGCATATGATCCTCACCAGCGCTGCCATGGGCATTGCCGACGATGAATTTGTAAAGCTCTATGAAGTGGCCATACAGCTGGGCGCTATCCTGGCCGTAGTGGTGCTGTACTGGAAAAAGTTCTTTTCCTTCCAGCAAGGCTGGCTGCAGTTTTACCAGAAGATCATCCTGGGGGTGCTGCCCCTGCTTATCCTGGGGTTTTTACTACACAAGGAAATTGAGAAACTGCTGGGTAGCCCATTGGTAGTAGGGTGCACCCTGTTTGTAGGGGGCATCATCCTGCTGTTTGTGGATAAGTGGTTCAACAAGCCGGAGATCGATTCTGTAGCCAAGGTGGATGTGTTCCGCGCTTTGCGTATCGGGTTCTTCCAATGCCTTGCATTATTGCCTGGCACCAGCCGCAGTGCCGCCACGATTGTAGGCGGTATGCAGCAAAAACTAACCCGTGCGGAAGCCGCGGAGTTTTCCTTCTTCCTGGCCGTTCCCGCCATGCTGGCCGCTACCGGTTACGACCTGTTGAAAAAGAAAGACCTGCTGATCGGCCCCGGCGTAGGTAGTGATAATCTGCTGAAACTGGCCGTTGGTGGCTTCATCGCCTTCCTGGTAGCCATGGCGGCCATTAAATTGTTCATCAACTCCCTGAAAAAATATGGCTTCAAAATGTGGGGCGTTTACCGCATCATTGTAGGCCTGTTGGTGTTTGCAGCGGTTTACTGGGGGTATTTGAAAGCGTAAAAATTGTACAATGTACCGTGTACAATGTATAGTGTACCGCGAAGGATATTAAAGAACGAAGGGGTTGCGATATGACCATCGCAACCCCTCTATAATTTATGTCATTGTACACTGCACAATCATCAACCCTTCACTGCCAACAGCAGTTCCAGGTCCGTATATTTCAGTTTAAAGCGTTCGCTCAGGTGGTAATTGGTAAGGGCGCCTTTGTAAAGATAGATGCCATTGCGCACACCCCGCTTTATCCATACCAGGTTCTCAAAACCGCCGTCGTCCGCGGCTTCCAGGAGCAGCGGCATGAGCACATTGCTGATGGCTTCTGAGGCGGTGCGGGCAAAGCCGGAGGCAATGTTGGGCACACAGTAGTGTACTACGTCATATTTTTTGAAAATGGGATTTTCGTGGCTGGTGATGTGGGACGTTTCAAAGCAGCCGCCCCGGTCTATACTCACATCCACGATCACGGCCCCGGCTTTCATATTGCTCACCATGGTTTCAGACACCACAACGGGCGTGCGGCCATTCTGCGATGAAAGGGCACCCACTGCCACATCCGCATTGCGCAGCTGCTCTGCCAGTACCTTGGGCCGTAATACGGAGGTAAATACCCGTACGCCAATATTGTTCTGCAGGCGTTTCAGTTTGTAAATATTGTTGTCAAATACTTTTACAGACGAGCCCAGGGCCAGCGCGGTGCGGGCGGCAAATTCGCCCACAATGCCGGCGCCGATGATGACCACCTTGGTAGGCGGAATGCCGGTAACCCCGCCCAGCAAAATGCCTTTGCCATAATGGGCGTTGCTCAGGTACTGCCCTGCCAGCAGCATCACCGCCCCCCCGGCTATTTCACTCATGGCGCGCACGATGGGGTAGGTGCCTGCGTCATCTTTCAGGTTTTCAAAAGAAAGCAGGGTAATGCGTTTATCCATCATGCGCTGCATCTGTTCTGCCTGCAGCGCGGCCAGGTGAATAGGGGAGATCACGATCTGGTGCGGGTGCAGCAGCGCTATCTCCGCATCATTCAGCGGGGCGGATTTGAGAATAATATCGGATTTAAAAACAGCCGCTTTATCGTACAGGATCTCTGCACCTGCTTCTGCGTAATCTGTGTCATAGAAATGGGAACCATCTCCTGCGCCATGCTCCACGGCAATATTGTGCCCGTTGTGCACCAGGATGGCCACTGCATCCGGGGTCAGCGCAATGCGGTTTTCCTGGAAAGATGTTTCCTTGGGTATACCAATATGAAGCCGGGTGTTTTTTTGAGGGATGTCCAGCATCTCTTCCAATGGAGAATAAGTAAAGCCCGCACTCACAACCGGTTTTTGCCGCTGCTCCATATGATTATGCCAATTATTTGAGGGTGAATTAAGGTGTTTTCAAAGATAACTGTTATTTACGAAAAGCCGGGCCTGCCCTTAACAGCCTTTTTTGATCGGGCAGGGTTTCCAGCTGCACCAGTACCGTATCTGCCGGCAACAGGCTGGTCACAATGCCCGGCCACTCTACAAAGCAGACATCGCCCCCGTATAAACAGTCCTCCACACCGGCATCCAGGGCTTCCTGCTCATTGCGCAGGCGGTACAGGTCCAGGTGGTAAATGCGGGCCTCCCCGCCGGAAGGGCCGGGGTAATGATACTCGTTGATGATAGAAAAAGTGGGGCTGGACGTTACGTCCTGCACGGCTTTAGCGGTGCACAGGGCTTTGATGAAAGTGGTTTTGCCCGCTCCCATCTGCCCGTCAAAGGCAAAAACAGCGGTATCGGGAAATTTTTCCCAGAACAAGCGGGCCGTTTCCGGCAGTTCTTCCTGCGTGAAAATGCGTTCCATGCCGCGAAATTACGGCATTTCCGGGTGCTCCCATATCCCACGGCAGCATGCTGGCATGTTTGGAGGGAATATGCCAGGGCCCTCCCGTTCCCTTCCTCCATGGCCAGGCCCCGAAAATGAAGGATGGTTGCAATAATTTTTGATACCTGCCGGGCACAAAACGGTAAATTTGTGACCAGCATTTTATGCCGCATAAATGAGGATCAGACTATGGAAACAATCCACTGCAAGGTAGTCGGCATGCACTGCACCAACTGTGCATTGTCCGTTTCAAAATATCTGGAGAACAAAGGCATGGCCGCGGTAAACGTGAGCTTTGCCACCGATGAAGTAAGCTTCCAGCCACCTGCCGGGGCAGATGTGAAAGCGGTGCTCAAAGGCATTGCCGGTATGGGCTACACCGTACAGCTGCCGGAAGACGAAGCCAAACCCGTCCCTTTCACCCGCACCCTGGCATTCAAAGTGATCTTCTGCGCCATCTTCACCGCGCCTTTGCTGCTGCATATGTGGCTGCCCTGGCCGGCACTGCAGCACCCCATCCTGCAGCTGGTGCTCAGTACACCCGTATTCCTCATGGGCCTCTGGTATTTTGGCCGCAGCGGGGTGCGCTCCCTGCGCAATGGGGTAGCCAATATGGACGTACTGGTGGCGCTGGGCGCCACCGCGGCTTATGGCTACAGCCTGTACGGCACCATCAATAACCTGGGGCACGATTATCTCTTTTACGAGACCGCCGCTTCTATCATCCTGCTGGTGTTTGTAGGCAACCTGCTGGAAGAAAGAACGGTGAAGCAAACCACTTCCGCCATCACCGCGCTCGTAAAACTGCAAAAGACCACCGCCCGCCTCATTACCCTCGCGGAAGATGGGAATGAGGAGATCCAGGAAGTAGACAACAAATCACTCAAAGTAGGCCAGCAGGTGCTCGTGAACACCGGTGATAAAATACCCATGGACGGCACTATTTACTGGGGCCAGGCTACCATAGACGAATCGATGATCACCGGCGAAAGTGAGCCCGTACAACGCCGGGAAAAAGACAAGGTAATAGGCGGCACCATCCTGGAAAGCGGCGCTATCAAGGTGTTCATCACCGCTACCGGCGAGAACACAGTGCTGAGTTATATCATAGAACTGGTGCGCCAGGCGCAGGCTAACAAGCCGCCTATGCAAAAGCTGGCAGACCGCATCAGCGCCATTTTTGTGCCCCTGGTACTGGGCATTGCGCTGGTTACGCTCTGTGGCTGGTTCTTCATTGGCCACACTGGTTTGGAAACCGCTATGATGCGGGCCATCGCCGTATTGGTCATTGCCTGCCCCTGTGCCATGGGCCTGGCCACACCGGCTGCCGTAATGGTGGGTTTGGGGCGCGCTGCGCGCAATGGCATCCTTATCAAAGGGGCACATACCCTGGAAGCATTCAAGGACATACGCCAGGTAGTGTTTGACAAAACCGGCACCCTTACCACCGGCAAATTGCAGGTAGGCAGTTATCACGCAACAGGAATGAGTGATGAAGACTTCCGCGCCACGGTGTACAGCCTTGAAAAATTTTCTTCCCACCCCATTGCGCGTTCCATTGCCGCCGCCTGGAAACCTGCGGGGGACAAGGGGTTGCAGCAATTGCGGGAACACAAGGGCATCGGCATGAGTGCTAAAGATAAAGAGGGGAATGTATGGCAACTGGGCTCCTACAGCCTGGCGGCAGCCCAGACCCAGGACGATACGCATAATATTTACCTGCTGAAAAATAACACGCTCGTGGGCTGGGTAGACCTGGTGGACGAACTACGCCCCAATGCAAAGGAAGTGGTGGAAACCCTGCACCAGCGCGGCATCCGCACGGTGCTACTCAGTGGCGATACGGCGTATAAGTGCAATGCCATTGCGCAGCAACTGGGCATCGATGAAGTATATGCAGGCCAGCTGCCCGAGCAAAAACTGCAACGCCTGGACGCGTTATTACAAGCCGCACCCACGGCCATGGTGGGCGATGGCATTAACGATGCACCGGCATTGGCCAAAGCCACCATCGGTATTTCCCTGAGCGATGCCACACAGGTGGCTATGCAAAGTGCCAATGTGGTGCTGCTGAAGAACGACCTGGCCGGCCTGCCCCTGGCGCTGGGCCTTGGTAAGCATACCTATCTCACCATCAAACAAAATTTGTTCTGGGCCTTTGCTTACAATGTGGTGGCCATCCCCATTGCAGCACTGGGTTTCCTGAACCCTATCCTGGCAGCAGGCGTAATGGCCGTATCGGATGTGGTTTTAGCTATTAATTCTATTCGCCTGCGTTACAAAAACATCGGGTAAATTCGCGCATTGAGTGCACCGTTAGACATACTACAACAGTACTGGGGCCACCAGGCCTTCCGCCCGTTGCAGGCGGAGATCATACAATCCGTGATGGATGGACATGATACCCTGGCGCTGCTGCCCACCGGCGGCGGCAAGTCCGTGTGCTTCCAGGTACCGGGCATGCTGCTGGACGGTGTATGCCTGGTGATCACACCCCTCATTGCATTGATGAAAGACCAGGTGCAGGCGCTGCGTAAAAAGGAGATCCCTGCCCAGGCCATCTACTCCGGCATGACGATCACGGAAGTGGAACGCATCCTGGAAAATGCCCGCCGCGGGTACTATAAATTTCTATATGTATCGCCGGAAAGGCTGCAGAGCAAGCGTTTCCAGGACTATTGCGATGGACTGCCGGTATCGCTCATCGCGGTGGATGAGGCGCATTGTATATCCCAGTGGGGCTATGATTTCCGCCCGGCCTACCTGCTGATCGCAGAGATCCGCAACTTTTTTCCCAAAGTGCCGGTGCTGGCCCTCACGGCATCTGCCACGCTGCGGGTGCAGGATGATATCGTGGAAAGGCTCCGCCTGCACAACGCGCGCCGCTTTACCAAAAGCTTTGCCCGCGCTAACCTTTCTTACGCCGTGCGCTTTGAAGACGGGCGCATGGCCCAGTTGCAGCAGGTATTGCAGAAGGTGCCTGGCACTGCGATCATCTATTGCCGTAACCGGAAGCGCACCCAGGAAATAGCTTCCCTGCTGCAGGCGCAGGGTATCAGCGCCCGGTTTTACCATGCCGGCCTGCCCGCGCAGGAGCGCCACCAGCGCCAGGATGATTGGATAAAGGGCGATACCCGCGTGATCGTGTGCACCAATGCATTTGGAATGGGCATAGACAAGCCAGATGTGCGCCTGGTGATCCACTACGACATGCCGGATAGCCTGGAGGCCTACTACCAGGAGGCAGGGCGCGCAGGGCGCGATGAGCAGAAAGCCTATGCCTTGTTGCTTTGCCAGGAAGCGGAGCTGGAAAACATGCAGGCCCGCGTGGCGCTTCAATTTCCCACGGAAGAAGAGATCCGCCACGTGTACCAGTGCATCGTTAACTACCTGCATGTGGCCATTGGCAGCGCGGAAGGCAGGTATTACGATTTTGACATCAACGATTTTACCCGCACGTTCAAACTCAATATCACCGTGGTGTACGCCGCCGTGCGCATCCTGGAGCAGGAAGGCGTGCTGCAGTTAAGCGAAAGCATCCTGCTGCCCTCACGGGTAGGTTTTGTGACCAACAAGGAAGCGCTGTATGCCTTTGAAGAAGCGCACCCGCAGATGTCGCCACTGATCAAAGCCCTGCTACGCACGTATGAGGGTATCTTTGATGTGCCAGTGCGCATTTATGAGCGTCAGCTGGACCGCATCCTGCTGCAGGAAGAAGATGAGATCATGGCAAACCTGCGCTTCCTGGACCGCAGTGGCATCCTGCAATATGAGCCCCGGCGCGATAAGCCACAGCTTTGCTTCCTACAGGAGCGGGTGGGCGTAAAGCAACTGCGGGTGAACATGCAGGTGATTGCGGAGCTGCGCAAAGCTTATGAAGAAAGACTGGCGGCCATGCTGGCCTATGTGCGCAATGAAAGCACCTGCCGCACCAAACAGCTGGTCGCTTATTTTGGAGAACAACTGGAAGCAGATTGCGATGTGTGCGACATTTGCCTGCGCAGGAAAGCAAAGCCACTGAACAAGGATGGCTTTACACAATTGCAGGACCGCATTACCACCCTGCTGAAAGCCACACCGGCAGACGTTTCCGGCCTGCTGGCGCAAATGCCCGGCGTGGAAGAGCCCCGGTTTTTTGAAGTGCTGCAATTCCTCATCGCGGAAGGCCATGTGCTGCGCGACCGGGATGGCATGCTGCGTTGCCGCGAATAGTTTGTACTTTCATCCTCCTGGACCCATATTGCTTGATCTATGAACCAGCCTGACATATTAGAACCCGGGATCACCCGCGAAGCTGCCCGCCCGCAAAACCTGAAGGCTGAAGATCTCCCGCTGTTCCAGCGTTACTTATCTGTGACCACGCCGCCGGTGTTATTAAAACGGCTACGCCATGCACATATCCTGAAAGACCTGGTTTTCACTTTCCGCCCCTTTCATTTTTATACGGAGTACCGGCCCCTGGGCCGCCCCAAACGTAGTACCCTGCTGAAGCGCCTGCTGCGCGTGTTTTATCCTGTCCGCCGGCTGGAACGCGCCATCTGGATAACGGATGAATGGACGCAGGAATATTATCACTGGTACGTGGATGGCCTGAGCCGCCTGGAAGCCGCAGCCACAGCGGTGGGCAAGGAGGTGCCGGTACTGCTCCCTTACTATTATGAGCAGGTGCCTTATGTAGTGGAAAGCCTGCGCCTGCTGGGTTATAAAGCGGTGTATTATGGGCGCAAAGAGCATGTAGTGGTGAAGGAACTTTTGATGCCCGGCTACCCGGCATACTGGCACTTGCCACCCCCTGCGTTGTTCAAGGGCTTGCATGAACAACTGGCACTGCCTGCGGCACCGCCCCCGCACCGTAAGGTATATATCAGCCGGGCGCGTGCCCGCGTGCGCCGCATTTTAAATGAAGATGCCGTGCAGGCATTGATGCAGCAGCATGGCTTCGGGGTCCATTACATGGAAGATTACACACTGGCCCAGCAAATAGCCCTCATGGCGGAAACCCGCGTGCTGGCCGGGTTACATGGGGCCGGCTTTACCAACATGCTGTTCATGCAAACCGGCACCCAGGTGCTGGAGCTGCGCCTGGCAGGAGAAAAGGAGTTCAATTGCTTTTTTAACATGGCATCAGACCTGGGCATCCGTTATTACTACACCACGAATCACGGCGACAACAACAGTGGTTACAATGCAAACATCACCGCCGACCTGGCAGCGCTGGAAGCCGCGCTGCAGGCCATGGGCGCATGATACGTTGGCCGGGCATTACTTTACACCCGGGGTTCCGGGAAGCCGTACTGTAAGCCATGGGCGCATAATGCATTGCCTGAATATTGTTACTTTACACCGGTAATTGACCGCCTGCATGAATCTTCCGCCCAATATATTATACCCGGGATATGCCGTTGAAACAGACCGGCCGCAAAACCTCCGGCCGGAAGACCTGCCGCTGTTTGCGCGCAATCTTTCGCTGGACATACCGCCCGTTACTTTGCAGCGGGTTGCCCATGCACAGGTGCTGAAGGATGTGGTGCTCTCTTTAAAGCCTTTTCATTTTTATATCGCGGAAACACGGGTGGTGCCGGTGAAGCCATCCAAACTGCTGAAACGCTTACCCCGCCTGCTGCTACCAGCGCGCGTGCTGGACCAGGGCCTTTGGATCACACACGAGTGGGGACAGGCTTACTACCACTGGTTTGCCGACGTACTATGCCGCCTGGAAGCGGTGCGTGGCATAGTGGATAAAGCAGTGCCGGTACTGCTGCCGCAGCATTACGCCCGTTACCCTTACATCGTGGAAAGCCTGCAAATGTTGGGCTGCACACCGTTTTATTATAAGCCTGGTGGCAGGGTTGTGGTGAAAGACCTGTTCCTGCCCGGCCTTGCCGCGCCCATGGGGCTTTTTTACCGGGAGGTGGTATGCCGCCTGCGGGACCGGCTGGCAGATAAGCCCGCGCAGCCCCCCCATCGCAACGTATTCATCAGCCGCGCCAAAGCCAGGGTACGCCGCATCCTGAATGAAGATGCCGTGCAGGAATTGCTGACGGCCTATGGTTATGAAACCCACTACATGGAAGATTACACGCTGGCGCAGCAAATAACCCTGATGGCAGAAACCCGCACCCTCGTTGGGCTGCACGGCGCGGGCCTTACCAACATGTTGTTCATGCAGCCCGGTGCCGGGGTGCTGGAGCTGCGCAATGCCGGCGATGATCATTCCAATTGCTTCTTCAATATGGCGGCAGACCTGGGCCATCGCTACTACTACACTACCAATGCCGGCAACAGCACAGACACGTATGATGTGAGCATCACCGTAGACCTGGCAGCACTGGAAGCGGTATTGGAAAGGATGCAATAAGTGTGTTTTACTGCAAGCTTCCTAAAAGCAAAGGCCCCACCAAGTGTGATGAGGCCTTGCCAATATTTGCACAAGCAGCGCTGTACACGTGCTATCTGTTAAATAACACCCCTCATTAAAACCAGCTCTTCGTTTTCTTCCCACCCAATCCTAACGCACCGAGTAAACTGCGTGTGATCATAGAGGCGGCGGTACGTTCTACCTGCCGGGCAGCCTGGCTGTTGAGCACCTGCTCCAGGATGGTGGGCTGGGGCTTGGCGGCTTTGCCCGCAGGGGCGGCGGGGGCACTACCGCCGGCGGCTGGCGGCGGCGCAGCGGCAGCATTCAGCTTGGCTGTGAGGATCTCGTAGGCGCTTTCACTGTCTACGTTGTCGTTGTATTTTTTTACCAGGGCAGATTTATTCACCAGGGCGTCTATTTCTGCATCAGTGAGCACGTCCATGCGGGAGCGGGGGCTTACCAGCATGGTAGCGGCCAGCGGCGTAGGTTGCCCTTTTTCATTGAGGCAGGTTACCAGCGCTTCGCCAATACCGATCTGGGTAAGTAGGTCTTCCGTTTTATAGAAATCGCTCAGGGGATAGTTTTCAGCGGTTTGCTTAATGGCCTTGCGGTCATTGGCCGTAAAGGCGCGCAGCGCATGCTGTACCTTCAGGCCCAGTTGGCCCAGCACGGAGGGCGGTACGTCCATGGGGTTCTGGGTGCAGAAGAAGATGCCCACGCCTTTGGAACGGATCAGTTTAATGATGGTCTCTATCTGCTGCAGCAGTGCATCGCTGGCTTCCTGGAAAATGAGGTGGGCCTCATCGATGAACATGACCAGCTTGGGGCGGTCCTGGTCACCGGTTTCCGGCAGGGTAGCATACAGTTCCGCCAGGAGGCTGAGCATGAAAGTGCTGAACAGGGCCGGTTTGTCCTGGATATCATTTACCCGCAGCACAGAGAGCACGCCGCGACCGTCATCGCTGATGCGCATCAGGTCGTCTACCTCAAAGGATTTTTCTCCGAAGAATTGGGCGGCGCCCTGTTGCTCCAGGGCTATCACCTTGCGCAGGATGGTGCCGGTGGAGGCAGTGCTTACCTTGCCATAGTCTTTTTCTATTTCGTCTTTGCCTTCATTGCTGATGTACTGCAATACCTTTTTGAAGTCTTTCAGGTCCAGCAGGGGCAGTTTATTGTCGTCGCAGAACTTGAAGATCATGGCTACCAGGCTGGCCTGCGTATCATTCAGCTCCAGGATCTTGGAGAGCAGGATGGGGCCAAACTCGCTGGTGGTGGCGCGGAGGTGCACGCCTTTCTGCTGGCTCAGGGAGAGCAGTTCCACCGGGTAGGCGGTAGGCTCGTAAGTGCCGCCTATCAGCTCATAACGGTGCTTGATGTTGTCATTGAGCGTACCGGCGGCGGCTACCCCGCTCAGGTCACCCTTGATGTCCATGAGCAGTACGGGCACGCTGGCATCGGAAAGGCCCTCGGCGATCACCTGCAGGGTCTTGGTTTTACCGGTACCGGTGGCGCCGGCAATGAGGCCGTGGCGGTTCAGTGTTTTCAGGGGCAGGTTCACGTAGGCGTTGGGCACTACCTCCCCGTTGAGCATGGCGGCGCCCAGTTTGATGGAATCGCCTTTGAAGGTGTAGCCGGCGTTGATGGCAGTAAGAAATGCGGTGTTGTCAGCCATGCGGATGAGGTTTGCGGTGTAGAAATGTATTACAGTTCTTCTTCCCTTTCAAGAAGCAAGATGGCACTTTGCGGCACAATGAAAAATTTCTCTCCCTGGTACATCACCTCCGTGGCGCCGGTGGCCAGGAATATGGCCAGGTCGCCCTCTTTCGCCTGGAGGGGAATGTATTTGGTCTGCTCCGCTTCTGGTTTCCAGCTTTCGTCCTCGCTGCTGGGCACCGGCAGGGCGTACCCGGGGCCGGTCTTCAGCACATAGCCGCTCTGCACTTTTTCCTTCTCGCCTACGCCTGGCGGCAGGTACAGGCCACTGGAAGTACGTTCATTGTCTTTGGAAGGGCGGATCAGCACGCGGTCGCCTACTACGATCAGTTTCTTCAGTTTATTATCAGTTGTAAGATGCATATCAATAGAAAATTCTACCAGCAAAGATAAAATTTCCTGCAGCACACTACAAGTCCGCCAGGCGCAGGGTGTCCTTTACGCGGATGCCTTTTTCCGTGAGCTGCAAGGTGGCGCATTCCACCTTGGGGTCGTGCTCAAAGAAGAGGACATAAGGCTTGTCCAGGGCCTCCTGCAAAAAGGCCTTCTTTTCCGTGAGGGTGGTCAGGGGGAACATATCATACGCCATCACATACGGGATGGGCAGGTGCCCTATGCTGGGCAGCAGGTCTGCCATATAAAGGATGGTGTGGTCCTTGTAACGCAGCTGGGGCAGCATCATGCTGTCCGTATGCCCGTTTACAAAGCGCACGTGAAAATTATCGGCGAAGGCCACGCCGTCAAAGCCGTCAATGAAATTTAACTGGCCGCTTTGCTGGATGGGCAAAATGTTATCAGAAAGGAAGGAGGCTTTCTCGCGCTCGTTGGGCTGTGTGGCCCATGCCCAGTGCGATTCATTGCTCCAGTATTTTGCATTCTTAAATGCTGGTACAAGGTTGTCGCCCTCCCGCACAATGGCGCCACCACAGTGGTCAAAGTGCAGGTGGGTGAGGAATACATCGGTGATATCATCCCGGTGAAAACCATACGCAGCAAGGCTTTTATCGAGCGTATCATTCCCGTGCAGGTAGTAGTAGCTGAAGAACTTTGCATCCTGTTTGTTACCAATACCGGTATCCACCAGGATGAGGCGTTTGCCATCTTCGATCAGCAGGCAGCGCATGGCCCAGGTGCACATGTTATTTTCATCGGCGGGGTTCAGCTTATGCCAGATGCTCTTGGGCACCACGCCAAACATGGCGCCGCCATCCAGTTTGAAAAAACCCGTTTCTATGCTGTAAAGTTTCATGCCAGTTGCTTTTGTTTTTGCTGTGCGGAGAAAACCCACAACAGCCCAATGATGAAGAATACACCCAGTGCCAGCACGGACTGGCGCATGCTGCCGGTCAGCTGGTGGATGAAGCCAAACGAGAACATACCGATCACAATGGAGATCTTTTCCGCCACGTCATAAAAACTAAAGAAGGACGTAGTATCCTCCGTTTCCGGCATCAGCTTGGAATAGGTAGAACGGCTCAGGGATTGAATGCCGCCCATTACCAGTCCAACCACGGACGCCAGTATGTAAAAGTCTGTTGCCGTTTGCATGAAATAGCCCGCAATACAAATGCCAATCCAGATCAGCACTACGATCATGATCACGCTGAGGTTCCCTATTTTGCCAGACAGCCATGACATCAGGTTAGCACCTGCAATGGCCACCAGTTGTATGATCACGATGGTTACAATCAGTTTCGTAGCATCCAGGTGCAGTACCTCTGCCCCAAAGAAAGTGGCGGCCAGCATTACGGTCTGTACGCCCATGCTGTAAAAGAAAAAGCCCGCCAGGTAACGTTTCAGTACCGGCAGGTGCTTTACCTGCTGCCATACCATACCCAGCTCGGTAAAGCCATCTTTCCAGATATTGCCCTTTGTTGTTTTAGGTGCCCTGGAGGCCGGAAGCACTGCGAAGGTAAGCTGTGCGAACCCGAACCACCAGATACCCACCAGCAGGAAGGTAATGAGCAATGGTTTTACCGGGTCTTTCATTGTCAACACCATGGCAAAGCCAATGAGCTGCAGCAGCACAGAGCCAATATATCCCATGGCAAACCCTTTGGCACTTACGCGGTCCCGGTCTTCCGGTGCCGCTATTTCCGGCAGGTAAGAATTATAGAACACCAGCCCTCCGCAATACCCGATGGTTGAAAACAGCAGGCAGGCCAGCCCATACAGGGCCATGGTTTCGCCGGAGCCAAATACGCTGTCTTTAAAAAAATACAGGGCGCTGCAGGCAATGCTGCCCAGCGTAGTAAAAAAGCGCAGGAAGATCTTTTTATTGCCCCGGGTATCTGCAATGGAAGACAGGATAGGCGACATCAGTGCCACGATGAGGAACGCCAGCGCGGCGGTATAATCATACAACACGCTGTTGTGAAACGTGCTGCCAAACAGGCGGATATCCGCCGGGGTGGCTTTGTTAAAATAGATAGGGAAAAACGTGGTCGTGATCACCAGGTTAAAAACAGAGTTGGCCCAGTCATACATGGCCCACCCGTTAAGCACTTTTTTAGGCGCAGTGATTTGCATATCAATTTGGTACTAGGTCTTAGGTACTCAGTACAAGGTACGTAGTATGGAAAACAATTCGTATTAATCTCATGAGAAAAAATTGCACCATGCCCCGGGTGCCGGGTCAGGCATACGCCGTATCGAAGAGCGATTACAAACGGGAATTGCCAACCCGTAGATGCAAAGCAGTTACCATGCAATGTACCTGAGACCAGCTATTTATAATCCAGGATAGAAAGCCTTTCCTCGCACATAAAGTACTCCTGTTCATCATTGGAGCTGATGATCAGGGTGCGGCCGGCCGTATATTGGGCAATAAGGCCCTGGTAAAGTTTGATACCGGTAGTATCCAGGTTGGTGCAGGGCTCGTCCAGCAGGAGCACGGGGGTGTTGGAAAAGATGGCCAGGGCCAGTTTTACGCGCTGGCGCATGCCGCTGGAGTAATGGCGCAATTGCTTGTCTGCCGCATGTTCCAGGCTGATGGCGGCGATTACTTTTTCCGGGGTGAAGCCGGGCAGCAGCTGTTTAAACTGAAGATGGAATTGGAGGGTTTCTTTCAGGGTCAGCTCTTCAATGAGCTCCAGGGCCGGGGCGGCCAGGCTGAAATACTGGTAGAAAGTATCGGCAGGCACCGGCTGGTCTTGCAGATGGTAACTTACGCTGCCTTCGTTCTGGTGCTGGTGCCCGCTGATGACCTGCAATAAAGTGGATTTCCCTGAGCCATTGGGCCCCAGGATGGCATAGCGCCCACCCGGCCGGAACGTGTAAGTGACCTTACGGAAGATCCAGTCGTAATTATAGCGCTTGCCGGCCTGGTTAAGAGATATCGTCATTATTGCGGGAAGTATAGCCTTTCATGATGCCACGGGGCGAATCACGGATGAAGGAGAGGATCTCGTCACGTTCATCGGTAGCCGGGAATTCGGCTTCAATGATGCGCATGGCCTTGGACGTGCTGTAGCCTTTTACGAACACCACTCTGTAAATATCAAGGATGTGATTGATCTTTTCCAGGGAGAATCCACGGCGTTTCAGGCCAATGGAGTTTACGCCCACGTAAGACAAGGGCTCACGGGCAGCCTTTACGTAAGGCGGCACGTCTTTGCGCACCAGTGAACCACCGGTTACAAAAGCATGGGAGCCGATCTTTACGAACTGGTGCACGGCTACAAGCCCCGCCAGTACTACGTAATCGCCCACGGTGATGTGGCCGGCCAGGGTAGTGCTGTTGGAGAAAATGCAGTAGTCGCCCACCTGGCAATCGTGTGCAATATGGCAATAGGCCTGGATCAGGCAGTTCTTGCCGATGACGGTTTTTCCTAAGGCTTTTGTGCCGCGGTTTACGGTCACAAATTCACGGATAGTGGTGTTGTCGCCAATTTCTGCTGTGGTTTCTTCTCCGGCAAACTTGAGGTCCTGTGGAATGGCGGAAATTACGGCACCAGGGAAAATGCGGCAGTTCTTCCCGATGCGGGCGCCTTCCATGATCGTAACATTGGAACCGACCCAGGTGCCCTCTCCGATCTCCACGTTCTTGTGGATCACGGTGAAAGGATCAATCTTTACGTTAGGCGCTACCTTGGCGTCCGGGTGAATGTACGTGAGCGGATGAATCATTGCTGTGTTTTACCTTCTTTTACAATTTGTGCCACCAAGTCTGCTTCTGTAGCTACTTTGTTGCCGATGAAAACGGTACCACGCATTTCCACGATCCCTCTGCGGATGGGGTTGAGCAACTCCATCTTGAGGACCATCGTGTCGCCCGGTACCACGCGTTGTTTGAATTTACAGTTATCGATCTTCAGGAAGTAGGTGCTGTATAGTTCGGGATCGGGCACGGTGTTCAGCGCCAGGATGCCCCCGCACTGCGCCAGTGCTTCGATCTGCAACACGCCCGGCATTACCGGGTTGCCGGGAAAGTGGCCCTGGAAGAACTGCTCATTGAAGGTCACGTTCTTGATGCCGATCACCTGGCTGTCGCTCAGTTCAATGATCTTGTCCACCAGCAGCATCGGGTAGCGGTGCGGCAGGGTGCGTTGTATCCGGGTCACGTCAAAGATCGGTGGCTGGTTGGGGTTGTAGATCGGAACGTTTTGCGCGTGCTTGTTTTTCTTGATGTATGCTTTGATCTTGCGGGCAAATTCCACGTTGGAAGCGTGGCCCGGGCGGTTGGCGATCACATGCGCATTGATGGGGAAGCCCACCAGTGCCAGGTCGCCGATCACGTCCAGCAGTTTGTGACGGGCCGGCTCGTTGGGAAAACGCAGGGATACGTTGTTGAGGATGCCTTCACGCTGTACGGCTATTTCCGTACGGTTAAAGGCCTTGGCCAGGGGGGCCAGTTCCGCATCCGTCATCTTGCGGTCTACCACCACGATGGCGTTGTTAATATCACCACCCTTGATCAGGTTATTTTTCAGCAGGTATTCCAGCTCGTGCAGGAACACAAAGGTGCGGCAGGGCGCTATTTCCCCGATGAAGTCCTGCATGCCTTTCAGGTTGGCGTGCTGGGTGCCCAGAACGGGCGAGTTAAAATCGATCAGCGTGGTCACGCGGTAGTCTACGCTGGGCATAGCCACCATTTCCACTTTCTTCTCTTCATCGTAGTAAGAGATATTCTGATCAATGGAGTAATAGATCTTTTTTGCATCCTGGTCCTGGGTACCTACTTTCAGGATCACTTCCACAAAAGGCAGCGCGCTGCCATCCATGATCGGCACTTCAGGGCCGTCTATCTCCACCAGGCAGTTGTCTACACCGGTGCCTACCAGGGCGGCCATCAGGTGCTCAATGGTACTTACGCGGGCACCGTTGTGCTCCAAAGTAGTATTGCGGGAAGTGTCCACTACATAATCCACGTCCGCCTTCACGGTGGGTTGGTCCGGCAGGTCTACGCGCTGGAAGCGGATACCGAAACCGGGAATGGCAGGTTTTAAAGTGATGTTCACCTGTTTTCCCGAGTGTAAACCAACGCCCGAAAATGATATAGGCTCGTTCAGCGTGTGTTGGTTCTGCCGTTGTGTATTGTCCATCATAATTAGCTAAAAAAGGTATTACAGTTAAAGTGTAGGTCAAGGTGGGTGGCGTACGCCGGCGGCCATCACGCGGGCTGCTTATCAGATACCTGCTTTCTCTGCCAGCATTTGCTTCACCATGTCTTCCAGTTCTTTCACGCGTTTTTCAAGCTCGGGCAAATTTCTAAAAATTGCCTGACTTTTCAGTGAACTTTTATAATCAAACGCCGGGGAACCATTCACGGCGGTGTTGGTTTCAGTAATGGATTTAGACAACCCGCTCTGTGCATTGATCTTGGTACCATCCGCCAGTTGTATGTGGCCTACAATGCCTACCTGGCCACCGATCACGCAGTTTGCCCCGATCTTGGTACTGCCGGAAATGCCCGTCTGGCCTGCAATTACGGTGTTGTTGCCAATGTCTACGTTGTGAGCTATCTGGATCAGGTTATCCAGCTTCACCCCCTTGCGGATCACGGTGCTGCCCATGGTGGCGCGGTCTATGGTGGTATTGGCTCCAATCTCCACGTCGTCGTGGATCACCACGTTGCCGATCTGCGGTACTTTCTTATAACTGCCATCGGGCTGAGGGGCAAAGCCAAAGCCATCGCCACCGATCACGCAGCCTGCATGCAGCATTACGCGGGCGCCAATGATGCAGTTGTCATACACCCGCACACCGGGGTACAGGATAGCGTCATCCGCTACGGTCACATTATCGCCCAGGTATACGTTGGGGTAGATCTTTACATTATTGCCCAGCACCACATTCTCGCCCAGGTAGGCAAAAGCGCCTACAAACACGTTCTGGCCCATCTTCACGGAAGACGGAATGTAAGAAGGCTGCTGGATGCCCACCTTATTGCCGGTCAGCTCGCGGAATCTTTCCAGGAGCAATGCAAAGCTGCTGTAAGCATCCTTTACACGGATGAGGGTGGGAGATACCGGCTTTTCCAGCACCAGGCTCTCATTGATGATGAGGATGGATGCCTGCGTGGTATAAATAAATTCTTCGTACTTCGGGTTGGCTATAAAGCTCAGCTTCCCTTCGCCCGCTTCCTCTATCTTGGCTATGTTATTGACTTTTATGTCGGGATTCCCCTCTATTTTACCATCCAGCAGGGTGGCTAATTGTAATGCGCTAAACTGCATAATGTTATTTTGAAAAGTGACCGATCCGGCTTTCTTCGGAACCGCAGATTCACACGTTCGCGATGTTTATCCCTGAAACGTCGGTAGCCTGGATTTTCGGATGACAAATGTAGAATTTTTTTACTGGTATAGCCAGCGTATGACTGACTAATGCATTATCAATAGAAGAAATATCTTTTACGGTGCCATCCTTGAAAAGTATATTGATGCGCTCGTTTGCCACATTGTAGGCGCGGAGGCTGGCTGTGCCAGTAAATACAAAGTAATGCAGGTCTTCCGCGGCAATGCCCAGCTGATCCTGTATGCTACGGTCCAGCACGTCCGTGACATTCTGTTCAAAAGGCTCCCCGCTGAGCACTACTTTAAACAGGCGGCGGTTTACCAGCCAGGTGCAGAGCAGGCTCAGGATGCGGTCCGGGTGCCGGGCCCATACCTTTACGGCGCCCATGATATCGTAATCATCCAGGCGGCAGAACTCCTGCAGGCATTCCGGGTTTTCCTCAAAGTGGCGCCCGGTAATGTGCCGGTACAGGAAAAAGCGCAGGGCAGGCGAGCAGAACAGCTCCTGGCCCTGGTGCGCCAGGTATTTAGCCCTTTCCAGGATCTTTACCAGCATGTTTTCGGCGCTCAGCACCGTTTTATGCAGGTACACCTGCCAGTACATAAGGCGGCGGGCCACGATGAATTTTTCAATGGAATACACGCCTTTTTCTTCCACCATCAGCTCTCCCTGGTGTACGGTGAGCATTTTCAGGATACGGTCATGGGCTATCACCCCTTCTGCTACCCCGGTATAAAAACTGTCGCGGTTCAGGTAGTCCATCCGGTCTACATCCAGCTGGCTGCTTACCAGTTGGTGCAGGAATTTTTTATGGTAACGGTCATTAAATATCTCGATGGTGAGGCGGAGGGCCCCGCCCAGTTCCTCATTTAATTGTTCCATGAGCCACTGGCTCAGTTGCTCGTGCGATACGCCTTCCACGATGGTGCTTTCCAGGGCGTGGGAGTAAGGGCCATGGCCTATGTCGTGCAGGAGGATGGCCAGTTTGGCGGCTATTTCTTCTTCCCCGGTGATCTCAATGCCCTTGCTTTTGAGCTCCGTCAGGGCGCAGCTCATGAGGTGATAGGCGCCCAGGCTGTGGTGGAAGCGGGTGTGCATGGCCCCGGGATACACCATATTGGCCAGCGCCATTTGCTGTATGCGGCGCAGCCGCTGGTAATATGGGTGAGAGATCACGGCAAAAATAAGCGGATGATCGATGGTGATGAAGCCATACACCGGATCATTCACGATTTTGCGCTTGCTGTCGGTCATTGAAATTCGCTTTAGGCCAGTGCAAAACTACTGTAGTTATTAATTCTTTATTATTTTTTACGTCAGTAGTTTGTATTTATTTCCAAAATAATCATAGCGAAAGTATATGATAAGTTTTAACAATGCGTTATAAGTCAGGCTTTTTGACCGCTTTTAACAAATAATTGTTGAGAATACCCCTGGCGGGAACGGTTTTTGACCAAATACGCGCTACATTTAAGTCTGATGGCTTTTGAAGCCGTAAGTTCAAAACCGGAACCAATTTTAACAATAGCTAAACTTCTACGACCAGTGAGTCAAATTCATATACTTTGGGTAGACGATGAAATAGAATCCCTGAAATCCCAGATCATGTTCCTGGAGACCAAAGGTTATAAAGTATCTGCCCGGACCAACGGTTACGACGCGCTGGACTTCCTGAAAGAGAACACGGTAGACGTAGTACTGCTTGATGAGAGCATGCCCGGCATCACCGGCCTGGAAACGGTGGGCCGCATCCGCGAAACCAACCAGCAAACGCCCATCGTGATGATCACCAAGAACGAGGAGGAAAACCTGATGGATGAAGCCATTGGCTCCCAGATAGCCGACTACCTCATTAAACCGGTGAACCCCAACCAGGTGCTGCTTTCCCTGAAAAAGATTATCGATAATAAACGCCTGGTGGCCGAAAAGACCACCACCGCCTACCAGCAGGACTTCCGGTCCCTGTTCATGGCGCTCAACGACAATCCCGGCCACGCCCAGTGGATGGACATCTATAAAAAACTGGTGTACTGGGAAATGGAAATGGGCAAATCCAACAGCCCGGAAATGCTGGAAGTGCTGCAGTCACAAAAGCAGGAGGCCAATTCCGAATTTGTAAAATTCGTAGGCCGCAACTACACCGACTGGATGACACCCAGGGCCAAGGATGCCCCTATCATGAGCCATACACTTTTCCAGGAAAAGGTATTGCCCTTCCTGGACCCCAAGGTGCCCAATTTCTTTGTACTCATCGATAACCTGCGGTACGACCAGTGGAAGGCCATCCAGCCCATTTTCATGGAATCGTTCCGCCTGGTGGAGGAAGATACGTTTTACAGCATTTTGCCCACCAGCACCCAGTACGCGCGCAATGCGATCTTTGCAGGCCTGCTGCCGGTAGACATTGAAAGCCGCTTCCCCGAGCAGTGGCGTAATGATGACGAGGAGGGCGGCAAAAATCTTTTTGAAGACCTTTTCCTGGCCCAGC
Source organism: Chitinophaga parva (assembly GCF_003071345.1). NCBI lineage: Bacteria > Pseudomonadati > Bacteroidota > Chitinophagia > Chitinophagales > Chitinophagaceae > Chitinophaga > Chitinophaga parva. Next base: position 80,393 of record NZ_QCYK01000001.1, on the reverse strand, counting down.
AACTTAAAAACCTGAAAAAGGACCTTAAATTTTCCTACACCAAAGTGACCAACCACCAGGACGGCCAGCATATGGTCAACAATATTCACAACCTGCTGGACTACCCGCTGAACGTGATCGTGTACAACTTCGTGGACATGCTGAGCCACGCCCGCACAGAGATGGAAGTGCTGAAAGAACTGGCCGGCGACGAGGTGAGCTACCGCTCCATAACCGCCAGCTGGTTTGAGCACAGTCCCCTGCACCAGGCCCTGAAAAAACTGGCAGACCGCAAGATCAATCTCATCGTGGCCACCGACCATGGCAGTGTGCGGGTGAAAACGCCGGTAAAAGTGATAGGCGACAAGCAGACCACTACCAACCTGCGTTACAAACACGGGCGCAACCTGAACTACGAGCCCAAAGAGGTACTGGCCTTCCGCGACCCGCGCGATGCCGGCCTGCCACGCCCCAACGTGAACTCGTCCTACATTTTTGCCAAAGGCGATAACTACCTCTGCTACCCGAACAACTATAATTACTTTGCAAACTATTACCGCAATACGTTCCAGCACGGCGGTGTAAGCATGGAAGAAATGATAGTGCCCGTAGTGCGGATGGTGTCTAAATAAGGGTTTTTGCTAAATTTGTAGTTAATTGTCAAACGTTAAATGTTAATCGTGCAAAATCATTCATCCGCTACGGTTAACCATTAACATTTAGCGGTTAACCATTAACCAATAACCATTACCGCGATGAATATAAAAATCACGCCCGCCAGCCTGGCGAAACTGGAGAAGATCTTCGAGGAAGCCAAATATGTACTGCGATTTGAAAAGGGCACTTTCAATTCGGGGTATTGCATCCTGGAGCACAAGCGGGTAGTGGTGATCAATAAGTTCCTGAACCTGGAAGGCCGCATTAACAGCCTGCTGGACATCCTGCCTACCATAGACCTGGATGAGAGCATGCTCAGTAGCGAATCACTGAAGCTGTACCACCAGGTGAAGGAAAGCCGCGAACAGCTGCTGGCGGAGGCGGAGGCCCAGGCCCGCGGCGAAGCAGCCCCCGCGGAAACACCGCCTGCGCCCGCGAAAAAAGGCCGCAAAGGTGCCGCAAAAAATGAACCCTCTTCCTCCGCTGATACCGAAACCAACGAGCCACAGTGAAAGTAACCTTCCTTGGAACGGGTACTTCCCAGGGGGTGCCTGTGATCGCGTGCAACTGCCATGTCTGTACTTCGCCGGATGCGAAGGATAACCGCCTGCGCAGCAGCATTATGCTGGAAAGCGCAGCGGGCACCATCGTGGTGGACACTACGCCGGACTTCCGCTACCAGATGCTGCGGGCACAGGTAAAACACCTGGAAGCCCTGCTGGTCACGCATTCCCACAAAGACCATATTGCCGGCATGGATGATATCCGCGCTTTCAACTATTTCCAGCAAACACCCATCGACGTATATGCCTCTACGTTCTCGCAGGAGGTGATCATGCGGGAATTTGCCTACGCATTTGCAGACCATAAATATCCCGGCATCCCGGAGATCCGGCTGCGGACCATTGATGAAGAGCCTTTTACCGTGAATGGACTGCCCATTATTCCCATCCAGGTAATGCACTACAAGATGCCCGTGCTGGGTTTCCGCTTCCATGATTTTACCTACATCACGGACGCTAATTTTATCCATGCATCGGAGAAGGAAAAGATCAAAGGCTCCAAGGTCCTGGTGCTGAATGCGCTGCGGCGGGAAAAACATATTTCCCATTTTACGCTTGATGAAGCCATTGCACTGGCGAAGGAGCTGGAGATCCCGCAGTTGTACTTAACGCATATCAGCCACCAGCTGGGCCGGCATGCGGAGGTATCGCCGGAGCTGCCGGATGGGGTGGCGCTGGCCTACGACGGGTTGAGCTTTGAGATCTGATGGAAATATTTTCCGTATCTTGAAATAGCTCCTGTTAAAACCCCCTTTCATCCATGTGGAGAGAATTCATTAAAAACTACCTGGATTTTTCCCGGCGCGAACGCCGCGGCATTTACATTTTACTCGCCTGCATTGTTGTTTGCTATTTGCTGCCTTACTGCCTGCCCGCACCGGACTTCCCGGATATCAAAACAGCCTTGCTATTCCCCGAAAACGCAGTGGCCGCAGGTAAGCGCAACACCGTAAAAAGCACAAGCCCGGCCACCTACTTCTTCTTTGACCCCAACACCTTGCCCCTGCAGGGTTTCCTGGACCTGGGCATCCGCGAAAAAACAGCCCTCACCATCATCCATTACCGCGAAAAAGGCGGCCATTTCCGCCAGCCGGCAGACCTGGCAAAGATCTATGGCCTGCCCGCTGCACAAGCGGCTGCACTGGCGCCCTATGTACGTATAGGCGCTACCGTTAGTAAGGGAGACGGGCGGCCTGCGGCCAATGCCGGCGCCGCGGAAAAGCGGAACAGTGTGGACACCGCCCGGTTCTCACACAGCGGGTTCCACCGGGATAGCTTGGTGTTTAAGCGCAAAACCTATGTGATGACAGACATTAACCAGGCAGACAGTGTGGCCTGGATGCAGTTGCCGGGTATAGGGCCGGGGTTTGCAGGGCGCATTACCCGGTTCCGGGACCGCCTGGGCGGTTTTTACAGCGTGCGGCAGGTGGGGGAAACTTACGGGTTGCCGGATAGTACGTTCAAAAAAATTGAACCATTCCTGCAATTGCATGAAACTTCTTTAAAGAAAATAGACCTGAACCAGGCAGATGAAAAAACTTTAGGCGCACATCCTTATATCCGCTACAGTTTAGCTAAATTAATTACCCGGTACCGCAACAGCCATGGGCCTTTTACCGAAGTAACGGGGCTGCGCCAGATAGCCGTGATCAACGACAGCGTGTACCAGCGTATTGCCCCTTATCTGACGATTACACCAAAACCATAAAACCACGGATATGAATTTTCAGCTCACGGAAATGCAACAGCAGGTGGCCCAGATGATCCGAGACTTTGGAAGATCCCACATCCTGCCGCACGTCCTGGAATGGGATGAATCCCAAACCTTCCCCCGGGAATTATTTACCCAACTGGGCCAGCAGGGGCTCATGGGCGTGCTGGTGCCAACGGAATATGGCGGCAGCGGCCTCACTTACCCCGACTATGTGACGGTGATCAGCGAAATAGCCCGCCACTGCGGTGCCATTGGTCTCAGCGTGGCGGCGCATAACTCCCTTTGCACCGGGCATATTTTGCAGTTTGGCAACGAGGCGCAAAAACAAAAATATTTACCCAAACTGGCCAGCGCCGAGTGGATAGGCGCCTGGGGCCTCACAGAGCCCAACACCGGTAGTGATGCCATGAATATGAAATGCGTGGCGCACCAAGAGGGCAACGAGTGGGTGATCAACGGCGGTAAATGCTGGATCACGCACGGTAAAAGTGGCGATGTAGCGGTGGTGATAGCCCGTACCGGTTCCGTGCGCGACAGCCATGGTATGACCGCTTTTGTCGTAGAACGCGGCACGCCTGGCTTTTCCGGCGGTAAAAAGGAAAACAAGCTGGGCATGCGCGCTTCTGAAACGGCGGAAATGATCTTTGACAACTGCCGCATTCCTGCTGAGAACATGCTGGGCAACGAAGGCGAAGGTTTTATCCAGTCCATGAAAGTGCTGGACGGCGGCCGCATTTCCATTGCGGCACTGTCGCTTGGCATTGCAAAAGGAGCATACGATGCCGCGCTGAAATACTCCAAGGAACGCCAGCAGTTTGACCAGCCCATTTGCAATTTCCAGGGCATTGCGTTTAAGCTGGCAGACATGGCCACCCAGATCGAAGCCGCGGAGTTGCTCACTATGCAGGCCGCCTGGATGAAAACCGCGGGGCAGAAAATGACACGGGAAGCCGCCATGGCCAAGTATTACGCATCAGAAGTAGCCGTGAAAGTGGCTACGGAGGCAGTGCAGATCTTTGGTGGTTACGGTTATACAAAAGACTTCCCGGTGGAGAAATTTTACCGGGATGCAAAGCTTTGTACCATTGGTGAGGGTACGTCTGAGATCCAGAAGATCGTTATTGCAAGGGAAGCGTTGAAATAAGTTTTTCCTAGGCAATTTTCCGGGCACATGGAAATTTTGAAACATGAAATTTATCATGCGCTGTTTTATTTTTCATTTCTCCAAACAAAAGGCGTTTAAATTGATGTTTTCAAAGAAACGCGCTGAACAGGGCTTTTCATTTAACTAAAACACCAGTGATTAAAATGTTTTTTAATGAATGTATTTAATGCTTAGATAAAAAATATTTTCGTTTACCCCTTTCGTTGTATAGAAATATCAGAAAGGAACGTTAAATTTGGGTTAATTCATTCTTACCATATTATCAACCTAATTAATCCAAAAAAGATCGAAACATTTCTACCCTCCAACAAAAAGCATCCATTCTAAGCTGGATGCTTTTTATTTAAGAATGTTTTGAGCCTGTACTTGACCCCACATTATTGAAAATACATCTGAAGCCGGGCTTTTGGTCCGGCTTTGCTATTTACGGCTTTGGGAGGGCATTGGCAGGGGCTTGCACGTTTATCCGGCATACGCTCACAATAAATTGTCGTTGGCGAAATGTAGGGGTGGCCCATACCAATAAAAAAGCGGATGCTTTGCAGCACCCGCTTCCTTAAAAAATATATTTCCTTTTGCTTACGCAAGAAAATCTTCCGCGTCATCTTTTTTTGCCGGCGCAGGGGCAGACAAAAAATTATCCACCATACCGGAGAGGCCGGGAGGCAGCGCCGCTTTTACGTGGTCTTTCACGGTATTGAGCGCTTTAATGGCCTGCTCTTCGGTGATACCGGCGGCATCCTTGATTTTGTTGATCAACTCTTGCATAGCATTACGTTTGAGGATGTGAGCAAATTAAATTAGGCCACTTTCAGTTTCACCAGGGTGCTGGTTTCCAGTTTTTGCTGGGCGTAGGCTTTGTCCAGGTGGAACACGGTTTCATTGGTGGAAGGCAGTTCAAACATGGCGTCGCTCATCACGATCTCGCAGATGGAGCGGAGGCCGCGGGCGCCCAGCTTGTATTCCATGGCCTTGTCCACGATGTAGTCGATGGCGTCTTCGGCCACGGTGAGAGTTATACCTTCTACCTTGAAGAGCTTCTGGTATTGTTTAATAAGGGCATTCTTGGGCAGGGTGAGGATGCTCTTGAGGGCATCTGCATCCAGGGAGTTCAGGTAAGTCACTACCGGCAGGCGGCCCAGCAACTCGGGGATGAGGCCAAAGGATTTCAGGTCCTGAGCGTTTACGTAACGCAGGATCTGTTTCTTGTTCTCCTCTTCCCTTTCCTTGTTCACGGTAAAACCGATGGAATGGGTTTGCACACGGCGGCTGATGATCTTATCAAGGCCGTCAAATGCGCCACCGCAGATGAAGAGGATATTAGAGGTGTTGATCTTGATCAGTTTTTGTTCGGGGTGCTTGCGGCCGCCTTGCGGGGGTACGAGCACTTCAGTGCCTTCCAGGAGTTTCAGCAGGCCTTGCTGCACGCCTTCACCGCTTACATCGCGGGTAATGGAAGGGTTATCGCTTTTGCGGGCGATCTTATCAATTTCGTCGATGTATACGATACCGCGTTCGGCGGCTTCCACGTCATAGTTGCACACCTGCAGCAGGCGGGTGAGGATGCTTTCCACGTCTTCGCCCACGTAGCCGGCCTCTGTGAATACGGTGGCATCCACGATGGCAAAGGGTACGTTCAGCAGTTTGGCGATGGATTTAGCCAGGAGGGTTTTGCCGGTACCGGTTTCACCTACCATTACGATGTTGGATTTTTCGATCTCGATCTCATCATCCTCCACCTGCTGGTTGAGGCGTTTGTAGTGGTTGTACACGGCTACGGCCAGGATCTTCTTGGCATCGTCCTGCCCGATCACGTAATCGTCCAGGAAGTGTTTTATTTCCCGGGGTTTAGACACCTTGGGAACAAAGTGGGAGGGGCTGGCTTTCTTCTTGTTGGCATTCTGGAACAATTCCTGCTCAATGATCTCCTGGGCGTTTGTCACGCAGTTTTCGCAAATGTGTCCTTCAGCGCCTGCGATCAGTATCTGCACTTCGTCTTTGGAGCGGCTGCAAAAGGAACAGCGTATTTTCGATTCTTTCATCAGTGATTTTTAGCGGGTATTTGGATAAAGGCCTGGTAATGATCCCGGTTAGGGAAGAACCAGTCTACAAATTTAAGGGAAAAAACCCGGTAACCCATACAAAGAAGACGGTCCCGCCTGGTGGGCGGGACCGTCCCTGTTTTCAAAGTATTATTGCTGAGGAGCTTCCGTCTTTTTGCGGGGATTTTTGTCCAGGACGTCGTCGATGATACCGTATTCTTTGGCTTCGTCGGCGGTCATCCAGTAGTCGCGGTCACCGTCTTTTTCCACTTTCTTCACGGGCTGGCCGGCGTGGGTGGCAATGATCTCGTTCAGCTCTTTTTTCAGCTTGATAAATTCACGCGCTGTGATCTCGATATCGGAGGTCTGGCCTTCCGCACCGCCGTGGGGCTGGTGGATCATTACACGGGCGTGTTTCAGGGCGGTACGTTTGCCTTTTGAACCTGCTACCAGGAGTACGGCGCCAAAGGAGGCGGCCATACCGGTGCAGATGGTGGCTACGTCCGGTGCTACGAGCTGCATGGTGTCGTAGATACCGAGGCCGGCGTATACGCTACCACCGGGGCTGTTGATGTACATCTGGATATCGCGGGCGCGGTCTACAGATTCCAGGAACAGCAGCTGTGCGGTGATGATATTGGCCACATAATCTGTCACGGGGTCGCCCATGAAGATGATGCGGTCCATCATCAGGCGGGAGAATACGTCCAGCTGGGCAATCTGCATGGGTCGCTCTTCGATGATGTAAGGCGTCAAAGAGTTGATCTGGTGCTTGGTGTAGCTATCTACCACCAGGCTGGACATACCACGGTGCTGTATGGCGTATTTACGGAATTCGTTATTAATGTTCATGATGGTGATGATGTTTATTTGGTAATTTAACAAATTCTTCTGCTGAAATTTCCTCTTCTTTAATATTCACCTTCGTTTCTGCGTAATCAAACAACTTGGCGGTAATCATCTCCCGGTAAGTCTGGTCTACGAACTTCTCATCCTGCAGCAGGCGGTCCAGGTAGCTATCCAGCCACTCAGCACCGGCAGCGGCGCCACCAAAGTGGCCCAGCAGTCTGGCTTTGGCACCTTCTTTCAGTTCTTCGAAAGAAACTTCCATTTTATTATCGCGGATCAGTTTATCGCTAATCAGTGTCCAGCGGAGCTGGTGGTCAAAGTTCGGCCATTCGTGGTCGGCTTCTGCGGCGGTTTTAGGCTTTTCGCCACCTACCTGCAGCCAGCGTTTCAGGAACTCCTTAGGCAGTTCGATGGGCGTTTCGTGCACCAGGGTTTCGAACAGTTCGTTGTGGAGGGCGTTGCGGCTTTCCTGTGCCCAATAGGTTTCGATCTCGGATTTCAGCTTGGCGCGGAAATCTTCAACAGTGGCCAGGTTTTCGTTGGGATATATTTCTTTGAAGAAAGCTTCGTTGAGTTCTTTCTTGGCGATCACCTGTACTTTGGTGATGTCCAGTTTGAAATATTTCCTGGCGGCTTCCTTGTCATCTGCGTCAAAGCCCAGGTCTTTCAGGATATAGGCCAGGCGTTCCTCATCAAAGGAACCTTCGAGCTGGAATACAATGCTGTCGCCGGTTTTCTTGCCGATCAGTTTTTCAACGATGGCGGGGGAAAAGTATTTAACGAGGAGGGAATTTTCTTTGGTGATACCACCTTCTACGGGCGTGCCGTTGGCATCGCTTTCAATGAAGGTTACATTTACAACGTTCTCGCCATCCACGATCGTATCGCCTTCCTGGATGTCGCCGCCTTTCAGCTGCATGCGTTCTACTTCTTCGTCCACCATTTTGTCGCTCACAATTACTTTGTAGCGGGTCAGGTTGGTCTTGCCACTTTCCAGGGGCGTGATCTCTACGGCGGGCTTCAGGCCCACTTCAAAATTGAAGGTATATTCCGCGGGGGCGTTGTAGTTAAATTCGTTTTCGTTTCTTTCGAGGGGGATAGGCTGACCGAAAATATCGAGTTTCTCTTCCTGGAGGTAGCTGCCCAGTTTGGATTCTACCGCTTTGATCACTTCATCTGTGAAGATGGCCTGGCCATGCATTTTCTTCACCATACCGGCCGGAACCATGCCTTTACGGAAGCCAGGAATGCTGGCACTTTTGGTGAATTGTTTTACGGCCTTGTCAAAATTAGGAAGATAGTCATCCTTGCTCACTTTCACAGTGATCTTATCATTCAATAAACCAATATTCTCTCTGGTAACGGTTGCCATAATAAATTAAAATATAAGTGTTGTAGATGAAGCAATAATAGTTCCTTAATTGTTTTGCTGCCAGAAGGTCACAAAAAAAGCGAAAGAATGACAGCTGGAAATAATTGGTGGAATACCCGGGTGCCGTAATGGCCTGTAAATGCCTGACCGGTAGGCACTAAGGGCGTGAAAGAAATTCCACCCCTGGTTGTAGGCCTGGATACCGGGCAGGCTGTAATAAGTGCGGATGAAGGGACTCGAACCCCCATGCCGTGAAGCACCAGATCCTAAGTCTGGCGTGTCTACCAATTTCACCACATCCGCAGTAAGAGAAGAACTGTTTTCTAACCTTTTGAAGGAGTGCAAAGGTATTCTTTTTTATGAATTAAAAAAATGCTAATGGGGCATGGGCGCGGGTTCCGGGGCAAGAGGGGAAGGTGGGCGGGGCTGTGATAAAAGCGGACGCGGATAGTCCGCATCCGGACGGTTTACGCGGTTATCTTGTGGCCAAAGTAATTGATTGTGAGGGTGTTATTTCCATGGCATGATCCATGCAAAACCTGGGCATCGGATGTTGCTCCTTCCGCCAGAAAGAAAATATTCAACCGATATAAAAGATACTGTTTTGTTAGAGAACCGGCCTTCGGTTCATATTGTGGTATTCAAGCAGCCTTGCAAGTCGTTGCGAGGCTTTTTTTTATAAATTTTACGGGGGAAAAATTTTGTTATTTCGATTTATGCTCTACATTTGCACTCCCATCACATAAACACGGGGGATTAGCTCAGTTGGTAGAGCGCTTGCATGGCATGCAAGAGGTCAGCGGTTCGAACCCGCTATCCTCCACAGGATATATAAAAGCCTTCAGGTCATTGACCTGAAGGCTTTTTGTTTTTACCTAGTTTTCGAAGTTGGCTTGATCCTGGGTCAAGACGGGTCAAAAATTGCTGATTACCTTACACGGTAAGCAATAACAATATTCTTATTAAATGCTGGTACGTACAGCGTTTTCGTGCTGTTGTCATAGCTGATGTCATTTGTCATTAGTTTCTCCGCCTGCGTATCCAGCAATACTTGCCTGGAGCCATCAGCCTCCAGGTAGTATAAAATGCCCGTGTAATTACTGATGATGAATTCGCCTGGCGCAACCATCACAATGCCATCCAGGCCATTTTCAAAACCGCCCGCAATTTTTGTTGCTTGTTTGTTTATGTTGATCTTATACAAGGCGCTGGTAGTGGGCAAGAGTGGTGCACAAATTATTTTGTGTGTAAATTTCGCAAAGTCCGCTACACGCGATTTTAGGAGTTTTTTACATTTTGCATACTTGCACAAGCGGGAAGAAATATTGCAGGTTTTGTTGATACATTTGTAGATGCTCAATTGCAGGAATAAGTGTGTCCGGTTCTTGTGCAAGGGAGCGGCCACGGAGAAAAATGATATTGATATTACCCGGCCAACGGGATTAAGCTCCGTGGCCAACTTCATGGCCAGCTAAAACACATACCCATGAAACTTACGCACTACGTCATATCGCCCCCTCTTCAGCCATTTGTAAAGCTGATCTGCACCATGGACTGTGAAGGGGACACCGACACCTGTCATATCACCGTGCTCCCTGATGCCTGCGTGGAATTATTTGTGAATTATTCCACCACCCCCCTGGCCATCATCGACAATGAAATATACCATCAAAGCATTGTCAGCGCCCGCATGACACGTCCCACTTCGGTACAAATGCGCAAAGGCGCCGGTTGCATTGCGGTTTGCTTTTACCCCGGAATGGCACACCGCTTTTTTAATGTTGCTATGCACGAGTTGACAGACAAAAACACTTCCTTAAATGATCTTTGGAAAGGCCTAACCCCGGCGTTGGAAGAAAGACTTGCCAACACACCGGGCAATAATGAACGGGTAGCGCTACTGCAACATTATCTTCTGCAACAATGCAACGGAGAAAACGAGGACGTGGTGCTTGCGTATTGCCTTAGCCAGGCCCGTGCCACCAAAGATTTCCTGCCGGTAAGCCAGCTTGTAAACGCCACCGGCATCAGCCAGCGCCACCTGGCCCGCAAGTTTCAACAATACGTGGGCGTCTCCCCCAAAGAATACCTCAGCGTAACCCGGTTTGTCCGCGCGCTTGCACAACTGAAAAGATACCCTGAACTTTCACTCACCCAAATAGCCTATGAGAGCGGCTACTACGACCAGGCACATTTCAACCATGATTTTAAAAATTACACCGGCCTTGCACCCGGCGATGTGGTCCGCGCAGCACATGTTTTATATTGATGTCCGTTTTATACAAGCCCTGGATCTTTAATGGAAGTAATTTTGATGCATAGCAAACAGACTTTCTATGCGAAATTTAGTTGTTGCCCTGGCCGTCTCCCTGGATGGCTTTATAGAAGGGCCCCATGGAGAATACGACTGGTGTTTTACCGACCAGGACTACGGCCTGCATGAATTTTTTTTACGCATCGATGCGGTGTTCATAGGCCGTAAAAGCTATGAAGTGGCCCGGGAATACAGGGATCATAACGGCCGGCTGGTGCCCGGTATGCCACCGGTGACGGAGTATGTATTTTCCAGTACACTCCAATCCGCAAATGAAGGTGCTGTGATCATTGCAACAGATGCGGTTGCAGAAGTGCGTAAAATAAAAGCGCTGCCGGGCAAGGACATCTGGTTGTATGGCGGAGCAGTGCTCACCAATGCCTTACTCCGTGAAGGCCTGGTAGATGAAATATGGATGGCAGTGCATCCCATCCTGCTCGGCAGCGGAAAGCCACTGTTTGAGCCCCGCAGCCAGCGCATCGGCCTCACGCTGCTGGAAAACAAAACCTATGAAACAGGGCTGGTATCGCTCCGGTATAAGGTAAATAACCACGGGCTGTAATTACGCAGTGCCCGTGTCAATGGCTGCCCCGAAGGGACGGGGCCGGACCGGCAGGGTAGGGCTGCCTGGTCTTCATGCGGCCCGGCCTCCCCCGCTCACTTTTTCCCGATCGGCCCATTTTTTTTCCCGATCCGCGTAGGTTTCCAACCCTTGCGTGCGGACCTTTGCCGCCGCAATAGCCAATCATGGGAAAAATAATATATACATTCAAGAAATTTATACTTTCTATTCTCTGCCTGATCAGTGTCTTATCCCTTCATGCCGAAGATGCCGGTGGGAAGATCTCCGGCACCGTGGTCACCAGCGACGGACAGCCTGCCGCCGGCGTTACCATCGTGATCAGCGGGTTTGCCAGGAAAACCATCACCAACGAAAGCGGCCAGTTCAGCTTTAATAATGTAAATCCCGGCACTTACACCCTCATCGCCTCCATGATCGGCGCAGAAAAAGCCTCGGCCACGGTAGAAGTGACCGCCGGCCAGCCTGCTACGGTAAATTTCACCCTGCAATCCTCCTCTCAAAGCCTGGAAGAAGTAGTGGTGAAAACCGGTGGCAACCGCTTTGCCAGGAAGGAAAGCAACGACGTTTCCAAACTGCCCCTGGCTAACATTGAAAACCCCCAGGTGTACACGGTAGTAGGGAAGGAGCTGATGAAAGAACAGCTCATCACCGACTACAACAGCGCTTTCAAGAACGTACCCGGTGCGGGTGTTCCTGAAGTAAGGAACCAGGGCCGTTCCGGTTTCGTTTCCCGCGGTTTCTCTACCTCGCAACTGGTGCGCAATGGCGTGGGCAGCTTCACTTATTCCACCATCGACCCGGCAAACCTGGAAAGGGTGGAAGTGATCAAAGGCCCTTCGGCTACCCTGTTTGGCAGCACCCTGTCTTCGTTTGGCGGACTGTTTAACCGGGTTACCAAGAAGCCTTTTGAAACTTTCAAGGGAGAAATATCCTACTCCGCCGGCAGTTGGGATCTGAACCGCCTCACCGCAGATATCAACGCCCCGCTGAACAAGGAGCAAACAGCGCTCCTGCGCGTAAACACAGCCCTGCACAGTGAAAGAAGCTTCCAGGACGCGGGCTTTAGCCGCAATTACTTCATTGCGCCCAGCTTTGTTTACAAAGTGAATGACCGTCTTACGCTGACGCTGGATGCGGAACTGGGTGCCTACAAGGCTACCTCGCCCACCCGCCTGGCACCTTACACCAAAGGCACCGCCCACAGCGTAACGGACCTGCACATTCCCTATAAATTATCCTTTGCTAACAACACCATTAATTACGTAGCGCAGCAGTACAACATCTATGCACAGATGCGTTACAAGATCTCCGACAGCTGGACCTCCCAGACGGTGATCTCCCGCACCCGCTCTTCTTCCGATGGCAACGTGGTGCAGCTCAGCATCGTGTCTGACAGTACGCTGCGCCAGGCTGTGACCAACCAGGAATATCCTTATTACGGGACAGATATCCAGCAGAATTTTATGGGTGATTTTAAACTGGGCAGCCTCCGCAACCGCGTGGTGGCGGGCCTGGATTTCTATTCCCTGCGCGCCACCCGCAACGATGCCACCATCAACATGCCGGCCATCAATTACCGCAAACCGGGTGCTGCGTATAATAACTTCACGTACGAAAAAGTATCACCGCTGTTTGCAAACGCAACGTATACGAACTTTGTATCGAACAATGAAAACACCTATGCAGCCTACGTTTCCGATGTGCTGAACATTACGGATAAGCTGCTGGCCATGGCCAGCCTGCGCGTGGACCACTACATTAATAAAGGCGTGTACTATCCCAACCTGGATTCTACCGCCGGCAATTACAATCAAACCGCCCTCTCCCCGAAGTTTGGCCTGGTGTACCAGGTAGTAAAGGATAAGGTGGCCCTCTTTGCCAACTACATGAATGGTTTCAGCAACGTAAGCGGTGCCGATTTTTATGGCAATACATTTAAGCCCAACCGGGCCAACCAGGTAGAAGGCGGTGTAAAAATAGACCTGAGTACCATCTCCGCTACCCTGAGCTATTACAACATCCAGGTAACCAATGTGACCCGCGATGACCCGGACCACGCTAACTTTTCCCTGCAGGATGGTACGCAACTGAGTAAGGGTTTTGAGGCGGAAGTGATTGCCAATCCGCTGCCCGGGTTGAACATCATTGCCGGTTATACCTACAACGATAGTAAATACACCAGGGCATCTGCCTCCATCCAGGGCCTGCGCCCCTCCACGGCCGGATCGCCGGACTATGCGAACCTCTGGGTAAGCTACCGCCTCACCAAAGGCGTGGCACAGGGCCTGGGCATTGGTTTTGGCGGCGTTTACGGCAGTGAAAGCTACCAGACCAATACAGCCGCTTTCAAGTTTACCATTCCGTCTTACACCGTGCTGGATGCCGCTGTTTTCTACGACAAGCCAGCCTACCGCCTGGGGCTGAAGGTAGACAACCTGACCAACGAACAGTACTGGTCGTACCGCCTGGCTGCACAACCACCCACCCGCCTCACGGCTAACGTAACGTTCAAATTTTAGTAATAACTTGCGCCTCTTATGACGTTCAGGAAGCTGATTAATACACTGCATCTGTACCTGGGACTTGTTTCCGGTATTTTGATCCTCATCGTGGCCACCACGGGATGCATACTTGCATTTGAGGACGAGATCCGCTTTGCCACCCAGCACAGCGCCTTGTATGTAACGCCTGAAAATAAACCACAGGCCAGCGTGGAACAATTGATCAGCGTTGTGAAAAAATACGACGCAAAGGCCAAACTGGCCCAGGTGCGTTACCTGGGCAATCCATCCAGGGCGGTACTGTGCTACCTGAAAGACAAGCGCATCATTTTCGTGAACCCATATAATGAACAGGTAGTGTCTGTGCGCAACCCGGACACTGATTTTTTTACGGTGGTATTGTCCATCCACCGCACATTGATGCTGGGTAAAACAGGGGAAACCATTATCCTGTGCAATGTGGTGGTATTCCTGGTGATGGTGCTTTCCGGGTTTGTGCTATGGCTGCCCAGGAAAATAAAACAACTGAAGCAGGCCATTACCATCAAGGCCAATGCGTCTGCAAAGCGCCGCTACTTTGACTTGCACAGCGTGTTTGGGTTTTATGGATTTATCCCGTTGGTGATGATCTGCCTCACCGGCATTTCCATGGCTACCGGCGGGTCTGATAAAAAAGTGCGCTCTTTGCAAATGGGGACTAAGCCTTCCAAAAATTTCTACGACAGCCTGGTGGCGCAAGTGTATCATAAGGAGCCGGTGGAAATGCTGCGCGTTTCTTTCCCGGCAGATAGTATGGGCGTAGTAAATGTCCTGATGCGCTATGAGACCAATGGCCTGCGCAAACAAAGCAGCTTCACGTTTGACCGTTATTCCGGCGTGTTGCTCAAAAGCGACACTTACCAGGATAAGCCGTTCATACAGCGCTTCTTTGGCTCCAGCTATGAAATTCACACCGGCAGGGTGTTCGGCATTCCCGGCAAGATCATCATGTTCCTCGCGGGGCTCATTGCATTGAGCTTACCCATTACCGGGTGGCTGATCTGGACCGGGAAACGGAAAAAGAAACCCGCCCCGGTTGCCATGGCAGCGTAATGGCAAAGGCCTTTAAACATCACTGGTTAAAGGCCTTTTTGTTGCAGGAAAGTTATTCCCCATCCACCCTGATCACAATCTTTCCCCTATGCCCGCCGGCTTCAAAATACCGGTACGCCTCTTTGGCTTCTTCAAATGCAAATACCCGTTCAATACTAGGCTGTACAGGATGTGCCGCCAGGGCCCGGCACATATTTTCAAACGTCAGGCGGCTGCCTACAAAAATGGGGTGTACCGTAACACGCTTCGCAAACATGGCCAGTAAAAGCTGATCCAGCGCGGTCGGCGCGGCCGGCGCCTGCAGGTAGCGGAAATTCAGTAAAGAGATAACACCCCCCACTGTTACCGCCTGCAGGGATTGCGCAAAGGTTTCCGCCCCGCCGGTTTCCAGTACCCGGTCCACGCCGCGGCCACCGGTAAGGTGCAATACCTGCTGGCTCCATGCATCGTTTGCATTGTACTGCACTACCTCGTCTGCACCAAGCGCACGCAGTGCAGCCTCACTGGAAGCCCGCGTGGTAAGCGCTATCACCCGTGCCCCAAACAGCTTGGCAAACTGGATCTCAAAACTGGCAATGCCGCCGCTGCCAAAGGTGAGCACCGTGCTACCCGGAGCAGCGGGGTAAGGCGCTGTGAGCGCACTCCAGGCGGTGAGCGCCGCACAGGGCAGGGTAGCGGCAGCTTCGTAATCCATACCGGCAGGAATGGCCACCAGCGCATCTTCCGGTAGTATCACGTATTCTGCCAGCATACCGTCCAGGGTACAGCCCAGTTGATCAATGATATCCATTTGCATCTGGCCATCGCGCCAGCGGGGAAAGTAATTGCCCATCACACCCTGCCCCGGCTGGAAGCGGCGTACCGCGCTCCCGCAGCGCACTATTTCCCCCGCGCCATCGCTTACGGGAATGATGCCGGCTTTGGGCTGCAAGGCGTATTTTTGATGTACAATGGCAATGTCCCGCCGGTTCAGCGACACCGCCTTTACCCGCACCAATACTTCATGGGGCCCGGGTGCAGGAATGGGCCGGTCCCGGCATACAATGCCGTCTATCGAATTGAATTGTTCCAGGTAATAAGCCTTCATGGTGCTGTTATTTTAACGGCAGCAAATTACCGGGGATTGTTCCCGCACAATTGATATAACACGACAAATGCAGATCCCCGCCCGCTTCCTGGCTCCTTTTCTCACGTACGCACGCCTGCGCCAGGTGCCGCTGCCCCGCATCCCGGAAATGGCGGAATACCCGGAACCCTTACTGGCAGACCGTTTTACGGTGATGCCGGTGGAAGGTTTTCTGGCAGTACTGTCGGCTATTGTAACACATCTGCCGGAAGAAGACCTGGGCCTGCGGGTAGGCCGGAGCATGGAACTGGCACACATTGGTATCGTATACGAACTTTCCCTGAGAACTGCCAGTTTGCAGGAAGCATTGCACTATTGCCACGATTACCTGCGCCGGTCGCTGCCCTTTGCGCTGATCACTTTGCGGGAACGGCCCGCCTGTGTGGAGGTCAGTATAACGATGGAAAGCCCGCTATTGCAGCGGGTGCTGGCGGATTTCGTGGTGACGTTGATAGCAAGGGAACTGGCGGTGCTAACCGGCAATGCAGGCGATACCGCCGTGGAGGCCCTGCACCCGGGGGCGTACCGTGTGCATTTTAATACAGCGGGCCTGCTCCAAAAGCCACGTCATTACAAGGGCTTTTACAAGGGCTTTGAAACATTATTACCGGCTTACCTGCAATTGCTGGAAGCATTGCAAGCAGACCATTCCTTTACCAGCCGGGTAAAGCAAATGGCACTCAGCATGGCCAATCCTTTACTGCCAGACCTGGCCCAGACTGCCGCTGCATTCCACCTTACCCCCCGCACCTTACAGCGCCGACTCCGGCATGAAGGAGGATCTTTTGCCGCCGTGCGGGAACACCTGAAGCGGCGCATGTGCCACCTGCTGCTGCACCACGATGATTATGACCTGCTGGAAGTAAGCCTGTTACTGGGATACGCGGAGCCAGCCAGCTTTTACCACGCGTACAAGAAATGGTATGGGCGCAGCCCGGCGAAACACCGTGAACTGGAAAAATAAAGGCAAGCCTCATAAGTAAAATGAAGGCGCCGGAAACCATGTAAGTAAAGACCCAAAAGGGCTGTTTCGAAATAAAGCAAGTCATGCCGCCATACCCTTCTCCGGCAGGGACAAGACGCTCCCATGGCCGCGATACTTCCGGGCATTAAAAAAGAGAGGCACTGCCTCTCTCTACGTGCCGGTGAGGACAAAGGCCCGCACCGGTACTAGTGTTTTTTTGCATAACAAACACGTTACTTCCCAAACAAGCCACCCAGCATGCCTCCCAGGCCGCCTTCCTGCTGTTCGCCACCATTTGCAGCGTGCTGCTGGCCAAACTGCGCCAGGATACCCGGTACGGCTGCCGCAATGTTGTTGGCAATGGCAGGGTCCAGGTTGAACTTACTGGTAAGCTGCTCTATGAGGCCACCAGACATGGAAGAAGCAATGTTGGATGCGCCGCCACCGGAGAAAAGCTCGGAGAGGCTGCCCAAACCGCCACCCAGGCTGTTTTGCAGGCTGCTTACAATATTGCCCGCCACTTCATTGTGAACGTCAGCGGCTTGGTCTGCCGGTACTGCACCAGCTACCTGGGGATGATTTTCCAATTGCTCTTTTACGAGGGACAAGATCTGATCAAACATAACTGTAGATGTTAAGTGAAGAAATGTGGTGTTGTAAGTTGTGGTCTGTTACTGGGAAACCTGGCTATGGCAAGATGGAACAATTGTACAACATTTGCTAATTAATTCCTTATTATCTTAGGGCTTTGCGTATTTGTTCCATCAAGCTGACTGTCACATGCTTAACCTTAGACTCAACTACCCATCGGTACATACGGAAATGGACGTGTTCCAGCGTTACGTAGCGGGCCTGCCCGAAGAAAGAAAGTACCACCTGCTGCAACCTCCCAACCCGCCGCCCCCTGCGGCTACGGCGGATGTAGTGGCGCAGTGGCTGCAACTCCCGGCAGATACCTGGCGCAATACCAGCACCATGATGGCTATTGCCAGCGGCAACTCCGGCCTGTACACCGTACTGTCCTGGTTCCAGTCTGTTTCAAAGGAAATAGCTACCGATGCGTATACCTTCACCGGTTTCCGCATGATAGCCAATACGTTCGGGTTTCCCCTCATCCCTATTGCCGGCGATGAAGAAGGCATGCTGCCCGCTGCCCTGGAAGCGTACCTGCAGCAGCGCAGTACCGTGCCGGGCACAAAACTGGTCTACCTGCAGCCCACCGTGCACAACCCCACCTGCGCTGTGATGTCGCTGGAAAGACGCCAGGCCATTGCGGAAGTGTTGCTGCGCTTCCCGGATACCTATATCCTGGAAGACGATGCCTACCGCTTCCTGCATCCCGCACCGCCACCTACTTTCCTGCAGTTGCTGCCGGAACGTACGGTGCATGTGTACAGCCTTTCCAAGAACTTTAATCCCTTTTTAAAAGCGGCTTACCTGGTGTATCCAAAACATATCATGGATAACATCGAGAACATGGTGCGCCTTACCACCAGTAGCACCTGCGCCCTGTTCCAGGATTTTGCCGTGCACCTCATGCAAGGGGAGGAACTGAAACAGATCATCCAGCAGAAACAGGCGGAAGGCCTTTACTGGTATAAGAAAGCAGCGGAGATCTTCTATGACCAGGAGTTCACCCTTTTTCCCGGCAGCTTCCACATCTGGCTGCACGTGGGCGCCCACCTCACCGGCCAGCAGGTGGCAGATTATTGCCTCACGCAGGACATTGCCGTGCAGCCGGGAGTGGAGTTTTCCGTAACCGGCGATGACCAGTATGTGCGCATAGCATTGGGCGCAGAATGGGCCAATCCTAAGCTGCAATCCGCCCTGGAACTGATTGCCGCTGTGGTAAGGGCCGGCAAGATCCCCGCATAAACATCCACTGCCTGTCCTTGAAGAAAGGGGCTGCCTGCTGTTAACAACAGGCGGCCCCTTTTAGTTTTTAAAATTTTCCAGGTTGATCCTCAATTCATTATGTAAAGTATGGATTACTTTTTGTAAAGTTTATTTGTCTATAAGTAAAGTTAACTTTACATTCGGATAATTAAAACCTCAAGACATGAGATCATCCCTTCTCCTTCCGCATCGATTTAAGCTGATAGGCTGGTGCCTGTTGGCCCTGGGTATTATTTGTTACCTGGCCAATGTGGTTTGGCGCCTTAATATCCCGTTCTGGGTTTTCAGCATTGACCGCTCCGGGTTGTTAAGCTCCGATAAGCCCGGCCCCGGCCTTGAAATGCAGGATATTGCTTTATCCCTGGCTGGGGTGCTGGCCATTGTGGGCTCACTGATGGTTGGCTACTCCCGTGAAAAACAGGAGGACGAATTTATTGCCCGCATCCGCCTCACTTCCCTGCAATGGGCGGTATTGGTAAACCAGTTACTGCTTGTGGTGAGTATCCTCGTGGTGTGGGATATGAACTTCATGATCGTGATGTTGTACAACATCGTTACCATTCCGCTTATCTTTATCGTTCGCTTTAACTATCTCTTACTCCGCTACGCTAAACAGGCCCGCCATGAAAAATAGCATAAAGGTAGAACGGGCTGTGAAGGGCCTTACGCAGGAGGAGCTGGCCCAGGCTATTGCTGTAAGCCGGCAGACCATCAATGCCATTGAATCCGGCAAATATGTGCCCAGCACTGTGTTGGCGCTCAAGATAGCCCGTGTGTTTGAAAAGCCGGTGGAGGAGATTTTCTCGCTGGAAGCAGGGGATTAGTGCTCGTTGAATATTTCGGTGATGGTTTCCATCAGGTCCTTTACCATCAGGGGTTTGCGCAGCAGCTTCATCACCATGGGGTTGGCATTGCTGCGGTTAATGTCTGAATAATCCAGGGAAGAAGAAACCATGATCACATAGCACTGTTGCTTGATGCGGGGCGGGTAGGTGGCAAAGGACTGGAGAAATTCAAAGCCGTCCATTTCGGGCATCTGGATGTCCAGCAGGATCACTGTGGGAGGAATTTCACTCAGGGTCAGGTTGGAAGAAAGGTATTCTAAAGCTTTGTTGGCACTGGTAAAAGGTAGTACGGTATGGCTGATCCGCTGGTGCAGGATCAGTCTTTCGTGCAGCAGCAGGTCAATTTCATTATCGTCGATCAATAAAATACGCAGATCAGGAATCGAATTCATTGCGGTTCGGAATGATAATTTCAAATTGAGTACCTTCTCCGTATTTCGATTCTACATTGATAGTGCCGCCAATTTTGTTTAATGCCTCTTTCACGATATACAGCCCGATGCCGCTGCCCGGCTTGTTGTTATTCTTGGAGCGGAAGAACATTTTGAAAATGTTCTGCAAGTGCTCACTGAGAATGCCGATGCCATTGTCTTCTATGCGGATAGTGCCTTTGTGGGGCTCTATTTTCACGCTCAGTTTCACCTGCGGCTGTTCTTCATTGGGCTTCTGGTATTTCACCGCGTTGGAGATCAGGTTATTCAGGATCACGAGAATACGGAAGGTATCACCTTTGAAATCTATCGGTTGATCTACTTCGACCAGGTACTCTATGGAAGTGTTCTGCGGACGGAACGCGTTCACACAATCTTCCAACAGGGTCGCGAAGTTAATCTTTTCATACTCTACATCCAGCCGGGAGTTCCGGTAATATTCAATGATCTTCTGGATAAAGCCGTCCAGCTTCTGCACGCAGGTCTCGATCATGTCCATATACCCGTTCGGGTCGGTCACGGTGTTATCCAGGCGCGCCAGGTTAATGATGCCCAGCACCGACATGAGGGGGCTGCGCAGGTCATGGGAAGTGGAGTAGATAAAGCGATTCAGCTCGTCGTTGGTCTTTTCCAGCTCAATGATCTTTTCTTTCAGCTGCTGGCGGGCGGTATAGATCTCAAAAGCGTTATTGATCGTTTTCTGTAGTTCCAGTTCATCCCAGGGCTTCTTGATATAAGAGTAGATGTGCCCCTTGTTGATCGCATCAATGATATCTTCCACATCGGTATAGCCGGTGAGCAGGATGCGTATAGGCTCCGGGGTAGTTTCACGGATCTCGTGGAAAAATTCCACCCCCGTGGTAACTGGCATTTTCTGGTCGGCAATGATGATATGTACGTTGATGCTCCGGATCAGCTGTTTGGCTTCCTGTGCCGAACCTGCCGTATAGATTTCATAATTCCTGCGAAAGCTAGCCTTGAACGCGTTGAGATTATGAACTTCATCATCAATGTACAATATCCTGATACGGTTGTTTTTCATTAAAGATGCAGGGTGTTGGATGATTTGGTTTTAGTTGGATACATTTAAAGGTAAATATATAATAAATTCTGCACCATTGCCTGGTGACGATTCTACTAATATTTTACCGTTATGCTTACCAATAATACTGAACACAATGGACAGCCCCAGGCCCGTGCCTTCCCCCACATCCTTGGTGGTAAAGAAAGGCTCAAAGATACGCTCTTTCACGTCCTCGCTCATCCCGATGCCGGTGTCCTTAATGGAGATCACGGCCTGGTTGTTCTCCAGGAAAGTGCTGATCGTCAGGGATTCTGCAGGGCCCTGAACAGGCTTCATCTTAATGGCGTTCAGGCCATTACCCATGATATTCATGAACACCTGGTTCAGTTTACCGGCATAACACTCAATTTTAGGCAGCTTTCCGTAGTTTTTGATGATCTGGACGTGGTGCGGGATGCTGTTACGCAGCAAGACTAACGTGGAGTCCAGCCCTTCATGGATATCTACATATTTGAGGTCACTTTCATCCAGTCGGCTAAAGGTGCGCAGGCCTTTCACGATTTCGGCGGTGCGGGCCGCCCCTTCCTCTATGCCTTTGATCAGGGACGTTATTTCACTGTGAATATAATCAATATCCAGTTCCTGGCGGTAGGCTTTTACGCTTTCCAGCTGCTCGTGGATGTCGCCGTTAGCCTGGTCCAGCTGCTCATAGCGGTCCAGGAGGCTTTTCAGGTCCTGGATGTCCAGCTTCAGGGGCTTTATGTTGGAGGTTACAAAGTTGATCGGGTTATTGATCTCGTGGGCAATGCCGGCCGTAAGCTGGCCCAGGGAGGCCATTTTCTCTGATTCCACCAGCTGGGTCTGGGCATCCTTCAGGTTGTCCAGTGTTTCGCTCAGCTTCACGTTAGAGGCCTGCAGTTCTTCCGTTCTTTCCTGCACCTTGGCTTCCAGCAGGATATTTTGTTCTTTCACCAGCCGCTCGTTCTCCTGGGAAATGTGCAGGGCAATGGCCTGCGATTCCAGGGCCTGGGCCTGGGATTGTTCCTTTTCTTTCTTGTACGTATTGATCTTATCCGCCAGGGCAAAGCTCAGGAGGATCACTTCCAGCCCGGAGCCAATGAGCAGGATATGGCTGGTAAATACGTTGTAAGGGATAATGCCGGTGTCCTTCAGGACCCACACCATCACCGCGATGATGAAGATGAACCATGCCGCCAGGAAGAACACTGCGGGACGGTAGCGCTTCAGGGCCTGGCTGATGGTAAAGCCGAGGATAAATACCACGCCGGACATGGCCAGTACGTCTATCAGCAGATAAGCCGCGGAGTAAAAATGCAACAGCGCCAGGATGATACTGCAGATGTAGCCGTAAATGAACCCGTTAAAAATGCGATAGGCGAGAAGGGCCCGTTCTTTCACGTGCAGGAACTGCTGTACAAACATGGCCACCGTAATGCCGGACAAGGCGCCCGTCCACAACACGCTTTGCTCTGTAATGAAACGGTTGTTGTGCCAGAAATACCGGTAGCCCACGCCCTGCAGGCATACCTGTGTAAGGCCTACGGCCAGGATATAAAGGATGTAGTAAAGGTAATTGTAATCCTTGGTGGTGAGGAAAATGAAGGCGTTGTACAGCAGCATTACCATGATCACTGTTACATACAGGGCCAGCCAGAGATCATCCGTATTGATCTTATTGTACACATCCAGGACGGTGCCGACGTAAATGGGCACCTGCATGGATTCCCGGCTGCTCACGCGCAGGTAATAATCGCGGGTAGCGCCCACCGGCAGGTTCAGGTTGAAGATGAAGGTCTGGTGGCTGATGGCACGCTGTGCAAAGGGCACCAGCTCCCCGCTCTTTTCAATATGATAATGGGTACTGTCTTTCAGGTAGTAAAAATCCACGTAGTCCAGGATGGGATTGGAGATCACCAGTTGCAGGCCGGCGCTGTCCGTATGGTTGGTCACCCGCAGGCGCATCCACACCGCATCCGTGGTTACATTAAAGTTGGGCACCTGCTGGTGCAGGGGCTGGAAGGGCTGCCGGCGCACCTGCTCAAAGGTGAGCTGGTGCGTCGGGTCGCGGAAGTACTCCACTTCATTGTATTCCGCCAGTTTCAGGGGCTGCGCACTGTTAATGTGCACAGTATCTGCTGTTGCCGCAAGTGCCTTCCCCGCAGGTAGCACGGTACCGAGCAACAGTATCAGCCAGAGAAGTGGCCTGCAATACGTTTGTCTCAACATCTTCGTGTATTTATCAAATAGGGATAAGCCTTTGCTATAGGTAGCGCTTGCGCTATTGCGCGCTGAATATCTGGTCAAGGTCTACATAATAACGGCCGGAGGGCAATGCGGCGCCCAGGCAGATGCCCCGGGCCACATGGGCCACTACGGCTCCACCCAGTACCACGGCGCTGGCCAGTTGCGGCCAGGTGGAGATGGTCTTGCCGATCTCGCCCAGCGACATGCGGAAACGTTCGGAAGTATTGTTCACATCCACAAAGGCGGCCGCCAGCCCAAAGCGTTCCTGGGGGTTGAGGGCCTTTACCGCCTCAGGGCTCAGGGGCGGGATCTTGCCATGCAGGATGGGCCTTTCCGGCTCCAGGTCAAAGCGCTCAATGTCCATCAGCCCCCGGTCGCTGGTGTCCATCACCACGGGAATGCCGTAATGCTGGGCGCGCACACGGGCCAGGATCTTGATATCCAGTCCGTCACATTCCTCCACCAGTACATCCAGTTTGCCGCCCCCGGTAAGGAAGGCGTCAATATTATCAGGGGTAATGCCGTCGTGGAAGGGCACCACTTTAATGAATGGGTCTATCTCCGCGATCTCGCGGGCCACCACCGTGCTTTTGAGCATGCCCAGGCTGTGCACTCCCGCGCGGATGCGGTTCAGGTTACTCAGGTCCAGGGTATCAAAATCCGCGATGCGCAGTTCCCCACACTGCCTTTCCATGGCAATGGTGAGGGCGGCGCTCTGCCCCACGGAAAGTCCAATTACCCCAATTTTCTTGGTGGCCAGGATGTCCCTTTCTTCGGGGGTTATTTTATAAACGTTCCGGTTGGTGCGCAGTTGTATAAACTCGGCTTCGTCCAGCATATGCACCAGGCGCTGGCTCCAGGGGTAGTATACCCACACGCCGTAGGCATCCCAGGGCGTGCTGCCCAGGTGGGCCTTGGCTTTGGCTTCAATTTCGTCGGGCGTGAGGCGTGCCGCGGGGTGCTGGCTTTTTACCAGCTCGTTCAGCTGGCGGTCCAGCGTGTCATAGACCTGCAGGCCGGGCGTATTGGCTGCCAGTGCGGCCACGGCGGCGGCATCTGCGGCATCGGACAAGCGAAAGAAGGAAGGACGGAAAATGGCGTTACTTTCTGCAGTATGTTGAAGCTGTGCTTGTAGCATTGAGACGTTCGGACTTTTATGGCGTGCGTTGAAATTGGCAAAAATCGGTAAAAGATCAGGCATTCACAACCTGCTGGCTGATGCGGATGTTGTAGTCCAGCTCCATTTCCCCCTTAGGGCCCTTTTCCACCATGCGTTGCACCGGACGGGCCCGCAGGTCAAAGATCTTATCACGTACCAGGGGGTGGGCGCTGGCCAGTACCACCGGGTCGGGGATAATGAGGGCCGTGGCAATGAGGTCTTCCTTCGGGTAGTAGAAGGTACCGTTGTTGCCCAGTTCATTTTTGATGATGAAGCCCAGGCGCTGGCAATTCTTGAACGTGGCCTGCGCACAGAAGGCCACCATGGTGGTGATGGGCAGCTGCTCACAAAGCGCCACGCCCACCTGGCCCATTACAATGCTGCCGATGCCCCAGCCGGCCACCTCGCGGGAGTTCCAGAGGCCACAAAGCTCGGCGGTGCCACCTTTTTCCTGCAGCTCGGCAATAATATCGTGAATGCGGGGGTCCAGGTTGGAAATAGCGGTTTCAATGGGCATTGCCAGGTCTCCGCCCGCCAGCTGCACCCGGCAGCCGGCCAGTACTTTTCCTTCATCTGTTTCTACGGTAGAAATGTAGGAGTTAGGTGCATACATCCAATCTACGTTGGCAGAAGTTACTTTGGTAACACCGTAGGCTTCCAGCACTCTCCGGTGCCCGTCTATGTAACGCATACACTCTTCCGGGTGATCGACTGCTTTGAAAACTCTTACTTGCAGCATGAGGGATATACTTTAATCAAAAACGATAGCGCAGGGCCCTGTGAGGAGCACTGCTGTTTAAATTAGAACAATTATTGCGCTTGGGTACCAGGTAATCGAATATAAATGTGTGACGTTCACTGTACAGCAAGTGGTGAGGGTTAGTGGTATTTCAACGCGTTGTGCACAGTCTGTTGTCGGCTATAGTTTCGCTCCTGCATTTCATACTACATCTACACAAGCTGACAGGGATAAAATCAGATTCATTGTTGAATATTAATGCCATTGCTGTCTTTAATGCTTCACACGCATGTAAGGTAAGGTAAATAGTAATTAATTTCAAAATAAACCGCATTTGGTTGACCGTATTTTAATGAATTGGAACGGGTTAGCACATTTTGCTAAATAACGGACTGAAGAAATAGTAAAAATTCAATATGTGTGTGGGTTTCCGGCGGATAATGGCAGGCTAAACTTTCATCCTTTTTTTAATGCTTTATAGGTTAGATTTGTGCATGAGGATTCACTAAAAACTCATGCTATGGAAAAAAGAGAATTTATAAAGATCGCAGGACTGGCCGGTGTGGCAATGCTCAGTAATCCTACGGGCCTCTTTGCCGGGAGCCGCAAGCCTGGCCAGCTGGAAACCCTGCAAGCCCCTTTTGCCCTGCCCGCCCTGCCTTATGCTACCGATGCATTAGAGCCGCATATTGATAAGCTGACCATGGAAATACACCATGACAAGCATCATGGCGCTTACGTGAAAAACCTGAATGATGCCCTGGCTTTACCGGCCAACAGTGCATTTGCCAACCTCACCCTGGAGCAGATCCTGGCCAAGGTAACTGCAAAAGACGGCGCTATCCGCAATAACGGTGGCGGCCACTATAACCACTCCCTGTTCTGGGCACAGCTCTCCCCTAATAAGACCGAACCTTCCGCCGCCTTCAAAGCTGCCATCGCCAAGGCTTTTGGCAGCTGGGAAACCTTCCAGTCACAGTTCAATGACGCCGCAAAGAAAGTATTCGGCTCCGGCTGGGCATGGCTTACCGTGAATAAAAATAAAGAACTGGCGATCATCAGCACCCCCAACCAGGATAATCCCCTGATGGAAGGCCTGGGCTACAAGCCCGCTACGCCCCTCCTGGGACTGGATGTATGGGAACATGCGTATTACCTGAAACACCAGAACCGCCGCCCGGAATACATTGATGCTTTCTGGAACGTGGTTAACTGGCCGGAAGTGGAAAAACGCTGGAAAGCTTAATGCAGCTACACTTTAATGAATTTTATTTCCATAAAAAGAAGAAGGCTTTAGCACCACGCTAAAGCCTTCTTTATGTTTACTGCTTTCGTTTAAAGAACACAAAACCATTCTTCTCGCCTACCAGTTCCAGGCGCGGATCGGTACGCCAGTGATCACTGTTGCTCACGCGGCAGATGAAGTAGGCCGGCTTATCAAGCTGCCCGTTCAGCAGCCAGTCAGGGTCTGCATAATAATGCGGGTTGGTAGCCGGCAGCTTGCGGGTGTAAAAAAGATGTGCGTAGCTTTTGTAGTCTAACGGTGCCACATATACGTCTTTTCCGATGAACGACTGGAAGTACTCAATGGCTGCACGCTGTGAGTAAGCTTCTACCTTGGGAACAAAATGCACCACCGTTACCTGTATAGCCACGATGGTACTGATGAAAAGGCAGAGCAGCCCTGGCTGCACCTTTTTGCGCAGGAGCAAAACGCAGCTGACGACCACCATCACGGCATAAGCCAGGCCGTAGCCGCACTCTGCAAATGACCAGGGCACATCTGCCTGCAGGTTGCCCACGGCAAAGCGGTCATGGATCTGGGGAATGAGCTGTGCTTTGTAAATGCCTACCAGCGGCAGCGCACCAATAGCAATGCCCAGTACCACCCCTACCAGCATGAGCAACGCTACCTGCCACTTGCGCAGGGTAGCCTTGCCTTCCAGCAGGCGGTATACCTGGTAAGCCGCCAGGAAACTAAGCGGGAAATAACACAGGGAGGAGTAGTGCACGATCTTGGTTTTCACGATGGAGAACAGGATGAGCACCACCCAGAAAAGCACCCACATCCATTTTACCAGGTCCTTCACTTCCGCTTTCTCAACCTGCCTGTTTTCCTGCCTGGCACGCAGGTAGCTGAAGAGGAAAATGCTGGCCGGGAAACAGCCAATGAGCAGGATGATCCAGTGGTAAAAGAAAGGGCCTCCGTGCCCCGCATCTTCCGTCTGGAACAGGCGTACCTGGTAGGTTACAAACTGGTTTACAAACCACCAGCCATGCCGCACGATCTCCACGCCAAACCAGGAGGCAGTAGTGATCACGGCAAACAGCGCTACCAGCAGCAGGTGGCCGATCTTGGCCCCCAGGCGGAACCGGTTCACCACGAAATACACGGCCAGCGTAAGCCCGCTCACCAGGATGGCCACCGGCCCCTTGGTAAGCACGGCCAGCCCCAGGAAAACGCCCGCCAGCACCGCCAGGCGGATCTTTTTTTCACTGAAGCCAATACGGTATACGCAATACACCGCCAGGAAAATAAAATAGTTGAAAGTAGGATCGATGATGCCGGACTTAAAATAGAAATGGGGCAGCCAGCAGCCTGCATACAGGAGTGCCCACCACATGCCGAATTTTTCACTCACCAGCTTTTTGCCAATGGCAAAAAAGGTAACGATGGTAGCAATGCCAACCAGCGCATTGGGCAGGCGGGCCGCAAATTCATTGACCCCGAAAACCGCCATACATGCAGCCTGCATCCAGATAAACACCGGCGGCTTTTCCCAGAACGGGTGGAAATCTATCTGCACCTGCAGGTAATTGTGGCTCACGAGCATCTCACGCGCCGCTTCGGCAAAATTGATCTCGTCCCAATCAAATAAATGTACAGCCCCTAAGAAAGGGATAAAAAGCAAGGCAGCCACCAGGCCAATGAGGAAATATTTCATATACAGTAAAATGCCGGCGCTGTTTGCAGGCGCCGGCTATCAGAAAATGGTTTGTCGTTTTTAAAACAAATACCTGGTACCCGTCTAATTTCAGATCTCCGGTACCAGCTCAGGAGCAGGCTCCGTTGCGGGAGCGGCCTGGCGGATGCGGATGTAGGCAAACAACCATGCTACCAGCATAGCGCATACCGTACCCAGTATGCTGCCAATGTACACATCTTCAAAGAAATGCTGCGCCAGGTAAATACGGCTGTAACCCACCAGCAGCGCTGCAAAAAAGAGGGTGGCGCCCAGCTTTTTGTTGGGCAGCAGCATGGCCGCAAAGCAGCAAAGACTGAATGCGCAGGCCGTGTGCCCTGATGGAAAACTGTTGCTGCCATGCACATGCACCCAGCTGATGGTATGCACAATAGGACTGTGGTCAAAATATACGATGGGGCGGGGGGAGTGGTAGCGGTGTTTCACTACCTGCACCAGGATGCCCATCAGTACAATGATTGCCACGCCGGGCAAAAAATCATGGAAGCGGCGCTTCCACAGCAGGAACAGCAGCACAAGGATAAACGGGGTGGCATCACCCACATAGGTATACCCTGTGAAAAAATAGTCCAGCACCAGATTGTGCGTATGATTGATACCAAGGAACAGGTGTTCTTTTCCAATAGTAACAATGAGCAGCCCGCCCAGGATCACCCAGGCAAGGAAGAACAGGAAAAACGGTTGGTTTTTCCTGCACAGGGAGACGATCGCTTTCACTTTTTCAGTGTTTTAAGTTGTAGGTCTTGGTAGCGTTTTCATATGCGCAGCGGTCTTGTCTCCTGGTCCCAAAATAGTCTAATGGTCATTTACCGCATGCAAAGGATCATCTGGCGTACTTACGTTCGTCTGTTGTATAGAAAGTGGTGTCGTTAAAGTTGTAGGTCTTCGTCTCTCTTGTTAATTAAAAATCCGTCAGCGTACAGGTTAAAGTGGATGTACTTCGTATAGACATAAAGGTTAAAGTGGTATAAAAACAGATCGTCTGCATCAGCAACCAACCTGGAAATGTTGTATGTTCAGGATGCCCGCTTCCCGTTGCTGGCGCGCACTTTTACCAGTGCGGCCACCGGCGTGCGGTCTATGAGCTGCCGAATGTACCGGAACAGGCGGAAATAAAATTCTTTGTTGAACAGTTGTGAATCGTTGAGTGCTTTATAGATCAAAAAGATCGCGATCGGCATCAATACAATATTGCTCAGCCACATGCCGCCAAAGGTGGTAAGCACGTTACTGCGGGCCATCTTTTCACCTACCATGAAGAAGATGTTGAAGATCACGAAAAAGATCACGGCAAATACCAGCGGGGTGCCCAGGCCGCCCTTTCGGATGATGGAGCCCAGCGGCGCACCGATCATGAACATCACGATGCAGGCAAAGGCCAGGGTGAATTTGCGTTGCCATTCTACTTTGAACAGCAGGATCTGCGAAAATTTTTCTGCATAGTCTTTAGCTGAGCCGTCCAGCGTCATCTGCGTTTCGCGCAGGTTCTGCGCTACGCGCTGCCACACATACTCCTGCTGCTGCGCGGGAATAGCGTCAATGAAGTGGGACACGGCCAGGGGTGGTGCCTGCTTCAGCCAGCCCGTATCTTTCCACTTGTTAAAGCTGTAACGGGTGGTTACATAAGCGTTGAGGCTCTTGGTATAGATCTTAATATCACGCTGCAGGGAGTCCAGTGCTTTATCCAGCTGTCTGACGTTCAGCATCTGCTGGTTACTGGAAAACAGGTTCACGTCTGTCTGGTTAAAACGGAAGCTGCTCATGTCAAAGGCCTTGGTGTATTCTTTGAAGCCCAGGCGGATCAGGTCACCCGGCTGCATATTGCCCATGCGGGCATAGCGTTCTTCATAGCGCCAGCCGTTCTCCAGTTTAAACAGCAGGAACTGTTTGTTGGCCGAAAGGCCCATGGTGCCTTTATCCGCAAGGATCACCTGGTCAGAGCCACCACCGCTGCTTTTATCATAAATGATCACCTGGTGGATGGTCTTGTTATCCGGGTCCTTCTGCGCTACCTTGATGGTGTAGCCGGGAATATCTGTATAGAACTCGCCTGGCTTGATGTTAAACGCAGGCTTGGAATTGGTCACGTCATACAGCAGGGACTTGGCCTGCAGGTTGGCCACGGGAATGGCGTAGTTGGCAAAGAGGAAATCCAGCGTGGCAATGAGGAAGCACAGTACAAACAGCGGGCGCATGAAACGCAGCAGGGAAATGCCGGAGCTTTTCAGGGCCACCAGTTCAAAACTTTCGCCCAGGTTGCCAAAGGTCATGATGGAAGAAAGCAGCACGGCCAGCGGCAGGGCCAGGGTTACCAGGCTGGCGCTGGTGTAGGCCATCAGTTTCATGATCACCCAGGTATCCAGGCCTTTGCCTACAAAATCATCAATATACTTCCACAGGAACTGCATGATCAGTACAAACAACGTCACGAAAAAGGTGGCGATGAACGGACCGGTAAAAGTTTTTATGATGAGTTTATCGAGTTTCTTCACAGTGCGTAACTTCTTTAAGCCATGCGTTGCAATGACTACATTTGAATCGTATTGCGGTGCACGGGTCGTGGCAAAGTTAACATCTTTGCCTGTAGTTTCCCTGGTGGCACATTAGAAGTGCGTTAAATAATACTTAATTAAATGTTAAGCATGCTCACACCCGAAGAAAGAGCCCTGGTATTCAATACAGACTGGCTCCGCATGAAGCACGGCATCATGGATAAAGTAATGCACTTACTGGGCCAGGTGCAGGACGCCATCACCATATTGCCTGCCTGGCAGCAATGGCCGGAGGCGGCGCCGGTACGCTCCCTGGGCGCCAAAATATCGAAAGGGGAGCGCTACAAAGACCTGCCATATGTGATCCTGGACTACCCGCGCCTGTTTTCCCGGGAAGATATTTTTGCCTTGCGCACCATGTTCTGGTGGGGGCATGATTTTACCGCCACCCTGCACCTGGCCGGCCATTCCCTGGCCCGCTACCGCGCCCGCCTGGAAAGCGCCAGGCCCGCCCTGGAAGCCGCCGGGGCGCAGCTCTACATCCTGGAAGAAGATCCCTGGCACCACGAGATAGGCGCCGGTATTTACCAGCCTTTGTCCGCAGTTGCGCAAACGGGGTGGGAGCAGGCCCTGGATAAGGATTTCGTGAAGCTGGCAAGGTCTTTTGATCTGGGAGAATGGGAGCAGGTGGTAACAGGAGCTGCAGGTTTTTATGGGGAGGTACTGGCTGTGCTTAAAGGTGCGTGAGGTGGCCGGAGCTGGCGCGGAATGCCGGGCCCATAAACAATGAAAACCGTGCGGGAACTGGCTTTCAGCGGGCTGCATTGCTCATGCAGTCCGCTGCTATACGTGATGCCGGACGCGCCATACACCCGCCACGCCGGCAATATACTGCATGAAATGATCCTACTGCTACGCGCCCGCATTTCTGGGTATCCGCTACGCGGCTCCGGTTGACGCCACCGCAAAACAACGATGTAGCCACCTCACACGCCCGTGCGCCCACGCATTGCCGCATTCCCGCCCGGGGGCGAAAACTTACCAGGTAATTTAATGGCCGTGAAAATAAACGCCTGCTAAAAAGAGGGAAAAGCAGCGGCAGGCAACCTGTAATTTGTTGAAACTGGAAATGAAGATGTGAATTGGGAGAATCTCTTGAAAGGCCCGCCGTGGCGGCGTTACATGATCACGGGATCGGATTGGAAGAGTATTCGCTTAAGCACAGTCTTGCATGCATAAAAACAGCAACGGCATCAATTGCCAATGCGGTGGAAGAGATCTTTCACCTGGTAATCCCAGAGTTGGCTCTGGTCGGCAATTTCCTTCTTTTCCGCAAAGTCCTTTACAATCAGGATCGTTTCCGTTGTTACATCGGAAATGCGGATACGGAATTCAAAAAATTCCTCTTTCGGGGCAGATAGCCAGCGCAGGCGGATGAACTCCAGCTCTGCCTGATCCAATACCTCGGCTTCTTCAACATTACCACTCCAGGAAAACGAAAAAATATTGTCCCGGAAATCCACCTTGTCTGCAAACCATTCCTGCAAGCCAGCTGGGGTGGAGAGGAATTCATAAAGTATTACAGGAGAGCATCTTACCGGGTATTCCAACTCATATTGCACTTTCTTTGACATCGCGCTGATTATATTAAAATTCAATTCATCTAGGCTGCAATTATAGAAAATTATTCATAGGAACAAAATTTATTAGCAGTTTTTTGTCCCCCCTTTTTACGGTCACGCTGGCAGCCCCTTCGCATATGGTAAAATGCTAATCTGTCAGCCACCCTTCCCAATGCTTTTCCTTCGCAGTCAATTCCTTTTTGCAACCGGTGGCAGGCAAATGCCCTGCTGTAGGGCAGATGAAAGGTTAATCGATTTTCGTTAGAACGCTTCCAAAAAGGGATAATTTTTTTTGGTCAGTTTCTAAAAAAAGTTATTTTTGTCAGGCATTCATCAAAAATTAACTTTTTATTAACCTGTAACTGTTCCGACTTGTATGTCAATGCGCCAACTCAAGATCACTAAGTCCATCACGAACAGAGAATCTCAATCCCTTGAGAAATATCTGCAGGAAATTGGAAAAGTAGACTTAATCACGCCGGAAGAAGAGGTGAACCTCGCTATCCGCATCAAGCAGGGCGATCAGCGTGCACTGGAAAAACTGACCAAAGCCAATTTGCGCTTTGTGGTCTCCGTGGCCAAACAGTACCAGAACCAGGGCTTGTCCCTGAGTGACCTGATCAACGAGGGGAACCTTGGTCTTATCAAGGCTGCCCAGCGTTTTGACGAAACAAGAGGCTTCAAGTTCATCTCCTACGCCGTATGGTGGATCCGCCAGAGCATCCTCCAGGCATTGGCAGAACAGTCCCGCATTGTGCGCCTGCCGCTCAATAAAGTGGGCCTGTCTAACAAGATCAGCAAAGCTTACTCCCAGTTGGAACAGGAATACGAACGTGAACCGTCCCCGGACGAACTGGCTACCATCCTGGAAATAAACACGGAAGAAGTGGAAGCTACCCTGGGTGTAGCCGCCCGCCACGTGTCCATGGATGCACCTTTCATTGATGGGGAGGACAACTCCCTGCTCGATGTGCTGGAAAACCCGAATGCATCCAGCGCAGACGAAGCCCTCGACCACCACGATTCGCTCCGCCGCGAAATAGAACGCTCCCTGTCTACCCTCACCGACCGCCAGAAAGACGTGATCATGCTCTACTTCGGCATTGCCGTGGAGCACCCCATGTCACTGGAAGATATCGGTGAAAAATTTGGCCTCACCCGCGAACGCGTACGCCAGATCAAAGACAAGGCGATCACCAAACTGCGCACCACTTCCCGCAGCAAACTGCTCCGCAATTATCTCGGCGCGTAAGCAGTGGATAAATTTTCTGAATGGCCATATGACGAGGGGAAACCCGGAGCATAGGGCCATTTTCAATTTATCTAACCACCCAACAATCTAACAATTTTCCTACTTTTGCCCTCCCGTGGCATTTTTGCCATTTTTTCAAGCAACTATTCAAGAATTCATCATGTTTGAATCATTATCAGAACGGCTGGAGTCGGCGTTTAAACAACTCAAGGGTGAAGGCCGCATTTCTGAAATCAACGTAGCCTCCACCGTAAAGGAGATCCGCCGCGCACTGGTAGATGCCGACGTTAACTATAAGATTGCCAAGGACCTCACCGACAAGATCCGGGAAAAAGCCCTCGGTGAAAAGGTACTGACCGCCATTTCCCCCGGCCAGCTGATGGTAAAGATCACCAAGGATGAACTGGCGGAGCTCATGGGCGGCACAGAAGCCGAACTGGAGCTGAAGGCCAATCCTACCGTGATCCTCATTGCAGGCCTCCAGGGCTCGGGTAAGACCACCTTCTCCGGCAAACTGGCCAACTTCCTCAAAACCAAGAAGAACAAAAAGCCACTCCTGGTGGCGGCAGATATTTACCGCCCCGCGGCAATTGACCAGTTGAAAGTGCTGGGCGAACAGATCGGGGTGGAGGTGTACAGCGAGCCTGAAAACAAGAACGCCGTACAGATCGCGGAAAACGCGATCAAACAGGCCAAGGCCAATGGCAATACCGTGGTGATCATCGATACCGCCGGCCGCCTGGCCGTGGATGAGGTGATGATGGCCGAGGTGGCCAACGTAAAGGCAGCCGTGAAGCCGAACGAGATCCTCTTCGTGGTGGACTCCATGACCGGACAGGACGCCGTAAACACGGCCAAAACCTTCAACGACCGCCTGGACTTTTCCGGCGTGGTGCTCACCAAGCTGGATGGCGATACCCGCGGTGGTGCCGCACTGACCATCCGCTACACGGTGGATAAGCCCATCAAGTTTGTGAGCATGGGCGAAAAGCTCGATACCCTGGACGTGTTCTACCCCGAGCGTATGGCCCAGCGTATCCTGGGCATGGGTGACATCACCACCCTCGTGGAAAGAGCACAGGCCCAGTTTAACGAAGAGCAGGCCAAGAAGCTGGAAAAAAAGATCCGCCAGAACCAGTTCGACTTTGACGACTTCCGCGAACAGTTGCAGCAGATCAAGAAAATGGGTAACCTGAAAGACCTGATGGCCATGATCCCCGGTGTGGGCAAAGCCATTAAGGACCTGGATATCAGTGACGATGCTTTCAAGGGCATTGAAGCCATCATCAGCTCCATGACCCCCGCGGAACGGAGCAACCCCGACCTGATAGACGGTAGCCGCCGCAAGCGCATTGCCAAAGGGGCTGGCAAGGACATCCAGGACGTGAACCAGTTCATGAAGCAGTTTGAACAGATGCGCCAGATGATGAAATCCATGAATAAACTGGGTGGTAAAGGCATGCGTGGTATGCCGATGCGCTGATAAATTTTGTATATTTGATGTCCGGGACGGAAATATTGGAAACAAAATTTGCGCAATTCCCGAAACTTTGTACATTTGCTGCCCCTTCACAGGGAAAATTTTTGAACGAAACAATATTCACTCACTCGCAAAAAAATAACTCGATTATTTATGCCAGTAAAAATCAGACTGCAGAGACATGGCGCCAAGAAGAGACCCTTCTATTTTATCGTAGTAGCCGATGCACGCGCGCCGCGTGATGGTAAATTCATCCAGAAGATCGGTACTTATAACCCGCTCACCGTTCCCGCTTCCATCAACATCGACACTGAACGTGCCCTGGGTTGGTTGCAGAAAGGTGCGCAGCCCACTGACACCGTACGCCGCATCCTGTCTTTCAAGGGTGTACTGTACCTGAAACACCTGCTGAGAGGTGTAAGCCTGAACCTGTTCGATGAGCGTACCGCTTATTCCAAATTTGAACAATGGCAGGCTGAGCACGAGCAGAAAGTTTCTGCCCGTCGTGATTCTGCCAAGAGAGCGGCCCGCCCGGTTACCCCGGTAGTACGCCGCACTGAAGATGCTCCTGCCGCTCCGGCTGCATCTGAAGGTGAATCTTCCGAAGCATAATTCAGCGCAAGCTGAGATCATACTGAAAAGGAAATATTTGTCCGCAAATATTTCCTTTTTTTATTGTATTCCTTTCCAGATCTATCATGGATAATTATTTCAGCATCGGCAGGCTGGTAGCCACTTTCGGCTTACAGGGAGAGCTGGTGCTCAAGCATAGCCTGGGCAAGCGCACTTCCCTCAAAGGCATTACCGCCATCTTCCTGGAAAACCGGAAGAACAGCTTCATTCCCTACTTCGTGGAAAAGGCAAGGGCCAAGGATCACGACCAGGTGTACGTGAAACTGGAAGGCATTGATACCAGGGAGGCGGCCCAGAAGATCACCCAGACCAATGTGTACCTCACAGAGCCCGACTTCAAAGCGCAGGTATCCAAGGACGCCGCGGTATCCATGCTGGGCTTTATGGTGGAAGATGAAAGCCTGGGCGAGATCGGCATCATAGACGAAGTGATCGAAATGCCGCTGCAGGTCCTGGCCAAGGTGATCTACAAAGAAAAAGAAATGCTGCTGCCCATCAACGAGGCCACCCTCGTGGAAGTGAAGCAGAAAGATAAGCGCGTAAAACTGCGCCTGCCGGAAGGCCTCATCGATATTTACCTGTAAGCAGATGGCTCAGAAACAAGTTGCCTTACTGGAGCTGGGCGGATCGCACAGCGAATGCATGTATGCCCAGATACAGTTCCTGCAAAGCAGGGGCTATGGGGTACACATTGTCTGTAATGCGCACCTGTGGCCGTTCTTCGAGGCTGTGACCGGGCTGGCGGGCCACCAGTTGCACGTGGTGGAAACCAGCATCAAAAACCACTGGGGCATCTGGCGACGCTTGCGGGCTTACCTGAAGGCCAACAGTATCCACACCATCGTGGTAAATACCGCGGAAAACAGCGTGGTGCGCGATCTTACGGTATTGGGCCTGCCCGTGAAAACATGGGCCGGTATTGTGCACAACGGCCGCAAATTTAACCGGGGCTTCACCTTGCGCAAACTCATTCTCCGGAAAATAAAGCGCTGCTATGTGCTCAATGACACGCTGTTGCTGCATGTGCTGCCACCGGCGGGCATAAAGCTGGGGTGCTTTTATCCCATTTTCTTCCCGCAGCTGGAGGCCACCCCGCTGGAAAAGCCAGCCGGTGAAACCTGGGTAACCATCCCCGGCAGCGTAATGCCCTCCCGCCGGGATTATGAAAGCCTGCTGGCGCAGGTGGCCGCAAAAGGCCTGCCCGCCCATGTAAAGCTGATCTTCCTGGGAAAATACGATGCGGCAAAACACCCGGACCTGGCCAGCCGCCTGCAATCCCTGCCCCGGCGCAGCCAGGTGGTCACCTTTGAACAACCGGTGCCGGAGCCCCTGTTCCAGTCGTATTTGGCCCAATCCGACGTAATTTTGCCCCTGCTGCACCCGGGTGTCAATATGTTTGAACAATACATCCAAACCCGCATTTCGGGGGCGTACAACCTGGCCTTTGCCTGGAAAATACCGCTGCTGATGGAACGGAGCTTTGGTGCCTGGGAAGACTTTGCGCGGCATGCCGTGCTCTATGCCGTACCAGACCTGCTGGAAACCCTGGCGGGGCTGGTACAATCGCCAGACCAGCTGCAAGCCCGGAAAGCCGCCATGGAGGCCGATCCCAAGTTTGCCTTTGCGGTGCAATGCCAGCGTTATATGGACCTTTTACAATAATTGTTATGCGAATAGATATCATCACCGTGTTGCCGGAACTGCTGGAAAGCCCTTTTTCCCATTCCATCCTGAAAAGGGCTAAGGACAAAGGCCTGCTGGAAGTGCAGCTGCACAACCTGCGGGATTACTCCACGCTGCCCCGCGCCCAGGTAGACGACTACCAGTTTGGGGGCGGTGCCGGCATGGTGATGATGATGGAGCCGCTGGTGAACGCCATTGAAAGCCTGCAGGCCAAAACCACCTACGATGAAGTGATCTACCTGACGCCGGACGGGGAAACCCTGAACCAGCGCATGGCCAACCAGCTTTCCCTCAAAGAGAACCTGCTCATGATCTGTGGCCATTACAAAGGCATTGATGAGCGCATCCGCGAGCACTTTGTCACCAGGGAGATCTCCATCGGTGATTTTGTGCTCTCCGGCGGGGAACTGGCTGCCGCCGTGCTGGTGGATGCCCTGGGCCGCCTGTTGCCGGGGGTGCTCAATGATGAAACCTCGGCCCTTTTTGACTCCTTCCAGGACAACCTCCTGGCCCCGCCGGTATACACCCGGCCGGAAGAGTTCCGTGGCTGGAAAGTGCCGGAAGTGCTCATGAGCGGGAATCACCGGCTTATTGAAGACTGGCGCCACGACCAGGCAGTAGCAAGAACGCAGGCGAGGAGACCGGATCTGTTGAAGTAGGATAGGGCATGGGTGCCTGCGGCAGCGCTGCAGGCACGTATAACCATAAGCACAATAAGAAATTGTAAAACAATGACTTACCCGGAACAGCTATTATTTAATTGCCCCGGGCAAGAAATAATTTCCAATTTAAGCGCGCTGCATTTGGAATTTATGTGGATTAAACGTTAACTTTGCACTCCCTTAAATATTTGAAAGATGAACGCAATTAATTTTGTTCACGAGCAGTTAACTGCTAAGAAACAGCACCCGAAGTTTAAAGCCGGTGACAACGTTACCGTAAACTATAAGATCGTAGAAGGTAGCAAAGAGAGGATCCAGTCCTTTAAAGGTGACGTATTGAAGATCCAGGGCACTGGTTTTACGGCATCTTTCACCGTAAGGAAAATTTCCGATGGCATTGGCGTTGAGCGCGTGTTTCCCATGTTCTCTCCCAACATCGACAGCATTGTACTCAATAAAGTGGGTAAAGTAAGAAGGGCACGCCTGTTCTACCTGCGTGAACGCGCTGGTAAAGCTGCCCGTATCAAAGAAAAAAGGGTTTAGTACACAATACAGGGAAATTTGTAAGGAACGGGAGGCGTATGCCTTCCGTTTTTATTGTGCCCATACCTGGCAAAAGCAGGTATGCAAATTATTGAATGGGTAAATGGTTACATCACAGGACCGTTTGCCCATTTTTTTAAGTTGTAACCGGCAAGGCCCGGCCCGCTCAGTTGTTACATATTTGTTATATGAGCGCCATAAAACCGCGCTCCGCCTAGGTATTGCCGATTTTATGCCCTATCTTTGTTCACTAAACTTTTAAATTGGAGACAATGACTGTTGTAATGGTTAAATCTTCTTTCTTATTCCTCAATGAAGTGGGTGGCACAGAGATCCTGCTGATCGCTGTGGTGGTGTTGCTGCTGTTTGGCGGTAACAAGATCCCGGAGCTGATGAGAGGTTTGGGTAAAGGGATGCGTGAGTTCAACGATGCCAAGAACAATGTTCGCCGTGAGATTGAAGAAGGAATGCGCGATGTACAGGCTCCGCCTAAACCCGCTCCTGCTGCCACCACCACTGCTGCCGCTGCTCCTGCACAGCCCATCGGGCCCGCTGCAAATGAAGCGCCGGCCGCACCGGCTACCCCGGAAAACAATGCCTAGTCTTAGTGCTGCTGGTTTTCCCATGCCAATTGAAATAGCGCTGTTTAATCCTTAAAACATACTGATTTAGCTTGCCTGAATTCAGCACAATACATCTTTTACATCAAGCCTTGCACGAGGGCCGTACCACCTGTACCGCCGTTGTGCAGTCTTATTTAGACAGGATTGCCGCCCATGCGCGCTTGAATGCCTTCCGGGAAGTATACGCGGATGAGGCGCTGGCGCAGGCAGCGGAGCTGGATGCCCGCATCAGGGCGGGGGAGCCGGTAGGCGCCCTGGCAGGTGTGGTGGTAGCCATTAAGGACGTGATCTGCTACGCAGGCCACCACGTAGGCGCCGCCTCCCGCATCCTGGAAGGCTTTGTGTCCCCTTACTCTGCCACGGCGGTAGAACGCCTGCTGGCTGCCGATGCCATCATTATCGGGAACCTGAACTGCGATGAATTTGCGATGGGCTCCACTAACGAGAACTCCGCCTACGGGCCGGTGCGCAATGCGCTGGATGAAACCCGTGTACCGGGTGGATCTTCCGGTGGCAGCGCTGTAGCAGTGCAGGCAGACCTGTGCATGCTGAGCCTGGGTAGCGATACCGGTGGTTCCGTAAGGCAGCCGGCGGATTTTTGTGGCATCATCGGGCTAAAGCCTACCTATGGCCGCATTTCCCGGTACGGCCTCATCGCTTACGCTTCTTCCTTTGACCAGATAGGCATCTTTGGCAAGAATATTGCGGATGTGGCAAAACTGCTGCAAACGGTTGCAGGACCGGATCAGTTCGATAGCACGGCCTCTCAACTGGAGGTGCCGGACTACCAGGCACTGCTGGATCACAATAAATCCTGGAAATTAGCGTATTTGAAAGATGCGATCCGTCATGAGGGCCTGGACCCTGAAATGAAGGCCGGTTTTTTGAATTGCTTTGAAGAAATGGAACAGGCTGGTCATACCGTGAAAGCGGTTGACTTTGACATACTGGATTACGTGGTACCCGCGTATTATGTGCTGACCACCGCCGAAGCATCTTCCAACCTTTCCCGGTTTGATGGTGTGAAGTACGGTCACCGCACGGCCCACGCCAACGTAGCGCTGACAGACTTTTATAAGCTGAGCCGCTCAGAAGGTTTCGGCAAAGAGGTAAAACGTCGTATCCTGCTTGGCACCTTTGTATTGAGTGCCGGCTATTTTGACGCCTACTTTACGAAAGCCCAGCAGGTGCGCCGCCTGGTGATGAACAGGATCAATGCTATCCTGGAGCACTACGACGCCATCCTGCTGCCCACGGTGCCTTCCACCGCCTTTAAACTGGGGGAAAAAATGGAAGACCCGATCGCCATGTACTTAGCAGATATCTATACAGTACTGGCAAACCTGGTGGGAGCACCCGCCATTTCAATACCCTTAACTGTACATTCCAACGGCATGCCCTACGGAATTCAGATAATCACCCGGAAGTTTGACGAAGCAAACTTGTTAGGTTTGGCGTATACGATCAATGTTATGACCAACAAACAGGTCACTACCAGTTAAAAAACAAACATGTGTATGAGGAAATTATTATTATTACTGTTGGTGCCATCACTGGTAACAGGCGTGGCTAAAGCAGCAAAAGTAGCAGGCGACGTGATGCCTGCATTTACCTCAGTAGCAGCAGTAGACACTGCAATTACGGCCCGGAAGATTGTCCTGCCGAAGGACAGCGTGGTACGCCCATCCGCAGCCTCCGCACTGATGGTAAGACGGGAAGCTGAGTCCCTGCCCAGCTCTATCCGCAGCCCCAAGGTGTATGAGCAGATCAATAACAACCTGGTATCAGGTTATATCAACGATTTTGCTTCACACTACAGCCAGCATCTCCAGATCATGATCGAAAAGGGTCAGCCCTATTTTGCCATGGTGGAAAAAGTATTCCGGGAGAATGGCGTACCCGAGGAAATGAAATACCTGGCGGTAATTGAATCCAGCTTCAATACCAATGCCCGTTCCAAAGTAGGAGCTGTAGGCGCCTGGCAGTTCATGTCCGGTACCGCCCGCCTTTTTGGTCTGACAGTGGCCAAGAAGAAAGATGAACGTAAAGACTTTTATAAAAGCACCGTGGCTGCCGCCAAGTTCCTCAATGAACTGCACGACCAGTTTAACGACTGGCTGCTGGTGGTAGCGGCTTACAACTGCGGCGCCGGCGGCGTACAACGCGCCATCAAGGCCAGCGGCCGTAGTGATTTCTGGGGCATGCAGTATTTCCTGCCCGCAGAATCCCGCAACCACGTGTACAAATTCATCGCCACCGGTTATATCCTGGACCGTTTCAACACCTTCTTTGGTGTGGGTAACGATGCCGTGGATGCCTCTGATGATGCTATCGTCAACGCTGCAGAAGCCGTAGCCGGCGCGCCCCTCAGCGATGAAGAGCTGATGAACACCGTAGTGTTTAACGTAACCGGCAAATACCGCCTGGACGCCATCGCCAAAGGCCTGGACGTAAACCTGGGCGACCTGGAACGCCTGAACCCGAACTTCTCCCGTTTACTGGCTGGTCCTACTAATTCTGCAGACCTGCGTTTGCCGAAGGACAAGATGAACCAGTTCATGACGCAGAAGAATGACATCCTGAAAGAATCTGTACAGATGTCGCTCGATGATAAAGCGGTAGCAGTAGATAAGTCACGTTTCCCGGCCCCGGTGAAGGTACCGGCAGTGGATAGCGCGGCGGTAAAGAAAGCACCGGCCCAGCGCACTGCTGCCCACCACACCAGCAGCAAAAAAACGGTAGCGCATAAGAGCACTACTGCCAGCAAGAAGAGAGTTACTACTAAGCATAAATAAAGCTTTCTACGAAAAGCATTTTTAACAAAGATCCCGCACACATTGTGCGGGATCTTTGTTTTTTGTAAGCAGTAAAAAGCCATTTACATGCACCTGTTGCCAGGGATATAAATGGCTTTATAAAATGAATCCCCGGGGGGATGATCAGTTATTATGCGTTCTGCACGGCAGCAATGCCGGGAAGTACCTTGCCTTCAAACAGTTCCAGCAGGGCGCCGCCACCGGTGCTCACGTAGCTCACCTGGTCTGCCAGGCCAAACTGGTTCACCGCTGCAACGCTGTCGCCACCACCTACAAGGGAGAAGGCGCCTTGGGCGGTAGCGCGGGCCACGGCTTCTGCAATGGCTTTGGTACCGCCCTGGAAAGCGGGCATTTCAAATACACCCATCGGGCCATTCCAGAGGATGGTCTTGGAGTTCAGGATCACTTCGCTGAACAGGGCGATGGATTTCTCTGCAATGTCCAGGCCCATCCAGCCGGCGGGGATATTGTCGTTAGACACTACCTGGGTGTTGGCATCCGCTGCAAATTTATCAGCGGCTACAGAATCCACAGGGATCAGCAGGTTCACGCCTTTGGCCTTTGCCTTGGCAATGAGTTCCAGGGCCAGGTCCAGCTTATCGTTTTCCACCAGGGAGTTACCTATTTCCTTTCCTTGTGCTTTGAGGAAGGTGTAAGCCATACCACCACCGATGATCAGGTTATTGGCACGGTCCAGCAGGTTCTCGATGATGAGGATCTTGTCGCTCACTTTGGCGCCGCCCAGGATGGCGGTGAAAGGGCGTTCCGTATTGTTCAGTACTTTCTCCGCGCTGTTCACTTCCGCTTCCATCAGCAGGCCAAACATGCGTTTGTCTGCGGGGAAATCTTCCGCGATCACGGCAGTGGATGCGTGT
The DNA here is from genome assembly GCF_003071345.1 of Chitinophaga parva. Classification (NCBI taxonomy): domain Bacteria; kingdom Pseudomonadati; phylum Bacteroidota; class Chitinophagia; order Chitinophagales; family Chitinophagaceae; genus Chitinophaga; species Chitinophaga parva. The sequence goes on along the minus strand of NZ_QCYK01000001.1, from coordinate 37,448 downwards.
GCACGGTGAGCGGTACCAAAGGCATCGTTCACATATACATCACCCAGCTTGGCCAGCTGTGCGGCAAATGCCTTGTCACCTTTTTCTTCTTCTTTGTGGAAGCGCAGGTTTTCCAGCAGCAGTACTTCACCGGGCTGCAGGTTGGCGGCGGCTGTTTCGGCTTTGGGGCCAATGCAGTCTTCCGCAAACTTTACGGTAGCGCCATTCAGCAGTTTCACGAGGTGGTTTACCAGGTGGTGCAGGGAATATTTATCAGTAGGTCCATCTTTCGGACGGCCCAGGTGAGACATGAGGATCACGGAACCGCCATCTGCCAGGATCTTCTGGATGGTGGGCACGGCTGCACGCATACGGGTATCATCGGTGATCTCAAACTTATCGTTCAGGGGAACGTTGAAATCCACGCGGATCAAGGCTTTCTGGCCTTTGAAGTTGTGTTGACTGAATTTGCTCATCGGTCAATTGGTTTGGGTGTAATAAGTGGTAGTCAAAAATAAAACCGCGGAGCCGCCGGGCAAAAGCTATCGCTGCTGCGCTGCGATTCCGCGGTAAGGGAAAGCAGTAAAAAGGCCGCCAGCAGGGGCTGACGGCCTTTTGCAAGATTATTTGGAGATCAGGCCTGCGAAGTATTTCACAGTACGTACGAGCTGGGAAACATAGCTCATTTCGTTATCGTACCAGGATACAGTCTTCACGAGTTGCTGATCACCTACGGTCATTACTTTAGTCTGTGTAGCGTCGAACAGGGAACCGAAGTGGGTGCCGATCACGTCGCTGCTCACGATCTCGTCGGTGGTATAACCGAAAGATTCGTTGGAAGCGGCCTTCATAGCAGCATTGATCTCTTCTGTAGTCACCTTGGTATTCAGCAGGGTGGTCAGTTCAGTGAGAGAGCCGGTTACCACGGGTACGCGCTGTGCGTTACCGTCCAGTTTACCTTTCAGGCTGGGCAGCACCAGGCCGATAGCCTTTGCAGCACCCGTGCTGTTGGGAACAATGTTCGCAGCAGCGGCGCGTGCACGGCGCAGGTCACCTTTGGGGTGCGGGGCGTCCAGGGTGTTCTGGTCGTTAGTGTAAGCGTGGATGGTGGTCATCAGGCCTTGTTTGATACCGAACTTGTCGTCCAGTACTTTTGCCATCGGAGCCAGGCAGTTGGTAGTGCAGGAAGCGCAGGAGATAACGGTTTCGCTACCATCCAGGATGTCGTGGTTCACGTTGAACACAACAGTTTTCAGATCGCCAGTGGCAGGAGCAGAGATCACTACGCGTTTAGCACCGGCAGTCAGGTGGGCTTTTGCTTTTTCAGCGTCAGCGAAGAAACCGGTAGATTCGATCACTACGTCAACACCGTGCTGACCCCAAGGAATCTGGGAGGGATCCTTCTGTGCGTATATCTTTACTTCTTCGTTATTAACGATAATTGCGTTATCAGTGTTTGTTACGTCTACACCAAAACGACCCTGAGCCGTGTCATATTTCAGGAGGTGAGCCAGTACAGCGGGGCTGGTAAGATCGTTGATTGCTACTACTTCAATGCCGGGCATGTTGTAGATCTGACGGTAAACGAGACGACCAATGCGGCCAAAACCATTAATACCGATTTTAAGAGAAGTTGCCATTTTTCACTGTGATTTGAGATGATAAATTTGAGTAGCGAATTTACGCGCAATGTGGTGATTCTGCAATATAAATTTGCGTTAAGTAAAAATATTTTGGAAATATAAAACAGACACTTACCTTTGCAATCCCAATAACGAAACACGGCGCGTTGGTCAATCGGCTAAGACGCCTCCCTTTCACGGAGGAATGACGGGTTCGACTCCCGTACGCGCTACAAAGAAACCATCGTAAAAGACGGATTGTTCAATAATAAAGATCGTAAAAGAGTTTGGCGCGTTGGTCAATCGGCTAAGACGCCTCCCTTTCACGGAGGAATGACGGGTTCGACTCCCGTACGCGCTACAAAGGGCAAGCATCACTGCTTGCCCTTCTTGTTTTTATATAATACAGGTGCCGGTAACACGCCGGCATCGCCCATTGCGCCATCAGCCCCGGGGGGAGACCAGGCAGGCCTCAGATGATAGCTGCCTTACTCGGCCCATGGCGAGTGCCGGATGGCCTCGCAAAAATCACCCCGCTGGAAGCCAGGGATCATGCACACACAAATGTCTGCATTGATGCTCCCGTAAGTGGTGTGGGGCTTGTGTTTAAAGCCGTCGAAAAAAGTGCTGATCATATTTTGCTTTAACCCGCTGCGCGGAAACTCCCGGATGATCTCTTCCCGCTGTTGATCCGTTAAATGGTCATATCCTTTGCCTACCATATCCAGCGCTACCCCATAATTCAGCAACGCCACTTCCGGTTCTTTGTACTCCGCAATGCCGGGAGACGTGTGGAGTGCAACGGCATCCCACACCAATTGCAGCGATTGCGGGGGCAGGCCGTGGCTGCGCACAAATTCGCGCGCGGCATTGGCACCATCCACCTCAAACCGCTTGTCATCACTGCGGTAATGTGCAGTGAGCCCCAGGTCATGGAACATGCTGCTTACGTACAATAATTCCGCGTCGTAGCGGATATTATGTTGCTTGCCATGGAGCGCGGCAAAGACAAACGTGCGCAGGGAATGGTTGTATAAAAGCTCACTTCCATGTGTGCGCAGCAATTCCGTGGATTGCTGCGCCATAGCGCTATCCGGCAGCTCTATGCCGGCGATGGTGTTAGCAGACATATGATTTGATTTTGGATAAAAGGAAGTGGGTTTAAAGCGCAACGGTCTTGGTGGAAATACCGATGCGGTTTAAAAAATTCATATGGCTGATGCAGATCAGGATGTCTGCTATTTCTTTCGTGTTGAAATAGGATTGCAGCTTTTGATACGCATCGTCTGCCAGGCCGTGGTTGAAAATAAGGGTCACCTCTTCCACCGCTTCCAGTACGGCGCGTTCCGCGTCTGTAAACAAGGGGCTTTCCTCCCAGGCAGACAGGGCAAAGATGCGGCGGATGGTTTCACCATTTTTCAATGCATCTGTGGTGTGGTAGTCAATGCAGAAAGCGCATTTATTGATCTGGGAAACCCTGATCTTGATAATGTCTATTATACTGACAGGCAGGGTGCCTGCATGCAGGCGCTTGTCTATCCCGGACATCATTTCCCAATACAGTGGCTCTTGTTTCCATACGTCTAACCGGTGGTTGATCACTTTGTTCATAACTGTTCATTTTTGATGGTACAAAGGTCAAGAACGGGCAGGTGCAATTGCTTAAACTGGTTTAAGAAACAAACTTCTTCCGCAGCTCACTGAGGTATACGGGCGTAAAGCCCAGGAAAGATGCCAGCAGGTATTGGGGGACCCGTTGGGTGAATGCCGGAAAATGCCGCAGGAAATGGAGGTACAGTTCTTCTTTGGAAAATTCATACAGGTACCGCAATCTCATCTGGGACGCGGCATAGGCACGCTGGAACATCAGGTGGAAATAGGCGTGCAGCTCCGGCACCTGCTCCAGCAGCGCATGCTGGTGGGCTGCACTGATGGCTAACACCTCTGTGCGCTCTACGGCCCGGATAGAAAACTGTGAGATGCCGCCGTGGGCAAAGGCCATAAAGTCCGAGATCCACCAGTTTTCCAGCGCAAAGTCGAGGGTCTGCTCGGTACCATCCTGGCGGAGGTAACTGAGCTGCACACAACCTTTCACGATAAAGAATTTTTCAAAGCACCGCTGGCCTTCCGTGAGGAGCAGTTCTTTTTTGGCGTAAGATCTTTGGTCAAAGAAGGACTCCAGCAGACTGGTTTTGTTTGCCGGGAGGGACATGTAGTTCCCGATATGCGTGCATAATTGCTGTATGGCCACCGATGTAGGTACTATATGCACAAAGCTATCACAATTTTCCGTACGCCTGAATATTGCTAACTTTCCGGCATGCAGCACCAGGAATTTGCACCGCCCGAAGTACTCCGGGATGTGATAAAATGTTTTTGGTACAATACACGGGACTCCGGGCCCGGGCAAACCACTTTTGAAGTGATGCCCGATGGTTACGCGGAGATCATCTTTCATTTTGGGAATGCCTGCAGTGTCATGCATGACGGTATCCCGGAGCCATTGCCATCTCCTTTCATGATGGGGCTACTCAACCAGCCGGCCATTTTCTACACCCAGCACCGTTTACAGATCATTGCCATCCGTTGCTACCCATGGACGGTGTTTGATCTCCTGCGCATTCCTGCCGGCCGGCTCGGCGTGCAAACCTTTGAACATCCCATTGCCCTGTTGCAGCCGGCACTGGATACCTGCGTGCAGCAAAACAACCTTACCGCGGCGTTGGAAATACTGACGGCCTACCTGCTGGATGCAAGGTCAAAGGTGGCAATAGACAGTATGTTATTCAAAGCCGGGAAGGCCATGCAAAAAGCAAACGGCACCCTGCCGGTAAGCGAAGTGGCAGCAGCGGCCCATGCCACGGTGCGCACGCTGGAAAGGAACTTCAAACAATCTTCCGGGCATACGGTAAAAGATGTATCGGGCCTCATGCGCTTTGAGCAGGTGCGTAACCGCTTATGGTGGCAGCCCGGCAGCAACCTGGCCGGCCTGGCGGCAGAACTGGGCTACACGGACCAGGCGCATTTAAGTAAGGACTTCAAACGCTATAGCGGCACCACGCCTGCGGCCTTTGCACGGAATGCAAAGCAGGAGCAAAGGATCCTGCACAGCGATTTTGTCGCGTTTATACAATCCTGACCGGCAGGCATTATGGAATTTTGTGTCTCAATCATTTTTATGAACGATACACAACTATCCAAACAACCCCCTTATGACGTGATCATCTCCGGTGCAGGCCCCGTGGGACTTTTCCTGGCGGGTGAGCTGGCCCTGGCTCAATGTTCCGTGCTTATACTTGAAAAGGCAGCAGACCCGCATTCCCCTTTAAAAAGAGTTCCCTTTGGCATACGCGGGCTTTCTTCGCCCAGCATTGAAGCACTATACCGCCGCGGCCTCCTGGACCAGCTTGAACTGCACAAGCGCATGAGCAACCCTCATGCCCAGTTAAAAGAACAAACCCCGCAAAGCCGCCCTGTGGGCCACTTTGCAGGCATTTCGCTTTTTAATGACAAGATAGATGCCTCCCAATGGAAATACCGCCTGCCCGGTTCCCCACCACCTACCCTGATGTCTGAAATGCAGGAAGTGGAATCCATCCTGGCCCGCCGCGCAGCGTCCCTGGGCGTGGTGATCCTGCGCGGGCTGGGCGTTACAAGCTTCCAGCAGGCGGCTGATGGCGTAACCGTGGAGGCGGGCCACCAGTCGTTTCACGGCCGGTGGCTGGTGGGGTGCGATGGTGCCCGCAGCGTGGTGCGTAAGTTGGGCCACTTTGAATTTGCCGGCACGGAGCCGGAATTTACCGGTTACTCCACGCAGGTAGACCTGGCCGACCCGGAAAAGCTACAGCCCGGCCGCACGCTTACGCCCAAGGGCATGTACCTGCAATCACAGCCGGGATATGTACTCATCCAGGATTTTGATGGCGGCGCATTTCACCATGCAGACAAACCTATTACCCGGGAGCATGTGCAGGAAGTGCTGCGCCGCATTTCCAATACAGACGTAACTGTCACCGCCCTGCACAGCGCTACTACCTGGACGGACCGTGCGCGCCAGGCCACCACCTACCGGGATGGCCGCGTATTGCTGGCTGGTGATGCTGCGCATATTCACTCCCCGCTGGGGGGCCAGGGTCTTAACCTGGGCCTGGGCGATGCCATGAACCTGGGCTGGAAGCTGGCTGCCACCATTCATGGGCAGGCCCCGCAAGGCCTGCTGGACAGCTATTTTACGGAGCGTCATCCCCTGGGCGCACAGGTATTGGACTGGTCGCGCGCGCAGGTGGCCATCATGCATCCTGCTCCCGCAGCACGGGCGTTGAACGCCATCTTCCGCGACCTGGTAAACACCCGTGATGGTGCGACTTACTTTGCAGGCCGCATCTGGGGCGTGCATACGCACTATGACCTGGGTGGCGATCATCCGCTGGTGGGGTACAGTGTGCCTGATTACGCGTTGGATAACGGGGTTAAAGTGGGCGCATGCATGCGCGCGGGCAATGGCCTCCTGCTGGACTTTGAGGATGATGCTACGCTCAAGGCGCTGGCCGCGGAATATGGACTGCCGTATGTGACCGGCAAGCCGGCGGACCGGCTGGGTGTGAATGCCGCGCTGGTACGCCCGGATGGCATAATTGCCTGGGCGGCAGATGGAGTGCCGGATGTAAGCGGGTTGCGGGCCGCGGCGGACCGGTGGTGTATGCGCAGGTGAGCGGTACACCGGGATATGCAACCACCAGGGCACCGTGTGTGATGCCCTGGTGGTTCATTACATTATTTTACCCGCGTGTAAGGCGTGGGTGTCGTATAAATATTACCGGCATTCATGATGGTTTTGCGGGTAAGGCTTTCAATATTTCCATTTGCATCGCGGTGAATGTACACGCGGCTGCAATTGGGCCCGCCAAATTCCAGGTTCATATCCACTACTGTAAGCACGTCCGGCATCACTTCGCGCAGTGCATAACTTTGTATACCTCTTCCTTCTTCCACACGGTTCCAGCGCAGGCCTGTTTTATCTGCGGTAATGGTTACATCCTGGTTGTATTTGCCCACCAGTGCTGCATATTTCTTTTTCAGGGCATCGCCTTGCAGGCCGGTAATGCTGTCGTCTTCCAGGTGCCATCTGGCGGCGGCCTGGCCTATGGAATCCTGATCATCTGCCAGGATATCTTTCAGGATAAGGCGGCGGGCGGCTTGCAGTGCGTCCGGGCCTTTGGAGGCAACGTCGGGGATAACGCCGGTGCCTTCCCAGCCCACCGTAGCGTGGGGGGCGGTGACCATTTTCACCGGGAGAAATACCACCAGGTTATTGCCCAGGTGGTTCATACTGCCGGCAATGCCCGCGCCGGCCGTAGTATCGCCCACGATGGTGCCGCGGTGCAACTGCTGCATGGCGTAGGCAAAGCCTTCTGATGCAGACGCCGTGTTATGGTCTACCAGGATGTACAGCTTTGCATCCGGCATGCGGTGGCCCGGTACATAAGCATAGGTCCATTCCTGCTCATCGCGGGAACGGTCTTTATGAAAGCCATTCAGGTAGAACTGTTCATTGCCGCCGCTATAAAAGTAAGACGCCAGGAAACGGCCCATCTGGCCGGAGCCGCCCCCGTTATGGCGCAGGTCTATGATCACATGCTTGCTGTAAGCGGCCATGCCCATGGCCGACGCGGCCATTTCAAAGGCTTCCTGGCTGCTCTTGAAGCCACCGGGAATATTGATGTAAGCCGTGCTGGTGGCGCCATCCAGGGTTACCTGCTGGAAGCCGTAACCGCCGCGCCGGTCTGCCGCCAGTTGCTCATCTTCATTTTCTTTATACACCGCAGGGCGGGGTTTGTAGCTGTTGGCATCGCGCCATACGTGCAGGTGCACATCTTTATGCGTGGCTTGCAGGTCGGCGGTAAGCCGTGCCGCCAGGGCCTCTTCGGTAAGATTAAAGTAGTGCCCTTCGGCTTCGTTCTTTTCCAGCGCCGCCTTGTACCGGGCGGAAAGTTCGGGAAATGGATAACCCTCGGTTAATTTTTCGCTAAGGGTGTGCACAATGCGGGATGCGTCGGCATTGCTTACAGTTTGGGCCTGCAGGGCGGAAAACGGCAGCAGCAGGGCTATACAGCCCATTTGCCGCAGCCATTGGCCCAGGCGGTCGGTCGATAAAAGCATGGCAGGGAGTTGGTTTTTTTGAAACGGTGTTGATAATAGGCACAAGATATTAAAAGACATTTTATAATTTCAGTATTTGAACCGCTATGCCGCGCTGCCGCAGGAAATACCGTTTACAGCTATTATACCTACTGTTATTATGTTGCAGTGTGGCACTGCACGCCCAGCAATTACCTTACACCTTCAGGCATCTCAATATCCAGCAGGGGCTGGCCGGTAACCATGTATCAGCCATTTTGCAGGACCGGCGGGGGTTCCTGTGGATAGCCAGTACGGCCCTGCAGCGGTATGATGGCAGTAACTTTAATACGGTGGCCAATTTTGACCGGCTGCCGGGCTCCGTTTTTTATGACGATATCTGCCTGGTGGAAGATAATGCCAACCGCATCTGGATAGGCTCTCCGCAGAACGTGCGGCGGTATGACCCGGTAACGGGCAAGGTGAGTGTAGTGCCGCTCAGTTTTAAACCCACGAGCCTCCGCGAGCTGCAATGTGAGCAGATGATCTGTGACCACAATGGGGTGATATGGGCCACCAGCGAGGAAGGCCTGCTGGTGTACAACAGTGATAAGGACCAGATGGAACGCGCCTCCATGGTGCCGGAAAACATACGGTGCCAGATGAACAGCGGTATTATTGAAGACGCCAGCGGCAACATCTGGATAAGTGGCCGCAATGGCATTTTTATGCTGGACCACCAGCGCAAAACCCTTTACAGCAAAGATTATAACCCGGGACACATCCCGGTGCTGAACCTGGAAACCAGCGTGCGCAAATTTTACCGCGATCATACAGGGCGCATGTGGATAGCTGCCCGCACTAACGTGGTGTACTGCTATACAGCCATGCAACTGCGTATGGACTCAGTGCTGCTGTATGCACCGGAGGCAAACCAGGGAAAAGGCGCTTATGCGCGTGCCTTTGACGCTATGGAAGACAATGCCGGCACGGTGTGGCTGGCCACGGAGGGGGTAGGCATGTATGGCGTGCCCTCCGGCACGATGCAGGCCAGCCTGCGTATTCTCGGGAATAACAATGATGAACAGGGGCTTTATTATAACGATGAGATCAACTGCTTTTTCAGAAGCGATGATGGGCAATTGTGGGTAGGCACGGATTATGGCATCAGCATTATGAGCCTCCAAACGCCGGAACTGAAAATTTGGAGCTACCGCACATCCTTTTCCGGCACGCCTTTGCGCCTGCCCAAGTCGGAAGTAACAGACCTGCTGCAAACGCCGGACAGTGATATTTACATAGCCTACTGGGGCGGTGGTGTATACCGCCTGGATGCCGGTATGCACCCTAAGCAGGTCATGGAATACGGGAACAATGCTGCTGTCAACCTGCCTAATCACCAGAGTAAAGTATGGAGCCTGGCCGCTTTCCAGGGCAAGGTGCTCATAGGGCAGGAAAACGGGGAGCTATCGGTGTTTAACCCCCGTACCAATAATTTTGAGGTGCACTATCATCCCGCCGAACTGGATAATGAAGCATTGCTGGACATTTTCCCGGATAATGATACTGCCGTGTGGATAGGGCTTTACAAAAAAGGCCTGGCACGCTGGAACCCACGGTTGCAAAGGTTTTACAACTGTGATCTTAGTGCTTACAATACCGGCGCCCTGTCTGTGATGGACATGATAAGGGAAGGGAATGACCGCCTGTGGCTGGCCACAAACGATGCCGGCCTGCTGCTGTGGGATAAGCGCAAAGGCGGGGTGATAAAGAACGTATTGTTTAAAAACGCAGATAGCAGCGTGGTGAATAATGTGCTTTGCCTGTATCGCTGTAATGATACCACCTTGCTGGCCGGCACAGATCATGGCCTGTTTATTTATAATACGCTGCGCAATGCTTACACACAGTTGCAGGCCGGTGAAAATGCCTTTGATGAATGGGTGCTGAGCATGCAGGGACGTAATGGAGCAGTGTGGCTTACCACCACATATGGCTTTTACCGTTATAACCCTTCCACGCAGGAGCTGGAGATCTTCCAGCAGAATGATGATATTATTGACAATGCCCGCAAAACCAGGCGGCGTATACTGCCCCTGCAGGATGGGCGCCTGCTGGTAGGCGCTTCCAACTTTGTAGTGAGCCTGCTGCCCGCCACGCTGCAACCCGCGCCCCCGCCCCCGGATGTAACCATCACGGGGCTCAGAGCCATGGACAGTACCATGTTGTTTGAAGCAGCCCTCACGGCTGGCGGGGCGGTAAAGCTTACGGCGCATCAAAACTTCATCACCATCAGTTTCCGCAGCATCCACTTCAACCGCGGGCGGGTACGTTACTACTACAAGCTGGAAGGACTGGATGAAGACTGGACACTGAATAACTTGAGCACCACCGCCCGTTATACCAATCTTTCCCCTGGCTTTTATACATTTAAAGTGAAGGCGCTCAACACGGCCGGCACTTTTTCAGATCATATCACCATCCTGCGTATTTATGTGAAGCCGGCGTTCTGGCAAACATGGTGGTTCAAGGTGCTTTGCGCTATTGCTATCCTGGTGGCTATTTTTTCGTTTATGCGTTTCCGTATCAGGCGGGTGCAGCGGGAAGCCAGGCGGCGTGCGGAGTTCCAGCAGCAGATCTCCCAGCTGGAGATGAAAGCACTGCGGGCGCAGATGAACCCCCATTTTATTTTCAACGCGCTGAACTCTATCCAGATCTTCATGATGAAGAACCAGCCAGAGCTGGCACTGGCTTACCTGGGCCGCTTTGCCCGCCTTATCCGGGATGTGCTGGACCACTCCCAGCTCAACACGCTGCCGCTCTCCAAGGAGTTGAAGATGCTGGAAAATTATATGGAGCTGGAAAAACTGCGCTTTGCAGATCAATTCAGTTATAACATCACCATCTCCCCGGAACTGGAGCTGGACTTCATTGAAATTCCCTCCATGATCCTGCAGCCTTTCGTGGAAAATGCCATCTGGCACGGGCTGCTGCATAAGAAAGCACAGGGCACGCTGCACATTACTTTTGAACAAAAAGGGGAGCGGCTCCTGTGCATCATTAAAGACGATGGCATTGGGCGGGACCGCTCTGCTGCTATTAAACAACAGAATGGCCAGACCCACCATTCCCGCGGCCTGCAGATCACCCGTGACAGGTTATCGCTCTACAACAGCCGCTTTGATATGGACGCCTCCTTTGAGATCATAGACCTCAAAACCACCCTGGGTGAGCCTTTGGGCACGCAGGTGAATATCTGGATACCGTTGGAGAAGTAGTTTAAATGTTCCGGGCCTTTATCCCGGCCTAAGGCAACGTTACCTCACTATGCTGCGCTGGTATCTCCACATCCCCGAAACCCAGCTTCTGCAGCCACTCCCGGAAGATCTGCTGTACTTCATACTCGCCGTGCACGAGGAATAGTTTTTTTACTTTTTGCGCGTCCTGGCATTTAAGCCAGTGGCCCAGGTCGTGATAGTCGCCATGGGCGCTCATAGAGCGGATGGAGCCTACACGGGCGTTCACTTCGTAGAGGGTACCGTAAATGTGCACCTGCTTGGCGCCGCGCATGAGCCGCCCGCCCAGGGAGTCTGGCTCACAGTAGCCTACCAGCAGGATCATGTTCTGCGGGTTCAGGATATTATTGGCAATGTGGTGTTTTACACGGCCGGCTTCCGCCATGCCGCTGGCCGCAATGATCACGCAGGGCGCGGTGCGGAAGTTGAGCTGCTTGGACTCATCCACGGTGCGGATATAAGTGAGGCCGGGAAAGTCAAACGGGTTATCATCACGGCGCAATACGGCCTGCAGGGTATCGTTGAAGCATTCCGGGTGGCTACGCACTACTTCCGTGGTTTCCAGGGAAAGTGGGCTGTCTACAAAGAAATCTACCTTGGGTAGCTTGCCATTGAGTTGAGCCATGTTCAGCGCATACAGCAGCTCCTGGGTGCGGCCCACGCTGAAGGCAGGGATGATCAGCTTTCCTTTGTTCTCAATACAGGTTTCGTGGATGTAGCGCAGCAGCTCCGCATCAGAAGGCACGGCTGCCTCGTGCAGGCTACTGCCGTAAGTGCTTTCCATCACGATGAAATCCGCCTGTGGAAATACCTCCGGCGATTTGAGGATCATGTCTCCATAGCGGCCTACATCACCACTGAAAGTGAGCTGGCGGGTTTGACCGTGTTCTGTGATGCGCAGGTGCACACAGGCGCTGCCTATGATGTGGCCTGCATCGGTGAAGAGCACTTCCACATCCGGGTCTATGCGGGTCCAGGTATTGTAGTTTACCGGTGTCAGTTGTTTAACGGCACGCAGGGCATCGTCCACCGTGTAGAGCGGCTCTATGGGCGGCAGGTCTTGCTGGTGGCGCTTCTTGTTCTCATACTTGGCATCGTCCCGCTGGATCTCTGCAGAATCCTGCAGCAGTACATCGGTAAGGTCCCGGGTAGCGGCGGTACAAAAAATGGGTCCGTTGTAGCCCAGTTTGGGCAGCCGGGGAATGAGGCCGGTGTGGTCAATGTGGGCATGCGAGAGCACCATGTAGGTGACCTTCCGCGGATCAAAGCCCAGCTCCTCGTTGAGGCGGTCTGTGTCCTGGCCCATGCCCTGGAACATGCCGCAGTCCAGCAGGATCTGCTTGCCATTGTCCAGCGTGATCAGGTGTTTGGAACCGGTAACGGTGCGCGCTGCCCCGTGAAATGCGATCTTCATAATTTCGTGTATTGGTCACCGTTAGTTGTGGTGGAATTATTGTTGATTGTCGTTTATACGTACACGTTGGTAACCGTAAAAAATGGCAAGCTGCTTTGCCATTATTCATTGATATAGTTATTCGGGTTGAGCGCGGAGGGCGACCATTGCTTCAGCATGTCCATCACCTTCTTCGGGTCGTAGCCGTTTGCTTCTTCCAGCAGGCCGGTATTCTGGGTATGCAGGCGGTTGCCTTTTGCATCCAGCACCAGGATCACCGGGAAGCCGAAACGCTCAGGGTAGCCGTACCGGGCCAGGATGGGCAGGTTCTTTTGCTCCTTGCTGTAGTTGAGATGGTACACCACGTAGTTTGCATCTATTTCACGGCTCAGGGCAGTATCTTCCGTGGTGAGTTTGTAAAAGCGCTTGCACCAGATACACCAGTTACCGCCCACCTGCACCAGCACGTGCTTATGCGCGGCGGCGGCTTCTGCGCAGGCCTTCTTCAGGTCTGCTGCAGCATCGGCATTGGGATCGTAAATGTGGTCATATGCGTTGGATTGCGCATGGGCTGCTCCAAAACCGAGCAGCAGGGAAGTGCATATTAAAAGGAACGTCTTCATATGATTAAAGTTACTTAAAACCGCCTTACCTGGAAAGCCCTTCTACATAGGCGTAAATGGCCGTTTGCGCGTTAATGGGCATTTCACCGGGGGCGGGCCGGATGGGCACATTGCGCAGCTGGTCATCCAGGTACACAGCGTTGGTATTGTCTGCCACCTGCAGGGCCACAATGTCCTTGATCTGTTTTTGATAAGCGGAATGCAATACCGGGAAGCACACTTCTATGCGGCGGTGCAGGTTGCGCACCATCCAGTCTGCAGAGCCCAGGTACACTTCTTCCTGGCCGTTGTTGTAAAAGATAAATACGCGGGCATGCTCCAGGTAACGGTCCACCAGGCGGCGCACACGGATGTTGGCGCTGGCAGGCTGCCCTGGTACCAGGCAGCAAATGCTGCGGGCCAGGAGATCTACCTGTACACCGGCCTCGCTGGCTTCGTACAGTTTGTAGATCATATTTTTTTCCTGCAGGTTATTCACCTTTACGGTAATATGGGCTCTGCGGCCCGCTTTGGCATGGGCTATTTCCCGGTCTATGAGGGCCGTAAAACGGTCTGTCATATTGAACTGGGCCACCAGCAGGTATTTAAAATCGAGGAACTTATAAGCAGCGGGTTGCCTGCGGCTTTGCAGGTATACGAAGAGCAGTTCCATTTCCTGGGTCATGCCTTCATGGGCGGTAAGCAGGATATGGTCTGCATAAAAGCGGGCGGTGGTTTCATTCAGGTTGCCGGTGGAGAGCAGGCCTATGTATTCCGTTCTCCAGCCCCGGCGGCGCTTTACCAGGCCTACCTTGGCATGTACTTTCATGCCGGGAATGCTGTACACCAGCTTTACGCCGGCGGCTTTCAGCTGCTTGGCCCAGTTAATATTATTGGCCTCGTCAAACCGGGCCTTCAACTCCACAAAAGCCACTACCTGCTTGCCATTGCGCGCAGCGCTGATCAGCGCATTCGCAATCTGGGAAGCAGCGGCTATGCGGTAAAAGGTGACGTAGATCTCTTCCACATCCGGGTCTACCGCGGCCTCGTTGAAGAAGCGCAGGATGTAATCGTATTGCTGATAAGGTGTGTGCAGCAAAATATCCCGCTGCAGGATGCTGTCCAGGATATGCGTCTCTTCATCCAGGCGGTGCACGCTGGCCGGCGCCAGTTTATTGTAGGTGAATGCCGGGTTCTTTACCGGCATGGGCAGGTCTGCAAGGTCTTTCAGGTTGTGATAGCGCCCGCCCGGCACCATTTCTTCTTTCTGCAGGTCAAAGAACACGGCCATCATTTCCTGGAGGAACAGGGGCATGGTGGCATCATAGAGGAAACGGGTGGGCACGCCCAGTGCGCGCTTTTTTACCCCGCTTTCCACCTGTTCCAGGATATCGCCTTTCAGCTCATCCAAATCTATTTCCGCATCGCGGGTGATCTTGATGCTGTGGCAGCCGGTGATGGTGTGGCCGGGGAAGAGGTAAGCCAGGTTTTCACGGATCACATCGTCCAGCATCACAATATGGTGCATGCCGCCAGCCGTGGGCAGTTCCAGGAAACGGGGCAGGGATGCTCCCGGGATATTGACGATGGCAAATTCCAGTTCATGGTCTGCATTGGACAAAGACACGGCCAGGTACAGTGCATTGTTTTCCAGGAACACCTGTTCGGATGCTTTGCCCTGCAGCCACACGGGTTGCAGGAAAGAAAGCACGCGGGTGCGGAAGTAGTTGCGGATGAAAGCCTGATGCTCCGCGGCAATGGGCTCTTTGTAGTACAAATGGATGTTTTCCCTGTACAATGCCGGCAACAACTGGGTGGTGAGGATCTGGCCGTAGCGCTCCTGTTGTACGTTTACCTGTTGCAATACTTCGCTGAGTGTGCCCGGCGTAAGCGTTTCATCGATCACGGGTGCGGTGTTCAGTACCTTATGTACGGCCATGAGCGCAGGAATGCGCACACGGAAAAACTCGTCCAGGTTAGAAGAATAGATAGACAGGAAGCGGATGCGCTCATACAAGGGTACATTGGCATCGCCCGCCAGTTCCAGTATACGTTCGTTGAAAGTGAGCCAGCTGCCGTCACGGCTGAAGAGCGGGTACGGTAATGGTGTAGCGGAGGATGCGTCCATGGTGTATAAGCTTTGTCAGCGCTTTTATTGACGGTTGGGAAACCAGATGGCAGCAATGGTAAAGGCAACCACGGAAAGCACAATGCCAAACATGAATACGTTGTATGCCTTGTGCAGCAGGCGGTATTTTTTACCCAGCACTACGCCCAGGTAATAAATATCTTTGATCATGCTGCCATACAGGTAATCACTGTTGTTCATCATCTGCATCATACCCCAGTTGTAATCTTCCAGGGGCATCTTATGAAAGTTGCCAAAGAAAAGCAGGTTGGTACGCTGGTGCTCAATATCATCTTTATTGAACTTGCCCGCGCTTACATTGGGGCGGGTAGCCAGAACGGAAAATACGATGGTGGTAACGCTGGTGGCCAGGAAAATAAGGCCGGGAATGATAAAGCTGGGATAGTCGTCCAGCTTGCGGAACAGTACAGAGAGCAGCACGGAAATGATGATGGAATTTACCGAGATCATGATATGTGCTTTGCTGTCTGCCATGGAGCTGAGGCGGATATGATTGGTGCTGGTGGTGCGGAACATGGTTTCCACGCCCCGGTCTGGCTTGGCGGGTTTGTCTTTTTTCTTATCTTTTTTATCGCCCTTGTCATCTTTTTCCACGGCGGCCTTCAGTGCCGGCACATCGTTGTCCAGTGCTACCAGGCGTTTCTCATGTTTCGCCTGTTTGCCTGCCAGCTTCTCCCGCAGTTTTTCCAGGTTCTCTTCTTTGCCGGGGCGCAGCAGGGCATTGGCGTAAGCAGTGTGGTAGGTGTGGTTTTCCAGGAAGCTGATGGAGTTGGCGGTCCATTCTTCACCGGTAAATTCTTTGTGTTGAACCAGGGCCAGTTCATGGCGCAGCAGCTTGTTGCGGTCTTTAAAATCCTTGGAGCCCAGGTGGGAAAGGTCTGCATCGCAAACTATCTGCTCCAGCAGGTTCTTGGGCTGCTGGGGGATCTGGGTGGCCAGGATGCAGCCGGCCACGGCCAGTTGTATGTGCTCGGGCACTTCCTGCGCGGTGAGGAAGGAATGGGCCATTTCCGCGCTGCGGGCCTCATGGCCGGTGCCTTCCCCGTAGAGGTAGCCTATGTCATGAAACCAGGCAGCTACCATCACGGTGAGCATTTCCTCCTCAGACAGGTGATAGTGGGCGGCCAGCTGCGCCGCTGATTTGACTACCTGCTGGGTGTGGGTGAGATTATGATAAACAAGGGTGGGGTGCGGATGCTCAGCGTACTGTTTGGTGATGAACTGCTTCGCCGCCGCAATGATGATTCCTGGTTCCATATGAGTGAATTAGACAACACTGATGCGAGCAATTTACGGCAATTTTAATTTAAATTTACTGTACAAAACCGTTTATGCGTTACCTCCCGGCTGTACTCCTCGTGGTGGTTTTTCTAGGTGGTTGTAATAATGTAAACCACGATAAGAACACCGATCCTACACCTGCCACTTATGATCTTGCAAATCCGCAGCGCTACCGCGTGCGGGAATCCATGCAGGAGATCTCCGGCCTTGTTTACTACCAGGATGAACAACACCTGGTAGGCCAGAACGATGAAGAAGGTCGCCTGTATTTAATGGATATCCGCGCGGATGAACGTTATAAACACTGGAAGTTTGCCAAGAGTGGCGATTATGAAGATGTGGTGTATACCGGTAAAGACTGGGTAGTGCTGAAAAGCGACGGCACCTTGTACGTAGTGGACCATATGTTTACAGACAGCGTGGCCTCCACGCCCTATGCCTTTCCGGCGGAAATGCCCCGCCAGCATGAGTTTGAGGCGGCCTATTATGATCCACGCACCAATCACATTGTGGTGTTGTGCAAGAACTGTATTGAAGATAAACATTTGCAAAGAGCCTCCGCTTACCAGTTTGACATGGCTACGCTCACCTACGACAAGCAGCCGGTGTACCAGCTGGATGGCAGCAGGATACAGCAGCTGGCCGGGCAGGACATCAAGCGCATCCGCCCGTCTGCGGCGGCTATTCATCCCATTGAAAAACGCCTGTACATACTGGCCTCTGTAAACGGGCTGCTGGTCATTGCGGACCTGGACGGCAAGGTACAGGAAGTATACCCGCTGCGGCACTCGATCTATAACCAACCCGAGGGACTTGCGTTTGCGCCGAATGGCGACATGTATATCTCCAATGAGAGTGGCGCACAAACCAGCGCCAGTATCATGAAACTTGTGTACAAGCCTTTAAAGAAATAATATGCGAGGAATTAAGTTAGCGTTGAGTGTATTGGGAATTGTAGGCGGGATCAGTGTGTCCAGGGCGCAAACGCCCGACGACAGCGTGTTGCAGCGCATTATCCTCATTGGTGATGCCGGTGAGCTGAAGAACGGCCACCACCCCGTGGTGGATGCCCTGAAAGGAAAAGTGGACTTCAGCAACCCACATAATACCGTGATCTACCTGGGCGACAACGTGTACCCACTGGGCCTGCCAGACGAATCGTCTGCCAGCTACCCCGCGGCCAGGTCCATCCTGGACTACCAGGTAAGCCTGGTGAAGGGCACGGAGTCACGGGCCATCTTTATACCGGGCAACCATGACTGGAAACGGTCAAAGCCCGACGGCTGGAACACCGTAAAAAACCAGCAGCAATATATTGACTCCCTCAACCTGCCCAACGTTTCCTTCTTCCCGAAAGATGGCTGCCCCGGCCCGGTACCCGTGCCCATCGGGGACAATATCATTGTACTGCTGTTTGACAGTGAATGGTGGCTGTTCCCCTACGACAAGCCGGATGAAAAGTCCGACTGCGAATGCAAGTCAAAAAATGAAGTGCTGGCCGTGGTGAATGATATTGCCAAGCGCAATCCCCGCAAGATCATCGTGTTTGCATCCCATCACCCTTTCCGCAGCTATGGCCCGCATGGGGGTAACTACACCCTCAAGCAACATATTTTCCCGCTTACAGATCTGAAACCAGGCCTGTACATTCCCCTGCCGGTCATTGGCTCCATTTATCCCCTGGTCCGTGGTGTGTTTGGCACCCTGGAAGACCTGCCTAATACCACTTACCAGGAGATGGTCACCGGTGTGGAAGAAGCACTGGCAGATCATGGGCCGGTGATCTTCGTATCCGGCCATGATCATACCCTGCAGTACATTGAAGACAAAAAGAACTTCTACATTGTAAGCGGTGCGGGCGCCAAGCAAAACCGCGTGCGCAAAGGCCCTGGCAGCGAGTTTGCCAGTAATGAAAATGGTTTTGCCATGCTGGAATATATGAAAGACAGCACCATGCGGGTGCGTTATTTCACGGTAGACGATATGCAGCAGCCGGTATTTGCAAAGGAGCTTTTCAAATACAATGGCCAGGGTGGAAGGGAAGCCCTGCCAGTACCGGTGCCGGTGTTGAAGCCCGTGATCACCATGCCGATCGACGAAAGTTATAATAAGGTAGGTAAAAGCCATCGCTTCTGGTTTGGCGAAAACTACCGCACTACCTGGGCAGCGCCGGTAGATTTCCCCGTGATCCACCTGGACTCCATGGGCCTGAAACCCCTGAAACGGGGTGGTGGTATGCAAACGTATTCCCTGCGCCTGGAAGATAAAAACGGGGAGGAATGGGTGCTCCGCTCCCTGAAAAAGTATCCGGAACGCGCCATACCGGAAGCTTTGCGCCAAACCTTTGCCAAAGACCTGGTGCAGGATAACATGTCCAGCGCCATGCCCTACGGCCCGGTAGCCGTGGCCCGCCTGGCCGGTGCCGCCGGGGTGCCCCACGCTAATCCCCGCTTTGTATACCTGCCAGACGATACCGCCCTGGGCGTGTACCGGGACCTGGCCAATGATGTATATCTTTTTGAAGAGCGGGAGCCCGGTGACCACGGTAAAACCCTGAATACCGGCGACATGCTGAACAAGATCTGGAAGGATAACGATGACCAGGTGAACCAGAAAGCCTTGCTGCGCGCCCGCATACTGGACATGTACATTGCCGACTGGGACCGCCACGACGACCAGTGGCGCTGGTACGTAAAGAAAAAGAGCGATGGCCGTAAAGAATACTACCCCGTGCCCCGCGACCGTGACCAGGGCTTTTATGTAAATGAAGGAGTGGTGCCCCGCCTGGTATCCAGGCCTTACCTGTTGCCCCGCATCCAGGGCTTCCGCAGCTATTTCAAGGATATCAATGGTTTTAATACCAGCGAGGCCCATATAGACCGTGCCCAGCTCAATGAAATGGATGAGAAGGATTGGTCAAAAGCCACCCAACAATTTGTAGCCATCATGACGGATTCCGTGCTGCGCAATGCAGTAGCTGCCATGCCGGACACGGTGCAAAAACTGGAGGGGCAGGGTATCTACGATAAGCTGGTAAGCCGGCGCGCCAGGCTGGAAGCTGCTACCAATAAGTATTACCGGTTCATCTCCAAAGGGGTGGATGTGGTAGGCTCCCATAAAAATGAACTGTTCGTGCTAAAGCGCCTGCCCCAGGGCAAGCTGTCTGTAGATGCCTACAAGATCAGCAAGAAAGACGAAGTGCAGCAAAACCTGTATTCCCGCGTGTTTGATCCCGCGGTGACCAGGGAAGTGCGCGTGTATGGCCTGGGCGGCGAAGACCGTTTTGTTATAAGCGGGGATGATAAAACGCCCATCCGCATCCGCCTCATTGGCGGCAAGGATACTGATACCTACATTGACAGCGCCCATGGCCGGGCCGGTAAAAAAGTGCTGATCTATGACCTGGCAAACCGTAAGGACAGCTTTGCCCTGGATGGTGCGGATAAAAAGAAGCTGAGCAACCGCCCGGAAGTGATCCGCTATGACCGCCTGGCCTTTAAATACAACAAATACACGCCGCTGCTGGCAGCCGGTTATAATTATGATGATGGCGTGTCATTGGGCCTGGGCTACCAGTTCATTACGCAGGGTTTCCGTAAAGCGCCCTTTGCTGCCAGGCAAACGTTTGCGGTGACCCATTCCCTGCTTACCAAAGCCTGGAACTTCCACTACAACGGTCTCTTTACCGATGTAATAGGCCGTACAGACCTGGAGCTGGATGCCCGCATCCGCGCACCCAAGAACGTGCAGAACTTCTTTGGGTATGGCAACGAAACCGTGTTTGATAAAGACGATCACAAGATCTACTACTACCGCAGCCGCTACAGTTTATATTCCGTGAATGCCTTGCTGCGCAATGACCTGGGCCCGCATGTACATGTAGGCTATGGCCCGCTGGTGGAGCATTACGGTTTTGATCCGGATGATAACCAGGACCGCTTCATCACTGACTTTACCCACAACGGGCTGGACTCCGCAAGGGTGGCGCAAAGCAAGAGTTATATTGGTGTGGGCACTTTGTTCCAGGTAGATACGCGGGACAGGGAACTGTTACCCACCAAGGGCATCAACTGGGTAACCACCCTGCAGGGCCGCCACGGCTGGGATCACTCCACCCTGAACACAGCCACCCTGAAATCTGACATTACCTTTTTTGCCAGCACCCGTGTGCCTAACCGCCTTACGTTTGTAACCCGCTTTGGTGGTGGCGTGATCTGGGGCGACTACGAATACTTCCAGGCCCTGACCCTGAGCGGTAACAACAATATGCGCGGCTACCGCAACGACCGCTTTGCCGGCCGCAGCCTGGTGTATAACAACACGGAGCTCCGCCTTAAACTGTTCGACTTCCGCAATTATATCCTGCCCGGCACCATAGGCCTCATCGCCTTCAACGACGTAGGCCGTGTATGGGTAAAAGATGAAGTCTCCCACGTATGGCACGATGGCTATGGCGGCGGTATTTATTTTGCCCCCATAGACATGTTCGTGCTC
Source organism: Chitinophaga parva (assembly GCF_003071345.1). NCBI lineage: Bacteria > Pseudomonadati > Bacteroidota > Chitinophagia > Chitinophagales > Chitinophagaceae > Chitinophaga > Chitinophaga parva. The sequence goes on along the minus strand of NZ_QCYK01000001.1, from coordinate 16,515 downwards.
ACTGCCAGCCTCGCCCATTCTTACGACGGGAATATGTTTTATGCTTCGTTTGGGTTTAAGTTCTAGGATTCGTACAACGTACGGCGTACAACGTACAGCGTACAACGTACAACGTACAACGATATTGAGTTGCAAATTGATCGCATAAAAAAACCTGAGTTGTATACTCAGGTTTTTTTATGCCGTGTGTAGTATTATCTCATTCGCTGCGTTTATTCGTGATAGGTATACGTTGTACGTTGTACGCTGTACGTTGTACGTTGTACGTTTTATTCAAAATCCATATTCACCGTTACCCGCATGGCTTTGAGGCCGCTGATGCCTTGCAGCTCTTCTAGTTCCAGCATTTCTATTTCAGGGAGCAGGATGTTCTTGTTTTGCAGGAAGTGGATGTATTTGCGGTACTCTTCCGCTTCGCGGGCGTAGTTGTACACGAGGGCTATTTTGCCGGGTTGGGTGAGGCGTTCGCCGGTCTCGCGGATGTGCACCTTGTCTATCCGTTTCTTAATGATCTCGTAGCGGATATTGTAGGCGCCTTCCACGTCAAAGCGGCGCTCATCCAGACGGAAGCTGATGTCTATCGGATTGCTGTGGATGAGGATGAGTTGCGTGGTTTGCAGCGGCACTTCCAGCTCGTGCTGCAACTTGTGCGTCATGCGGGCAATGCCGGCCATGGACGTAAGTTGCCACAGCTGCAGGTTACGCAGGTACAGCAGGTCAAACTTTTTATTTTGCGCAATGGACTGTCCAATGTAGATGTTGTATTCTACACCATCCGTGCGGTATTTTTCAAAGTAGCACGGGAAGGAATTCTGGATGCCATCCCGTTCTTTTTCCAGGAACTCGTTCAGTTGTGTATTGATGCGCTGCAGGCTTTCTTCATAGCGGCGGCGGTGGTGGAATACGTGGCCCTCCGTTTTATTCACCGTGTCAAAATACTTGGCCAGCATGGGTTGCAGGCTGGGATAGCTGTCGTACAGGTGGCGGAAGGTGGGCGCAATTTCATAGTCCAGGAACTCATTCACCTGCGCTTCTTCTTCTGCTACCAGGCTTTGGCTGATGCGCTGCATCAGGCTCTGGTTCTTGAATTGCAGTTCCTCCAGCAGGGGCAGCTCCAGTTCTTTTTCCATGCGTTCCAGGCATTGCTGGATGAGCAGCAGTTGCTCGCGCAGGTCTTCCTGCAGGGCCATGCCACGTTCCACGGAAGAGTTGCGTACATCTACTGCGCCGTATAGCGGGTATACTTCGCTGAAGGTAATGTTCTCTATTTCATTCTTGCCTTTCTCCGGATCATGCAGGTATTGCCAGGCGGCGTCGATGAACTTCCATTCTACAGAAGGCTGCAGGGCGGTGAATTTCTGCTTGATCACATTGCTGATGCGGGCTGCCTGTATGTCTACGCTCTTGCGCAGCATCAGGGTAACCAGGGGCAGCAGGTATTCTATGCGGGCCACTTTCTGGTAGGCCAGCCCGTTCGATTCCAGGGAGGCAATTTCCACCATGCCCAGGAGCTCATTTTCATATTCGATACCCACCAGCACAAAGCTGCGCACACCCTTGTGGGGCAGGAACTTCAGGAAAGGGTAGAGGGTAAGGCTTACATCATCCAGGTTGGCAATGTTGAGCGGCTCTTTATGATTTTCCAGGTATTGTACCAGTTGCTGGTAGAGTTGTTGCTGCTGTTTTTCATTGCCCTGCATGCCCAGGATCACGCTGCTGGAGGCAAACTCGCTTTCCAGCACGTATTTGTTCTTCACTTTCAGGAAGGGCATTACGTGCACGGCAATTTCTTTGTTTTCCAGCACTGCCTGCAGGGCGTCATTCAGCTGCAGGTAGGTTTTTGCTTCATTGTCTGCACTGATCTTGAGCACCAGGTTCTTGATGTAGTTCATCATTTCATCCCGGGTCACATCCTGTACCGTCCAGATCACAAAGCCTTCCAGCTGGAACATGCTCAGGGGCAGTATTTCCGCCAGTTCCTCAATGGAACCGCCATGGTTGCATACCATTTCCCGGTCCAGGTCCGGCAGGGGGCCTTTCACTTTGATGTCCATGAAACGGGCGTCCAGGTGCAGCTTAAAGTAGCGGCGCAGGCCTGTTTCATGGGAATTTACATGGTGGATAATGGCATGATCATAATTCATCTCAAAGCCATAAAAGCGCTCCAATACCTGCTTATACAGCCAGCCACGGCGGTCCTGGGCTATCTTGTCCATGGAGATGCCGCTTGGGATCATGGCTACATTACCATTCCCGTTTTCGGTGAACAGGTGTTTGAAAAGAGAGGAGTAGTAGAAAATGGAAAAACGGAAGGGTACGCCAATGCCATAAACATCTTTGTCGGTATCCGTCATGATGGGGAATACGGCGGCGGTCACTATATCAAGATACTCTTTGTACTTGTCCAGATCTTCCATTTCCAGCGGTTGCAACACGGCAGGGTTGCTTTCAAACCGCTCCACGATATGCTTGTAGAACCGGGATCTTGCGTCGTTGGAGTTCTGCGCTTTTTCTTTGAGGAACCTCACAAATGGAACAAATGAAATGCGCGTATCTACCTGTGCTTCTTCTTTAAATAATCCCGGTCTCATTTTTAATACTTCCATACGAATAGTGGCATTATCCCGCCTTGCGGCAGGGGGTTCTAAGTGCTATAAACGAAGTGTAGTACAGTTGTCAGGAGGCGTCACAAAGGTACTGTATTTCCGCTGAATCTATCAGTATGGTAGACGATAGCGGGCGCCCGATATTGTAGTGTTGATCCTTTATTTCCAGGAGGTTATCCTACAAAAACAGCCGGCCTTGCGGACCGGCTGTTTGAATCAAGCCATAATATATTGCAATATTTACAATTCAATTTCTACTTGGTTGCGCAGCAGGTCATCCAGCACATCCGCCCTGCGGATCAGGCGCGGCTTACCGTCTTTGATCAGCACTTCCGCCGGTTTCAGGCGGCTGTTAAAGTTGCTGGACATTTCAAAACCATAGGCGCCGGCGTTATAGAACACCAGGTAATCGCCCTCGCGCACCTCGTTGATCTTACGGTCCCACCCAAAGGTATCGGTCTCGCAGATGTTGCCCACCACGGTGTAGATCCGTTCCGTGCCCTTGGGATTGGAAATGTTGCGGATCAAATGGAAAGCGTCGTAGAACATGGGGCGGATCAGGTGGTTAAAGCCGGAATTCACGCCTACAAACACGGTGGCCGTCGTTTGCTTGATCACATTGGCCTTCACCACGAAATAGCCGGCCTGGCTTACCAGGAACTTCCCGGGCTCAAACCACAGCTGCAGCGGGCGTTTGTAAGCGGCGCTGAACTTATTGAAAGCCTCGCTCACCTTGTCGCCCAGCAGTTCAATGTCCGTCTCGGGATCACCAGGCTGGTAGGCCACTTTAAAGCCGCTGCCCAGGTCCAGGAATTCCAGGTCGTCAAAGTTGGCGGCAATTTCAAACATGATGTCCACCGCGCGCAGGAACACGTCCACGTCCTTGATCTCGGAGCCGGTGTGCATGTGCAGGCCGGTCACTTTCAGTTTAGTGGATTTTACAATGCGCTCAATGTGGCGCAGCTGGTGGATGGAAATGCCAAATTTGCTGTCCACGTGGCCGGTGGAGATCTTGTAGTTACCGCCCGCCATGATGTGCGGATTAAGGCGGATGCAGATAGGATAGCTGCCGCCAAATTTATTACCCCATTGCTCCAGGATGGAGATGTTGTCAATATTTATATTTACACCCAGGTCCTTTGCAGCGATGATCTCGTTGATATCCACGCAGTTGGGGGTGTAAAAGATCTTCTTAGGATCAAAACCGGCCCTGAGGCCCAGCATCACTTCCTGGATGGACACAGTGTCCAGCCCGGCGCCGAGCGACTGCACGTAGCGCAGCACATTGATGTTGGTGAGGGCCTTGCAAGCGTAGAAAAAATGGGTGTCCGCCTTCTGGAAAGCCTTCTGGAGCTTGCCGTACTGCGTCTTTATTTTTTCCGCGTGATAGATGTACACCGGGGTACCAAATTCCTCCGCCACTTTCACGAGGAAGTCTGCGGAGAGCACGTCGCTTTGTTTAGCCATTGGAGATATCTGATTTTGGGCAGCGAAGGTACTACGCAAAAGCGAGAAAGTTGAATTATTACGGCCGGGGCGGTTCTCCCGCGCGAAAACTACAGGTTTAATGATGGCGGCAGGGCTCAGTCGTCCCCCCGCATGAAGTCGTCCAGGTCGCGCCGGTCGGACTTGGTGGGGCGGCCTATTTTGCTGGGGCGCTTGCCCGTATGGAAGCTGGCAGCTACGCGCTGGTTCATCTGCTGGTCTTCTTCCGGGGTGAGGTCCACGTAGTATTTAATGGCCTCGGCATATTGCACGCGGTGGTCCAGCAGGGCGGTCACCTCGATGGTCCATTTGCGGTTTTCTGCGCGGATATCGTATTTATCGCCCACGGACACGGCCTTGGCCGCCTTCACGGAATTACCGTGGAGCTTTACTTTGCCCCCGTCGCAGGCATCTGCCGCCTGGCTGCGGGTCTTAAAAATGCGGATGGCCCAGAGGTATTTGTCTACACGGAGTTTCTCTGCTGCTGGTGCTGGTTTCGTTGCCATAAGTCACAAAAATAGTCAGTCTGCGAATGTACAAAAATGACGGTTTCACAAAAAGAGGGGAAGCGCTACCGGCTTCCCCTCTTTAAATATCAATACCTAAGACCTAAGACATAGGACTTAAGACCCCTTATTGCTTAAACTGCTCTGCAAAGAACTTATGGAAATACGGGATGGTCTCGATGCCTTTGTAGAAGTTTTCCAGGCCGTATTTTTCGTTGGGAGAGTGCAGGTTATCGCTATCCAGCCCAAAGCCCATGAGGATGGTTTTGAGGCCCAGCTCGGACTCAAACAGCGATACGATGGGAATGCTGCCGCCGCCGCGTACGGGGATGGGCGCTTTGCCAAAGGTAGCTTCTACCGCCCGGGTAGCCGCTTTATAACCGGCGTGGTCAGTAGGTGTTACATACGGATTGCCGCCATGGTGGCGGGTTACGCTCACCTTTACGCCGGCGGGGGCTATCTTTTCAAAATGGGCTTTGAACAGGTCGGAGATCTCCAGCCAGTCCTGGCCGGGCACCAGGCGCATAGAGATCTTGGCAAATGCCTGGGAAGGCAGCACGGTCTTGGAGCCTTCACCGGTGTAACCGCCCCAGATACCGTTCACCTCCAGGGTGGGCCGGATACCGGTACGCTCAATGGTGGAATAGCCTTTCTCGCCCCATACAGCGTCTATGCCCAGGTCCTTTTTGTATTCCGCCTCGTCAAACGGGGCGCTGTTCAGGGCTTTGCGTTCTGCATCACTGAGCACCTGCACCTTGTCATAAAAGCCGGGGATGGTAACGTGGTTATTTTCATCATGCAGGCTGGCGATCATCTTGCAAAGGATGGTAGCAGGGTTGGCCACAGCGCCGCCATACACACCGGAGTGCAGGTCGCGGTTAGGGCCGGTCACGGCTACTTCCATGTAGGAGAGGCCACGGAGGCCGGTGTCCAGGGACGGGTTTTCGAGGCTCAGCATGGCGGTGTCGGAAATGAGGATCACATCCGCCTTCAGGCGCTCTTTGTTATCCTTGAGGAAAATGCCCAGGTTAGCGGAGCCCACTTCTTCTTCACCCTCAATCATGAATTTTATGTTGCAAGGCAGGGTATTGGTCTTCACCATGGTTTCAAATGCCTTCACGTGCATGTAGAACTGGCCTTTATCGTCGGCACTGCCGCGGGCCCAGATCTTACCATCCTTGATCACCGGGTCAAAGGGGCCGCTGTGCCACAGTTCCAGCGGGTCTGCAGGCTGCACATCGTAGTGGCCGTACACCAGTACAGTAGGCAGGGCGGGGTCAATGATCTTTTCGCCGTACACGATAGCGTGGCCGGCGGTAGGGCATACCTCCACTTTTTCAGCGCCGGCTTCCTGCAGGCGTTGTTTCACTGCTTCAGCGCAACGCAGGGTGTCCTGGTTATAGCGGGAGTCCGCGCTCACAGAGGGGATGCGCAGTAAGTCCAGTAATTCGTTGAGAAAACGGTCCTTGTGCTGGGCCTGGTAATCTTTCCAAACTTGCATGATGGAGATTTAAACGTTCACAAAGGCTGCAAGTTAACGGGGCGGGCGGCATTCGCCAAAAAATTGGTGCTACCGGCTTACCGGCCGGAGGATGGGCAAAAAAAGGCCGGGGCTGTAAAAAGTCCCGGCCTGGTAATATGTGCGGATGCCATAACGTTTAAGAGATCAGTTTCTGGCGCAGCAGGAACTCCAGCTTTTCATTCACGTCCAGCAGCTTGGCGGTAAGCTCCTTATTTTCTTTGCGCAGGGAATAAACTTCGTACGCCTTTTCAATGTTATGTTTCAGTTCGTCCTCGTTCCAGGGCTTGGAGAAGTATTTGTACACCTGGCCCTTGTTGATGGCGTCTATCACCGCATTAATATCCGCATAGCCGGTAAGCAGCACGCGGATGGGCTCCGGGTAGCGCTCCAGGATGGATTCAAAGAATTCAATGCCCGTCATTTTGGGCATGCGCTGGTCGGAAATAATGATGTGAAAGGTGTTTGACTCCAGTAATTTTTCTGCCTCTTCCGCGCTGGTGGCGGTTTGTACGGTATAGATCCGGCGAAACGAAGCTTTAAAGGCGTTCAAATTATTTACCTCGTCATCAATATATAAAATATGGATGTGTTGAGAACTCATATTGCAGTCTTAAACTCAAATGAAGATGAACAAAAAGAATAGTAAAGTCGATAGGTATTGCATTGCGTTGACTTGGAAGGGCTGGCCTTCTTATTGTCACATGATTCAAAGGTACACGCTGGAATAATCAGTCCTGCAATTAATTGCATAAACATAGTTTTTTGCCAGGACTTAATCAATACACTATCGTGTTTTTTTTTAAAGTCTTATTAAAATTAATACATTTTTTCCGATAAGTGTCTGATACTGCCAGGCGCATCCTTTTTGCCATATGGCAATTTTCTTGTAGGTTTGATCAAGCCAATTTCTCACAAAACACATACATTTTATGAAGACAGGAAGTATTGTTGCCATTGTATTAGTAGCGTTGCTGTTGATAGCAGGCTGCGGTGGTTGCGCCAAATATAACAGCCTGGTGGGCCAGGACGAGAACGTAAAGAAGGCCTGGTCCAACGTGGAAGCCTCTTACCAGCGCAGGATGGACCTGTATGACAACGTAGTATCCACTATTAAAGGCTCTGCAAACTTTGAGCAAAGCACCCTTACCAAAGTGGTAGAAGCCCGCGCCAGCGCCACCCAGGTAAAGATCGATGCGGAGAACCTGACCCCGGAAAAGCTGCAGCAATTCCAGGCCGCACAGTCCCAGTTGAGCTCTTCCTTTGGACGCCTGCTGGCAGTAGCAGAAAACTACCCGGACCTGAAAACCACCAAGGCCTTCCAGGATTTCCAGGCACAGATAGAAGGTACAGAAAACCGCATCAACGTGGCCCGCAGGGACTTCAACGATGCTGTGCAGACCTACAACCAGTCTGTAAGATATTTCCCCGGCAATATCGTTGCGGGCCTTGCCGGCTTCCATCCCAAAGCCGGCTTTACCGCCCAGGAAGGTGCGGATAAGGCACCCAAGATCGACTTTGGCGACAGCAGCAAATAATCCGCAGCAGGCGCAGTGGCGTGCGCCGTGAATGTTTTGCAAGTCCCGGGCCCCGGCTTTTACAGCGCGGGAACCTGGGATTTGCCCTTTTTCCTGATCCCTCAAAAACGTCCTCCATGGGCCTGTTCCCTTTTTTCAAAAAGAAGGAGTTTTTTACTGAACCCGAGAAAGAACGCCTGCTCCAGGCCATCCGCCAGGCAGAGCGCCTCACTTCCGGTGAGATCCGTCTCTTCGTGGAAAGCCGCTGCGGTTATGTAAACCCGCTGGACCGCGCCGGGGAAGTGTTTGGCCCCATGGGCATGGGCAATACCCGCCTGCAGAACGGCGTGCTGCTCTACGTGGCCCTGCTGGACAAGCAGTTTGCTATCCTGGGCGATAGCGGTATTCACCAGAAAGTAGGACAGGAGTTCTGGCAGTCCGCGGCCACAAAGCTCCGGAGCCAGTTCCGCGAAGGCCAGATCGTGCCCGGGCTGGAAGCCTGCATCCTTACCATCGGGCAGTCATTGCGCCAGCACTTTCCCCACCAGGCAGATGATGAGAATGAGCTGCCGGACGATATTGTCTTTGGCCGCTGACCATTCACCACTTTTCCCCGGGAAGGGGCCACATGGCCTGCATCCGGGCATCCTTTAACGCACAGAATTATTTTTTGATATGAAACGCTTGCGCTGCTTCTTTTTATGCGTAATGGTCTTGCTCACCGGCCGGCTGGCTGCCCAGCAGATACAACCCAAGCCTAACCCGCCCCGCCTGGTAAATGACTTTGCCGGTGTGATGGTACAAAGCGAGGTAGATGCCCTGGAACATAAGCTGGTGGCCTATAGCGACAGTACCTCCAACCAGGTGCTGGTAGTGACGGTAAATACGGTAGGCGATTACGACATCAGTGACGTAGCGCTCAAATACCTGCGGGACTGGGGCGTGGGCATCAAGGGCCGCGATAACGGCCTCGTGATCCTGGTGGCCAAAGACGATCACAAGGTCTGGATAGCCACAGGCTACGGCCTGGAAGGCGCCATCCCCGATGTGATAGCACACCGCATCATTGAAGCCGCCATGGTGCCCAATTTCAAGGAAGGGCATTATTATGCCGGCCTGGATGCCGGAGTAGATCTCATTTTCAAGGCAGCTGCCGGGGAGTATAAAGGCATTCCGCGCAAGTCCGGTGGGGGCGGGATCAGTCCCATCATCATTATCATCATTGTGATCATTGTGATCATCCTCTTCAGCCGGGGTAGCGGCGGTGGGGGCACTTATAGCCGCCGTGGTTATGGTGGCTGGTGGATACCCATGGGCGGCGGCTGGGGCAGCGGCGGTGGTGGCGGATTTGGTGGTGGCGGCGGAGGAGGCTTCGGCGGTTTTGGCGGCGGTTCCGGTGGGGGTGGTGGTGCCGGCGGCAGCTGGTAACCTGGTGCTCCCAACTATTTGTATGGATTTTGTGTAGTAAGGTAACGCACTTTAAACCATTACATCCCATGGCCATTCTGCACATACTAAACGGAGACGCAACCCTGACCCCATTTCGCAACAGTGGCCTCCCGGGCGAGATCGTGGTGAACCGTTCCATGATGAGCGAGGGCCACACCATCTTCACCACGGATATGGATGAGTTCTTCAAAGCCAGGGCAGATCACGCGCAGCAGGTGTATGGCATTGACCGGAAAACCTACCTTACCCAAGTGGTACAGGAATTTACCCGCCTGGAAAATGTATCCAAATACGAGGAGGTGGTGCTTTGGTTTGAATTTGACCTCTTCTGCCAGATCAATCTTTTATTCACCCTATTTTATTTACAACAGTTCCGGCTGCCACCCCGCGTAAGCCTGGTGGCGCCGGGGCCGCAATATCAGCCCGCAGGATTCAGGGGCCTGGGCATGCTCACGGCCGGCCACTTTCCCGGCTTGTTTGCAGACCGTCTGGTGCTGCAGCCACAGGACCTGGGGCTGGCCACGGAGATCTGGTCTGCCTATTGCGCTGTGACACCCATGCGGCTGGAGCCATTTTCCGGCGACCGGCAAAACGGGCAGCTGTATCACATTGGCCCTGCCTTGAAAGCCCACCTGCAGCGGCTTCCGTCCGTGCAAAATGGGTTGAACCGTATTGAAAGTTTCTTCCTCAATCTCCTCCTGGTTTCCGAATACCGCTGGTACGACCTGTACACCCAGTTCTGGGACCAGCTTACCATTTATGGTTTCGGTGATTTCCAGCTGGATGTATACCTGCGCCGCATGATCAGCGCGGGTGTGGTGGATGAAAAAGGGCAGCAACTGTCCATCACAGGCCTGGGCCGTGACATCCTGAACGGGGAAGAAAACTACCTGCGCTACGCCGCGCGCAAAGGACGTTACCTGGGCGGCATACCCCTGCACGACACGCCCTGGCGCTGGGATGAGCGCACCCAATCTGTGGTGAGGGTGGGATAAAATGACAAACATACGTGCAATAAAAAACGGCTGTCTCTTTTACGGAGACAGCCGTTTTCAGTTTATGCATCAGCGCAGTTTATTCTTCTGCGGCTTTGGGTGATCTAAGGGATTTAATGATCTCCTGCAGGTGCGTTACCTGTGCATTGTATCCTTCCTGCGTCGCGCCGGTGGCGGATTGGGCGGCAGCCTGCTTTTTCTGCAGCGCGGGGGTGAGCATGTTGATGATGTAGTTTGTCACCATCTTGTTACGAAACTGTTCCGTCATTTCCCTGATCTGGTCATAGCCATGGTTTACCGCTTCTGTATTGGATGCGTTGGCCAGTATTACTATGTACTGGGCCGCTGCTTCAAACTTTTCCTGGCCGGTGGCGCTTTCAAAATGCCTGCGGAAGAAGGGGAGGGTTGATTCATCACCTTTCTTCAGGTACACTTCTGCAATGCCGCTCATAAGGTCTCCCTTGGCGTCTTTCTCGAGCGATTTGGCAGTGGTGAAGGCTTTGGTGGAGTCCACATCGTACAGCGCAGAGAGGGCTTTGCCTTCTACGGCATAAGAGCGGTCGGCTATTTTGCTTTCAAACAGGGAGGCGTATTGTGCATCTGCCAGGCCACCCAGCTGTTCCACGGCGGCGGAGCGTACTTTGGCAAAGACATCATTCTTAGCCAGGTCCACGAGGGTGGGGGCGATGGCGCTCTTTATGGCTGCTTCATCCATTTTCAGGTGCTCAATGGCGTAAGCACGCAGGCCTTCAAACTTGTCTTTTACCGCGGCCAGCACCACTTTGCGTGCATCGGCGTTAGTGGATTGCTGTTCAATGCACACATCCAGTGCCTCGCGGCGGTCCAGGTAGTTGGGGGCGTTGAAGTATTGGAATACATAAGTGCTCAGGTCACGGTGGTCGTCCTTTTTCATGACGATCACTTTGTCTGCATCCACGTTCACCAGGTCCGGTTTCACGGCGCTTTCAAAGGTGAACGTATCAATGCGGTGCTTAGCATCGATCATGTATCTTTCTTTCTTTCCGCCGGCGTAAACATCAACAGCCATGGGCAGTTCCCATACCTTATCTGTTTTCTGTACCTGTTTGATGATCACGCTTGTCTTCCTGCCGGCCTCGTCATAGGCATAGCTCAGGTCCAGCGTGGGATAGCCTTGTCCGTAATACCATTGGTTAAAGAACCAGTTCATATCACGGCCGGTCACTTCTTCAAAGGCCAGGCGCAGCTGGTGCGCTTCTGTGGCTTTGTAGGCATTGGTTTTCAGGTAAAGGTTCAGGGATTTGAAGAAGGCGGAATCACCCACGTTATTGCGCAGCATGTTGAGAATGCAGCCACCTTTCTGGTAGGTGATGGCATCAAACATATCTTCTTTATCGTGGTAGTGGAAACGCACCAGGTCTTTGTCACCGCTGTATTGTGCCGTGCGGAAGTAGCCCTGCAGGGCATTGTAGCCATGTTCGTCTGCCGCGTCTTTGCCAAATTTGTGTTCAAACCACAGGTATTCGCTGTAGTCGGCAAAGGATTCATTCACGGTGAGGTTGCTCCAGCTTTCGCAGGTGGCCAGGTCGCCAAACCAGTGATGGAACAGCTCATGCGCGATCACGGAATTGCCCTCGCGGTCATCGTCCAGCAGCTCCCGGTCTGTTTTCTGTACAAACTGGCCGTGCAGGGTTGCGGTCACATTTTCCATGGCGCCGCTTACATAATCGCGGGCAATGATCTGGGAATATTTGGGCCAGGGGTAATCGTAGCCCAGGATCTTGGAGTAGAAGGAGAGCATTTCCGGTGTATCGCCAAAAATGTCACGTGCATATTTTTCATACGCAGGTTCCACATAGTAGCTTACTTCCTTGCCATGCCAGGTGTCCTTTACAATGGCATAGTCGCCCACGGCCATCATAAACAGGTAGGGGGCAAAGGGCTGGTCCAGCTTCCAGGTGTCTGTGCGGGTACCGTTGGCATTGTTCACCTGCTTTACCAGCAGGCCGTTAGACAGGGTTTTATATTTCTTTTCCACTGTCATGCTGATCTCGGAAGTGGACTTCTGGTTGCTTTTATCGATGGTGGGAAACCATACGGAAGACGATTCACTTTCGCCCTGGGTCCAGATCTCCGTGGGTTTACCGGGATCTTTACCATCCGGGTTAATGAAGTACAGGCCTTTGGCATCCGTGATGGCGGCGCTGCCTACTGCTTTATATTCTTCCGGCTTGGCCGTATAATCAATAAAAATGGTGTACTGTTCGTTTGATTTGTAAGTGCGGTCCAGTTTTATGGCCAGCTGCAGGCTGTCGCGGTAGGTGTACGGCAGGTTCACTGTTTTACCATTCTTCACCAGGGCTACAGCGTTAATGTTCATGCTTTTGGCATCCAGTGTAAGGCTGTCTGTAGGATAGAAGTGCGGATGGAGGGTTACCCATTCCTTGCCGTACATATAGCGTTTGGCATAGTCGAAGCGTACGTCCAGCTTAGTGTGTACCAGGTCGTTGATCTTGGTGGCAGATGCACGGTAGATCTTCAGGGCCGGATCGTTGGGGTCCTTTTGCTGGCCCAGCGTCGCGGCAGACCAGCCCAGCAAGCCGCAGAGCGCAGCGCCGGACAGGGCCTTCTTCATTTGATGATGCATGAGGTTTTTGATTTTTGTCAAAAGTATTCGCTAAAGCGGTGAATAGTGGCCAAATTTAAACAAATGGGCCAAATACAAGGCAAGTGGTTAAAATTCCTATTTTTGTTTGCATAAACCAGTATAATGATCAAAGCCACGGTAAACGATAAAGCTGCATTTAAGGTGGATATGGCCAATGGCGTCACCTGTAACGGGGAAACGGTAGACTGGTCTGCCGCCCAGCTGCCCAATGGCAATTACAGCGTGATCATGGACAATCGCAGTGTGGCAGTGCAACTGTGTGGGATAGACCGGGAGCACAAAACTGTGAGCCTGCAGATAGAAGGCCGCGTGTTTGACGTAAAGCTGGAAGAGCCTATTGACCAATTGCTTGCGGCCATGGGCATTAAAGACGCTATGGGCCGAAAGGTCAACGACATCAAAGCGCCCATGCCAGGCCTGGTGCTCCAGGTGCTGGTGGCGCCCGGCCAGGCCATAAAAAAGGGAGATCCGGTGCTGATCCTGGAGGCCATGAAAATGGAGAATGTATTCAAAGCCACCGCCGATGCCATCGTAAAAGAAGTAAAGGTGGCCCCGCGCACCGCCGTGGAAAAGGGCCAGGTCCTTGTCATCTTGGAATAGTATTTGCAATTATCCTGATATACATACCGCCACAATAGACTTATGCTTTCTTATTTAAAAAAATCATTATTTGCTTTGTTGTTGCTGGTGTCCACCGCTGCGTGGGCCGGCGATGAGCATCATTTTATATACATCCAGAGCGAGAAGGGGGAGTTGTTCTACGTGCGTTACAAGGGCAAAGTGCTCAGCGCTTCCGCGAAAGGATATGTGATAGTGCCGGAACTGCCCAAAGGCACGGCAGACCTGGTGGTGGGCTTCCCGAAGAACGAGATCCCCGAGAAACATTTCAGCATTACCCTTACCGGTACCCGGGACGAGGGCTTCGTGATCAAGCACACCAGTGCACAGGAAATTGCCCTGTTCAACCTCCAGACATATACTTTATTAAAGCCGGTAGCAGCTGAAACCGCGGCGGCACCGGAGGCTGCTCCGGCCACCGCACCTGCAGAAACGGCCGCCGTTCCCGCACAACCCGTGCCTGCAGACGCTTCCGCGGCCATGATGAGTAATGTGAAGAAAGACCTGGACAGCACTTTTGCCAACAACAAAGACGTAGCCATTGCCGCGCCGCAAAGCACCGCACCCGCGGTTGCACCGGCTACACCACCTACCACAACGCCGGCAGCTCCCGCTAAACAACCCAATAAATTTGCATCAGCCCTTGATAAAGTAGCCGGCGATGACCGCCCGGCAGATATGGACGAGCCGGCGCCCACGCCCGCTAGTGCAGCCCCTGCCGCTGCAACAACCGCGGAAGCAGCCGCCGCCCCTGCTGGAGCAATACCAGCTCCTAAAAAGGGTAAGAAGCCCGCCAAGGCCACTGCTGCAGACGATGTGCTGACACCGGAAGAACAGGCCTACCTGAAAGACGTGATGGCAGATGAGCAGAAAACCGCCGCGGAAGCAGATGTAGTGGCTGCCGCCCCGGTAGTGATCGATAATACCCAGCAAACAATACCCCAGCCGGTAGCACAACCGGCAACGGCCCAGCCCGTGGCAGAAAGCGCCGTACCTGCGCCCAGTGCAGACAGCGCAGCCACCGCCTATACAGAGAACGCCGCTGCTCCCGTAGCTTCCAGAAAGAAAAAGAAACATGCCACCGGTGATGAACCGCAATTCATAGATTTTGGTACCACAGCGCCTGCAGCTGCCGCCACAACAGCCGCTGCTGCCCCGGTAGAAGATGCGCCTAAGCCATCCAGGAAAAAGAAGAAACGTAGCGAAGAGAGCGCAGTTGCTGATTCTGTGGGCAACCTGCATTCAGATGAATGGGTGACCGTGAATAAACAGACTGCTGCCACGGAAGCCGCTACCACTGCGGCTCCTGTAAGCAGTGCAAAGACATCGCTGAATTCAGATTGCCAGCAGATGCTCAATAACGATAGCTTTAAGAAGCTGATGCGGAGGGTTTCTTCCCAGGGCAATGAATCCAATATGGTGGAAACGTTCAATAGGAACATCCGCAATACGTGCCTGTCTACAGAGCAGATCCGCGCTTTTGCACAGCTGATCGATACGGATGAATACCGTTACCGGCTGCTGGAAACGGCTTACCTGCATACGTATGAAACCGGTAAGTTTGTGGGCTTGCAGGACCTGCTGAAAGATGACTATTACAGGAAGCGCTTTAATGCCATGCTGCGCTAAGCGTTACTACATAACTGAAGGCCTCACCGCGCACCGGTGGGGCCTTTTTCATTTTACATTGTCGGTTTTTGTGAGGAACTTGCCGGCTGAAACAGCAAAGGGCATGAAACGGTATTTTTTAGAAGTGGCCTACAAAGGCACGCAGTACGCGGGTTTCCAGGTACAACACAACAGTCATTCTGTGCAGGGCACTATCGATAAAGCGGTTAGTACCCTCATGCGTGTACCCGTGCAGACCACGGGCTCCAGCCGTACAGATGCCGGTGTACATGCGTTGCAGAACTTCCTGCATTTTGATACGGAACTGCCTTTGCATCCGCAGTTTTTGTATAAGGTGAATGCCATCCTGCCGCCGGATATCGTACTGAAAGGAGTGTATGCCGTGCCGGAAGAGACCAATGCCCGCTTTGCCGCTGAAAGCCGCTCCTATCAATACTTCCTGTATAACCGGAAGGACCCGTTCCGCCAGGACAGGGGCTATTATTTCCCTTATAAGCTGAACGAAGCATGGCTGCAGGAAGCGGCTATTATCGTGAGTGGTTATACGGACTTTTCTACTTTCTCCAAGCGCAACAGCCAGGTGAAAACCTACAATTGCAACATCCTGCATTCTTACTGGAGCCACAGCGAAGATGGGCAGCTCATTTACAATGTGCGGGCCAACCGTTTCCTGCGGGGTATGGTGCGTGGGCTGGTGGGCACTATGTTGCGGGTGGGCAGGGGCAAGCTTTCCATTGAGCAGTTTCATGAAGTGATACAGGCAAAGGACTGTACGAAGGCAGATTTTGCGGTGCCGCCCCAGGGTTTGTTCCTGGTAAAGGTGCAATACCCGGATGGCTTGCTGCTGCCGGTTGAAAAAATATAAGCGCTGAAAGTCTTGCTGCTGGCTGATTTCAAAAATTTATAAATGTTTTTGTAGCGAAAGATTTGGCAGTATGGAAAAACCGCCTACCTTTGCGTCCCGCTTTGATAGAAAGCACGGTTACAGAAAGCTCTTCACGATACTGCAATTCCTTCTCTTTTACGATAGCTCAAATACGCTGAAACTGGCGCCAATGCTAAGTTTCAACGGGTCTCTCATGAAAGAAAGAAGAATGAAAAAATCTTTAGAAAAGATTTGGTGAAATGAGAAACTCCTTCTACCTTTGCAACCCCAAACGGGACGAAAAAAATGAGTGCTTCGATAGGGAGCGGCTAAGAGATCGGATCTCACATTTTGACAACAAGCTTTAAGATGAAAGGATGTAAATCCGCATAATCAAAAGCAAAAGATCTTTGAAAGTCAGGAAACAACAGCACTACTATTTTCGGATGGTAGTGAGGTAAGCAAACAAGCGAAAAAAATTAAAACACTCTTGTCTAATTAGAAGTAGAGAGAACTGCAAGGTTTTCTCGCTTTGAGAAAAAATTAGTCAGTGAGCAAACAAACTATTTACAATGGAGAGTTTGATCCTGGCTCAGGATGAACGCTAGCGGCAGGCCTAATACATGCAAGTCGAGGGGCAGCACAGGTAGCAATACTGGGTGGCGACCGGCAAACGGGT